>CAVTON010000002.1:0-1269930 GCA_963736455.1 uncultured Acidobacteriota bacterium
GGAGCCTGCCCTGAGCGAAGTCGAAGGGCTCCTCGGGATGACCGCGTGAGGACATGACGCTTTCCGCCGGCACGCGCCTCGGTCCCTACGAGATCGTCGCGCCGATCGGGGCGGGCGGGATGGGCGAGGTCTACAAGGCGCGCGACACGCGGCTCGACCGCGACGTCGCCGTCAAGGTGCTTCCGGAACACCTGGCATCGAACGAGGAGATCCGCCAGCGGTTCGAGCGCGAGGCGAAGACGATCTCGCAGTTTTCGCACCCGCACATCTGCGCCCTGTTCGACGTCGGGCGGGAAGGCGACGTCGAGTATCTCGTCATGGAGCTTCTCGAGGGCGAGTCGCTGGCCGCCCGTCTCGGGAAGGGTCCGCTGCCGACCGAGCAGATCCTGCACTACGGGATCGAGATCGCCGATGCGTTGGACAAGGCGCACCGGCAGGGGATCGTCCATCGGGACCTCAAGCCCGGCAACGTGATGATCACGAAGTCGGGAGTGAAGCTGCTCGACTTCGGGCTGGCGAAGCCTCTGGCGACGGCGGGCGCGCGGCCGATTTCCGGCGCCTCGGTGATGGCGACCGAGGCCCAGGCGAGCCAGCCGCTCACCGAGCAGGGAACCGTGCTCGGCACGCTCCAGTACATCGCGCCCGAGCAGCTCGAGGGGGGCGAGGCCGATTCGCGGTCGGACATTTTCGCCTTCGGCGCCGTGCTCTACGAGATGGCGACGGGCAGGAAGGCGTTCACGGGCAGGAGCCAGGCGTCGTTGATCGGCTCGATCCTGCGAGACGACCCGCCATCGATCACCGAAGTTTCCCCGATGATGCCGCCGGCCCTGAACCGCGTCGTGAAGACCTGCCTCGCCAAGGATCCGGAGGATCGGTTCCAGACGGCGCACGACGCCAAGCTCCAGCTTCAGTGGATCGCGGAGGGTGGGTCGCAGGCGGGACTGCCCGCGCCGGTCGTGGCGCGCCGCAAGAACCGGGAGAAGCTCGCCTGGGGCGTCGCCGCGGTCGCCGCCCTGGCCGCCGCCGCGCTCGGGTTCGGTTTCTGGAAGCGGACGCCGACGCCTCGCCGCACGATGCGCTTCGAGATCGGCGTTCCGCCGGAGGTCTCGACGATCGACGCGCCGAAGATCTCGCCGGACGGCCGCTTTCTCGCGTTCGACGCGACCGACACGAGCGGAAGAAACCGGATCTGGATCCGGCCCATGAATGCCCTTCAGGCCCATCCGCTCGCGGGAACGGAAGACACCAAGCGCGGCTTCTGGTCTCCCGACGGAAAGTACGTCGCCTTCTTCGCCGACGGCAAACTCATGAAAGTGGACGTGTCGGGGGGGCCGCCCCAGAAGATCTGCGATGCGCCGAGGGGCTCCGACGGCACGTGGAGCCCCGAAGGAGTCATTCTCTTCGACGGCACCGGAAACGACCCGATCCGGCGCGTTTCCGCCTCGGGTGGCACCGCCGAGACGCTGATCCAGCCCGCCGACGTGAAGTCGGCTGAGGTGGGTTGGCCCGCGTTCCTGCCGGACGGAAAGCATTTCCTGTTCCTGGCGATCGCGCCGAAGGTCACCGAGAGCATGTACCGCATCGGATCGCTCGATTCGAAGCAGACTCAGCCGTTTGCGCCAGCCCAGTCGCAGATCACCTACGTCGACCCCGGCTACCTCCTGTTCCTGCGCGACCGGACCCTGGTCGCACAGCGGTTCGACGCAAAGACTCTGAAGACCACAGGCGAACCGATCCCTCTCGCCGAGCAGGTCGGCACGGACAGCGTGGGACTGGCGCGCTTTTCGGTGTCGCGCGAGGGTACGCTCGCCTATCGGACCGGCGAAATGACGGACCGGCTCGTCTGGGTGGACCGGACCGGCAAGGAGCTCCAGACGGAGGGCGATCCGTCGCGCTATGCCGACCCGTGCCTCTCCTCGGACGGCCGCCATCTCGCGTTCGACGTCGTGGACACCCGAACCGGAAAAGAGGACATCTGGGTCCGGGACCTCAACCGGAACGTGAGCTCGCGCTTCAGCTTTTCGCCGTTAGACGCCTCCGTGCCGATGTTCTCGCCCGACGGCAGCCGGATCGTCTACTCCGTCGGCGACGACCTGGTCGAGAGGACCGCCGACGGCCAGGGAGCCGAAACGACACTCGGGAAATTCGATGGTGTCACGTTCGTGACCGACTGGTCGGCGGACGGGCGGTTCATCGTCTTCGCGTCGCAGGGGAAAGGAACGGGCTTCGACCTCTGGATTCTGCCCACCTTCGGCGACAAGAAAGCCTATCCCTGGCTGAAGACGCCGTTCGCGGAGCTCAATGCCGTCCTTCTCGCCGGATGGCCGCTACCTCGCCTACCAGTCGAACGAGTCCGGGCGCCCGGAGATCTACGTGCAGTCTTTCCCGGGCCCCGGCGGAAAGTGGCAGGTCTCCTCGGCGGGCGGAAATCAGCCTCACTGGCGAGGCGACGGCAAGGAGCTGTTTTATCGCTCGCTGGATCAAAAGCTCATGGCGGTCGATGTGACGGGGGGCGCGACGTTCGAAGCGGGAGTGCCGAAAGAGCTCTTTCCCCTTCACCTCGACACCACACTGGCGCGCAACCACTTTCTCCCGTCGAAGGACGGCCAGCGTTTCCTGCTGGTCGCGACCCCGGCGCGCGACTCCATTACGCCGACGACGATCGTCCTGAATTGGTGGGCAGACCTGGGGAAGTAGCACGCGTGAAAGGCTCGGAGCCTGAGGGGGATTCGCCGTGACTCTTTCTGCGGGGACCAAACTCGGTCCTTACGAGATCGTCGCTCCGCTCGGAGCGGGCGGCATGGGCGAGGTGTACAAGGCGAAGGACACGCGCCTGGATCGGTCGGTGGCGATCAAGGTGCTGCCGCAGCATCTCTCGGCCTCGCCCGAGGTGCGTCAACGTTTCGAGCGCGAGGCGAAGACGATCTCGCAGCTGTCGCACTCGCACATCTGCGCGCTCTATGACGTCGGCAACCAGGACGGCGTCGAGTACCTCGTCATGGAGCTGCTCGAGGGCGAGACGCTCGGCGACCGGCTCGGCAAGGGGGCGCTGCCGCTCGAGCAGACGCTGCGGTACGGCACCGAGATCGCCGACGCCCTCGACAAGGCGCACCGGCAGGGGATCGTCCACCGGGACCTGAAGCCGGCCAACGTGATGCTGACGAAGTCGGGCGTGAAGCTTCTGGACTTCGGCCTCGCGAAGGCGATGGCGCCGCCGGTGCAGTCGGCGGTGACATCCTTGCCGACGGTGATGGGCAGCCAGAAGGAGAACCTGACGGAGGCGGGGACGATCCTGGGGACCTTCCAGTACATGGCGCCGGAGCAGCTGGAGGGCCGCGACGCGGACGCGCGGACGGACATCTTCGCGTTCGGGTGCGTGCTGTACGAGATGGCGACGGGGCGGAAGGCGTTCGTGGGCGCGAGCCAGGCGTCTTTGATCTCGTCGATCATGAAGGAGGATCCGGCGCCGATCTCGGCGACGGCTCCGGCGACGCCGCCGGCACTGGAGCGCGTGGTGAAGCGGTGCCTCTCGAAGGACCCGGAGGACCGCTGGCAGAACGCGGCGGACCTGAAATCCGAGCTGAAGTGGATCGGGGAGGGCGGCTCGCAGTCGGGAATCCCGGCACCGGTCGCCGCGGCGCCGGCACGGCGGCGAGGCGCGTGGGCGCCGTGGGCCGCGGCGGTCCTTTTCGCGGCGCTCGCGTTCCTCGGCGGCCGTTCCCTGCGCCGCACTCCCGAGTCGGCGGTGACGCGTTCCTCGATCGACCTTCCGGGCCAGATGGAGCTCGAACGGTGGAGCTCGATCGCGCTGTCGCCGGACGGAACGACGCTCGCCTTCGCGGCGACGGGGTCCGACGGAAAGCGCGAGATCTATGTCCGACGAATGGACGGTTTCGCCGTCCAGGCCATCGCCGGCACCGAGGGCGGAGTAATGCCCTTCTGGTCGCCCGACAGCAAGTCCATCGGCTTCTTCGCCGATCGCAAGCTCAGGCGCGTGCCGGCTGCCGGTGGTCCGGCGCTCACGATCTGCGAAGCGCAGGACGGCCGCGGGGGAACCTGGAACGAGAACGACCTGATCGTCTTCTCCCCCGCGCCCTTCACGGGCCTCTCGAAGGTGTCGGCCTCGGGCGGCTCTCCCGAGACGCTGACCCGGGTGGAGGTCGCCGGCGGCACCCACCGGATGCCGTGGTTCCTGCCCGGCGGCAAGCGCCTGCTCTATTTCGCCGGAGCCCAGCTCTCGGACGCGAGCAAGAACAGCGAGATCCGGGAGCTCGACCTCGCGACCGGCAAGTCGACCATAATCGCCCGGGAAAACAGCGAGGGCCGCTTCGTCGAGCCCGGATACCTCGCGTTCGTGCGCGAAGGCAACCTGCTTCTCCAGTCATTCGATCCCTCGTCGATGAGGTTGACGGGAGCGCCGATCCCGGTCGCCGAGGGAATAGCGTTCGAGGCGTTTCGCTGGCTCGGCAACTTCACGTTCTCGAACACCGGTCGGCTGGTGTTTCAGAGCAGCGAGGCCATCCGAAAGAGCCGCCTGACGTGGTTCGACCTCGACGGCAAGGAGCTCGGCCAGGTGGGCGAGGCCGCCAGCTTTTTCACCGTAGCCCTCTCGCCCGACGCGCGGCGAGTCGCGGCGACCGTCATTGGCAGCCACAACGCCCGACCCGAGGTTCGCCTCTACGACCTCGAGCGAGGCGTCGGCACCCGGTTCACGTTCGGGGATCAGGGCGCGAATTTTCCCGTCTGGTCGCCCGATGGCCGCGAGATCGCATACGGCGACCCGGGCTCCGGAATTCGCGTCAAGCCCGCCGACGGCGGGTCCGAGGGCAGGCTCGTTCTGAAGATGACGACGAACGTCTGGGCGCTCGGCTGGTCGCCGGACGGCAAGCGGATGCTGCTGCGCGTGCAGGACCCGACGGGCGGCGGCGTGGACCTGAGCGATCTCCCGCTGGACGGAGACGCCAAACCGCGGCGGCTCTTCGCGACAGACCCGAGCGAGTTCATCAACGGCGCGATATCGCCCGACGGCAAGTGGCTGCTGTACGTCTCGAACGAGACCGGGCGCCAGGAGCTCTACGTCGTGCCGTATCCGGGACTCGGAGAGAAGCGGCAGGTCTCGACGTCGGGAGGCGCGTTCGGCAACTGGCTCGGGAACCGCTCGATCCTCTACTTTCAGCCGTCCGACGGGAAAATGTTCGCGGTGGACTTCGACGTCCAGGGCGATTCGATCCGGATGGCGGCGCCGCGACCTCTGTTCGGCGGCAAGGTTCCGCCGCGCGGTCCGATCGACGTGACGCGCGACGGCAAGCGCCTCCTCATCGCGGTGCCGGTGGACGACAGCTCGTCGGCGCAGATCCGGTTCGTCTCCGACTGGCGGGCGGACCTGGCGAGGAAGTAGATGGCGCTGCCGGTCGGAACGAAGCTCGGGCCTTACGAGATCCTCGCGCCTTTGGGCGCCGGCGGGATGGGGGAGGTGTACCGGGCGAAGGACACGCGCCTGGATCGGTCGGTGGCGATCAAGGTGCTGCCGCAGCATCTCTCGGCCTCGCCCGAGGTGCGTCAGCGTTTCGAGCGCGAGGCGAAGACGATCTCGCAGCTGTCGCACTCGCACATCTGCGCGCTCTACGACGTCGGCAACCAGGACGGGGTCGAGTACCTGGTCATGGAGCTGCTCGAGGGGCAGACGCTGGCGGATCGGCTGGCGACGGGATCGCTGCCGGTCGAACAGACGCTGCGATACGGGACGGAGATCGCGGACGCGCTGGACAAGGCGCACCGGCAGGGGATCGTCCACCGGGACCTGAAGCCGGGCAACGTCATGCTCACGAAGTCGGGAGTGAAGCTCCTCGATTTCGGGCTGGCGAAGGCGATGACGGCGCAGCCGCCGGCATCCGGGGCGACGTCGCTGCCGACCGTGATGGGGTCGGCGAACAACAACCTGACGCAGGAAGGGACGATCCTGGGGACGTTCCAGTACATGGCGCCGGAGCAGCTGGAGGGGCGCGAGGCGGACGCGCGGACGGACATCTTCAGCTTCGGGTGCGTTCTGTACGAGATGGCGACGGGGCGCAAGGCGTTCTCCGGATCGAGCCAGGCGTCGTTGATCTCGTCGATCATGAAGGAGGAGCCTCAGCCGATCTCGGCGGCCGCGCCGATGACTCCGGCGGCCCTGGATCGCGTCGTCAAACGCTGCCTCGCCAAGGACCCGGAGGACCGCTGGCAGAACGCGGCGGACCTGAAGTCGGAGCTGAAGTGGATCGCCGAGGGCGGCTCGCAGTCGGGGATTCCCGCGCCGGTGCCTCAGTCCGCGCGGCGCCGCGCGCCGTGGCTGCCGATCGCGGCGGCCGTCGTCGCCGGCGCGATCGCGTTCGGGGCGGCCTGGTCGCTGCGCCGGCCCGCGCCAGGGCCGCTTTTGCGCGCGTCGATCGATTTGCCCCCGAGGATGGACTTCGATCCGCAGAACACGTCGCTGGCGCTGTCGCCGGACGGAACGACGCTCACCATCGTCGCCAGCGGATCGGATGGGAAGAAGCAGCTCTGGGTGCGCCGGATGGACGGCTTCGCCGTGCAGCCGCTCTCGGGCACGGAGGACGCGACCTGTCCGTTCTGGTCGCCCGACAGCAAGTTCATCGGGTTCTTCGCCGAGCACAAGTTGAAGAAGGTGCCCGCCTCCGGTGGGACCGTGCAGACGATCTGCGACGCTCCCGACGGGCGCGGCGCCAGCTGGGGCGACCGGGACGTCATCGTGTTCGCGCCCGGTCCCTTCGGAGGTCTCTCGAAAGTTCCCGCCGCCGGGGGCAGCCCGACGATGCTGACGAAAGAGGACCAAGCGGGGGCCACGGACCGGCTGCCGTGGTTTCTTCCCGGCGGCAGGAGGGTCCTCTACCTCTCCGGCTCGGTCACCTCGGACAAGGACAAGTCGACCGCGATCGAGTGTCTGGACCTCGATACCGGAAAGAGCACCGTCGTCGCGAAAGAGTCGAGCGAAGGCCGATACGCGTGGCCCGGTTACCTGCTCTTCTTGCGCGAGGGCAACCTGATGGCTCAGCCGTTCGACGCATCGAGCGCGCAAACCCGGGGCGAGGCGGTGCCGATCGCCGAGCACGTGCGCTTTACGGCGCCGCGCTGGTCCGGGAACTTCTCGGCATCTCAGACGGGGCGCCTCGTCTTCCACACGGGAGGCATGGCACGCCGGACACAGCTGACCTGGTTCGATCTCGACGGCAAAGAGCTCGGGAGAGTCGGTGAGCCCGGAAACGTCGCGACGACCTCGATGTCGCCGGACGGTCTGCACGCCGGCGCCACGATTCTCGGCGGCCCGAGCGGAACGATTCCCGAGGTCTGGATCTACGAGCTCGACCGCGGCGTCAGCTCGCGCTTCGTTTTCGGGGGACAGGGAAGCTACTTTCCTCTGTGGTCGCCGGACGGCAAGCTCGTGGTCTACGGCGAGGTCGGCGGCGGGATCGCCATGAAGTCGGCCGATTCGACGTCCGAGCCGAAGATGCTCTGGCCCGCCAAGACCAACACCTGGCCGCTCTCGTGGTCGCCGGACGGAAAGTTCATCGTGTTCCGGGTTCAGGACACCAAGACGGGCGGCCTCGACCTGTGGCTGATGGACGTCGACGGCAGCAAGCCCCCGCGTCCCCTGATCGCGACGCCGGCCGAAGAGATCGCCGCCGCGATCTCGCCCGATGGAAAGTGGCTGGCGTATTCCTCCAACGAGTCGGGGCGCCGTGAAATCTACGCGGTCCCTTTTCCGGGTCTCGGCGAGAAGCGGCAGGTCTCCTCCGCCGGCGGCTCCTGGCCAGGCTGGCTCGGAAACGGCCGGATCTTTTTCGTCCAGGAATCCGAGAACAAGCTCTACGCCGTCCCGGTGGAAGAACGCGGAGCGTCGCTGCTCGTGGGCGCCGCGCAGCCGCTCTTCGGCGGAAAGCCTCTCCCGCGCCCGAGCGGCCTGGGAGCGGCGCCGGGGTTGAGCGCGTCGCCCGACGGGAAGCGGATTCTGATCCCCGTTCCCGTCGACGAAGAGTCCTCGCCGCTCGTGCGCGTCGTGTCCGACTGGGTCTCGGATCTGAGGAAGAAATGACCCTTTCCGCCGGGACGAAACTGGGCCCCTACGAGATCCAGAGCGCGCTCGGCGCCGGCGGCATGGGCGAGGTCTACAAGGCGCGCGACACGCGCCTGGAGCGCACGGTCGCGATCAAGGTGCTGCCGCCGCACCTCTCCTCGTCCGAGGAGATGCGCCAGCGCTTCGAGCGCGAGGCGAAGACGATTTCGCAGATCACGCACCCGCACATCTGCGCGCTCTACGACGTCAACCGCGAGGGCGAGACCGAGTACCTCGTCATGGAGTACCTCGAGGGCGAGTCTCTCGCGGACCGTCTCGGGCGAGGTCCTCTGCCGACGGAGCAGCTCCTGAAGTACGGGATCGAGATCGCCGACGCGCTGGACAAGGCGCACCGGCAGGGGATCGTGCACCGGGATCTGAAGCCGGGCAACGTCATGCTGACGAAGTCCGGCGTGAAGCTGCTCGACTTCGGCCTCGCGAAGTTCCAGGCGGGTGCGCTGAAATCCACGAGCGACTCACGGCTCGCGACCGAGATGCAGGCGAGCCGTCCGCTGACCGAGCGCGGCACGGTGCTCGGGACGTTCCAGTACATGGCGCCCGAACAGCTCGAGGGCAAGGAGGCGGACGCGCGGAGCGACCTCTTCGCGTTCGGCGCCGTGCTCTACGAGATGGCGACGGGCAGGAAGGCCTTCACGGGTTCGAGCCAGGCGTCGCTCATCGGTTCGATCCTGCGCGACGATCCGACGTCGATCACGGAGATCGCGCCGATGACGCCGCCCGCGCTCAATCGCGTCGTCAAGACGTGCCTCGCCAAGGATCCGGAGGACCGCTTCCAGACGGCTCACGACGTGAAGCTGCAGCTCCAGTGGATCGCCGAGGGAGGGTCGCAGGCGGGACTGCCGGCGCCCGTCGTGGCGAAGCGCAAGAACCGCGAAAAGCTCGCGTGGGTCGTGGCCGCCGCGGCCCTGGTCGCCGCGGGCCTCGCCACCTTCGGTTACCTGCGCCGCGCGCCCGTCCACGCCGAGCGCATCCGCTCGTACCTCCTGCCGCCGGAAAAGACCGAGTTCGCGGTCAACGACATTGCCTGCGGATCTCTGACGATCTCTCCCAACGGCCGCATGGCGACCTTCGCGACGAAGGAGGCCGACGGCAAGACCGTGCTCTGGCTCCAGCCGCTCGGAGAGACCGCCGCCCGTAAGCTTCCGGGCACCGAGGGCGCGAGTTTCCCGTTCTGGTCGCCGGACAGCCGCTTCCTGGCGTTCTTCGCCGACAAGAAGCTCCAGAAGGTCGATGTCTCCGGAGGGCCGCCCCTGACCATCTGCGAGGTCGAGGAGAACGGGCGCAACGGCGCGTGGAACCGGGATGGGGTGATCCTCTACTCGCCCGACTCGACGACCGGCATCTTCCGTGTTCCCGCCGCGGGCGGGGCGCCGAAGCCCGCGACCACGCTCGACACCGCGCGCGGCGAGACGACGGAGCGCTGGGTCACGTTCCTGCCCGACGGCCGCCACTTTCTCTACATGGCGGGCTCGCACGCGGCGGGCACGAAGAGCGAGTCGAACGCGATCTTCGTCGCCGGCCTCGATTCGAGCGAGAAGACGCTCCTCCTGCAGGCGCGCTCCAACGTCGTGTACGCGTCGGGATACCTGCTGTACATGCGCGAGGGCATCCTCATGGCCCAGCGCTTCGACCCGGGGAGCCGGCGGCTGTCGGGCGATCCGGTGCCCGTCGCCGAGGGAGTGCAGTACGACCCGGCCTACTTCCGCGGCAGCTTCGCCGCGTCCGAGAACGGCGTCCTGCTCTACGCCACCGGCGCCGGGGCGACGAAGACCCGGCTTCGCTGGCTCGACCTTTCCGGGAAAACCATCGGCGAACCTTTCGGCGAGCCGTCCGAGTACACCAGCCTCGCGGTTTCGCCCGACGAGAAGCGCATCGCTGCGGGGATCGCCGATCCGTCGACGGGACTCCCGAACATCTGGCTCCTCGACGCCCGTGGCGCTCGAACGCGGTTGACCGCGGGAGGTCCGGCCACGGACTCGCCCGTATGGTCGCCCGACGGGAGCCGCATCGCCTACGCGAAGCTCGAGGGCCGGGCGACGAGCGTCTGCGTCGTGCCGGCCGCCGGCGGCAAGGAGGAGCGCGTTTTCTTTCTGGAGGGCCGCCTCGAGGTTCCCAGCGCCTGGTCGCCAGACGGGCGGTTCCTCGCCGTCCAGTCGAATGCTCCCGGAGGCAAGACCAAGTCGGATATCTGGATCGTTCCGATGTCGGGAGGGGGGAAGCCGTACGCCTTCATCGCGACCGAGGCCGACGAAAGCAGTCCCGGGTTCTCCGCGGACGGCAAGTGGTTGTCGTACATATCCGACGAGTCGGGACGACCGGAGCTCTACGCCGTTCCCTTCCCCGGACCCGGCGGGAAGTGGCAGATCTCCACGGACGGCGTCGGCGGGGGCGGGTTTTCGGGGCGGGGACTGGAGATTCTCTACGCCACTCCGGCAAGCGACGTCATGGCGGTCGTTCCTACGGCGAGTCCTTCGGGCCTCGAGGTGGGCGCGGCCAGGGAACTCTTCAAGATGCCCACGTTCGCGGCAATCGGCGGCCGCTACGGCGGCGACCGGTTCGTCGCGGCGGTGCCGCCCGATCAGTCGCAAGCGTCCCGCATCGGCCTGATCGCCAACTGGACGGCCGGCCTCTCGAGGTGACGCCCCGCGCGGGACGCGGCGCCGGTATACTTTTCGCATGACCAGCGCCGTGGCCGACGAGCTGCGCGCCGACCTGCATGCGCGCTTCGAGCGCCTGTCTCCGGAAGAGAGGCTGATGCTCGTTCTGGACCTCGGCCGCCGGGACGTCGCCATCTATGCCGCGGCCCGCTGTGTGGATCCGGCGACGGCCGCCGAGGTCCTGGGAGCCGCCCGGCGGTCGGGCCGGCGCCCGAGCGGTTGCCGTGAACCGCGACGCGATTGAAGCTGCTCCGGACCGTTTCCGCGGCTCTCGAGGCGGCGGCCGTTCCGTACGCGCTCGTGGGAGCTGCCGCCATGGCCGTCCACGGGATCGGCCGCTCGACGCTGGACATCGATCTGCTCACAACCGACGCCTCGGTGCTCGAGACCGGATTCTGGAGAGCGAAGCTGGCTCCCGGCATCCAGGCGGACGTGCGGCGGGGAGCTGCCGACGATCCTCTCGCCGGCGTCGTTCGCTTCTCCGCACCGGACGAGTCGCCGGTGGATCTCGTCGTCGGGCGTCTCGAGTGGCAGGCGGAGATCGTCCGGAAGGCGCCGCCGATGTCTCTCGGCGAGGTCACGCTTCCCGTGGCGTCCGCCGCCGGCCTCATCCTGCTCAAGCTTTATGCCGGCGGCGCGCAGGACGCCTGGGACGTCGTGCAGTTGCTCGCCACGCGGGGGGGAGCGGCGCTCGCGGCGCACGTCGACGCGCGCCTTCCGGCCCTGCCGGCGGAGGCTTCGGCCCTCTGGGCTCGGATTCGGGAAGCCAAATGAGCGAGAATGGAGCCGGCGAGGTGCTCACGCTGTGATCGGCCGGTTTCGGACCGTCAACGCGATTCTCGAGCAGGCCGGAGCCTCCCGCCCGGCGCGTCGAGACGAACTGGGCTGCGGCGACTACGTCGTCGTCACGACGGAAAACTCGATCTACTCGATCCAGGTTCTCGAAGACGCGACGTACCGCGTGTGCGGCGGATGGTTCGACCGGCAGAAGCTCTCGCCAGTCACACTCACGGTCGCGGGATGCACCTGGGGCGGCAGCGTCATCAAGCGGGACATCGTGGCCGCCTGCGGGCTGCACCTCGAGTTCGGCAATCGCGTCCTCACGAGCAAGATCCGCGACGTCCTGGTGATCCGCGGCGGGTCGCGGGAGAGCGCGGGCCTGCGCCCGGTGCACAGCCCCGAGCTCTTCGCGTCCTGCTACGGTCCGCGCGCCGAGTCCGTGTCGGCGGCCTAGAAACGTCGGGGGAGTATTCTCTCCCTCCGAAACAAGACGTGACCCTCCAAACCGGAACGAAGCTCGGCCCCTACGAGATTCTGTCGCCGCTCGGCGCCGGAGGCATGGGAGAGGTCTACCGGGCGAGGGACTCGAAGTTGAACCGCGAGGTGGCGATCAAGGTGCTGCCGGAGGCGGTCGCGGAGGACGCGGAACGGCTTGCGCGTTTCCAGCGCGAGGCGCAGGTGCTGGCGTCTCTGAACCACCCGCACATCGCCGCGATCTATGGCCTCGAGAAGTCGGGCTCGGCCGAGGCCCTGGTGCTCGAGCTCGTCGAGGGCGAGACGCTGGCCGACCACATCGCCGCCGGGCCGCTGCCGGTGGAGGAGGCGCTCGCGATCGCCCGCCAGATCGCCGAGGCGCTCGAGGCGGCGCACGAGAAGGGCATCGTGCATCGGGACCTGAAGCCCGCCAACGTGAAGCGGACGCCGGAGGGCAAAGTCAAGGTGCTCGACTTCGGCCTCGCCAAGGCCCTGAACGCGGACTCCTCCTCGCCCGACATGACGCGCTCGCCCACGATCACGGCGGCGGCGACGCAGGCGGGAGTGATCATCGGCACGGCGGCGTACATGTCGCCCGAGCAGGCCCGCGGACGGGGCGTCGACAAGCGCACCGACATCTGGGCGTTCGGCGCGGTCGTTTACGAGATGCTGACCGGGAAAAAGGCGTTCGAGGGCGAGACAGTCTCCGACGTGCTCGCCGCGGTGCTCATGGCGGACGTGGACTGGGCCGCATTGCCGACTCGGACTCCCGCGCCCGTGCGGCGGGTGCTCAAGCGTTGTCTCGATCGGGACCTGAAGACGCGGTTCCACGACATCGCCGACGTGCGCATCGCGATGGACGAGGCACCCGAGGCAATCTCCGCTGCGCCAGCCGCGGCCGCTCCGGCCCGGCGATTTCACCGCGCGCCATGGATCGCCGCCGCGCTCGCGCTCGCGTTGCTGGCGGCCGCGGGCTGGTGGCGCGCGCTACACGCCGGGCCTGCCGCATCCACCCTGCCGATCCGTTACGCCGTGACGCTCCCCGCGACCGACCAGATTCCCTTCGACGACATGCCCATCCTCGACCTGTCGCGGGACGGCACCAGGCTGGTCTTCGTGTCCGATCGCGACGGGCTGCGGAGACTCTACGTGCGTTCCCGAGATCGCATCGAGCCGGCGGTCGTGTCGGGCTCCGAAGGCGCGTCGTCGCCGTTCTTCTCGCCCGACGGCCGGTGGCTCGGCTTCTTCGCGGACGGAAAGCTCAAGAAGGTCCCGCTGGAGGGCGGCGTCGCGCTGGCCCTCGCCGAAGCGGCCAATAATCGTGGCGGCGTCTGGCTCGCGGACGATTCGATCGTGTATGCCCCGGATTTCACGTCGGGACTGATGAGGGTTCCGTCTGCCGGTGGAAAGCCGCAGGTTCTGACGACTCCGGACTCCAGGGGCGGAGAGCGAACGCACCGGTGGCCGACGTACCTTCCGGGCGACGCCTCGGCGGTTCTCTTCACGGTCGGCATGCTCGAGGGGCCCGGCAACTACGACGATGCCCGCATCGCGGTCTGGGAGCCTGCGACGCGAGCGACTCGAATCGTCTACCGCGGTGGAAGCATGGCGAGGTATTCGCCATCGGGGCATCTGTTGTTCATCCGGTCCGAGACGCTCTTCGCGATTCCCTTCGATCCGAATCGACGGCTGGTCACCGGAGAGCCGGTCGCGGTCAACGAACGGCCCGGCAATGATCCATCGAGCGGCGTCGTCTACGCCGCGATCGCCGCCGACGGGACCTTCGCCGACGTCCCGGGAGCCGGCCCGGCAGCGGAGCGCTCGATCATCCTCACGGATCGGACCGGCAAGGCGCGGACCGTCCCCGTGCCACCGCGTTCTTACAACTATCCGAGGTTCTCGCCCGACGGAAAGCGTCTCGCCGTCTCGATCGGCCCCGGCCATGGGCATTCCGACGACATCTGGACGGTGGACCTCGAGACGGGCGCCCTGGCAAGACTGACGTTCGGCGAGGAGAGCGGCAACTACTACCCCGTCTGGTCGAACGACGGGCGGCGCATCGCGTACAGCACGGACCGGGCGCACCAGGGAATTTACTTCAAGAACGCGGACGGAACCGGTGCGGAGGAGCCCCTGGAGCCGACGGCGACGGCCGAACTGCCCTCGGACTGGGCTCGTGATGGCTCAATGCTCGCGGTCACGAAGAACTATCCGACGACCGACCTCCTCCTCGTCTCGCTTCCGGATCGCAAGCAGACGCTCTTCGAGCCGGGCGCCTACGGCGCGGCGTTCGCGCCGGACGGCCGGTGGCTCGCGTATGGCGTGTTGACGCCCGGCAACGCGCCCCAGGTTCTCGTCAAGCCGGTGTCGGGAACCGGGGGAAAAGTTCAGATCACCGCGGATCGCGGCGCCTATCCCGTGTGGACCGACAGCGGACTCGTCTACATGGTCGACAAGAAGGTCGTCGCGGCCGACGTGCAGACCCAGCCCGTGTTCAAACCCGGGCCGCCTCGCGTGCTGTTCGATGCCGGCGCGTACGATCGCGGGACGATCCCGTTGCGCAACTACGACGTGACCCGCGACGGACAAACGTTCGTGTTCGTCAGCGGAGTGTCGGGTCGCGACTGGAAACAGGTCAACGTCTCGCTCGACTGGGCGTCGGGTCTGACGAGGCAGGGGCCGCCGAAAAAGTAGCCGGCTTCGCCTCGCGCTTCGGATACTTCGTCGCGACGTAGTCGTCCACGAGCGCGCGGAAGGCGATGGCGAGCTCGTCGTAGGTTCCCTTCAGCGTCGTGAAGTGCTGGCCGTCGATGTAGACGGGGCAGTGCGGCTCCTCGCCGGTGCCGGGCAGCGAGATCCCGATCGACGCCGCCTTCGACTCGCCCGGTCCGTTGACGACGCAGCCCATGACGGCGAGCGTCATGTTCTCGACGCCCTCCTGCTCCTGCTTCCAGACCGGCATCTGGTCGCGGATGTAGCCCTGGATGCGCTCCGCCAGCTCCTGGAACGTCGTCGAGGTCGTGCGCCCGCAGCCGGGACACGCCGTCACGCTCGGCGCGAAGGAGCGGATCCCGAGCGACTGCAGCAGCTCGCAGGCCGCGTAGACCTCTTCGCGGCGGTCGCCGCCCGGCCGGGGCGTCAGCGAGATGCGGATCGTGTCGCCGATGCCCTCGTTCAGGAGGACTCCCATCGCCGAGGAAGACCAGACGAGTCCCTTGATCCCCATGCCGGCCTCGGTCAGGCCGAGGTGGAGCGGCTGGTCGGTGCGGGAGGCCAGCTCGCGATAGACGGCGATGAGGTCGAGCGGCCGCGAGACCTTGCACGAGATGATGATCTGGTCCTTGCGGAGGCCCGACTGGAGCGCGAGCTCGGTCGACTGGAGAGCCGAGAGGACCATGCACTCGTTGATGATCTCCTCGGACGTGTGGCCGAGGTCCTGGTCCGTGTTCTCCTGCATCTTCTCCATGACGAGCTCCTGGTTCAGGGAGCCGCCGTTGACGCCGATGCGCACGGGCTTTCCGTGGTCGCGGGCGATGTGGCAGATCGTCGCGAACTGCTCGTCGCGCCGCGCGCCCTTGCCGACGTTGCCCGGGTTGATGCGGTACTTGTCGAGAGCCTTCGCGCACTCGGGGAACTTCGTCAGCAGGACGTGGCCGTTGTAGTGGAAGTCGCCGATCAAAGGCGCGTCGACGCCCGCATCGAGCATCCGCTTCTTGATCTCCGGAACGGCGGCGGCCGCCTCGGGGATGTTGACCGTGATGCGCACCAGCTCCGAGCCCGCCCGGGCGAGCTCGATGCACTGTTTCGCGGTCGAAGAGACGTCGGCCGTGTCGGTGTTCGCCATCGACTGGACGACCACGGGAGCGCCGCCGCCGACCTGGACCTTTCCGACTCTGACCCCGACGGTCGAGTGTCGCGGGCGTCTTTCCATGTCTCGTCGAATGTACCAGAGACGGCGCCGCGGTGATATCATCTATTCAGATGGGTGATACTAAAAAAGAGCGGCCGTCGCGCGCACGGGCGTCGGGACGCTTTCTCCTTCGTATCTCGCCGGGCTTGCACGCCGCCCTGCGCGGGGCGGCGCTCGAAGCCGGCGTTTCGCTCAACGACTATTGCGCGCACAAGCTGGCTGCCCCCGCCGGAGACCTCTTCGCGCTGGACGGCGCGACCCGGGCGGTCGAGCGCGCCGCGGTGCTCTTCGGAGACGGACTGCTCGGCGTCGCGGCGTTCGGGTCGTGGGCGCGCCGGGAAGCGGCCGATTCCTCGGACGTCGATCTGCTCGTCATCGTCGAGGACGCCGTGGAGCTCACGCGCGACCTCTATCGCCGGTGGGACGAGGAGCCCGTCGAGTGGCAGGGCCGGTCGGTCGAGGCCCACTTCGTTCATCTGCCCGCGGAGGGCCGCGCCGCCGCGGGGATGTGGGCCGAGGTCGCGCTCGACGGCATCGTGCTCTTCGAGCGCGGTCTCGCCGTTTCGAGGCGACTCGTCGAGGTGCGCCGCGATATCGTCGCCGGACGCATCGTCCGCAAGACCTCGCACGGACAGCCCTACTGGGCGCAGGTGGCCTGAGATGAGAAATACCGAGCTGGCGCTCGACCACGTGTGGCGAGCCGGCGTCCGTCTGCGGGCGGTCGCGGTGCTCTTCGAGGCCGAGAGCTGGGCGGACGTCGTGCGCCAATCGCAGGAGGTCGTCGAGCTCGCGCTCAAGGGGCTTCTGCGCTCCTGCGGCATCGAGGCGCCGCGCCTCCACGACGTGTCGGACATCCTGCTCGCCGAGCGCGAGAGGCTGCCGCAGCCGGTGCGCACCGAGGTCGAGACGCTCGCGCGCATCTCGCGGGACCTGCGCCGCGACCGCGAGCTGGCGTTCTATGGCGCCGAGGATCTGACGCCGTCCGGGTTCTACAAGCGGCAGGACGCGGAGCGCGCGCGAGAGGGCGCGGAGCGGGTCGTGAGAGTCGTGACTCCCGCCGTGCGGACATCTCCGTGACGCTCTCGGCAGGAACGCGTCTGGGCCCCTACGAGATCCTGTCGCCTCTGGGCGCGGGCGGGATGGGGGAGGTGTATCGCGCGAAGGATCCGCGCCTCGGGCGCGACGTGGCCATCAAGGTCCTTCCGCCGTCGTTCGCGCAGGATGCCGACCGACTGCGCCGATTCGAGCAGGAGGCGAAGGCGGCCGGCGTTCTGAACCATCCCAATCTCACGGCCGTGCACGACATCGGCACCCACGACGGATCGCCGTACGTCGTGCAGGAGCTGCTCGAGGGCGAAACGCTGCGCGCGGCGCTCGCCGGCGGGCGGCTGTCGGCGCGCAAGGCCATCGACTACTCCCTGCAGATCGCGCATGGACTCGCGGCGGCGCACGAGAAGGGGATCGTCCACCGGGACCTGAAGCCCGAGAACCTCTTCGTGACGAACGACGGGCGCGTGAAGATCCTCGACTTCGGGCTGGCCAAGCTCACGCACCTCGAGGAGCGCGGCCCGGGGACGAATCTGCCGACGGCGACCGCCGGAACGGAGCCCGGCGTCGTGCTCGGCACGCTCGGCTACATGTCGCCCGAGCAGATCAAGGGCAAGTCCGCCGACGCGCGTTCGGACATCTTCTCCTTCGGCGCGATCCTCTACGAGATGTTGTCCGGGCGCCGGGCCTTTCACGGAGACTCAGCGGGGGAAACGATGGCCGCGATCCTCAAGGAGGATCCGCCGGATCTCTCGGTCACGAACCAGAACGTCTCGCCCGGGCTCGACCGCATCGTCCGGCACTGCCTCGAGAAAAACCCGGAACAGCGCTTCCACTCCGCGCACGACCTCGCGTTCGATCTCGGGTCGCTCTCCGGATTGTCCGGATCGGGCTCGGCCGCGGCGGCGCCGGCGAAGCCTCGCGGGCGCGCGCTCGGGCTCGCCCTGGCCGCCGCTGCGCTCCTCCTTCTGGCCCTGGCGGGCGGGTGGGCGCTCGGGCATCGCGGGCATAGCGCCTCGGAAGCCCTGCAGTACACGCAGCTGACGTTTCGCCAGGAGCCCGTGTTCAATGCGCGCTTCTCGCCGGACGGCCGGACGATCGTCTACAGCGCCGCGCCCGCCGGTAATGCGCCGCGGGTGTACGCGCTTCATCCCGACGCTCTGGGGCCGGCGCCCGCCGGCCAGGCCGGCATGGAGCTGCTCGCGGTTTCTTCGAAGGGCGAGCTCGCCGTCCTGACGAAGCCCCGCTTTCTGCGCCACGCCGTCTTCATTGGAACGCTCGCGCGAATGCCTGCCGAGGGCGGCGCTCCCCGCGAGATCGCCGAGCAGGTCCGCGAGGCCGACTGGTCGCCGGACGGCTCCGACCTCGCCGTCATCCGCGAGGCGAAGGGCCTCGATCGCCTCGAGTTCCCTCTCGGAAAGGTGCTCGCCGAGACCGGCGGTTACTTCAGCAATCTGCGCTTCTCGCCGCGCGGCGACCGCATCGCCTTTTTCGAGCACCCGATCAAGTTCGACGATCGGGGCTCCGTCGCCGTCGTCGATCTCTCGGGCAAGAAGACGATCCTGGTCACCGGAAACGGCGCCGAGGAGGGGCTCGCCTGGTCGCGAGACGGCCGTGAAATCCTCTATTCCGCCGGGGCGGCCTACGATCGCTTCGAGATCTACGGGGTCACCCTCGACGGGCGCCGCCGCTCGGCCGTCCAGAGCGCCGGAGGCCTGACCCTCCTCGACGTGGCGAGCGACGGCCGCTGGATCGTCAGCCGCGACGACATCTGGCGGGAGATGCAGGTTCTCGGGCCCGGAGAATCCCGCGAGCGCAACCTCATCTGGCTGGAGCTGAGCTACCCGGTCGCCCTCACGCCCGACGGGCGCACGATGCTGTTCACGGAGGAGAGCGCGCGCGCCGGCGCGAACTATTCGACCTGCATCCGCCCGACCGATGGCGGGCCGGTCGTGAGGCTCGGGGACGGAGCGGCCGAGGACATCTCCCGCGACGGGCGATTCGTGGTGGCGGACGTGCCGTCGGAGCCGAGCCAGCTCGTGGTCTACCCCACGGGAGCGGGGCAGCCGGTCAAGCTCGAGCGCGGCGGCCTGGTCAGCCACGAGAACGCGGCGTTTTTCGACGACGGGAAGCGGATCCTGGTCTGCGGGCACGAGGCCGGGCACGGTGTGCGCTGCTATCTGCAGGATCTCGCCGGCGGCAAGCCCGTCGCCCTCACGCCCGAGGGGACGACGGGCGGTCTTCCCTCGCCCGACGGCTCGCAGGTCGTGGCCCTCCAGCCGGGCTCGGGCTATCGGCTGTTTCCGGTTCCCGCCGGGCAGGGCCGCCCGGTGCCGGGAGCCACCGACAATGACGCGGTCCTGCGCTGGACGCCCGACGGAAAAGGGCTCATCGTGACCAGCCTGTGGTCGGACGTGCCGGCGCGCGTCGAGAAGATCGACCTCGCGACCGGCCGGCGCGAGGCGTACCAGACGTTCGGTCCGCCCGACCTGACGGGAGCCCTGCAGGTCGCGCCGATCGCCCTGAGCGACGACGGAAAGAGCCACGCCTACGGTGTGCGCCGGATGGCGTCGCACCTCTTCGTCCTGTCGGGGGCGAAGTGACGCTCGCGACCGGAACTCGGCTCGGCCCGTACGAGATCGTGTCACCGCTCGGCGCGGGCGGAATGGGAGAGGTCTACCGCGCGCGCGACGAGCGCCTAAAGCGCGACGTCGCGGTCAAAGTGCTGCCGGTCACCTTCTCGAGCGACGCCGACCGCCTCCGCCGCTTCGAGCAGGAGGCGCAGGCGGCGGGTGCGCTCAACCATCCCAACATCACGGGCGTCTACGACATCGGACAACATGACGGCGCTCCCTATGTCGTCCAGGAGCTCCTGGAAGGCGAGACGCTCCGCGCCGAGCTCGCGGGCGGCCCCTTCGCCACGCGCAAGGCGCTCGACTATGCCCTTCAGATCGCTCACGGTCTCGCGGCGGCGCACGACAAGGGAATCGTCCATCGCGACCTGAAGCCGGAGAATCTCTTCGTCACGAAGGACGGCCGAATCAAGATCCTCGACTTCGGACTGGCGAAGCTGACGCAGGTGGACTCGAGCTCCGGGCCGCAGACGAACCTCCCCACCGCGACGGCGGCGACCGAGCCGGGAACGGTGATGGGCACGCTCGGTTACATGTCGCCCGAACAGATCAAGGGAAAGGCCGCCGATCCGCGGTCCGACATCTTTTCGTTCGGCGCAATCCTCTACGAGATGCTTGCGGGAAAGCGGGCGTTCCACGCCGACTCCGCGGGCGAGACGATGGCGGCGCCTTCGGCGCCAACTATGCCGTCGGCCTTCGCAAGACCGATGGCTCGCCGGTGGTTCGATTGGGCGAGGGCGCGGCCGCCGACCTCTCCCCGGACGGAGCCTGGGCGCTGGCGATCGTGCCGAGCGCGCCGTCCCACCTCATGCTCTATCCCACCGGTCCCGGGGAGCCGAGGCGCCTGGAGAGCGGCAACGTGCGCGACTTCAGCTCGGCGCGCTTCTTCCCCGACGGGAAGCGGATCCTCGCCTGCGGCACCGAGGTCGGGCACGCCTCGCGCTGCTACGTCGTCGACGTTGCGGGCAGCAAGCCGCGGCCCATCACGGCCGAGGGAACCAGCGACGGGTTCGTTTCCCCGGACGGCACGCTCGTCGTCGTCGAGGCAGGCCGCGGCCGCTATCAGCTCTATCCTTCCGCCGGAGGCGAGCCCCGCCCCGTCCCTTCCCTCGCGACGGACGACCTGGTCTCGGGCTGGACGGCCGACGGACAGGGGCTGCTCGTCCGCCGGTGGTCCGAAATTCCGGCCGAGCTCGATCGCCTGGATCTCGCGTCGGGCCGCCGCACACTCGTCCAGCGCCTGGCGCCGCAGGATCTCGCCGGCGTCGTCCGCATTCAGAACCCGATCCTCTCGGGCGACGGGAAGGCGTACATCTATTCGCCGACTCTGCGGCGCGCCGACCTCTTTCTCGTCGAAGGGGCTCGATGATCCCGCTCGGACGCTGAGATGACCCTTTCCTCGGGAACCAAGCTCGGACCCTACGAGATCGTGTCGCCTCTGGGCGCCGGAGGGATGGGCGAGGTGTACAAGGCGAAGGACACGCGGCTGGATCGCTCCGTCGCGGTGAAGGTACTGCCGTCGCACCTGTCCGCCTCGGCCGAGGTGCGGCAGCGGTTCGAGCGGGAGGCGAGGACGATCTCGCAGCTCTCGCATCCGCACATCTGCGCGCTCTACGACGTGGGCCGAGAGGGCGAGACCGAGTACCTGGTGATGGAGCTGCTCGAGGGCGAGACGCTGTCGGATCGGCTGGTGAAGGGCGCGCTGCCGCTCGAGCAGACGCTGCGTTACGGACAGGAGATCGCGGACGCGCTGGGCAAGGCGCACCGGCAGGGGATCGTGCACCGGGACCTGAAGCCGGGCAACGTGATGATCACGAAGTCGGGGGTGAAGCTTCTCGACTTCGGCCTCGCGAAGGCGATCGAAACGCCGGCGTCGAAGGGGAGCCTGACTTCCCTGCCGACGCAGCAGGGTCTCACGCAGGAAGGCACGATCCTGGGGACGTTCCAGTACATGGCGCCCGAGCAGCTGGAGGGAAGAGAGGCCGACGCGCGCACCGACATCTTCGCCTTCGGCTGCCTGCTGTACGAGATGGCGACGGGGGCGAAGGCGTTCTCGGGCTCGAGCCAGGCGTCGCTGATCTCGGCGATCCTGCGCGACGACCCGCGGCCCCTGTCCCAGGTTCAGCCGACCTCGCCCGCCGCGCTCGAGCGGGTCGTGCGGACCTGTCTCGCGAAGGACCCGGACGAGCGCTGGCAATCGGCGAGCGACCTGAAGAGGGAGCTTCGCTGGATCGCCGAGGGCTCGACCTCCGGCATCGCCATTCCGGCGGGCGTCGTCGCCACCCCGGCCCGCCGCTCGAGGCGAGCCCCGTGGATCGTGGCGGCCGTCGCCGCCCTCGCCGCGATCGTCCTCGCCGGGGCGCTCGCGCGCCGCCGCGGCGTCCCGGCGGCTCCTTTGTACGCGTTCCTCGATCCGCCGCCCAGGACGAGCTGGCAGCTGACCGGCGACGAAGCCGCGCCGCCGGTCGTGTCTCCCAACGGCGCGAACGTCGTGTTCGGCGCCGCGGGAAAGCTGTGGGTGCGCTCGCTGCGGACGGGGGACGCGGCGCCGGTGGCCGGGACGGAGGGCGCGACGTTTCCGTTCTGGTCCGCCGACAGCCGCTCGATCGGGTTCTTTTCGGGCGGCAAGCTGCGGACGATCGAAGCCACGGGCGGCCCCGCCCAGGTGCTCGCGGATGCCCCCACGCCCCGGGGCGGCACGTGGGGGCCGGACGGCACGATCGTGTACACGCCGGACTTCCAGGGCGGCATCTGGCGCGTGCCGGCCTCGGGCGGCGCGCCGAAGGCGCTCACCCAGGTGGACGCATCGAAGCACAGCACGCATCGCTGGCCCTGGATGCTGCCGGACGGAAAGCACGTCCTCTACCTCGCGGCCAGCCACGTCAATCCGCGATCGGAGGCCTCCGGCATCTACGTGGTCTCCGTCGACGGCGGCCCGTCGACGCGACTGCTCGCCTCGTACGGCAGCGCAGAGACCGTCCCGGGGTGGCTCCTGTCGGTCAGCGAAGGGCACCTCGTCGCGTGGCCGTTCGACGGCGATCGCCTCAGCGTGACCGGCAAGGCGCGCCGCGTCCCGGCCGACGCCAACTTCGACTACGGGACGTGGAGGGGAGTCTTCTCGGTCTCGCAGGACGGCGTCCTCGTCTATCAGACGGCGCAGGAGCAGGCGCGCGGCCAGCTCCAGTGGATGGACCCGGCGGGCCACGTCGGGGCGAAGGTCGGCGAGCCCAACAACAGCTACGCGCTTCGCCTGTCGCCGGACGGCACCCGGGCGAGCGTCATCGAGGGCGACCCGAACAGCGACCTCTGGATCTACGAGCTCGACCGCGGTTTCCGAACGCGTCTGACCACGAACGAGCAGGTGCTTCTCACGCCCATCTGGACGCGCGACGGTTCGGAGATCCTGTACGTCAGCGGCACGAGCGCGACCGTCGGCTCCGACTACACGCTCATGCGCCGTTCCTCGCTCGGAGGCGGAAAGGCGGTCGAGATCGCGCGCTCGAAGGTCCGCATCGAGCCGACCGATCTGTCGCCCGACGGCAAGTACCTCGTCGTGGACCGGGGAGCCATCGGCACGACGGCGATCTGGCTCTTTTCGCTGGCCGATCCGGGCAAGGCGTCGGCGCTGACGGATGCGCCCGGGCTCCAGACCGACGGCCGGATCTCACCCGACGGGCGCTGGATGTCGTTCACGCAGCTGCAGGGAGGCCGGCTCGAAGTCTTCGTCGTCGCATTTCCGTCGGGCACCGGTCGGCAGCAGGTCTCTCCCTCGGGAGGAAGCCACGCGCGCTGGGCGCCGGACGGCCGCTCGCTCTATTTCGTCTCCCAGGACAACGAGCTGATGACGGCGGCCGTCGAACCTTCGGGATCGCAGCTGCGCATCCGGAGCGCCGAGCCGCTTTTTCCGCTGCAGCTCTTCACCGGACCGCGCGTCTCCGGAGCCTTCGAGATCACCCCGGACGGCAAGCGCTTTCTCGTCAACAGCTCCGGAAACGTCGAGGCGCCGAGCATCCGCGTCGTCACGAACTGGACGCCGGGGTCGGAGGAGAAGAAATGAGCCTCGCGATTCTCCGGCGGTCGATCATTCTCGCGGCACTCGCCGTGCCCTGTGCCGCCCAGGACGACGCCGCCGCCCGGATCGCCGGCACGGCGATGACGGACGGTCGCGCGGCCGCATACCTCGAGGCGTTGACCGACGGCGTCGGCGCTCGCGTGACGGGCTCGCCGCAGGCGCGCGCGGCCTCGGAGCTGATCCTCGCGGCGCTGAAGGAGGCGGGGTATGCGAATGCGCGGTTCGAGGAGTACGACCTGCCGTCCCGATGGCAGCGCGGGCCGGCGAGCGGCCGCATTCTCGCGCCGATCGAGCGCGCCATCGTCGTCGGCTCCTATGGCTGGGCGCCCGGAACCGCCGGCGAAGTCTCCGGGCCGGTCGCCGACCTCGGCGCGCCCGCCTCGTCGGACGTCGCACTCCCGCCGGACCTGCGCGGACAGATGGTCCTGGTCGACCCGCAGAAGGCCGGCGCCGACCCTTCCTTCGTCATGCGCGCGGCGCTCGCGAAGCGGCTCGCCGGGGCCGGCGCCCGGGCGATGCTCATCCCATCGGACAAGCCGGGGCGAATGGTCTACACGTCGGCGTTCGGGTTCTACCCGAGGGCGCCCCTGCCGGTGATCTCGGTCGCGAAGGAGGACGCGGCTCTCCTGCGGCGGCTCCTCGCCAGGGGGCCGGTGAAGATCGCTCTCGACGTCCGCAACACGTTCGATGCCGGACCGTATCGCGAGCGCAACGTCGTCGCGGACCTGCCGGGCCGCTCGCTTCCGGACGAGGTCGTGCTGATGGGCGCGCACTTCGATTCCTGGGACTTCGCGCAGGGCGCCGACGACGACGGCTCGGGCGTCGCCTCCGTGCTCGAGGCCGCCCGTGTCCTGAAGGCGCTCGGCATCGCGCCGCGCCGGACGATCCGGTTCGCCTTCTTCTCCGGCGAGGAAGAGGCCTGTCTCGGTTCGCGCGCCTACGTCGTCGCGCACGAGAAGGAGCTCGATCGCCTTCGGACCGTGTTGATCATGGACGAGGGCGCGCAGGCTCCTCGCGGGTTCGCCATCCAGGGACGCCGGGACCTCGAGGCGGCGGCCAAGGCTCGCCTGGCCGGGCTGGCCGGAATCGGAGCGGACGGCGTGTCGTCCGAGGCCAGCTTCGACGAGGACCATGCGCCCTTCGTCGTCGTCGGCGTCCCGGCGTTCACGCTCCGGGTGGACCCGGGCGACTACGACGAGCGCCACCACGCGGCCACAGACACCTTCGATCGGGTCGACCTGCGATGGCTCGCCATCGACTCGGCGGTCATGGCGGCCGCGGCCTGGTCGTTCGCGGATGCGGCCGATCCGGTCGGCCGGCGTCTCACCGAAGCCGAGGCCTC
Source organism: uncultured Acidobacteriota bacterium (assembly GCA_963736455.1). Classification (GTDB taxonomy): domain Bacteria; phylum Acidobacteriota; class Thermoanaerobaculia; order UBA5066; family Gp7-AA6; genus DAHUXD01. The sequence goes on from CAVTON010000002.1 coordinate 25,044, forward strand.
CGAGCTGATGAAGCGGAGCGGCGTCGAGGGCACCCACCGCATGGTCTACGGCCCGTCCCCGCGTTAGCGGTCCGCGGCGACCGCGTTCTTTCCCGAAATCACAGCGCGGGGCGCGGGATAGTCTCCCGGCCGTGAGCTCTCCTTCGCCGCGGGCACGCCGGGCGCCGGGGCCGCCGCGCCGCTTCCCGGGAAGCCACGTCCTCGCGATGCGGCGCGATCCGCTCTCATTTCTGACGCGCGTGGCCCGCGAGTACGGCGACGTTTCGCGATTCCGGGCCGGCCCGGTATGGATCCATCTCCTGAATCGCCCGGAGTGGATCCGCGACCTGTTCGTCACGCACGCCGCCGCGTTCCACAAGGGCCGCGGCCTCGAGCGCGCGAAGCGGCTTCTCGGCGAAGGGCTTCTGACGAGCGAGGACCCCGTGCACCTGCGCCAGCGCCGGATGATCCAGCCGGCGTTCCACGCGCAGCGCATCGCGGCGTACGGCTCGGTGATGGTGGAGATCGCGGAGAGACACTCGGGCCGCTGGAAGCCGGGAGAAACGCGGGACGTCGCCCGGGAGATGACGCGGCTGACGCTCGCGATCGTCGGGCGCACCCTCTTCGACTCCGACGTCGAGGCGGAGGCCGACGAGATCGGTGCGGCCATGACCGCGGCGCTCGACTTGTTCGGACGCCCGGCCGGCCTCCCGTACTTCGAGATCCTCGATCGTCTGCCGCTGCCCTCGAACCGTCGCTTCCGCCGGGCGAAGTCGCGCATCGACGCGACGATCGCCCGCCTGATCGCGGAGCGCCGCCGCGATCCGGACCCGTCCCGCCGGACGGACCTTCTCAGCCTGCTCGTCCACGCTTCCGATCCGGAGGGCGAATCGGCCGGCATGACCGACGCGCAGGTGCGCGACGAAGCGATCACGATCTTCCTCGCCGGGCACGAGACGACCGCGAACGCCCTCGCGTGGACCTGGTATCTGCTGTCGAGGAACCCGGATGCCGAGGCGAAGCTGCACGCGGAGCTCGACGAGGCGCTCGGCGGCCGCGCGCCGGAGGTGGCCGACCTTCCGCGCCTGCGCTATGCCGAGATGGTCCTCGCCGAGTCCATGCGTCTCTTCCCGCCCGCGTGGATCGTCGGCCGGCGCGCGATCGAGCCGTATCGCGTCGGAGGGTTCGACGTGCCGCGCGGCTCGATCGTAGCCGCCTGTCAGTGGGTCACGCACCGCGATGCGCGCTTCTTCCCGGAGCCGGAGCGCTTCGACCCGGAACGATGGACGACGGAGGCGAAGGAGTCGCGCCCGAAGTTTGCCTACTTTCCATTCGGCGGCGGCCCGCGCGTCTGCATCGGCGAGGGATTCGCCTGGATGGAGGGCATCCTCGTCCTCGCGGCGATCGCCCGGCGATGGAGGCTGCGGAGGAATTCCGATCAGGAGGTCGTTCCGGCGCCGGGCATCACGCTGCGCCCGAAAGGCGGTATCCCGATGATTCTCGAGCTTCGCGGATGAGGTTCCGTGCGCCGGCCGCTACTCCGGCGGGAAGTGCGAGAGCAGCGTGTTGATCTCCCGGTTCAGCTCGCGGGCGACGGCGTCCGGGTTCGAGCCCTCCAGGCGTTCGATCTGTCCACGCCAGACGAGCTTGTGGTCGTGGTTGCGAATGTCCACGGTGACTGTCCGCTCCTTCTCCCAGTCGGTCGCGACGACGGCCCCGGTCCACCACTCGTAGTTGCCGAATTCGTCGCGCTCGCTGACGCCGACGTCGCCCGTGTGGTATCCGACGAACATCGTGGCGTTGTTCGCGTTGACCTTGTCGTAGCCGCGATGCCGCAGGGCGGTGTCGATCGCCGAGCGGATGTGGCCGTCGAGAAAGGCGCCGTCGATGACCGCGTCCCCGTGCGGCACGTGGAAGGTCGGATCGTCGTACCAGGCCCAGTTCTTCATGGTCGCGAACGCGGCGCTGTGATCCCAGGCGTAGACGGGCTTGGGGTGCGTGCCCGCGCACGCGGCGGCGTAGAGCGCCGCGGCCGCGGTGCAGGCGGAGACGAATCGAATCATCCGGCTCACGGTTTCTCCCTGGTCGGCGGCGGGAACTCGTCGAGCAGCAGGGCGACCGCGCGGTCGATGTCCCGGCCGAGCGCTTCGGGATTCGAGCCGACGATCGCCGTCCGGGCGCCGCGCCAGACGAGCGCCTGGTGGGCGTCTCGCACGTCGAGGACGAGCGTGCCCTGCTTCTCGTATTTCGTCCCGTAGTAGCCGACGTATGTCCAGGACCACCAGTTGTAGACGCCGTACTTGTCCTGGCTCAGGACGCCCGCGGCGTCCGTGTGGTACGCGACGTAGAAGCTCGCCTCGGGACCGTCGACCTTGCGATAGCCCTTCTTCTGCAGCGCGGTGTCGACGGACTGACGGACGTTGCGGTCGATGAACTGGCCGTCCACGATGGAATTGCCCCGGGGCATCTTCCACGTCGGATCCTGGTACCAGGCGAAGGTCGTCAGGCCGGCGAAGCTCGTGGCGTGGTCGTAGGCGAAGTCCGGCGGAGGGTTCTTGTGCGCGCACGCCGGCGCGAGCGCCAGGAGCGCGAGCAGGGCGGCGTTTCGGAGGGCGGTTCGCATCGGTCGGAGCGTTCGGCGGCAACGATACATCAGGCGCGGATATATCCTTCCGGGATCGCCCGGTGGCGGCGGACCGCGAGGAAGGGGCCGGACATGGCGAGCTTCACCGATCTCCTGGAGGAAGGGCTCGAATCGTGGGAGGGCACGCGTTCGGGCGTCGCGGACGAGCTCCGGAACCTCCCCGGGAAGGACCTGGAGTTTCGCCCTCACGCCGGGGCGCGCACCGTCGACGAGCTCGTCCGGCACATCGTCGAGTCGGGGCTCCTGATGTCGGGCGAGCTTTCGCGGCCGGACGGAGACTTCCGGCGCAAGTCCTACGAGGCGTTGTTGAAGGAGCATGGCCGGGGCCAGATGCCGAGGCGCGGGAAACGCTCGAAGCGGGAACTGCTCGCCGCCCTCTCCCGGACCCACCGGCAGGGCGACGCTCGCCTGCGCCGGGCCGGCGAGCTTCACATGCTCCAGCACATACGCCGGTTCGACGGGAAGATGGGAACCCGGCTGGCCTGGATGCACCACGGGATCGCTCACGAGGAATATCATCGCGGCCAGCTCGCCCTGTGCGCGAGGCTGCTCGGCCGCGTGCCGGCGCTGACGCAGAGGATTTTCGGAAACTGACGGGAGGAGGAAACATGCTTCGACGGACGGCTCTGGCGCTCTGTCTCGCAGGGATCGCGGCGGTATCGGTTGCCCAGGTTCAGACGAAGGACTCCCAGGCGGCGCTCACGCCGGGCAAATCGGTCGAGCTTCTCAAGGAGGGCAACGCGCGTTTCCTCGCCGGCAAGTCCAGGAAGCGCGACTACGCCGCCGACGTCAAGGCATCGGCCCCGGCGCAGTATCCCTTCGCGGCGGTCGTCAGCTGTATGGATTCCCGCGCGCCGATGGAGATCGTTCTCGACCAGGGTCTCGGCGACATGTTCAGCCTCCGGACGGCGGGCAACGTGATCGACACGGACTTTCTCGGCAGCCTCGAATATGCCGTCAAGGTGGTGAACGTCCGCCTGATCGCCGTCATCGGCCACACGCATTGCGGCGCGGTGCACGGGGCGATCGATGGCGCGGACTTCGGCAGCCTCACGGCGCTGCTGAAGAAGATCGCTCCGGCGATCGCGGCGTCGGGGCCGGGAAACGGCAAGGACGAGGCCTATGTCGACAAGGTCGCCCGGCAGAACGTGCGGCAGTCGATGCGCGAGATCCGCGAGAAGAGCGCGATCGTGCGCGACGCCCTCCAGTCCGGCAAGGTCGGCCTCGTGGGCGGCATGTACGACGTCGAAACGGGCAAGGTCGTTTTCATGGCGGACTGAGCGCCCTTCGACGGCACGGAGAGGGAGGCGGGCATCGCGCCCGCCTCTTTCGTTTACGAAGCCGGGCTTCTACTTCGCCTGCTCCGAGCCGCCGGCCACCTGCAGAGTCAGCCCGTCGTACTGGAAGAGAAACTCGTGGCCGGAGGCGCAGGACTCGATGCCGACTCCCGGCTCGGCGTCCGCCGGGATCTCGGCCGTGACCGGCTGGCGGCATTCGGGGCACGTCACCTGCCAAAGGGTGGGAACGTCCTGGGCAATCATCGGCGCCTCCTTGATCCCCGGACCGTACGGCCGCGGTTTGAAGGGCGGTGGAAGACCGCGTGAGAACGGAGGGCCGTTCGCAGGGCGTCGCGAGGGAGCTGCCCCGGGGCGCCCAACGCGCACGTGCCGCAGACTCGCTCAGCCACGCAAGATCGGTGATGAACAATAGATCGCACAGGGCGTGGAAGACGAAGAGATGTCGGGCGAGATCTCCGAGCTCCTCACCGAGGATGGCGACCATGAACTCGACGCAGGCCATGAGAACCAGGAGAGCGAGGGACTGACGCACAAGCTGGCCTCGGTGCGAGGCGCGGTGGTATCCGATTCCCGCGAGGGCGAGGTTTCCGACGAATAACAGGCCCAGCCAGAACACGGCGCCCCGGGTGAGCTTCAAGCGAAGCGCACTCCACCAGGCGAAGTGCGTTGTCATGGCCCCGGGCGGCCTACCCTGCGCCTTCGCGAAGTTGCCGAGAACGAGTGGGCGAAGATGAAACGCGGACTGTGCGCCGCGCCGAGCGAGGGAGACGAATCTTGCGGGATGCGAGACGTAGAATCTCAGCAGCGCCGCGTAGCTGAAGTCCCGGGTGAACTTCGCCGTGAAAACGGGATCGTGCAGAGGACTCTCAGGCCCATACGGGTTTCCGTTGATGTACCGGGCGAGGCTCGGATCGAGGCCGAGCTCCGCGAGGTCCCGCGAGGGATCGGGGGAATTCGCCAGCAGCTCCCGGAAGAGTGTGTTGTAGAGCGTCTGCGGGCGGAGCCAATCCGGCGTGCGGGCGTAGTACAGGACGGAGACGAGGCAGAGTCCGAAACCGAACCAGACCGCGGGTTGGCGCGACAAGCCCTTCCGTCGAAATCCAGCGAGGCGCAGACCCAGGATGGCAAGCAGAGGACCCTGAACGCTCTCCTGGGGCTTGGCGCAGACGAAGAGGGCACTGAAGACGAAATAGAGGACGAGTAGCCACCCGTCCAATCGGTCACGCCGGATGGCAACGCAGGCCGTCGCGACCGTAAGCATGAGGAAGAGGAAGGACGCGGCTTGACTGTAAAGCGAATTGAGCGGCGCCGCATAGCCGACGTCAGTGAAGACGAAAACGAGAAGTCCGCCGACGAGCCACTGACTAACCGGCGAGAGATCGCGACACGAGGCTACGATTCCGCCGATCGCGATGAGTAACAGGAGGATGTGGAGGCCCCCCAGCACGCGAAGGTCGAAGATGGGACGGGAGGAGACGACTCGGGCCGCGAGCACGGACACCGCGGCGACAGGCGTCTCCGAGCTGAGATACGAGCTGGGCCGCCAGGCAAAGCGGACGACCTTGAACTCGGGCAGCATCCAGGAGACGTAGTTGTCTTTGCCGCTGTCGGACAGGTAGTCCAGTCCGACCCATCCCATGACCCGGTCGAAGTCGCCGTTGTTGCCCAGGCCGACGATCGGTGGTACCAGAAGTTGGAGCGACAGGAGCGCCGCGGCGACAGTGACGGTCGCTGCCACGACCAGAGAGTTCGGAGGCGGGACCTCCTGCTTATCCACGCGAAGCGGAGTGTAGGCGGTCGCCGCTTCTCACGCCAAGGGCCGGTCTTCGTCGCCAACAAGGCGCCGCGAGCGGACGTAACCCGTGCGGCTCGAGGGACTCCGATCCTGAGCCTCTTTGCCAGAGCGGCAAGTGGGTTATCTTCAGGACGACCAGTTTCGCGGGCCGTTAGCTCAGCTGGTTAGAGCATCGGCCTTTTAAGCCGGTGGTCCTGGGTTCGAGTCCCAGACGGCCCACCAGTTCGACTCTGCCAAGGATCATGCCGGATGTTCACGTTCGCCAATGCTGGCGAGCGTTCCGAGCCACCGGCCGCCTCCGGTGAGGCTGGCAGATTTTGCAAGGAACCTCGCACTTTTTCGAAGCTGAATTCGCAGCCGGGGTGCTCCGGCGATCGAGAGCCGGCCATGCCAGCGACTGCCCCCCGAGGTCCCCTCGAAGGCGCGAGGGGACTGATGCTTCTGTCCCGAGGCCCACTTGATGCCCTCGGCATATGCTCGCGCTCGCAGTTCCCCAAAACCGCTCCAATTGAAAGGAACGAATCCCATGAGAAGCAGGACGGTGGCCTTGCTGAGCTTCTTCGTTTCCTGTCTGCCAGCGAGCGCCGTTGCGCAGGTCACCCCTTCTTTCGGGACCTCCACCACGGTTTACCAGCGCATTCCCGGTTCAGACTTCGTACCAGCGAACACTTCGGATGCGGTGAAGGAGAGCTGCACGTCGGGCACGGCAGGATACACGGATTGGAGTCCGGCCAATGGCTCCTTCACCTACCTCCTGCATGCCGCCGGACTCGGTGGGCCCTGCAATAACTTCACGACCAGCCCGCGGCTGCCCGGAGGGTCGTTGTTGACCTATGTCGAGCTTGATAGCTGTGAGAGCAACCCGGTGGGTCAGCACGTTTCCCTGGACGTTTACGTCTGCGACCGTCTCGGGGTCTGCAATCCAACCCCTCTGGCTTCGCTTAGCTCCGCCAGCAATGTCTCGCAATGCGACGGCGTCAGCGCAGCCCTGAGCTACACGGTTGACAACAAGCTGGGTCAGCTCTTGCTCAACGTCCACATTGATGACCGCGTCGGACCTATCGAAACGCAAGGCCTCGCGGGAGTCGTTCTGGGTTACACGCTTCAAGTTAGTCCAGCTCCAGCGATAGCGACGTTCAACGATGTACCTACCAGCCATCCGCAGTTTCAGTTCATCGAGGCGCTGGCGGCAGCGGGCATCACCGCGGGGTGCGGCGGAGGGAACTACTGCCCTGACAACCCGCTCACCCGCGGGCAAATGGCCGTTTTTCTCGCGAAGGCTCTCGGGCTGAACTGGTCCCAGTAGCGCAACGTTCGGTCAGGCTCCACGAGGTGTCAACAACTGGACCGTGACGGGCGGGACCCTCGACTCGGGCCAGGGGACCAGCGCGATTACGTTCACCTCGGGACCCGCGGGGACTCACATGATGATTTCCGTCGACCAGTCCAACGGGACATGCCTCGGATCCGACCAGCAAACCGCCGAAGCGGACTTTGTGGACGTTCCGCCTTCAGACCCGTTTCATGACTACATCTGCACCATCGCGCGCGACCAGATCACGGCCGGGTGCGGAAGCGGAGACTACTGCCGTGGCAGCGCGGTCACCCGGGCGCAGATGGCCGTCTTTCTCCTCAAGGGGACGTTTGGGATCAACTTCGTTCCGGCGAGGTGTACGGGTGTCTTCGCCGACGTCCCCTGCCCGAGCCTTTTTGCCGACTGGGTCGAACAGCTCGCGAATCAGCTCATCACGAGCGGCTGTGGCAACGGCGACTACTGTCCGGACGCTCCCGTCACGCGCCGGTAGATGGCGGTCCTTCTTCTGAAGGCGAGTGTGAGCAACGCGTACACGCCGCCTCCGGCCGTCGGCATTTTCGGCGACGTTCCCGCGAGCGACCCGTTCGCTCCCTGGATCGAGGATCTGTACCACCGTGGCATCACGGGAGGTTGCCAGGTGTCGCCTCTGCTCTATTGTCCCGACAACCCGAACACTCGAGGGCAGATGGCGGTCTTCCTCACCAAGACGTTCGGTCTGTAGGGCGCAGAGAGGCCTGGCCTGGTCCTCGTCCAGGCACTCCGTTCACTCGATCAGAGCCAGACGATGCCGACGATCGTCCGCATCTCGCCGGGCCGCTTGAGCGGAAAGAACACGGAGGCTTCGTGTCGTTCCCCGCAATTCGGGCAATTCACTTCGACGATCCTCCCGGCCTCGGCTTCCGGATCGAGCATCGTCTCGTGTCTCACGCCGCAATCGGGACAGGTCCATTCCAGATCCGGTCTCGAGCTTGCGTCGACCCTCCGCGATGGGCCCGGCCACCCGTGGAACAAGCGGCCCAACCGCACCCAGAGGCGGCGCGTCAATTTCACTTGATACCCCTTTCCCGGCTCATCGGAGCTCGCAGATTCGCCGACGATCCGCGAATCTCCCCGGTCCGGGCGGCGGCCGGAGGGGCCGATGCGGAGGTCATCGGCGGCAGGTGCGAGGCCGTCGTGATCCGGGTGATCGTTCCGCACCGGCACGCGCGCGAATAGGTCTCGCCGACGCTGGCGCCGACGTGTTCGCGATTGAGAACCGAGCACTTCTCGCAGGTCCACTCGACCGACCGGATCTGCGAGCCGTTGAAGCCGCGCCAGAACTTCAGGAGCTGGTCGGGGCCGGACCAGCCCTCGTGAACGGTGACCTGTCCGCCGTCGGTCTGCAGCGCCTTGCGGATCGCGGCGAGCTCGTTGGCCGAGTGCAGGTCGTAGTGTCCGAGCCGTCCACGCAGGGCGACGTCGGTGAGGACCCCGACCTGGCGCCGCGGCCCCACTCCGCTGGGATCATCGATCGTGAGGAGAACGAGCGCCGGTGTTTCGTCCACCTTCGCGAGGCGCTTGAATTTCAGGGCGAAGATCTGCTGCGTCGTCATGGCTGCGCGACCGGGACGTCGGCGGAGCTCAGGAACGCCTCGGCGAAGTCGCGCGACGCGGTTCGGAGACCCGTCGCCGCCGCCTGCCGGCCCGCGCTCGAAGCCGCGCCGCCGCCGGAACCCGTGAGGTCCGGGAGGGCCGGGTTGTCGAGCTCCAGGACGAGGTCCTCCAGCCACAGCACGACGAGCCGGGAGACGTCGGTGCCCAGCGCCGCTCCGTCATCGTCGGGGTTGCGCTGGTTTCCGAGAATCCATTCGAGGTGACCGAACGACTGAGCGTATGGAGGCGGTTCCGAGGGAATCAGGTCCCGCGCCGTGCTGTATCGCTCGCGGAGACGGGCGACGACCTCGCGTCGGCGGGAGTCATCCTCGGGCGGCCGCGCGGGAAGGGCCTCCGGCTTTGCGCCGAACGCCTCTGCGCAAAACTCGCACCACATCGTCCCGTCCGCGTCGCCGGCCGTGCGGCGCCGTCCGCAATGGCGACACGTCCACTCGCGATGGGCGGTCTTCATTGGGGCACCCTGCTTTCTCGCCGAAACGGCCGGCGACGAGCAGTCGCGAGATTGCAGACCTTTCGTCGGAGGAGGAAATCGGAGAACCGCATCGTACCACGGGCCCTGGTCGTGGTCCTCGCGCGCTTGTGGCCGGCGGCGTCCGGACGGGGTAGAGTGGTCGTGCCGATTCTTCCGCGACGGACCGGCTCCATTCGCAATCGAGTGACCGCCGCCGGTTTCGGCGAAGGAGTGCGGGGTCAGTCTATGGAACACACTCTGCGAACCTGGAAATGCAGGAGCTGTGGCCGCTCCAACACGACGATTGCGGCGCTGGATGGCAGGGCGAAATGCCTGTACTGCGCGGAATGGGCGAGCATCCAGCCGAGCCGCGACTACCTCTCCGCGTTCTCGACGGTCCGTCCCGAGCTCCGGGCGCCCTCTCGCGACGGCCGCCCTCCGAGCCCGGATCGGAAGCCTCGAAGCCATCGCCGCGCTCACGCCCGAAACCCCTAGTCGGGGCCCGGCTTCGGCCTCACGGGTTTCATCGATCCGCGGAAGCCCCGCCTCGAGGCGCCTCGGCTCCGACCCTCAAAGAAACGTCTTCAGCGCCTCGATCGTCTCTCTCGGCTTCTCCTCGAGGAGCCAATGCCCCGATCCCGGTACGACGACCGAGGTGGCGTCACGCGCCACGAGCTTCACCTGCCGCCCGAGGAGCTCGCCGTTGGCCTTTTCACCGCCGATCGACAGCACGGGAATGGAGAGGGGCGTCCTCGACATCTCGGCGAAGTCCTTCGCGGTTTGCGGGAAGGACTGGAAGTAGGCGAATCCGGCGCGCATGCGGCCGGGGCGCGCATAGGCCTCCGCATAGGCGACGCGATCGGCTTCGGGGATCGATCGTGCCGCGTCGGCCGCGAAATCGTTCCAGAAGTGATCCAGGAACGTGCGCTCGCGGCCGTGGACGAGCGCCTCGGGCGTCGGACCGTAGAAGCGGAAATGCCAGATCGCCGGGCTGTCGTAGAGCGGCTCCCAGCCTTCGACGCCCGGAAGGAATGCGTCCATGAGCACGAGCTTCTCCGTCTCCGACGGGAACTGCGCGGCATAGGCATAGGCGACCATCAGGCCGATGTCGTGCCCGACGACTCGCGCCCTGGACAGACCGAGCGACTTCGCGAGGGCATGAATGCGCGCGGCGGACGTCTTCATGTCGAGACCGCTCTTCGGAATGTCCGAGTCGCCGATTCCCGGCAGGTCCGGCGCAATCACCGTGAACCGGTCGGCGAAGAGCGGGATGACGGGCCGCCACATCCGCGACGTCTCGGCGTAGCCGTGGATGAGGATCAGGGCCTCGCCATGCCCCGCGGCCAGGTAGTGGATCTTCGATCCGTCGACCTCGGCGAATCGGGATTCGAGCGACGCCTCTCCGGCGGCCATCAGGAAGCGGCGAAAGGCGCGGCGCAGAGCGAGACCGTCACGGTCTGGACGCGGACCGGGTGCGGCATGGAGCCTCCGGAGGAACTCTACCGCGAGCCCTGGGCTCGAGGAACGGCGGGCCCCGGGGTTCTCTCCAGCGGGAGTCTCGTCCTGCCCCATGCCGTCAGCAGCCAGACGATTCCGACTCCGATCGCCATCGTCCAGAAGAAGTGCCGGGCGGGGGAGCCGGGAGAGTAGCCGTCGATCCGCGGGAGAACCGCGGCGAACACGCCCACCGCGAGCTCCACGAGCCCGTGGACGACGTGGACGGTTTTCGATTCGCGCCGGCCGCGCCAGAGCGTGGCGGCGAGGACGACGAAAACGAGGGCGAGGAGGAAGCTGAAGACCGCGGGACTGCCTCCGAGCCCGTACACGAGAGGCCCGATCGCGAACGCCAGGGCAAAGGCGACATCCAGGATGAAGTGGATCCGGGCATCGAGGATTCTCATTCCGCTGCTCCTTTCGGTGTCGGCGCAAAGCTCATCTCGGTATCGAAAGTGCAAGGGGAATGCCGGGATCGGCGAGCCTTCGGGGAGAGAGACCGCCCGCCGGGAGGGTCGACCGGGGCAGGATTCTTCCGCCGACGGCACGGTTTCTGCTAGGACCAGTGTTCCAGACGTCCCCGGTACGTCTGCGAGGACGGCAATGATCGAACCGAATTCGGCGGACAGGGCCTCGACGGGCATTTCGGGCCTGGACGACGTCTTCGGCGGAGGGCTGCCGCGCAACCGTTTGCAGGTCGTTCAGGGAAGCCCCGGCGCCGGGAAGACCACGATCGGTCTCCAGTTCCTGATGGCCGGCCGGGAAGCCGGGGAAGCGGGCCTCTACGTCACCCTCTCGGAGACGGCCGCCGAGCTCGCCGCGTCGTCGGATTCCCATGGCTGGTCGATCGACGGCATCGACATCCATGAAGTGCTGCCCCCCGGGGACGGCCTTCGCGAGTCGGAGAACACCCTCTTCCACCCGGCGGAGGTCGAGCTCACGGAAACGACCGGCGCCATCATCGCCGGAATCGAACGGCGCAATCCGAGCCGCCTGGTGATCGATTCGCTGTCGGAGATCCGGCTCCTCTCTCAGAACGCGCTGCGATATCGGCGGCAGATCCTCTCACTCAAACAGTTTCTGTCGGGCCGGCGATGCACCTCGATGTTCCTGGACGAGGCCGCCTCCGAGGACGGCGATCTGCACCTTCAGACGATTTCAAACGGCGTGCTGCGCCTCGAGCAGCTCGCGCCGGTCTTCGGCTCGGACCGCCGCCGACTGAGAATCCTCAAACTGCGAGGCACGAAGTTCCGGGGCGGATACCACGATTTCAAGATCGAGACCGGTGGAATCGAGGTGTTTCCGAGGCTCGTCGCCGCCGAGCACGACCCGCGTCCGGTCGAGGGAGCGCTGTCGAGCGGCGTCGCCGGCCTCGACGCGATGCTCGGGGGCGGGGTCGACCGCGGAACGACGACGCTCATCATGGGACCGGCCGGAACCGGAAAATCGATCATCGTGTCGCAATACGCCAGCGCGGCCGCCGGCCGCGGCGAGCACGTCATGATGATCACCTTCGACGAAGGCCTGGAGACGCTCTTCCGGCGAACGGAGGCGCTCGGAATCCCCTTCCGCGAGCATGTCGAGAGCGGGCGCATTCATGTCCGCCAGATCGACCCCGCCGAGCTGTCGCCGGGCGAGGTCTCGCACATGGTGCGCCGGTCCGTCGAGGACGACGGCGCCCGTCTCATCGTCATCGACAGCCTCAGCGGCTATTTCAATTCGATGCCGGAGGACCGGCTGCTCACGGTTCAGCTCCACGAGCTCTTCACGTACCTGAGGCAGAAAGGCGTGGTCGTGCTCCTGACGATTCCCCAGCACGGGTTCGTCGGACCGAACGTCGGCTCTCCGATCGAGGTGAGCTATCTCGCCGACACCGTTCTGCTGCTGCGCTTCTTCGAGGCGTCGGGCGACGTCCGCAAGGCGATCTCGGTTCTCAAGAAGCGCAGCGGCGTCCACGAGACCTCGATCCGCGAGCTGCGGATGGACTCGGGCGGATTGCGGGTGGGCCCCGCCCTCGAAGGATTCCAGGGAGTCCTCTCGGGGACCCCGCTCTTCGCGGGAGACGCGCTGAGTCTTCTGAAAGATCGCGATGGCGGACCCGGCCGGTGAAGGGCTCGAGAATCGCGTTCTCGTCCTCGCTCCCGCGGGGCGCGACTCCGAGCTCGCGTGCCGGACGCTCTCCGAGGCCGGCATTCCCGCAGACGAGCTCACGAGCGTGGAGGACCTGTGCGCCCGCATTGCGCGAGGTCCCGGCGCCGTCCTCCTGACCGAGGAGGCGCTCCATCCGAAGGCCCTCGGTCTGCTGGAGGCGGTGATGGCCGAGCAGCCTCCGTGGTCCGACCTGCCGATGCTGGTCTTCTCGGGCGGCCCTGGAGGGAGCGACGACTACGCCAGCGTCGGCCGGCGGAGGCTCGGCGCGCTGGCGAACGTCATCTTCCTCGACCGGCCGACTCGCCGGGTCGCGCTGCTCTCCGCCGTCTTCGCCGCGCTCCGCGCGCGGCGCCGCCAGTACGAGGTGCGCGACCTGCTTCTCGAGCTCGAGCGGGGCGTGCGCGACCGCGATCACTTTCTCGCGATGCTCGGCCACGAGCTGCGCAATCCCCTGGGCGCCATCCTCGCGTCGGTCCAGTTGATGGGCCGCCGGACCGATGCCTTCGGAGCCGAGCGGGAGGTCATCCTTCGGCAGTCGCGGCTGCTGTCGCGGCTGGTGGACGACCTGCTCGACGTCTCGCGCGTGACGTCCGGCAAGATCGTGCTCGAGCACACGGGTGTCGACCTCGGCGAGCTCGTGGCGCGCAGCGTCTCGAGCCATGCCTCGCAGGCTGCCGAAGGTGGCATCGCGGTCTCCCTGGCCGCGGAGGAGCCGCTCCTGGTCGAGGGGGATTCCGTGCGGATCGAGCAGGTCGTCCACAACCTTCTGACGAACGCTCTCAAGTACACGCCTTCGGGAGGCCGCGTCGCCGTGCGGCTCGCGCGCCGCGGCGGACAGGCCGAGATTCGCATCGAGGACACCGGCGTCGGAATAGACCCGGACATTCTTCCGAGCGTCTTCGATCTCTTCACGCAGGCCGACGACACGCTCGACCGGGCGCACGGCGGGCTCGGGATCGGGCTCACGCTCGTGAGGAGTCTGGTCGAGCTCCACGGCGGCACCGTCCGGGCCGAGAGTGCGGGCCGGGGACGCGGAAGCACTTTCGTGGTGAGGCTGCCGGCCGCGTCATCGAGCCCGGATCCACAGAAGCCCGAGCCGCTGCCATCGGTCCGCCCCCGCCGGATCCTGCTCGTCGAGGACAACCTCGACGTGCGCGTCAGTCTCCAGGCGCTGCTGGAGGATGCCGGGCATCGCGTGACCGCGGCCCGGGACGGCATCGAGGGCGCCGAGCGCGGCATCGCGGATCGCCCGGAGGTGGCGCTGGTCGACATCGGCCTTCCCGGGCTCGATGGGTATGGCGTCGCTCGCCGGCTGCGGGACCGCCTCGGCGGACGCGTCTATCTCGTCGCCCTGACCGGCTACGGCCTTCCCGAGGACCGCCGCCGCGCGCTCGAGTCCGGATTCGACGCCCACCTGACCAAGCCCGTCACGCTGAGCTCCGTCCTGAAGCTGCTGGCCGCCGCTCCCGCGCCGCCCTGACGCCCCGTCCACGCGAACGGTTCTCTTCGGCTACGATTCCGTGCCATGAACGTCTCGTGTCGGAGCTTCGCCGCGGCTCTGTCCTGGTCGATCGCGGGCTTCCTCGCGGCGGCTTCCCTCTTCGCCGAGCGGCTTCCGGTCCTCAGGCAGATCGACGAGCCGCATCCGTACTACTACCGCGAGATGTATCTCCCGCAGGTAACGAGCGGGCCGGACGCGGCCGCGTGGTCGCCGGACGGCACGGAGCTCGTCTACGCGATGCAGGGCTCGCTCTGGCGGCAGAGGGTCGGATCGAGCGAGGCGATCCAGCTGACCGACGGGCCGGGCTACGACAACGAGCCCGACTGGTCCTCCGACGGCCAGCGGATCCTCTACACGTCGTATCGCCGCGACGCGCTCGAGCTCCGGGTGCTCGATCTCGCGAGCGGTCACGATCGCGCGCTCGTTTCGAACGGCGCCGTCAACCTCGACGCGCGCTGGTCGCCGGACGGCTCGCGGGTCGCCTACGTGTCGACGGCGTTTCAGGGGCGGTTCCACGTCTTCGTCCTCGATGTTCGCGACGGCGCCGCCGCGGGCGAGCCCGTGCGGATCACCGAGGACCGCGACAGCGGACTGCCGCGCTACTACTACTCGAAGTGGGACCAGTACCTGTCGCCGGCGTGGTCGCCGGACGGCAAAGAGCTCCTCCTGATCTCCAACCGCGGCGACGTCTGGGGCTCGGGCGGAATCTGGCGCATGGAGGCGAAGCCGGGCGCGGAGATGCGGCTCGTCCGCCAGGAGGAGACGAACTGGAAGGCGCACCCCGACTGGGCGCGCGACGGAAAGCGGATCGTCTACAGCTCCTACCTCGGCCGGGAGCGCAACCAGATCTGGCTGACGACCGCCGGCGGCGGACATCCGTTCGAGCTGACCTACTGCGAGTGCGATCACACGCGGCCGCGCTGGTCGCCGGACGGGCGGCGCGTCGTCTTCGCGACGAACGAGGAGGGCAACGTCGCGCTGCGGGTCGTCTCGCTTCCGGGCGGCAAGGTCGACGCGGTCGTCCCCGCGACCCGCCGCTACCTTCACCCGACCGGAACGCTCCGGTTGACCGTGACGGATCCCTCCGGCGCTCCGATGCCCTCGCGCCTCTCCGTGACCGGACCGGACGGCCGCGGCTGGACGCCCGACGACGCCTGGCGCCACGCCGACGACGGATTCGACCGCGGGATCCGGCCGTTCGAGCTGACGTACTTTCACACGCGGGGCTCGGCGGTGCTGACGGTCCCCGCCGGGACTTACACGGTGCTCGCGACGCACGGGCTCGAATACGGCGCCCTCACGCGCACGGTCACGGTGCGGGCCGGCGGGGCGGCGGAGGCGTCCCTCAGGCTCGAGCGGCTCGTGGACCTTCCGGCGAAAGGCTGGTGGAGCGGCGATCTCCACGTTCACATGAACTACGGCGGCGCGTACCGGGCCGATCCGAAGACGCTGCGCGCGCAGGCGGAGTCGGAGGACCTCCACGTCGTCGAGGACCTCATCGTCAACAAGGAACAGCGCATTCCGGACGTCGCGCGCTTCGCGCCCGGGCTCGACCCGGTGTCGACGGCCGAGACGCTGATCAAGCACGACCAGGAGTACCACACGAGCTGGTGGGGGCACACCGGCCACCTCGGCCTGAAGGACCACCTGATCCTGCCCGACTACGCGGGCTATGCCGCGACCGCCGCGGCGAGCCTCTTTCCCGACAACGGCACGATCATGGATCTGACGCACGCGCAGGGAGGGATCTCGGGCTACGTGCATCCCTTCGATCCGCCGGTCCCCGATCCGGCCGCCGCCGATCCTCTGACGTGCGGTCTGCCGATCGACGTCGCGCTCGGAAAGGTGGACTACATCGAGGTCGTCGGCTTCAGCGATCATCGGACGACCGCCGAGGTCTGGTATCGGCTCCTCAACACCGGCCTGCGCCTGCCGACGGGCTCCGGAACCGATGCCATGACCAACTTCGCCTCGCTCCGCGGCCCGGTCGGGATGAACCGCGTCTTCGTGAAGGCCGGCGCGAAGCTCGATTACGCGGCGTTTCTATCGGCGATCAAGGCGGGCCGGACGTTCGCGACGAACGGGCCGCTCCTGTCCTTCGAAGTGGACGGACACGGCGCGGGCGACGAGATCCGGCTTCCGGCCGGACGCCACGGCCTGACCGCGGCGGTGAGCCTGCGTTCGATCGCGCCGCTCGAGAAGCTCGAGATCGTCGGCAACGGCCGTGTCGTCGCGACGATCCCGCTGTCGGGCGGCGGAACGCGGGCCGACGCGAAAATTCCGCTGGCGGTGGAGGCGAGCGGCTGGTACACGCTGCGCGCGTGGTCGTCTTCGGCCGTCGAGCCCGTGCTCGACATCTATCCCTTCGCGACCACGAGCCCGATCTACGTGATCGTGGACGGAAAGCCGATCCGCAGCGCGGAGGACGCGCGGTACTTCGAGGCGTGGATCGACCGCGTCGCGGCCGCGGCCTCGGCGCATCCGGGATGGAACGACGCGAGGGAGAAGGCGGAGGTGCTCGGGCGACTCGACGCCGCGAGGGCGGTTTTCGTCCGGCTCGCCTCCGAGGCCCGCGGAGAGAGCCCCGCGAGATAGAATCCGCCCGCTTTCTGCCGGAGGAACAATGTCGGTTCGCGGGCGAGGGCGTGAGGTGTGGACGCGCGGGAGAGCCCCGGCGCTTCTGACCGCGCTCTCGCTGACCTGCGCGTGTCTCGTCGGACCGAATTACAAGACCCCGAAGAGCGACGTCGCGCCGCAGTATCTTTCGAGCCCGGTCGCCGCCCCGAAGCCGCTCAACGCCGCCGACGCGTACTGGTGGAAGAGCCTCGACGATCCCGTCCTGGACGGCCTGGTCGAAGCGGCGTACCAGAACAACCTCACGATCCAGATCGCCGGCGTTCGCGTCCTCGAGGCCCGGGCGCAGCTGAGCAAATCGATCGGCAACCTCTTCCCGCAGACCCAGGGAGCCTCGGGGTCGCTCAACTGGAGCCAGACGAACCGGCCGACGACCCTGAACGTCGCCACCGACAGCCTCGGATTCGGCCTCTCCTGGGAGCTCGACGTCTGGGGGAAGATCCGGCGCGGCATCGAATCGGACCGCGCGGCCTACCTCGGCACGGTCGCTTCGTACGACGATGCGCTCGTCACGGTCATCGCCGACGTGGCGTCGAACTACGTCAACATCCGGACGGCGGAAGAACAGATCCGCGTCGCGCAGAAGAACCTCGAGACGCAGAAGGAGAGTCTTCGCGTCGCGAGCGTCCAGTTCCAGTACGGCGAGGTCAGCGAGCTCGACGTGAAGCAGGCCCAGACGCTCGTCGGCCAGACGCAGGCGCAGATTCCGCCGTTTCAGAACACGGTGAGGCAGTCCAAGGACGCGCTCGCCGTGCTGCTCGGGCAGACTCCCGAGGCGATCGATCGGACGCTATCCGGTCCGGGCCGGATCCCCGTGACTCCCGCGCAGGCGGACGTGGGCATTCCCGTCGATCTCCTGCGGCGGCGGCCCGACGTGCGGTCCGCCGGATACGCGGCGGCGTCGCAGTCGGCGCTGATCGGCGTTGCCGTGGCCTCGATCTACCCGTCGTTCTCGCTCATGGGCGCCTTCGGTTTCTCGGCCACGAATCTCGGCCCGGGATCGCTGTCGGACGTCTTCCTGTGGCAGAGCCGCGTCGCGTCGGCGGGCGCGTCCTTCTTCTTCCCGATCTTCAACTACGGCCGGCTCGTCAACCAGGTGCGCGTCCAGGACGCACAGTTCCAGGAGGCGGTGCTCAACTACCAGAACGTCGTCCTCAATGCGCAGAAGGAAGTCGAGGACGGCCTCTCCGCCTTCGAGACGGCCCGGGAGGCGCAGGTAAGCCTCGAGAGCGCGGCCGAGGCGGCGGAGCGCTCCACGCAGCTCTCGATCCTCCAATACAAGGCGGGAGAGGTGAACTACACGACGGTCCTGACCGCGGAGCAGTCGGAGCTGACGGTCGAGAGCTCTCTGGCGTCCACCCGGGGCAGCGTCGTGCTCGGTCTCATTTCCGTTTACCGCGCGCTCGGCGGGGGATGGGAGCTGCGCGGCGACCAGGACGTCGTGTCCCCGGAGGTCAAGGCCGAGATGGCGCGCCGCACCGATTGGGGGCACATGCTCGAAACCGCCCAGCACATGCCGAGTCAACCGGCCGTGGAGGAACCATGAGGATTCGTCGCAGCGCCGCGGCCGGTGGGCTCCTCCTCGGGAGCGGCCTGATCGCGCTCGCCGGCGGCTGCCACCGCGCCGAGGCCTCGAAGGAGATCGCGCCGTCGGTCACCGTGAGCCGCCCGGTCGAGGAGCCGATCATCGAGTACACCGAGCTGACGGGAACCGTGGCCGCGTCGAAGACGGTCAACCTGATGGCGCGCGTCGCGGGATTTCTCGAGTCGGTCGACTTCAAGGACGGCGACATCGTCCAGGAGGGCCAGCTCCTCTTCGTCATCGAGCAGCCGCCCTACGTCGAGCAGGTCAAGCTGAACGAGGCCGCGCTCGTGCGCGCCCAGGCGGAGCTCGACCGGCAGGAAGCCATGATGAAGGAGAACGCGACGGCGCGGACGACCGTCGAGAACTGGGTCTCGCAGCGCGACCAGGCCAAAGCGCAGCTCGAGCTCTCCAGGATCAACCTCGGCTACACGAAGGTCACGGCGCCGTTCACGGGCCGCATCGGCGCGCGGCAGGTGGACCCGGGAAACGTCGTCGGCACGAACGGACCGACGCTGCTCGCGACGCTCGAGCAGCTTCAGCCGATCTACGTCAACTTCAACCTGAACGAGCGCGACGCGCTGCACCTGCGCGACCTGATGCGCGAGTACAAGATCGAGCTCAAGTCGAGCGTCGGCAAGGAGCCGGTCGAGGTCGGCCTCCAGAGCGAGAAGGGCTACCCGCACGTCGGCGTCCTCGATTTCACCGACAATTCGCTGTCCACCTCCACGGGCACGATCGCGCTGCGCGGCGTCTTCAAGAACGAGGACCGGACCCTCTTTCCGGGTCTCTTCGCGCGCGTCCGGCTGCCGATGGGCGGACCGCGGCCGATGCTCGTGATTCCCGGAAGCGCGATCGGGAGCGACCAGCAGGGCGATTACGTCTACGTCGTCGGCCCCGACGACGTCGTCGCGCGGCGCGGGATCGTCCGCGGGCCGATCACCGAGCAGGGCTATGCGATCCGCAGCGGGCTCCAGAAGGACGACCGCGTGATCGTCAACGGCATCCTGAACGCCCGCGCCGGAGAGAAGGTCGCGCCGATGGAAGCGACGCCCGTTCCGGTGCCGACGGCGGCGGCGGTGAAGCCCTGATGCGGCTCTCAAAGGGATCCCTCGTCGCGACGCTCCTCGGGATGACAAATAGTCTCGGCACCCCACACCGACTCCTGTCATCCCGAGCGCAGCGAGGGATCCCTTTGATGTCCGGGTACGACTGACCCAGGACTTTCGTGCTCGCCAAATTCTTCATCGAGCGTCCGGTCCTCGCGAACGTCATCGCGTTCGTGACGATCCTGCTCGGCGCGGTGGCGGCGGCGGTCCTTCCCGTTTCCCAGTACCCGCCGATCACGCCGCCGACGGTCCAGGTGACGACGACCTATCCGGGCGCCTCCGCGAAGACCCTCGTCGAGACCGTGGCGCTGCCGATCGAGCAGCAGGTCAACGGGGTCGAGAAGATGCTCTATATGCAGTCGAACTCGACCGGCGACGGCCGCTACACGCTGACCGTCACGTTCCAGGTCGGCACGGATCTCGACTTCGCGCAGGTCCTGGTGCAGAACCGGGTCTCGGCGGCGATGGCGCAGCTCCCGCAGGCCGTGCAGCAGCAGGGCGTCATCACGAAGAAGAAGGAGACGTCGCCGCTGCAGATCATCACGCTGTCGTCGAAGGACAACCGCTACGACGCGCTCTTTCTCTCCAATTTCGCGACGCTGCGGCTCTCCGACAAGCTCGCGCGGCTGCCCGGGGTCGGCGACGTCGTCGTCTTCGGCGTCGGCGAGTACAGCATGCGGGTCTGGCTCGACCCGCAACAGATGTTCCAGCGCGGCCTGATGCCGACCGACGTCGTCAGTGCGCTGCAGGCCGAGAACGCCTACGTCGCGGCAGGGCAGGTCGGCATGCCGCCGACACCTTCGGGTCAGCAGTTCCAGCTCACCGCGAACGTCCCGGCGGCGCTCTCGGATCCGTCGCAGTTCGACCAGATCATCCTGAAGACCGCCTCCAACGGCCAGATCACCCGGATCCGGGACGTGGGGCGCGTGGAGCTCGGCGCCCGCAGCTACAGCCAGGTCTTCCGGATGGATGGCCGGCCGGCGGGCGGCATCGCGATCTATCAGCTCCCCGGCGCCAACGCGCTCGACACCGCCCAAGGCGCCCGGAAGCTTCTCGCGAGCCTCGCTCCGGGCTTTCCGGAGGGCTTGGAGTACGCGATTCCGTTCGACACGACGGCGTTTGTGAGGGAGTCGGTCAACGAGGTGTACCACACGCTGTTCGAGGCGGGGGTTCTGGTGCTCGTGGTGATCGTGGTGTTTCTGCAGGACTGGCGGGCGACTCTGGTGCCGGCGACGACGGTGCCCGTGACGATCATCGGGGCGTTTGCGGCGATGGCGGTTTTGGGTTTTTCGATCAACCTTTTGACGTTGTTTGCGGTGGTTTTGGCGATTGGGATCGTGGTGGACGACGCGATCGTGGTGGTGGAGGGGGTGGCGCAGCACGTGGAGCGTGGGCAGACGCCGAAGCAGGGATCGATCGACGCGATGAAGGAGCTGATGGGACCGATCATCGGGATCACTTTGGTGTTGATGTCGGTGTTTTTGCCGCCGGCGTTCATGCCGGGGATCACGGGGCAGATGTATCGGCAGTTTGCGCTGGTGATTGCGGCGACGGCGTTGATCAGCGCGATCAACGCGTTGACGTTGAAGCCGACGCAGTGCGCGTTGTGGCTGAGGCAGAGGGATCCGGGGAGGAAGAAGAACTGGTTCTTTCGTGGGTTCAACGCGGTGTACGAGCCGATGGAGCGGCGGTACGTGCGGGTGATCCGGTACATGGTGGACCGCAGCGGCCGCATGGCCGCCATCGCCCTGCTCCTCATCGCGGTCGCCGTGTGGGGGCTGTCGCGCGTCCCCACGGGATTCCTGCCGGCGGAGGATCAGGGCTACCTGATGATCGCGGTGCAGATGCCGGACGGCGCCTCCCTCGAGCGCACGCAGGCCGTCATGGATCGCATCTCGTCGATCGGCCTCGGGGTTCCGGGCGCGGCGCACGCGATCGCCATCGGCACGGGCGGGCCCTCGCCGCTCGACGGCGACGTCTCGCTCGCCAACGCCGGAATCGTCTACCTGATGCTGAAGAACTGGAGCGAGCGCGGCCACGGCGAAGACCTGAAGACGATCGACGAGAGGCTCGTCCGCGAGCTCGCGGCGGTGCAGGAAGCGCGGACCCGTGTCCTCGTCCCGCCGCCCATCCAGGGTCTCGGAGCCTCGAACGGCTTCCAGATGCAGGTCGAAACGACCGACGGCAGCTACGACTTCGAACGGCTCCAGCGCGTGACCGACCGGATCGTGAAGGCCGCGAACGCCTCGCCCGAGGTCCAGGGCGCGTTCACGTCGTTTCGCGCCTCAGTTCCTCAGGTGACCGTGAACGTCGACAAGACGCACGCCGCGACCCTGAACGTGGCCGTGGGCGACGTCTACAACACGGTCCAGATCTATCTCGGATCGAGCTTCGTCAATCTCTTCACCCGCTACGGCCACAACTACATGGTGTATCTCCAGGCCGATCCCCTGCGGCGGCTCAACGTGCAGGACGTCAAGGACCTCTACGTGCGCAGTCAGAGCGGCAGCATGGTTCCCGTCGGCGCCGTGGCCGACATCCAGGCGGCGCTCGGGACATCGGTCGTGTCGCTCTACAACCTGTTTCCCGCCGCGACGATCAACGGCATGCCGGCGAAGGGCTGGAGCTCGGGTCAGGCCCTGGCGGCCATGGAGAAGATCGCGAAGGAGAATCTGCCGCGGGGCATGGCGTTCGAGTGGACCGCGATGTCCTACCAGGAGCGGCTCGTCGGGAGCTCCGCGTACTTCATCTTCGCGCTGTCGATCCTGCTCGTGTACTTCGTCCTGTGCGGCCAGTACGAGAGCTGGATCACGCCGGCCGCGGTCATCCTCGCCGTGCCGATGGCGCTGCTCGGCACGGTCGCGGCGCTGAAGACGGCGGGCTTCTCCAACAACATCTACGTCCAGATCGGGCTCGTGCTGCTGATCGCGCTATCCGCCAAGAACGCGATCCTCATCGTCGAGATGGCGCGAGAGGGCCGCGCCGCCGGCCGGAGCATTCCCGACGCCACCGTCGAGGCTTCGCGCGTGCGTTTCCGCCCGATCCTGATGACGTCGTTTACCTTCATCCTCGGCGTCCTCCCCCTCGTCGTCGCGAGCGGCGCCGGCGCGGCGGCCCGGCGGTCCCTCGGCATCGCCGTCGCCGCGGGCATGCTCGCCTCGACATGTCTCGCGGTCCTCTTCGTGCCGGCGCTCTTCGTCGTCCTGCAGCGATGGATCGAGAGGAAGAAGCCGGCCGAGGCCCCGGCGGTAGCGCCGCCGGCGGTCACGGTGAACCCGGCGGCAAAGTCCTGATGCGGCTCCGAAAGGGATCCCTCGCTGCGCTCGGGATGACAGGAGCGGCGGAACGGGCGCGAACCCGTTTGTCATCCCGAGGAGCGCAGCGACGAGGGATCCCTTTGGCGTCCGGGTGCGACTGATCTAGCGCCCTCATGCTCGCCCGGTTCTTCATCGAGCGTCCGGTCCTCGCGAACGTCATTGCGTTCGTGACGATGCTCATGGGCGGCGTCGCGGTCGGCGTCCTTCCGGTCGCGCAGTACCCGCCGATCACACCTCCGACGATCCAGGTCACGGCGAGCTACCCCGGCGCCAACTCGCGCACGGTCGTCGATACGGTGGCGCTGCCGATCGAGCAGCAGGTCAACGGCGTCGAGGGGATGCTCTACATGCAGTCCACGGCGACGTCCGACGGCCGCTACACGCTGATCGTGACGTTCAGGGTCGGGACCGACCTCGATCTGGCGCAGGTGCTCGTGCAGAACCGCGTCGCGGCCGCGCTGGCGCAGCTTCCGCAGGTCGTGCAGCAGCAGGGCGTCGTGACGAAGAAGAAGTCGACGGCCATCCTCCAGATCGTCACGTTGACGGCGCCCGCCGGCCAGTACGACGCCCTCTTTCTCTCGAACTTCGCGACCCTGCAGCTCCACGACAAGCTCGCGCGGGTGCCGGGCGTCGCGGACGTGACCGTCTTCGGCATCGGCCAGTACAGCATGCGGCTGTGGCTCGACCCCGGAAAGATGCAGGCGCTGTCGCTGATGCCGAGCGACGTCATCAACGCCGTCCGGGCCGAGAACGCCTACGTCCCGGCGGGCCAGGTCGGCATGCCGCCGACCAGAACGGGAGAGCCGTTCCAGCTGACGATCGACGTGCCCGCCAACCTCACCCGCGCCGAGCAGTTCGAACAGGTCATCGTCAAGACGGGCCCGGCCGGCCAGATCACCCGGGTCCGGGACGTGGGGCGCGTGGAGCTCGGCGCGCAGACCTACAGCCAGTTCTTCAAGATGGACGGCCACGTCGCCGGCGGCATCGCGATCTTCCAGCTTCCCGGCGCCAATGCCCTCGACACCGCCGGCCGCGTGCGCGCGGCGATGAAGGACCTCTCGCGCGACTTTCCGGAGGGCTTGGAGTACGCGATTCCGTTCGACACGACGACGTTCGTGAGGGAGTCGGTCAACGAGGTGTACCACACGCTGTTCGAGGCCGGGGTTCTGGTGCTCGTGGTGATCGTGGTGTTTCTGCAGGACTGGCGGGCGACTCTGGTGCCGGCGACGACGGTGCCGGTGACGATCATCGGGGCGTTTGCGGCGATGGCGGTTTTGGGTTTTTCGATCAACCTTTTGACGTTGTTTGCGGTGGTTTTGGCGATTGGGATCGTGGTGGACGACGCGATCGTGGTGGTGGAGGGGGTGGCGCAGCACGTGGAGCGCGGGCAGACGCCGAAGCAGGGATCGATCGACGCGATGAAGGAGCTGATGGGACCGATCATCGGGATCACTTTGGTGTTGATGTCGGTGTTTTTGCCGCCGGCGTTCATGCCGGGGATCACGGGGCAGATGTACCGGCAGTTTGCGCTGGTGATTGCGGCGACGGCGTTGATCAGCGCGATCAATGCGTTGACGTTGAAGCCGACGCAGTGCGCGTTGTGGCTGAGGCAGAGGGATCCGGGGAGGAAGAAGAACTGGTTCTTCCGTGGGTTCAACGCGGTGTACGAGCCGATGGAGCGGCGGTACGTGCGGGTGATCCGGTACATGGTGGAGCGCAGCGGCCGCATGGCCGCCATCGCCCTCGCCATCATCGGCTTCGCGATCTGGGGTCTGACGCGCGTCCCGACCGGGTTCATTCCGACCGAAGACCAGGGTTACGCGATGGTGACGGTCCAGCTTCCCGACGGCGCGTCGCTGCAGCGCACCGAGTCGGTCATGGACCGGCTCGCCGGGATCTGCAGGCAGAACCCGGCCATCGACCGCACGATCATGATCGGGGGCGTCTCGCCGCTCGACAACAACGCATCCCTCGCCAACGCCGGAATCATCTACCTGATGTTCAAGGACTGGAGCGTCCGCAGGAAGGGTGAGGACCTCCGGTCGATCTACGACGAGATCTCGGGCCGCCTCGCTCGCTTCCCGGACGCGAAGACCATGATGCTCGTGCCGCCTCCCATCCAGGGGCTCGGCCTCTCGGGCGGCTTTCAGATGGAGGTCGAGCTGACCGACGGCAGCTTCGACTTCGCGCGTCTCCAGAAGACCGCTGACGACATCGTGGCCGAGGCCCTCCGCGACCCGTCGATCCGCCTCGCGCTGACGCCCCTGCGCGCTTCGGTGCCGCAGGTGACGATCCGGGTGGACAAGACGCTTTCCGGAAACTTCGGGTTGAACGTCGGCGACGTCTACGGCACGGTGCAGACGTACCTCGGCTCGAGCTTCGTGAACCAGTTCACCCTCTTCGGCCACCAGTACATGGTCTATGCGCAGGCCGATGCGCCCTTCCGGCGCCAGACCGAGAGCGTGGACGGCTACTTCATCCGCACGAGCGCCGGGTCGATGGTGCCGCTCGGCACGGTGGCTCGCATCGAGCGCGCGCTCGGGCCGTCGGTGATCACGCTGTACGACCTGTATCCGGCCGCCACGATCAACGGCGCGGCGAACGAGGGCTTCAGCTCGGGCCAGGCGATCCGCGCGATGGAGGCGATCGCCTCGCGCCGGCTCCCGCCCGGGATGAGCTACGAGTGGACGGCGATGTCGTACCAGGAGAAGCTCGTCGGCAACTCGACGTACTTCATCTTCGCCCTGGCGATCCTGCTCGTCTTCTTCGTTCTCGCGGGCCAGTACGAGAGCTGGGTGACGCCGGCCGCCGTCATCCTCGGGGTTCCGCTCGCCCTCTTCGGGACGGTCAGCGCGCTCCTCGGCCTCGGCGTCGCCAACAACATCTACGTCCAGATCGGGCTCGTTCTCCTGATCGCGCTCTCGGCCAAGAACGCCATCCTCATCGTCGAGATGGCGATCGAGGGCCGCGAGGCCGGGAAGAGCCTGATCGAGGCCACGGTGCACGCCTCCCAGGTGCGCTTCCGGCCGATCGTGATGACCTCCTTCACCTTCATCCTCGGCGTCCTCCCGCTTCTCCTCGCCAACGGCGCCGGAGCGTCCGCACGGAAGTCGCTCGGCCTCGCCGTCGCGAGCGGCATGCTCGCCTCGACCTGCCTCGCGGTGCTGTTCGTGCCGGCGTTCTTCGTCGTGATCCGGGGCTGGGCGGAGCGGCGCCGCCGTGCCGGGGAGCCCGCCCTCGAGACGTCGAAGGCTTAGCCGGCCCTACGCGTCGTTGCGCTCGAGCAGCGATTCGTAGATCGGGCGGCCTCCCAGCGTGCGGGCCGTCACGTCGGCCACGATCGCCGCGAGCAGGGCCATCAGGCCGGCGTGGAAGCAGCCCGTCATTTCGATGACGAGGGCGAGGCCCGTCAGCGGCGCGCGGACCGTCGAGGCGAGCAGCGCGGCCATTCCGGCGAGCGCCCAGAGGACCGGCGACGAGGCGTGTCCCGGAGTGAAACGGGCGATGAAGGCGGCGGCCAGCAATCCGGCGCACGCGCCGAGGGCGAGCTGCGGCGCGAAGATCCCGCCGGGCGCGCCGGTGCCGTAGCTGGCGTCGAAGAGGACGAAGCGCGCGGCGAGCAGGATCGCGAGAAGCCCGGCGGCGGGAGGAGCAACGATCAGGCGCTGCGCCAGGTCTTCTCCGCCTCCGACGGCGGGCGGCACGAGCCAGGCGAGCGCGCCGACGGCGCACCCGACGAGGATGGGGAGAAGGAGCCACCCGGCGCGCCGGACCACGGCGCGGGACAGCCCGACGGCGCCGATGAGAGCCGTGTTGAAGGCGAGCCCGAAAACGGCCACGAGCATCGCGAAGGGGACGACGAGGCCCATCTCGAGGGCCGTCGGCGCCGCGGCCGCCGGGACCGGGAGGAGCGGCGACCGCCCCGCGATCGCCACGCTCGCGAGCATGGCGGAGATCGTCGCCAGGGCGACGGCGCGAATCGCGGCGCGGGTCGGAGGAAACTCCCGCCGTAGCTCCTCGACCGCGAACAGGATCCCGGCGAACGGGGCGCGGAACGCGACCGCGAGGCCCGCCGCCGCGCCGGCTCCGACGAGAAGACGCATCCGCTCGCGCGCCACGCGCGTGCGCTCGGCCACGGCGGCGCCGATGGCACCCCCCATGTGGATCGTGGGCCCTTCCCGGCCGAGGAGAAGTCCCGCCGAAAGGGCGAGAAGTCCGCCGACGAACTTGACGGGCAGAACGCGCCGCCACCGAAGATCGGGGTGCGAGCCGGCCAGCATCCCCTCGATTTCCTGAATGCCGCTGCCCGCCGATTCGCGGGAGAAGCGGCGGGTCAGGAGCGCGGCGAGGGACACCAGCAGGGCGCCGCCGATCCCGCCCGCGAGCCACCCCGGGATTCCTCGCGCGTCGGCCGCCCCGAGCATCGCGCCGAAGATCTCGAATCCGCGCCGCGCGCCCTCGCGGAACGCGGTCCCGACGATCCCGACGCCCGCTCCGATGAGGATGGCGGCGAGATCGCCTCGGGCTCCGTCGCGTTCGGCCACGTCAGAAGGAGTATCCGACCGACAGCACGGGTCCCCAGTCGTTCTTCGCCTGGCCCGTGGAGGGATCCCGATTGTCGAAGTCGTCGAAGATCGACAGCGACAGGTAGAAGTCCCGGGCGATCTCGCGCTTGACGCTGCCGCTGAAGTTGACGCGCACGCGGCCCCCCTGCGTCAGGTACGGGATGACGGACAGCGACGCGCCGATCGTGACCTTGGGGAAGTCGTAAGTGAAGTGCGAGAACTGGGCCGCCAGGATGGCCGCGAGATCGTTCGTGCTCTCGCCCGAAACCGGTTCCTCGTGCATCGCGAGCAGGCCCGCGGCGGCGGTCAGCCTCGTCCGGTTCGTGTCGACGAGGTCCCGGCCGTAGCCCGCCCCGAGCGAGTAGCGCCAGTCGAGACCGAGCTGAATGTTGCGGTCGACGCCGGCGAAGCCCACGATCAGCCAGCGGTCGGCCAGAAATTTCTGGTACTGCGTCAGGAAGCTCGCGCGCTGGTTGGACGGCACGTCCGCCTGGCTGGTGAAGAAGACGGAGAGGCTCGTCGCGAGCTCGAAGGAGGGGCGCCGGAAGTCGGCGTTGCCGTTGAACGTGAACTGCACGTACTGGCTCGCCTGGGTGTAGTTGAAGCCGAGGTCGAAGGAGCCCTGCCAGCGCCTCCAGAAGGACTCGTACATCGGGGAGATCCGCACCACCGACAGGAAGTCGACATCCTCGGTTTCGGCCTCGGACACCACGCGCAGCTTGCCCGGTGGATCGGACGGGGCCAGCGTGCCGTAGTGCGTGAAGCCGTCGGTCGTCTCGATCTCGAACTCCTTGGTCGAGGTGATGCTCACGATCTTGTTCCACTTGACGGAAATGTCGGACGCGATGTCGGTCTTCACCGACAGGCGGCCCGCGTCGTAGGACCGGATGTCGCACGTGACCCGATCGCCGTTGAAGAGGACGATCACGTCGGTCTTCTGAGCGAGAGCCGGGAGAGAAAAGAGGACGAGGCACACACCGGCCGCCAGCGTCGCGGTGCGGATCCTCATCTGACCTCGATTCTACGACCGAACCTCGAGCGAAGTCCCGGGCGGTAGAATGCGCCCCGAGCAAATCGTGTCACTTTCGGCCGGAGACCGGCTCGGCCCCTACGAGATCCTGTCGCCGCTCGGCGCCGGCGGGATGGGAGAGGTCTACCGGGCGCGAGACACGCGGCTCGATCGCATGGTGGCGGTCAAGGTGCTGCCCTCGCAGACGACGGCCTCGCCGGAGGCGCGACAGCGATTCGAGCGGGAAGCGAAGACGATCTCTCAGCTCTCGCACCCGCACATCTGCGCGCTCTACGACGTCGGCCGCGAGGGCGAGACCGAATACCTCGTCATGGAGCTGCTCGAGGGCGAGACGCTCTCGGAGCGGCTGGCCAGGGGCGCGCTGCCGCTCGAGCAAACGCTGCGCTACGGCCAGGAGATCGCCGACGCGCTCGACCGGGCGCACCGGCAGGGGATCGTCCACCGCGACCTGAAGCCGGCCAACGTGATGCTCACGAAGTCGGGGGTGAAGCTGCTCGACTTCGGACTGGCCAAGGGCATCGCACCGGCGAGCGAGCGTGGCAGCCTGACCTCTCTGCCGACGCAGCAGGGCCTGACGGCCGAGGGGACGATCCTCGGCACGTTTCAGTACATGGCTCCGGAGCAGCTCGAGGGCAAGGAGGCCGATGCGCGCACGGACATCTTCGCGCTCGGCGCCGTTCTGTACGAGATGGCGACGGGGAAGAAGGCATTCTCGGCGGCGACGCAGGCCTCGCTGATCACGGCGATCATGTCGTCGGATCCGCCGTCGATCGCCTCGCTGCAGCCGATGTCGCCGATCGCTCTCGACCGTGTCGTCCGAACCTGTCTCGCGAAGGACCCGGAGGAGCGCTGGCAGAGCGCGGCGGACATCCGGCGCGAGCTCCGCTGGATCGCGGAGGGCTCGACGGCCGGTGTCGCGCCGCCCGTGGCCGTGACGTCGCGACGCCGCAACCGCGAGCGAATCGCCTGGGCGACCGCGGCGCTCGCGGCCCTATTCGGAGCCGCCGGTATTTTCGCGGTGCGCCGCTCGGCGAGCCCGCCCGAGCTCGTTCGCTTCTCGATCGCACCACCGCCGGGACAGATTTTTGCGGACACGATCGCCCTCGCTCCGAATGGCCGCCAGGTCCTTCTCAACTTGAGGGACGTCGGCGGGACCTTCTCGATCTGGACTCGATCCCTCGACTCTCTCGAGATGCGCCGCCTTCCCGGGACCGACTGGGCGCGGTATCCGATGTGGTCTCCGGACGGGCAGGACATCGCGTTCTTTTCGGAAGGAAAGTTGAAGCGCACGAGCGCCGGGGGCGGCCCCGTCCGCACGATCTGCGACAGCGGCAGCGGATTCGGAGGCTCCTGGAATCGCGAGGGCACGATCCTCTTCACCCGGGAGTTCGGAACGCCGATCGTCTCCGTCCCCGCCTCGGGCGGAGCTCCGAAGCCGGTCACGGAGCTCGAGGCCTCCCGGGGAGACGTCGCGCACTTCTTCCCCGAATTTCTGCCGGACGGGCGGCACTTCGTGTTCGTCGCCCGCAATCTCGACCCGGAGAAGAC
Source organism: uncultured Acidobacteriota bacterium (assembly GCA_963736455.1). Lineage (GTDB taxonomy): Bacteria > Acidobacteriota > Thermoanaerobaculia > UBA5066 > Gp7-AA6 > DAHUXD01. The sequence goes on from CAVTON010000002.1 coordinate 55,110, forward strand.
GGAGATCCGGCTCGGGACGCTGGGCGAGAAGGGCGCGAGGCCGCTCTTCCACGCGGACTCGGCGGCCATCTACGCCGATCCCGGATATCTCCTCTTCGCCCGCGACAACGCCGTGTTCGCGTGGAGGTTCGACGCGAAGGGCCTTCGCCTCGAGGGCGAGGCGATCCCGGCGTTCGAGACGGCCCTGTACCGCACCGAGGAGAACCGACTCTGCGCCTCTGCCGCGGCGGGCCGCGTCGCCTATCTGCAGTTTGCGCCCCGGCGGCGGCTCGTCTGGGTGGATCGGAAGGGCCGCGAGCTTCGCTCGGTCGGCGACGTCGCGTTCTACGAAGACGTTCGACTCTCGCCGGATGGGCGGCGCGTCGCCGTGGCCCGGCACGACTCGGAGCACGGCCAGAACCTGGATCTCTGGGTGTACGACGTGGAGCGGGGAACGGGAGCGCGGATCACTTCGGCCCGCACCGACGAGTTCAGCCCGATCTGGTTCCCGGACGGCGAGCGCCTGGCGTACGTGTCCGATCGGGGCGGCTCGGGGTTCTACGATCTCTACGAGCACGGAACCGGCGAAGGGGCCGACCGGCTGCTTCTGACGACGAAGCACGACAAGGTGTTTCCCAGCCTTTCCCGCGACGGCCGCGTCCTGCTCTTCAGCGTCGCGGAGGAGGCGGTGTACCGGACCTACGCGATGCCGATCCCGGGCGAGCCGCGCCGCCTCATCAGCACCCTCCCGCTTCGGCGAGGACCACCCCGAGATTTCGCCGGACGGCCTTTGGGTCGCCTTCGACTCCAACGAATCCGGGCAACGGGAGGTCTACGTCGCGCCGGTCTCCGGTGGAGCGAGAATCCAGGCGTCCGTCGGAGGCGGGAAAGGCGTGATCTGGCGCCGCGATGGCCGGGAGCTCTTCTACGTCGGAAAGGACGGCGTGCTGATGGCGGCGCCTTTCGAGCCTTCGGCCGGCCGCGCGCAGGTCAAGGACCCCCAGCCTCTGTTCGCCCTCAATCTCGGAACGTCGGGAATCGAGTCGTCCCGACGCCCCTACGATGTCGCACCGGACGGCGAGCGGTTTCTGGTCATCCGCCGGGCGATCGACGCACCGGGCGACGACGCCGTGGTCGTCCTGAACTGGCGGGCCGTCCTCGGCGCGAAGGCGTCTCCGTAGCCGCTCCCGCGATCGATTCCCTTCGCCAGACCATAGAATGCGGCATCTCGAAGGGGACGGATCCCTCCGAGCTCAGGAGATCATGCCCCTCAAATCCGGATCCCGCCTCGGTCCTTACGAGATTCTCTCCCCTCTCGGTGCGGGAGGAATGGGAGAGGTGTACAAGGCGCGCGATACCCGGCTCGAGCGCGAAGTCGCGGTCAAGGTGCTTCCGCCGGTGGCCGCCGACAGCGCCGAGGCGCTCGCTCGCTTCGAGCGGGAGGCGCGGGCGGTCGCGGCGCTGTCGCACCCGAACATCCTCGCCATTCACGACGTCGGCCGCGACGGCGGCGTGGCGTACTCGGTGACCGAGCTTCTCGAGGGCGAATCGCTGCGCGAGCGCGTCGATGCGGCGGCTGTTCCTCCGCGGAAGGCCGTGGAGTATGCGCAGCAGATCGCGCGGGGGCTCGCGGCCGCGCACGACCGCGGAATCGTCCATCGCGACCTGAAACCCGACAACGTGTTCCTGACGCGCGACGGCCTCGTGAAGATCCTGGACTTCGGCCTCGCCCGCCAGACCGGGGAGAAACCGCTGGCATCGAGCGATCCGCAGTCGTTGACCGCTTCGGGAACGGTCGTCGGCACACCGGGATACATGTCGCCCGAACAGATTCGGGGCAAGCCCGTGGATCACCGGACCGACCTCTTCGCGCTCGGTGCGATCCTGTACGAGATGCTGACGGGCCAGCGCGCGTTCCAGCGCGGCAGTCCGGTGGAAACGATGATGAGCGTGCTGCAGGACGATCCGTCGTTGTCGTCGGGACGGGGCGTGCCGCCGGAGCTCTCCGGGATCGTGAGCCACAGCCTCGAGAAATCTCCGGAGGACCGCTTCCAGTCGGCCCGAGACTTCGCGTTTGCCCTCCAGGCGAGCGAGCGCGATCCGTCCGACTCCCGCTCCTCCGTTTCCGGCTCGGTCCGGTCCGCGGATTCCGCGGGCGCGTCGATCGCCGTGCTTCCGTTCCGCAACCTGAGCTCCGGCGCCGACGCCGAGTACTTCAGCGACGGCATGACGGAAGAGATCATCAGCGCTCTGGCGGCCATCGCCTCGCTGCGCGTGGCCGCGCGGACGTCGTCCTTCGCGTTCAAGGGGAAGGACACCGATGTCCGGCAGATCGGGCGGGAGCTCGGCGTCCGCTCCGTTCTCGAGGGCAGCGTCCGCCAGGCCGGCCGCCGGCTTCGGATCTCGGCCCAGTTGATCGACGTTTCGAGCGGCTACCACATCTGGTCCGACCGCTACGACCGCGAGATCGAGGACGTCTTTGCGGTGCAGGACGAGATCTCCCGCTCGATCGCCGGCGCCCTGAAGCTCAGGCTCCTGCCGGCTCAGGAGCAGTCGCCCCTCGTCTCGCCCGGCACGAGGAACGTCGAGGCCTACAACCGCTTCCTGAAGGGGCGTTACTACTTCAACCAGCGCAACTCGAAGAAGGCGATCGCCGAGTTCGAGGCGGCGATCGCGCGCGACCCGGAGTTCGCCCCGGCCTACAGCGGGGTCGCGGAGTCGTACTGCACGTACGGCTTCTATGGCGGAATCTCGACCCGCGAGGCCTTCGCGAAGGCGCGCGGAGCGGCGGCGAAGGCGGAGCGGCTCGCTCCCGATTCGCTGGACGCCCACATGGGGCTCGGGCTCGTCGACCACTACTACGGCTGGGACCTCGAGCGCGAGGAACGCCACTTTCGCCGGGCGATCGAGCTCGCGCCGCAGGACGCCTCGGGCTACTCGTGGCTCGCGTGCCTCCTGTCCGGCTGCCTTCGCGAGGAAGAGTCGCTCGCGCTGGGCCGCCGGGCCGTCGAGCTCGAGCCGCTCTCCGCGAGCACGCACGTCAACGCTTCGATGGCGTATTACTTCGGGCGCCGATACGGCGAGGCCGTCGAGGGGTTTCGCCAGGCCCTCCACGTCGATCCGAATTCCGTGTACGCGCTCTTCGCCCACGGGCTCGCGTGCCTCTCGGGTGGCGCCCACGACGAAGGGATCGCGAGCCTCGAGAAGCTCGCCAGCCTCACCGACCGGGAAATGTCGTGGGCCCTGGCGCTGCTCGGCGCGACGTTCGCCGCCGCCGGGAAGCCGGCGGATGCGCGCCGAATCCTCGCGGAGATGACGGCTCTCGCGGGACGCGGTTACGTGCCCCCGGTCCACACCGCGTTCATCCACGCCCAGCTCGGCGAGACCGATGAGACGGTCGAGCTGCTCACGCGCGGCCTTGCCGAGCGCAACGCGCTGTTCTGGGCCTGGGTTCCGGTCTCTGCGCCGTTCGATCCGGTCCGGGCCGATCCCCGCGTTCAGAAGCTGATCAAAGCCATCCGGCCGGAGTAGAAAGAGGGCGAAGGAGAGCGAAGCATGGGACCTGCTCTCGCAACGACGTGACGCTCGCGGCCGGAACGAGGCTCGGTCCTTACGAGATCCTCTCTCCGCTCGGCGCCGGAGGCATGGGCGAGGTTTACCGGGCGCGGGACGCGCGGCTCGCTCGCGACGTGGCCGTCAAGATCCTGTCCTCGCAGCATGCTCCGACCCCCGAGGCTCGGGAGCGCTTCGAGCGAGAGGCGAAGACCGTTTCCCGCCTTTCGCATCCGCACATCTGCGTCCTGCACGACGTGGGACGCGAGGGCGACACCGAATATCTCGTCATGGAGCTGCTCGAGGGCGAAAACCTCGCGGATCGGCTCGGACGGGGACCGCTGCCGCCCGAGCAGGCGATTCGGTTCGGCGCCGAGATTGCCGGGGCGCTCGAAGCCGCGCACCGCGCCGGGATCGTCCATCGCGATTTGAAGCCCGGCAACGTCATGCTCACGAAGTCCGGGGTCAAGCTTCTCGACTTCGGCCTGGCCCGCGGATTCGAGGCCCCATCGGCGGCCAGCCTGACCGGGATGCCGACCCTCGGCCGGGATCTGACGGCCGAAGGCGCCGTCGTCGGCACCGTCGCCTACATGGCGCCCGAACAGCTCGAGGGCCGGCCGACGGACGCGCGAACCGACATCTTCGCCCTCGGCGCCGTGCTCTACGAGATGCTGACCGGGCGCAAGGCGTTTTCGGGCGCGAGCTCCGCCACCCTGATCTCGGCGATTCTCACGACGGACCCACCGGCGGTTTCGTCGCTTGCGCCGGCGAGCCCGCCCGGGCTGGACCGCCTCGTGGCGACCTGCCTGGCCAAGGATCCCGACGACCGATGGGGCTCTGCGCACGACGTGGAGCTGCAATTGCGCTCGATCGCCGGTGGATCGTCGGGCTCGAATGCGCAGGTCCTCGTGGGTGCGGTGAGAAAGAGCGCCTGGAGAAGTCGAGTCCCGTGGGCCGTGGCGGCCGTCTGCGCGGCGGCGGCCGCCGTCTCTCTCCGGAACGTCCTCGCGGCGAAGCGTCCCATCGCTCCGCTCGTCCGATTCACCATCGCGCCGCCGGAGGGCGGAGCCTTCGAGGGCGACACCGTCGAGAACTCGATTCTGGCCCTGTCTCCCGACGGCTCCGTGCTGGCGTTCGTGGCCTCGGGCCGCGAGGGCGGACCGCACGTCTGGGTTCGCCCGATCTCCGCGCTCGAGCCCCGCCCGGTATCCGGAACCGAGGGCGCGCGGACGGTCTTCTGGTCTCCGGACAGCCGCACGATCGGATTCGCCGCCGGAAACCAGCTCCGGCGCGTCGGCCTCGAAGGCGGGGCGTCCGTGGCGATCTGCGACGTGCCTCCGGGCATCGGCCTCTCGGCGAGCTGGGGCAGCGCCGGAGAGATCGTGTTCGCCAGCGTTCAGGGCGAGGCGGTCTTCCGCGTGGCGGCCGCGGGCGGCTCGCCCGTCCGCGTGGTCGAGCCGGACCCGTCTCGGCAGGAGGGGCGTTTGAACTGGCCCTGGTTCCTTCCGGACGGGCGGAGGTTTCTCTACCTCGCCCGCAGATTCCCCGGAGCCTCCTCGGTCATGCTCTACGAGCCGGGACGGCCGCCGAGAGCGATCATGGCCGAGGCGTCGCGCGCGCAGTACATGGATACGGGCTTTCTGGTCTTCGCTCGCGACGCGACGCTCCTCGCCCGTCGGTTCGACGAGAAGAGCGGCACCGTGACCGGCGAGGCGATTCCGGTCGCCCCGCACGTGCGCTACTTCGCATCCTCCGGCTACGCGGCGTTCGCCGTGTCGAGAACCGGCTCGGTCGCGCTCCAGTCACGCGCGGACGTCAGCCGCCTCGTCTGGTTCGATCGCTCCGGCCGACAGCTCGGCGTTCTCGGCCCGCCGGGCCTCTATCTGAACGTCCGGATTTCGCCGCAGGCCAACCGCGTTTTCTTCGTTCGCGCCCGACCCGCCACGGGCTCGTTCGGCATCTGGTCGGCCGATCTCGAGAGGGCCGCGGAGGCGCCGGTTTCCCCGGGGCCCGATACCGAGATCGATCCGATTCTGCTGCCGGACGCGAGGACCCTGATCTACTCCGCGGTGCGCGGCCGATCGCCCCAGCTCGTGCGCGAGGATCTGGCCACCGGCAAAGTCGAAAACCTGCTGCCCTTCGAGACCTTTCAGTCGGCCGAGGACGTGTCGCCCGACGGCCGCACGCTCCTCTTTCTGCAGCGGGGAGAACGGGGTCTCTTCGACCTGTGGACCCTGGCGCTCTCGGGCGGCGCCAAGCCGGTCTCGTTCGTCAAGACCGGCGTCAACGAGACCTCGGCGCGGTTCTCACCCGACGGGCGATACGTGGCCTACGTCTCGAACGAGAGCGCGGGGAACGCGATCGACATCGCGCCCTATCCGGGCCCCGGAGAGAGAGTGCGCGTTTCGGCGCGGGGGGCGGGCGCTCTGCGCTGGAGCCGCGCGGGCGATCTCCTCTTCGTCTCCGACGATCGCCACCTCGTTTCGGTCCCGATCCGAACCTCGCCGTCCCTCGAGATCGGAAAGCCGGTGGATCTCTTCGTCCTGCCGGAGAAGTCCGTTTGGGAAGACTTCGATGTCTCGCCGGACGGAAAGCGCCTGCTCGCCGTCGTGCCGGAGGTCAATGCCGACGAGCTCCCGCTCGACGTCGTCGTCAACTGGGCTCCGGCGGCGGCGCGATAGTTCCGGCCGCGTCGGCGAGCGGCGTCTCGGCGGCAACGTGGCGCGAGGGCTCGGGCAATCGGAGGAACATCGCGGCCGCGAGCGCGCCGAGCACGAAGGTGAGGCCCCAGAGCAGCCGCGCTCCCGCGCGCTCGAGGACGACCGTGCCCGCCCACGGCCCGACGGCGAATCCCACCGAGAACATCATCGTGTAGAGACCGCTGTACTCTCCGCGCCGCGCCGACGGGGCGATGTCGGTGGCATACGCCGCCGACGCCGGGAAGAACAGCATCTCGCCGAAGGTCCAGACCACGACGGTCGCCGCGAGCCCGGGGACGCTGCGCGCGAAGGCCATGCCGCCGAAGCCGGCCCCGGACAGGAGCGCTCCGAGGGCGAGCGTGCGGCGGTGCGACCAGTGGCTCGTGACGGCGTTCAGCGGCACCTCGACGAGAACGATCAACAGGCAGTTCAGCGAGAAGAGGAGCCCGAAGGTCCGGGGCGACAGGCCGAGGTCCCGGACGATGAAGAGGGGCATCGACGAGATGTGTTGAAAGAACACGACGACGACGGGAAGGACGCTCGCGAGGAAGAAGAGAAAGCGCGGGTCGGCGTGCGCCGCCGTCGAGAGCCGCAGGCGCGTGGCGGTCGTCGGCGCCGGGCCCGGCTCGCCGGCCGGGCGGGAGGCGAGCGTGATCCCGGAGAAGGCGAGCACGGCCCCGGCGGCGAGCGACGTCGCGCCGTCGGCGAGGAACAGGTAGCGAAACGAGATCGTCGCGAGAATTCCTCCGACGGCGGGCCCGATGGCCATGCCCAGGTTGATCGCGAGCCGGTAGACCGAGAAGGCCGACTTGCGGCGCGAGGGTTCGACGGCCTCGCCGAAGAAGGACATCGCGGCCGGACGGAAGGCCTCGGTGAGCATCGCCAGCGTGATCGTCGCCGCGACGACGGCGGGAAGGCTCCGAGCGAGGGGATACAGGAGAAGCATGCCACCCGAGAGAAAGAGCGAGACGCGCATCAGCGGCACCGAGCCGAAGCGATCGGCGAGCCGCCCGGCGAGAGGGCCCGCGACGATCGCCCCGACGCCGTAGAGAAAGAGGACGAAGCCCGCCCGCTCGGGCGAATAGCCCCGGTCGTGCGTCAGGAAGAGGACGAGGAACGAGAGCACCATCGAGCCCGAGCGGTTCACGAGCGTCGAGGCGAAGACGATCCAGACCGGCCGAGGCAGGCCCCTGAGCGCCTTCCAGTATTTCCACATCGGTCCGGAGGTTGTTACGGGCGAATCGCCGTCCGAGTTCTCAGAGCCTCCTCAGCAAGGCGGCCGCGATCCAGGCGAGCAGTGCCAGGGCAGCCATGAACCCGAGGACGTAGAAGAGGATCGCGGCAAACGACGCTCGGCGGGGATCTCCGTCCGGCTCCGGCGGCGTCTCCGCCGGACCGTTCTCGTCCTCATCCATGGATGCCGCGCGACGCGAGCCACCGTTCCGCGTCGATCGCGGCCTTGCATCCCTCGCCCGCGGCGGACACCGCCTGGCGATAGGTCGGATCGGCGACGTCGCCGGCGGCGAAGACTCCCTCCACCGAGGTCGCGGTCGAAGGGTGCCTGATCCTGACGTAGCCGACGTCGTTCAACGCCAGCTTGCCGCGGAAGATCGCGGTGTTGGGGGAGTGGCCGATCGCGACGAACACGCCCTGCGTCGCGAAGGGCGTCTTCTCGCCCGTCCGCGTGTCCTCGAGCGTCACGCCCGCCACTCCGCCGGGCCCTCCCTGGATGTCCGCGACGGTCGCGTTCAGCTTCCACTCAATCTTCGGATTCAGGCGCGCGCGGTCGAGCATGATCCGCGAAGCGCGAAACTCCTCGCGGCGGTGAACCACCGTGACCTTCGAGGCGAACTTCGTCAGAAAGGTCGCCTCCTCCATCGCGGTGTCGCCGCCGCCCACGACGACGACCTCCTTGCCCTTGAAGAAGAAGCCGTCGCAGGTCGCGCAGGCCGACACGCCGTGGCCCATGAGCATCTTCTCCGACTCGATGCCGAGGAGCTTCGCCGAGGCGCCGGAGGAGACGATGACGGCGTCGGCGGTGATCGTGCTGGCGGCGTCGAGGACGAGCGTGAAGGGCGGCCGCGTGAAGTCCACCTCGGTCACCGTGTCGAGAACGACTTCGGTGCCGAAGCGCTTGGCCTGCTCGCGAAAGATCTCCATGAGCTCCGGTCCCTGGATGCCGTCCCGGAAGCCGGGATAGTTCTCGACCTCGGTGGTGATCGTGAGCTGGCCGCCGGGCTGCGGTCCCTCGAAGATGACGGGAAAGAGCTCGGCCCGCGAGGCGTACAGGGCGGCGGTCCACCCGGCGGGGCCGGAACCGATGATCGCGATGCGGTAGTGCGTCTTGGTGGGTGCCATGGCGCGGGGAGAATATCAGCGGGACGAACGGTCGCGCGAGACCGATACAATCCGCGCCGATGCGCCCGGCGCTCTCCTCGAGGCTCGCGAGCTTCGGCACGACGATCTTCACCGAGATGACGCGCCTCGCGAACGAGCACGGCGCGATCAATCTCTCGCAGGGCTTCCCCGACTTCGACGGTCCCGAATTCGTCAAGGACGCCGCGATCGCGGCGATCCGGGCGGGCCATGGACAATACGCCCGCATGACGGGGTTGCCCGAGCTCCATCGCGCCCTGGCCGCGAAGTACCGCCGCGACTGGGGGCTCGACTTCGCGCCGGATGCGGAGATCGTCGTCACCTCCGGCGCGACCGAGGCGATCTTCGCGGCGATCCAGGGAATCTGCGACGCGGGCGACGAGGTCGTCCTCTTCGAGCCGTACTACGACTCGTACAAGGCGAGTGTCCGCATGGCCGATGCCGTGCCGCGGATCGTCACGCTCCGCGAGCCCGACTGGAGCTTCGATCCGGCACAGCTTTCCGCGGCCTTCGGTCCCCGCACGCGCGCGGTGCTCCTGAACAGCCCGCACAACCCGACGGGCAAGGTGTTCTCGATCGCCGAGCTCGAGGCGATCGCCGCCCTGTGCCGGACCCGCGGCGTCCTCTGCATCACGGACGAGGTGTACGAGCACCTCGTCTACGAGGGCCGCCACGTCCCGATGGCGTCGCTTCCCGGCATGCGGGAGCGGACGATCACGATCTCGTCCTTCGGCAAGACCTTCTCGCTGACCGGCTGGAAGATCGGCTGGGCGTGCGGGCCGCCCGAGCTCGCCGCGGCCGTGCGGACCGCGCATCAGTTCATCACCTTCGCGACCGCGACGCCGCTCCAGCACGGGGCCGCGGCGGCGCTTGGCGCAGGGGTCGAGTATTACGCGGCGCTCCTCTCCGACTATCGCGAGCGGCGCGACTATCTCGTCCAGGAGCTCTCGCGGATCGGGTTCCGGCTCGGGGCGCCGGAGGGGACGTACTTCGCCTGCGCCGACTTCCGGCAGTTCGGGTTCGAGGACGATCGGGCGTTCGCGCGGCATCTGATCGAGAAGGCGGGAGTCGCCGCGATTCCGCCGTCGGCCTTCTACGACCGGCCGGAGGAGCCGAGGACGTACGTGCGTTTCGCGTTCTGCAAGAAGCGCGAGACGCTCGAGGCCGCCGTCGCGAGAATGGAGAAGCTGTGCGCGTAGCACTCGTCCAGATGGACCTGGCCTGGGAGGACGTCGCCGAGAACCACCGGCGCGCCCGTCTCCGGCTGGACGAGGCCCGCGAGAAGGGCGCCCGGCTCGCGCTCCTGCCCGAGATGTTCTGCACGGGCTTCTCGATGAAGGCGGAGGAGATCGCGCAGCCGGAGGGCGGCCCGTCCGAGAGGTTCCTGCGCGAGACCGCGCGCGAGCTCGGCCTCTGGATCCTCGCGAGCATTCCGGAGTCCGGGGCGCCTCGTCCGCGGAACATGGCGATTCTCGCGGGACCCGACGGCTCCGCGGCGCGATACGCGAAGATCCATCCCTTCACCTTCGGCGGCGAGCACCGCGCCTACACTGGAGGGGACCGGGTCGTGACGGTTCCCGTCGAGGGGCTTCGGGTGACGCCCCTCGTCTGCTACGACCTTCGCTTTCCCGAGCCGTTCCGCCTCGCGGCCGGCGACACGGATCTCTTCGCCGTGGTCGCGAACTGGCCCGAGGCGCGCCGCGAGCACTGGCGCACGCTCCTGCGCGCCCGCGCGATCGAGAACCTCTGCTACGTCGCGGGCGTCAATCGCGTCGGCGAGGGCGGCGGCCTGCGCTATGCCGGCGACTCGGCCGTCGTCTCGCCCTGGGGCGAGGTCCTCGCCGAGGGCTCGGCGGACGAGGCCGTCCTCGTTGCCGACGTGGATCCCGCGGTCGTCCGCGACGCGCGCGCGAAGTTCCCGGCGCTCGCCGACCGGCGGCCCGAGGCGTACCGGCGCTAGAGGTATTCGCCCCTCTCAGCGCCCGTAGAGCGTGAGCTCGAACGCCTTGACGAGGAAGACGGCCATCTGGCCGCGCGTGTTGGGATTGCCCGGGCAGTAGTTGCCTTCGCCGCAACCGCCCGTGACGTTCTCGTGGGAGAGCTGCTCGATCCATGCGGCAAACTGGGACGGGCAGGGAACGTCGTCGAAGATGCCGGCGCAGACGGGCGGGACGTAGGTCGAGCCGTGCTCGGCCTTGAGCAGAAAGACGGCCACCTGGGCGCGCGTGACGGGGCTGTCGGGGCAGTAGTCGTTGCCGCCGCAGCCGGCGGTGATCCCTTCGGCGGCGAGCTCTTCGATCCAGTTGGCAATCGTCCCGGGGCCCTGACAGACAACGTCCGCGAAAATGCCGACGCACTGCGGCGGCCCGTAGCCCCGACCATGCTTGGCTCTGAGAAGAAGGACGGCGATCTGGCTTCGGCTCACGGGCTGATCGGGGCAGTAATTGCCGGAGCCACAGCCCGAGGTGATGTCGTAGTGCAGGATCGTTTCGATGTCGCGGTAGAAGATGTTCGACCGCGGCACGTCCGGGAAGCTGTCGGCGATGTGCAGGACGTGCCGGAAGGGGAGGACCTCCGCGACGTCGAGGGCCTCCGTCAGCTCGGCGTCCCAGTGCGTCGCGGGGCGCGGATCCGGAGCGGAGACGGAGACGACGTAGGCGCCTCCGGCCAGACCCACGGCGCCGGGGGCGATCGTCGGATACGGGACGGTGCCGGCGACGATCGCATAGGTTGCCCCGGCAGGCCCGCCGAAGGACGTCGCCTGTCCGCTCGGCGACTGCGGCGATGTCGTCAGGTTCTGCCAGCTCGGAATCACGGGCACGGTTTCGCCCGGCTCGAAGATGGAGTCGCCGTTGCCGGGGTTCGGGAGCGGATCGACGCTCACCGAAACGGGGGCGAGGAGAGCCGCGAGATCGAGCGTCAGCCGTGTGACGAAGGCATCCCCGGGGCCCCCTCCGAACGCCGACTGCGCGCCGCCCGCCGTGACGGGAAAATCCGTCGAGGTCGTGGAGCCCACGGTGAGGAGCTCGCTCCCGGTCGGGTCGATCTTGACGTCGCCGATCGTGTCGTTCCCGGTGCCCCCGAGGTAGGTCGACCGGACCAGAATCGTCAACGTCGGATCGAGTCGAGCCACGAAGGAATCCCAGTTGTGATCTCCGGCCGGCTGCGCGCCGCCGAAGGAGCCTGGAAACGGGTCCGAGCTGGTGAAGCCGGCGACGAAGATGTCGCCGCTCGACGGATCGATCGCGACGTTCTCGGCGATGTCCGGGCTTCCGCCTCCGAGATACGTCGACTGAAGCATCGTCGTCAGCGAGCTGTCGAGACGAACGACGAAGCCGTCGTTGGTGCCTCCGTACTGGGGTTGCGCGCCGCCGGCCGTGCCGGGAAAGTCCGAAGACTCGGTGCCGCCGGCGACGATGACCTCGCCGCTCGTCGGGTGAATCGCCACCGCGGCGAATTCGTTTTCGGCGGAGCTGCCCCCGAGATACGTCGATTGAATCAGCGCCGTCAGGTCCGGATTCAAGCGCGTGACGAAGACGTCCCCGCCCCCTCCCGCGGAGGGTTGGGCGCCTCCCGTCGTACCGGGGAAGTCGGTCGAGCCCGTCGATCCTGCGGCGAGGACGTCGCCGTCGGCCGGATCGACGGCCACGCCGGCGGCGGCCTCGTAGAAGCTGCCTCCGACGTACGTCGACTGGAGAAACGAAGTCAGCGTCGGATCGATTCGGGCCAGAAAGAGGTCGTCGAAGAGGTTCTTGGCGGGTTGTGCGCCTCCCGCGGTGGCGGGAAGGTCTTCCGAGCTCGTCGTGCCGAGGACGATGATTTCGCCGGTTGCCGGCGAGATCGCGATTCCGGCTGCGGAGTCCACCATGCTGCCGCCGAGGTACGTCGACTGGACGAGCGTCGAGAGGGTCGGATCGAGTCGTGCGATGAAGACGTCGTAATCGCCGCCCGCGAACGCGGTCTGCGCGCCGCCGGACGTATTCGGAAAGTCGGTGGAACGCGTGTCGCCCACGACGAATACGTCACCATCCGAAGGGTGGATCGCGATCCCCACGCCGAAGTCTTCGCCCGAGCCGCCGAGGTACGTCGCCTGCAGCAGCGTCGTGAGCGACGGGTCGAGCTCCGCGATCATCGCGTCCTCGCCTCCGCCTCCAGTCGAGGGTTGGGCGCCCCCGGTCGTGCCGGGAAAGTCCAGGGAGGACGTCCCACCGACGACGTACACGTTGCCGGTGGACGGGTCGATGGCCAGACCGCCGGCGTAGTCGAAGTCCGTACCGCCGAGATACGTCGACTGAAGCAGGGGATCGATGACGACCGGCAGATGGCGGTCGTAGCGCCCGAGCCGGAAGCCGTAGGTCTTTCCGCGGACGCGGTAGGCGACGTCGATCGCTCTTCGCGATCCGTCATGCTCCTGGTACGCCCGGGGCGCCGTGAAGCGCACCTCACCGGCGTCCGTGAGGGCGACGAGGGACCCGTCCTCGCCGACGAAGAGTGAATTCGCTCCGCCGATCCGGAACCGAGCTCTTTCAGCCCGCGCGCCGGGCCGCACCGTGAGCACCTTCTCGATCGCCGCTCGCTTCGCTCGGAGCTTGACGTCGATTCCCGGCCAGACCTCGCCGAGCCCGATCTCTTCATACGAGGCCAAATGGCCCTGCCACCGGCTCGGGTCGTTGCCGCGAAGAAAACTGACCCGCGTGACCGCCGGATTCTCGGAATGGAGTGCCGGCGCTCCGTGGAAGGCGCTCTCGGTCAACGTCCATGCGCCGGAGGCTCGGCTTCCCAACGAATAGACGAGCTAACCGGTTGTCGTGACGAATTCGACGCCGCCCCGCGTCCGGGCCGCGAAGGCGACGCGGGCGTCCCATTGGCCGCAGTTTTCGACGAACGGGACCGTGAGCGGTGGAAGTCGCTCCGTCGTTGCGGGCGGAGTTGGCACGGAAGCCGGGCCCTGGCCGGTCAGTGTCACCGTGCTGAGCAACAGTACCCCCGCGGCGGTTCCCATCGTCTTCATGTACGGTTCAGTCGACGGTTTCGTCGATGCCCCCGACAGAAATGTACTCCTCCCGCGGGCCGACGGTGAGGATCTACACTCTCCCGGCCGCCGCGGCGGAGGCGAAGGTCGCGAGCGCCTCGACGCCTCCGGCGATCATCTCCTCGGACACCGAAAACGAGAAGCGCAGGTGCCCCTCGCCGTCCGGGCCGAAGACGACCCCCGGAACCGTGGCGATCTTCGCCTCGTCGAGCAGGGTCCGCGCGGCCTGGCGCGAATCCGCGCCGAGCCAGGACGGGATCCTCGGAAAGAGATAGAGCGCCGCGCGCGGCGCGTCGAGCTCGAAACCGGCGGCCCGGAGGCCCGCGACGAGGCGGTCGCGGCGCTCGCGGTAGCCCTTCTTCCACTCGGCGACGTATTCCGTGCCGCGCGACAGGGCCTGGACCGCGGCCCATTGCGTGGGCGTCGAGACGCCGTTCGTCGTGTAGAGCAGGACCGTCTTGACCGCGAGCTGGTAGCGCTTCGGCGCAATGACGTACCCGAGGCGCCAGCCCGTCATCGAGTAGCTCTTCGACAGCGTGAAGGCGGTGATCGTCCGCTCGGCCATGCCGGGCAGCGAGGCCATCGAGACGTGCGGCTCGCCCTCGTACACGAGGTCCTCGTAGGCCTCGTCGGAGATGACGGCGAGGCGGCGCTCGCGGGCGAACGCCGCGACCTCCTCGATCTCGCCGCGCGAGAAGACGTCGCCGGCGGGGTTCGACGGCGAGTTCCAGTAGAGGACCTTGGTCTGCGGCGTGGTGCGCTCGGCGAGCGCGGCGGTGAGGCCGCCGCGGCGCGCGGCGATCGTCGGCACGAGGACGGCGCGCGCCTCGTGATACGCGATCAGGTCGGCGACCGGCGTCCAGTACGGCGAGAACATCAGGACCTCGTCGCCCGGGTCGAGCAGCGTCGCGAAGCCCGCGAAGAGTCCCTGCATGCCGCCGTTGACGACGACGGCGGATTCCTCGTCGGCCGTGATGCCGTTCTTTTCGCGCACCTTGGAGAGGATCGCCTTGCGCAGCTCGGGGATGCCCGAGGACGGCGCGTACCGCGTCTGGTTCCGGGCCAGCGCCTCGCCCATCGCGGACTTGACCGCCTCGGGCGTGTTCATCCACGGCTCGCCGCCTTCGAAACGCCAGACCCTCTGCCCGGTGGCGAGCAGCTCCATGACCCGATTGCGGACGCGGACGATCTCGGAGAAGCCGACGCCCTCGAAGCGCCGGGCGGTGCGGGGAAACTCTCCCTCGCTCATGCGCGCTCCGCCGCCGGACGCGGGCGCCGCGCCCCCGTCTCCATGTAGAAGATCGATCCGATGAAGGGCAGCAGGATCACGAACACGGTCCACAGGGCCTTCGTCGCGCCGTCGGTCGGCATCCGGAAGATCAAGAAAAACGCCACGAGGTCGAACGCGAGCGCGAGGATTCCGATCGTCTGAAACATCGAGGTTCCTTCCCGGTTCAGAGCTTTTCCGAGATCGCCTTCTGCTGGGTGAACAGATAGAGGTACTCGGGACCGCCCGCCTTCGAGTCCGTCCCGGACATGTTGAAGCCGCCGAAGGGATGGACGCCCACGAGGGCGCCGGTGCACTTGCGATTCAGGTAGAGGTTCCCGACGCGGAGATCGCGCTTGCCACGCCAGAGCCGCTCGCGGTCGCGCGAATAGAGCGAGCCCGTCAGGCCGTACTCGCTGTCGTTGGCGACGGCGATTCCCTCCTCGAAGCTGCGCACCGGGAGCACCGCGAGGACCGGCCCGAAGATCTCCTCGCAGGCGAGGCGGGCCTTCGGGCGGACGCCGTCGACGACGGTGGGCATGACGAAGTAGCCCTGTTTCGGGCCCGCCTTGCCGCCCGCGACGATCCGTCCCTCCTTCTTTCCGATCGCGACATAGTCGAGGATCTTCTTCTGCGCGCCGGCGTTGATGACCGCGCCGACCGAGTTCTTCGGGTCGCGGACGTCGCCGACGGTGAGGGCCTTCGTCTTCGCGACGACCCGTTCGAGCAGGTCGCCGTGGACCTTCTTGTGGACGATCAGCCGCGAGCACGCCGAGCACTTCTGGCCCTGGAAGCCGAACGCCGCGGCGACGATTCCGTTGGCCGCGTCCTCGACGTCGGCCGTCTCGTCCACGAGGATGAAGTCCTTGCCGCCCATCTCGAGGATCGCGCGCTTGATCCAGATCTGGCCGGGCACGACGCGGCCGGCCTTCTCGCTGATCTGGACGCCGACGTCGCGCGAGCCCGTGAACGCGATGAGCCGAGTCTTCGGGCTCTCGACGAGCGCGTTGCCCACGGTCCTGCCGCCGCCGGTCACGAAGTTGAGCACGCCGTCCGGAACGCCGGCTTCCTCGCAGGCCTCGACGAACATCGTCGCGATGCCGGCCGCGTCCGAGGAGGGCTTCAGGACGACCGTGTTGCCGGCGACGAGGGCCGCCGTCGTCATGCCGCAGAGGATCGCCAGCGGAAAGTTCCAGGGCGGTATCACGACGCATACGCCCATCGGGACGTGCAGGAGCTCGTTGCGCTCGCCCGGGTACGGGACCATCGGCTGCGGCTCCGCCAGGCGCTCCATCGTCCGGGCGTAGAACTCGCAGAAGTCGATCGCCTCGGCCGTGTCGCCGTCGGCCTCGGGCCACGACTTCGACTCCTCGAGGACCATCATCGCGGAGAACTCGTGCTTGCGCCGCCGCAGGATCGCCGCGATGCGGAGAATGCAGGCCGATCGCTCGCCGGCCGGCAGGGCGCTCCAGGAAGGGAACGCCTTTCCGGCGGCGTCGAGGGCGCGCGCCGCGTCGGCGGGCGTGCCCTCGGGAAACCGGCCGATGACCTGCCGGAAGTCGCACGGGTTGACCGACTCGAAGTGTTTCGCCGCGCCGGCCGTCTTGCCGCCGATGCGGTTCTTTCCGCGGATCGGAAGGCGCTTTTCGACCTTCGCCAGCGCCGCGCGGAACGCGTTGCGGTGGGCCTCGCTCGAAAAATCCGTCAGGGCTTCGTTCCGGAATTCAGGGAGCAAATGAAACCTCCGGGGCCTCAATTTATCAGAGGCCCGTGACAGACTCGCGGCCGTGAACCTGAAGGGCGGCCGCCCGGAGCGCTTCGGTCGCATCGCGTCCTTCTTCTACCGCCTCTGCGCCGAACCGGCGCTCTCGCCCCTCCATGCGCGGATCGCGGCCGAAGTCCCGATCGAGACCGGACGATTGCTCGACGTCGGCTGCGGCCCGGGCCGCCTCACGCGCTCGATCGCCGCCGCACATCCGAAGGTCGCCGTCACCGGGCTCGATCCTTCGGCCGACATGATCCGTCAGGCGCAGAAGGGACCTCGGCTTCCCAACCTCGAGTTCCGGCGGGGCCGCGCGGCTTCGCTCGAGGGAGCCGCCGCGTTCGACTTCGCCGTGTCGGTTCTCTCGTTTCACCACTGGGAGGAGCCGGCCGAGGATCTCACCGCGATCCACCGGATCCTCGGGCCGGGCGGCCGGCTCTGGATTTACGAGCAGGATCCCGAAGCGGAAAAGGACGCGATCCGCGCGGACCGCGCGTCCCTCTGCGGGCCCCTGCGCGTGCCGATCTCCTGCCAGCGCCGGCTCGCCCGCGGACATGGATTCAGCCGCAGCGAGATCGAGGCGGCCGTGCGGCCCCTCGTCGCCCGCACCCCGTTCGCCGTGCTGTCCGTCTCCCGTTCCGGCGCGTGCCTGCGGATCGAGCTCCAAAAGTAGAATGAGCGCGGTGCCCGAAACCCTTCCCGATCTCTCGCCCGAGGAGTTGCGGCGATACGCGCGTCACTTGATCCTGCCCGAGGTGGGCGAGACGGGGCAGCGGCGGCTCAAGCAGGCCCGGGTCCTGTGCGTGGGCGCCGGAGGGCTCGGCTCTCCGCTCACCCTCTACCTCGCGGCGGCCGGCGTCGGAACGATCGGCCTCGTGGACTTCGATGTCGTCGACGCCTCGAACCTCCACCGCCAGATCCTCTACGAGACCTCCGACGTCGGGCGGCCGAAGCTCGCCGCGGCGGCCGAGCGGCTGTCGAGCATGAACCCCAACGTCCGCGTCGAGCGCTTCGAGGAGCGGCTGACGTCGGAGAACGCCCTGCGGATCGTCCGCGAGTTCGACGTCGTGGCCGACGGCACCGACAACTTCCCGACGCGGTATCTGGTCAACGATGCCTGCGTGCTGACGGGCCGGCCGAACGTCTATGCCTCGGTGTTCAAGTTCGAGGGCCAGGTTTCCGTCTTCGGCGCGGAAGGGGGTCCGTGCTACCGCTGCCTCTTCGAACAGCCGCCTCCGCCGGGGCTCGTGCCCTCCTGCGCGGAGGGCGGCGTGCTCGGGATCCTGCCGGGGCTGCTCGGAACGATGCAGGCCGTCGAGGCGCTGAAGCTGCTGCTCGGGGCGGGAGACTCGCTCATCGGCCGCCTCCTCCTCGTGGACGCTCTCGCGATGCGCTTCCGGGAGCTGAAGGTTCGGAAGAACCCCGATTGCGTCGTGTGCGGTTCCCATCCCTCGGTCACGCGGCTGATCGACTACGAGGCCTTCTGCGGCGAGAAGCCTCTGGTATCTTCGGACGCCATGTTCGGAAGGGCTCCGGAGGTCAGCGTCGAAGAGTTGAAGGCGATGCAGGATCGAGGCGACCGCTTCGTCCTCGTGGACGTGCGCGAGGCGCACGAGTATCCGATCTCGGACCTGGCAGGCTCGGTCAAGATTCCGCTCGGGACTCTGCCCTCGAGCCTCGACCGGCTCTCCCGGGACGATGCGATCGTGGTGTACTGCCGGACCGGCGGCCGCAGCGGCAACGCCGTCCAGTTTCTCCAGCGCGCGGGCTACGGGAAGGCCGTCAACCTCGCCGGCGGCATCAACCGCTGGGCGGCGGTGATCGACCCGACGCTGCGTCAGTATTGAGGCGGTCGGCGAGGCATGCGAAGAACCGGCCTCGTCATGCTCGCGGCGGGCCTCGCCGGATTTTTCGTCGAGCCCGGCGTCCGCAGCGCCGTGTACGCGAGGGCCTGGGAGGACGCCCGCTGGATGCTCCTCGGCCTCGCCGTCATGGGCCTCTTCTTCACGGTCTTCCCGGGGAAACGGGGGTAGCGGCCGCCGAGGGCTTCGACTCCGGTTTCGGCTTCGGCTCGTTTCGCTCGCGTTCCTCCCGCTCGCGTTCTTCGTTCTGTTCCTCTCCCCGCTCGCGCTCCCGGTTCTCGATCTCGGCATCGCGCTGGTCGGGCAGCGTCACGAGCCGGCCTTCCTTTCGCGCGCGCGCGTGGAGGGCGGCGAGCGTCTCGACGAGGCGATCGAACGCGGCCTGCTTCTCGCCGTGCGTGGTCGGTGTCATGCCCGAGAACTGCCGGCCCTGGATATGCCTCGACTTGTTGAGAAGCTGGATGAGGACGTCGGTGTACTGCGGGGCGTAGAGGCTCTGGGGCAGGTTCGCGGGATCGGCATCGGCAATCGACCGGACGAGGGATGCGAAGTCCTTGCTCGAGAGAACGAGGGCGCGAGCCGACGAGGGCCGGCCGGTCTTCTCGGTGACGACGTCGTAGAGCCGGCGGCCGTCGCCCCAGAGGCGCCAGCCCTCGCCGCCGACCGTCGCGACGCGGCGCCGGACCTCGAGGTGAAGCGTCTCGGGTGGAAGCGCCCCCGACTCGACCCTGGCGAGACCGTCGGCGAGGTTCGTGATGCCGACCTGCCCCGTGGCGGCGGCCCTGGCCGACGCCTCGACGACTTCGCGGGCGATCCCCTCGAGCTCCGGCGACTGATCGCCGGCGTCGAACTGTGATGCGCGCCGGGAGACGGGCCCGACGAGAACGATGACGCGGCCCTTGAGTCCCTTCTCGTTCTTGCCCTCCTCGCCGCCGCTCGTCAGGGGAAGCGATCCGAACCGCTTCTTGACCAGCAGCTGGATGAGACGCCGAACCTCGGTCTTCGACAACCGGATCTGAAACTCGCGTTTCCAGATTCCCGCGCCGTCACCGTAGACGCGCGCCGATGTATAGATGCCGTCGACCGGCCAGCGCACGTCCACGACGACGTCATCGAGCGAGGCCTTCCCGGCGAGGCGCTTCTGGAGGAGGGGCGTGATGACGTCGGCCGCAGGTCGCGCGTCATGATCCTTGTCCTTGTCCTTGTCTTTGTCCTTGTCCTGGTCCTTCTGCTTTTCCTGGTCTTCGGCTTCCTGAGGCGGCCGCGTCTCCGCGATCGCCGCCGTGGCGAGGACCGCCGCGAACGCGAAGGCCAACAGCCGAATTGGCCAGATGTGGCGCATGGGTCTCCGTCCCTTTCCGAAATGCCGGCGGCGTGGCCGCGCGGCCGAATCAACCCGCGATCGTTGCGTCCGGATCCTCGACGAGAAGACGATCGACTTTCGCCGCGAGGATGAAGTCGTTCTCGTGCAAACCGCCGATCTTGTGCGTCCAGAGCGTCAGATCCACCTTGTTCCAGTGGATCGCGATGTCGGGATGGTGCCCCTCCGACTCCGCCAGGTCCGCGACCCGGTCGACGAACTTCATCGCCTCGACGAAATCACGGAACTCGAACCCCCGCACCAGCCGCTTGCCGTCCATCTCGAGACGCCAGTCGGGCGTTTCGGAGAGCATGCGGCGCGCCGCGTCCGGGCCGAGCGGATCGATGCCGCCCCGGCATGGGACACAGGACTTCGCAGCGAGGCCTTCCATGTCGTCGACCAGAGTGGCGGGATCCTACCGCGCTCGCCCACGTCCGGCGACCGGGCATTTGACCGGCGCTCCGCGATCCCGGATAATCCGCCTCCCTCGAACGACTGGGAGGTCGTTCAATGGTAGGACAACTGGCTCTGGACCAGTGAATCGGGGTTCGAGTCCCTGCCTCCCAGCCAATGCCGTCGCCTCCGCTTCGTTCGGGGCCTGCGCCCTTTGGGCGCACCGGTGAGCGGCTCGCCCGGATGCGGGCTCGACCGCTCACCTGGCCCCTCACAGCGCTTCGGCTCCCGCGGCGTGAGCCTCCTCCCTCGCTTCGCTCGGGAGACTTCTCACGCCGCGAGCTGCTGGGAGATCGCGTCTCGTCGATCCCTCTTATCCCCCTCGCCCCGACCACCAACGGCAGACCCACGGCAGTACGGAACGCCGACGAAGGTCTGCGGTAACGAACGTGGCCCCCGCTTCGTTCGACGGCGCCACCGCTTCTGAGAATCGCTCGTACCAGCCCGTACGCGATTCATCCGCGCTCCCCGGAGGCCGTCGCGATCTGCGCCTGAAGAACGGACGCCAGGGCGGCGACGGCCTCCTCTCCGCCCGAACGGGATTCGGACGCGGCGTAGCCGTCGGGACGGACGAGGGCCAGGCCCGGCGTCCGCGTTCTCCGCAGCTCGACGACGTCGCGGTGGGAGTCGGCGAGCCGCTGCGCGCCCTCCCGGGTCGAACCGTCCGCGTCGTCGCCGACGAACAGGATGAACCGGCTCCGAATGCCCCCGCCGCCGCGGAGGGAGTCGTCCCAGTAGCGTCGTCCGGGGCCTTCCACGATCGGGCTTCCGGGATACGCGATGCCGAGCTCCGAGAGCCGTTCGACGAAGGCGTGCTGAAACGGCGCCAGCCGCGAGACCATCGGGATGACCGTGTCCCGGATGGCCTGGACGAGCCGGTTCGGCGTTCCGAGAAACTTCGTCAGGAAATCCGTCGTCTCGATGACGGTCTTGATGACGGGGATGCGTTCGGAAGCATAGCTGTCGAGCAGCATCTCGCCGCCGAGGCCGTTCAGGAACAGGTCGAGCTTCCAGACGAGGTTCCAGACGTCGTGAAGGCCGGTGTTCATTCCCTGGCCTCCGAAGGGGCTGTGGATGTGGGCGGCGTCGCCGGCGATGAAAACCCGTCCGGCCCGCAGCTGCGTGACGTGGCGATGATGAATCCGGAAGTAGCTGCTCCAGTGCAGAGAAAGCGCCTCGAGGCCGGCGGGCGCGCGTTCGGCGAGGACGCTTCGCACGAGCTCGAGGGAGGGGACCTCGTCCTCGCTCCGGGGAGGATCGACGACCGCCACGATCCGGCGCCGGCTCGCGCTGATCGGGAAGATGGCAACCGGGCCCTTCTCGCTCGGGCAGAGCTGCAGTTCGTCGACGGGCAGCGCGCCGTTGGTCTCCGCGTCGGCGAGGATGAAGGAGTCCGCGTAGGCGGCGCCCTCGAACGAGAAGTTCAGCAGGTGCCGCACGGCGCTGTGGGCCCCGTCGCAGCCCACGACGACGCGGGCCGTCAGCGTTGCGCGCCGGCCCTTGCGATCCACGATCGCGCGCATCGTCTCGCCCTGCGGCTCGGCCGAGACGAACGTCGTCTCGTACTCGACTTCGAAGCCGCCCCGGCGCAGAGCCTCGGCGAGCAGCTTCTCGGTGACGTTCTGCGGAACCATCGCGACGAACGGATACGGGCTCTCCTCCGGCTCGAATCGCAAGTGGGCGAGCGTCCGGCCATGGGTGATGATCGCGACCTTCGTGACCCGGTTGGCCG
This sequence comes from uncultured Acidobacteriota bacterium, assembly GCA_963736455.1. Lineage (GTDB taxonomy): Bacteria > Acidobacteriota > Thermoanaerobaculia > UBA5066 > Gp7-AA6 > DAHUXD01. The sequence goes on from CAVTON010000002.1 coordinate 77,184, forward strand.
CTTCGAGGAACGGACCGACGAGGCCCGCCATGTCGAAAATCTCGAGCGTCCGCGGAAAGATCGCCAGGGCCTTGGAATGCTCCGACTGGCTCGCCCGCGTCTCGAGGATGCGGAAGCGCAGGCCCCGGCGCGCGCACTCGTTGGCGAGGAACAGCCCGACCGGGCCCGCGCCGACGATGAGGACATCCGTATCGACCGAAGAGCGGCTCATTTCGCCTCCCGCGAAACGTTCGCTGCAGTATGCGTGCCGCCCCGGTCCCTCCAGAAATGAAGCCGCCCGGCGGGAGAGCCGGGCGGCGAGGGGATGGTTGGGGAAGAGGGATTTAGCGGCTGAAGGGGACGGGCGGGAGGGTGTGTCCGCCGACGGTGCCGCGGGAGGTGCCGTTGCTGTTGGAGGAGGAGGAGCCGGACTTGGAGCCGCGGCTGGAGGTGCCGTTGGAGTTGCCCTTGCTGGAGGCCGGGGGAAGCGGGGTGCGGCAGGGGGCGACGACGCAGGTGACTCCCTTGGCGGCGGTGGCGATCGAGGGCGAGAAAGCGATCAGGGCGACGACCGAGAGAGCGATGGCGAGTACCTTCTTCATGACTTTCTCCTTTTTAAAACTTGTTGTGGTTTTCGGTTTCAATTTCGTTTTCTCTCTTGCGACTCGGGACGTAGAGAGAGCAACGGGCGTGCCGGAAGCGGGAGAGCGAGGCGGCTGCGGGACAGTCGCGGCGAGGGACTGCGCGTAAGTGGTTGTCTCGAAAGCGCGGCGCGGGGTGGAGAAAAAGTTTTCGCGTGGAGCATCGCGCGCGCGAGCGATGCGCGCCGCCGCGGCCCGCCCGCCGATTTCCTATCCAATCGGTTCTCGCCTCTATCCGTTCGGATAGGATTCGATCGTCGCCCGGCCGCTCGGAGACCGGCGATGCGCTTCCGCAAGACAGGAAACAGGAGTCGAGATGGGTTCCGTGGAGCCGAGGCTCGTGTCCATGGCGGGTCCGCTGCAGGGGTCCGTGCATTGGCTCGAGACCGACGAGGTCACGATCGGGCGCGATCTGTCCAATACGCTTCCCGTCGCCGACTCCAAGGCTTCCCGCCGCCATTCCGTTCTGACGAGGTCGGGCGACTCCTACGAGATCTCGGACTGCGAGAGCACCAACGGCACGTTCGTCAACGGCGTGCCCGCCATGCGCCGCCGGCTCGAGCACGGCGACCAGGTCGAGATCGGCGCCTCGAAGTTCCTCTTCCTGCTCCGCGACGCCGACCTCCGCGACGGGGCGGCCGATGGCCGGCTCGATTTGAACGACGTCCGAATGGGCTCGACGGTACGCCTCTCGCCGGCCGAGGCGCTCTACCTCCAGCCGGATCGCGTCCGCGCCGCGCTGCCCGCGACACCCGAGGGCCGGATCGGCCAGGATCTGCAGGTCCTTCTCGCGGCGAGCCGCCGCGTCGCCACGGCCCGCTCCCTGCCGGACCTCGGCTCGACGCTCGTCGACCTCGCCCTCGAGGCCGTTCCGGCCGAGCGCGGCGCCCTGCTCGTTCCCGATGAGGGGGATGGCTTCCATGCGGCGGCGCAGAAGGATCGCGTGGCCGGCCGGCCCCGCGCCCTGCCGGTCAGCCGGACCGTGCTCGCGCAGATCCGGCGCGATCGGGAGGCGATTTTCTCGAACGACCTGAGCGAGCCCGGGACCCTTCGCGAGGCCGACAGCCTGGTCGCCTCGCCCGTTCGGGCGCTCGTCGCGGTGCCGATCGCGGTGGGGGAATCGCTCTTCGGCGTGCTCTACCTGGATTCCGGCAGCCCGGAGTTCCGGGTCACGGAGGCCGACCTCCAGCTCCTGATGGGCCTCGCGAACATCGCCGCCGGAGCCTTCGAGAACGTCCGCCACCTCGAGCGCCTCGAGAGCGAGCGGGAGCGGCTCCGCGCCGAGGGGAGCTCTCGTTCCGAAATGGTCGGCGAGAGTCCGGCCATCCGGCGGGTGCATGAGTTCATCGCCCGCGTGGCCCGGGCCGAGGCGACGGTCCTCATCCTCGGCGAGAGCGGCACCGGCAAGGAACTCGCGGCGCGGGCGATCCACCGCGCGAGCCCCCGGTCGAACGCCCCGTTCGTCGCGATCCACTGCGCGGCGCTGGCCGAAACCGTGCTGGAGAGCGAGCTGTTCGGCCACGAGAAGGGGGCGTTCACGGGCGCCCTGGCCCAGAAGAAGGGGAAGATCGAGGCGGCCGACGGCGGCACGATCTTCCTCGACGAGATCGGCGAGCTCTCTCCGGCCGCGCAGGTCAAGCTGCTGCGGGTGCTGCAGGAACGGGAGTTCGAGCGCGTCGGAGGAACGCGCCCGATCCGCGTGGACATCCGGGTCGTCGCCGCGACCAACAAGAACCTCGAGAAGGAGAGCGCGGCGGGCCGGTTTCGGGAGGACCTCTACTATCGCCTGAGCGTCGTGTCGATCACGATGCCGGCGCTTCGCGAGCGGCGGGAAGACATCGGTTTGCTCGCGAGCTATTTCGCCGCCCGGTTCGGCCAGAAGCTGCGCAATCGGATCCCGGGGATCTCGCCCGAGGCGCGGGCGATCCTCTACCGATACGACTGGCCGGGCAACGTTCGCGAGCTCGCCAACGCGATCGAGCGCGCGATCGTGCTCGGCTCGGGCGAGGACATCGCGCCCGAGGACCTTCCCGAAGCCCTGCTCGAGGGCGGGGCATCCTCGGAGCCTCCGCTGACGACGTACCACGACACCGTGAACGCGGCCAAGCGCCACATCATCCTCGAGGCGACCCGCGAGGCGCGCGGCAGCTATACCGAGGCGGCCCGGAGGCTGGGCGTCCACCCCAATTACCTTCACCGGCTCGTCCGAAACCTGAACCTCAAGGACGAGATCCAGAAATGAAGCCGCCCGGCGGGAGAGCCGGGCGGCGAGGGGATGGTTGGGGAAGAGGGATTTAGCGGCTGAAGGGGACGGGCGGGAGGGTGTGTCCGCCGACGGTGCCGCGGGAGGTGCCGTTGCTGTTGGAGGAGGAGGAGCCGGACTTGGAGCCGCGGCTGGAGGTGCCGTTGGAGTTGCCCTTGCTGGAGGCCGGGGGAAGCGGGGTGCGGCAGGGGGCGACGACGCAGGTGACTCCCTTGGCGGCGGTGGCGATCGAGGGCGAGAAAGCGATCAGGGCGACGACCGAGAGAGCGATGGCGAGTACCTTCTTCATGACTTTCTCCTTTTTAAAACTTGTTGTGGTTTTCGGTTTCAATTTCGTTTTCTCTCTTGCGACTCGGGACGTAGAGAGAGCAACGGGCATGCCGGAAGTGGGAGAGCGAGGCGGCTGCGGGACAGTCGCGGCGAGGGACTGCGCGTAAGTGGTTGTCTCGAAAGCGCGGCGCGGGGTGGAGAAAAAGTTTTCGCGTGGGGCATCGCGCGCGCGAGCGATGCGCGCCGCCGCGGCCCGCCCGCCGATTTCCTATCCAATCGGTTCTCGCACTCTATCCGTTCGGATAGGAAATCGCGCGCGCGAGGCCGCGCGCTCTCGCGCGCCGAGAATCTGCGAGCGCCGTCCCCGCCCGCGGGCGGCCCCAAGGACCGCCCCTACCAAGACGCGCTAGCGCAGGCCTTCCGCGATCTGGAGGCTGCCGAGGGTTCGCGTGTACCCATAGGCATAGGCGCGCGCATCCGGAGTCATCCGAATCGCGTCGATGTGATCGAGTCCCGTGCGGTCGGCGGGAGCGATCTCTCTCCAGAGCTCGCGGCGCCCCGTTTCGGTGTCCACTCGAAACACCCGGGCCGGCAGCTGGCTGCGCTTGAAGACGTAGAGCGACCGGCCGTCCGGGCTCCAGACGATCGGGATCTCGTCGGCCGCAGCGCCGGGCAGCGCCCGCGTCGTTCCGTCTTCCAGGCGGCAGATGAGGATCTTCCCCTGCGCTCCGACGGCCGCGGCGAAACGTCCGTCGGAAGAGACGACGATCGGATCGCCTTCGAGCCCGTCGCGCGAGACCGCGCGAGGTTCCCCGCCCGCGAGCCCCTGCGCGTAGAGAGCGGGGGCGGCGCCGGCCTTCTGCGCGAGAAAGAGAACCCCGCTTCCGTCGGGCGAGAATCCGCCCCAGGGCATGGATCCGAGACCCCGGTGCTCGACGGCGCGCGCGAGTCCCGGCCCCGTTGGAAGAAGCAGGAATCGGTCCTGACCTCCGGCTTCCTCCGACTGCGACAGCACCCATCGGCCGTCCGGAGAGATCCCGAGCGCAGCGCCCTCGCCGAGATGCATCGGCGCCGAACCGTCGATCTTACGGACGTAGATCGGCCCGCTGCGTCCGCCTCCTTCCTCGCGCTCCTCGAAGACGATCGAGCGGCCGTCCGCGGCGATGGCGTCCAACCACGGCAGGTCCTTCCAGGAGAGGTCCCGCTCGAGCGCATCGCCCGGGGCGAGAGCCGCGATGCCTCGGGAGTAGACGTAGTCGGACAACAGGACGCGGCCATCCGAGAAGATGTCGTGAAGAAAGAGACTCCCCGCCTCGTGGCGGACGAGGCGCTCGCGGCCCGAGGGACTCACGGCGAACAGGGCGTTTCGCCCGGGTCCTCTCCGGCCGGCGAACCAGACCTCGCTCTGGTCGGGACGCCAGGCCAGGCCCCCGACGAAGGCCCAGCCCCGCGAAAGCACGATCCTCGGCCCGGACCCCCGGATGAGGTTCACGCTGTAGCGATGGGAGGCGTCCTGTTCCACGAATGCGGTCTCGCCGTTGCGGGACAGGCGCAGGTAGGGGATGTCTCCCGCGGTTTCGTAGACGGTCTTTCCGGCGGGGTACTCGATCCGGGTCTTTCCCTGAACCCGGCGCGCGACGGCCAGGCTCGAGCCATCGGCCGACCAGTCGGCGACCGGCGCCTGCTCGAGGAGCGCACGCGGCGCGCCCCCGGCCAGAGGGACGCGCGCGAGCGTTCCGGAGTCCGGCCCGGATTCTCCGCGTCCGATCGCGATGGCCATCTCTCCGAGCGAGGAGATCGCGACGAGATTCCCGTCCGGCAGTCCGAGGTCCGCGGGCTCGCTGCCCGACCGGCTGGAGGAGATGCGATATGGCCCTCCGCCGCGAGACGCGGAATACACGACCGTGCGCCCGTCCGGCGCGAACCGCGCCGCGAGCGCGCCGCCGAGCCGCGTCGTGACACGCTCGTACGAGGGAGGATCCGGATCGCGGACCGTCGCGCGCAGGAGCAGGGCGGCCGCGGCGCCCGCCGCGAGAAGGCCCGCGGCGGCCAGGGGCTTTCTCCAGCGGCGCGCGCGGCCATAGTCGATGGCGGTCGCCGCGGGCGCGGAAACGCCCGTGAGGGCTTCGAGGTCGAACGCCAGATCGTGCGCGGAGTGGAACCGCTCCTCGGGATTTTTCTCCAGGCAGTGGCGGATGATCCGCTCGAGCCCGGGGTGAATCTTGCGATTGGTCGTCGAGAGCTCGGGCGGCTCCCGCATCAGGATCGCCGACATCGTGGACGCGGCGGAGTTGCCGTGAAATGCGCGCTGGCCGGCGAGCATTTCGTAGAGGATGGCGCCGATCGCGAAGACGTCCGAGCGCGCGTCGGCGGGACGGCCGCGGACCTGCTCGGGCGACATGTAACCGAAGGTCCCGAGAACGACGCCGGGCTCGGTGGCGGCCGAGCCCGTCGGCTCCGGGCGGATGAGCTTGGCGAGGCCGAAGTCCAGGATCTTCACCCGCCCGTCTTTGGTGACGAAGATGTTCTCGGGCTTCAGGTCGCGGTGGATGATCCCCTTGTCGTGCGCGGCGGCGAGGCCGCGAGCCGCCTGCAGGCCGAGCTCGGTCGCGCGCCGCGACGACATGGCCCCCGCGGACAGGCGCGCGCGAAGCGTCTCGCCCTCGAGCAGCTCGGACACGATGTAGGGACATCCCTCGTGGGTGCCGACGTCGTAGATCGCCGTGATGTTGGGGTGATTGAGCAATCCCGCCGCCTTGGCCTCCTGCTCGAACCGCCTCAGGCGATCGGGATCGCTCGAGAAACTCGAAGGAAGGATCTTGACCGCGACGTCGCGGCCGAGCCTCGGATCACGCGCGCGGTAGACCTCACCCATTCCCCCCGCGCCGAGACGCGAGACGATCTCGTAGGGCCCTAGCCGGGCTCCCGTCTGCAGTGGCATCGGTTGAGGCCGGATTCTACGTCGGCCGTCTCGGGCCGGCGGGCTAGAATTCGCGCAGGTCGAATCGATGACTCTTTCCGCGGGGACTCGTCTGGGCGCCTACGAGATCCTTGCGCCGCTCGGTGCGGGAGGAATGGGGGAAGTCTACCGGGCGCGCGATGCTCGCCTGGGGCGCATCGTCGCGCTCAAGGTCCTCCCCGAGCGAGTCGCCTCCGATCCGGACCGCCTCCGACGATTCGAGAAGGAAGCCCGGGCGGCTTCGGCCCTGAACCATCCGAACATCGTCGGGATCTTCGACGTCGGCAAGAGCAACGGGATCTCTTGGATCGCCATGGAGTGGGTTCCGGGAAAGACGCTCGGAGCCGTGTTGTCCGGAGGACCGCTCCCGATAAAGCAGGCGCTGCACGTCGCCGTTCAGGTCGCTGACGGGCTCGCACGAGCCCACGAGGCGGGAGTCGCGCATCGTGACCTCAAGCCCGAGAACCTGATGATTCAGCCGGACGGGTTCGTGAAGATTTTGGACTTCGGACTGGCCAAGCTCACCGATCTCGCTCACCTCTCCGGTGATGGGTCGCGCTCGACGACGCAGACCGGACCCGGAGCGATTCTGGGAACCGTGGGCTACATGTCCCCCGAGCAGGCGGCAGGGAACCCGGTCGACTTCCGCTCGGATCAGTTCTCGTTCGGCGCCGTGCTGTACGAGATGGCCACGGGAAAGCGCGCCTTCCGGGGCAAGACTGATGTCGACACGCTCGCCGCGATCCTCAACGAGGAGCCCGAACCGATCTCGCGGATTCGTCCAGCGGCTCCCCCGCCTCTGCGCTGGATCGTGGAGCGATGCCTGGCGAAGGATCCGCAGGATCGATTCTCCTCGACTCGCGACCTTGCGAGCGATCTGGCGAGCCTGCGTGACCATCTTCCCGAGCTCAGCGCGGAGCCGTGGCGCGCTCCGACCTCTGCATTCCGGCGTCGGAGCACGGGGCTGGCGGTCTTAATCGCGACAGGCCTGGCCCTGATCGCGGCCCTGGTGTTTCAGACCAAGACCGCAACGGGCCCGCAGCGGCCGCCTGCCGTGCGATTTACCATTGCGCCGCCGCCCGGCACGACCTTCAACTTCGGAACGACGGAACCGGCGCCTCCCGCTCTTTCCCCGGGCGGAGAGGTGCTCGTCTTCGGCGCGAAGGGCTCGGACGGTCAAAACGAGCTCTGGCTTCGACGTCTGGACGGAATGGCCGCCGTTCCGCTGGCCGGCACAGCCGGCGCGACGTATCCGTTCTGGTCTCCAGACGGCGCCTTCCTCGGCTTCTTCGCTGACGCGAAGCTGATGAAGATCGACATTCGAGGTGGCCCGCCCCAGACTCTGGCGGACGCGCCGGATGGGAGGGGCGGGTCCTGGGGTCGCGATGGGACGATTCTGTTCGCTCCGAGCCCGGAAGCTTCTATCGCCCGCGTTTCCTCGGGCGGCGGGGAGGTCACGGCGGCCACACGGATCGACCCCGGACGGACAGATGTCGCGCATCGGTGGCCGGTATTCCTTCCCGATGGAAGGCATTTCCTCTACTTTGCTCACGACCCGGGCCCGGCCGGCCGGGGCGGAATCTGGATCGGTTCGCTCGACTCGTTCGAGACGCGGCGGATCTTGCCGGATGCGACGAATGCGATCTACGTGGATCCGGGCTATCTCGTCTTCGCGAGGGAGGGAGCGCTGTTCGGCGTCCCCTTCGACGCCGCCAGGCTGAGGTTATCCGGCGAGCCCGTTTCGATTCTCAAGGACGTGCGCTATCAGCCGTACCGCTGGTACGGCGTGTTCGCTGCCTCGCAGACCGGCGTTCTCGTCTACCAGTCGGGAGCCGCCCTGGAATCGTCCAGGCTCACGTGGTTCGACCGATCGGGAAAGCGGTTGGGCACGCTCGGCAGCGAGGGCGACTACGAAGGCCTCCGCCTCTCGCCCGACGCCTCGCGCTGCGCCGTGGAGGTTCGGGATTCTCGGAAGGGAACGATCGACCTCTGGATCTGGGAGATCGCCCGCGGAGTCACGACCCGCCTGACGAGCGGGCCGGGGATTCACGACGCCCCGGTCTGGTCACCCGACGGGAAGCGGATCGCTTTCTCGTGGAACCCGTCGGGGTTCTTCGACCTGTATCAGGTTCCCTCGTCCGGAGGGACCCTCGAGCTCCTCTGGCGCTCGGACGCCGGCAAGTCGCCGACGGACTGGTCCTCGGACGGACGAACGATTACGTTTCACCAGTCCGGCCCGGGGACCGGATTTCACTGGGAGATCTGGGAGCTACCGATGCCGCCGGGGACTCCCGCGTCGCTGTTTCCTCGGACCGCCAACGAGCGCTTCGCCCGATTCTCCCCGGACGCGAAATGGGTGGCCTACTGTTCGGATGAGTCGGGCACTCAGGAGGTCTACCTGAGGGCGCTCCCGGGAGGGGATCGCAAGACGCGCGTGTCGGCGGGGGGCGGCACCCAGCCCATCTGGCGCCGCGACGGGAAGGAGCTGTACTACGTCGGCCCCGACAACCGTCTCATGGCGGTAGAGATCCGATTCGGCCAGCCCTTGGAATTGGGCGAGCCCCGGGCGCTCTTCGAGGTGCGCGTGCGCGACACGGCGAGCGACTCGTGGGTGCTCGACGCGGTTCCGGACGGGCAGCGATTTCTCGTGAATACGCGCCTGGAGGGCGCGCCCGATCCGCCGCTCAGCGTGGTGTTGAACTGGGTATCGGATCTGAAACGGTAGGGGACGTCGCCGTCGACCGCAGGGGCAGGCCGGCGCCGCATAGGTAGACGGGGAACTCCCGGAGTCCGTCGATGCCGAGGATCTTTTCGATTCGCGACTCCTGGAGCGCCGCGGTGGTGAACGGGCCGAGGCCACGGCTCGTCGCCAGGAGCGCGAACGTCTGGCCGAGGTGGCCGGCATCGAGGAAGAAGAGACGATACGCATCGGCGAGCCGGTATTTCCAGAACACACGGTCCGTGACCGCGGTGAGGACGCAGAGAAAGGCCGCGCCGCGAATCCACTTCTGGCCCGATGCGATGCCAACGGCCTGGTCTTGAGGATTGCCTGAACGCAGACGCTCGAGGCGGTTCCGCCGAACGTCGTAGTAGTAGAGGCCGGGCCGCAGACCGTCGACCCTCCAGGCGAGTACGTAGCACTCGATCGGGTGGCGCGCCCCGGCCGATGGACTGGTCTTGATCACGAGGCGGCCCATGGGTCCGGAGTCCACCCAGCCCGTCTGGCCAAAGGTTCCCCGGATCACGGCCGCGAAGTCCGAGAAGGCCACGCTCCCCGAGCGAAAGTTCCGGACGGTCCGTCGTTGCTCGAGGACCCGGTCGAGTGAGAGACGGGGAGCCGTTCCGCGGTGGGAGAGGGGGATCCCGGTCCGGCGGGCCGCCCTCTTGAACAGTGGTGGCTGTCGCGCCTCGGCGAGCCGGTTCTGGACGTACCGACGCTTCGCCCTGAGGTCGGTGACGTAGAGCATGTCCCGGCTCGAGCACTGGTAGTAAATGGCGGGAAAGGACTCCTGCCAGGCGTGCATCAGATCGGGGCGGCGCCCGCGGCCCGGCTCGACGAGAAACCCGAGCCGAACCAGAAGACGAACGCCTCGTTCGAGCGAGTCGGACGGATGGGAAGGGAGCCGTCGCGAGGCTTGCGCGATCGTTCGTGGCTCATCGAAGGCCTGGAGCAGCGAAATGACGAGCGGCGCCGCCGTGATCCGGCGGCGCCGCTCGAACTCCTCCAAAATGAACGCGCCCTCTTTCCAATACGCGACGAGGTTCGGGCTCTTGACGAATCGGCGCCGGGAACGTCTCACTTCTTGCTTGGCAACGGAGTCGGCGTCGCTCGGTGGCAATTCGAGTAATTGGACTTATCCAGCGTCGCCATCCACGTCTGGCGGCTGTACTGGATGTGAAGCTCCCATTTCTCCCTTGCCTTCGGGTCTTTCTCGTTGTCACGGTTTTCGACCCACTTCTCGATTTCCGCCCAGTAAGCCTCGAAGTCCCTGTCCCAGTCCGCCTGCGATTTCTCCAAACCGGCGGCGCGCACCGCAGGTAGGACGACGCCGATCCCGAGGGTCGCGAGGAGAGCTCTTCGCGACGTCTTCTTCGATGGTCCGTCCCGGGTGGATGGCTCTTTCGTCTTCTTGGACACGCAACCTCCTTCTTCTACGCTGCGAAATGCAGCGATTCCGAGCAGTCACCTGGAATTGCACAGCTCGCGCGAATGGCGTGCGACAGAAACGTCGTCGCTCTCGAAGAAGCAGGGGCCGAGCGAGACCGCATGGATGCGTTGAAACCTGCGCGGATCATAGACCGAGCTTCTTCCGAGGGCCAGCCGAGTTTGCCGAATTCCGGAACACCCCTGACTGCAGGGAGCGGTCGCTCCGGCTAGTTCGGTCCGAGCGACTCCGCTCCGGGCGACATCGCAGGAGCGCAGTCGCGGACCCGCGATCCGTGCGTTCGTCGGAGGTCGCGACCCCGATCCGGCTCTCTCCGGCGGCGGTCGTTGGGGCGAGCACCGCGACCTCGAGATCGGTCTTCCGAGCGAAGTCCCGGCGCGCGAGCCGGAATCCGGCGGCGACTACCTCGAGCGTGTCGCGCCGCTGTCCCTTCGGGGCCCGGAGACTGAAGAAGAGCATCCGTGCGAATCGGTCCGGTCCCGGGCGAGCAGCGCGCTTCCGGACTCGTCGAAGATGCGGACTTCGGCGCCTGCCACCGGCTTGCCGCTCGCATCGTCGATCTGCCCGCGGGTGAAGATCGTGGCGCATCCCGGGGCGAGGGCAGCCGCCGCGGCGAGTAGAAGGAATCTCCGAAACCGGCCGCCGCTGCGGCGTGCCGCCATCAGCGAGCCGGCCGCAGACCGGGTGCGCGCCTCCAGGCCTGGACGTCGAGGACGAAGGCCTCGACGCGGCGGTCCCACGTGTGCTCGCGCAGGGCGCGTTGACGGGCGCGGCGGCCCATCGTGAGGCGCGCGGGCTCGTCGCCGAGAATCGCGGCGGCTCGATCCACGATGCCCTCGGCCGGCGTGAACGTCGCGATCTCGACGCCGGGCTCGAAAAACCCGGCGACGGCCGGAAATGCTTCGACGAGCGTGGGGACGCCGCAGGAAGCCGCGAAGAAGGCGCGCGGCGTCATCCGGAACCTGCCTCGGTAAGGACCCTGCGCGTCGTCGAGGAGGGCGGTCTCCAGGGCGATCCGGCAGCGATTCAGTCCCGCGCGGAGCGCATCGGGCGTGTCGAGGGGCGGGAGCACCGGAACGCTCCACCGCGTCTCACCCTCGTACGCGTGGACGTGAACGCGGAAGCGGGCCGCGAGCGATGCGACCAGGCGATCGCGATACGGGGTCCACTTGCCGTAATAGAGGACGTCGCATTCCGGGGTCGCCCGCTCGGGGCGGTAGAGCTCCGGGTCGGTCGCGGGATCGCAGCGCTTCGCGGAGATGTGCCGCAGCGAGTAATCCGGCAGGGTCTGGGGATCCTGCGTGTAGAAGAGGTCGAAGCTCGGGGCAATCGCGACCGACGCCGCCAGGCCGTAGGGATCCGAGAGCGCGAAGGCCGCCAGCGGGGTTTCCTTCGGGAAGATGCGCAGCGCCTTCTCCGAAAAATGCAGTCCGCCGCCCAGGCAGGCGACCACGTCCGGCGGGGGATCGGTGTGCTCGATGACGGCGGCGTCCGGAATCTGCGCGGGCTTCGCGCCGCCGGTCGAGACGAAGCCCGCGTAGTGGATCGGCTCGACGACCCGTGTGCGGAACGCCTTTTGCAGCGCCCGCACCGGAGGAAAGAGATTGTTGCAAAACGGCGGCGGGCTCACGTTTCCGAAGAGAAGCAGGTCGCTCATCGGCGGCCGCGGCCCCTGTCCGGCGGACCAGTTTCGTCTCCGGCCGCTCGAACGGCTATCTCGCCGCCGCGGATTGTGTTCGAGTCTTCCATGTGGGCCCCGTTAATGTACGACGAAGCGCCAACTCCCCGCCGCCTCCCTGCCCTAGAATTGGGAGAACCATGAGAAACCCGTCCGTCCGCACCGCGGACATCCCGTTCGTCGCCGGCGTCGCCGCCTTCGCGCTCTTCGCCGTGCTCGCCTTCGCGCCGCGGGCCTCGGGGCTCGACGGGCGGCGCTCCCGGATCCGCGACGACGTCCGTCCCGACGCGGGGCACTCCGCTCTCCGGCCGGCCGCCGCGCCCCGTGCCGCCGCGCTGCCGTCGGGAGGACTCCCCCCGGTCGTGCTGACCCACCTGCCCGGCTCCCTCACCTCGCCCGTGCACATGACCAATGCGCACGACGGGTCGGGGCGCCTGTTCGTCGTCCAGCGCACGGGCCAGATCCGCATCTTCAAGGACGGAGCGTTTCTCTCGACGCCCTTCCTCGACATCAGCTCGCTGATCACATGCTGCGACGAGCGCGGACTGCTGTCGGTCGCGTTCCACCCGAACTACGCGTCGAACGGCTACTTCTACGTCTACTACATCAACAAGCTCGTGAGCCCGGGCGACATCACGATCGCTCGGTACACCGTCTCCTCCGGCGATCCCGACGTCGCCGATCAGAACTCGGCGTTGATCCTGCTCGTCATTCCGCATCCCACCAACACGAACCATTACGGCGGCCAGCTCTTCTTCGGCCCCAACGACGGCTACCTGTATCTCGGCACGGGAGACGGCGGCTCGGGCGGCGATCCGCCCAACAACGCCCAGAACCTCGGCGTGATGCTCGGCAAGCTTCTGCGGATCGACGTGGACGGGAGCGGAACGGTTCCCTGCGGCCAGTCGGATCCGATGCCCTACGGCATTCCCGCGTCGAATCCGTTCGCCGGCGTCAGCGGCGACTGCGGGGAGATCTGGGCCTACGGCGTGCGCAACCCGTTCCGGTTCTCGTTCGACCGCGCGACGGCCGATCTCTACATCGGGGAAGTCGGCCAGAACTGCTGGGAGGAGATCGACGTGCAGCCGGCCTCGAGCAGCGGCGGCGAGAACTACGGCTGGCGGATCATGGAAGGCTTCCACTGCTACAACACGGACATGACGTGCGACCCCGTTAGCTGCAACCAGTCCGGCCTCGTCCTGCCCGTTCTCGAGGAGACGCACGACGACGGCTGGTGCGCCCTCATCGGCGGGTATCGCTATCGGGGCACGATGATCCCGGGGCTCGCGGGGATGTACCTGTACTCCGACAACTGCCTCGGCGATCTCTACGCGGCCGTGGAAGCGGGCGGGACGTGGTCGAGAAGCCTGCTGCTCTCGACGACCCTGTCGGTTTCGTCCTTCGGGGAAGACGAGGCGGGGGAGCTCTACGTCTGCGACCTCGACGGCGGTCTGTACCGCCTCGATCCCACGCCGTTTCCCGTGCCGAGCGCCGTCCACCTCTCGCCGTCGGCCGTGATCGCCGGCGATCCGGACTTCACGCTGACCGTGACCGGGTCCGGCTTCGTCGAGGGATCCGCCGTCCAGTGGAACGGGTCGAACCGTCCGACGACTTTCCTGTCCGACCAGGGGCTGATGGCCACGATTCCGGCCGCCGACATCGCCGTGGCGGGCACGGCTTCCATCACGGTCTTCACCGGGCCGCCCGGAGGCGGCACGTCGAACCCGCTGACCCTCGACATCAACACCACGTTTCTCGACGTCCCGCTCGACTATTTCGCCTATGCCTACATCGAGGCCGTTTTCGACGCCGGGATCACCGCCGGCTGCGACGTCCGGCTCTACTGCCCGGAGGCCTCGACGACCCGGGCCCAGATGGCGGTCTTTCTCCTGAAGGCGAGCCAGGGCTCGGGCTATACGCCTCCGCCCTGCTCCGGGACCGTTTTCGAGGACGTCCCCTGCACCGGGGGAACCTTCGATCCATGGATCGAGGACCTGGCCTCCCGCGGGATCACCGGCGGCTGCCAGGCCTCGCCGCCGCTGTACTGCCCGACCAATTCCGTGACCCGGGCTCAGATGTCGGCGTTCCTGCTCAAGACCGAGCATGGCTCTTCGTATGTGCCTCCGATGTGCACAGGCGCCTTCGCGGACGTGCCTTGCCCGAGCCTGTTTGCCAACTGGATCGAGCAGCTTGCAGCCGAAGGAGTTACGGCCGGGTGCGGCGGCGGCGACTATTGCCCGGATGACGCGGTGACGCGGGCTCAGATGGCGGTTTTTCTCACGAAGACTTTCAATCTGCCGCTTCCGTGAACCGCGAGACGGCAGAAAACTGAACGGATTCACCTTTACGAACCATCCGGACGCCGGCTGAGAGGCCGGCGTCCGTCGTTCCGAGGCCTCCTCCGGATCGGTCCCTCCTCTCGGGGCCGGCCCGGAATCCTGCCCGACGAGTCAGTTCGAGCGGGAGCGAGTGGGGCCGGGCCCTCGCCGATGAATTCTTGTTGACTCCGAAACTGGCGAGGTAAATAGTTCACCGACGAATTCCAGGCTTGTTTCAAATAACCGAACGGAGGAACGGCATGTACCGGAGCTCGGCGAAAAGGCTCTCTGCCTTGGTCGTCTCGGTCTCAGTAGTTCTGCTGATGGTGACGGCCAGCGCGCTCTTCGGCGCGGTGACGCCGCCGCCTGGCGCCAAGGTCGTCAAACCGACCGTCGTCCATGCGCAGAGGACGGGCATCTCGCCGCCCATGCGCACGATGAGGGTCATCAAGCCGACCGATCACAACGGCACGAACCTTCGCCCCATCCTGAATCCGCGGCTGCCGCGGCGGGGCGCGCCGAACGCGCCAGCCGGGCACACGGTCAACGTCCAGCGCGCGATGGGCAAGCTCGCGATTCCTTCTCCGATCGTGAGCTTCGACGGAGTCGGCGACGTCGACTTCGTGCAGCCCGCCGACACGACGATGGACGTGAGCAACGATCAGGTTCTCCAGTGGGTGAACCTGTCGTGGGCGGTCTACGACAAGAGCGGAAACGTGCTCGGCGGTCCGTTCGAGGGCACGTCCTTCTGGTCGGGCCTCGGCGGAGTTTGCGCGGACAACAACGGCGGCGACATCCTCGTCCGCTGGGACCAGTTCGCGCAGCAGTGGTGGGTCAGCCAGCTGGCGTATCCGGGCGGAGCCGACGGCTTTCACCAGTGCATCGCCGTTTCGACGACCTCCGACGCCCTCGGTGAGTACTACCAGTACGATTTCCTCTACAGCGCGACCGACCTGAACGACTATCCGAAGGTCGGCATGTGGCCGGTCAACGGCGGCGGCACGGGCGTCGACGTGGTCAACAACGGCTTCTACGTCTCGGTCAACAACTTCATCGACGACTCGTTCTTCGGCGGCTCCAAGATCATGGCCTTCGACCGCCAGGCGCAGCTGTCCGGCGATCCCGGCGTGATGGAGATCTACGACCTCAGCGAGATCAACCCGAACTTCGGGATCGCGCTGCCGGCTGACCTCCGCGGCACGACGCTGCCGGGCGACGGCTCGCCCGAGACCTTCATCAACTTCGGCAATCCGGACCTGGACGGTTCCTCCGGACCCGTTCTCCACGTCTTCCAGGCCACCACGGACTTCACCAACCCCAACAACTCGGTGCTGTTTCAGCTGCCCGACATTCCGGTGGACGACTTCGACTGGCTGACGCTGGCCAACGACGGCGCTCCGCAGGTGGGCGGCGGAACGCTCGAGGTCCTGAACGACCGCCCGATGTACCGCGCGGACTATCGCGTCTTCGCGGACCACGACTCGCTCCTGATGATGCACGACGTCAACGTGCAGACGCCGCCGGCCGCCCAGTCGGGCGAGCGGTGGTACGAGCTGCGTGACGTTTCGACGGGCTCGCCGACGCTGTTCCAGTCGGGCACCTACGGCCCCGACGACAACACCTGGCGCTGGATGGGCTCGATCGCCCAGGACGCCTCGGGCGACATCGCCATGGGCTTCAGCGCGACGAGCGACGGCACCGGCATCGTGTCCGACCCGTCGGTGCACTACACCGGCCGTGTCGCGTCGGATCCTCCCGGCACGATGACGCAGGGCGAAGACACCTTCGTCGACTCCGATCAGGCTTTCGGCGGGTTCCGTTGGGGCGATTACTCGACGGTCGTCGTCGATCCGGTCGACCAGTGCACGTTCTGGTACACCACCATGTATGGCGCGGGCGACTGGGCCACGCGCATCGGCTCCTTCAAGTTCCCGAACTGCACGCTCGGGCCCTCCGGCACGATCGCGGGCACCGTCTCCGACGGCACCAACCCGCTCGCCGGCGTCAAGGTCGCGGCCGGCATCGCCAGCACGACCACCGACGCGACGGGCGCGTACAGCATGACGCTTCCGGTCGGCACGTACGACATGACCGCCACCAAGTACGGCTACCTTC
The DNA here is from genome assembly GCA_963736455.1 of uncultured Acidobacteriota bacterium. GTDB lineage: Bacteria > Acidobacteriota > Thermoanaerobaculia > UBA5066 > Gp7-AA6 > DAHUXD01. Next base: position 93,573 of record CAVTON010000002.1, read on the forward strand.
CGGGCTCGGCGCCCGGCGTGGTGGTCGAGGAAGACACCACGACGACTCAGGACTTCACCCTGGCCCAGGCTCCGAACGTCGACATCAACGGCACGGTCAAGGACGCCCAGGGCGGCTGGCCGCTCTACGCCAAGATCGTGATCAAGGCCTCGGGAGCCCCGACCTTCTCGATGTACACCGACCCGGTCACGGGCTACTACAGCCAGACCCTCGTCGCGGGCATCCCGTACACGTTCACGGTGACGGCGGTCTCGCCCGGCTATCTCCCGGGCGGCGGCGTCGTTCCTCTGACGCCGACCAACACGCCGACGGGCATGGTCCTCAACTGGACGCTCACGGCCGACGCGCAGACCTGCAACGCGCCCGGCTACACTCCCGAGATCACCGGCATCTCCGAAGACTTCTCCGGGGGCGCCATTCCGCCGGGCTGGACGGTCATCAACGACAGCACGGGCGGTGTTCCGCCGACGCAGTGGATCGTCGCGCTGACCAATGAGCCGTGCGGCGACTACACGGGCAACCTGACGGGCGGCTCGGGTCCGTTTGCGGTCGCCAACAGCGACTGCGCGGGTCCCTCGGTCGACATGGATACCCAGCTGATTACTCCGGCGGTCGACATGTCGAGCCTCTCGTCGGCGACCCTCCGGTTCAACCAGGACTACAACAACCTGGGCGACGTCGCGGACGTGGACGTCTCGACCGACGGCGGCGTTTCCTGGACGAACGTCCTGTCTCAGACCTCCAGTCAGCGCGGCCCCCAGACGGTCAACATCGACATCTCGGGGCTCGCGGCCGGTCAGTCCTCCGTGCAGGCTCGGTTCCACAACTACAACGCGTTCTGGGCGTGGTGGTGGCAGGTCGACGACGTCCTGCTCGGCCAGGCGCTCTGCAACCCGCTGCCGGGCGGACTGGTGGTCGGCAACGTCCTCAGCACCGAATCGGGCAACGGCTTGAACGGCGCGACCGTCTCGAACACGACCAACGGCGGTTCGGCGACGACCTTCGCGACTCCGGACGATCCGGCTCAGCCCGACGGCATGTACATCCTGTTCAGCGAGAGCGGAGCGAACACGCTGCTGGCGACGGCCTCCCTGTACGGCTCCGACTCGCACAACGTGACGGTGATTCCGAACTCCACGATTCGTCAGAACTTCTCGCTGGCCTCGGGCAACGTTTCGGCGAACCCGACGCGCTTCGATGCACGCGTCGATCCGCCGAGCGGCACCCAGTCCATGACGATGAACCTGTCGAACTCGGGCGGCGCCTCGGCCAGCTTCCAGATCCTCGAGATCAATACTCCGGCGCTGTCCAACCACACCGCGGGCTTTGCCCCCGGATCGGTTCGCGAAGCGGCCCGGGCGCGTCTGACCTCCAAGGAGATGGCCAACGCCCGCACGGCTCAGGGCCTTCCGCCGCTGGCGACGAAGCCGGCTCCGGGACGCCCGATGGCCATCGGTGACGTGATCGCCTCCTACCCGACCGGTCTGGCCGGCGGATGGGGAGTCCTCTCGAGCGGTCCGAACTTCTGGCTCTCCAACATCGCCGGACTCGGCGGTGACGAGCACGACTGGGAGTACAACTCTTCGGATGGGACGCAGACGGGCGCCAACATCGACAACACCGGCTGGGTCGGCGCGGGCGGCTTCACGGCCGACGGCGCGTTCGACGCCCTCACCGGAATGATGTGGCAGGTGAACGTCGGCGGCGACAACTGCATCTACGAGTTGAATCCGAACACGCAGGCGGCGACCGGCAACAAGATCTGCGGCTCGCCGTGGACCGGGACCTCACAGCGCGGTCTCGCCTACGACGTGACCAACGACGCCTTCTTCATCGGTGGATGGAACGAAGGAATCGTCTACCACATCGATCAGTCGGGTAACGTCATCGACTCGGCCAGCGTCGGCCTGTCGATCTCGGGTCTGGCCTACGCGCCCGCGAGCGGCCACCTGCTGGTCATGGAGAACGCGGCCAACAACTACGACATCACGGTCCTCGACGCACTCAACAACTACGCGAACCTCGGCCACTTCCAGGTCATGGACAACGGGTCGCCGGCGTTCGGACCGTTCGAGCAGGCGGGTCTCGAGTTCGACTGCCTCGGCAACCTGTGGGCCGTCGATCAGATCACCCAGATCGTCTACAGCATCGACTCGGGTGAAAACGTGGCCTGTGCGGTCGACATCCCGTGGCTCACGGAAGACCCGACCGAGGGAACGTTGAGCGCGGGAGCGCGTCCGACCGGCGGCTCGAGCTCGGCGGCCATCGCTCTGGACTTCGACGGCACGGGCTTGCTGCCCGGACTGCGGCAGGCACAGCTGCAGATCAAGACGGATACCCCCATCACGGTGCCTCCGGTGCCGGTCACGCTGACGGTCCGGTTCCTCGACGTGCCCGACAACAACCAGTTCCAGGCATTCATCTATGGTGCGGCCGGAGCGGGCGTCATGTTCGGCGGCCCGCCGGTCTGCACCGACATCTACAACTTCTGCCCGAACGGTGTCGTGACGCGGGCCGACATGGCGGGATACATCTTCCGCGCCGTGCACGGACCCAACACGCCGCCGCCGGTGTACCAGAACATCTTCGCGGACGTGACCTTCAATCAGTACAACTCGTTCTACATCCAGGGCATGCATGACGACGGCATCACGGCGGGCTGCGGCGGCGGGAACTACTGCCCCAACGCGGCGAACACCCGCGCGCAGATGTCGGTCTTCATCTGGAAGGGTCAGCACGGCTCGACGCCGCCTCCGGCATGCACGGGCGTTTTCACCGACGTCCCGTGTCCAGGAGGCTTCGCGGTGGACTACATCGAGGGTCTGTTCAACGAGGGCGTGACCGCGGGCTGCGGCGGCGGAAACTTCTGCCCGAACAACAACATCACGAACGGCCAGATGGCGGTCTTCATCGTGAAGGGCTTCAACATCCCGTACCTGCCCTAAGGCAAATCGCTTCGATTTCCACGGGCGCGGCTTTCGAGCCGCGCCCGTTTTGTTTTTGGGCGGGGAATGCGAGAGGCTCGGCCGGGGGTTGACCGGCCATGCGGCGCACCGCCGTTCTCGGAATGACACTCGCCGCTCGGCTCCTGACGGCCGGCGGCGGTGCGCGGCGGCCGGACGTCGTGCTCCTGACCCTGGACACGACGCGCGCGGATCACGTCGGAAGGCTCGTGGAGGGCCGGCCGCTGACGCCCGCGCTCGCTCATGACGGGACGGAACCCGCCCGAGCACGGAGTGCACGACAACGGCTCGTGAAGGGCTTCCACATCCCGTACATCCCCTAGGTCTGCCCATCGGTCTCTTCCGGGGCGCGGTCTTCGGGCCGCGCCCCTTTTCTTTTCGGTCCCGGACTTCCGGAACCTCGTATTTCTCCGAGGTGTACCGGCTCTCGGCCGACCGCTAGAGTCCCCCGCGGCCCCGTCCGCGGTTGGCGCGGATCGCCAAGGAGGCTTCGCATGCGTCGTCCCGTTGCGCGGATCGTTTCTGTGCTCGCTGGCCTCGGCATCTCGGCTGGTCTTCTCTTCGCGGCGCCCTCCCACGCGGGCTCGGCCGCCCGCCGGGTCGCCGGTGCGGCGACATTCCCGATGAGCGGAACCGTGCAGGACGGGTCCGGCGCGGGCTGGCCGCTCTACGCGCGGATCGAAGCGACCTCCGCCTCGACCGAGCCCGTCGTGGCGTTCAGCGACCCGATCACGGGCGAGTACTCCTTGAGTCTGTTCGACGGCGTGTCCTATCAGGTCGCGGTGACGGCGGTCTCTCCGGGCTACGAGAAGGGCGGAGGACCGGTCTCGGTGTCCGGATCCGCCATTCAGAAGAACTGGGCGCTGTTCGTCGACGCGGCGGCATGCATCGCCCCGGGTTACCAGGCGGGGGGGTTCACGCCCGTCCTGAGCGAGGGATTCGACGCGGGCGTCCTGCCGCCCGGCTGGATGATCCAGACGAACAGCGGCGTCTCCTGGCAGATCGCATCGGGCGCCGATCCGTGCGGACAGTTTCCCGGAAACGAAACGGGAGGCTCGGGCCCCTACGCGATCCTCAACAGCGACTGCTTCTCGAACGGCTTCGACACGGACGACAGCTCTCTCGTCACGCCGCCGGTCGACCTCTCCGCGCTGCCGAGCGCGGCGCTTCGCTGGAAGAACGACTTCCACTTCCTGGAGACGCAGATCGACGTCGCCGACGTGGACGTCTCGACCGACGGCGGCACGACCTGGACGAACGTGTGGGAGCAGACGTATCCGGACTCGCCCGGCCCCAACACGCAATCCGTGGACATCTCCTTTGCGGCCGGCCACGACGCCGTGCAGGCCCGCTTTCACAACACCGTGTTCTGGGGCTGGTGGTGGCAGGTGGACGACATTCTGCTCGGTCAGGCCCTCTGCAATCCGCTTCCGGGCGGTCTTATCGTCGGCACGGTCAGCGACGCGAACACGGGCCTTGGGCTCGATGGCGCCACGGTCGAGAACCTGACGGACGCGGGATCGGTCGTGACGTCGCCGACGGGCGATCCGGCGCAGGGCCACGGATACTACGCTCTCTTCGCGGCTGCGGGGTCCCCGCAGCTTCGGGCCTCGCTCGCGCCCTACCTCGCGCAGACCCAGGGCACGACGGTGGCGGCGAACGGCGTCGTTCGCCTGGACTTCTCGCTCGCCGCCGCCCTCCTCGATCCGACGCCTCGGCCCGTCTCGGTCAACGTCGCCCCGGGCGGCTCGATCGACCAGGAGCTCTCGCTCGCCAACCTCGGAGGGGCTTCCGCCTCCTTCAAGCTCCTGGAGCTCGATTCGGCGCACGTCGTCGCGGCCGGGGCCCCGGTCGCCCCGGTCTCCGGTCGTTTCGCCAGCAAGGCCGACGTGCAGGCGGCGCTGCTTCGCGTGCCGCGCAATGAATGGAACGCGAGAAGCTCGACGGGCCGGACGCCGATCGCTCCCGCCGGCGAGCCGCGGCTGGCGGGCGCGGGCAACGTTCTCGTCAGCTTTCCGTCCAATCTCGCCAGCGGGTGGGGGCTGACCTACGACACCGATGCGAACGCTCTCTGGGTGTCCAATCCCGACGATCCGATCGACGGCCAGAACGGCGATGGCTTCGAGCACCAGTACCTGCCCGACGGAACGGACACGGGCGCCACGATCGACGTCCATTCGACGGGAGGCTCCTGGCAGGCGGACGGAACGTACAACGCACGGACCGGAACGATGTGGGCAGTCAACGTCGGCGGCGACAACTGCCTCTTCGAGATGGATCCCGTCACGAAGCTCGTGACCGGCAGGAAGATCTGCGGCCCGTGGTCGGTCTCGCAGCGGGGTCTCGCCTACGACTACGCGACCGACACGTACTACGTCGGCGGCGCGAACGAGAGCGTCATCTACCACATCGATCCCCGCGGGGTCCTGCTCGATTCCGTGTCCGTCCCGCTCCCCATCGAGGGCCTGGCCTACAACCCCGCGACGGGTCACCTCTTCGTGGGCGGACAAACTCTTCCTTTCGACGTGCACGTGCTGGACACGCGCAACGGCTACGCCCTGGTCGGCGGCATCCAGGTGACCGCGGGGGGAGTGCCGGTTCTGGCGGGCAACGGCGTGAGCCTGGAAGCCGATTGCAGCAACCGTCTCTGGATCTACCACCCGTTCGACCAGATCGCCTACGCGTTCGAGTCGGGCGAGACCGGATGGTGCTCCAACAGCGTCTCCTGGCTGACCGAGACGCCGTCCGAGGGGACCGTCGCCGCGAACGAGACGCTGCCGATCAACCTCCACTTCGATGCGGCGGGCCTACAGCCCGGCCTGCACCTGAGCCAGCTTCTGTTCCGGCAGGACACGGCCTACGACGTGGCGCCGCTGCCGGTCGCGCTCACGGTGCTCTTCAACGACGTTCCGGTCGACGCCTTCGCGGCCAGTTTCATCTACGCGGCGGCCGGCGCCGGCGTGATGCCGGGCGGCCTGCCGACGTGCGCCGTCGGCGGGTTCTGTCCCAACGGCATCGTGACCCGGGCCGACATGGCCGGATACATCTACCGCGCCGTCCACGGCGCGCTGGCCGCGCCGCCGGTCTATCGATACCCGTACGCCGACGTGGCGCTCAACGACTACAACGCGTTCTACATCCAGGGCATCACCGACGATCGGATCACGGCCGGCTGCGGCAACGGGGACTACTGCCCGTCGAGCCCGAACACCCGCGCCCAGATGGCCGTCTTCATCTGGAAGGCGCAGCACGGCGCCGAGGCGCCTCCGGCCTGCACGGGCCTCTTCGCGGACGTCCCCTGCCCGGACGGGTTCGCCGCCGACTACATCGAGGGCATCGCCAACGAGGGCGTGACCGCGGGCTGCGGCGGCGGCAATTTCTGCCCGAACGCGAACATCACCAACGCCCAGATGGCAGTCTTCCTGGTCAAGGCATTCGAGATTCCTCACCTGTAAGGGCGAGGAGTTCCAACGTCGCCGGGCGCGGCCTCGAGGGGCCGCGCCCGTTTTTTTCCGGAAGTCAGCGGGGCGCCACGACGTCCGTCTCGCCGAGAGACCACTGGTGGTAGGCCTCGGTGACTTCAGGCGCGGGGCCGTCGCGCACGATCCTCCCGTGGTGTAGCCAGATCACGCGGTCGCAGTTCTCGACGATCTGCGAGGCGGTGTGCGACACGAGCATGAACGTCTTGCCGCGCGCCCTCAGGCCGTCCATTCGGTCGTGGCACTTGCGGCGAAACTTCTCGTCGCCCACCGAGAGGGCCTCGTCCACCAGCAGGATGTCGGGGTCCACGTCCGTGGCGACGGCGAAGGCGAGCCGCGCCGACATGCCGGTCGAAAAAGTCCGGATGGGCGCGTCGATGAACTCCTGGAGCTCGGCCCAGTCGACGATCCGATCCAGGCGGCGGCGCGTCTCCGCGCGTGAATAGCCGAGCAGCGCGCTCTGGAGCATGATGTTTTCGCGCCCGGTCAGCTCGCCGTGAAACCCGAGGCCGAGCTCGAGGATGGGAGCGATGCGGCCGGCGACATACACGCGTCCCTGGAAAGGAGGAAGCACGCGGGAGATGACCCGGAAGAGCGTGCTCTTCCCGGCGCCATTGCGCCCGATGACGCCCACCCTCTCGCCGGCACAGATCTCGAGGTCGATCGCCTGGAGGGCGTCGAAGTCGTCATAGGCGACCCGGCGCTGGATTCGCCGGATGGCGTACTCCTTGAGCGATCGGATCGCCTCCCGGGGGATGCGGTAGCGCAGGGTGACCGCTTCGAGGCGGATGACGGCCGTCACTCCGCTAGCTCCAGTAGACCATCTGGTCGCGGCGGTGGCAGAAGTAGACCCAGCCCGTCACCAGGACCGCGATCGAGAGCGCCACCGCGCCGAGCAGCAGCCCGAGCTTCGGGATCGTCCCGTCGTAGATCGGGTCGCGAAACGTCTGGACCAGGTAATACATGGGGTTGGCCCAGAGGGCGAAGCGGTACTTCGGAGGCACGATCGAGGGGTGGTAGACGATCGGCGTCAGGAAGAACCACGTCTGCACGAGCACGGGATACATCTCCTTGACGTCGGCGAACCGCGACGCGACCGTGTAGAGCAGGAGCGAGGCGCCCGCCGTGAAGAGCGAGACGATGACGACTGACACCGGCAGAAACGCCCACGTCGCGTGCAGCGGAAAACCCGTGAAGAGCAGGATGAGAAGCAGCGGGACCAGCGACAGCGCGAGGTTGATGAGACCGCCTCCGACCGCCGAGGCCACGAAGACCGAGCGGGGGACGAACGTGCGCTTGGCGAGCTCATTCGACCCGGACGTCTGGCCGGTCACGGTCATCGTCGTCTGTGCGAAGAAGGCCCAGAAGATGGATCCGGCCATGAAGTACACGGGGTAGTTCTCGATGGCGGTCTTGAGGATCGCGGAAAAGACGAGCGTCAGCGCGATCATGTTCAGCAGTGGAGCGAGCATCGTCCAGAGGATCCCGAGCACCGAGCGCTTGTAGCGGACCTTGATGTCGCGGATCACGAGCTCGTGGACGAGACCCCGAAATCTCCAGAGGTCCGCGGCCTCCTCGATCCAGCGCGGACGCTGCCGGGCGGAGTCGTAGACCGGGACGATCTCGGGCCGCGCGGCGGCGGCCTGTAGCTCGAGGCTCACGGCTTGCGGCTCACGGTCGCACGTCCGGCGCCGGCGGTCAACCACCGGTCGAGCGTCTCCGCGCGGGCGTCCCACGTGTTCTTCCGGGCGAAGTCCCGCCGGATTCGCTCCGCCGAGGGGCCTTCCGCGGCGGCGGCTTCGAGCTCGCCGGCAAACGCCGGAGCGGATGCCGCGAGGCGCACGAGGCCCTCCCGAGCGAACGGCGCGAGCGATTCCATCGGCGTCGCGACGACCGCCCGGCCCGCGGCGGCGGCCTCGTAGAGCTTGACCGGATCGGTGGCGTGCGTCAGGGGCGACAGCCGGAAGGGAATCATCTCGACGTCGAATCGGGCGTGAAAGCCGGGCATCTCGCGATGGGGCCGCTCGCCGTGGAAGACGACGTTCGGCCGTTTCGGCACGGCGACCGCCGCGCCTTCGATTCCCCCGACGACCTCGAACGTCCAGCCGGGACGCAGGCGCGCGAGCTCGGCGAGCAGATCCATGTCGAACCACTCGTCCACGGCGCCGACGTAGCCCACGCGAAGCGAGCCGGGCCGCGGCGAAGGCGGCGGAATCGAGGAGAAGAGATCGAAGGCGCACGCGTTCGGCAGGAGCCGCGCGTCGGGATTCCAGGCGGCCATGCGGGCGCGAAGCGGTTCGGACGTGGCGACGACGAGGTCGGCCCTCGAGGCGATGTCGCGCTCGGCCTCCTCGAGGACGCCCGGCCGGTTCGTCGAGAATTCCCGGTGCGCGTCGAGGCAGTCGTAGACGACCGCCCAGCCGAAGCGCTCGCGGAGCGCCTCCGCCAGCGGAGCCCAGAACGGGGTCTGGACGAGGAGCACCGCCTCCCGCAAGCCGAAGAGCTCGCGCGCCCGATCGAGGCCCGAGAACGCCTCATCGAGGAGCCCGGCCGTGAGCGTCCGGTCGGCCGGATCCTCGCGCCGGACACCCGCGATCGGGAGCAGGGTGACGCCGGGCGCCGCCCCGGCCGCCTCCTCGGGCTCGCCGGAGCCCCGAAGCGAGCCGTAGAAGACCCGGCGGCCGCGCCGCGCGAGCGCCTCGGCGAGCTGCTGCGGCCGCTGCCGCCGATAGCTCCACGCGATGACCGGCAGGACGAGGACGTCGGCGCGCCCGGGGTGCGCCGGTCCGGGGTCGAGCGGGAAGCGGTCGAGCTCGATCGGCGGCTTTCGCAGGCCGAGCAGCCTTTCGGGTTGGATCCGGCGGCGCAGGGCGCGGCGCCAGGCGATCGGCACCGCCCGGCGCCCGAAGGCATACAGGCGGCCGCGCAGGCCCGACTCCCACTCGGGTCTCATTCGGGCGGCACGAAGGGTGCGAACGGGCGGCCTCGCAGGATCGCCGCGATCCGCTCGGAGGCGAGGCCGTCTCCGTAGGGGTTGGCGCGGCCGGTCATCGCCTTCCGGGCCGCCGGGTCGGTGAGCAGCCGGGAGGCGCGAGCCACGATCGCCTCCTCGTCCGTGCCGACGAGCTCGGCCATCCCCGCCTCGACCCCCTCGGGGCGCTCGGTCTTCTCGCGCAGGACGAGGACCGGCTTGCGGAAGGTCGGGGCTTCCTCCTGGATTCCTCCCGAATCGGTCAGGATGAGCCGCGCGCGCCGCATCAGCCGCACGAGCCCGCCGTAGTCGAGCGGCTCGATCAGGGAGACGTTCGACAGCGAAGCGTTGCGCCGCACGACCGGGGCGACGTTCGGGTTGGGGTGAAGAACGTGGACGAAGCGCGTGGACGGGAACGCGCGAGCCAGGCGCGCGATGGCGCGCACCACGCGCTCGAGCGGCTCGCCGAAGCTCTCCCGCCGATGCGCGGTGATGAGAACGAGGTCCTCCTCCGCCGCATCCCCGTCCCGCCCGGCGATCGTCTCGAGCGCGTCGACGACGGTGTTGCCGGTCAGGAAGATTCGGGACGGCGGCACGCCTTCGGCCTCCAGGGCGCGAGCGGCGCGCCGGGTCGGGACGAAATCCGCATCCGAGACGAGGTCCACGACGCGGCGGTTCATCTCCTCCGGAAAAGGATGCTGGAAGTCGCCCGTGCGCAGCCCGGCCTCGACGTGGCCGACGCGGACGCGCCGGTGAAACGCGGCGAGCGCCGAGCCCATGGCCGTCGTCGTGTCGCCCTGGACGAGCAGCCAGTCGGGCTTCTCCCGAGCGAGCACGCCGTCCATGCCGGCGAGGACCCGGGCGATCAGCTCGTTGATCGTCTGATCGGGCCGCATCAGGTCGAGATCGATGTCCGGCGCGAGGGCGAAGAGCGAGAGGACCTGGTCGAGCATCTCGCGGTGCTGCGCGGTCGCGCACAGCCGCACCTCGCACCCGGGCTCCTCCCTCAGGCGCCGGACCACCGGAGCCATCTTGATGGCCTCGGGGCGCGTTCCCACGACGATGAGCAGCTTCATGAGTTCGTGTGTGGGGGGCCGGCCGCGCCAGGAAGCGGCGGCCCGCCGGGCAGGGCGAGCCCCCGGGCATTGTACGGGCTTTGCGCCTGCCGGGAGCCTCCGAAATTCGCGCCGGCGGCAGTGCGGAGCGTTACACTCTGGCCTCGAGAACCATGATTCCGGAAGTCTTCGAATGTCCGCGGTGCGAGCGTCAGTTCGTGATCGACAGCGTCCCGGACGACGGCACCGAAATGGTGCACTGTCCGCAGTGCAGCCGGTACCTCGGCGTGCGCGACATCGCGTTCGTGCTTCGGGGCGAGCTCGACGAGATGATCGAGCGCCTGACCTTCGAGAAGGACCGGCTCGAAAAGGACGAGGCGGTCTACAGCCTGACCGACTGCGACCCCGAGATGCGCTACTACGGCCGGGAAGTGTCGCGGGTCATCCAGATCCTTCGGTCGGCCCTGAAGGATCTGAACCACCTGCGCCAGGACTACAAAGTCCGGGCTTCCTGAGCGCGATCGCGCCGGACCCCTCAGGCCGGTGCGGTCGTCCGAACGGCGTCGATGAATCGCCTCAGCCGCCGCAGCGCCGTTTCCCTGCCGAGAAGCTCGACGACGTCGAAGAGCGGCGCGCCGACGGTCGTTCCCGTCAGGGCGAGCCGCGTCGGATGGATGAGCTTCCCCGCGGAGACCTGCGCGGCCTCGGCGGCCCCGCGCAGCGCCGCCTCCGTCGCGGCGGCGGTCCACTCGGGAATCGCCTCGAGGCTCACCGCCAGCGCCTCGAGCTGCCGCGCGGTCTCGGGTTTGACCTGCTTCTTCCAGCCGTCCGGATCGTATTCGGCAGGATCGTGCGCATAAGACGACAGCGCGCGGCCCATCTCGATCGTCGTACGGACCCGGGGCCGGTGCAGCTCGACGGCGCGCCGGGCGACCTCTGGAGTCGGAGCGCCGAGAGGCGCATGCGCGAGGCTGCGGGCGATCAGGTCCTCGGCCGGCATCGCGGCGATGTACTGCGCGTTCATCCAGAGGAGCTTTTCGGGATCGAACACCGAGGGTGAGGCCCCGACCTTCTCGAGGGAGAACTCCTTCTCCATCTCCGCCCGCGAGAGGATTTCCCGGTCGCCGCCCGGGGCCCAGCCGAGGAGGGCGAGGAAGTTGAAGAGGGCCTCGGGCAGGATCCCGGCGTCGCGCCACTCCTCGACGGCGGCGGCGCCGTGCCGCTTGGACAGTTTCTTGCGGTCCGTGCCCAGGATCATGCCGAGGTGCGCGAATTTCGGGATCGGCGCGCCGAGAGCCCGGAAGAGCGCGACGTGCTTCGGCGTGTTGGCCAGGTGGTCGTCGCCCCGGATGACGTGGGTGATCCGCATGTCGGTGTCGTCCACGCAGACGCAGAAGTGGTACAGCGGATGCCCGTCCGAGCGCACCAGGACGAAATCGTCGAGAGCGTCGGCCGGAAACTCGACGCGGCCCCGGACGAGATCCTCGACGACGATCGTCTCCTCGGGCATGCGCAGGCGGACGACGTGGCGCTCGCCCGCCTTCGCGCGGCGCTCGCTCTCCTCGAGCGGGATCGCGCGGCCGGCCCCCGAGTAACGGTACGAGCGCCCGGCGGCCTCGGCCTTCTTCCTCTCGCCGTCGAGCTCCTCCGGCGTCTCGAAGGCGCGGTAGGCCTTGCCCTCGCTGATCAGCCGCTCGGCCGCCTCGCGATAGAGCTCGTACCGCTGCGACTGGAGAAGGGGGCCCTCGTCGTATTCGAGACCCAGCCACCGCATCGCGGAGAGAATCTGGGCCGTCAGCTCCTCCCGGGACCGCTCGACGTCCGTGTCCTCGATCCGCAGGATGAACGTGCCGCCGGTGTGCCGGGCGAAGAGCAGGTTGTAGAGCGCGGTCCGCGCCCCGCCGACATGGAGGGAGCCGGTCGGCGAGGGAGCGAAGCGGACGCGGGGAGCTTCGGGTGCTTGCAAGGCGAGCGATCCTAGCTTACTAACGTCCCGGCTTCCATCCTCCGGGACGGTCCGACGTCGAGGAAGAACGCATGCCGAGCGACACGGAAAAGGAGCCCCTGTCCCGGCGCTGGCGCGCCGACGCCGTGCTTATCGCCGTCACGATCGTGTGGGGCGCCGACTTCGTGCTGGTCAAGAACCTCCTCGGCGTCGTGCCGCCGCTTCCGTTTCTGTTCTGGCGGTTCGCGGCCGCCACCGCGCTCGTCGCGCTCGGACTTCCCGGGCGGGCCTCGACGCCGGGGGTCTGGCGCGACGGCCTGCGGGTCGGCGGCCTCCTCGCTCTCGGAATGCTGCTCCAGGTGCTCGGGCAGGCCGAGACCACCGCGTCGCACGCGTCGTTCCTGACGGGGATGGCCTCGGTGTTCACGCCCGCGGCGGCTTACGCGATGACGCGCCGGCTCCCGACGCTCGAGAACGGTCTCGGGATCCTGGTCGCGGGCACGGGCTTCGTATTGATGACGCTTCCCACCGAAGGCGCGATGAATCGCGGGGACTTGCTCGTCTTCGGCTGCGGCGTGACGTTCGCCTTCTACATCGTGGAGATGGCCGAGCGTTCGGCGCGGCACGACCCGGTGTGGTTCACCTTCATCCAGCTCGCCGCGACGACCGCGGCGGCGGGGTTGATCGCTTTCGTGCAGGGGGGAACGGCGGGCTTGGAAGGAGGGATCCGGCCGATCCTGTCGGATGTCGCCCTCGTCGTTCAGGCCGTCTTCCTGGTGGTCCTCGGGAGCGCCGGCACGTACGTGTTCCAGACCTGGGCGCAGGGGCACATGTCCGCCACGCACGCGGCCATCATCTACACGCTCGAACCGGTCGTCACGGCGCTGCTCGCCGCGCGGTTCCTCGAAGAGCGCCTGGGCACGCGGGGTTGGGCGGGAGGAGCGCTCGTCCTCGCGGGGATCGTCGTGTCGGAGGTGCGCCTGCGGCGCTGAGGATTCGCCGATCCTGAACACTCGAATGATAGCCTGTCGCGGTCAAAGCGCCGTTTACCGGGAGCGCCATTCGAGGAGGCAAGATGAGATTCCGGAAGACCCTCGCCGCGGTCGCCATGTCCACGCTCGTCGCCCTCGCCTGCAGCAAGCAGGCCGAAGGCCCCGTCGCCGCCGCGACGCCGGCCCCCGCCGGTCCGACGGCGGAACAGAAGGCGGCCTTCGACACGGCCGTCGACGCCTACGTGTACGGGTATCCGCTGGTCACGATGGAGTACACACGCCGCGTCATGACCAACGTCGCGGCGCCGGAAGGAACGCGAGCGCCCATGGGCCAGCTCGTGCGGATGCGCGAGTACCCGAACGCGTCGTTTCATGACGTGACGGCGCCCAACGCCGACACGCTCTACACGACGGCGTGGATCGACGTCGGCAAGGAGCCGTGGGTCCTGAGGCTTCCGAGCATGAACGGCCGGTACTACCTGTTCCCGATGCTCGATGGGTGGACCACGGTCTTCGAGGTGCCAGGCAAGCGGACGACGGGAACCGCCGCGCAGACTTACGCGATCACCGGCCCCGGCTGGACCGGGACTCTGCCGGCGGGCGTCAAGGAGTACAAGTCGCCGACGGCGATCGTCTGGCTGCTCGGCCGGATCTACTGCATCGGAACGCCCGAGGACTATAAGACCGTTCATGCAGTGCAGGACAAGGTCTCGATCGCCCCGCTCTCCGCCTGGGGCAAGCCGTACGAGCCGGCCGCGGGGTCGGTCGACGCGTCGATCGACATGAAGAAGCCGGTCCGCGACCTGGTCAACGGACTCGACGCGGCGGCGTACTTCCGGACGCTCGCCGAACTGATGAAAGCGAATCCGCCGACGGCCGACGATGCGCCCATGGTGGGGAAACTCGCGGCGATCGGCATCGAACCGGGGAAGGATCTCGACTCCGCGAAGCTGTCGGCGGCCGTGGGCGCCCGGCTCTCGGAGGTGCCGAAGGCAGCGCAGGACAAGATCATGGGCTGGTTCAAGCAAGGCGCGGCCGCCGGAGACTCGGTCGATGCCAACGGCTGGGTCTTCACGACGAAGACCGGCACCTACGGAACGGACTACGTGCAGCGCGCGCTCGTCGCGGCCATCGGCCTGGGCGCGAACCGCCCGCAGGACGCCGTCTATCCGACTTCCGAGGTCGACGCCGCGGGCAAGCCGTATGACGGCGCGAACAAGTACGTCATGCACTTCGAGAAGGGTCAGATGCCGCCGGTCGACGGGTTCTGGTCGCTCACGATGTACAACGGGGAGTACTTCTTCGTCGACAACCCCCTCAACCGCTACACGCTCTCCTCGCGCAACAAGTTCGTCACGAACCCGGACGGTTCGGTCGACCTGTACATTCAGAATGAGAACCCGGGCAAGGGCAGGGAAGCCAACTGGCTGCCGGCGCCGAAGGACAAGTTCATTCTGATGTTACGGCTCTACTGGCCGAAGGAGAAGCCGCCCTCGCTTCTCGACGGCACCTGGAAGATCCCGCCCGTCAAGTCCGCGGCCTGAGTCGTCCAGCCAGGAAATTCATCGGCCCTCTCCCCCGGGGAGAGGGCCTTTCTCTCTCGCGCCCGCCGGACCTAGTCCATCGGAAACGTCAGCGAGTACGAGAAGCGCCCACGGCCGATTTCCATCAGCAGGCTGCTCTTGTTGAAGTCGCGCTGCAGCACGTGGTCGACGTCCTCGGCGCCGCGGACGGCGACGCCGTTGATCGTGAGCAGCTGGTCGCCCGGCTTCAGGCCCGCCTGGTCGGCGAGGCTGTCGCGTTGCACGCCCGTGATGCGGTAGCCGTCGGAGGAACGGTGGAGCGTCAGGCCGATGTCGTCGTGAAGGATCTGAACGCCAATGCCCGAGGGAGGCGCCTCGCCCTGCACCGTGACCGTCCGCTCCGCCTGCTTGGTGCGAAGGACCAGCTTGACGGGGACGCCGGGGCCGCGGGTCGACAGGACGGTCTCGAAGGCCTCCTGCGAGTCGATCGGCGTGCCGTCGGCCGAGACGATCTGGTCTCCCGCTCGGATCCCCGCGCGAGACGCGGGCGAGCCGGGGTAGACGGTCCGCACGCGGAAGCCGCGCGGCCGGTTCTCCTCGCCGGTGACGAGCGTCTTGCCGCGCACTCCGATCCAGACCGCTCGCACCTCGCCGAACCTCAGGATGTCGTCCACGATCCGGCGCGCCCGGTCGGCCGGGATCGCGAAGCCGATGCCCTGCGCGCCGCCGATGATCGCGGTGTTGACGCCGACCATCTCCCCGTCCACGTTGACGAGCGGACCGCCGGAGTTCCCCGGGTTGATCGAGGCGTCGGTCTGGATGAAGTCCGTGTAGGTCTGGCCGTTCTCGCCGCGGACGCTGCGGCCCTTGGCCGAGACGACGCCGGCGGTGACCGTGTTCGAGAGGCCGAATGGATTCCCGATCGCCACGACCGTCTCGCCGATCATCAGGTCCGACGACGAGCCGAGCTTCAGCGCGGGCAAGGTCCCGCTCGGCTTGCGGACCCGCAGGACCGCCAGATCGTTGTCCGCATCCGAACCGACGACGTCGCACTCGAGCTCGAGCCCCGACTTCGTCATCGCCGTGATCTTGGAGGCGCCGGAGACGACGTGATCGTTCGTCACGATGATGCCCTTCGGGTCGATGATGGAGCCCGAGCCGAGCGACTGGCTGGTCCGCTGCCGCGGGCGCCCCTCGAAGCCGAAGAAGAAGTCGTCGAAGATCGAAGGCCGCTGGCGCAGGGTCTGCTCGGCGGAGATGTTCACGACGGCCGGGGCGACCTTTTCGACGACGAGCACGACCTCGCTGCGGCGGTTGGACAGCGGGGCGGCCGCGGCCGAAGCGGAGAGCACAATCGCGGGAATCATCCAACGAGCCTTCACGATCGGGAGAACCATATCCCGCTCTCTCGCCATTCCGCCGCAACGAAAAAAAAGGGGAGAGGAGCCGCAGCGGCTTCCCCTCCCTCGCCGGTCGGGCCGCGCAGCGGCCCTCGCGGAATCCGGGACTAGCGGGACTTCACGTCGATCGTGTCGGACTTCTTCTCGTCCGCGGCCGAGATCTTGATCGTGCGGGGCTTGGCGTCCTCTCGTTTCGGGAGCTCGACGCGAAGCAGGCCGTTGGAGAAATCGGCCTTGATCTTCTCCCGGTCCACGTTGTTCGGGAGACTGAAGCTCCGGACGAACTGGCCGTAAGAGCGCTCCACGCGGTGGTAGCTCTTGCCGTCGTGCTCCTTCTCGAACTTGCGCTCGCCGCGCAGGGTCAGCATGCCGTTCTCGCTCTGGATCTCGATCTGGTTCTCCTGGAATCCCGGCAGCTCCGCCGTGATCACGATCCGATCTTTTTCCTCGGCGATGTCCACCGGCGGCGCCCAGGCGGCGAGGTTCATCTCGTCCTCGCGCTCCGAGCGGCCTCCGAAGCCCGAGCCGAACGCCCGGTTCAGGCGGTCCTGCAGGGTGGCGATTTCTCGATAGGGTTCCCAACGCATCAGATTCATGGTTCTTACCTCCAAAAAGTGAAATGGGTCATACGGTCACGGTCATGGGCTTCTTGACGAGCACGAGCTCGCCGTCCGACCCGGCGTCGAGCTCGGCCATGTCGCCGTCGCGGATCTCTCCCCCGAGCAGCTTTGCGGCCAGGACGTCCGAAACCCGCTTCTGAATCAGCCGCTTGAGGGGCCGCGCGCCGAAGGTCGGGTCGTACCCCCGGCCGGCGAGCATGCGACGCGCCGCGGGAGTCCAGGTCAGCAGGATCCCGCGCTCGAGCACGGTCTTGGCCAGGCCCTCCAGCTGGATCTCGACGATCTTCTCGATCTCGTCGCGGGTCAGGCGATGGAAGACGATGACGTCGTCGATCCGATTGAAGAACTCGGGCCGGAAGTGGCGCCGCAGCTCCTCTTCGATCTTCGCCTGGATTTCGGCCTCGTCGCGCGACGAGTCTTCGGCGATCCACTCCGAGCCGAGGTTCGACGTCATGATGATCACGGTGTTCTTGAACGAGACGACGCGGCCCTTGCCGTCGGTCAGCCGGCCGTCGTCGAGCACCTGCAGCAGCACGTTGAAGACGTCCGGATGCGCCTTCTCGATCTCGTCGAAGAGAACGACGGCGTAAGGCCGGCGCCGCACGGCCTCGGTCAGGCGTCCGCCCTCTTCGTAGCCGACATAGCCCGGGGGAGCGCCGATCATTCTCGCGACGGCGTGCTTCTCCATGTATTCCGACATGTCGAGCCGCACCATCGCGTGCTCGTCGTCGAAGAGAAACTCCGCCAGCGCCCGCGCGAGCTCGGTCTTCCCGACGCCGGTGGGTCCGACGAAGAGAAACGAGCCGAGCGGCTTCTTCGGATCGGAGAGGCCGGCGCGCGAGCGGCGCACCGCGTCCGCGATGGCGTGGACGGCTTCGTCCTGCCCGATGACGCGGGCATGGAGGCGATCCTCCATCTTGAGGAGCTTCTGCGTCTCGCTCTCGATCATCCGGTTGACGGGCACGCCCGTCCACTTGGAGACGACCGCGGCGATGTCTTCCTCGGTGACCTCCTCGCGCAGCATCGGCTGGCCCTTCTGCAGGTCCGCCAGGCGGGCGTTTTCGGCCGCGAGCTCCTTGTCGAGGGCCGGGAGACGCCCGTAGCGCAGCTCGGCGACCCGCTGCAGCTCGCCCTGGCGTTCGGCCTCGACGGCATCCTGCCGGACCTTCTCGATCGCCTCCTTGATCTCGCGAGTCTTCTGGATCGTCGACTTCTCGGCCGACCACTTGGCCTTCAGGCCCGAGGACTCCTCGCGCGACTCCGAGAGCTGGCGCTCGATCTCCTCCAGCCGAGCCTTCGCTTCCTTCGTCTTCTCCTTCTGAAGGGCGCGTTTCTCGATCTCGAGCGAGATGATGCGCCGCTCGACGGCGTCGATCTCCGCGGGCATCGAGTCGATCTCCGTGCGCAGGCGCGCCGCCGCCTCGTCCACGAGGTCGATGGCCTTGTCCGGCAGGAAGCGATCCGTGATGTAGCGCTGCGAAAGCCGGGCGGCCGCGACGAGCGCTCCGTCGGTGATCCGCACGCCGTGATGGATCTCGTAGCGCTCCTGCAGCCCGCGAAGGATCGCGATCGTGTCGTCGACGGACGGCTCCTCGACATAGACGGGCTGGAATCGCCGCTCGAGCGCGGCGTCCTTCTCGATGTATTTCTGATACTCGTTCAGGGTCGTCGCGCCGATCGCCCGGAGCTCGCCGCGGGCGAGGGCCGGCTTGAGCATGTTCGAGGCGTCCATGGCGCCCTCGGCGGCGCCGGCGCCGACGAGCGTGTGGAGCTCGTCGATGAAGAGAATGATCGTGCCCTGGGCTTCCTCGATCTCCTTGAGGACGGCCTTGAGGCGGTCCTCGAACTCTCCGCGGTACTTGGCGCCGGCGATCATGGCCCCGAGGTCGAGCGAGACGACGCGCTTGTTCTTCAATCCCTCGGGGACGTCGCCCATGTGGATGCGTCGGGCGAGGCCTTCGACGATGGCGGTCTTGCCGACGCCCGGCTCGCCGATCAGGACCGGGTTGTTCTTCGTGCGTCGCGAGAGGACCTGGACGACGCGCCGGATCTCCTCGTCGCGGCCGATCACGGGGTCGATCTTGCCGCGGCGGGCGAGGTCGGTGAGATCGCGGGTGTAGCGCTTCAAGGCCTGGAGCTTGTCCTCGGGGTTCGGGTCGGTGATGCGCGAGGAGCCGCGCACTTCCTTGAGCGCCTTGAGGAGGTCGTCCTTCTTGACCCCCGCCCGGGCGAGACGCTTCGCAGTGTCTCCGCCGGATTCGGCGAGGGCCAGCAGGAAATGCTCGGTCGAGACGTACTCGTCGCCGAACTCGCGGGCGACCTCGAAGGCGCGATCGAAGACCTTCGAGAGGTCCCGCGACGTCGTCGCGTCGGCCGAGGCGCCGGAGACCTTGGGCTGACGCTCCAGGTCGGCTTCCACCTCCCGGGCCAGCTTGTCGGGCGCGACGCCGAGCTTCTGGAGGACCGGAACGACGACGCTGTCGTCCTGCCGAAGCAGGGCGAAGAGGAGCTGATCTCCCGTCAGCTCGGCGCTTCCGCGCGCGCGCGCGTCCCGCTGGGCCTCCTGCAGCGCCTCCTGGGCCTTTATGGTCAGTTGATCGAATCGCATTGGCTTCCTTCCTGTCGCACCGACGTTCTGTTCTTGCGAGCGGCGATGTCGTCGACCGGAGTCCGAAGCTTAGTATATGAGTGTATTACTGTCAAGTTAGCTAGCCAGAAATATTAGTGTTTTTGGCTCAAATATTTACCTACTTCCGGTTGCGGGCGGGGTCGATGAGGCCCGCCTCGCGGAAGCCCTTTTCCCGCAGCAGGCAGGCATCACAGGCGCCGCAAGGCTCTCCGGCCGGTCCGGGGCCATAGCAAGACACGGTCGAAGCAAAATCGAGTCCAAGGCCCGCCGCCCGCGCCACGATCTCCGCCTTCGTCGATCGCAGCAACGGCGCATGGATTCGAAAGGGTGTCTTGCCTTCGACACCGGCTCGGGTGCCGAGGTTCGCCACTCGCTCGAAGGCCTCGAGGAACTCGGGGCGGCAGTCGGGATAGCCCGAGTAGTCGAGTGCATTGGCGCCGATGAAGATCGCCCGCGCGCCCAGCACCTCCGCCCACGCCAGCGCGTGGGAAAGAAAGAGCGTGTTCCGCGCGGGCACATAGGTCGCGGGGATCGGCTCGGCGCCGAGTGAGTTCCGGGGAACGGGGATCTCCGGATCGGTCAGCGCCGAGGCTCCCTTGTCGGGATAGTCGAGGCGGACGACGCGGTGCTCACGGACCCCGCAGCGCGATGCGATCGCTCGCGCCGCGTCGAGCTCGACGGCGTGGCGCTGCCCGTAGTCGAACGAGAGGGCGTAGGGCGCGAAGCCCTGCTCGCGGGCGATCAGCAGACACGTCGACGAGTCGAGGCCGCCGGAGAGCAGGACGACGGCTCTTCGCGCGTCGTCGTCGTCGCCACGGGCCCGGGGATCCGCCGGCGGATCCGTCATCGGCCCGGAACGTCGCCCCAGAGAATCTTGTGGAGCTGCAGTCCCAGCCGGATCGGCCGGGCAGAGTCTCGAACCCACTCGGCGAGCTCGCCGGCGGGGAGCGAGCCCCACGCGGGCGAAAACGTCACGACGCGCCCGGCATCGAGCCCCCGCTCGCGCACCAGGGCGAGCGACCAGTCGAAGTCGCGGCGGTCGGCGATGACGAACTTCAGCTCGTCGTGGGGCTGAAGGAGGTCGAGATTCTCGAGCCGGTTGGCCGGCTGCATGCCGCTGCCCGGCGCCTTGACGTCCACGATCTTCACGGCGCGAGGGTCGACCCGATCGAGCGGAACATGGCCTCCCGTCTCGACCAGGACCGTCTTTCCGGCGTCGAGCAGGCGCTCAATCAGGGGATAGACGGCCTCCTGCTCGAGCGGCTCGCCCCCGGTGATCTCGACCAGATCGGTCTTCAGCGCGAGAACGCGCGCGACCGCCTCGTCCAGAACGAGATCGTCGCCCCCTTGAAACGCGTAAGCGGTGTCGCACCAGACGCAGCGCAGGCTGCATCCGGTCAGGCGGATGAACGCGCAGGGAAAGCCCGCCCGCATCGACTCTCCCTGGATCGACCGAAAGATCTCGGTGACGCGCAGGACGGGCTCCGTCATGCGACGACGCGGATCGTTCCGTGGAGCATGTTCATGCCGCAGGAGAACGGGAATTCGCCGGCGGTCTCCGGGACGACCGTGATCGCGGTCTTCTGGCCGGAGGGCAGCCGCCTTCGAATCCGAAAGTCGGGCAGGACGATCTCGTCCGTGCAGGGTCCCTCGTCGCGCCGATCGAAGACGAGCGTGAGGGGAGCGCCCCGGCGGGTCACGATCAGGTCGGGAGAGTAGCCTCCGTCCACGACGATCGTGATCCTCGACTCCGCGGCCACGGCCCGACGCGGGCCGAAGAAGAACCAGCCCAGGAACGCGAGGAGCGCGATCCCGGCGGCGATCGCGGCGATCCGATCGGGGGTCATCGAAGGGCTTTCTTCGCCAGGCGCAGGCTGTTGCCGACGACGGAAACGGACGAGGCGGCCATCGCCGCGGAGGCGATCATCGGCGACAGCATCCATCCCGTGAGGGGATACAGCGCGCCGGCGGCGATCGGGATGCCGAGAGCGTTGTAGAGAAACGCGAAGGCGAGGTTCTGCCGGATCGTCGAGAGGGTCGCCCGCGACAGCGCGATCGCCTCCGGCACCGCCTCGAGGTCTCCGCCGACGAGCGTGAGGTCGGAGGCTTCGATCGCGATGTCGGCGCCGGCGCCAATGGCGATCCCGAGGTCGGCCCGCGCCAGAGCCGGCGCGTCGTTGACGCCGTCGCCCACCATCGCGACGATCTCGCCGCGCGCCTGGAGCTCTTCGACCCGGCTCGCCTTCTCCGGTGCGAGCACCTCGGCGAACACCTCCTCGATGCCGACCCGGCGGGCGACGGCTCTCGCCGTGTCCTCCCGGTCGCCCGTCAGCATGACGGTCTTCAGGCCCATCGCGCGGAGACGGCGGACCGCTTCCCGCGACGACGGCTTGTCCGGATCGGCCACGGCGAGGACGCCGAGCAGCCGTCCGTCCGCGCCGACGAGCAGGGGAGTCTTGCCCTCGGCCGCGAACCGATCGAGGTCCTCGCGCACGGCGGAGATGCCGATGCCTTCGTCGCCGAAGAGGCGCGCGTTGCCGACCACGACGCGCCGGCCGCCGACGGTCCCGGTCACGCCGAAGCCCGTGCGCGACGCGAATCGTTCGACCGGCGGAAGCGCGATCCCTTTCTCCCGTGCGGCGGTCACGACGGCGCGCGCGAGCGGGTGGCCGGAGCTCTCCTCGAGAGCGGCCGCGAGGCCGAGGAGCTCGGAGTCCGGAACGCCCGCGACGTGAACCCGGTCGGCCAGACGGGGCTTGCCCTCCGTCAGCGTGCCGGTCTTGTCGAGGAGGACGAGGGTCACCCGCCGCGACTGCTCGATGGCTTCGGCGTTGCGGAAGAGGATCCCCGAGCGCGCGCCGCGGCTCGTGCCGACGAGGATGGCGGTCGGCGTCGCGAGGCCGAGCGCGCACGGGCACGCGATGACGAGGACCGATGCGAGCGCCACCGTCGCGTACAGCGCCCGGGGCTCCGGGCCGGCCACGTACCAGAGGACCCATGCGACGATGCCGATCCCGAGCACGACCGGCACGAAGATCCCGGAGATCCGGTCCGCGAGCCTCTGGATCGGAGGCTTCGAGGCCTGGGCCTCTTCGACCAGGCGCGCGATCTGAGCGAGCGCGGTCCGCTCGCCGACGGCGGTCGCTTCCATTTCGAACGCGCCCTCGCCGTTCAGGGTGCCGCCGATGACCCGGTCTCCTTCGCTCTTCTCGACCGGCAGCGATTCGCCCGTCACCATGGATTCGTCGAGCGCGGAGCGTCCCGCCCGGACGATGCCGTCCACGGGCACGGCGTCCCCGGGCTTGACCCGCAGCCGGTCGCCGACCCGCACCTCGGCCAGGGCCACCTCGGATTCGGCGCCGTCCCGAAGCCGGCGAGCCTTCCGCGGAGCCAGGTCGAGCAGCTGGCGCACGGCGGCCGACGCGCGGCCCCGCGCCCGGGTTTCGAAGTAGCGGCCGAGGAGCACGAGCGTCAGAATCACGCCGACCGCCTCGTAGTAGATCGGACCCATCGGACCCCGTCCCGCGGGAGCCATCGTTTCCGGGAAGAAGGTGGCGGCGATGGAGAGGCCGAGCGCCGCCGTCGTGCCGAGCGCGATGAGCGTGTCCATGTTCGCGGTTCGATTCCGGAGGGTCCGGGCGGCGCCGGAGAGAAACGGCGCTCCCGCCCACAGATAGACGGGAAGCGTGAGCCCGAGCAGCGCGAGGTTGCGCGCCGGGAACGCCAGGTGGGCCATCGAGATGACGACGGCCGGAGCCGTCAGCACGGCCGCGACGACGGTCCGCGTGAGAAGGCCGCGCGTCTCCCGGCGCGCGCGCCGGCTCTCCTCTTCGGGTTCGACCTGCCGGGACAGCCGGGCATCGTAGCCGCTCTCGCGGACCGCGGCGACGAGTCTCCCGGCGTCGAGCCCGGCGCCGCTCACGTGGGCGCGCGCCGTTCCGAGGTTGACCGAGGCCCGGGAGACTCCCGGCACGGCCTCGAGCGCTCTCTCGATCGTCGTGACGCAGGACGCGCAGTGCATGCCCTCGAGAGACAGCGACAGGCTTTCCCCGGAAATGGGGGCCGGAGCCTCGCTCCCCAGGACCGGGAGGGACGGTGGAGGCGGGGAGGCCGTTTCGGGGCGGAGAAATCGGTCCGGGCTCGCATCGAACGCTCTCGCGCATCCTTCCGCGCAGAAGAGAATGCGGCGGCCGCCGACCACGCGCCGCGCGGCGGCGTGCTCCGGCTCGACCGTCATGCCGCAGACGGGATCGCGCGACTCGAGGGTTCCCGGGAGCGTCACGGTCGAGCCTCCGCGGCCTCGATCCCGCGATCGACGGCGTAGACTCCCACGTCGATGCGCATCGGGATGCCGAGTCTATCCGGTTCGCCGCCGGCGCCGGGCGGCCGCCGTCCCCGGCGAGGCCGCCCTTGAGCACGCCCGTTCGCTATCGCGCCGTGGTTTCCTACGTGGGAACGGAGTTCCACGGCTGGCAGGTCCAGAAGAACTCGCCGCGAACCGTGCAGGCGGCGCTGCAGACCGCGCTCGCCGCTCTCGCCCGGGAGGCCGTGCGCGTCGAGGGCGCGAGCCGCACGGACGCGGGCGTCCATGCCGACGGGCAGGTCGTTCATTTCGAGCTGCCGCGGCGGCGCGATCCGCGGGTGGTTCGCGACGCCGTGAACCACCGGCTTCCCGCCGACGTCCGGATCCTCGAGGTCGGCGAAGCGGCTCCCGGATTCCATGCGCGCTTCGACGCTTCGTGGAAGGAGTATCGGTATCGCTGGAGCCGCGCGGCCGTCGTGGCGCCCCGGGACGCGCCGTTCGTCGCCCCGATCTCGCCGAGGGCGGACGCCTCGCGGATGCGGCGCGCCGCCAGCGCCATGACCGGTCAGCGCGATTTTCGGATCTTCGCCGTCGAGACCGCGGCGTCCGAGCCGACCGTCCGGACGCTCCACTCGATCACGATCGAGGAGGAAGGCCCCGAGCTGACGGCCCTCTTTCGCGGCGACGGGTTCCTGCGCGGGATGGTGCGGTCGATCAGCGGCGTGCTCGCCGACGTCGCCCGCGGCCGCGTCCCGGCCGACCGCGCCGACCTCCTTCTCTCGACCGGCGATCGCCGCCTCCTCTCGCCGAAGGCCCCCGCCCGAGGCCTGACGCTCGAACGGGTCTTCTACGGAGCCCCTCCGGGGGCGCGTTAAAATCCCCCTGTGATCGATCCGGACATTCTGGCGGCCTCGGGCTCCCTCGAGCGGCAGCTGCTCGACGAGATCGACCTCGCGAAGCTGCCGCGGCACATCGCGATCATCATGGACGGCAACGGCCGCTGGGCGAAGCAACGGGGCTCCCCGCGCGTCGAGGGGCATCGCGCCGGCATCGCGTCGGTGCGGGAAGCCGTCGAGACCTGCGCTCGCCTCGAGCTCGACGCGCTCACGCTGTACGCCTTCTCGGTCGAGAATTGGAAGCGCCCGCGCTTCGAGATCGTGACGCTCATGTCGCTCCTGAAGGAGTTTCTCGCCAAGGAGCTCAGCAACCTCCTGAAGAACGACATTCGCTTCCGCGTCGTGGGCCGCATGAACGAGCTCGATCCATCCGTCCAGAAGGCGCTGGCCCAGGGCCTCGCCGCGACGTCCTCGTGCCGCGGCATGACCTTCAACATCGCCCTGAACTACGGGGGACGGACCGAGATCGTGGATGCCTGCCGCTCGCTCGCCAACGACGTGGTCTCCGGACGGCTGACGCCCGAGCAGATCGACGAGGAGACGCTGGGCTCGCGCCTGGGGACGGCCGGAACGCCGGATCCGGATCTGCTGATCCGCACGAGCGGCGAGATGCGGGTCTCGAACTTCCTTCTGTGGCAGATTGCGTACAGCGAGATCTGGGTCACTCCGACGCTCTGGCCCGACTTCCGCAAGCGGCATCTCTTCGAGGCCATCCTCGACTTCCAGAAGCGGGAGCGCCGCTACGGCGGCGTCATCAACGAGGGGCGCCCCGCCGACGGCAAGGCCGAGGCTCAGGGCTGATGTCCGCCGACGGGGCTCGAGCCTTCGCGTGGCGCTAGGCACGCGCGAGCTCGCGGCGGCGGTCGCGATTCCGATCGTTCTCGCGGCGCTCTTCCTGGCTCCCGCGCTCGTGTTCAACGCGCTCGTGGCTGTCGTCGCCCTCGGCGCGCTCTGGGAGTTCTATCGGATGGCCGAAAAGGCCGGCCATCCCGTCGCCAGGACGCTCGGCATCGTCTACGGCGGGCTCGTCCTCGGCGCCGCCGCCATCCTCTGGGGGCCGCTGCGCTTTCTCACGCTTTCCGGCGCGGTCGTCGAGGTCGTCGAGCACCAGCGGCCCGGCGGCTGGTACGGGCTCGCGCTTCTCGGAATCGGACTGGCCGCGGCTGCGCCGTTGCTCGCGCGCGTGCCTCCGGCGCTCGCACTCTCGGGCGCGGCCTCGACCGTGTTCGGGGTCGTCTCGATCGCCCTGCCCGCGACGAGCCTCTGTTACCTGCGCAGCCAGTCGCCCCGCGCGGTGCTGTTCCTGCTCCTGCTCGTGTGGGTCTGCGACTCGGCGGCCTATTACTGCGGGCGGAGGTTCGGGACGCATCCCCTGGCGCCCGTCGTCTCGCCGAAGAAGACCTGGGAGGGCTCGATCGCCGGCCTCGCCGCGGCCACGGTCTTCGGAGCCGCGGCCGGGACCTGGTGGTTCGTGCCGGACCTCGGGCCCTGGCACGGAGCCCTCGCGGGCGCGCTCGCCTCCAGCGCGGGCCAGATCGGCGACCTGGTCGAGTCCCTCTGGAAGCGGGGAGCGGGCGTGAAAGATTCCGGAGTATTTCTGCCGGGCCACGGCGGCTTCTTCGATCGGGTCGACTCCCTGCTCTTTGCCGGCCCGGTGGTCGCCGCATTCCTGGCCTGGGGTTAGGGCGTCGAGACAGACCGGCCGGGCGTTTCGGCCCCCCGGCGGGATGGCCCCAATATAATGTTGCGCTGCGCATGAAATCCCTCTCGATCCTCGGGTCGACCGGCTCGATCGGCTGCTCGGCCCTGGACGTCGCGGCCGCGATGCCGGACCGCTTCCGGGTCGTCGCCCTCGCGGCCGGGCGCTCGATCGAGAAGCTCGCCGAGCAGGCGGTCCGGTTCCGACCGCGGCTGATCGCGATCGACCGCCCGGAGGACGTCTCGAGGCTCGAGCGCCTGCTGCCGGCCGGACTCGGCTGCCGGATCGTGTCCGGGCGGGAAGGCCTCGACG
Source organism: uncultured Acidobacteriota bacterium (assembly GCA_963736455.1). Taxonomy (GTDB): domain Bacteria; phylum Acidobacteriota; class Thermoanaerobaculia; order UBA5066; family Gp7-AA6; genus DAHUXD01. Next base: position 120,360 of record CAVTON010000002.1, read on the forward strand.
AAGCCGCCCGCCATCCCGACGTCGACACGGTCGTCGGAGGCCTGGTCGGCGCCCTGGGGCTGAAGTCCGCCCATGCCGCCGTCAGCGCCGGCAAGCGGCTCGCGCTCGCCAACAAGGAGCCGCTCGTCGTCGCCGGCGAGTTGATCCTGGCGGAGGCGAAACGCAGCGGCGCCGAGCTCGTGCCGGTCGACTCCGAGCACAGCGCGATCCACCAGGCCCTGCGATCGGGCCGCGCGGGCGAAGTGCAGCGCATCGTCCTGACGGCATCGGGCGGGCCGTTTCGCGAACGGCGGCTCGACACGTTCGACGCGATCACGGTAGACGACGCGCTCGCGCATCCGACCTGGAAGATGGGTCCGAAGATCACGATCGACTCGGCCACCATGATGAACAAGGGCCTCGAGGTCATCGAGGCTCACTTCCTCTTCGGGCTGCCCGGCGAACGGATCGACGCCGTGATCCATCCGCAGTCGCTGATCCATTCCTTCGTCGAGTTCGTGGACGGTTCGCTCGTCGCGCAGCTCGCGAGAAACGACATGAAGTTCCCGATCGTCTACGCGCTCTCCTATCCCGAGCGGCTCCCCAATGCGTTCGGGCGGCTGGATCTCGTCGCGCTGTCGCGGCTCGATTTCTTCGAGCTCGATCCGCGCCGCTACCCGGCGATCGGCCTCGCGCGGCAGGCCCTGGCTGCGGCCGGCGCCATGCCGGCCGTCCTGAACGCCTCGAACGAGATCGCCGTGGCCGCCTTCCTGGAGGGGAAGATTTCGTTCCCCGACATCGTTAGCGTCGTGTCCGGAACCATGGAAACGACCGGCCGAAAGCCCGCTCCCGGAAGCCTCGAGGAGGCGGAGGACGTCGATCGCGCGGCCCGCGAGACGGCCTCGGCGCTCGTGCGCCGCCGCGCGGCGCCGGTCGCCGCCCGCTAAATCTTCGCCCGAAGGAGTCCTCGTTGACGATCCTCAGCAACACGCTCGCACTCATCGTCGTCCTGTCGGTCCTGGTCGTCGCCCACGAGTTCGGTCACTTCGCCGTCGCCAAGTTCTTCCGATTCCCGGTCGAGGTGTTCTCGGTCGGATTCGGCAAGCGCCTGTTCGGCAAGACCTTTCGGGGGACCGACTACCGCGTGTCCGCCATTCCTCTCGGCGGCTACGTCCGCGTCGTCGGCCTCGGCCCCGACGAGTCGACCCTCGCCGAGGGCACTTCGCAGGAGGCTCCGCCAGTCGGGAAACGGTGGCAGCGCAGCATCGTTCTCCTGGCCGGTCCGGGAATGAACGTCGTCCTGGCGATCCTCCTTCACACGGCGGTCTTCGTCGTCGGCGTGAAAGTGCCCGCGTACGAGCTCGAGCCTCCCGTCATCAAGATCGTCGAACCGGACTCTCCGGGAGCCTCGGCCGGATTCCTCCCCGGCGACCGGGTCCGAACCATCAACGGCACGGAGACGCCGCGCTGGCGCGACGTTCTCTTCATCTTCGGCATGAGCGCCCGCGAGAAGCTGGACGTCGGGGTGGATCGCGGCGGGCAGAAGATCTCGCTGCAGGTCGTCCCGCGGCCGAACACGAAGTACGACCTCGGCTACGTCGGCCTCCTGCCCGATTTCGGCACGAGCGTGCGGCCGCGCGTGGGCTCCGTCGTCTCGGGGTCTCCCGCGCAGGCGGCCGGCCTGAAGGCGGGCGACGTGATTCTCTCGGTGGCCGGTCACCCGATCCAGGGCGCGCCGGACCAGATCTTCACGAGCTTCGTCGCGGCCGTGACGGGAGCGGCTCCGGGCCCGTTCGCGGTCGAGTACTCGCGCGGCGGCCGCGTTGCCACGACGATGGTCAAGCCGCGCCACGACCCCGACGGCTCGTGGAAGGTCGGGGTCCAGGTCGGCGCCGATCTCCCCGAGGTCCTCGAGCGTTTTCCGGTCAGGCAGGCCTTCGTCGAAGGGTGGAGGCGGGTCGAGACGGATTTCACGATGACGCTTTCGATCCTCGGACGCCTCTTCCGGGGGCGGGCGAGCATGAAATCCATGTCCGGGCCGCTCGACATCGCCAAGTTTTCGGGCGAAGCCGCGCGCGAGGGCGCAATACCGCTGGTCGCGCTGATGGCGGCGATCTCGCTCCAGCTCGGCATCTTCAACCTTCTGCCCATACCCGTGCTCGACGGCGGACACCTCTTCCTGCTCGGCGTCGAGAGCGTGGCCCGTCGCGACTTTTCGCTCCGCGTCAAGGAGCGCATTCTCCAGGTCGGCTTCGTGATGATCCTCGCCCTGCTCGCCGTCGTGCTCTACAACGATCTCGCGAAGAACATCCCGTCGAACTGGTGGCCGTTCTAGGCCGTCGCCTCCGCTTCGTTCGGGGCCTGCGTCGCGGCGGCGCGTAGCGCCGCGCGGCGCACCGCCGGGCGGCTCGCGCAAAGGCGCTCGACCGCCCGGCTGGCCCCTCACTGCGCTGCGGCTCCCGCGGTGTGAGCCTCCACCCTCGCGCCGCTCGGGTGACTTCTCACGCCGCGAGCTGGTGGAAGATCGCGTCTAGTCGAGCCGTCTTACACCCTCTCCCGGCGGGGCACGCTTGAATGTGATCGCTCGGGAGACTTCTCACGCCGCGAGCCATTTGAAGAGTTCGGCGTGACGAGCCACTTTCTTACCCCTCGCCCCCGCTTCCTCCATCGGGACTGCATTCACGGCTCCCGCTAGAATCGGCGGAGAGATGCCCGGCAAACGATGGCTCTGATCGGGCTGTGGCTGACGTACGCGGCCTCGGCGGGCGCGGCGTTGTGGCTCGCACGGCGGTACGCGGCGACCTTTTCGCGGGCCGCGGGTCTCCTGATCGCGCTTCTCCCGCTCGTCTTCACGGGCCGCGCCGTCCTGACGGGTCAGCTCTACGGTCCGGCCGACCTGTATTTCGCCGGCGATCCCTGGAAACGGCTCGCCGAGGCCCCGACCGTCGGCGCGCCGCGCAATCCAATCCTCTCGGACCTCGCGTTCGCGAACCTGCCCTGGAGGGCCGCGGTGCGCGAGGCGGTCGCGAACGGACGCGCCCCTCTCTGGAACCGCTACGTCCTCGGCGGCACGCCCCTGCTCGGGGCCGCGCAGGCCGGCGTCTTTCACCCGTCGACGGCCCTCGGTCTTTGGCTTCCGCTCGCCCTGTCCTGGACCTTCTCGTGTACGTTCACGCTCTTTCTCGCGCTGCTCTCGGCATTCGTCTTCTTCCGGGACCACGACCTCGGCGAGCCGGCGGCGCTCGTGGGCGCGGCGGCCTGGGGCTTCTCGACCTACCTCCTCTTCTGGAACGGCTGGAGCGTCGGCCCGTCGACGGCCGCCTTTCCGTTGCTCGTCCTCGGGTTGAGGCGCCTCGCGCGGGAGCCCGGCCGCGGAGGCCTCGCCCTGACGGTGGCGGCGCTGTGCCTGTCGCTCTTCGGCGGACATCCGGAGTCGTTCTTTCACTCGTCGGCGGCCGGCGCGGCGTATTTCCTGTGGGAGCTCGCCGGACGCCCGCGCACCGCCGCCCGGGCGATCGGAGGCGCCGTCGGGGCCGGCCTACTGGCATTGCTCCTCTGCGGACCCCAGCTCTTCCCGCTGCTCGAGGTGCTCCCGCACACGGCGGAATATCGGGCGAGGCAACGGTCGCTCGAAAGCGGCGCCGCGCGCCAGTCGGTGGCGCTTCGCGAGTCCGCGGCCCGCCTCCTGCCGGACGTCCTGCCGTTCGCGCATGGAATCTACGGCCGAAGCCGGGTCGAGGACCGCGACGACGGCTCGGGCATGCCTCTCGGGTATGCCGGGGCCGTTCTCTTTCCGCTCGCCGCCCTCTCCTTCGGCGCCGCGCGCCCCCGCCGCGGACGAATGATGTTTCTCGCCTTCTATCTCGCCGGCCTCGCGTACGGAGCCAGCGCGCCGGGCGTCATGGACCTGACCTCGCGCGTGCCCGGGTTTGCGCTCGCCCTGAACTATCGGCTCGTGTTTCTCGCCGGGTTCGGCCTGGCCGGCCTGGCCGCGCTGGGAACCGAGGCCCTGGCCGAGCCCGGAGCGGGGCGCCGGCTGGCGATCGCGTCGGCGGCCGCCGCCGTGCTTCTGGCCGGCCTCGTCGCGGTGGCGCGCCCGGTGTTCGCCTCGCGAGGCCTGGAGCCCGCGTTCGTCCGAGGGGAGTCACTCGCGGAGATCCTGCCGCTGGCGCTTCTCGCGCTCGCCGCGGCGGCGTCGCGTCGGCGGCCCGCGGCCGTGGCGAACGCCGCGCTCGCGTTGCTGGTCGTGCAGAGGTTCCTCGAGATGCGCGGCGTCTATCCCACGCTTCCCGCGAGCGCACTCGCGCCATCGCTGCCCACGCTCGGCGCCCTGCCTCTCGGAAGCGAGCCGGCGCGAATCGTCGCCACGGCGGACGTGTTCCGTCCCAACGCGGCGGCGCTCTACCGGATCGAGGACGTGAGGGGCTACGAATCCGTGATCCTCGACCGTTTCGCCGACACTCTGGCGCTCTGGTCGAAGGCGCAGCCAGCCTCGTTCAACCGCGTGGACGACCTCTCGGCTCCGCTGCTGCGCTTCCTGAACGCGCGCTACGCACTGGGCTCGCCCGATGAACCCGTACCGGCGGGCTGGCTCGAGCAGGCTCGCGGACCGGAGCTCGCCGTCTTCGCGAACCCTCGGGCGCTGGCCCGGGCATTCGTGCCGCGGACGCTCCGGACGGCGCGCGATCCGATCTCGGCCATGTCATCGGTTGCCGACTTCGGGGAAACGGCGATCCTCGACGGCGACGACGGAGCGCCGCGGCGAAACGGCGAGGCCGCCTTGCGAGTCCGCGAGACCGGACCCGACCTCGTCGTGTCGGTCGCGGCGGCGTCCCGCGCGCTGGTCGTCACCTCGATTCCCGACTGGCCGGGATGGGTCGCCGCTTCCGGCGGGGAGCCGATTCCGACGATCACGGTCAACCACGCCTTCGTCGGATTCTGGTCCGAGCCGGGCACGCGCACGGTGCGTCTCGAATATCGGCCGCGATCCTGGCCGATCGGTGAAGCCGGATTCTTCGCCGGCCTCGCCCTCGCGGCCATCCTCGCGCTCCGGGCGCGCCATGCGCCCCCCTGAGCCCGACGACGTCGCCGCGACCTTCGTAAGAGAGGTGGATGGGCAACGTGGCCGCGGGGGTCCTCGGCATGATCCTGGCCGCCGCGGGCGTCTACCTGCTCTGCCGGCATCTCTCCTGCGCGCCCCTGCCCGCCGGTCTCGGCGCCGCCGCCTGGGCTTTCTCCCAGCCGCTGCTCGCCCCGGGGTCGAGCCCGGCCGGTCTTTCCGGGATCGGGTCCTCGTGCCTCATTCCCTTCGCCGTGGCGGGCGCGTTCTCGCGCGAGAAGCGTCGCTGGCCTTTCCTCGTTCTCGCGCTGGTTTGCGTTCTCGCCCGCTGGCGGGCCGGGACCGCCGCCGCCGCCGGGACCTCCGCCCTCGAGGCGTTCGTGATCGCCGTGCTCGCGGCGATCGGCGCTCAGCGTCTTTGGGACGGGGAGGCGGGCTTCGCCTTCGGTCTTGGCGCGGCCGGGGTCCTCGCGCTCGCGGTTCTGGGCGCGTCAAATCCGGGACCGGCCGTGCTCGTCGAGGCTCTGCCCGCCGCGGCGGCGCTCGTTGTGTGCGCGGCATTGCCGAGAGAAGTTCGCGCGCGTGCGGGCCTCGCCCTGCTCATGGCGATCTTCGGAGCTCAGCGGCTGGGCGAGCTCACGTTCGATGCGCCGCCGCGATCCTCCGTCATTCCGGCGGAGGCGCGCCGGTAGAGGCACGCCGCCCGGCGGCGCCGAAGGCGGCCAGGCCCCCGGCGAGGATCCAGGCCGAGAGCGCCGGCTGCGACACGCGCGGCGTCGTCCAGCCGATTCGCTCCGTGGGATCGCCGGCATCGTGCATGTAGTCGAAGACGAGGAAGCCGAGTAGTCCGACGGTCAGGGCCAGAGCGGGCAGCAGGCGGCGCCACGAGGGCCGCGAAACCGCGAGGAACGCCAGCGGCACCACCCACGCGACATATGCCGTGCCCGCACTGAGGTTCTTCAGCTCGCCGCCGACGATCGTCGGCAGCGCTCCCATGCGCAGCGCAAAGGCCCCGGCGCCGTGAGATCGGTAGCCGACCGGGAGGCCCATGCGCCATTGGAAGAGAAACCAGCCGGCGAGGGCGGCCGCGGCCGGCGCCATCAGCCGGGCCGTGCGCGCCCCCGGGCGGGCTCGGCCTTCGAGCACGTCCCGCGCCGCCGCTCCGGCGACGATCACGGCGGCGGCGACCGTACCCTCGACTTTCGTGAGCACTGCGCCCGCGAGCATCATTGCGGGAAGCAGGCGACCTTCGTCATCCTCCCTCTCGACGAGGAGGGCCGCGACCGCGATCGTCTCGAAGAAGATCAGGGGCGCTTCGGCGTTCCCGCCGGAGATCGAGAAGGCCAGAGATGCCGCGAGGGCCGCGGTCCAGAACGCGACCACCCCCGCCGCCTCATCGGCGTCGAGGCGCCGCCGCAGGAGACGGTACAGGAGCGGCACCGCGGCGGCGAGCCAGAAGAGCGAGGTCGCCGGAGCGGCCCGCCACGAGAGTTTGCCTGCCGCCAGGGCTTCCCAGGCCTGGACGACCGGGACGAGCGGCGGGTAGTCCGGAACCGCGTGGAAGAAAAACCGGTAGCGCAGCAGCTCCGGGCTCAGGGACCTCGAGTCGGCGAAGCGGGCAGCCTTGGCGCCCCAGAAGTAGAGAAAATCGACCGAGGTCGCGCCGCCCGTGACCAGAGTCCATCCGAGCAGCAGGAGCGACGTTCCCGCGATTGCCGCGGACGCCCATCCCGCGGCGCGCGAAGGGGGTTCGACGGGCTCCAACGCCGCTTCGCGCCGCGACCAGAGAAGTCCGAGGAGCAGAGACAACGCGACCGGAGGGGCGGCCAGCGCGGGCACGCTCCACGCCACTCCGCCGAGCGTCAACAGCATCGCCGTCGCCGTGAGGAAGACGGCGCCGAAGCCGAGCGCCGCGCCGGCGCGCGCTCCCAGGCCGGCGCCGCGGACCGAGGGATGAAAGGCCGCGCCGAAGCCCAGGAGGGGCACCGCCAGCCACGCTGCCAGAAAGCGGAAGGCCGTCACGGCGGCGGCGTCCGCTCGTAAACGGCGCCTCCGTCCACCCGCGCGACGAGGCGTAACCCGGGCTCGACCGGATCGGGAAGACCGTAGCGGAGAACGTAGCGCGCCTTTGCGGCGTCGTCCGGCTGCGGCTGGCGGTAATAGGTGTGGGGCATCGGATACGTCCCGGGATAGCGTCCAAAGGCCATCATGAAGAGAGACATTTCTTCGTCCGGGTCCTTTGCCACGATCGTGAAGGACGCATGGGGCGGCAGCCATGGGGCGCAGGAATCCAGAAACATCCACTGTCGGGCGCGATCCCGGGCCGTCTCATCGATCGGAGTCGCGGGCAGCCGCAGTTGTCCGGCGAGAGGCCGCGAGAGACGCATGCCGAGCGGAAACGCGCAGAGCAGCGCCGCCGCCACGAGCCAGAGACGCACTCGGGTCCGCCGGCGAGGGCCGGACTCGGCCTCGCTCACGCTCACCGAGAGGGAGAACAGAACGGGAAGGGGAGCGAGCACCCGCGGCGCCGACCAGGCGATCCACAAACCGGGATCCTCGGAAAGGTGCGAGTAGGCGAACACGAGAAAGGCGACCAACGCGGCCGCCGTGCCGAGCGTCATCCACGCGCGCCGGCCGATCCGACCCGACGCGATCAGACAGAGGAGTGGAATCGCGTACGGGAGTCCTCGTCCGGCCCGGCCGAGCGCGGCCGGAATCCCGCGCGCGATGGCGAAGAGGTTCGCGGGGTGCACGGCGAAAAACGGACCGTACTCCGAGTAGACCGCGAACAGCCGCCGCGTCGCGCCGAAGGCGAACCAGGCGCCGAGCGCCGCGAGGGACGGCAGCAGCAGATACGAGGACACGCGGAGCCACTCCCGGGGCGAACGCCGGCGCTGCGCGCCGAAGAGGACCGCCGCCGCCACGGCGAAGACGAGTCCTTCGACCTTCGTCGCGGCCGCGCCGCCGAGCAGAAGTCCGGCCAGCCCGAGCAGCGCGGGCTCCTCGGCGTCGCGCCGTAGCAGCAGGGCCATGGCGAGGGTCTCGAAGAAGAGCAGCGGCAGGTCTCCGTTGCCGGCCATGAGGGTCCGGATGCCGAGCACGGCGATCGTCGCCACGGCGAGCGCCGAAGCGGCGGCCGACCGGTCTCGCGTCGCGGCTCCTCGAAGGATTCCGGGCAGCGCGGCGGCGAGCGCGGCAAGCAACAACGGGAAGGTCAGGATGGCGCCGGTCCAGGAGAATCCCCCCGCGGCGATCGAGGCCAGGGCTCCGGCGTGGGCGACGAGGGGCGGGTAGTACGCGTGCATGTACCCGTGGATCGGGTCGCGCAGGAATGCTTCGTCCACGCCGCGCGCGAGGGCGAACTGCTGGGCCTTCGGTCCCCAGAAGAGATAGAGATCGATGGAGGTCGCCGCGCCGGAGAGCGTCACGGCGAGCGCGCCGAGAACGCACAGCGCGGACAGGATCGCGGCCACGGCGGCGATGCCGCCGCCCGGCGAACCGTTGTCTTCCGGCGCCCCCGGGCGGCCGCGCGCGAGGACCGAGAGCGCCGCCGCGACCAAGGCCGACCCTGTCAGCACCGGCACGACGCTCCAGCGCAGCCCGGCCAGGGCGAAGAGCGTCATGACGAAGCTCACGAGCGAGGCGCCGGCGCCGCCGGCGAGGACCGCGCGGACGGCCGGCGAAAACCGGCGGAATGGCCGCCGAGCGAGGATCGGCGCCCCGACCACGCTCATCCCGGCGAGCGTTCCGAGCCATGCGAGCACACTCATCGCGAGACGCCCCGCCGCCAGACGGTTCCCTCGGCGCTCCGCAGCACGAGGACGCCGGCCGGGGCGCCCGGCTCCGGACCGACGACGACGAGATAGTCGGCGCCGCTCCAGGAGGCGGGCGGCAGGAAACCGCGAAACGTGGCCGCCGGCAGCGCGCGCCGGCCGGGAAGCAGCGCGACGCCGAAGCGGTGGTACCAGGTCTCGAGCGTGGCATCGGGCGGATTGGTTTGCACGACGAAGGACGCCCCGTTCGGAATCGAGGAGGCGGCGCGGCGAAGCAGGAGGTAGCCCGGCGCGAGCGAACGCGCGGGCGTGCGCTCGAACGGCGTGGCGGGCTTCAGCGATCCGCTCCTCCACGGCAGCGCCCAGAGAACCTGGGCGGTGAGGACGGCGGCGCCGAGAAGCGGCGCGAGGACGGAGGCGGCGGGCCCGGTCGAACGGGGGGACAAGCGGACCGATTCTACCGATTAGCTCGGCTCTTCTCGTCCTTCCCAGTGCTCGAGCAGCTCCTGGCCCACGGTCTTCGTCACGAAGATCTGCTTCAGGTAGTTCAGCGTCGTGACGGCCAGCGGCACGCCGGCGGCCGAAAACGGCACGCCCACCGCGGCCAGGGCCAGGTGGCGGGCCTTCTCCGCGCCGGAGAACTCGGGATTCTTCCAGTCGAGGACGCTGCCGTAGTACTTGAAGACCATTCGGTAGACGTCGGACAGGAGCATCCGGAAGCCCATCTCGACGCCCCAGACGAAGCAGGCGCCGGTGCGCACCTTTTCCAGGAACTCGGGCACGGTCTGCGCCTCGGCGACGGTATAGACCCGCGCCAGCGGCGCGAGCGTGTGCGCATCGGAGCCGGCGACGAGCGAGACGGCGCCCCGCTTCTCCCGGACGACGGCCATGAGGTCTTCGACGAGCCGGTTGTGGTGCGAGGTCATCGCGCCGTTCTTGACCTCGAAGACGTCGAACATCCGCAGCATCTCCTCGAAGTAGCGCCGCGGAGAGTTGCGCATCCGGTAGTTCTGGAACATGTGGTTGGCCGAGGCGATGATGTTCTCGGCGCGCAGGTACTCGTGCAGGTCGTAGATGTTGCGGCGCCTCCGCTGGATCTCGGCGTGCTGGGCTTCGTCGATGTCGAAGACGTTGACGTGGATGCGCTGGCGCGTCTCCGGAAACCACGTCTCGACTTCCTCGGAGATGAAGAAGTCCTCGAGGTCCGGATTGCGGTCGAGCAGCGCCAGGCAGCCGTCGATCGAGTCGTGGTCGGTGATCGTGACGAAGTCCATCCCGCGTTCCTTGGCGAGGCGATAGACCTCCTCGGGGCGGTTGTAGGAGTCGCGCGTATTGGCGATGCGGAAGTACTTGAAGGTCGAATAGACCGAGTGGCAGTGCAGGTCGGCTTTTCGGAAACGCCGGTCGGCGAACCAGGCCGGCTGCTCGGAATCCGCATCCCGCTTGGAAGACACTGAGTGGCAACCCCCTGGGCGCCTCCGTCGCGGCTCGTTCGGCCGCCGTTTCCGGCGCCCTTTGAGAGTACCATCCCGTGTTACCTTCCCGCTGTGACCCGGTTTCTCTTTCGCCTGATTTACGGCGCTCTTCTCCTGACCGTTTTCGTCGGTGCGGTGTGGTTCGGCTTCCAGCGGGCGATCGTGGGACGTTCCGTCACGGTTCCCGATCTCACCGGAAAGACCCCGGAGGATGCCGCGCGCGCCGCCCGCGCCGTGGGGCTCCAGCTCGAGGAGCAGAGCGGCCGCGCGCGATACGACGATCGAGTCGCGAAGGGCCGGATCCTGCTCCAGCAGCCCGAGGGCGGCTCGCTCGCCAAGCCCGCGCAGACGGTCCGGGTCGTCCTCTCGCTCGGGGCGAGAGAGCTCCGCGTGCCGGAGCTCCAGGGGCTGGCTCCCCGGGCCGCGTCGCTGAAGCTCTCGCGCGAATCCCTGGAGCTCGGCGCGGTCTCCTGGTACCGCGACCCCTCGGCGCCCCAGGGGATCGCGGCGCAGGACCCGGATGCCGAGACCCCCGCGGTGCGGAGCGAGCCGGTGCGGGTGCTCATGAATCGCGGAGCGCCCGAAATCCGCATGGTCATGCCGGACTTCGTCGGCCAGGACGCCCAGGCCGTGCGCGATCGCCTCGAGACGTTCGGCTTTCGCGTCGGGAGCGCCCGCTTCGAGGCCTACGACGGGGTCCGCCCGAACACGGTCCTGAAGCAGTTTCCGCCGGCCGGCTATCCGCTCGCGAGGCACGAGGTCGTTTCGCTGACCGTCTCCCGCTCCGCCGACGGGGCGGCGGCCGCCCCGAGATCATGAAGGTGCGGATCGCGCCGTCGCTCCTGGCGGCGGACTTCGCGCGTCTTGCCGACGCCCTCGCCCTCGCGGAGGCGGGGGGCGCCGACCTCGTCCACGTGGACGTGATGGATGGCCACTTCGTTCCCAACCTGACGATCGGGCCGCCCGTCGTCCACGCCCTGCGCAAGGCGACCCGTCTTCCGCTCGACATTCACCTGATGATCGAGCGGCCGGAGCGGACGCTCGAGGCCTACCTCGAGGCCGGCGTCGACTTCGTGTCCGTGCACGTCGAGTCCACGCCTCATCTTCAGCGCTGCCTCGACGCGATTCGCCGCGCCGGGGCCCGGGCCGGAGCGGCGCTCAATCCCGCCACCCCGACCGGGGTCCTCGGCTCCGCCTGGCAGGATCTGGACTACGCGGTCGTGATGTCGGTCAATCCCGGGTGGGGCGGCCAGCGATTCCTCGAGGCGTCCGTCGAGAAGGTGCGGCGGCTGAAGGCGGAGGCCGCGACGGCCGGATCGGGTCTCGCGATCGAGGTGGATGGGGGCGTGACCGACGCGAATGCCGGCGCACTCGCCGTGGCGGGAGCGGAGATCCTCGTCGCCGGAACGGCCGTCTATGGAGCGCCCGACCCGGCGGCGGCGATCGGGAAGCTGCGTCGGTCGGCCGACGTTGCGATCGGAGCGGCCGGCCCGAGATGATTCGAACGATCCGCCCCCGATCGAGCGCCCTGGCGCTCGTCCTCGCCTCCGTCCTGGCGGCGGCGGGCTGCAAGAGTGCCGGAGGCGCGTCTAAGAAGCCCGACAAAATCACCCAGGAGCTGCTCACGCAGCCGAAGGAAGCGCTCTTCGAGAAGGGCAAGGCCCTGATCGCCAGGAAGAAGTACGACCAGGGCCGCAAGTACCTGAACTACGTCTTCGAGACCTACCCGAACGAGACGCTCGGCCGCGAAGCGCTCCTGATGGTCGCCGACTCGTACTTCCAGCAGAAGTCGGCGGGTTCCTATACCGAGGCCCGGTACCGGTACCGCGACTACCTGAACCGATACCCCGGCGCGCCCAATCGCGACTACGCCCGCTACCAGTTCGCCTATTGCTACGACAAGGAGCACGAGCGGCCGGACCGCGACCAGACCGCCACCCGCGAGGCGATCGAGCAGTATCGGGCGCTCATCCGGGAATTCCCCGATTCCGGATACGCCGGCGCGGGCCGCGAGCGGATCCGACGGCTCACCGATCTCCTGGCGGAGCACGACTTCGGCGTCGGCTACTTCTACCTCCGCAAGGGCTCGACCGCGGCCGCCCTGTCCCGGTTCATCCAGGTCGAGGAGCGGTATCCGGACTACGACGCCAAGGACAAGCTGTACTACTACCAGGGGGTCGCGCTCGAGCGTCTCGGCCGCAAAGACGAGGCCGTCAGCTACTTCGGGAAAGTCGTGGAGGGGTTCCCCCAGAGCAGCTATGCCAGGAAGGCCAAGCGCCTGATCGGTAATAAATCCAGTGAAAAGGCGTCTACGGCCGCTGCAGTGGTTGACACAAAGCCCCAAAACCAGTAAATTTTTAGGCTAGAAACCGCGATTATCCGTAATTTTTAAGGAGTCGCCATGCGTCTCCCCGTTCGCGTTGCCGGTCCTCTGGCCGTCCTCATGACGATGGGAACGGCCACCCTGTTTGCGCAGCAGCAGCAGCCGGAGCTCAAGGGAGGAGGTCTCTCGTCCAAGCCCCAGAGCATCACGCGGATCGAGGCGACGGCTCCTCGAACGACCGAGGCGGCGCCCCAGCCCCTCGGGTACGAGGACGAGGTGGCCTGCTTCGGATACATCGGGCCTGACTCGGAGCACTTCGCCGCCACCGTCATCGGCGCCGAGAACGAGGCCGAGCAGACCGACTTCACCGAACACAACCTTCTCTATCTCGACGGCGGGTACGACCGGGGCATGAAGCCGGGCGACGAGTTCTGGCTCGTCACTCCGGGCGACGTCGTCTACCATCCGATCACGAGCCTGCCGATGGGCCGGTTCTACCAGTATCGGGGCCGGGCGGTCCTGGTTTGCCTCGAGGGGCGCACCGCCATCGTCCGCGTCACGCTCGCCTGCACGGACATTCCGATGGGCACGTTTCTCAAGCCCTATGATCCCGTTCCGATTCCGCTCGGCCGCCGGCAGCCGAGCTGCGCCATGTGCGATCCGTCCACCGGCAAGGCCCATGGCCGAATCGTCTTGACGCGCGACGGCGTCGTCGCCGTCGGAACGGGCACCGACATCATGATCGACATGGGGCTGGCGGAGGGCCTCCAGCCGGGCGATCAGCTCGCCGTGTACCGGTACGCGAGCGGCGCGGACTACGGTTTGCGCCCTCAGGGTTCCTACTGGATGTACAAGCCGCCGGCCGCGGGTGTCTCGGTGCCCCGAACCTATCTCGGCGATCTCGCGATCCTTTACGTCGGCGACCGCTGGTCCATGGCCCGGGTCATCGACTCGAACCGGCTCATCGAGATCGGCGACCAGGTCGAGTTGAAGTAGACCTCGCCCGTTCCCCGAAATCATTCGGAGAGGCGCCCTGCGCCTCTTCTTTTTTTTGGCGTCCGCGCTGGCATGAAAAATCCGGAGGATTCCGAAAAACTGTTCTTCGCACGCACTACCGCTGGACCTTTCCCTTTGCTAAGATGCGCCCCTCTTCCGTTTCGCATCCGTTGATTTGGGGGAGGCATCGTGAATCTGGACGGTCAGCTCCAGGAAATCATCGACGAACTATTGGCTCACGGCATCTCGCTCGATCTCGCGAAAAAAGAGTTCGAGAAGAAGTACATCGTCGGCGCCGTAAAGCGGTCTTCGGGAAATCTCGGCCGGGCCGCGAGCTCTCTCGGGATTCACCGCAACACGCTGCGCAACAAAGTCGGAATCCTGAACATCCGTTTGCCGCGCGAGAAATTTCGAGTCTCGCCGGACATCACCAAGAAGAAGTAACCCCGCGGCGGGGAAACGCCGCGTCGGAATCCGGGCCGGCGCAGTCGGGCCGGGTTCCGAAAAAGTCACCGCGGCGGGGAAACGCCGCGTCGGAATCCGGGCCAGCGCAGCCGGGCCGGGTTCCGGAAGGAACACGTCGCGGGCTCCAGCGCCCGCCGACCGATCCCGCTAACTCTTCGGCTTGTCCGACGGCGGCTGGTCGCCCTTGACGGAATCCTTGAAGTTGCGCAGGCCCTCGCCGATACCCCTTCCGAGCTGCGGAAGCTTGTTCGCCCCAAAGATGATGATGACGATCAGCAGGATGACCAGAAGCTCCGGAAGACCGAGTGAGCCGAACACGTTGCCTCCTTCGGGTCCTACCCGACCGACGAGTCCCGTATCCCGGGGACGCTCAACAGCTTAGCAGACTCGCGCGGGACCCGAGGAGATCGGCGAAGTCCCGGTCGTCCGGGCGGCCCGCCAGCAGCCTTCGGACGAGGTCGATCTCGCCCGGAAGAAACCGCCGGTAGACCTCTCCCTTGCCGGCCGCCACGGCCCGCGCGAAGGTGCCGCAGACCTTCCAGGCGCGCTGCAGCAGGACGCGGTCGAGGCGGGCGGCGAGAGGCGCCGGATCCAGGCCTCGCCGGACGGCGAAGCGGGCGATGGCGGAGGCTGCCTGCCGCGGATCCATCCAGTCGAGGGTCGTGCGTTCCCAGAGGAGCGAAGCGAGGTCGTAGGTATCGGGGCCGCGCCGCAGGTCCTGGAAGTCGATGACCCCGACGCGATCGCCGGCCGGGAAGAGATTGTTCCCGTGAAAGTCGCGGTGGCAGAGCGCGGCCGGGTGCGCGAGGATCTCCGCGACGAGCGCGTCGGCCCAGTCGTCGTGCGTCCTCTGCTCGACGGAAGACAGGGGACGGCGGAGGAGAACGTCGAAGACGGCCTCGCGCGCGAGCTCGAGCTCGCGGCGCAGGAGCGCGGCGTCGAACGGCGCATTGATCCCGGGGTCGGGAAGATCGGCGATGGCCGCCGCCGCATCGACGGCCGCCTCGAGCCATGTGCCGCGTCCGGACGTCTCGGACCACAGACGCGACGCGAGGTCCTCCGCGCCGAGATCCTCGACGATCTGATGGCCGGCGCCGTCATCGGCGAGAAGCTCGGGAACGCGAACCGCCTTCGAGAGCGCGGCCCGCGCCTCGAGCCACCGCCGCCGGGCGTCCTCTTCCTCGCGAGGGTAGACGACGCCGATGGCGGTGCGTCCCTCGGCGAGCTCGAGGCGAAAGTATCGGCGCCGCCCCACGTCCCCGGCGAGCGGCTCGACGCGGAGCGGCGCGAGAGAGATCCGACGGGCGAGCGCTGCGAGGCCGGACGCGTCGGACGGGAACAGGCTCGGTCTTTCTAGCTCGTGCTCTTGGCCTGCGAGAGCAGGACCTTCTTGATGTGGACCGGGGTGTTCGGCCGGTCGTTCGCCCCGCGTGGCGCGTTGGCGATCTTGTCCGCGACGTCCATTCCGGAGATCACTTCGCCGAACGCCGTGTACTGGTTGTCCAGGAAGTTCGAGTCCTTCACCACGATGAAGAACTGCGAGGACGCCGAGTTGGGATCGGAGGAACGCGCCATCGAAACGATTCCCCGCTTGTGCGGCGTGTCGTTGAACTCGGCCTTGAGGTGATTCGATCCGTTGCCGTTGGTGCCGTACGGGTGAGACGGATCCTCGGGCTTGGCGGTGGTCGGGTCGCCGCCCTGGATCATGAAGCCCGGGATGACCCTGTGGAAGAACGTCCCGTTGTAGAAGCCGTTGGCCGAGAGGTCGATGAAGTTTTCGACGTGTTTCGGGGCCTTGTCGTAGAAGAACTTGATCTGGATGTCGCCGAGATCCGTCTGCAGGGTGGCGATCGTATTGGCGTAGTCGCGCGGCACTTTCTTACCTTTTCCTTTCGTCGCTTGCGCGGCGGCAACGAGCGGGAAAGCGCAGGCGACCATGAGAGCGAGAACGGCTCGTTTATTCACTTCGGCTCCTTTCCGAACCGGCGAACGATAGCAGAGTCGGGCGCGGCGGGGCAGGAGGCGGCGACAGGGGCGATAGGATTGCCGCGATGTACGCGTCCCTGGTCCGAGCGGTCCTCGACGACTCGCAGCGGCAGCGCGCCGGCCGAGAAGTCCAGCAGCTGAGAGACCGGCACCCCCGGGCCTCGCGGGACGAGCTGGCGGAGCGTCTGATCCGCCGGGCGGCCCTCCAGTGCGCCGCGGCCGGCGGGCTGCTCGCGGGTCCCGCGGCCTTCTTCGGGGCCGTGCCGTTCGGCGCCGACCTGACCTTCCAGGCCGTGACGATCCACAGGCTGGTCCTCGGACTGGCGAGCCTCTACGGCGCCGAGGTCAGCGCCGGGAGCCGCGCCGCGGGAGTCGCGGGCGGCTTCTCCGCCGGCATCGCTTCCGAGCTCGTCCGGCAGGGGCTCGTTCGTGTGCTCCGGAGGACGCTGCCCCGGAGGCCCGGCCTTCGAACGGCCGCGGGCGCGCTCGCCGGCGGCGCTTTGGGCTATGCCGCCGCGATCGCGGTCGGCCGCCTCGCGGGCGACGCCTTTCGCGGTCGGCGCCGGCTCTTCGGGCGATGAGCGGCGGCCGCGCCGACGTCGTCATCGCGGGAGGGGGCCTCATCGGGTGCGCGCTCGCGGCCGAGCTGGCGCGCCGCGGGCGGAGCGTCATCGTCGTCGAAAAGGCGGAGCCCGGCGCGGAGGCTTCGGGAGCGGCGGCCGGAATGCTTTCTCCCCAGTCCGACGCGCGGGTCCGCGACGCGTTTTTCGACCTGGCCCTGGAGAGCCACGCCCTCTATCCCGCGTGGACGCAGGAGCTGACCGCCGAGACCGGCATCGAGGTCGGCTACCGTCGCACCGGGCTCCTGCTCTGCCGTGACGAGGAGGATACCGGCGCCGGATCGGACGACGTCTTCGCGTGGCAGCGTGCGGCGGGCCTGCCGGTCGTGAGTCTCTCGCCGGACGCGCTGGCCCGGGCCGCCGGCGGCCGGCTCTCCGCGCAGGTGCGGAGCGCCCTCTGGTTTCCGGAGGAGGGCGCCGTGGATCCGCGGTCGCTCACGCGCGCGGCGTGGAGGGCGGCCGTCCGCCGCGGCGCCGACGTTCGGACGGGGACGGCGGTGCGGGGATTCCGGATCGAGGGCGATGTATGCCGCGGGCTCGACACCGATGCGGGCCCGATCGAAGCCGAGGCGACGGTGGATGCCGCGGGCGCGTGGGCGGCATTTCCGGGCCAGCTCCCCCTGGCGCTTCCCGTCGAGCCCGTCCGCGGACAGATCGTGGAGCTCGCGCCGTCTGATCCCCTCGACACGATCGTGGCGGCCGAGGAGGTGTACATCGTGCCGCGGCCCGGCGGAACGGTTCTTCTCGGCTCGACGCTCGAGCGCGTCGGTTTTCGGAAGGCCGTCACGCCGGAGGCCGTCGGGAGGCTGCGGGCCGCGGCGGTGCGCCTTCTTCCCGACCTCGCCTCCGCGCGCGTCGTCGCGTCCTGGTCCGGCCTGCGCCCCGGGACTCCCGATGGATGGCCGATCCTCGGGGGAGGCCCGGTTCGAGGTCTCTACTTCGCCGCGGGTCACTTCCGCAACGGGATCCTTCTCGCGCCGGCAACGGCTCGTTGCGTCGCCGACCTGCTCTGCGGAGACCCCGCTCGCGACCTCTCGCCGTTCTCCATCGGCCGCTTTGCGCCGGCGCCGCAGGTGGCTTGAATCGATCGCATCATCTCCGGCCGCGATTTCGGCTAGAATCGCGTCCAACAGGCCCGATCGCTTCTCCATGTGCCGGCGGGCACGAAGCGTGCAGGGAGGCGGAAAGGGGTTACACCAGGATGAGAACAGCGGTGTACGCGGGCATCCGGCGGGCCGCCGATGTTCTGTGGTCTCTGGCCCGAGCGGTCGATCGCCGCTTTCCGGAGCGCAACTTTCAGCCGAAGTGGGCGCCGGCGCCGCTCCTGAAACAGCGCGAGCGCAGCTTCCCGCCGCTCGGTTTTCCCCGAAAGACCGACTCGCTTTGTCCCCGATGCGTTTCCGAGGTCCGAGCCCAGATCCTGTCCGGCGAAGCCGACTGGAAGGTGCTCATCGAGGGAAAGCCGGGCGAGATCCCGGCCGAGATCGTCGAGGAAGACGGCCGGATCCTGATGAAGAAGGACTGCGCGAAGCACGGCCACTTCGAAGACGTCATGTCGACCGATCCGGCGTTCTTCCGCCGCCTCGAGTCCATGTACCCCGGACGCGACTTCGTCATCCCGAAGGACGGCCTCCACGAGCACGGCACCTCGTCGATCAAGTACGGACGGGGCGCGGTTCTGACGATCGACCTGACGAACCGCTGCAACATGATGTGCGACCCGTGCTTCATGGACGCCAACCAGGTCGGCTACGTGCACGAGCTCGACTGGGAAGACGTCCAGAAGATGCTCGACGATGCGGCCTCGATCAAGCCGCGCCGCCAGCTCTCCGTCCAGTTCTCGGGAGGCGAGCCGACCCTGTCGCCCCACTTCCTGCCGGCGATCCGCTACGCGCGGAAGCTCGGGTACTTCTCGGTCCAATGCGCGACCAACGGCATCCGGTTCGCGCAGGACGAGGACTTCGCCCGGCAGGCCGCGGAGGCCGGGCTTCGCTTCGCCTATCTCCAGTTCGACGGCGTCGGCAACGAGCGCAACCAGCATCGCAAGGTGGGCAACCTCTACGACGTGAAGCTCCGGGCCATCGAGAACCTCCACAAGCACGGCGTGGACGTGACTCTGGTCGTGACCATCGTCAACAGCATCAACAACGATCAGGTCGGCGACATCATCCGCTTCGGCCTCGACCACATCGACAAGGTGACCTGCGTGGCGTTCCAGCCGGTGTCGTTCACCGGCCGGGACGAGGACATCGACGACGAAACGCGAACCCGCCAGAGGTACACGCTCTCGAACCTCGCCCATGACGTGAAGGCGCAGGCGGGCATCGGCGAGCCGATGCGGGACTGGTATCCGTTGTCGGCGGCCGGTCCGTTCTCCGATCTCAAGGATCTGCTCGGCGGCCTGGAAGCCGACTTCGGTTCGTTCAAGTGCGGCTGCCATCCCAACTGCGGCATCGGCACGCTGATGCTCGTCGAGGAGAAGACGAAGAAGGCCGTCACGGTGCCGTCGGTCCTCGACGTGGACCGGCTGATGTCCGACATCAAGTCGATCACCGATTCGGGCCGCCGGAAGCTCTGGACGACGGTGCAGGTGGGCCTCTCGGTCCTTCGCAACCTGCGTCCCGAGGGCGTCCCGCAGGGGCTGACTCCCTGGAAGGTCGCCAAGGTCATGGACGGTCACACCGGCGGCAAGCTCGGCTTCACCACGAAGAAGCGCCACGATTGGCGCATCTTCTTCATCGGCGGGATGTGGTTCCAGGACCTCTTCAACTACGACTTCCGCCGGACCGAGATGTGCATCATCCCGTACGCGACGCAGATGGGGGAGATCTCGTTCTGCGCGTACAACACGGGCGTGGGCTGGCGCAAGATCATCGAGGAGATGTTCCAGACCGCATCGCTCGCGGAGTGGCACAAGAAGAACGGGCGCCACGAGGTCTTTGCTCGCGGACGAAACGTCCCGCTGCCGGTTCTCCCCGGACAAAAGGTGCCGGCGATGCCGACGGCCCCGAGGCCGACGCCGCCCCCCTCGATCGGGACGCTTCCCGTCTACGGCGCCGCGGGGAAGTGAGCGTCCGGGCGCACGGGCGCCCGGAACGATCTCCCCGGTCTCAGCCTCTGCGCCCCCAGCGCGGCTGCGGACCCGACGGCGCCGCGGCGTGGCGCGGCCCGGCCGGCCCGCGCGGGGCGGCATGGCGCTCGGCCTTCTGCTGCGCCCGGGCGCGCTCGGCGGTCTCGTGCGCGACCCGACGCTCGGCCTTCTCCCGGGCTCGCTTGCGCTCCTCGGCCTTGCGGGCGCGGATCGCGGCGATGCGCTCCGCGATGGGCACCTCGAACCGCTCGGCCGGAGCCTTCGTGTAGTCGAATCCCGGCACCGTGATTCGGGGCAGACGCTTTCCGATCTCGCGCTCGATCGCGGCGAGGTCCGTGGTTTCCTCGGGCGATACGAACGTGAACGCGTCCCCGGTCATCTCGGCGCGGGCGGTGCGGCCGACGCGGTGAATGTAGTCCTCGGGGACGTTCGGCACGTCGAAGTTGACGACGTGGGACAGGGCCTCGACGTCGATGCCGCGAGCGGCGATGTCCGTCGCGACGAGGACGCGGAACCGGCCGTTCTTGAAGCCGGCCAGCGCCTCGGTGCGCTGCGCCTGGCTGCGGTTGCCGTGGATGCGCTCGCAGCCGACGCCGTGCCGCGCGAGGTTCTCGGCGAGCCGGTTGGCGCGGTGCTTGGTGCGCGTAAAGACGAGCACGTTCTTGATGTCGCCGCGCTTCAGCAGCTCGAGCAGCAGCGGCGCCTTGAGGTTCTGGGGCACCGGGTACACCGCCTGCGTGATCCCGACGGCCGGCGCGGCCTTGCGCTCGAGGTTGACGGTGAACGGGTTCTTGAGCATCTCGCGCGTCAGCTGGGCGATGGGCGGGGGCATGGTGGCCGAGAAGAACAGCGTTTGCCGCCGCGCCGGAAGATGCTTGAGAACCCGGCGGATGTCCGGGAGAAATCCCATGTCGAGCATCCGGTCGGCCTCGTCCAGCACGAGGACCTCGAGGTGGTCGAGCCTGGCGTAGGGGAACCGGAAGTGATCGAGCAGCCGGCCCGGGGTCGCGACGATGACGTCGGCACCCGTACGAAACGCGTGCTCCTGCGGTCCCATGGCGACGCCCCCGAAGACGGGGGCCGAGGAGAGCGACGTGTGGACCGTCAGCGCCTTGGCATGCTCGTCGATCTGCGCGGCGAGCTCGCGCGTGGGCGTCAGGATGAGGGCCCGCGTGACGCCGCGCTTCTTGCCGGCCAGGTGATGGAGGATCGGCAGCAGAAAGGCGGCGGTCTTGCCGCTGCCGGTCATCGCGCAGGCGAGGACGTCGCGGCCCTCGAGCGCCGGCGGGATCGCATCGGCCTGGATCGGCGTGGGACGGGTGAAGCCCATCTCGCGCACGCCGCGAACGAGATCGGGATGGAGACCAAACTGGGAAAAAGACAAGGATTCCTCCTCGAGGATGAATGATCCGGCTGTTTTGTTCTGGGAACGGAGGATCTGCCGGCAGGGCCTACGTTCAGGGGCGAGGGCTCAGGCCACTCGCGAGAGCGCGAAGGTTCTCACAGGATGCGGATCGAAAGCAAGCCCGGCGCGGGATCTCAGGACCGGGCGGACCAGTCCGGCGACAGGCGGCCCGATGCCACCGCGGACGTTCCCGACGGGTTCGGGGCATAGTGCGAGATGTCGTTGAAGAGGCTCAGCCGGGCGTGCGACACGTCGTGGAAGTCCACGATGTTCAGCGACGCGGGGCTCTGGTCGAGGTGGTCGCGGTAGCGGCGCAGGTCGAAGCCGAGCAGCGAGCCGATCAGGAGCCGGATCGTCGCCTTGTGGGAGGCGACCACGGCGTACTGACCCGGATGCGCCTGGACAATCTCGAGCAGCGTCGGCAGGGCGCGCGCCACGACGGACAGGCCGGTCTCTCCGCCGGGAGGAGAGAAGGAGAACGGATCGCCGACCCAGCGCGCATACTCCTTCGGGTACTCCTTCTCGACCGCGGCGCGCGTCTTCCCTTCCCAGTGTCCGTGCGAGATTTCGCGCAGGCCTTCCCGGGGCACGACGGGCTTCCCGTGCGGCGCCGCAAGGATCCGCGCGGTTTCCATCGTGCGGCCGAGCGGGCTCGCGTAGAACGCCGCGATCGGCTCTCCCGCGAGCCGCTCCGAAAGCTTGCGCAGCTGGTCGCGGCCGACGTCCGAGAGGGGAACGTCGGTCTCGCCGGCGAAGGAGTCCTCGGCGGAGAGCTCCGTCGCACCATGACGCACCAGGAAGATGCGGGTTGCCGTCATCCCTTCACCCGAATGCCTTTGCGCGGAAGGAGGTCCCGCAGCCGCTCCCGCTGGTCGCCCTGGAGCTCGATGGCCGACTCCGAGGCCGCGCCTCCGGCGCCGCAGGATCTCTTGAGCTCGCGGCAGAGATCGTCGAGATACCCGCGATGGGCCGGCAGTCCGTCGATGACCGTGACGTGCCTGCCCGAGGCCCGATTCTCGAGACGGATCTTCGCGGTCGGCTTCTCGGGAACCGGCTCGGCGCCGGCGGCGAGCGTGACGGCGCAGTGGCAATCGCGGGAAGGCCATCCGCAGCCGGCACAGAGACGCCCTTTCCCCGTCGAGTAGACGACGCGGGGTGAAGCCACGTGTGCATTCTAGCTGCGGGGACCGGCGACCGTGAAGCAGGACGTGAGATACTTCTTGCCCACATCGTGCACATTCGCCAGACGCTGGCCGTCGTACTCCTCGCGGCTGTCGGCGCGGCGAGAGCGAGCGCCAAGCCGGGTTCGGGGGACGTCCGCCTGACGCCGGAAGCGGAGCGCACGATGAAGCGCCTGATCCTGGGTCTCGAGCCGAACGAGACGAAGATGTACATGGTTCCCGAAACC
The DNA here is from genome assembly GCA_963736455.1 of uncultured Acidobacteriota bacterium. Classification (GTDB taxonomy): domain Bacteria; phylum Acidobacteriota; class Thermoanaerobaculia; order UBA5066; family Gp7-AA6; genus DAHUXD01. The sequence continues at coordinate 142,940 of CAVTON010000002.1, forward strand.
CTGGCCTGGAATCCGGCCACCCGGGATCCGCGCGTACGATGGCTTCGACGCCAGCTCTATCATCTCTCCTTCGAGCTCCTGCATGGACAGATCTTCCGCAGCGCTCCGCCCTATACGCGCTTCTTCATCGCTGTTCCGGACCCGAAGTCCACGATCGGCGCCCTCGGCAACGAGGAGTCGGTCTTTCGAGAGTACCTGAGGGAGCGCCTGCGCTGGACCGACGCGATGATTGACCAGCGTGTGCGGTTCTTCCAGGTCTCGGCGGCCGTGCCGTTTCCCCAGGACATGACCGAACCGCTCGGCTACGACGACCAGGACCGGCTCGTGCTCGGCCTCGGTGGGATCGGCGATGACGTCTACACCCGGGCCGTCGAGCGCCTCGCCCAGTCCAGCCCGAACGATTTCGTCCTCCGTCTCCTGCCCGGCGTGAATACCGAGGGGGGGGACCTCGCCCTCGTCCGGGTTCCCGAGGGAGGGATCGGGCTGCTCTTGGGCCACAACCGAATCCGCCGGCTGGCGGAACAGGCGCATCCGGGCCTCGCGCCGGACGCGCCGATCCCGACCTCGTGGATCGAGGATGCCCGGCGCGCTTACGCGAAGGCGTTTTCCGGCGTGGAGACGATCATCGTGGGCGAGGAGGCTCTGCGCGATCCGAAGCTGAACAATCCGGAGATCTTCCACCTGGACATGGTCGCCGCCGTGATCCGGGGCCGGAGCGGCGCCGTGACGGCTTTCGTTCCCACCTACCAGGGCAACCCGGTCGACGCCCTGTCGCACGTGCACCTCTCGGAGGAATCCGTGCGGCGGTTCCAGGCCGAGTATGACCGCGCGGCGGAACAACTGCGCCGGCGCGGGTACCCCGTGGTCAGAGTGCCGTATGCCGACCATCCGGCCCGCAGTCCCGTCGGCATAGGCAAGTTCGTCGACGCGGTGACCGGCCGGCCGTCGGTCCTGCTCGGGCGCTATCCCGATCACCTGAGAGATTCCGACGATCGAAATGTCCAGACACAGCTTCAGCTCAGATTCGAGACGCTCGACGAGGCCGTCGAGGCGTGGCGGCGCGATCCGTCCGATGCCCGGTGGGAGGCGCTGCGAGCCGCCGTCGCGGCCTGCTGGCGCCAAATGGACGCCGCCCAGGAGGCGCCGAACCCCCTCTACGAAGAGCAGAAGCGGCTCTACGAGGCCGCCGGGATCGACGTGGCGCCGCTGCCGATTTTTCCGACGGGCGAAGGCGGCGTGCATTGTCTCGTGCTGAAATAGGGCTGGCGCAGCCGACGATGCGACCGGCTGGCGGCATCAGATTCCCGCCGAGCCCCCGAGCAGGGCGAGGAGTTCCTTTCCGTACGCCTCGAGCTTGGCCGGACCGATGCCCGGGATCTCCGAGAGGGCAGCCAGGCTCGACGGGCGGGCCGCGGCCAGCGCCGCGAGGGTCCGGTCGTGAAGGACGACGTACGCCGGCACGGACCGCCGCGCGGCTTCCTGGCGCCGCCACTCCCGCAGCGCGTCGATGTGGGCCGGGTCGGCGGGGCCGCTCGCGGCGGTGGAGAGCGCCTTCGAGGCCTTCGCTTTCTTCTTTGCCTTCGGCCCCGGCGGCCGCGGCAGCGTCAGAGCGACGCGCGGCGCGCGGCCGGCCATGACCTCGCGCCCCTCGCGCGTGAGCGAGAGCGTGCGATAGACGTCGTCCGTGGCCGCGAGCAGGCCGCCGCCCTGCGCGGCGTCGATCCAGTCGGCGACGACCCGGCTCCCCTGCGCCGCGAGGATTCCGGTCGTCGAGAGGCGCGTCAGGGGCTCGGGAAGGCCCTCGAGCGCGCCCGTCAGCATCGCGACGAGCCTGCGTTTGCCCCAGCGCTCGCCCCCCCTCGCCACGCCGGAGAGGATCTTGCGCAGGACCAGCAGATCCTCGTCCGAGAGCTCTCGCCGGCGTTCGCAGTTGCCGCAAAAGCCGCAGGCGGGCGCGGCGTCGCGCTCGCCGAAGTAGCCCAGGATCGCCGCGCGGTAGCACCCGGCGGAGTCGGCGTACGCGATCATGCGGGCGAGCTTGCGGCGGTCGAGCTCGCGGCGTGCGTCCCGGCCTCCCGCCTCGCGCGGATCGGCCTGATCGATGAGGAACTCGCGAGTGCGGACGTCCACGTAGTTCCACAGCAGGGTGGCGTCCGCGCGGCGGCCGTCTCGCCCGGCGCGCCCGATCTCCTGGTAGTAGGCCTCGAGCGAGCCGGGGATCTCGAAGTGCACGACGGCCTCGATGTCGGGGCGGTCGATGCCCATTCCGAAGGCGTTCGTGGCGCAGACGACGCGCACGGTTCCGGCCGCGAATCCGTTCTGCACGCGCGTCCGCTCGGGCTCGTCCATGCCGGCGTGGTAGGCCTCCGCGGCGACGCCGGCCGCCTGTAGCGTCTCCGCCGCGCGGGCGGCGCTCTTGCGGGTCGCGGCGTACACGAGCGCCCGGCCGGCCCCGGCGAGCTCGGCAAGACGCGCCCGCTTCTCGATCTCGCCGGTGACCCGCAGCACGTCGAGGTGGAGGTTGGGCCGATCGAACCCGGCGACCGAGACCTCGGGGTGCACGAGGCCGAGCAGTCCGACGATGTCGTCGCGGACCTCGGGCGTCGCCGTGGCGGTGAAGGCGAGAATGGGCGGCCGCCCGGTCTCGCCGTCGGCCCGGCGGCAGCGTCGGGCGGCCTCGGCGAGCGTGCGGTAGTCCGGCCGGAAGTCGTGGCCCCACTCCGAGACGCAGTGGGCCTCGTCGACCGCGAAGCGGGCCAGCGGCACCTCCGCGAGCAGGCGCCGGAAGGCCTCCGACGCGAAGCGCTCGGGGGCGACGTAGAGCAGGCGCAGCCTTCCCGCCCGCAGGTCGGCCTCGGCCCGGCGTCGCTCAGCGGGAGTGGCCAGCGAGTGCAGGGCCGCCGCAGGGATGCCCTTGCGCGTGAGCTCGTCGACCTGGTCCTTCATGAGCGCGATGAGGGGGGAGACGACGAGGGTCGGACCGTCGAGCATGAGGGCGGGAAGCTGGTAGCCGATCGACTTGCCGGATCCCGTCGGCATGACCGCGAGCAGGTCCCGGCCGGCGAGTGCCGCGCGCACGATCGCCTCCTGGCCGGGCCGGAAGTCGTCGTGCCCGAAGTGGCGGCGGAGGGCGGCGCGGGATTCCATCGGCGGCATTATCGTCCGAAGCGAGTGACAAGCCGACCCGACTCGGTATAGGCTCCGCGGTTCTCATGACCGCCCACGATTCGACCCTCGAGCCCGCGCGCCGCGCCAACCGCCGCGCGATCGCCATCGTGGCGCACGTCGATCACGGCAAGACGACCCTCGTCGATGCCCTGTTGAAGCAGTGCGGCACGTTCCGGGTCGGTCAGCACGTGGACGAGCTCGTCATGGACTCGGGAGAGCTCGAGAAAGAGCGGGGCATCACGATCCTCGCCAAGAACACGTCGGTCCACTACAAGGACGTGATCGTCAACATCGTGGACACGCCCGGCCACCGGGACTTCGGCTCGGAGGTCGAGCGGATCCTGTCGATGGTGGAGGGCGTCCTACTGCTCGTCGACGCCTCGGAAGGCCCGCTGCCGCAGACGCGCTTCGTGCTGAAGAAGGCCCTCGAGGGCGGAAAGCGGCCCATCGTTTTGATCAACAAGATCGACCGCTCCGACGCCCGCACGCTGGAAGTCGAAGCCGAGATCCACGATCTCTTCCTCTCTCTCGCCACCGAAGAGCATCACCTCGAGTTCGAGGTCCTGTACGGCTCGGGCCGGCTCGGCTACGTCTCGCGCGACCCGGACGCCAAGTCGGGCGATCTGACCCCGCTGCTCGACGCCATCCTCGAGCACATTCCGGCTCCGATCATCGGCGATGCTCCCTACAAGATGATTGTCGCGAACATCGACTACTCGGATTACCTCGGGCGTCTCGCGGTCGGCCGGATCTTCTCCGGCACGGTTTCGAAGGCTATCGAGCTCGCGGCCGTGCGGCCCGACGGCTCCATCGTCGAAAAGGGAAACGCCGGAAAGATCTACATGTTCGAGGGGATCGTCCGGGTCGAGGTGGCCGAAGCCTCGGCCGGCGACATCATCGTGCTCTCGGGCTTTCCCGACATCGAGATCGGCCAGACGATCCTGGATCTCGCCGACCCGGCGCCGCTCTCCGGCATCCGCGTCGACGAGCCGACGCTCTCGATGGAGTTCCGGATCAACGATTCGCCGATGTCGGGTCTTTCCGGCAAGTACGTTACCAGCCGTCACCTGCTCGAGCGATTGGAGAAGGAGCTCGAGAAGAACGTCGGACTCCGCATGGAGAAGACGGAGGAGTCGGACTCCTTCCTCGTGCTCGGCCGCGGCGAGCTGTCGCTCGCGATCCTCGCCGAAACGATGCGCCGCGAGGGCTACGAGTTCTCGCTTGGACGCCCCCAGGTCATCTTCCACCGGGGCGAGAACGGCGAGCTGCTCGAGCCCTACGAGGAGCTCGTCATCGACTGCGCCGAGGAGTTCACCGGCGCCGTCATCGCCGCCGTCGGGGAGCGGCGCGGCGAGCTCAAGCACATGGGCAAGCACGGCGACCGCGCGCGGATCGAGTTCACGATCCCGTCGCGCGGCCTGCTGGGATTCCGCCTCGAGTTCCTGACGCTGACCAAGGGCACGGCCCTCATGAATCACCTCTTCGACCAGTACGGCCCGCACCGGGGTCCGCTGCCGAACCGGACGAAGGGCGCGATGATCGCCAAGGAGGGCGGCTCCGTGACCGGCTTCGCGCTCGACCGGCTGTCCGACCGCGGGATCTTCTTCGTGAAGCCCGGCGACAAGGTCTATGCGGGACAGATCGTGGGCGAGCAGGTCAAGGAGGGCGACATGGTCATCCAGCCGTGCGAGAAGAAGCACCTGACGAACATGCGCGCCTCGGGCTCCGACTTCGCGATCAAGCTTCCGCCGGCACGCGAGCCGAACATCGAGCAGGCGATCGAGTGGATCAACGACGACGAGCTCGTCGAAGTCGCTCCGTCGGCGATCCGCGTACGAAAGCGCACGCTGGACCACGGCCTGCGGAAGGTCCGCGCCAAGACCGCGGGTTGAGTTTCCCGGAGCCGTCCCCGCCTATTGCAGATTGAACGTCTTCACGATGAACACCGCCATCTGTCCTCTGGTATTCGGGCTCGACGGGCAATAGTTTCCTCCGCCGCAGCCGCTCGTGATGTTTTCGTCGGCGAGCCGCTCGATCCAGTCGGGAAACCCCGTCCCCGGCGTGCAGGTCACGTCGAAGAAGACCCCCGTGCAGGGCGGCGGCGTGTACGTCGATCCGTGCTCCATCTTCAGCAGGAAGACCGCCATCTGATCGCGGCGGACCGGATTGCCCGGGCAGTAGTTGGTCCCTCCGCAGCCGCCCGTGACGCCGAGAGTGGCGAGGGCCTGGATCCAGGGGGCGAACGTGCCGGGACACGGGACGTCGGTGAAGAAACCGGGCGTGCAGGCCGGCGGAACGTAGCAGACGCCGAACTTGGCCTTCAGCAGGAAGACCGCCATCTGCTGGCGCAGCGTGCTCGACGCGACGCCGTAGTTGCCGCCGCCGACACCCGCCGTGATGCCGTTGGAAACGAGGGTCGTGACGAACGCGTGGAAGGTGTTGTTCTGCGGAACGTCGTTGAAATCCGTGACGTATCCCTTGGAGAGCGTTCCCGAGGATGCGTCCGGATTGGTCAGCGTCACGTCGCTCAGGGTGCCGGCCGTGAGGGCGGGCGTCCGCGCTTCGGCCTGAGTCGAGCTCTGCACGTCGACGTCGGTGGCGGGAATGCCTCCGAGTTCTATCGTCGCCCCGGCCGCGAAATTGGTCCCGCGGACCACGAAGAGCAGCCCGGCGGCGGGAGGTCCGGATACCGGGCTGATCGAGAACACGATGCGGGGAGAGAGCTCCGACGTGTTCCCGGAGGGGTCGGTCGCCGTGACCGTCACGTGCTGATCCGCCTCGATCGTGTAAGGCAGGGTGACGTCGAAATCGGCGTGGCCCGCGCCGTCGGTCGACTGAATCGACGAGCCGATGTAGACGAGGCCCTCCTCGAAATCGTGGGGCCGCCCCGCGCAGGCGGGATTCGCGAAGAAGTCGAGGGCGTACGCCGTCGAAGGCGCGCTGTCGAGAGTTCCGTGGATTTCGGTGCCCGACGGCGAGAGCGGAACCGCCGAGGAGAGGAGCGGATAATTCTGGAGGCCGTTGGCGCCGGTGTCGGCATCCAGGGCGTCGTTCGCGGTCACGTTGTCGCCTCCGAGATCGATGCCGATCGTCCCGTTGGCGTAGATCGAGTTGCCCCGGATGGCGTTGCCCGAAACGGAGCCCTGCACGACGATGCCGCCCGCTCCGCTGTGCGCGACGGTATTGCCTTCTCCCGGCCCCGTTCCGCCGATCATGGCGTTGCTGGCGAGAACGTAGATGCCGCGGTTCGCGTTGCCGAGCGCGAACGTTCCCGTGGCGTCCGTTCCGATGAGGTTGCCCTGCACGATGACGCCGGTCGCGCTGCTGATCTCGATCCCGTGAATCGCGTTGCCGGAGATGACGTTGCCCTCTCCCGGAGCCGATCCGCCGATGCGGCTGCCGTTGGCCTCGACGAGGATTCCGTAGTTGACGTTGCCGACGGGCGCCATGCCGGCCACGTCCGTGCCGATGAAGTTGCCGCTGACGACGAGGTTGGAGCCATTGTTCAGGCGAACGCCGTAGCCGCCGTTGCCCGAAATCACGTTGCGGCTCTCGGGCGTGGTGCCGCCGATCGTGATGTCCATGCTGGAGGAGCTGTCGACTTCGACCCCGGTCTGCGCGCCCGCGAGGGCATTGCCGCCCGACGCATCCGTGCCGATGAGGTTTCCCTGGACCACGTTCCCCGTCCCGCCGTTGCCGGCCGCGCCGAAGTTGACGCCGCCCACGGCGTTGCCGGAGATCAGGTTGCGGGCCGCGGGAGTCGTGCCGCCGATGGTGACGCTCGAGGGCCCGTTGTTGGCCAGGATTCCGAAGTTGACGTTTCCCTGCGTGGCGGTGCCCGACGGGTCGGTCCCGATGAAGTTGCCCGCGATCACGATCCCGGCGGTGCCGGAGACGCGGATCCCGGCCCACTTTCCGCGGTTGACGGCCAGGCCGCGCACGGTGCTGCCTCCGGCGCCGGGGGCGAAGAACAGGACGGCGGCCTCGCTGCCCGTTCCGGCGTTCGTGCCGTCGAGCTCGATCAGGATCACGGCATTGGTGCCGAGGGTCGGACCGTTCGTGTTCGCGCTCGCACCGGACTGCGAATATCCGTCGATCGTCACGCCGTCGGTGATCTGCGGCAGAGCCGACGCCGGCGCGATCGTCTGCACACCGGAGCCGAGGATGTTGAAGGCGATCGTGTCGGCGCCGACGTTTGCGTTGGCGTCCAGGATCGCCTGTCGCAGCGAGCCGGCCCCGGAGTCGTTCGTATTCGTCACAGAGAACGTCATGCCGGAGGCGAACGCCGTGAAACCGACCAACAGGACCGACGCCGCAGACGGAGTTCGACCCAGGCGGTGGACGCGCATGTGACCGACCTTTCTGGATTGTACAGACGGAGGGAGACCCGAAGAGCCTATCCCACTCGGGTCGCAAGGAGCGGCACGGCTCACTCAACCCCGAACGCGGCGACGCGGACCCTCGCCGACTCCGCATTGCAGGTTGAACGTCTTGTCGATGAACACCGCCATCTGACCCCGCGTATTGGGATTGCCCGGGCAGTACATTCCGGACGCGCAGCCTCCGGTGATGTTCTCGTGGGCGAGCTCCTCGATCCAGTTGGCGAAGTTCGACGGGCAGGGCACGTCGGAGAAGACGCCCGTGCACATCGGCGGGACATAGGTCGAGCCGTGCTCCGCCTTCAGCAGGAACACGGCCATCTGGTCGCGCCGGACGGGATTCTGCGGGCAGAAGTCGCCCCCGCCGCAGCCGCCCGTGATGCCCTCGGCCGACATGGCCTCGATCCAGGGCGCGAAGTTGGAGGAGCAGGGCACGTCGGCGAAGACGCCCATGCACGGCGGCGGCGTGTAGCAGAGGCCGTGCTTCGCCTTCAGAAGGAACACGGCCATCTGCTGGCGCAAGGTGTCGTCGTTGACGCCGTAGAGGCCGCCGCCCACGCCGGCCGTGATCCCGTTGGAGACGAGGATCGTCACGAATTCGTAGAACGTCTGGCTGAGCGGCACGTCCAGGAAATCCGCCACGTATCCCTTGACGAGAGTTCCCGCCGAGCCGTCGGAGTTGGTGACGACGACGTCATTGGCGGAGCCGGAAGCGAGGGCCGGCGTCGTCGCGGAGATGGAAGTGTAGGAATTGACGACGACGCCGGTCGCGGGCTGTCCGCCGATATTCACCGTCGCTCCGGACAGGAAGTTCGTGCCGCTGATCGTGAGCGACGTGCCGCCGCTTCCCGGGCCGGAGCGAGGCACGGTGGAGAATGGCAGTCGCTGCGAGAGCTCGGACGTATTGCCCGAGGGGTCGGTCGCGGTCGCCGAAATGGGCGAACCGTCGGCCGCGGCCATGAGCGTCGTGACGTGGAACGTCCCGTTGCCGGACCCGTCGGTCATGATCGTCGCCGACCCGATGTACGTCTCGCCCTGCAGAAAAGCGTGCGGGAACTTCGCGCAGGCGGGGTTGGCGTAGAAGTCCAGGTCGAAGAGGGTTCCCGGAGTCGAGTTCAGAAGGCCGTCCACGGTCGTATTGGAGCCGCCGTACACGACGCTCGAGACGATCGGAAAGTTCTGCAGACCGTTCGCTCCCGTGTCCGGGTCGCCGAGGTCGTTGGCCGTCACGCCGTCGTTTCCGAGGTCGATCCCGATGCCGCCGTTGTCGTGGATGGAATTCCCGCGGACCGTGTTGCCGGATATGTCGCCGCCGAAGCTGTAAATGGAAATGCCGATGCCCGTGTTGAACGCGACCGTGTTGCCCGCTCCATCGGTCACGTCCCCGACGTGGGCGTCGTTCACGCCGAAGACGGTGATCCCGTGAGCCGCGTTGCCGAGCGGCGCCGTCCCCGAAGCATCGGTGCCGACGAGATTGCCTTCGATCACGGCGCCGTTGGCATAGGCCACGATGCCGTCGGCCCCGTTGGCGGAGATGACGTTTCCGGCTCCCGGCGCGCTGCCGCCGATCATCATGCCCGGCGCTTCGGCGCTGATGCCGAACCCGACGTTTTTCAGCGGCGCCGTTCCGGTGACGTCGAGGCCCACGAAGTTGCCCTCGACGACGTCCCCGGTGCCCGTGGCGGCCTCCATGCGGATCCCGTTCACGCCGTTGCCCGAGACGACGTTGCGGTCGGCCGCGGTCGTCCCGCCGATGACGGTATCCGACGTGGATCCGGCGAAGATGATGCCTTCCTGGGTCGCTCCCGCAAACCCGGCCGAGCCGGTGGCGTCGGGGCCGATCAGGTTGCCCTGGAAGTGATGTCCCGTCCCGCCGCTGCCGCTGATGCCCCAGAAGATCCCGGCGCTGCCGTTGCCGGAGATCAGGTTGCGCGTCGCGGGCGTCGTTCCGCCGATCGTGATGTTCGAGCCGACGCTGGATTCCTCGATCCCATAGCCGCAGCCGTGGGCGACGAGACCGCTCGCGTCGGTCCCCAGGAAATCCCCTTCCACGACGGTATTGCTGCCGGCCTCGATGTTGACGCACGGGCCGCCGGACCGATTGATCGCGAGGCCGCGAATGACCGTTCCGTCGCTGCCCGTCTTTAGATCGAGGGCGCCATCGATGCTGGTGTTCGTCCCGTCGAGCTCGATCAGGATGACCGCGTTCGTTCCCTGCGTCGGCCCGTTCGTGTTGGCGCTCGCGCCCGGCTGCGTGTAGCCGTCGATGGTTACGCCCTTCGTGATCGCCGGCAGAGGAGAGCCCGGACTGATCGTGTGGACGCTCGAGCCCGGGATATCGAACGCGATCGTCGTCCCCGCGTTCGCGTCGGCGTAGGTGATCGCGTCGCGCAGCGTGCAGGTGCCGGCGCCGGTCGTCGCGCAGGCGTTCGTCGAGTCTCCGGAATCGTTGACCGTGACCGTCGCGGCCGACATCGGGACCGCGAGGGCGCCCGCCAGGGCCATGGTCCAGAGGGTGGTTCTCATCACAAACTCTCCTTCGAGTCAGCCGTTACTGGAGGGTGAATGTGCGCGTGATGAACACCGCCATCTGGCCGCGCGTGTTGGGATCCGACGGGCAGTAGTTGCCACTGCCGCATCCGCCGGTGATGTTCTCGTGGTAGAGCTGTTCGATCCAGTTGGCGAAGTTCGACGGGCAGGGCACGTCGGTAAAGACGCCCGTGCACATCGGGGGGGCATAGGTCGAGCCATGCTCGGCCTTCAGGAGGAACACGGCCATCTGGTCGCGACGGACCGGGTTCTGGGGGCAGAAGTTCCCGCCGCCGCAGCCACCCGTGATGCCTTCGGCCGCCATGGCCTCGATCCACGGTGCGAAGTTGGAGGAGCAGGGCACGTCGGCGAAGACTCCCGTGCACGGCGGCGGCGTGTAGCAGAGGCCATGCTGGGCCTTCAGCAGGAAGACGGCCATCTGCTGTCGCAGCGTGTCGTCGTTGACGCCGTAGAGGCCGCCGCCCACGCCGGCCGTGATCCCGTTCGACACGAGTGTCGTGACGTAGGAATAGAACTGCTGGGTGTTCGGTACGTCCAGGAAATCGGCGACGAAGCCCTTGACGAGAGTCCCGTTCGTCTCGTCGACGTTGGTCACGACGATGTCGTTCGCCGTGCCGGGCGTGAGGGCCGGCGTCGTGGCGTCGAGGGACGTGTAGGTAATGACCGTGACGCCGGTCGCCGGTTGCCCACCGATCGTCACGGCGACGCCCGCGAGAAAGTTGGTGCCGCTGATCGTCAGGACCGTTCCTCCTCCCGCGTCGCCGGATCGGACGTTGTCCGAAAAGGGGAGGCGCTGCGAGAACTCGGAGGTGTTTCCGTTCGGGTCGGTGGCCGTCACCGAGATTCGAGAGCCGGCCTCGGTGGCGGCGAGCGTCGCGACGTCGAACGTGCCCGTTCCGGTTCCATTGGTCGTGACCTGGCCCGAGCCGATGTAGGCCTCGCCCTGGACGAAATCGCGGGGGAAGCGGGAGCAGGCCGGATTCGCATAGAAATCGAGGTCGAACGTCGTGTTCGGCGTCGAGTTCAGAAGGCCCGAGACCGCCGTGTTCGACGCGCCATGAAAGACGCCCGAGACGATCGGGAAATTCTGGAGGTCGTTCGCGCCGGCGTCCGTGTCGCCGAGGTCGTTCGGGGTCACGCCGTCGGCGCCGAGGTCGATCCCGGTCTGCGTGTTGTCGTGGATCGAATTGCCGCGGATCGTGTTGCCCGTGCCGCTGTACATCAACACGCCGCCGGCGTTCGACACGCCATTGAAGGCCATGACGTTGCCTTCGCCGGGATTCACGCCGCCGATGATCAGGTGGCTGCTGCCCGAGACGGTCACGGCGGGTCCCTGATTCCCGAGCGGCATCGTCCCGGTGGGATCCGTGCCGATGAAGTTGCCCTGGATCACCAGGCCGTCGGCGCCGCCCTCCATGTTGATGCCGCCGAAGGCGTTGAAGCCGATCACGTTGCCGGCCCCCGACGCGGAGCCGCCGACCCGGTTGTCGTGGGCGTTGACCTCGACGCCGTAGAGCCCGTTGCCGAGCGGCAGGGTCCCGGTCACGTCGGTGCCGATGAAGTTGCCTTCGACGACGTCGCCCGTGATGCCGGGGTCTCCCAGGGAATTGCTGATGAGGACGCCGCGCCCCGTGTTTCCGGAGATCACATTGCGCGCCGCGGGCGCGGTTCCACCGATCGTCGAGTTCGTGACGCCAAAGGCCATCGAGATCCCGAAGTCGTTCGGCAGCGCCCCGGTGCCGGCGGCGTTGGTTCCGATGAAGTTTCCCTCCACCACGTGGTCGGCTCCGCCCGCGCCGTCGTCGTTCCCGAACCCGATTCCCCCGATCTGCGCGCCGGAAATGACGTTGCGTGCGGCGGGCGCCGTTCCTCCGATCACGACTCCGGTCGCCCCGTCGTCGATCAGGACGCCGAAGGGCTCCGGGCCCGGCACGCTCGAACCCGTGGGGTCGATTCCGAGGAAACAGCCCTCGATCATGATGGTATTCGACGCGAAGATCCCCACCGCGCCCGCGATCGCGCGATTGATGACGAGGCCGCGGAGCACGCTTCCCGACGATCCGGGAAGGAACACGATTCCATAGCCGCTCGACTGGCCCCCCGCGTCGATCTCGATCCGGTGCGTCGAGTTGTCTCCGAGTCCCGGTCCGTTGGTGTTGGCGGAAGAACCGGGCTGCGTGTAGCCGTCGATCGTCACCATGGCCACGATGGTCGGATAGGGCGTCGCCGGCTGCAGAGTCTGAACGCCGCTGCCCGAAATGTCGAAGGCGATCGTCGTGCCCGAGTGGGCGTTGGCATACGTCATCGCGTCGCGGAGCGTGCAAGGCTGGACGCCGGTCGTCGCGCAGGGATTTGTGGAGTCTCCGGAGTCGTCGACCGTCACGGTGGAGGCGCCGAGCGGCGCCGCGAGCAGAAGGCACGCAATCAGAGCCTCGAGAGGCTTCCGCATCGTCGACCTCCTTTGTGAGGGACGGAAGCCTATCTCAACCCCTGCGCGGGTTCCGGAAGCCCTACTGAAGAGAAAACGTTTTGACGACGAAGACGGCCATTTGGCCGCGCGTGGCGGAGCTGGTGGGGCAGTAGAGGCCCCCGCCGCACCCGCCGGTGATGCCGCGGGCGACGAGGTCGTAGATCCACGGGGCGAAGGGGTTGTCGCAGGGGACGTCGTCGAAGGTTGCGGTGACGCAGGCGGGGGGTGCGTAGCCGAGGCCCTGGGAGGTCTTCAAGAGCAGGACGGCCATCTGCTGGCGCTTGACGGGGTCGGCGGGACAGTAGGTGCCGGGGCCGCAGCCGCCGGTGATCCCCTCGGCCACGAGCTCGTCGATCCAGGGCGCGAAGGTCGAGGAGCAGGGGACGTCGGTGAAGATTTGGGTCATGCAGGGGGGCGGGGTGTAGCAGAGGCCGTGCTTGGCCTTCATGAGGAAGACGGCCATCTGCTGGCGCAGGGTGGGCTGGTCGACGCCGTAGAGGCCCTGGCCGACGCCGACGGTGATGGCGTTGGAGACGAGGGTCGTGACGAAGGAGTAGAACTGCTGGGAGCCCGGGACGTCGAGAAAGTCGGCGACCCAGCCCTTGACGAGGGTTCCCGTTGTCCCGTCCGGCGTCATCACGACGACGTCGTTGACGGTGCCAGGGTCGAGGGCCGGCGACGTGGACTGCAGGGTGTGGTCGTCGACGAAGGTCACGGGCACCGAGACGCCGCCGACGGTCATCGTCGTTGGATCGGCAAAGTCGGTGCCGGTCACCGCGATGCCGGTGCCGCCCGCGGCGGGGCCCGAGACAGAGCTCGTCATGAAGAAGACGATGCGCTGCGAAAACTCCGACGTATTGCCGTCGGGATCGGTGGCCGTCACGGAGATGCGGGCGCCGCCTTCCGTGACGACCGGAAACGTCGACGCGAAATTGACGTGTCCGTCGTCGCCGGTCGACAGATGCGTCGAGCCGATGTAGGTCGTGCCCTCGACGAACTCTCTCGGAAAGTTGGAGCACGCAGGGTTGGCGTAGAAGTCGAGATCGAACTCCGTCGAGGGCGTGCTGTCGAGCTTGCCGACGACCTCGGTCGAGCCCGCCAGATGCACGACCGACTGGACGATCGGGAAGTTCTGAAGGTTGTTGCTGCCGGCGTCGGCGTCGCCGGGATCGTTCGGCTTCGGGGTGTTATTCCCGGTGTAGTTGTTGATGCCGAGATAGCTATTGTGGTGAATGGAGTTGCCGCGCATCACGTTGCGAACGCCGTCGTTGTCGATGCCATGGTTCGCATTGAAGGCGATCTGGTTGGCCTCTCCCGGCCCGAGGCCGCCGATGACCGAATCGTTGGACCCGTGGATGACGATTCCGTCGGCGCCGTTGCCGAGGGGAGAAGCGCCGTCGGCGGCGATGCCGACGAGGTTGCCCTGCACGACGATGTTGCCCTCGATCCACATCCCGTAGAGGCTGTTGCCGGAGACGACGTTGGCCGCGCCGGCGGCGGTGCCGCCGATCGTGTTGCCGGTGCCGTAGGCGGCCAGGCCGCCGGCGTTGGGCAGCGCGTGCAAGCCGGTCGCATCGGTGCCGAACAGATTTCCCTCGACCGTCGAGTCGTTTGCGAGGCCGTTGACGAGAAGCGCACCGGAGAAATTACCCGTCGTGTTTCCCGAGATGAGATTTCGGTCGCCGGGGGACGTCCCTCCCACGAGCTCCCCGTTGCTACCGATCTCGAGTCCCGTGGCGTTTGGTCGCGCGACCATTCCAGTGGCGTCGGTGCCGAAGAAATTCCCGCGGATGATGCAGTTGTCCGCTCCGCTTCCGACGTTAACGCCCTCGGCGAAGTCGCCGATGGCGAGCCCCTGGACCGTGGAACCACTTGCCAGGGATCCGGTGACGTTGAGCGCGAGGCTCAACGTCGCCCCGCCGTCGAGCTCGATCAGGATGACGGCATTGGTGCCCACGGGAGCCGTATTCTCGCTCGCGCCGGGCTGCGTGTAGCCGTCGATCAGGATCGAGTCGGTGACGAAGGGCAGCTCGGTCACCGGCGCGATGGTATGGACACCGGCGCCCGGGATGTTGAACGCGATGGTGTCGAGGCCGGGGTTTCCATTGGCGTCGAGGATCGCCTGGCGCAGCGAGCCCGCGCCGGAATCGCTCGTGTTGGTGACGATGAAAGTGTCGGCGGAGCAAACGGCGGCGAAGGCCAGAGCGACGCAACCGACGATGGCGGTTCTCAAGTTCAACTCCATTTCTTACTGAAGGCCGAAGGTTTTGACGACGAAGACGGCCATTTGGCCACGGGTGGCGGGGTTGGCGGGGCAGTAGAGGCCGCCGCCGCAACCTCCGGTGATGTTTCGGGCGACGAGGTCGTAGATCCACGGGGCGAAGGGGCTGTCGCAGGGGACGTCGTCGAAGGAGGGGGTCATGCAGGCGGGAGGGGTGTATCCGACGCCGAGGGAGGTCTTCAGCAGCAGGACGGCCATTTGCTGGCGCTTGACGGGGTCGGCGGGGCAGTAGGTGGAGCCGTTGCCGCATCCGCCGGTGATGCCCTCGGCGACGAGCTCGTTGATCCATGGGGCGAAGGTGGAGGAGCAGGGGACGTCGGTGAAGACCTGGGTGGTGCAGGCAGGGGGGGTGTAGCAGAGGCCGTGTTTGGCTTTCATGAGGAAGACGGCCATCTGCTGGCGCAGAGTGGATTGATCGACGCCGTAGAGGCCCTGGCCGACGCCGACGGTGATGGCGTTGGAGACGAGGGTGGTGACGAAGGAGTAGAACTGCTGGCTGCCCGGGACGTCCAGGAAGTCGGCGACCCAGCCCTTGATCAGCGTGCCGGTCGTGCCGTCGGGCGTCGTCACGACGAGGTCGTTGAAGGTCCCGGGGTCGAGTGCGGGTGAGGTCGTGCTGAGCGTGTGATCGTCGACGAACGTTGCGGGTGAGGCAACGCCCCCGATCGTCATCGTCGCGGGATCCGAGAAGTCGGTCCCGCTGACGGTGATGCCGTCGCCGCCGGCGGACGGGCCGGACGACGGGGTGACGGAGAAGATGATGCGCTGCGCGAGCTCGGACGTGTTGCCGTCGGGGTCCGTCGCCGTGGCCGTGATGCGGGCACCGGCCTCGGTGACGACCGGCAGCGTCACGTCGAAGTCGACGTGGCCGGCCCCGTCGGTCGAGACGGGAGACGAGCCGAGATAGGTCCTGCCCTGCAGGAACTCTCTGGGGAAGTTCGAGCACGCCGGGTCCGCGTAGAAGTCGAGCGTGAAGGTCGTGGACGGAGCGCTGTCGAACTTGCCGATGATCTCGGTGCCGCCGGTCTCGGGAGCGAGGTGATTGACGGTCCTGATGATCGGGAAGTTCTGACGGAGGTTCGGTCCGGTATCGGCATCGCCGGAGTCGTTGGGATCGGGGCTCGCGCTCGTGTTGCCGCACGATAGGCCGAGAGTGATGCCGAGCCTGCCGTTTCGGAACATCGAGTTGCCGACGATGGTCCAGGGTCCTGCGGTGCCGGTGATGCTGATGCCGTTCGCGCCGCTGTAGGCGATCACGTTGCCCTCGTCCGCGCCCGTGCCGCCGATCGTCCCCGTCGCGGGACCCCACGAGTCCTGGACATGAATGCCGCACGTTCCGTTGGGAAGAGGAAGCGTCCCGGTGATGTCCGTGCCGATCTTGTTGCCCTGGATCGTGATGCCGGTGACGCCGAGGCTCGAGCCGATCACGTCGATGCCGGTGCCGGAGCGGTTCGCGACGACGTTGCCGAGGATCTTCGCGTTCGGCGCCACACCCAGACTCATGCCGTCGACGCCGCCGTTCGACAGTTCCACCGTTCCCGTGACGTCCGTGCCGATCAGGTTGCCCTGAACCGTCACGTTGCTGGCGTTGAACGCTCCCGCCTCACCCAGCTGGACGGCGCGGACCGACCACGTGCCGACGACGTTGGCGGCTCCCGGCGCGCTGCCGCCGATCATCACGTTGTCGCCGACCTCGACGTCGATGGCACGCTGCGCGGCTCCGATGCCGGCGGTTCCGGCGGCGTTGAGGCTCAGGTAGTTGCCCTGGATGACCGTCCCGTTCCCGTCGGCCTGGATCAGGTCGCCGCCCGACGACGCCATCACGTTGCGCGCGGCGGGATCCGTCCCGCCGATGACGTTGCCATCGGTGAAGTCGACCTCGATCCCCAGGCTGACTCCGCTGACCGTGGACCCGTCGGGATCGACGCCGATGAAATTTCCCGTGATGAAGTTGTCGGCGCTGACGATGAAGAGAAGCGGCCCGGTGGTGCCGCCCATCGAAAGCCCCCGGATCGTCGAGCCGGCGCTTCCAGGATCCAACGCGATGGCCGGATTGTGGGGCCCCGCGTCGATCCTGATCAGAATGACCGCGTCGTCGCCGACGGCGAGGGTGTTGGCGCTCGCTTCCGGCTGGGAGTAGCCGTCGAGAAAAACCGGGTCGGTGATGGCATCGAGGGTCGTCGAGGGCGTGATCGTCTGCACCCCCGAGCCGGAGATGTCGAAGGCGATCGTGTCGAGGCCGGGGTTTGCGTTGGCGTCGAGGATCGCCTGGCGCAGCGAGCCAGCCCCGCTGTCGTTGGTGTTGGTGACCGTGAAGGTCGCGGCGCCCAGCGGGCTCGCGGCGAGGCCGAGAACGAGCGTGACGAGAAAGAAGTGCTTCATGGATTTCCTCACGGGGTCATTGCAATCCGAACGTCTTGACGACGAAGACGGCCATTTGACCACGGGTGGCGGGGTTGGCGGGGCAGTAGAGGCCGCCGCCGCAACCTCCGGTGATGTTTCGGGCGACGAGGTCGTAGATCCACGGGGCGAAGGGGCTGTCGCAGGGGACGTCGTCGAAGGAGGGGGTCATGCAGGCGGGAGGGGTGTATCCGACGCCGAGGGAGGTCTTCAGCAGCAGGACGGCCATTTGCTGGCGCTTGACGGGGTCGGCGGGGCAGTAGGTGGAGCCGTTGCCGCATCCGCCGGTGATGCCCTCGGCGACGAGCTCGTTGATCCATGGGGCGAAGGTGGAGGAGCAGGGGACGTCGGTGAAGACCTGGGTGGTGCAGGCAGGGGGGGTGTAGCAGAGGCCGTGTTTGGCTTTCATGAGGAAGACGGCCATCTGCTGGCGCAGAGTGGATTGATCGACGCCGTAGAGGCCCTGGCCGACGCCGACGGTGATGGCGTTGGAGACGAGGGTGGTGACGAAGGAGTAGAACTGCTGGCTGCCCGGGACGTCGAGGAAGTCGGCGACCCAGCCCTTGACGAGCGTGCCGGTGGTGCCGTCCGGCGTCATCACGACGACGTCGTTGACGGTGCCGGGATCGAGGGCAGGCGAGCCCGTCGTGAGCATGTGGTCGTCCACGAACGTGGCCGGGACCGCGACGCCGCCGATCGTGATCGTCGTGGGGTCCGAGAAATCGGTGCCGGCCACGGTGATCGCGGTGCCGCCTTCCGGCGGGCCAGACGCGACGTCGACAGAGAAGATGATGCGCTGCGAGAACTCCGACGTGTTCCCGAACGGGTCCGTCGCCGTGGCCGAGATGCGAGCGCCGCTCTCGGTGGCGACGGGAAGGTTGACGTCGAAGGCCGCGTGACCCGTTGCGTCCGTCGTCACGGGCGCTGTGCCGAGATAGGTCTGGCCCTGCAGGAACTCGCGGGGGAAGTTGGAACAGGCCGGGTTCGCGTAGAAGTCGAGATCGAACGTGGTGTTCGCCGTGCTGTCCAGCTTTCCGATGATTTCGGTCGCCGCTCCGGTCGTGACCGACTGAAGAATGGGGAAGTTCTGCAGGTCGTTCGCTCCGCCGTCCGCGTCGCCCGGATCGTTCGGGATCGGGCCGCAGCACAGCAGGTCGATGCCGCTGCGTGCGTTGCCGAAGATCGAGTTGCCGACGATGGGGATGTTCGCTTCGTTCGGCTGCAGAAAGACGCCGTCCGAGCCGTTGTGCGCGATGACGTTGGCTTCACCGGGCCCCCGGCCGCCCACGACGTTGCCCGATCCGTTGCCTCCCACGAATTCGAAGCCCACGCCGTTGGCGCCGTTGCCCAGGGGGAGAACGCCGTCCGCGCCGGTTCCGATGAGGTTGCCCTGCACGACGATGCCGTCGAGGACGTTGATGCGGACGCCTGCGAATCGATTGCCCGAAATAATGTTGCGCGCCGCGGGATCGGTTCCGCCGATCCGGTGGCCGTTGCCGAAGAGCACGTCGACGCCGTGCCCCTCGTTCGGCACGGCCGCCATCCCGGCGGCGTCGGTCCCGATGAAATTGCCTTCGATCACGACGCCGTCTCCGGCGGCGCCGATCGTGATCGCCTCGCCGTTTCCCGAGACACGGCTGAAACCGTTGATCACGAGCCCCCGCAGCGTGGATCCTCCGACCCCGACGTTGAGCCCGTCTCCGGAGGACGCGGTGCCGTGCAGCTCGATGAGGAGGACTGCATTGTCGGCGACGGGATCGGTATTGGGCGTCGCGCCGGGCTGCGTGTAGCCGTCGATTACGACGGCGTCGGCGATCGGCGGCAATGAGGAAGCCGGGGAGATCGTGCAGACGCCGTTCGCCGCGCACCCGGGGTCGGACGGCGGAATGTTGAAGGCGATCGTGTCCATGCCGCTGTTGGCGTTGGCGTCGAGGATCGCCTGGCGCAGGGAGCCGGCGCCGGAATCGTTGGTGTTCGTGACGGTGAACGTATCGGCGGACAGGGTGGTCGCAACGGCCAGGACGAGGCAGGCGGCGGGGATGCGTTTCACAGCAACTCCGTTCTATTGAAGGGAGAAAGTCTTGACGACGAAGACGGCCATTTGACCACGGGTGGCGGGGTTGGCGGGGCAGTAGAGGCCGCCGCCGCAACCTCCGGTGATGTTTCGGGCGACGAGGTCGTAGATCCACGGGGCGAAGGGGCTGTCGCAGGGGACGTCGTCGAAGGAGGGGGTCATGCAGGCGGGAGGGGTGTATCCGACGCCGAGGGAGGTCTTCAGCAGCAGGACGGCCATTTGCTGGCGCTTGACGGGGTCGGCGGGGCAGTAGGTGGAGCCGTTGCCGCATCCGCCGGTGATGCCCTCGGCGACGAGCTCGTTGATCCATGGGGCGAAGGTGGAGGAGCAGGGGACGTCGGTGAAGACCTGGGTGGTGCAGGCAGGGGGGGTGTAGCAGAGGCCGTGTTTGGCTTTCATGAGGAAGACGGCCATCTGCTGGCGCAGAGTGGATTGATCGACGCCGTAGAGGCCCTGGCCGACGCCGACGGTGATGGCGTTGGAGACGAGGGTGGTGACGAAGGAGTAGAACTGCTGGCTGCCCGGGACGTCGAGGAAGTCGGCGACCCAGCCCTTGACGAGCGTGCCGGTGGTGCCGTCCGGCGTCTGGACGACGAGATCGTTGACGGTACCCGGGGCGAGGGCCGGCGAGGTGGACGTCAGCCCGTGGTCACTGCCGAAGGTGGCCGCGGTCGGGACGCCGCCGATCGTCATGGTCGTCGGGTCGGCGAAGTCCGTGCCTGTTGTCGCGATGGCCGTGCCGCCGGCCGCTGGTCCCGAGGCGGGGCTGATCGAGAAGATGATCCGCTGCGAGAGCTCCGACGTGTTGCCGTTCTGATCGGTGGCGGTGACGGATATGCGAGCGCCGGCTTCGGTTTCGATGGGGAGGGTGACGTCGAAGTCGACGTGGCCGGAGCCGTCCGTGGAGACGGGCGCCGAGCCGAGGTACGTCTTTCCCTGAAGGAACTCCCTCGGAAAGTTGGAGCACGCCGGATCGGCGTAGAAGTCGAGCGTGTAGTCGGCGGACGGTGAGCTGTTGAACTTGCCGGTGACGTGCGTGCTCGCTCCATTCGAGGCGGACTGGACGATCGGAAAGTTCTGAAGCCCGTTCGGCCCCGTGTCCCCATCCCCCGAATCGTTCGGCGTGGGCGATCCCTGAAGGCCGCAGCTCCCGTTCAGCCAGATCGCGGTTCCGTGGTTTGACTCCATCGAGTTGCCGACGATGGTCCATCCGCTCCCGGTGACGGTGACACCCTGGAGGCCGTTGAAGGCGATGTGGTTGCCTTCGCCGGGATTGCGCCCGCCAATGACGCCGTCGGTGGCGCTCACCCCGCAGATGCCGCTCGACCCGTTGCCGAGGGGCTGGCCGGTTGCGCCGACGCCGATCGAGTTTCCCTGGATCGTCCATCCGGTGCCGCCATTCAAGGAAACCCCGACTTGCTCGGAGCGAATGACGTTCCCCGCGCCAGCCGCGCTGCCGCCGATGACGGTACCGCTGCCCGAGCCGACGATGACGCCCGCGATTCCCGTCCCCAGGGGCACGGTTCCCGTGGCGTCGGTTCCAATGAAGTTCCCCTGGATGATCGTGTTGTTGCCGGGCCCCGCCGACGTCCCGATGCCGATGCCGTCGCTGGCGAATCCTCCGATGACGTTGCCGGCGCCGGGAGCCGTTCCGCCGATCTGGTTCGAATCGGCGCCCTGGATCATCTCGATGCCTTCGAAGATCGGAAGAGCCGCGTTCCCTGCGGCGTTCAAGCCGATGTAGTTCCCTTGCACGATGCTGGAGCTGCAGATGTTGAGGTAGACCGCGACGCTCGACGTCGCGATGACGTTGCGCGCCGCCGGGGTCGTGCCCCCGATGGTGGTGCCGTTGCTCGATTCACAGGAGATCGGCCTTCCGGTCGACAGGGATGTGCTGCCGGTCGGATCCGTGCCGAGGAAATTGCCTTCGATGACGTCGTCGTTGCTGCCGTTTGCGAACCCGCTGCCGACACTGATGCCGTCGGCGGCCAGGTGGCTGAGCACGATGCCGCGGATCGTCGAGCCGCTGCTGTCCCCGCCCCCAGGCCCGTTGAGGTCGAGGACGGGGTCCACCCCGGACGAGGCGTCGATCTCGATCAGCAGCACCGCGTCGTCGCCGACGGCGAGAGTGTTCGGGTTCGAGCCGGGCTGCGAGTAGCCGTCGATGACGACCGGATCCGTGATCAGCGGAAGGGATGAGGCCGGCGCGATCGTGTGGACGCCCGCGCCGGGAATGTCGAAGGCGATCGTGTCGAGGCCGGGATTCGCGTTGGCGTCGAGGATCGCCTGGCGCAGCGAGCCGGCGCCGGTTTCGTTGGTGTTCGTAACCGTGAACGTGGAAGCCGGCAGCGATGCCGCGGCGAGCCCGAGAATGAAGCCTGCGGATAGTCTCATCTTTTTTCCTTTCTCAGGAGCCGGAACAGCCGGCGGCGATGCCTTCGGCGAAGAGCTGCTCGATCCAGGCGGCGAAGGTCGACGGGCAGATCACGTCGGCGAAGACCGCATGGCAGGCGGGAGGCGCGTAGGCCGCGCCGTGGTCGACCTTCAGGAGGAAGACGGCCATCTGCGCGCGCGTGACGGGGTTTGCCGGGGCAGAAATTGCCGCCGCCGCAGCCCGGCGGTGATTCCCTCCGACGCGAGCTCTTCGATCCATGGCGCGAACGCCAGCGAGCAGGGGACGTCGGGAAAGACACCCGTGCAGGGAGGCGGCGTATGCGAGGAGCCGTGTTCGGTCTTGAGGAGAAAGACCGCCATCTGGCCGCGCGTGATCGGCGAGAGCGGACAGAATCCTCCGCCGCCGCACCCGGCCGTGATGCCCTCTGAAGCGAGATCCTCGATCCAGTTCGCGAAGAGCGACGGGCACGCCACGTCGGAAAAGATGCCGGCGCACGTCGGAGGTTCGTACGCCGGCCCATGCTCCGTCTTCAGAAGAAACACCGCCATCTGGTCGCGGCGGACGAAGGCGTCCGGGCAGTAGAGCGGAGCCGGAGGGGCCGGGGTGAAGCGAAAGAGGAAGCCCGCGTCGCCGCCCTGGTAGCGCGCGCCATAGAGCTTCCCGTCGCTTCCCTCCGTCAGCTCGGCGGTGTTGGCGATGGAGCCCGCTGGCAGGTCGGCGCTCGAGCCGTCGAACTGGTGCAGGACGACGACGTTGCCAGCGGCATCCATGCGATAGAGCGTGCCGAAGCCGAACTGGCCGCCCGTCTCCGTCGTGCCGTAGAAGTTCCCGTCGCTCGCCAGGATGAGGCCGGAGTGCGGGACGGAGCCGTCCGTGCCGTCGAAGCTGTGCAGGGAGGTGAAGCCCCCGAGCGCGTCGATCCGGTACACGGTGCCCACGCTCGAGGTCCCGCCCAGGGCCGTGACGCCGTAGACGTTTCCGGCCGTGTCTCGCACCAGGGCTCCGATCGGCTCGCTGCCGTCGCTCCGTCCAAACGCGTGCACGGTCGTGACGGTGCCGCTGCCGCTCATGTGAAAGACGGTTCCGCAGCCGACCCCGCAGGCGTCGGGATTTCCGCCGCCGCCGATGCTCGTCGTCCCGTAGAAATCGCTGCTCGACGTCTGGAGCAGCGGTGAGAGGGGAATCGAGCCTTCGTCGAAGGAGAACGTGTAAAGGGTCGTGAGATCGCCGCCGAGCGTGAGACGAAAGATGGTGGAGCAGCTGTCGGTCATGTCGTCGCAATGGCCGTAGACCGTCGTGCCGTAGAGCTGGCCGTCGTCCGCCTGGATCACGGGCACCTGGAGAAACCAGCCGCCGGTGTCGCGATCGAAGTCGTGGACGGTCGAGACGGCGCCGGAGGAGTCCATCCGGAAAACGGTTCCGTCTCCGAGCGCACCTCCGATCCGCGAGGTCCCATAGAAATTGGCGTCCGTCGCGAGAATGAGCCCGGCCGCCGGAGGAAATCCGTCGGCCGCGGAGTCGAACGCGTGGAGAGTCGTCAGCATGTTCGACGAGTCGATCCGGAAGGCGGTGCCGCAGCCGGACGGACAGAGTCCGCTCGTATCGCCGCCGCTGTCGGTCGTCCCGTAGAAGTCGGTGCCGACCGGCAGGAGCTTGCCGAAGGGCATCGCGCCGTCGGTTCCCGAGAAGGCGTGGATCACCTCGTAGGTCTGCGCGCGCAGGCCGCCCCGAATGCCCATCGCGAGCGCGACAATGAGAAGGGCGCGGGTGCGGCGCATGGAGACCTCCTGTCTGGTTACCGCGATAAAGGCTCGCGGATCGGGTCAACCGCGCCTCGCGGCAGACGCCAGCGGCTCCGTAACTCGTTGAAATGAAAGCGACTCGTTGACTTCTCGGGTCGCTGCCATAGGCTGTTGTCTCCAGGCCCATCCGATGAACGAAACCGGAAATCCCGCGCCCCGGCAGGGGGAAGTGACCGGGCTTCTCCTCGCCTGGAACGGCGGCGATCGCGGGGCCGTGGAACGCCTGATGCCGCTCGTCTACTCGGAGCTGCGAGAGATCGCCGAGCGGCAGTTCCGGCGCGAGCGGAAGGGCCACACGCTTCAGCCGACGGCCGTCGTCCACGAGGCGTATTTCCGCCTCGTCGACCAGACCCGCGTGACGTGGAAGAACCGCAGCCACTTTCTCGCGATCGCGTCCCAGGCCATGCGCCGGATCCTCATCGATCACGCGCGGGGCCGCGACGCCGAGAAGCGAGGGGGCCATGCCGAGCGGGTGACGCTCGATCTCGAAGTCGCGTCGCCGGAGCCCGGCCCCGAGGTGGACATTCTCGCGCTCGACCAGGCGCTCGAGCGCTTGAAGGAGCTCGACGGCGCGCAGGCGCAGATCGTGGAGCTGCGCTTTTTCGGCGGTCTGACGATCGAAGAAACGGCGGAAGTCATGGAGGTCTCGCCGTCTTCGATCAAGCGCGACTTCCGCTCCGCGCGCGCCTGGCTCTATCGCGAGCTCGACCTCCCGTGACGCCGGAGCGGTGGAAGAGGGTCCGGGAGGTTTTCGACGCGCTCGCCGAGGCACCGCCCGGAGACCGTGAGCGTCTCCTGGCGGAGGCTTGCGGCACGGATGCGGCGCTCGCCGCCGAGGTCCGGTCGCTGCTCGCTTCGGTCGAGGCGGCGGGAGACTTTCTCGAGGCTCCGGCCCACGAGCAAATGCGATGGGAACGCGGCGATGTCGGCGCGCCCGCGCCCGAGCGGATCGGCCCCTGGCAGGTCCTGCGCGAGCTCGGAGAAGGCGGAATGGGGACGGTCTATCTCGCGGAGCGCTCCGATTCGGGCTTTCGGCAGACTTCCGCGGTCAAGCTCGTTCGCCGCGGCATGGACTCGGACTTCATCCTGCGGCGCTTCCACACCGAGCGGGAGATCCTGGCCGGGCTCGATCACCCCCACATCGCCCGGCTGCTCGACGGAGGCTCGACCGATGCGGGGATTCCGTACTTCGCCATGGAGTACGTCGACGGACGCCACCTGCTCGAGGACTGCGCCGCGCGGGGTCTCGATGCCCGCCGGCGGACGCAGTTGTTTCTCGAGGTGTGCGACGCGGTCGCCTATGCCCACCGGCATCTCGTCGTGCATCGGGACCTGAAGCCCTCGAACATCCTCGTGACGCCCGAGGGATCGCCGAAGCTGCTCGATTTCGGACTGGCGAGGCTCCTTCCGCCGGATGGAGCCTTCGCGGGGGACCGGACCGAGACGGCGTTTCGCCTGCTGACTCCCGATTACGCGAGCCCCGAACAGATCCGCGGCGAACGCGTGACGACGTCGACCGACATCTACTCGCTCGGGGTCGTTCTCTACCGGCTGCTCTCGGGCCGCAGTCCCTATCGGTCGACGGGGGAGTCCGGCCCGGCGATCGCGCGGGCGGTCTGCGAGGAAAAGCCGGAGCGTCCCGGCGTCTCGCGCGACCTCGACAACATCGTCCTCATGGCGCTCCGCAAGGAGCCGGAGCGGCGCTACGCGTCGGTCGAGGCGCTCGCGGACGACCTGAAACGTTTCCTCGACGGCCATCCCGTGCGCGCCCGCAAGGACACCCTCGCCTACCGGACGGTGCGCTTCGTCGCGAGGCACAAGGCCGGAACGGCCGCGGCGGCCCTCGGCACGCTGGTTCTCGCGGCGGCGACCGCGGTGGCGCTCCAGCAGGCTCGCGTCGCGCGCGCCGAACGGTCCGCTGCCGAGAGCCGCTTCGACGACGTGAGAAAGCTGGCGAGCTCGTTTCTCTTCGAGTTCCACGACGCGATCCGGGACCTGCCGGGCTCGACTCCCGCCCGCGAGCTCGTCGTGCGTCGGGCGCTCGAGTACCTCCGGAAACTGTCCGACCTGAAGGCCGGCGACGCCGCGCTCCAGCGCGATGTCGCCACGGCGTACGAACGCGTCGCCCGCGTCCAGGGTGGGATCTACGGCCCGCGCCTCGGCGACACCCGGGGGGCCCGCGACAGCCTCGACCGGGCCCTCGCGATTCGGACGGCCCTGGCGCGGATGGCGCCGGCCGACGCCTCCGATCAGGCCGCCCTCGCGGAGGCGCGGCTCCAGAACAGCGAGCTGCTCCTGGCGGAAGGAGAGCCGGCGGCCGCGCTCGAGCAGGTCCGCGCGAGTGTCGGAATTCTCGCGGCGCTTGCGGCCGCCTCTCCGGGCGATCGAGCCCGCGAGGCGAAGCTGGCGCGAGGGCGCCGCTACGAGGGCGTGGCCCTGGCTCAGGGCGGAGACCGCGAAGGAGGGCTCAGAGTCCTCGCGTCCGCGGCCGCGACCTTCGAATCGCTCGCCGCCGCCGAGCCCGGCAATGCGGCGTACCGGCGCGAGCTCGCGATCACGCATTCGATCACCGTCCACGCTCTGGGCGGGTCCTCCGACCGCGAAAGGGCCTCGGCGAGCTACGCGCGCGCCACCGGCCTTCAGGAGGCTCTGGTGGCCTCCGAGCCCGGCAACGCCTCGCTCAAGCGCGAGCTGGCGTATACGCACGCGGACATGGGCGCGTTCTACGAATGGAGCGGGGACGAGAGCGCGGCGCTCTCGTGCTATGCGCGCGCCGTGCCCATGGTCGAGGCGCTGGTCGCTTCGGATCCTCGCAACGCCGACGCCCGGCTGCTTCTGGCCGAGACGTACAACAGCATCGGCTATGGACTGGCGGTGACCGGCGACCTGGCCGGCGCCCCCACGAACCTCGACCGCTCGCTGCGCCTGTTCGAGGCCATCGTCCGCGAGGATCCGGCCGACGCGCGGGCACAGGTGGGTCTGGCTCGCCTCTACGAGAGCTACGGGACGGCGGCCGAGGCGTCGGCGCGCGGAGGACTCGCTGAGCAGCGCGAGCGGGCGCGCGCGTGGTACGCGAAAAGCCGCGAGGCCTACGCCGCGCTCGCGGCGCGCGGTCTGCTCGATCGCCGGACGAGGGGCGAGCTCGACGCCGTCACGAAGAAGCTCGCGGCGCTCGGACCGGGCTGATCTCGCGCTCTATGGCAGGCTGAACGACCTCGAGATGAACACCGCCATCTGGCCCCGGTTGTTCGGCGTCGACGGGCAGTAGTTGCCGCTGCCGCAGCCGGCGGCGATGTTCTCGTGGTACAGCTCCTCGATCCAGTTGGTGAACGTGCCGGGGCAGGGGACGTCGGTGAAGACTCCCGGCGGCGTGCAGGCCGGCGGCGTGTACGTCGAGCCGTGCTCGGCCTTCAGGAGAAAAACGGCCATCTGATCCCGGCGGACGGGGGAGGTCGGGCAGTAGTTTCCGCCGCCGCAGCCTCCGGTGATTCCCTCGTCGGCGAGCGCCTCGATCCAGTTTGCATAGGTCGAAGGGCACGGGACGTCGACGAAGACTCCGGGCGTGCAGGCGGGCGGCACGTAGCAGAGCCCGTGCTTGCCCTTGAGGAGAAAGACCGCCATCTGCTGGCGCGTCACGTTCGCGTCCGGGCAGTAATTCCCGCCGCCGCAACCGACCGTGATCTGGTTCGCGACGAGCTTGTTGATGTAGAAGTAAAACTGGTTGCCGCCGACGTCGGCGAAGTCCGCGACCCATCCGTTCTTGAGCGTCCCCGACGTGCCGCTCGGATTCGTCACGACCGTGTCGTTCAGCGACCCGGAAGGCCGGGCAGGCATCGCGGCCGTGATGGTTGTGTCGTTCTGGACGTTGACGCCGGAGGCCGGGATGCCGCCGATGGTCACGGTCGCTCCGTTCTCGAAGAGCATGCCGGTGATGGTCACTGCGGTGCCGCCGGAGGCCGGGCCAGAGGCCGGCGACTGGGAGAAGACGATGCGCTGCGAAAACTCGGAGGTGTTCCCGGACGGATCGGTGGCGGTCGCCGTCACGAGCTGGCCGGGTTGCAGGACCACCGGCACGTCGTGAGAGAACGAAGCGTTGCCGGATCCGTCCGTCGTGACCTGGAAGCTGTCGAGATAGATCTCCCCTTCGAGATACTGCTGCGGGACGTTGATGCAGGCCGCCGTCGCGTAGAGATCGACGTCGAAGGTGGTCGACGCGGTGCTGTTGAGGATGCCCTGGACGTTCGTCGTCGACGATCCGGGCGTGACGGTTTCGATGATCGGGTAGTTCTGGCCGTTGTTCGGGCCCGAGTCGGCGTCGCCGGGATCGTTCGGCGTCACACCGGGCCCGCCGCCGACGTAGAGATCGATTCCGAGCGCCGCGTTGCCGAACATGCGGTTTCCGCGGATCGTGACTCCGGTCGCGAAGTTGACGGCGACGGTGTACGGCGGACCATTGAACGCGATGACGTTTCCTTCGCCGGCAGCCGTGCCGCCGATCGTCCAGTTGCTGTGGACTGCCATCGCTCCCTGCGCATTGCCGAGGCGCAGCGTCGCGGTCTCGTCGGTCCCGATGAAGTTGCCCTGGATCACCTGGTTCGTGCCGCCTTCGCTGATGATGGCCTGCTGCGCGCTCGCGGCGATCACGTTGCCCTTGATGATCTGGTTCGAATCGGGGATCGAAAGGCCGTAGGAGTTTCCGAGGGGCAGCGTTCCGGTGACGTCGGTCCCGATGTAGTTGCCCTGAATCGTGGCCTGCGACGTGGTGCCGCCGACCGTGTAGCCGACGGTGATGCCGGCGCCGCTGTTGCCCGAGATGACGTTGCGATCGGCCGCGGTCGGTCCTCCGATCTGTTGACCGGCGCCGAGCCGGACGTAGATTCCCGGGGCGCCGAACATCCCCGGGAGGGCCGCCGTCCCGGTCGCGTCGAGGCCGATGAGGTTGCCTTTGACGACGGTGTTCGAGCCGCCGCTGTCGCCGATCAGGACCTCCGCCTGGTCGCTCGCGGAGATCACGTTGCGGTCGGCCGGCGACGTCCCGCCGATGACGACCGCGTTCGAGGCTTCGAGGTCGATGCCGTAGGACTGCGCGCCGGGCCGGGAAGCTCCGGTGGCGTCGACGCCGATGAAGTCGCCGGCGATGACCGAGCCGTTGCTTCCGGCGCCGCTCACCCGGATGCCCGAGTTGCCGCAACGGTTGACCACGAGGCCTCGAATCGTGACGACCGCAGTGGCCGACAGGCAGACGCCCCCGGCGCCGAGACTCGTGCCGTCGATCTCGATGCGCAGCACCGCGTTGGTCCCCTGATTCGGAGCGTTGGTGTTCGCGGACGCCCCGGACTGCGAGTAACCGTTGATCGTGACGGCATCCGTGATGGTCGGCAGGGCCGTCGCCGGCGCAATCGTCTGAACGCCCCCACCGACGACGTTGAAGGCGATCGTGTCGGCGCCGGCGTTCGCGTTGGCGTCCATGATGGCCTGCCGGAGCGAGCCCGCGCCCGAGTCGGCGGTCGTCGTCACGGTGTAGGTATTGGCGAACCCGAAGGTGGACACGAGCAGGGCGGTCAGGGTCGAAGCGGCGGCTCGGACTCTCACGCGAACCTCCTGTTTTTGGTCGCGGGAGTCTATCCGAGCCGCGGCCTCCCTCTTAAGGCAGTCCGAACGTCTTCGTGAGGAACACCGCCATCTGTCCGCGGGTGTTGTTGTTGCCCGGACAGTAGTTTCCGCCGCCGCAGCCGCCGGTGACGTTCTCGGTCGCGAGCTGCTCGATCCAGTTGGCGAATGTCGAGGGACAGGGCACGTCGCCGAACGCGCCCGTGCAGGTCGGCGGAACGTAGCTCGAGCCGTGCTCGGCCTTCAGGAGAAACACCGCCATCTGGTCGCGCCGGACGGGCATCGTCGGACAGTAGTTGCCGCCGCCGCAGCCTCCCGTGATTCCCTCGGTGGCGAGCGCCTGAATCCAGTTGGCATAGGTCGACGGGCAGGCGACGTCGGGGAAAAAGCCCGGCGTGCACGCCGGAGGCACGTAGCACAGGCCGTGTCTGCCCTTGAGCAGAAAGACCGCCATCTGCTGGCGCGTGACGTTCGCGTCGGGACAGTAGTCGCCGCCGCCACAGCCGACGGTGATCTGGTTTGCCACGAGCTTGGTGATGAAAGCGTAGAACTGATTTCCGGCGACGTCGTTGAAATCGGCGATCCACCCGTTTCTGAGCGTTCCGGCGGTTCCGCTCGGATTCGAGACGACGGTGTCGTTGAGGGACCCGGCGGGCCTCGCGGGCATCGTGGCGGAGATCCTGGTGTCGCTCATGACGTCTACGCCGGTCGCGGGCACGCCTCCGATCGTCACCGTCGCGCCGTCCTCGAACAACATGCCCGTCAGGGTCGCGACGGTTCCGCCGGCGGGGGGGCCCGAGGCCGGCGACTGCGAGAAGACGAGGCGCTGGGAGAACTCGGAGGTGTTGCCGTTCGGATCGGTGGCCGTCGCGGTCACGAGCTGGCCCGGCTGCAGCACGACGGGCACGTCGTGGGAGAACGTGGCGTTTCCCGAGCCGTCGGTCGTGACCTGGAACGTGCCGAGGTAGTTCTCGCCCTGGAGGAACTCCTGCGGGAAATTGAGGCACGCCGCGGTCGCATAGAGGTCGATGTCGAACGTCGTCGTGGCGGTGCTGTTGAGAAACCCCTGGATGTTCGTCGTCGATGCGCCCGGCGTCACGGTGTTGATGATCGGGTAGTTCTGGAGATCGTTGGGGCCCGTGTCGGCGTCGCCGGGATCGTTCGGCGCGACGAGTCCGTCGGCGCCGAGGTCGATGCCCAGGGGCCGGTTGCCGAACATCCGGTTGCCGCGGATGCTCGCGCCGGTGAAGGCGCTGAAGTTGACGCCGCTGACGACGCCGCCGTAGAGCGGGCCGTTGAAGGCGATCACGTTGCCTTCGCCGGCTCCCGTTCCGCCGATCGTCCAGTGGTCGCCGCCGATCTGGATTCCCCCGCCGGCGTTGCCGAGGTCGAGCGTCGCCGACTCGTCTGTCCCGATGAAATTGCCCTGGATGGTCTCCGCGCCACCGCCGAGGCTGATGATGCCCGGCTGCGTGCTCGCGGCGATCACGTTGCCCGTGATCACGCAGTTCAGGTCGGTCAGGTAGATGCCGTAGCCGTTCGAAACCGGCAACGTGCCCGTGACGTCCGTGCCGATGTAGTTGCCCTGGAGCGTCGCCTGGGCGGCGGTTCCACCGATCTGCGAGCTGATGAGGACGCCGGCGTAGCCGTTGCCGGAGATGACGTTGCGCTCCGCCGCCGTCGGGCCGCCGATGATGACGCCGGTTCCCAGGGCGACGTTGATGCCGTGCTCCTCGCCGGTCGGCCCATGGAGCGCGGCGGTCCCGGCGGCGTTGGTGCCGATCAAGTTTCCCTTGATGATCGTGTTCGGACAGCCGGCGCCGCCGAGGTTGACCTCGGTGAGGTCATTGGCGCTGATGAGGTTGCGGTCCGCCAGTGCTGTTCCGCCCACCACGACGCCGGAGACTCCTTCGAGATCGACGCCGTAGGTCTGGGCGCCGGTGCCCGAGCTTCCGGTCGGGTCGGTGCCGAGGAAATTGCCCGCGATCACCGAGCCGTCGCCGCCGGCGCGGATGCGGATGCTCGCCCCCTCCGGACAGCGGTTGATCGCGAGCCCGCGGACGGTCATGGGCGCCGTGGCGTCGAGCCCGTTGTCCCCGAGGGCGAGGTTCGCCCCGTCGATCTCGATCTGGATCACGGCGTTGGTGCCCTGGTTCGGTGCGTTCGTATTCGCGGAGGCGCCGGGCTGGGAGTACCCGTTGATCGTGACGGCCTCCGTGATCGTCGGCAGCGCCGTCAGGGGCGCGATCGTCTGGATGCCGCTGCCCGTGATGTTGAAGGCGATCGTGTCGGCGCCGGGATTCCCATTGGCGTCCAGGATCGCCTGGCGCAGCGAGCCCGCGCCGGAGTCGGCGGTGGTCGTCACCGTGTAAGTGTTGGCCAGGGCCGATGCGGACACGAACAGCGAAGCCAGGATCCAGGCAACTCGGACTCTCACGGGGACCTCCTGTTTTTTGGTCGGCATCGACGAGTGGTGACGACGCGGCTATTCGAGACCAAATGTCTTCGCCAGGAACACCGCCATCTGATCCCGCGTGTTGTTATTGCCCGGACAGTAGTTTCCGCCGCCGCAGCCTCCGGTGACGTTCTCGGTTGCGAGCTGCTCGATCCAGTTGGCGAAACTGGAGGGACACGGCACGTCGCCGAATGCGCCCGTGCAGGTCGGCGGAACGTAGCTCGAGCCGTGCTCGGCCTTCAGGAGAAACACCGCCATCTGGTCGCGCCGGACGGGGCTCTGCGGACAGTAGTTGCCGCCGCCGCATCCGCCCGTGATGCCCTCGGCCGCCATCGCCTCGATCCAGGGCGCGAAGTTGGACGCGCAGGGAACGTCGGGGAAGGCGCCGGTGCAGGGAGGCGGCGTGTAGCAGAGCCCGTGCCTGGCCTTGAGGATGAACACGGCCATCTGCTGGCGCAGTGTGTTGTCGTTGACGCCGTAGAGCCCGCCGCCGACGCCGGCCGTGATCGCGTTGGAGACGAGCGTCGTCACGTAGCCGTAGAACGGGTTTCCCGCCGAAACGTCGAGGAAGTCGGCGACGAAGCCCTTTACCAGGGTGCCATTCGTGCCGTCGAGGTTGGTGACGAGGACGTCATTGGCGAGGCCCGCCGCCAACGCCGGAGTCGTCGCGCTGAGGGAAGTCGAAGAGGACACGCTCACGTCGGTGGCAAACTGGGCGCCGATCTTCACGGTCGCGCCCGCAGCGAAGTCCGTTCCCGTGAGGATGATGCCCGTGCCTCCCGCCGGTGTTCCCGAGTGGACGTCGATCGAAAAGGGCAGCCGCTGGGAAAACTCGGACGTGTTGCCCTGAGGATCCGTCGCGGTGACCGAGATCCGGGAGCCGTTCGCGGTCGCGGGCAGCGTCGCGACGTTGAATGCGGCGTCGCCGGCGCCGTCCGTGGTTACCTGGCTGGAGCCCAGGTACGTCGCTCCCTGCAGAAATTCCCTGGGAAAGTTCGAGCACGCCGGATTGGCGTAGAAGTCCAGGTCAAACGTCGTCGAGGCCGTCGAGTGGAGACGTCCGTTCACGGCGGTGTTCGCCCCATATGTGACCGACGAGATCAACGGGAAATTCTGGAGGTTGTTGGCTCCCGTGTCCGCGTCGGCCGCGTCGTTCGGGGTGACTCCGTCCGGGCCGCCCGCGGAGCCGAGGTCGATGCCGAGACCGGTGGCGTTCTGGATCGCGTTGCCCCGAATCGCGTTCTGGGTGCCGTTGATGACGAGGACGCCCTTGCCATTGTGGACGATGACGTTGCCTTCGCCCGCGGAGATCCCGCCGACGACGACGTGGGAGCCGGCGAGGTAGAGGCCGTAGCCCAGGTTGCCGAGCGCCAGCGTTCCGCTCGCGTCGGTTCCAATCCGGTTGCCCTGGATGACGGTGTTGTTCCCGCCGATGAGCTCGATGCCATTGAGGAGATTGGCGGCGATCAGGTTGCCTTCGCCGGGATTGCCGCCTCCGATGGTGTTGGCGTAGCCGCCGATGTAGATCCCGTCCCCTCCGTTGCCGAGGGGCGCGGAGCCGGTGACGTCCGTGCCGATGTAATTTCCCGTGACGGAGTTGCCCGTCGTGCTCGGGTCGCCGAGGAAGCCTGACACTCCCACGCCGCTGCCGGTGTTTCCCGAAATGACGTTGCGCGCCGCCGCGGTGCCGCCGCCGATCGTCGAGCCGCTGATGTTGGTGTGCATCGAAATGCCGATTCCGTTCGGCAGAGCCGCCGTGCCGGCGGCGTTCGTGCCGATGAAATTGCCGAGAACGTGATGGCCGCTGCCCCCGTTGTCGGATCCGTTTCCGAAGCCGATGCCGGCGACGTTGCCGGAAATGACGTTGCGAGAGGCGGGGCTCTCTCCGCCGACCGTCACGTTCATGACCCCGATGTCGACCAGGACGCCGAAGGTGTTCGGGCTGGCGACCATGCCCGTCGGATCGGTGCCGAGGAAGTTGCCCTCGACGACGTGGCCGATCGTCGTGCTGAAGGCGACCCGGATCGCCGACGTGTTGCATCGGTTGAGCACGAGACCGCGCACGACGCTGCCGTTGCTCCCGGTGCCGAAGTCGAGCGTGGCGGGGTTGGCGGAGCAGGCGTGCGTCCCGTCGATCTCGATCAGGTGCACCGAGTTGTCCCCAAGCCCGGGGCCGTTCGTGTTGGCGCCCGAGCCCGGCTGCGTGAATCCGTCGATCGTCATCGGCGCCAGCAGGCTCGGGTACGGCGACGCGGGCTGGATGGTGTGAACGCCGGAGCCGGAGATGGCGAAGGCGACGATCGAGCCGGAGTTCGCGTTGGCGAACGTCAAGGCGTCGCGAAGCGTGCAGGTTCCCAGTCCCGTCGTCGCACAGGGATTCATCGAGTCTCCGGCGTCGTTGACGGTGACGGTCGCCGCGGAGAGTCGCGAGGCGAGCAGAAAGAGTCCGGCCAGGCTCGAAACGAGCATCCTCATTGTCGACTCCTTGTCTTCCGGGGTTGGGTGGGGCGCACAGCATACTCGGAAAGGCCCGAGCGAATCCGGATCGTCGTCGCCGCGGAGAGCCTGGGGTTGCCCGGCGGCTGGACCGGACTTCGGACTATGGAAGTGAGAAGGTCTTGACCAGGAAAACGGCCATCTGGCCGCGCGTCACCGGGCTTGCCGGACAGTAGTCGCCGGCGCCGCAGCCGCCGGTGATGCCCTCCGCGGCGAGCCGCTCGATCCAGTCCGCGAAGGCCGACGGGCAGAGGACGTCCGAAAACAGACCGGCGCAGCCGGGCGGGACATAGCCGGCTGCATGCTCGGCCTTGAGCAGAAACACGGCCATCTGGTCCCGGCGCACGGGGTCCGACGGGCAGTAGTCGCCGCCGCCGCAACCGCCCGTGATTCCCTCCCCGGCGAGCGCCTCGATCCAGGCGGCGGCGAACGATCCGGCGGAGACGTCGCCGAAGACGGTCCCGGTCGCGGCAGGCGGGGCATATGCGGCGCCGTGCTCGGCCTTGAGAAGGAACACGGCCATCTGGGCCCGCGTCACCGAAGCGGTCGGACAAAAGTTCCCGTCTCCACATCCGGCGGTGACCGAGGCGCGGACCAGCGACTCGACGTAGGCATGGAAGACGTGGGACTGCGGGACGTCGAGAAAATCCGCGAGCCATGCGCTGGAGATCCGGCCGAATCGTCCGTCCGAAGGATCCGTGACGACGACGTCGGCGAGGGTTCCCGGGAGAAGCGCCGGGACCACGAAGTCGACGTCGGTGCCGGCCACCGACACATCCGACGCGGCGCGGAGTCCCACGATCACCGTGGCGTCGCCCGGAAGGCCCGTCCCCGTCAGCGACGCGGACGTTCCTCCCGAGGCGGGTCCGGAGCCCGGCGAGAAGTTCGAGACGTCGAGCTGCGGATCGCCGACGCCGACCTCACCGAGCTGGTCCTTGTCGAACTCGGTGAACCAGAGATCGTGGTCGGGTCCGGCGGTGATGTCGTAGGGGCCGGAGACCGACGTGGGAATGAGAAACTCGGTGATCGCGCCGCCGGTCGTCATGCGGCCGATCCGGTTGCTGTCGAACTCCGGGAACCAGAGGTTGCCGTCAGGGCCCGAGGCGATTCCGAAGACGCGTGTCGTCCTCGGCAGGGGGAACTCGGTGATCGTGCCGTCGGTCGAGACGCGTCCGATCTTTCCACCGCTGTTCTCGACGAACCAGAGGTTGCCGTCGGCGCCGGCCGCAATGCCCTCGGGCGAGGCGGAGGCCGTGGGAATCGGAAACTCGGCATAGGTGCCGGCCGGGGTCAGGCGGCCGATCTTGTTCTTTCCGTACTCGGTGCACCAGAGGTTGCCGTCGGAGCCCGACGCGATGAACATGGGCATCGCGTTGGCGGTGGGGACGGGGAACTCGGTGACCGTCCCGTCGGTCGCGACGCGTCCGATCTTGTTGCCGTTGTTCTCGGTGAACCAGAGGGCGCCGTCGGGGCCGGAGGCGATGCCGAAGGGGCCGCTCGTGGCCGTCGGGACCGGGTATTCGGTGAAGCTGCCCGAGGTCGTGATGCGTCCGATCTGATTCCTGCCGTCTTCGGTGAACCAGAGAGCGCCGTCCGGACCGGAGACGATGTCCTGGGGCGAGGATCCGACGGTGGGAATCGGAAACGGCGTCACGACGCCCGAGGGCGTCATCCGGCCGATCTTGCCGATCAGCTCCGCAAACCAGAGGTTCCCGTCCGCTCCGAGCGCGATCCCCTGGGCCAGAGCCGTCGATCCGATCGGATACTCGTGATCGATCTGGGGCGGAGGCGTCCCCCCGATGACGAACTGACCGAGCTGGTCCGTTTCGAATTCGGTGAACCAGA
Source organism: uncultured Acidobacteriota bacterium (assembly GCA_963736455.1). Taxonomy (GTDB): domain Bacteria; phylum Acidobacteriota; class Thermoanaerobaculia; order UBA5066; family Gp7-AA6; genus DAHUXD01. The sequence goes on from CAVTON010000002.1 coordinate 178,865, forward strand.
GGTCGTCGTTCGGCCCCGCGGTGATGCCGTAGGGGCCCGAGACGGCCGTCGGGATGAGGAATTCCGTGATGACGCCGTCGGTCGTGATGCGGCCGATCTTGTTGTTGTCGAACTCCGGGAACCAGAGGCTGCCGTCGGGCCCGGAGGCGATGTGGAAGGCTCGCGTCGTCGTCGAAAGGGGGAATTCCGTGATGGTGCCGTCGGTCGTGATGCGCCCGATTTTGTGGCCGCTGTTCTCGACGAACCACAGATTGCCGTCGGGGCCCGCCGTGATGCCCTCGGGATTGGCGGAGGCGGTCGGAATGGGAAATTCGGTAAAGGTGCCGGCCGGCGTCAGGCGGCCGATCTGGTTCTTGCCGCGTTCCGTGAACCAGAGGTTGCCGTCGGGTCCGGAGGCGATGAACTCGGGCATCGCGTTGGCGGTCGGGACGGGGAACTCGGTGACGGCGCCGCCGGTCGTGATGCGTCCGATCTGGTTGGCGTTGCCCTCGGTGAACCACAGGGCGCCGTCCGGTCCGGAGGCGATGCCGAAGGGGCCGCTCGTGGCCGTCGGGATCGGGTACTCGGTGAAGTCGCCGGCCGTCGTGATGCGTCCGATCTGGTTCTTGCCGTTTTCGGTAAACCAGAGCGCGCCGTCCGGTCCGGCGGCGATGTCCTGGGGCGAGGATCCGGTCGTCGGAGTCGGGAACTCCGTCACGACACCCTCGGGCGTCATGCGCCCGATCTTGTTGAGCATCTCGGCGAACCACAGGTTTCCGTCGGGTCCGAGCGTGACCCCCAGCGGAAGGGCCACGCTTCCGATCGGAAACTCGTTGACGGCCTGTCCGAGAGCGGAAGAGGCGAACAACGCCATGGCGAGCGCGGCGCCGGCGGCGGCGCTGCCCCGAGCCGACCGGCCCACGAAGCTCGCGAAAGACGGCGACATTGTGCGGAGGAAGCGATTATAGGCCGCGGAGTGCGCGGGACGGGACGCGCCGGACGCACGACGAGGTGATCCTCGTCACGCAGTGCCGGTGGGCCGACCCGATTACGGCAGGTTGAACGTTTCTGTGATGTCGGCGCGGCCGTGCGGGTTGGCGTCGAGGATCGGCCTGACGCAGCGATCCCGCGCCGCCATCCGCCGTGGACGTGACCCGACCCGCCATCTTGTGCTACGGCAGCTGGAACGTGTTGTACAGGAACGCGCCCATCTGGTCGCGGCCGACGGGATTGCCGGGACAGTAGTTGGCTTCCGCCGCAGCCGCCGGTGATGCCCTCCGCCGCGAGCTCCTCGATCCAGTCGGCGAAGAGGCTCGGGCACGTCACGTCCGCGAAGTCCCGGTTGCAGGCGGGAGGCACGTAGGCGGAGCCGTGCTTGGTCTTCAACAGAAACACCGCCATCTGCTTCCGCGTGACCGGGTTGGTCGGGCAGTAGTTGCCGCCGCCGCAGCCGCCGGTGATGCCGGAGGCGTACAGGGCCTCGATCCACGGCGCCTGCGTGAAGCCGTCGATCGTCACGGCGTCGGTGATCACCGGAAGGGCCGTCGCGGGCGTGATCGCGTGAACGCCGGGCCCCGTGACGCTGAACGCGATCGTGTCGGCGCCCGGGTTGGCATTGGTATCGAGGATCGCCTGGCGCAGCGTCCCGGCGCCGGTGTCGCCGGTGGACGTGACCGTGCAGGTGTTCGCCGACGCCGAGGCCGCCGCCAGAAAAAGCGGAATGCCGATGACGATCGAGAGAGGTTTCATCGTTTGGCACTCCTATGGGAGCGAGAAGGCCTTCATGAGGAACACCGCCATCTGGGCACGCGTGACGCTGCTCGCGGGACAGTAGTTGTTCCCGCCGCAGCCGCTGGTGATGTTCTCGGTGGCGAGCTGCTCCACCCAGTCGGCGAAGGGCGACGGACACGGCACGTCATCGAAGACGCCCACGCAGGGCGGCGGGGCATACGCCGGGCCATGCTCGGCCTTGAGGATGAAGACGGCCATCTGGTCCCGGCGCACGGGGTTGGTCGGGCAGTAGTTGCCGCCGCCGCAGCCGCCGGTGATGCCCTCGGCGGCGAATCGCTCGATCCACGGCGCGAAGTTCGACGAGCACGGCACGTCCGGAAAGACCCCGGTGCAGGGAGGTGGCACGTAACAGGAGCCATGCTCGGCCTTGAGCAGGAAGACGGCCATCTGTTGGCGAAGAGTCGGATAACCGGCGCCGTAGAGGTGGTTCCCGATGCCCGCCGTGATGCCGTTGCCGACGAGCCGCATGACGGCCTGGTTGAACTGGTTGCTGGGCGGGACGTCGTTGAAGCTGGCCAGGTAGCCGCGAGGAATCGTTCCCGAGTCCCCTCCGGGGTTGGACACGACGATGTCGTTGACCGATCCTTCGGGCAGCGAGGCTGTCGTGGCCGTGATCGTGTGAGCATTCACCACCACCACGTTGGTCGCGGGGAGCCCGCCGACCGTCACCGTGGCCCCGGCCTCGAACGCGAGGCCGGAGATCGTGACGTTCGCGGCGCTCCCGCCCGATGGCGGCGTGCTCACGGTGGCGAATCGGGGCGAGAGCTCCGACGTGTTGCCGGCCGGGTCGGTGGCGGTGGCCGTGACGGCCGATCCGTTTTCGAGCGCGACCGGCAGGACGACGCTGAACGTCGCCTCGCCGGATCCGTCGGTCGTGACCGGGTGCGTTCCGAGGAAGGTCCTCGCCTCGGGGACGTCCTGAGGCCGACGCGCGCACGCGGGATTCCCGTAGAAGTCGACGTCGTAGATCGTCGAGGGCGCGCTCGAGAGCGTCCCGTTCACCGTGGTGGACGAGCCGCCGTAGACGACCAACGTGATCAGGGGATAGTTCTGGAACCCGTTCGGTCCGGTGTCGGTGTCGCCCGGATCGTTGAACGTCACGCCGCTCGTGCTGCTGGTGAAGAGGTCGATGCCGAGGCCGTTGACCGGTTGCGTGCCGGGATTGTCGAAGATCGAGTTGCCTCGGATCGTTGCGGTCCCCGAGTCCTGGACCCCCACGCCCGCGAACGCGCAGTTGGAGATGACGTTGCTCTCGCCCGGGTTGATGCCGCCGATCGTGACAGGGCCTACCACCTGCTGAACGAGGATGCCGTAGCCGGGGATGTAGAGGCGGACGAGCCCCGTCTCGTCGGTGCCGATCGAGTTGCCCTGGATGACTGTTCCGGAGGCCTTCGGGGCGATCCGAATGCCGTGGCCCGAGGACCCGCCGCCGATCCGGTTGCCGGCTCCCGGCGCGGATCCGCCGATGGTGTTGTTCTGATCGCTGACGCGAAGGCACTCGTTGCCGCAGAGGAACTCGACCGTACCGGTGACGTCCGTCCCGATGAAGTTCCCCTGGATGAAGTTCCCGGTCGCGGACGTTCCCGGCGAGCCACTCCCGAGATTGATCCCGCCGTTGACGACGTTGCGCGCGTCGGGCGAGGTCCCGCCGATCACCGTGTTGGTGCCGCCGAGCATGTTGAGTCCGAATGTGCTCGCGTTCAGATCGAGTTTGCCGGTGATGTCCGTCCCGATCAGGTTCCCGGCGACCAACCCGTTGACGAAGCCGGGGGGACCGGAGCCCAGCAGCGCCCCTGAGGCCCCATTCTTGACGGCGAGCAGATTGCGGGCGGCCGGAGTCGGTCCGCCGAGGCGCCCGTTCTGATGGTCCTGATGAAACTGGACGCCTCCGTAGAACGGGTTGAGGACCTGGGTGCCGGTCGGATCGGTGCCGAGGAAGCATCCCTCGAGGACGAAGTTCTGATGACCATCCAGGACGTCGATCTCGTAGTGCAGGTTGTTGCGGTTCATCACGAGTCCCCTGATCGTGACGTCGTCGGCGTTGATCTGGAGGCACGAGGTCGTCGTTACGCTCGTGCAGTCGATCTCGATGTGCAGCACCGTGTTCAGGCCCATGCTCGTCGGGTTCGTGTTGGGCGACGAGCCCGGCTGGGTGTAGCCGTCCAGGGTGGTCGGGTCCGAGATCGCGGGCAATGCGGACGCGACGACGATCGTCTGGACGCCGCTGCCGACGACGTTGAACGCGATCGTGTCCGGCCCGGGGTTGGCGTTGGCGTCGAGGATGGCCTGGCGGAGCGTCCCCGCGCCCGAATCGGCTGTCGAGGTCACGGTGTAGGTGTTCGCGAGGGACGCCGTGGCGACGGCCCCCAGACCGAGGACGAAGGCCAGGATCCGGAAGTGGCGCATGGGATCGATTCCTCCTGCCCCGTTTCTCGATGAACGGCGGCTAAAAGGGCCATGCGTCCTTGGCTAGAATGGGCGTCACCCATGGGAAACCGTTCCCCCGGGTTCCTTCCCGAAGAGGTGACCGGCCTGCTGCGGGCCGCCGAGGCGGGCGACCGCGAGGCGGTCGATCGCGTGTTCTCAGTGCTTTATGACCAGCTCCGCGCGATCGCCCATCGCCAACTCGGGGGCGCTCCGGGCGAGCAGACGCTGTCGACCACGGCGCTCGTGCACGAGACCTACCTGAAGTTGTCGCGGGGCGCCGGCTGGACCGCGAAGGACCGCGAGCACTTCTTCTCGATCGCGGCGCGCGCGATGCGCATGATCCTCGTCGACGCGGCTCGCGGAAGAACGCGGCAGCGCCGGGGCTCGGGCCGGCGGCCCCTGGATCTCGAAAACGTCGAGATCCCTGTCGAGGAGCGCGCCGCGGAGATCGTCGCGCTCGACGAGGCGCTCGAGAAGCTCGGCGCGGCCGACGGCGAGCTCGCGCGGCTGGTCGAGTGGCGGTTCTTCGCCGGGCTCTCTCTCGAGGAGATCGCGGAGATGTCGGGACGTTCCGAGCGCACGCTCAAGCGCCACTGGCAGGCCGCGCGCGCCTTTCTCTACGAGGAGCTGTCGGCCGGAGGCGCGGCGACCTCGTGACCGGCGATCCCCGCTGGGCGGAGGTCCGCGGGCTCTTCGAGGAGCTGGTGGATCTCTCGCCGGCCGAGCGCGAAGCGCGGCTGCCGGGTGTCTCGGATGCGGAGCTCGCGGCGCGTGTCCGCCGTCTCCTCGACGCCGATTCCGAGGCGGAGGGGTTCCTCGAGACGCCGGCGGTGGCCATGGCCGCCGGCCTCCTCGACGAGGGCGAGGCGGTGCCCGACCGGATCGGCCCGTATCGCGTGCTGCGCCGCCTCGGCCGCGGCGGCATGGGCGAGGTGCTGCTCGCGGAGCGGGCGGACGGACTCTTCGAGCAGCGCGTTGCGATCAAGCTCCTGCGCCGGGGCATGGCGTCGGAGGACGTGCTCGCGCGGTTCGCGCGGGAGCGGCGGATCCTGGCGCGCCTCGAGCATCCGCACATCGCGCGACTGCTCGACGGCGGCGCGACGGAGGACGGGCGTCCCTACTTCGTGATGGAGCTCGTCGAGGGCGAGCCGATCACGGCGTATTGCCGCTCGCGGAGCGCTTTGGTCTCCGAGCGGGTGCGGCTGCTCCTCGACGCCTGCGACGCCGTGGCCGCCGCGCATCGCAGCCTCGTCGTGCACCGCGATTTGAAGCCCTCCAACGTGCTGGTGACCGCGGACGGAAACGTCAAGCTCCTCGACTTCGGCATCGCGAAGGTCCTCGGCGGCGACGACACCGGCGCTCCGGACGTCGACACCCGCACCGATCTGCGCCTCCTCACGCCGGCGTACGCGGCCCCGGAGCAGATCCTCGGAGAACCGGTCACGGCGGCGACCGACGTGTGGGCATTGGGAGCTCTGGCGTACGAGCTGCTCACGGGCACGCTCCCGCAGCGTCGAGAGGGACGATCGCCGTCGGCGCTCGCGGCCGCGGCGGCGGAGACGGTCGAGCGGCCGAGCCAGCGCGTCGCCGGCGAGCCGCTCGAGCGCGTCCCGGTCGCCCAGCCAACGGAGTCCGATCGCCGAAGGTTTGAGCGGCAGCTCCGCGGCGACCTCGACAACGTGCTGGTGACGGCGCTGCGTCGCGAGCCGGAGCGCCGCTACGGCTCGGTGACCGCCCTGGCCGGCGACTTCCGCCGCCACCTCGACGGCCGGCCGGTCAAGGCACGACCGGACACGCTGTCCTACCGCGCCGGTAAGTTCGTCCGACGCAATCGCGTTGGTGTCGCCGCGGCGGCGCTGGTCGTCGCATCGCTCGTCGGCGGACTCGTCGCCACCGAACGTCAGCGCAGTCGCGCCGAGGCCAACGCCCGCGCCGCCGCCGCCCACGCGCGGCGAGCCGATGCCGTGAAGGAGTTCCTGATCGGCCTTTTCGAGATCGCCGACCCGGAGCAGTCCGGCGGAGCGCTGCCGGCGAGCGCGCTGCTCGACCAGGCGGGCCGCCGGCTCGAGACGGAGCTCGCGGCGGAGCCGGAGATCCAGGCGGACCTGCTCGAAGCCGTCGCGCGCATCGACCGCGGCATCGGCCGGCTCGATCCGGCCGAGGACCTCGCCCGGCGCTCGCTGTCGGTGCGCCAGAAGATCCTTCCGCCGGGCGACGGCGCGATCGGGCGCAGCCTCGCGACACTCGGCGCGATCACGATGGATCGCGGCAAGCTCGACGAGGCCGAGAAGCAGCTCGCCGAGGCGCTGAAGATCGTCGAGGCGAAGGACGGCGCGAGGAGCCTGGCGGCGGCCCGCGTCCGCAGCGACTACGCGCAGGTCCTCTTCTGGAAGGGCGACGTCGCGACGGCCGAGAAGCTCGAGGGCAGCGTGTACGAGGCGTACCGCGCCGAGCTCGGCGACGACTCGGTCCAGACGGCGATCCATCTTCGCAACCGCGGCATTCTCCGCGAGGAGCTCGATCGTCTCGACGATGCCGAGGCGGACGGCCGGGCGTCGCAGGCCGTCCTCGAGAGGCGCCTGGGTCCGGAACATCCGAACCTCGGCCAGAGCTACTGCAACCTCGCGGTCCTGCTCGACCGGCGGGGCAAGTCCGAGGAGGCCGAGAAGTGGTTCCTCCGCTCCCTCCAGGTGCGACGCAAGGCGCTCGGTCCCGACCACCGCGTCGTCGGCCAGACGCTCCAGCTGCTCGCCCTCTTCTACCTGAACCAGGGGCGCCTGGACGAGTCCGAGACGAACTACCGCCAGGCGCTCGCGCTCTTTCGCGCGATCGAGCCGAAGCACTTCGAGGTCGGCAAGTGCTTAAACGGCCTCGCGCTCGTCGCCTCGCGACGGGGGCGCTACGCGGAATCCGAAGCGACGCTCGGCGAAGTGATCGCGCTCTTCGACGAGGTCCTGGGCCCTAAGCACACGTTCTCCTGGCAGGCGCGCGGCAACCGCGCCGAGCAGATCGCTCTCCAGGGGCGGCTCGACGAAGCCGAGAAGATCCAGCGCGAGGTCGCCGCGAAGCTCGTCCAGATCAACGGCCCCGACAGCTACGAGGCCGTGGAGGCCGAGGGGCGGCTGGGCGAGACGCTGCGCAAGCAAGGGCGCGCCGCCGAGGCGCTTCCGCTCCATCGAAAAGCACTCGAACACCAGCGGAAGCTCTACGGGGAAAACCACGTCACCGTGGCGCTCGCCCAATATCAGGTTGCCGCCGACCTGCTCGCCCTCGGACGGGCCGAAGATCGCGCCGAGGAGAGGCGGCTTCTGGACGCCTCGCTCGCGACTCTCCAAAAAAAGTCGCCGCCCCACCCCCGGCTCGCGGAGGTGAAGGCGGCGAGCGCGCGGCTCGGCGGCTGATCCGGCCTACGGCAGCCCGAAGGTTTTTACGAGGAAGGTTGCCATCTGTCCGCGCTTGTTGTTCGCGCTCGGACAGTAGTTCCCTGCGCCGCAACCCGAAGTGACCAGCTCGGCCTTGAGCTGCTCGATCCAGTCGGCGAAGGTCCCGGGGCAAGGCACGTCTCCGAAAATGCCGGCGCACGGCGGCGGAACGTAGCTCGAGCCGTGCTTTCCCTTCAGGAGGAAGACGGCCATCTGGTCCCGCCGCACCGGGTTCAGGGGGCAGAACATCCCCCCGCCGCACCCTCCCGTGATGCCCTCGCTGGCCATCGCCTCGATCCACGGCGCGAAGTTCGACGAGCACGGGACGTCCGAGAAGATTCCGGTGCAGGGCGGCGGGGTGTAGCAGATTCCGTGCTTGGCCTTGAGAACGAAGACCGCCATCGACTGCCGCTTGATGTCCTCATTCAGGCCATAGTTGCCCCCGCCTACACCCACGGTGATCCGGTTCGCGACGAGCTTGATGACGTCGGAGTAGAAGGCGTTGCCGCTCGGCGGCGAATCGTTGAAATCGGAGACCCAGGCGCTCGGCAGGGTGCCCGAGAGGCCTCCCGGCAGGGTCACGACGAGATCGTTCACGCTGCCCGCCGGAAGCGCGGGCATCGTGGCGTTGATCCGGTTGGCGTTCACGACCGTGACGCCCGTCGCCGGGACGCCGCCGACCGTCACCGTCGCGGCGTCCACGAAGAGCTGGCCCGTGATGACGTCGAGCGCCCCTCCCGCCGACGGCCCCGAGCGATTCGATTCCGAGACCACGATGCCCAGCGAGAACTCGGAGGAATGCCCCAGCGCATCGGTGGCGATCGCCGTGACGGGTTGGCCGCTGACGAGCACGACCGGAAGAACGAAGTCGATCGTGGCATCCCCCGAGCCGTTGGTCGTGGCCTGCGTGGAGCCAGCGTACTCTTCTCCCTGCGGATAGAGCGCCGGCCTGGGGTCGCAGGCCGCGTTCGCGAAGAAGTCCACATCGTACGTCTGAGACGCCTTGGAGTGGAGCGTGGCGTGGACCGTCGTCGACGCTCCGTAGTCGACGGACTGGATCATCGGGTAGTTCTGAATGTTGTCCGTTTCACTCACGTCGTTGGGCGTCGGGCCATTGGTGTTCGGAAACGTGCCGATGTCGACGCCGAGCGGCAGGTTGCCGAAGATGAGATTGCCGCGAAGAAAGAGAGGCACACCGGGTCCGGCCGCGACTCCGAGCAAGTTGTAGGCGATGGTGTTGCCCTCGCCGGGGCCCGTTCCCCCGATCGTGGCGCTGGACCCGAGGTCTCGCATGTCGACCCCGAAGGCCGCGTTGCCGAGCGGGAGGGTCCCGGTGGCATCCGTGCCGATGAAATTGCCCTGAATCACGACGTCCTTGCAGTGGTTCAGCACGCCCGTGCCCAGATTTCCGCTGATCACGTTGCCGTCGCCCGACCCGGCGCCGCCCAGGGTCACCGGTGCGATGAAGTCGGTAGCACCGTCGCAAGTGAATCCGTAGCCATTTCCGAGGGCAGCGGACCCGGTCGCGTCGGTCCCGATGTAGTTGCCGCGAACCGATGCCCCCGCGGTGGCGTGGATGACGATCCCGCCGCTGTTGCCGACGCTGCAGCAGTTTCCAGAGATGACGTTGCGGTCGGCCGAGCTCGGTCCGCCGATGGTGTTGGCCACGCCGGCAAGGACCAGGACGCCCGCGAGCTGCGGGTTGGCCGAGGCCGGAAGGAAGAGCCCGGAGGGACCTGGTCCGAGGTAATCGCCGGTGATCGAGGCTCCGTCGCCGTAGTAGATCTGGATCGCAGCCTTTCCGAAGCGGTTGATCGCGAGCCCCCGCAGGACGACGTCGTTGGCCGCCGCGATGTCCGTCCCGAGGGTCAACCCGTAGCCATTGGCGCCGAGGTTCTCCCCGTCGAGCTCGATCAGGATGACGGCGTTCGAGCCCTCGGCGAGGGACTGGGTGTTGGGAGAGGCGCCCGGTTGCGTGTAGCCGTCGATCGTGACGGTCTCGCTGATCGAAGGCAGCGCCGTCAGGGGCGCGATGGTCTGGACGCCGCTGCCCACGATGTTGAAGTGAATCGCGTCGGCTCCAGGGTTCGTGTTGGCGTCGAGGATCGCCTGGCGCAGCGACCCGGCGCCCGAGTCGGCGGTCGTCATGACCGTGTAAGTGGTTGCGCCGGCGAAGCGCGTGGCCAGGAGAGACAGGATCGCAAGGGTCAGGCGTCGCATGGCATTCTCCTTTTTTCAGTACTGCTGCAGATAGAGGCCGAGCGCCTTGGCGATGAAGATCGCCATCTGGCGTCGGGTGACGGGAGAATCGGGGCAATAGGCTCCGCCGCCGCACCCACCCGTGATGCCCCACAGATTCAGCGCTTCGATGTACTGGAAGCCGAAATCCGATGTGGGAACGTCGTTGAAGGTCGGCGTCGCGGGCGCGGGAGCAACCTGGAGCCTGTAGCCGAGGATGACTCCGGAAAAGGACGTGCTGGCGTCGAGGGCGGGCGTGGTCACCAGGAGCGAGAGCTGTCTTCCGTAATTGTTGACGGTCAGCCCGAGGTCCGACAAATCCGTGGCCACGTAGCTGCACGCGTTCAGAGTGGCATTGTTCGCCGAGGAAATGGAGCGGATGGCACTCGTTCCGCAATAACCGCTGTAATCGCAATCGAGCAGGCTCAAGTAGACGTCGAGCTGAAAGCCGTCGTTGAAGTCGCAGTTGTCGAGCTCGAGATACGTCAACTGGGCGCCGGAGGGCAGATGCGGCGCCGCCACGAAGACTTCCCCGGACGTGCCGAACCGACTGAGATAGAGGCTCCCCGGGTTCTGAAAGAACTGATCGGAATACGTCGCCGGCAAGGCGAGCGGCGTGAATTCCGAGGCGGCGACCCGGTAATAGCTTTCGACGGTCGTTCCGTAAGTCGTCCGCGTCTCCGGCACGGATGGGCGGGGCCGGAACCCCTGCCCGGGAACGTTCGAGGCCGCGAACGTCGCCAGGATCGATGCAAGGACGAGGTGGCGATAGCGCGGCATCGGAGTTCCTTTTCAGTACTGCTGCAGATAGAGGCCGAGCGCCTTGGCGATGAAGATCGCCATCTGGCGTCGGGTGACGGGAGAATCGGGGCAATAGGCTCCGCCGCCGCACCCACCCGTGATGCCCCACAGATTCAGCGCTTCGATGTACTGGAAGCCGAAATCCGATGTGGGAACGTCGTTGAAGGTCGGCGTCGCGGGCGCGGGAGCAACCTGGAGCTTGTACCCGAGCACCGCGCCGGAAAAGGAGGTCGTGCCGTCGCCGCTCAGGTTGTTGATGCGAATCGAGAGCTGACGTCCGTAGTTGTTCACGATCAGTCCCAGAGCGGAGATGTCCTCACCGACGTAGCTGCAGGCATTGGGCACGACGTTGTTGTCGGACGAAAGGGTCTTGACGGGCCCCGAGCCGCAATAGCCGCCATAGTCGCAGTTGTACAACTCCAATGTGACATCGACGGCGCTGAAGTCGCACGAGTCGAGCTCGAGGTACGTGAGGAGAGCCCCCGACGGCAGGTGCGGGCTGGCGATGAAGCCGCACCCACTGCAGACGAAAGTCGCGTACCGGCGGAAGTTGGTTGGCCCCTCGTCGTAGTACCGGTCCTGGTAGGAAAAGCTGGATTTGAGCGGCGTGAACTCCGCCGCCGCCATCCGGTAGTAGCTTTCGACCGTCGTGCCGTAGGTGTCGGGCGTATTGCGTTGCGACTTCGGTGCCGCTGCGGTCGCCTGCGCGAGCGAGGCGGACGAGGTCAGGATCAGACCTGTCAACAAACCGAGCGCCCGTGCGGCGGTTCCCGTCATTTTCATCAGAGCCTCCCTGCTATTGAAGGAAATCGCCAACGAGGAAAGGACCGCGCCATCGGAGCATCAACTCGCTACCCGTCAACGACTTCCATCGCGTGCGCTATTCTTCGGCAAGAGCCATGACCGAGCTCCCTGCTTCGGAAGACTCGCCGCTTCGTCCCGGGGAGATCACGGCGCTGCTGCGCGCCGTCGAAAAGGGCGATCGGGAGTCGATCGACCGACTCTTCACGCTGCTTTACGCCAATCTTCGGGGAATGGCCCACGGTCAGTTGCGCCGAGTGCCCGCGGGGCAAACCCTCGACACGACGGCCCTCGTTCACGAGACCTACCTGAGGCTCTCGGAGGGGGCGTCCTGGTCCGCGCGCGACCGCCAGCACTTCTTCGCGCTCGCGGGCCGGGCGATGCGGATGATTCTCATCGACCGCGCGCGGTCCCGTTCGCGCCTGCGCCGCGGCGGGGGAGCGCGGCCGATCAACCTCGATGCCGTCGAGATCTCCGTCGAAGAACGGGCGGCAGAGCTCCTCGACCTCGACGAGGCGCTCGATCGACTGGCCGCCGTGGACGGAGAGCTCGGGAAGCTGGTCGAGCTGCGATACTTCGCGGGTCTTTCCCTGGAGAAGATTGCGGAGATGACCGGCCAATCGGTGCGGACGCTGAACCGGAGCTGGCAGGCGGCGCGGACGTTCCTCTACAAGGAGCTCGCGACCTCCCGCCCCGGCGCGTGAACGACGCGGCGGCTCGCTGGGCGAGGGAGCGCGCCCTCTTCGAGGAGCTGGTGGATCTCGATCCCGGCCGGTGGGCGGAACGGCTCGCGGCCACGGCGGACCCGGAGCTGCGCGAGGCCGTCCGAGAGCTCCTCGGTCTGCGCGGCGAGGCGGCCGGGTTTTTGGAGCAGCCGCCGGAGAGCCTGGCGCGAGAGCTTCTGGGCGGCGCCGGCGACTCCGAGGACCGGCTTCCGGGCCGCATCGGCCCCTACCGCATTCTCCGCAGGCTCGGGCGCGGAGGCATGGGAGACGTGTTTCTCGCCGAACGGGCCGACGGGCAGTTCGAGCAGCGCATCGCCGTCAAGCTGTTGAAGCGCGGGATCGACTCGGAGGGAATCCGGCGCCGGTTCCTGCAGGAGAGGCAGGTCCTGGCGAACCTCGATCATCCGAACATCGCCCGGCTCCTGGACGGCGGGACGACCGAGGAGGGCCAACCGTACTTCGTGATGGAGCTGGTCGAAGGCGAGCCGATCACGGAGTATTGCCGCAACCGGGCGCTGAACCCCGAGCGACGACTCGAGCTCATCGCGACCTGCGCCGAGGCCGTCGCGGCGGCGCACCGGCGGCTCGTCGTGCATCGGGACATCAAGCCGTCGAACATCCTCGTCACCGGGGCGGCTCAGGTCAAGCTTCTCGACTTCGGCATCGCCAAGGTGCTGTCCGAAGAGGACGAGACGGCCCCTTTCACGCGAGCCGAAGAGCGGGTTCTGACGCCCACGTACGCGGCGCCCGAGCAGATCCTGGGCGAGCCGGTGACGACTTCGACGGACGTGTACGCGCTCGGAGCCGTCCTGTACGAGCTCCTGACGGGCGCGCCCCCGCACTCGCGCCAGAGCGTCTCGGCCGCTCAACTCGCGTCCCAGGTCGAGCGCGAGACGACCGAGAAGCCCAGCCGTGCCGTGCTTGCGGCGCCTTCCGGTGCCTCGCGGGACGCCCGGCGATTGTCGAAGCGGCTCGAAGGCGACATCGACGCGATCGTTCAGAAAGCCCTGCGTCGCGAGCCGGAGCGCCGGTACTCCGGCGGCGCGAGTATGGCCGAGGACATCCGCCGCTCTCTCGCTGGCCAGAGAGTCGAGGCGCGCCCCGACACGGTGGTTTATCGGATGCGCAAATTCGTGCGCCGCCATCGCGCCGGCGCCGCCGCGGCCGCTCTCATCCTTGTCGCCCTCGTCGGCGGCCTGGCGGCCACGACCTGGCAGGCCCGGCGCGCCGAGCGCAACGCCCAACGGGCAGAGCGCGTGCAGGGATTCCTGATCGACCTCTTCCAGGGGGCGGATCCGGACCAGAGCGGTGGAGAGAAGGTCACCGCGCGGCGGCTGCTCGCGGATGGCACGCGCCGCATCGAAACGGAGCTCGCCGCCGAGCCGCAAGTGCAGGCCGCCCTCTACGACGCCATCTCGCAAATCGACCTGAGCCTCGGGGCGCTTCCCGAGGCAAAGAGCCTGGCGGAGCGGTCCATCGCCGAGAGGAGACGGATGCTCGGCGATGACGATCCGGCGACGCTCTTGAGTCGTTTGACGCTTGCGGAGACGTCGTCGGCGATGGCGCAGGAGGAAGTGGCCGAGCGGGAGCTCCGGTTACTGATCCCGAAGCTCACCACGGCCTACGGCTCGGACGGAGCCGAGACGCTCCGGGCGAAGCAGGCGCTCGCGGAAGTGCTGGTCAACCGGACCCGGAACGACGAGGCGCTCGCGCTCGTCTCGGAGGTCGTGGCCTCGCGGCGCCGGACCGATCCCGGCGCGAAGCTGGCCGCCAGCCTTCTGCTCCTCGGCATCGTTCAGGAGAACTCGAGCCGCTTCGATGAGGCCGAGAAGTCATATCGTGAAGCGGCCGCACTCTACGAGAAAACGATCGGCCCGGACAAACCGCGGACCGCCGAGGCCCTCTGGAGCCTGGCGGAGCTGCATGCTTTTCGAGGCCGGCGTGCCGAGGCCGAGAAGGAGTTCGAGCGAGCCCTGGCCGTCGAGCGAAAGAGCCTGGGCCCGCGGCACACCCAGCTCGCCTCGACGCTGATCGACCTCGGCTCTCTCTACATGAACGAGAGGCGGTATCCGGAAGCCGACGCGGCTTTGACGGAGGCGCTCGGCATCTATCGGGCCCTCGATCATCCCGATGCGGCGGACGCCTTGCGCATCCTGGGAGTTTCCCTGACCAATCAGGAGCGTTACGCGGAAGCCCGACAGCGGCTCGAGGAGACTCTGACGGTGTCCCGGTCCAAACTCGGACCGGCACACCAGGTCACGATGACCGCGCTCGGCAATCTCGGAGAGGTGGAGTTGCGCCAGGGACAACTGGATCTCGCCCAGAAGAACCTCGAGAATTCGGTCGCCGGCCTAGAGGCTCTGTACGGAAAGGAATCGGACAATCGACGCGCGCCGCTCAACGCCCTGGGCGAGGTCTACCGCCTCCGAGGCCGCCTCGATGAAGCCGTGCGCCTCCATCGCCGCGCTCTGGCCAATCAGCTCGCGGGCGGCGGGCCTGAAAACCCCGCCGTGGCATGGACTCGTTTCGAGCTCGCGCTCGACTTGCTCGCGCGCCCCGCGCCGAAGGGCCTGGACGAGGCGCGCGTCCAGATCGACCAGGCGATGAGCCTTCAGCGGAAAGTCGATGCGGAGCATCCCCGCCTCGACGAGATGCTCGCGGCGAGCGGCCGCCTGGCTCGAATGCAGGGAGACCGCAGGCGCGCCCGCCGCGACCTCGGGGAGGCCGTCGAACGCCTCCTGGCGCACCACGGCGCCGCGGACGCTCGCACGCGAGAAGCACGCGCCAGCCTGGCGGCTCTGGCGGAGTGAACGCGTCCACGACCTCGCCGTTCGATATCGCGATCCTCGATGGTTGTTTGGGCGTCACTGAATGTTGAACGTCTTGACGATGAAGACCGCCATCTGTCCGCGCGTGTTGTTGGTTCCCGGGCAGTAGTTCCCGCCGCCGCAGCCGCCGGTGATCGACTCCGCCGAGAGCTGCTCGATCCAGTTCGCGAACGTGGAGGGGCAGGGCACGTCGGCGAAGATTCCCTGGCATGCCGGCGGCACGTACGACGAGCCGTGCTCGCCCTTGAGCAGGAAGACCGCCATCTGGTCGCGGCGCACCGGGTTCGTGGGGCAGAAGTTTCCGCCGCCGCAACCTCCGGTGATGCCCTCGTTGAACATCGTCTCGATCCAGGGCGCGAAAGTTCGACGAACACGGAACGTCGGGGAAGATGCCGGCGCAGGGCGGGGGCGTGTAGCAGAGGCCGTGCTCGGCCTTCAGGATGAACACGGCCATCTGCTGGCGCAGGGTCGGTGCACCGACGCCGTAGTTGCCGCCGCCGACGCCGGCGGTGATCTTGTTGCGGACCAGGGTCGTCACGTACGAGTAGAACTGCGCCCCGGTCGGCACGTCCACGAAGTCCGCGATCCAGCCGTTGGGCAGCGTGCCCGAGGATCCGTCGGTGTTGGTCACCACGACGTCGTTGAGGCTGCCGGGCGGCAGGCTCGGCGTCGTGATCGTCATGTTGCTGTAGTCGGAGACGTTCACGTTCGTCGCGGCGACGCCGCCCACCTTCACGGTCGCACCGGCGAGAAAGTTGAACCCCGCCAGCGCCACGCTCGCGACACCGGCGGGATTGCCCGAGCTCGGGGACGCCGTGAGGACGAAGCGCTGAGAGAGCTCGGACGTGTTGCCGTCCGGGTCCGTCGCCGTGAGGGTGACCTTCTCGGTGGCTCCGATCGCGACCGGCAGCACGGTGTCGAAGTTGACGTTGCCGCTGCCGTCGGTCGTGACGGTGTCCGAGCCCAGGTAGGTCCGCCCCTCGAGGAAGTCCTGGGGATGCCCCACGCAGCCGTCGTTCGAGTAGAAGTCGATCGTGAACTGGGTGCTCGCCGCGCTGTTGAGGAAGCCGTGCACGGTCGTCGTGCTCGCGCCGATGTCCACGGACTTGACGAGCGGGAAGTTTTGGTTGTTATTCGGGCCCACGTCCGCGTCGCCGAGGTCGTTCGGCGTGAACCCGCCCTGCCCGACTCCGCCCTGGTTGCCGAGATCGAGGCCGAGCGGCGAGTGGAAGTTGGCGCCGTTCGCCGTCGCGTTTCCGTAGATCGAGTTGCCCCTGATGGTGTCGCGAAGGGAGAAGATGCTGTAGTCGACGAGCACCCCGGCGCCTCCGTTGAACGCGAGGACGTTGCCCTCTCCCGCGCCGACGCCGCCGACCTGGATCTGCTTGCCGGTCAAGAAGACCCCGTTGTAGGCGTTGCCGAGCTTCACCATGCCGGTCACGTCGGTGCCCACCCAGTTGTGGAGGACCGTCATCACGAAATCCGTGTCGTTCGTGTTGCCGAGCGCGATGCCGTCGCTGTAGCCGCCCACGACGTTGTCGCGGACCATCGCGTCTGGAGTCGTGTCCCCGAACGAGATGCCCTCGCCGGCGCCCGTCTGCAGCAGGGCGGCGCCGGACAGGTCCGTCCCGACCAGATTGCCCTGGACGAGCCCGTTCGAAGAGTGGCCGTGGATCGCGATGCCCGTCTGCAGATTGCCCGAGACGAGATTGCGGTCGGCCGGGTTCGGACCGCCGGCGGTGAAGGTATTCGAGAACTCCGCGTCGATGCCCCGGATGTTCGCCGGGCTCACGATCGCCGTCCCCGCCGCGTTCGTGCCGATGAAGCATCCCTTCACGGAGTTGTTGTCCCCGAAGAACGACGAGAACGCGTAGTTCCAGCCGCCGCTGAGGACGATGCCGCGGAGCGTGGATCCGTCCGAGCCCGTCGAGAACTGGATTCCGTTGCCGCCTCCGGTGATGACGATCTTGAGCACGGTATTCAGCGCGCCCTGCGCATTCGTGTTCGCCGCTGAGCCGCTCTGCGTGTAGCCATCGATCAACACCGGGCTCGAGACGGCCGGAAGGTCGGAGGCCGGCGTGATCGTGCAGACGCCGCTGCCGTCACAGCCGGCTCCGCTGACGTTGAACGCGATCGTGTCGAGGCCGGCGTTCGCATTCGCGTCGAGAATCGCCTGGCGCAACGAACCGGCGCCGGAGTCGTTGGTGTTCGTGACCGTGAACGTCATGGCGGGCAGGGCAGACGCGACGAGCAAGGCGGCGAGGCCGACGCGCAGACGCATGACGGGACCTCCTTTTTGCGTCGCGGAGTTTATCTCCTGTTTAGAGTTCCGCGCGCCGCGTCGCGGCCCCGGACGTACAGGGTCGCCGCCGGGGCGCCAGGCGGCGAGCGCAAACCGGCGGGGCGGAGCGCATCGCTGACTTCTCCGCACCCGCCGGGATCGTCGGCCGAAGATCGAGTCAGCGCGACGCGGTCGAGCCGGCGCGGCGAAACCCGGCCTCGGCGCTAACTCCAATCGGGCCCGCAGCCACCAGGGTCATTGCAGGTTGAACGTCTTGACGATGAACACCGCCATCTGGCCGCGCGTGTTGTTGTTCGACGGGCAATAGTTGGATCCGCCACAGCCGCCGGTGACGTTCTCGGCCTTGAGCTGCTCGACCCAGTTGGCATACGTGGACGGGCATGGGACGTCGGCGAACGCGCCCGTGCAGGGCGGCGGGACGAACGTGGATCCGTGCTCGCCCTTCAGCAGGAATACGGCCATCTGGTCGCGCCGCACCGGATTCAACGGACAGAAGTTGCCGCCGCCGCAGCCGCCGGTGATGCCCTCGGCCGCCATGGCCTCGATCCACGGAGCGAAGTTCGAAGAGCAGGGCACGTCGAGGAAGACTCCCGTGCAGGGAGGCGGCGTATAGCAGATCCCGTGCCTGGCCTTGATGATGAAAACGGCCATGGACTGGCGCTTGATGTTGTCGTTGAAGCCGTAGTTGCCGCCGCCGACGCCGACGGTGATCTGGTTGGCCACGAGCGTGGCGACGTAGTCCTGGAAGGCGCCGCCGAGATTCTCGTCGTTGAAGTCGACGACCCAGGCGTTCTTGAGCGTGCCCGAGAGCCCCGAAGGCGTCGTGACGGTAATGTCGTTGACGCTGCCGGGAGGCAGAGTCGGCATCACCGCGAAGATCTTGTTTGGGGTTGGAATGCTCTGGATCGTCATCGGGACGCCGCCCGCGGTGGCGGTCGATCCGCTTTCGAACTGCTGGCCGTAGAGCGTGTTGCTGGATCCGTTGGGGCCGTGCGGAAGGGAGGTCTTGAGCAGAATGCTCTCCGAGAACTCGGAGGACCGGCCGGTGGAGTCGGTCGCGATGGCGGTCACGGGCTGCCCCGCCGCGAGGACGACGGGCAGGACGAAGTCGATCGTCGCATTGCCGCTCGCGTCGGTCGTCACCTGGGTCGTTCCCGCGAGATCCTGTCCCTGGTTGAGGGCCGGCGGGTGCGAGAGACAGGCGGGGTCGGAGTAGAAGTCCACGTCGTACGTCGCCGACGGCTTGCTGTGGAAGGCGGCGTGGACGGTCGTCGAAGCGCCGTAATCCACGGACGAGAGGATCGGGTAGTTCTGAATGTTGTCGGCCTCGGTGTCGTCGTTGGGCGTCGGGCCGAGGGTGCCGTCGTTGCCGTCTCCGACGTCGATGCCCAGGGGCACGTTGCCGTAGATCTGGTTACCGCGGATGCTGACCTTGCAGCCCGTGTCGATTTCCAGACCCGCGGAGCCCAGGCCACCAAAGCCGCCTGTGCCGTTGAAAGCGATCGTGTTGCCTTCGCCGGGCCCGAGGCCTCCGATCGTGACGACCGAGAAGCCCGTAGCGGCGATCCCCCCTCCCGGGTTTCCGAGGGGCGCAGTGCCGGCTGCGTTCGTGCCGATCAGGTTGCCCTGGATCGTCGAGGCGGTGCAGGCCTGAAGCCCGATGCCTCCGGCGTTGCCGCTGATCAGGTTTCCTTCTCCCGCGCCGGAGCCTCCGACGACGACCGATGAAGAAGTGCAGTTGACGCCCAATCCATTCGGGAGCGCGAGGGACCCGCTGGGATCCGTCCCGATGTAGTTGCCCCGAATGGTGGTCGTGCCGCTGCCCGTCACGTAGATGCCCCCGCTGCCGCCGAGGTGACCCGAGATGAGGTTCCGGTCCGCGGGATTGGATCCGCCGATGAGAAGGCCGGCGTTCGTGTCGCTCCAGATGCCCTTCGGCGCCGTCGAACCATTGCCCGGCACGAAGTGTCCCGTCGGATCGAGGCCGATCACGTTGCCGGCGATCACCGAGCTTCCCGTGGACTGCAGGTAGATCTCGCCGCTCGAGAGGTTTCCGAGACAACGATTGATCGCGAGCCCGCGAACGACGGCTTGTCCGGCGCTGAAAGAGAGTCCGGCATTGTTGGCACCGAGGTTCTCACCGTCGATCTCGATGAGGATGACGCCGTTCCACGGTTGGCCGAAGGGGTTCGAGTTCGGCGAAGCCCCCGATTGGGTGTAGCCGTCGATCGTGAGGCTCTGCGTGATGGCCGGCAGCGCCGTCAGGGGTGTGATCGTGTGGATCCCGCTGCCCGGAATGTCGAAGGCGATCGTGTCGGCGCCGGGATTGGCGTTGGCGTCCAGGATCGCCTGGCGCAGCGACCCCGCGCCGCTGTCGGCGGTGTTGCTCACCGTGTAGGTGGCGGCCCCTGCGGGGAGCGCCGAAATCAGAAGAACGAGCGCGAGGGGAAGCCGAAGGATCGTCATGATCTTTTCGTGGCCTTTCGGAGTTACTGAAGGTTGAACGTCTTGACGATGAAGGCGGCCATCTGGCCGCGGGTGTTGTTGTTCGAGGGGCAGTAGTTGGACTGGCCGCAGCCGCCCGTGACGTTCTCGGCCTTCAGCCGCTCGATCCAGTTGGCGAACTGGCCGGGGCAGGGCACGTCCGCGAAGACTCCCGTGCACGGCGGGGGGACGAAGGTGGATCCGTGCTCGCCCTTGAGCAGGAAGACGGCCATCTGGTCGCGGCGGACCGGATTGGACGGACAGAAGTTTCCGCCGCCGCAGCCGCCGGTGATGCCCTCGGCGGCCATGGCCTCGATCCAGGGAGCAAAGTTGGAGCTGCAGGGAACGTCGGGGAAGACGCCGGCGCAGGGCGGCGGCGTGTAGCAGATCCCGTGCCTGGCCTTCATGATGAAGACGGCCATGGACTGGCGCTTGATGTTGTCGTTGAACCCGTAGTTGCCGCCGCCGACGCCGACGGTGATCTGATTGGCCACGAGCGTGGCGACGTAGCCCTGGAAGCCGCCTCCGAGATTTTCGTCGTTGAAGTCGACGACCCACGCGTTCTTCAGCGTGCCGGAGAGGCCCGAGGGAGTCGTGACGGTGATGTCGTTGACGGTGCCCGGCGGCAGCGTCGGCATCAGCGCGAAGATCGTCGTCGGGTTCGGGATGTTCTGGATCGTCATGGCGACGCCGCCCGCGGTGGCCGTCGACCCGGATTCGAACTGCTGGCCGTACAGCGTGTTGCTGGATCCGTTGGGTCCGGAGGAAAGGGACGTCCTGAGGAGGATGCTCTGCGAGAACTCGGAGGACCGGCCGGTGGAGTCGGTCGCGATGGCGGTGACGGGCTGACCGGCCGCGAGGACGACGGGAAGCGTGAAGTCGATGGTCGCGTTGCCGCTCGCGTCGGTCGTCACCTGGGTCGTGCCCGCGAAATCCTGTCCCTGGTTCAGCGCCGGGGGATGGGAGAGACAGGCCGGATTCGAATAGAAATCGATGTCGTACGTTGCCGAGGGCTTGCTGTGGAACGCGGCGTGGACGGTCGTCGAGGCGCCGTAATCCACGGACGAGAGGATCGGGTAGTTCTGGATGTTGTCGGCCTCGGTGTCGTCGTTCGGCGTGGGGCCGTACGTGCTGTCGGCGTTGGTCCCGACGTCGATGCCCAGGCGGACGTTGCCGTAGATCCGATTCCCGCGGATCGCGGCCTGGCTGCCGGTCTGGATCGCGAGGCCCGCCGACCCGTTCCCGTCGTAGCCGTTGAACGCGATGGTGTTGCCTTCGCCGGCCCCGAGGCCGCCGATCGCGACGGTCGAGAGCGACGTGCCGATCCCGCCGTCGAAGTTCCCGAGGGGCGCCGTGCCCGTGATGTCGGTGCCGATGAGGTTGCCGTGGATCGTCGAAGCCGTGCAGTTAGAGAGCAAGACTCCATTGGCGTTGCCGCTGATCAGATTGCCCTGCCCGGCCAGAGATCCGCCGACGATGACCGAGGATGACTGGCAGTTGATCCCGACGGAATTGGGCAGCTGCAGCGTTCCGGTGGCGTCGGTCCCGATGTAGTTGCCCTGGATCGTGGTCACGCTGCCGCCCTTCAGATACATTGCGCCCTGGCTGGAGGGGCCGAAGTTGCCCGAGATCAGATTGCGGTCGGCGGGGTTGGGGCCGCCGATGAGTAGACTGGCGGACGAGGTGAGCCAGATCCCTGTCCGCTGAGAATAAAGGACGCCGGGGACGAAGTGGCCGGTCGGGTCGAGGCCGATCACGTTGCCGGCGATCACGTGGCTCCCGTTGGCTTGCAGGTAGATCGCGCCATCCGGCGCGGTCCCGCAGCGGTTGATCGCGAGCCCTCGCACGACGACCGATCCGCCGCTGACGAGGAGACCGGCGCTGTTGAAGCCCGAAAGGTTCTCGCCGTCGATCTCGATCAGCACGACCGCGTTCCAGGGCTGCCCGAACGGATTCGTGTTGGCGGAGGCGCCCGGCTGCGTGTAGCCGTCGATGGTGACGCTCTCCGTGATCGCCGGAAGCGTCGTCAGGGGCGTGATGGTGTGGATGCCGCTGCCCGGAATGTCGAACGCGATCGTGTCAGTGCCCGCGTTGGCGTTGGCGTCCAGGATCGCCTGGCGAAGCGACCCCGCGCCGCTGTCGTCCGTCGTCGTGACGGTATAGGTCGCGGCGCGGGCGGCCAGGGCCACGAGGCCGAAAACGGCGGTCGCGAAGGCGATTCGGCGGCTTTTCATGAGGGTCTCCTTCGCTTCAGGAGCTCGACAAATCGCCCCGAAACCGGACAGGCGATCGTTGGGCTATGCTCTCGCCTTACCCAATGCCCTCCCAAGTGCCTCCGCCGGAAGGGGAAACGCCGCCCCCGGGCGAGATCACGAGCCTTCTGCACGCCGCCGAGGCCGGGGATCGCGGTGCCGTGGACCGGCTCTTCTCGGCCGTCTACGGAGAGATGCGCCGGCTCGCGCACCGGGAGCTCGTCTCGGCCGGCCTCCACGGCACGATCAACACGACCGCGCTCGTGCACGAGACGTACCTGAAGCTCTCGCGCGGCAACGCGTGGTCGGTCCGCGACCGCTTCCACTTCTACGCGACGACCGCCCGGGCGATGCGGATGGTCTTGATCGACGACGCCCGGCACCGGCTTCGGGACAAGCGCGGCGGGGGCCGCTCGAACCTGCCGCTCGAAGACGTGGACGCCGCGATTCCGGAGAAGACCGAGGAGCTGCTCGCGCTCGACGAGGCGCTCGACCAGCTCGAGACGGCCTCGCCCGAGCTCGCGCGCGTCGTGGAGTGGCGGTTCTTCGCGGGATTGTCGGTCGAGGACATCGCGACGACGCTGGAGGTTTCGGACCGCACGGTGCGCCGGCAGTGGCGGGCGGCCCGAGCGATTCTCTACCGAAGCCTTTCCGGCCCGGCCGCCCAGCCGTGAACGACGGGCCGGCCCCGCGCTGGAACGAAGCCGCCGCAATCTTCGGCGAGCTCGTGGAGCTCGAGCCGGAGGCGATGCGCGCGCGGCTCGCGGCGCTCGAGACGGCCGACCCGGCGCTCGCCCGCCTCGTACGGGAGCTCGTCGCCGCCGACAGCGCGGCCGGCGACTTCCTCGAGGCCGGCGCCGCCGAGTACGCGCCCCGTCTCAACGCGCTCCCCGCGGATCCGGGCGGGGAGTCCGAGAGTGCGCCGGGACAGGCGATCGGTCCTTACGTTCTCGTCTCCCTGCTCGGGAGGGGCGGCATGGGCGAGGTCTGGATCGCCGAGCGGCGCGACGGCCAGTTCGAGCAGCGCGTCGCCCTGAAGCTCCTGCGCAAGGGGATCGACTCCGAGGGCATCCGGAGGCGCTTCGTGCAGGAGCGCCAGGTCCTCGCCCGACTCGACCATCCCAACATCGCGCGGCTGCTCGACGGCGGGACTGCGGACGGACGCCCCTACTTCGTGCTGGAGCTGGTCGAGGGGCAGCCGATCACGGAGTTTTCCCGCGAGCGCCGCCTCCCGCTCGAGGAGCGCCTGCTTCTGGTCGCGCAGTGCTGCGACGCAGTGGATGCCGCGCACCGGCGCCTCGTCGTCCACAGGGACATCAAGCCATCCAACGTGCTCGTCACGAAAGACGGCGAGGTCAAGCTGCTCGACTTCGGGATCGCCAAGGTCCTCTCGGCCGAGTCGGGCTCCGCGGACTTCACCCAGGTCGAAGAGCGGGTGCTGACGCCGAGCTACGCCGCTCCGGAGCAGATCCTCGGCGAGCCCGTCACGACCGCCACGGACGTGTACGCCCTCGGCGTGCTGCTCTACCGGCTGCTCACCGGCGTCCTGCCGCACGCACGGTCGACCTCCGCCGCGCAACTGGCGTCCGAGGTCGAAAGCGAGACCATCGAAAAGCCGAGCCGTGCGGTTGGACACGCAGACCTGGTAGAGGCGGGCTTGCCGCCGCACGAGAGCGCGAAGCTCCCGGCGCTGCTCGAGGACGACCTGGACGCGATCGTTCTCAAGGCGCTGCGCCGGGAACCGGATCGGCGCTACCCCGGGGCCGCCGCCCTCGGCGACGACCTGCGCCGGCACCTCGCCGGCCTGCGGGTCGAGGCCCGGCCGGACACGTTCTCGTACCGCGCGGGCAAGTTCGTGCGGCGGCACCGCGGCGGGGTTGCCGCGGCCGCGCTCGTGGTCCTGGCGCTTGTCGCCGGGCTCGCCGCAACGACGTGGCAGGCGCGTGTCGCGCGCGCCAACGCCCGCCGCGCCAAACGTGTCCAGGAATTCCTGGTCGCGATTTTCCAGGGCTCGGACCCGTCTCATTCGCGCGGCGAGTCGCTGACCGCGCGCGAGCTGCTCGCCGACGGGACGCGCCGCATCGAAAGCGACCTGCGCGGCGAGCCCGAGGTCCAGGCGGATCTGTACGACGCCCTCGCCCAGATCCAGGCCAGTCTCGGCGCCTTGCCGGAGGCCGAGCGACTGGCCGGGCGAGCGCTGACGGAGCGCCGCCGGCTCTACGGCGCCCGGGATCCGCGGGCGATGCGCAGCGTCGTCACGCTCGCCGTCGTGCGAACGGCCCTGGCTCAGGAAAAGGAAGCGGAGAAGCTCGTGCGCGACGCCCTTCCGGTCCTTCAGGCGGCCTACGGCGAGGACGGCGACGAGACGCTCCGCGCGCGGGACCTGCTGGTCGAGGTGCTCGTGAACCGCGGCGCCGGCGGCCAGGCCCTCGTCGAGGCCAACGCGCTCGTCGCGTCGCGGCAGCGCCGCTTCGGAGCCGACAGCCCGGAGGCCGCCCATAACCTGCACCAGGTCGGGATGATCCAGGAGACGCTGAGCCGCTACGACGACGCCGAGAAGACCTACCGCCAGGCGATCGCCATCCTCGATCGGGCCGTGGGGGTGGACGACCCGCGTGCCGCGAGCGTGCACGCGTCCCTCGCCGAGCTTCTTTCGTATCGCGGCCGGCGTCCCGAGGCGGAACGGGAGTTCGCGGTGACGCTGACGTCGCAGCGCAAGAGCCTCGGGGCAAACCATCCGGACGTCGCCGCGACGCTGATCGACCTCGGGTTCCTCTACATCAACGAACGGAAGTACGCGGAGGCCGACGCGGCGCTCGAAGAGTCGCTGCGCATCTATCGCGCCCTGGGCAGCGCCGATGCGGCGAACAGCCTGCGAGTCTGGTCACTCTCGCTGATGGGCCAGGAGAAGTACGCCGAGGCGCGGCAGCGTCTCGACGAGTGCCTCGCGATCGCGCGGTCCCAGTACGGGCCGAAGAACCAGATCACCCTGACGGCCCTCGGTAACCTCGGCGACGCCGAGCTGCACGGCGGTGACCGCGCCGCCGCCGACGCGACCCTGACGGAGGCGATCGCCGGCCTCGAGGAGATGTTCGGCAAGGACTCCGATAGCCTTCGCGCGCCGCTCAACAATCTCGGCGAGCTGCGGCGGCTCCAGGGGCGGTGGGACGAGGCCGAGGCGCTCCACCGGCGGGCGCTCGCGATCCAGCTGAAGTCAGTCGGCCCCGACGGGACGGCGGTGCCCGGCACACGGTGGCAGCTCGCGCTGGATCTTCTCGCCCGTCCGACTCCCGAGCGCCTGGCCGAAGCGCGCTCGGAGCTGGACCAGGGTCTGACCCTCCAGAAAAAGATCGACGCGGAGCATCCGCGCATGGACGAGATGCTCGTCACGAGCGCCGAGGTCGCGCGGGCGCAGGGCGACCCGGCGCGCGCCCGCCAGGAGCTGACCGAGGCGCTCGATCGCCTCCGCAAGCACCACGGCGCCGCGGACCCCCGCGCGCAGAGAGCCGGGGTCGAGCTCGTCGCGCTCGACCGCTGACCCCCTCCCGTCGAGCCCGAGTGCCTACTGCAGGCTGAACGTCTTGACGACGAAGGTCGCCATCTGTCCGCGGTTGGCGGTGACCGTCGGGCAGTAATTGCCGTTCCCGCAGCCGGCGGTGATGTTCCTGGCCACGAGCTCGTAGATCCACGGAGCGAACCCGGAGGAGCAGGGCACGTCGGTGAAGGTCGCGGTCACGCAGACCGGCGGGGCATAGCCGGGGGCCTCGAAGGTGCGCAACAGGAGGACCGCCATCTGCTGACGTGACACTGGATTGGCCGGGCAGTAGATGCCGGTTCCGCAGCCGGTCGTGATCCCCTCGACGACGAGCTCGTTGATCCACGGGGCAAACCCCGAGGAGCACGGCACGTCGTCGAACACCTGCACGCTGCAGGGCGGCGGCGCATAACAAAGGCCGTACTTGGCCTTGAGAAGAAAGACCGCCATCTGCTGCCGGAGCGTGTCGTCGGCGACGCCGTAGAGGTTCTGGCCGACGCCCGCGGTGATGGCGTTGGAGACAAGCGTTGTGACGTAGAAGTGGAACTGCTGCGCAGGCGGTACGTCGAGGAAATCCGCGACCCAACCTTTGACGAGCGTTCCCGTCGTGAGATCCGGGTTCGTCACGACGAGGTCGTTGGCGCTGCCCGCGACGAGGGCCGGCGTGACGGCGGTCAGCGACGTGCTCGAGCCGACGACGATGCCGGTTGCCGGAACGCCGCCGATCGTCACAGCCGCTCCATCCGCGAAGTCCGTGCCGGAGACCGTGAGAGTGGTGCCGCCGCCAGCGTCGCCGGACCCGATGTTGACCGAGAAGGGCAGGCGTTGCGAGAACTCGGAGGTGTTGCCAAGAGGATCGGTCGCCGTCGCGCTGACGTGCTCGCCGGCGGCGATCCCGATGGGGACCGTGACGTCGACGATGCCGGTCCCGCTGCCATCCGTCGTCACGATGCCGGAGCCCAGGTACTTCTCACCCTCGAGGAAATCCTTCGGGAACTTCACGCAGGCCGGATTGGAGAAGAAGTCGAGGTCGTAGGTCGTGGAGGGTGCCGAGCGGAGAACGCCCTGGATGCGCAGCCCGGCCTCGGGAGTCTCCGGGGCGGCCGGGGTCAGCGTCGAAAGCACCGGAAAGTTCTGAAGGCCGTTCGGGCCCGCATCCCCGTCGCCCGGGTCATTCGGGGTCGCCCCATCGGTGGCGAGCCCAATCCCCAGGCCGAAGTTGTCGTGGATGGAATTGCCGCGGATGGAGTTTCCCGTTCCGTTCTCGACCCACACGCCGATGCCGGAAAAAGACGTCGTGCCGTTGAAGGCAATCACATTGGCTTCGCCGGGACCGATGCCGCCGACCTGCACGCCGGAGCCGAGAATGTGCACGCCGGAACCGTTGTTCCCGAGCGGGGCCGTTCCGGCGGCATCGGTGCCGATGAAGTTCCCCTGCACCACGCCGTTGCTTCCGCTCATCTCGAGGCCGGCTCCCCCGTTCGACGAGATCACGTTGGCGAAGATGTCGTTGTCGGCCTGGTTGACCCGGACGCCGATGCCGCCGTTGCCGAGGCCGGCAGCGCCGGTCACGTCCGTTCCGATGTAGTTGCCCCGGAGGACGTTGTCGAAAACGTCCACGCTGAAACTGCTCGCGAAATTGACGCCGATGCCGAGGTTGCCGGAAATGACGTTGCGCTCCGCCGCCGTCGCTCCGCCGATGGTCACGCCGGAGACGCCGTAGCAAAGCCCGATTCCGCCGTTCTGTCCGGCGAAGTTCTCGGGCGGGGCGGCGGCGCCCGTTGCGTCCGGCCCGATCAGGTTGCCCTGGATCAGGTGTCCGGAACCGCCCGAGTTGTAGTCGCAGCCGAATTCGATCTGGGCGTTGGAGTTGCCGGATACGACGTTTCGCGCTGCGGGCGTGGTGCCGCCGATCCGGACGTTGGTGGGAGCGCCGACGTCGATAAGGACGCCGTTGCCATTGTCGCGGTCGATCGACGTGAGGCCGTTCGGGTCGGTCCCGATGAAGTTGCCCTCGATCACGAAGTTGCTCGCCGGGCCGAAGATGATGATCGCGCTGCCGGGCGCGCGGTTGATCGCGAATCCGCGGATGGTGACGTTCGAAGCACCTTGCATCTTGAAGACCCCGTTGCCGCCCGTGTTCGTTCCGTCGAGCTCGATCCGGAGCACGGCATTGGTGCCCTGGTCCGGCGGGTTCGTGTTCGCGGAGGCTCCCGCCTGCGTGTAGCCGTCGATCGTGACGGCCTCGGTGATCGTGGGCAGGGCGGTCAGGGGCGTGATCGTGTGCACTCCGCTGCCCGTGATCGTGAAGGTGATGGTGTCTGCTCCGGCGTTCGCGTTGGCGTCGAGGATCACCTGGCGAAGCGAGCCGGCGCCGGAGTCGTTCGTGTTCGTGACCGTGTACGTGTTGGCGTGCAGAAGCGCCGCAGCGAGAAGCCCGGCAAAGCCGAGACGGATTCGCATGGCGAGCCCCTTCAGGAAAAACGAATCGCTACTGCAGGTGGAACGTCTTGACGAGAAACGTCGCCATTTGACCACGATTGGCCGTCGAAGTCGGACAGTAATTGCCGCCGAGGGCGAGGGCGAGGATCGGGCGCATCGATTCCTCCTAAGGGAGACGCAGGGCCTTGACCAGGAACGTCGCCATTTGTCCCCGCGTATTCGGGTTCGAGGGACAGTACAGGAGGCTGCCGCAGCCCGACGTCACGTTCTCCAGGAACAGCTGCTCGATCCAGTCGGCGAAGAGGGAGGGACAGGCGACGTCCGTGAAGTACCCCGCACAGGGGGGCGGAACGTAAGCCGGTCCGTGCACCGCCTTGAGCAGAAACGGGGCCATCTGATCGCGCCGCACCACATCCAGCGGACAGAAGTTGCCTGCGCCGCACCCGCCCGTGATCCCTTCCGCGAACATGGCCTCGATCCAGTCGGCGAACGGCGACGGGCACGGCACGTCCGCGAAGACGCCCGGCGTGCACGGCGGCGGCGTGTAACAGATGCCGTGCTCCGCCTTGAGAACGAAGACCGCCATCGCCTGCCGCTTGACGGAATCGCCGATTCCGTAGAGGCCGCCTCCGACGCCGGCCGTCACCCGGCTCGCCACCAGCTTGACGACGTCGTCGTGGAACTGGTTCGCCGGCGGAACGTCGAGAAAATCGGCGACGTAGCCGTTGCGCAGCGTGCCCGAGACGCCGCCCGGATTCGTCACGACGACGTCGTGGGCGGTGCCGGGATCGAACGCCGGCATGTCGGCCGTGATCGTGTAGGGCGGCGTGACGACCACGTTCGACGGCGCCACGCCGTCGACCGCCACGGTGGCGCCGGTCTCGAGCAGCTGTCCCGAAAGAGTCACGGCGCCGCCGCCCGCGGCGGGGCCCGAGCGCGGCGAGGTCGTCAGCAGGATGGTCTGCGCGAACTCGGACGTGTTGCCGGAAGGATCCGTCGCGATGGCCGACACGCCCTGACCCGGCGCGAGCGGCGAGGGCAGCGGGAAATCGATCGTGACGACCCCGGCGGCGTCGGTCGTGGCCTGGACCGAGCCGGCGAGCTGTTCGCCGCCGGGAGACACGACGGGAAACGAGACGCAGCTCGTGTTCGCGTAGAAGTCGACGTCGAAGGTCGTCGAAGGCGTGCTGCTCAGGACCGCGTGGGCGACGGTGGGCGGCCCGTAGTCGATGCCGGTGATCACGGGAGCGTTCTGACGCCCGTTGGGTCCGACGTCGCCGTCGCCGGGATCGGCCGGATGCGGCGGATCGAGTCCGAGCGCGATCGCCACGGGCCGGTTGTCGTAGAAGCGGTTGCCGCGGGCCGTGATCCTGCCGGCCGAACCTGACATGAGGAACCCGCCCGGGTCCCGATAGATGCCGCCGCCGCCGTTGTGGGCGATGACGTTGCCTTCTCCCGGGCCCATGCCCCCGAGGACTCCGGTGGGGGGGACGACCACGCTCGTATCGATCGAGACCCCGGTGCCGAGGTTGCCGAGATTCGCGGTCTCCGTCGGGTTGGTCCCGACGAAGTTGCCCTGAAAGACGGAGAACCTGCCGAAGAAACCCTCTCCGATACTGCCTCCGATGACGTTGCCCTCGTTCGCTCCGGGACCCCCGATCTGAACTCCCTCCGGCGAGCTGCAGAGGACGCCGAAGCCATTCGCGATCGAGTACGAAACGGTCGCATCGGTGCCGATGAGATTGCCCTGGACCTTTCCCGCGACGTTGTACTCGAGGAAAACGCCGGCGCTTGCGCTGTTTCCGGAGATCAAGTTGCGGTCCGAGGGGTCGCCGCCGCCGACGATCACCGTGATCGGCGGCTGCGCGCCAAGCGTACCGAGTGCGAGCACTCCGAATTCCTGCGGAGGTCCGCCGTTGGCCGGCGTTCCCGCCGGAGACGTGCCGAGAAAGTTGCCGGTGACCGTCAGAGATCCGATGGTGTAGATCGCGCCCTGCAGACAATGGTTGATCACGAGACCCTGGATGCGCCCGCCGTCGGCTTGATACGACCAGCAGGGCGCCAGCGTGATGGCCGCTCCATTGATCTCCACGTTCAGGACGGCGTTGGTTCCCTGCGAAAGCGGCAGCGTGTTCGGCGACGAGCCCGGCTGCGTGTATCCGTCGACCGTCACGGGGTCGGTGGTGTTCGGAAGCCACGTCGTGAGCACGATCGTGTGCACGCCCGTTCCCGGGATCGCGAAGGCGATCGTGTCGGCGCCGGGATTCGCGTTCGCGTCGAGGATCGCCTGTCGCAGCGACCCGGCGCCGCCATCGCCGACGTTGGTGACGGTGAACGTCGCGGCGCCGAGAGATCCGGCGGAAAGAAACAGAACCGCGAGGCCGAGACGACGTCGCATCGGGCGGCCCTCCTTCGTGAGGCAAGCGAGTCTACTCCCGTGCGGTCGCGGGATGAGCCGGCTCAAGGCAGCCGCAGCGCCTTGGCGAGGAAGGTGGCCATCTGCCCGCGCGAGTTCGGGCTCGATGGACAGTAGATCGTGCCGTTGCCGCAGCCGCTCGTCACGCCCTCGATCTTGAGCTCCTCGATCCAGTCGGCGAACGGGGGGCCGGGGCAAGGGACGTCGAGGAAGATGCCGGTGCACTGCGGAGGACGGTAGGCGGGGCCGTGCATGGCCTTGAGGAGGAACGGCGCCATCTGAGCTCGGTTGACCGGAGTCTGGGGGCAGAAGATCGTGCCGTCGCCGCAGCCGCCGGTGATGCCCTCGGCCGCCATCGCCTCGATCCAGTCGGCGAATCCGGACGGGCAGGGAACGTCGGCGAACCGTCCCGGCGGCGTGCACGGAGGGGGCGTATAGCAGATGCCATGCTCGGCCTTCAGCACGAAGACCGCCATCGCCTGTCGCTTGACGGGGTCGCCGACGCCGTAAAGGCCTCCGCCGACTCCGACGGTCACCTGGTTCGCCACGAGCTTGACGATGTCGTCATGAAAGAGGTTCCCGGACGGCACGTCGGTAAAGTCCGCGACCCACCCGTTGGCCAGGGTGCCGATCAGGCCTCCGGGATTCGTCACGACCACGTCGTGATAGGTGCCCGGATCGAACGCGGGCATCGTGGCCGTGATCGCATATGGAGGCGTCACGACGACGTTCGAGGCCGCGGCGCCGCCGACGGCGACGGTGGCGCCGGACTCGATCGCCTGTCCCGAGAGCGTCGCGCTCGCTCCGCCGGCCGCATCTCCCGAGCGCGGGCTGATGCGGAGCAGGATCGTCTGCGAGAGCTCCGAGGTGTCGCCCGACGGATCGGTCGCCGTCGCCGCGACGCTCTGGCCGGGCAGGAGCGGGGAAGCGAGCGGAAAGTCGAATGCGACGTTCCCCGAACCGTCGGTCAGGACCGAGGTCGATCCGACGTACGTTTCGCCCTGTGAAAAGGCAGGCGGCTTCGGCAGACACAACGGGTTCGCGAAGAAATCCACGTCGAAGCTCGTCGAGGGCGTGCTGTTCAGGATCGCGTGGACGATGGTCGGAGGGCCGTAGTCGATCGACGTGATCAGGGGCGTGTTCTGCTTTCCATTGGCGCCCGTGTCGGAGTCGCCGGGATCGTTCGGCGTCGGATAGTTTACCGGGTCGAGCGCGATGCCCGCCGCCACGTTGCCGTAGAGGCGGTTGGCCCGGATCGTGACCGGCGACCCGGTGACGGTGATGCCGCCCGGGAGCGTGCCGAACCCGCCGCCGCCGCTGAACGCGATGACGTTGGCCTCGCCCGGCCCCGTGCCGCCGACCAGGACCGCGTGGCCCGCGACCACGTCGATGCCTCCGGCCGCGTTGCCGAGGGCCCGGGTCTCGGCCGCGTCGGTCCCGACGAAGTTTCCCTGGACGACGAACGAAGCCAGGCTCGCCGACAGGTGGATGCCGGAGGAGAGGCTGCCGGCGACGACGTTGCCCTCGTTGGCGCCCGCGCCGCCGATCGTCACCGGCCGCTCCGAGGAGCAGAAGAGACCGAGGCCATTGGCGATCGCATAGGAGTCCGTCGCGTCGACGCCGATGAGATTGCCCTGGATCGTGGCGTCGACGAAGTTGTAGATGCGGATTCCCTCGGATAACGAGAACGCGGTGTGTCCCGAAACGACGTTGCGGTCGGCCGGATCCGGGCCGCCGATCGTCACCGACGTCGCCGTGCCGTCGGTCAGGCCGCCATACGCGTAGATGCCGCGGTTTTGCGGAGCGCCGTCCGGCAGCGGCGTGCCGGCGGGAGTCGTTCCGATGAAGTTGCCGGCGATCGTGGCAGAGCCGGTCACCTGGAGGGTTCCGAACGGGCAGCGGTTCAGCGTCAGACCCTGGATGCGTCCGCCGGTCGCGCCGTAGACGAGGCAGGTTTCGGCGGTGACGGCGGCGCCGCTGATCTCGATCTTCAAGACGGCGTTCGTGCCCTGGTCGAGCGCAAGCGTGTTCGGCGATGCTCCGGCCTGCGAGTAGCCGT
The DNA here is from genome assembly GCA_963736455.1 of uncultured Acidobacteriota bacterium. Taxonomy (GTDB): domain Bacteria; phylum Acidobacteriota; class Thermoanaerobaculia; order UBA5066; family Gp7-AA6; genus DAHUXD01. The sequence goes on from CAVTON010000002.1 coordinate 211,367, forward strand.
CGATCGTCACGACGTCGGTCACCGTCGGGAGAGCCGAGGCCAGAACGATCGTGCACACGCCGCCCGGATCACACCCGGAATCGGAAGGTGGAATCGCGAAGGCGATGGTGTCGGCCCCGGCGCTGTTGTTCGCGTTGGCGATGGCTTCGCGAAGTGAACCCGGGCCGCCGTCGGCGGTCGTCGTCACCATGAAGGACATGGCGCCGAGCGGACCGGCTGTGAGCAGCGCGGCGAGGCCGAGGCGGATGCGCATGGCGAGCCCCCCTGAGAGAAACGAACGCGTTTGCAAATGAAACGTCTCGACGAGAAAACGTCGCCATTTGACCACGCTTGGCCGGGGAGGTCATGCCGGGCGCGTCGAGGGGAGCCCGCCGCAGCGCCGCCCAACGAGAGCTCCCCGCTGCGGTCCCTGAGCAAATCGCCGGATCTACCGAGCCGGGCGGGCTTGGGTCCCGTCACGCCGGGGCTCACGCACTCTGACGCCGCGCGAGCACGCCTCCGGCCAGCGCCAGCGCCGCGGCGAGGGCGGCGAGCAGGGCCGGCGAGAGGGCCGGCACCGCGCTCGCGGGAGCGGCCCCTCCGAACCGCACGTTGTCGATGACGGCTCCGGCGTTGAAGCCCTGGCCGGTGGTGTCGCTGACGAAGGAGATCGTCGTGCTGGGGCCGGTCGCGACGTACTCGATGGTCTGCGTCTGATAGCGGCTGAGGAAGTTCGCCGCGCTCTCGCCGGTCGTGTCGAACGTGTAGGTGTGGACGTCGGCTCCGATCGTGACGGTGAGCGGCTTGATCACCGGAAGCGCCCCGTAGTTGCCGTTCAGGTCGAACGAGATCGTGTACGTCTGGCCCGGGTTCGTATCGAAGGTCTGCTGGATTCCGCCGATCGTCTGGTCGCCGACGAGGTCGAGGCTGTTCAGGCCGTTCGAGGGCAGGATCGAGCAGGAGGGTCCGTACCAGTCGATGTCGCCATCGATCACGGTCCAGCCGCTGATCCGCGTGTCGCCCGCCGGGACGGTGGCGAAGCAGGGGCCGGGACCCGGACTGCCGAGCTCGAAGCTTCCGTTCTGAAACGGCTGCTGCGCCGAGACCCGCGCCGAGACGAAAACGCTCGAGGAGAGCAGGAGGAGCCGGAGGGCCGTTCGATTCATGGTTCGCTCCTTGTCAAACGGTCACTGTAGGTGAAACGTCTTCGAGACGAAGACCGCCATCTGGCCGCGATTCGCGGCCGTACCGGGGCAGTAGTTGCCGCCGCCGCAGCCTCCCGTGATGCTCTCGGCCACGAGCTCGTTGATCCAGGGGGCGAAGTTGGACGAGCAGGGGACATCGTCGAAGACCGGCGTTGCGCAGGTGGGAGGCATGTAGGAGGACCCGTGCTCGGTCTTCAGGAGAAAGACCGCCATCTGTTGACGCAGGACCGGGCTCGTCGGGCAGAAGTTGCCGCCGCCGCAGCCTCCCGTGATGTTCTCGGCGACGAGCTCGTTGATCCACGGGGAGAAGTTCGATGAGCACGGAACGTCCGAGAAGACCTGCGTCGTGCACGGCGGCGGCACGTAGCAGAGACCGTGCTCGGCCTTGAGCAGGAAGACCGCCATTTGCTGGCGCAGCGTGTCCTGCCCGACGCCGTAATTGCCGCTGCCGACGCCGACCGTGATCGCGTTGGAGACGAGCGTGGTGACGAAGTCGTAGAACTGCTGGCCTCCGGGCACGTCGAGGAAGTCGGCGACCCATCCCTTGACGAGCGTTCCTTTGGTGCCGTCCGTGTTGGCGACGGCGAGGTCGTTGACCGTGCCGGGAGTCAGAATCGGTGAAGTGGCGCTGATCTGGCCGTCGTTGACCACCGTGATCCCGGTCGCCGCGACGCCGGCGATCGTCACCGTCGCGCCGCCCGCGAAATCCGTCCCGTAGATCGTCATCGGGATTCCCGTTCCGGCCGGTCCCGAGGACGGCAGGACGCGGAAGGGGAGGCGCTGCGAGAACTCGGACGAGCGGCCCGTCGCCGAGTTCGTCGCGATCATCGTGATCCGCGCTCCGTCTTCGGTCGCTGCGAGGAGTGTGACGTCGATGGGAGCCGAACCTGCGCCGTCGGTCGCGACGTGCGTCGATCCGAGAAACGTCTTTCCTTCGTCGTACTCCCGCGGGAAGTTCGAGCACGCGGGGTTCGAGTAGAAGTCGACGTCATAACCCGAGGTCGGCAGGGAGTGAAGAACGGCCGTGATGTGCGTCGTGGCGCCCGTCGTCACGCTTTTCAGGAGCGGAAAGTTCTGAAAATCGTCGGTGTCGCCCGGATCGTTCCTGGTCGGGCCGTCGGAGAGCATGTCGATGCCGAGGCCCGAGTAGCTGGGGTCGCCGCCGTTTCCGTAAATCGAGTTGCCGCGGATCGTACCGCCCGCGAAGTGGTCGCCGACGATGCCGATGCCCCTCATCCCCGTGATGACGTTGCCCTCTCCGGGATCGACCCCGCCGACGATGGCGCCGATTCCGGGCTGGATGCCGATGTGCAGTCCTGGCGGAAAGACGGCGGTGCCGGCGGCATCGATCCCGATCCAATTGCCCTGGATGACGATCGGAACCGAGCACTGAACGTTGATTCCGTAGCCGCCGGCTCCCGTGATGACGTTGCCGAGTATCTGGGACTCTCCGGTGCAGGAGAAGCCGATCTTGCTTCCGTTGGCGGGCTGCGGCAGCGCCGCGGCCCCGGTAGCATCCGTGCCGAAGAGGTTGTTCTGGATCGTGACGGTCTTCGGATTTCCCGCGACGCCGTAGATGCTCGAGCCGAAGAGGTTGCGCTGCGCGAGCGCCGGACCCCCGATCACAGTGCCGTCGCCGTTCAAGAAGAAGGTGACGCCATTGGTATCCGACGATGCGGCGAGCCCCGGGGCGTCGGTCCCGATGAAACAGCCCTCGACGTGCACGTCGCCCTCGACGAGGATGTCGACGGCGTGCTGGAACCCGCCGTTGATCACAAGGCCTCGGACCGTGACCCCTGCGGCGCCGGGCAGAATGCCGGCCGCGCCCGGAATGTGGAACGCCGACAGCACGATTTTCAGCACCGCGTTCGTTCCGAACGTCGCCGTGTTGACCGCCGCGCCGGACTGCGTGTACCCGTCGAGCGTCGCGGCCTCGTCGATCGAGTGGAGCTGCGAGAGCGGCGCGATCGTGCAAACGCCCGAGGCGTCGCAGCCCGGATCGGATCCGGGGATCGCGAAGGCGATCGTGTCGGCGCCGGGGCTGGCGTTGGCGTCGAGGATCGCCTGGCGGAGCGAGCCGGCGCCGGCGTCGCCGGTGTTCGTGACGGTGAACGTCGAGGCGGAGGCCGCAGCGGCGGCGAGAACGATCCCGGCGGCGAGGGCGAGAGTGCGCGGATGCATCAGGGCCTCCTCCCGAAGAGTCGACGGCATTGTCGCGATGCGATGCGCGCCGGGACATAGCATGGTCATGCGGGGGAAGGAGGGGATCTCCCCGGCGGGATTCCCCCGAGCCGCTACTCGATCAGCTTGCGGCGGAGAGCCTTGCTGACGGCCTCGGACTTCGAGTGAACGTGCAGCTTCTCGTAGACGCTGCGGACGTGGTCGCGCACGGTGTTGATCGAAACGCCGAGCCCGCCGGCGGCGGCCTGGTAGCTGTGGCCGTCGGCGAGGAGACGCAGCAGCGAGCATTCCTGCGGCGTCAGGGACGAAGCGCGCCGCGGCCTGGCGGGCGACGCCCTCAACTGCTCGACGATGCGCCGCGCGACTTCCGGCGAGAGCGGCGAACCGCCGTCCCACGCCTGGCGCACGGCCTCGGCGATCTGGGCCGGCGGCGTCTTCTTGAGCAGGTACCCGCACGCGCCGTTACGAATGGCGTCGAAGACCTTTTCTTCGTCGTCGTAGACGGTCAGCATGAGGACCCGCGTCTCGGGGAACCGTTCGCGCACGACGGAGACCCCTTCGACTCCGGACATGCCCGGAAGCTGGATGTCGAGGAGCAGGACGTCGCAGGGCTTGCCCTCGAGCGCCGGCAAGGCCTGTTCGACGGACGCGTACGTGCCGACGCAGCGCAGTCCCGCGGCGCGGTCCAGGATCTCGCCGAGGCCCTCGCGGATGATCCGCTTGTCCTCGACGAGGGCGACGCGAAGGGTGAGGAGATCCGCGGGCATGGGTCGGGTCGTATCGTGAGTCGTCATGGGGGAGACCGCAACCGCATCGTCATGCGGCGCCGGAGGACGTGCGGCCGAGCGGAATGCGCGCGGTGATGCGCGTTCCACCGGGCCGCCGCGATTCGATGTGGAGAGCTCCCTGGACGGAGCTCGCCCGGGCGCGCATGCTGGCGATACCGATGCCCTGGAACGAATTGCCTGGCGACGCGTCGAATCCACGGCCGTCGTCCTCGATCTCGATCAATAAGGTGTCGCCCTCCGGCGCGATCGTCACACGGGCCCGGGCGGCGCCCGAGTGGCGAGCGACGTTGGTCAGAGCCTCCTTGACGATCAGGAGGACCTGCCGCCGCCGCTCGGCGTCGAGCGGACGGGTCTCGGCGGGATCGGTCAGCGCGAGACTCCACGCGATGCCCCGTCCCTCGAGCGTGTTCGCCGCGAAGCGGCGGATGCGCTGCGCAAGGCTCGCCACGTCGTCCCGGCGCGGGTCCGTGGACCACACGATGTCGCTCATCGAGTCCACGAGATTCCGGGCGCGGTCGCCGATTTCGGCGAGAACCGGGGCGCGGTTCGGCACGTCCTTGCCTCCGGCAAGCTCGCTCAGGATGGCAATTTCGGAGAGCCCGGACCCGATGTCGTCGTGGAGGTCGGTCGCCACGCGGGTCCGGAGCCGCTCGATCTCCAGAACGCGGCGCAGCCGCAACCGGTGGAAGAGGAAGGCGGCCGCCGCCAGGCCGACGAGGGCCGCGGCGATCGTCTCCGGCCGCCGCCAGAACGGCGGCGTCACGGCGAAGCGAACCTCGGCACCGGACGGGCCGACGGTGCCGTCGTTCGACACGGCGCGGACGCGAAACCGGAAGGCCCCGGCCGGCAGGCGCGCATAGACGACGGACCGCTGATCGGTCGGCGGGCTCCAGTCCCGATCGAGGCCATCCACGCGGTACTGGTAGCGAGGGCTCCCGCCCGGCGCGAAGTCGAGGCTGAGAAAATCGATCTGCACCGATGCGGGCTGGGCCACGCGGCCGTGCAGGACGACCGACGGCGCTCCAAGCTCGCCCACGGACTGCCGGACTCCATTGACGAGGACCCGTGCGATGCGAGCCGCCAGGGGAGCTCGCCGGGACTCGAGCCGCGGGCGCAGCCGCGAGAGCCCTTCCACCGATCCGAACCAGAGGTCCCCGCTGCGGTCGCAGAGCGACGCCTCGATGACGCCGTGCGGAAGGCCGTCGTCGGCCGTGTAGCGCTGCACGTTGCCGGTGACCGGATCGATGCGGTCGAGGCCGCGCTCGGTGCCGGCGTAGATCCGGCCCCAGCGATCCTCGGTCAGCGAAGAGACGTTGTCGCTCGAGAGGCCCTGGGGCGTCCCGATGGGAACGAAGCGCGGCGGCCATTGATCGGGCCGGTCGACGCGGGCGAGGCCGCTTCCGCTGCTCGCGATCCAGAGGTGGCCCGATCGATCCACGTGCAGCGCGCGAATGGACCCCTTCGGAAATCCGCTGCCGCTCTCGCAGAGGGCCATGCGTCCGTCCCGGTACCGGACGAGGCCGCCGCCGCGGATCCCGATCCAGAGATTTCCGTCCCGGTCCTCCGCGAAGGCCATCGGCTCCCGGTCCGGGAACCCGTCGGCGGCCCGGAACACCCGGATCGAGTCCGCGTGCCGGTCCCATCGGGCGAGGTTTCCGCCCTGGCCCGGGGCGGACATCCAGAGATCGCCGCGGCGGTCCTCGTAGAGGCGCAGGAGCCCGTCTCGCGGGATCCCGTCGCGCGTGCCGTACCGGCGGGCGGGCGCGACGTCGCCGAGACGCTCGAACGGAACCGGCGAAAAGCGAAAGAGGCCCGAGAGCGTCGGCACCCACCAGTCGCCGGCCTCGTCCTGCAGCATGAACTGCGACCAGCCCCAGCCGTAGAGCGTCCCCGGCGGCAGGCGAAGGGCGTGAGCGCCGAATCGCCGCCCGTCGAAACATTCGACGAAGCCGTCGCCGCCCGCGATGTCTTCCGGCTTCTGGCCGCGCGTGAACGCGCAGACTGATCCCTCGCGGTTTTCGAAGAGCGCCGCGACGCGGAGGCTGCGAAGGCCGTCTCGCTCGTTGAAGCCGCGGAACCCCTCGCGGGCGAGCCGCATGACGCCGCCGCTGTCGCTGCCGATCCAGAGGTCGCCGTCGCGATCTTCGGCGAGCGACCAGAGCCCGACGCCCGAGAGGCCCTCGGCCGGCGTGTACCGCCGGATCGCCGAGCGGTCCGGCGCGATCTCCGAGAGGCCTCCGAAGCAGGTCGCCCAGAGCGTCCCGTCGGGAGTCTCGAGCAGGGACGTGACGTGCTGTCCGGCGAGACCCGTTCGGACCGAAAATGCGGGGCGGGGTTGCGAGGACGACGGAGGCATCTCGAAGAGGCCCTCGAGGCGCGTTCCGATCCAGAGGGAGCCGCGCCGGTCGCGCGTGAGGCACTGGACGTCGCGAGGTGCGCCGCCGGATCCGGGCACGCGTTCGACCCGCCCATCCGTCGAGCGCCGGTAAAGCCCGAGCTCCGAGCCGATCCAGAGCGTTCCGTCGCCGTCTTCGAAAAGCGCGTTGATGGGCTCGGTGGTCTCGGGCGCCTCGGCCACGGCGACGCGCCGGAACGCGGGATCGGCCGCCGCTCCGGGCGAGCGAAAGAGGCCGTCCACGGTGCCCGCCCAGAGCGCTCCCGACCGGTCTTCGAGAAGAGAGACGACCTCGTCGTGGTGTCCGCCGCCGGGCAGGTGGAGCACGCGCGCGAATCCGGTCGCGGCGCCCGGCTCGCGGGTCGGGTCGAGTCGCACGACTCCCGCGTTCGTTCCGATCCAGAGGACTCCCGTGCGCGAGGCGCGCATCGCCTGGATCGGGGAGGGCGGCAGTCCGTCCGCGGTGCCGAAATTGCGAAAGCCGTAGCCGTCGAAGCGGGACAGGCCGTCCTCCGTGCCGAGCCAGAGGAATCCCTGGGCATCGAAAAGAACCCGCGGCGCCCGGTCGCTCCGCAGGCCGTCCGCCGTCGTGTAGGTCTTCAGCGGAAGTTGCTCCGCGCCCGCGGAGGCGAGCGACGCGAGCGCCCCGGCGAGCAGCCACCCGATCCGAGCCTTCACGAGCCGCCTTGTGCCGGGTGCGCCTAGGCGCCGCCCGGACGATAGGTCGCGCGGTTCTCCGGACCCTCCCAGACGGTCACCTCCGTGACGCGCGCCCAGCCGAGCGCACCCGAGGCCTCGAGCCGTTGCGCGAAGTGCAGCGCGAGGTTCTCGGCCGACGTGTTGCGCCCGCGAAACGCCGGGTGCTCGTTGAGATACGAGTAGTCGAGCTCTTTCGCGATCTCCTCGAGAGCCTTCTTCACCGGCACGAAGTCGACCGCGACGTCGAACCGCTGGAGCTTCTCCGACTCGAGCACCGCCTCGACGCGGTAGGAATGCCCGTGGAGCGGCTCGGGGCCGCCCTCGTAGTCCAGGAGGTTGTGCGCCGCCTCGAAGCGGGCCGAAACGGTCACGCGGTACATCAGCCGAGAACGGTCGCCTCGCGGGTGATCGACAGCGCGAGCTGCTCGGAGGGCGGAATCGAGAGCAGCGTCTCGAGTACTTTCTTCGCCGTGGCCGTCTCGCCCGCGGCCTGGTCGAGGTTGACCTCGAAGCGCAGGCTCGCGCCGAGCTCGTCCGCCTGAAGAGCGAGCGCCCGCAGCGCCGGCATGGTCTTTCGCCAGGCGTCGCTCAGGAGCTCGCCGGCGCGTGAGACGTGATCCTCGGAGGCGAGTCGCACGGAGTACCGGGCCGATTTGACGGACTTCGAGAGCGAGGGTTCGCCCGCCGCGAGATGGCGGACTTCGCGCACGGCGATCCCCGGCGGGAGTTTCTCCGAGATGCGCTGCGCGGCGTCGCCGGGAAACGGCGCGATGCCTTCGACGTCGAAGACCTCCTCGAGGCTCTCGAGGCCGAGGGCGAGCGCGGGGCCCATCGACAGCTTCATGTGCGGATTGAAGCCCTCGGAGTAGCGCGCCGGCATTCCCCCGGCGCGGATGGCTCGCTCGAGGACGTCCATGGTGTTGCGGTGCGAGAGGAAACGCGCGTCGCCCGTTTTCGAGAACGTGACGCGATGGCGGAAGACCCTGTCTCCCTGAGTCGCGCGCTTCGTCGCGGACGGAACCTCCGGCATGGCCTTCTGCCGGTACGCGGCGCCCTTCGCGACCTCGCGATACGCCGCGGGGTCGGCCGCCGAGGCGCCCTGGATCGTCGGCAGCGAGGAATCCATCGGGCGGGCCAGCACCGTGTCCTCGCCGTTGCCGGGCACGCCGCACGCGTAGCAGTGGCCCCACTTGCAGTCCTCGGTCCGCATCTCCTTCTTCGCCTTGATGAGCTCGATCTGCAGCCACCGCTTCTTGATCGAGACGTCGAGGACGTCCCACGGCAGGATCTCGTCGAGGTCGTAGGCGCGCAGGTACGCCTCCTTCGGAATGCCCTCGGTCTCGAACGCTTTCGTCCAGAGGTCGTACCGGAAGTGCTCGGTCCAGCCGTCGAAGCGCACACCGGACTTCCAGGCCGTGTGGAGGATGCGCCCGGCGCGGCGGTCGCCGCGCGAGAGGACGCACTCGATCTCTGCCTCCCGCGGCTCGTGCCACTTCATGCGCGCGCCGCGCAGGCCGCGGAATCTGTCCTTCAGGTAGGCGAGCTTCTTCTCGAGCGTCGCGACGTCGTCGAAGGGCGCCCACTGGAACGGCGTCCAGGACTTCGGCACGAAGGACCCGACCGAGACGTTGACGCTCTTGCGTCCGTGCTTGCGGCCCTGGGCGAGGATGCCCTGCACGAGGGCGACGAGCTCGTCGAGGTCCTCCTTCGTCTCGGTCGGCAGGCCGATCATCGTGTAGACCTTGATGAGGTCCCAGCCCCGTCCAAACGCGACGTCGGCGGCCTGGATCATGTCGGCATTGGTGAAGGTCTTGTTGATGACCCGGCGCAGGCGATCCGAGCCTGTCTCCGGAGCGAACGTGAAGCCGGACTTGCGAACCTCGGAGACCGCGTCGGCGAGGCCGACCGAGAACGCCTCCGCGCGCAGCGAGGGCAGCGAGATCGAGACGCGGCGGTCGGAGAGCTGCGGCGCGAGACACTTCACGAGCGGCTCGATCTGCGAGTAGTCGGCCGTCGAGAGCGACAGGAGGCCGACCTCGCTCCAGCCCGAGTCGGCGATGAACTTTTTCGTCATGTCCGCCACGTCGCCCGGGTCGAGCTCCCGGACGGGGCGATACCAGTAGCCGGCCTGGCAGAAGCGGCAGCCCTGCGTGCAGCCGCGCATGACCTCGAGGCCGAGCCGGTCCTGCACGATCTCGACGGAAGGAACCATCGGCTTCTCGGGGTAGTAGTCGGGCTTCAGGACCGGAACCCAGGTGCGGCGCGCCTGCTTCGGCGCGCGCGGGTCGTTCGGGGTGATGGACGCGATGCGTCCGTCCTCTCGATACGTCACGTCATAGAGCGACGGCACGTAGATCCCGTCGATCCCGGCGAGGTGGACCAGGATCTCCCTGCGCGAGAGTCCGCGCGAGCGCGCGCCCCGGCAGGCCTCGAGGAAGATCGGGAGCGCCTCTTCGGCGTCGCCGACGAGAAAGGCGTCGAAGAAGTCGGCGATCGGCTCGGGGTTCGCCGTGCACGGCCCGCCGCCGAGAACGAGCGGGTCGGATTCACGGCGATCGCGCTGCCAGACCGGCAGCCCGGCGAGGTCCAGCATGTTCAGGATGTTCGAGTAGTTCAACTCCGCCTGGAGCGAGAAGCCGAGGACGTCGAATTCCGCCACGGGCGCGAACGACTCCGTGGAAAAGAGCGGAATGCCGTTCTCGCGCATCTTCGCCTCGAGGTCCACCCACGGCGCGTAGACGCGCTCGCAGGCGAAGTCGTCGCGGCGGTTCACGAGCTCGTACAGGATCTTCAGGCCCGTGTGGCTCATCCCGATCTCGTAGGTGTCGGGAAAGGCGAGCGCGAGAGTGACGGCGGCCCTGGAGAGGTCTTTGCGCGTGACGTTGCGCTCGAGGCCGAGGTAGCGGCCCGGCTTCTCCACCTGCGGGAGGAGCGGATCGAGCCGGGGGCGCAGCGAGGCGTAGCGCATAGGAACCGGGAATTCTATGCGAGTGCGGCCTCGCCCGGGGCCGCGGCGCCCGGGCTACGGCAAGCCGAAAGTCTTCACGACGAAGACGGCCATCTGTCCCCGGGTGTTGTCGTTGGCGGGGCAGTAGTTGCCGCCGCCGCAGCCTCCGGTGATCTGCTCGGCGGCGAGCTGCTCGATCCAGGGGGCAAACGGAGAGGAGCAGGGCACGTCGGGGAAGATGCCGGCGCAGGCCGGGGGCGTGTATCCCGAGCCGTGCTCGGCCTTCAGGAGAAAGACGGCCATCTGGTCGCGTCGGACCGGGTTCTGCGGGCAGTAGTCGTTGCCGCCGCAGCCGCCCGTGATGCCCTCCGCGGCGAGCGCCTCGATCCAGTCGGCGAAGGTGGAAGGGCACGTCACGTCGCCGAACGTGCCGGTGCAGGGAGGCGGGGCGTAGCAGACGCCGTGCTTCGCCTTGAGGAGGAAGACGGCCATCTGCTGGCGGAGGACGGAAAGCGAAACGCCGTAGTTGCCTCCGCCGACGCCTCCCGTGACGCCGTTCGCCGCGAGCGACGTCACGAAGTCGTGAAAGATGTTGGACGGCGGGACGTCGAGGAAGTCGGCGACGAAGCCGAGCGCGAGCGTTCCCCGGGTGAGGTCGGGGTTGGTCACGGCGACGTCGTACGCGGCGCCGGGCGCGAGGGCGGGCGTCGTCGCCGTGATCTGGCCGGCGTTCTGCACGACGACGCTCCCCGCGGCGGCGCCGCCGATCGTCAGGGTCGCGGCGGGGTCGAAGCTCGTGCCGGCGACCGTCACTGCCGTGCCCCCGGCGCCCGGTCCCGAGCGCGGCGCGATCGAGAACGGCAGACGCTGCGAGAATTCGGAGGTTTCGAAGGTCGGAAGGCTGCCGCCTTCGGGGGCGAGCGGGGCCAGGAAGGTGGTCGCCGTGGCCGTGATCCCCTCCGCCGTCAGGTCTCCGAATACGGTGTCCCCGAACGTCAGGTTCCCGTTGCCGTCGGTCATGACGTGAATCGAGTCGAACCACGTGAGGCCTTCGTCGAAATCCGCGGGCCGCTCCCGCGAGCACGCCGGGCTTCGGAACAGCTCGATCGTGACGTTCGTGTTCGGCGGCCCCGAATAGACGCCGTCGATGGTCGTCGACGTGCCGTCGGTCGTGACCGAGGTCACGAATGGGAAGTTGAACGGGCTGCCGGGGGAGTTCGGCGAGATCGCGGCCGCCGGACCGAGCACGATCGCGAGACCGTGGTTGCCGCGGAAGGAGTTCTGCGTGACGACGACGGTCGCGAAGCTCACGGGCGTAAGCCTCCAGATGCCCAGGGGATTGAAGAAGATCCCGTTGCCGAAGATCCGGAGCGAGTCGCCGCCGTCGATGCGGATCGCGGCCCCGCCGTTGGGAATGGGAGACGTGCCGTGGAAGTCCGCCCCGATCAGGTTGGAGTTGATCGCGTCCTGGACGATCGTGCTGAGCGAGCCGTAGTTGAGCTCGATGCCGGGGCCCGCGTTGCCCGAGATGACGTTGGTCGCCACCGTGAAGTTCTCGGAAACGCCCTGGATCCGGATCCCGCTGTCCCCGTTGCCGACCGCGAATTCTCCCGTCGCGTCGGTGCCGACGAGGTTCGCCTGGACGAGGTCGCCGTTCGAGCCATCGATGTCGATCCCTTCGCTGGCGTTCCCGGAGACGACGTTCGCATCGCCGGCATCCGGGCCGCCGACCTGGTTGTTCGAGGAGCCGGAGAGATAGATCCCCGTGACGTTCCCGACGGCGATGGAGCCGCTGGCGTCGGTGCCGATCAGGTTCCCGAGGATTTTCGCGGAGCCCGTCCCCGTCACCTGAATGCCGACGATGTTGCCCGAGATCAGGTTGCGCGCCGCCGGATCGGCGTCGCCGACGCGGTCGATCGACGTGCCGCCGCTGATCGTGATGCCCGCGAAATTGCCGATTGCCGCGGCGCCCGTCGCGTCGGTCCCGATGAAGTTCCCCTGGACGAGCTCGTCGCCGCCGCCCGAAAGCGTGATGGCGTTGTCGAAGCCGTCGAGGATGAGCCCCTGAACGATCGAAGAACCGGCGAGGATCGTGAGGCCGTCGCCGCCGCTCCCGAGCAGCTCGATCTGCAGCACCGCGTTGTCGGCGACGGGGTCCGTGTTGGCCGACGCGCCCGACTGCGTGTAGCCGTCGATCAGCACGGGGTCGGTGACGGGGGGAAGGGGCCCGGTCAGGACGATCGTCTGGAGGCCCGACGCCGGTATGCCGAACTGAATGACGTCGGCTCCGGGGTTCGCGTTGGCGTCCAGGATCGCCTGGGCTAGCGAGCCGGGGCCCGATTCGTTGGTGTTGGTGACGCCGAAGACGGAGACGGCGGCCAGGGGAGCGCTCCCCAGCCAGACCAGGCAGGCCCCGATCCAGAAGCTCCGGCGAGCGCGCATCGGTTTTCCCTCGACCCATACGCGCGGAGCGACCCGGAAAGGGATCAGAGGCGGCCGTCTCAGAGGTACTTGAAGCCGCTCCCGGTGTTGAAAAGGACGATGCGCTCGGAGGCGCCGAGCAGTCCCCGCGCGAGCAGGTCTTTCGCCGCCGCCCAGACGGCGCCGCCTTCCGGCGCGACGAAGAGGCCCTCGGCGGCGCCGATCTCGTCGCAGGCGCGACGCATGGCGTCGTCGGAGACCGCAACGGCGGTCCCGCCCGAAGCGCGGACGTCCGCGAGGATGAGGTAGTCGGCGAATGCCTTCGGGACGCGCAGCCCCGATGCGTACGTGCGGGCGTTCGGAAACCTCTCGGAGACGTCCTTGCCTTCGGCGAACGCCTTCGGGATCGGCGCGCAGCCTTCGGCCTGGACAGCGATCATCCTCGGGCGCGCCGCGTCGATCCAGCCGAGCTCTTCCATCTCGTCGAAGGCTTTCCACATGCCGATCAGGCCCGTGCCGCCTCCCGTGGGATAGAGGATCGCGTCCGGCAGCTTCCACCCGAAGTCTTCGGCGAGCTCGTAGCCCATCGTCTTCTTGCCCTCGACGCGAAAGGGTTCCTTCAGCGTCGAGACGTCGTGCCAGCCCTCGCGGGGCGCGCGCTCGCCGACGATCCGGCCGCAGTCGTCGATGAGACCGTCCACGAGCGTGACTTCCGCTCCGTAGCGCTCGCACTCGATGCGGAAGACGGGCGGAGTGTCGGCGGGCATGAACACGTGGCACTCCATGCCGGCCTTCGCCGCGTACGCGGCCGCCGCGCCGCCGGCGTTGCCGGCCGTCGGCAGCGCGATCTTCGTGTGGCCGAGCTCCTTCGCCTTCGAGACGGCGGCGGAGAGCCCGCGCGCCTTGAAGGAGCCGGTCGGGTTCGACGACTCGTCTTTGATCCAGAGGTCGCGCAAGCTCGCGCGCGACGCGAGACGATCGGCGCGGAGCAGCGGCGTTGCGCCCTCGCCGAGAGTGACGACGTTGTCCGGATCCTCGACCGGCATCATCTCGTGCCAGCGCCACATCGATCGGGGCCGTCCCGCCGCGGCGTCTCGGTCGAGGCGCGCGGGGTGATACCGCGGAAAGAGCGCGCCGCCGCAGGCCGCGCAGACGTTGATCCTCCGGTCGCGCTCGTACGGAGTTCCGCAGCGCGTGCAGACGAGATGTCCGAACCACGAGAACACCAAGAGAGCTTATCTTCGGATGGTGTGACGCGTCGCACGGGAGGAAAACGCGCGGAGGAATCGAGTGGGGCGAGTCGCGGCAGAGAACTCCGTCTCGCGACGTGGCACGAAAGGATAGCACTTTTTCGAAGTAGGAAAGATCCTTGTTTTTTTTCGGAAGCGGAAGCGATAATCGCTGCGGTCATGGAACTCTCCGATCATCTCCGCGCGATGCTCAAGGAGCTCGGACAGGCGATCAACGAGTCGATCTCGGGCTCGGGCCGCGTGCACGACTCGATCCAGAAGATCCGCGATCAGGGCTACAACCTCTACATGGTGCTCGACGCGAAGGTGGGCGTGAACAAGCGCGAGGGAAAGTCGCGTGCGCGCTCGCGCCGCGCCGTCGCCTCCGCCGAGCCCGACGAGGAAGCCACGAGCGCCACGGAGCGCGCGGCGTTCCGGATCAATCTCAAGGACCTGCGCTTCCTGCGGTCGCTCGGCATCGACCCGACGCGCAAGGTCCGCACCCGCAAGACCCCCGTCCGCAAGGCCGCGAAGTAGCTCGCGCGGCTGGCATCCGGCCCGGATTCGCCGGCCCGGATGCCGACGCGGCGTTCCCCCGCCGCGGCTGTTCTTATCGGCATCCGGCCCGGATTCTCCGGCCCGGATGCCGACGCGGCGTTCCCCCGCCGCGGAATAGACTCGCCCGCGATGGGTGAGGCCGATCCCCTTTCGATGTCTCCCTCGGCGTGGGAAGCCTTCGCGGCCGCCGAAGGGCTGCCCTCGTACCGGGGGCGGCAGATCTTCGACGCGATTCATCGGCGCGGCTTGCGCGACTACGCGCGCGCGACGGTGCTGCCGGGGCCGCTCAGGGAAAGGCTCTCCCGCGAGCGGCCGATCCGTCTTCCGGAGGTGGCGCGGCGCGAAGACTCGGCGGACGGCAGCGCGAAGTTCGGCCTCCGGCTTTCGGACGGGGCGCTGATCGAGGCCGTGTACATGCCGGTCGACGAGGGACTCGCCCGCGTCAACGAGTTTGCGGATGCCCGCGTTCCGGCGCCGGCCGGAGATTCCGGACCCCGAGCGCCGCGCTCGACGCCGCCCGCCGAGCGCTTCACGGTCTGTCTCTCTTCCCAGACCGGCTGCGCGGTGGACTGCGCGTTCTGCGTGACGGGGAGGCTCGGCGGAGGCCGCAACCTGACCGCGGGCGAGATCCTCGGCCAGCTCTACGCGGTGCTCGACGCGGCGGGTCGATCGTGGGAGGGGCTGCGGGTCGTCTTCATGGGAATGGGGGAGCCGTTCCTGAACGTCGACGGCGTCCGGGCGGCGCTCGAGATCCTCTTCGAGCTGCTCCCGCCGCGGCGGGTCACGGTCTCGACCTCGGGCATCACGCCGGCCTTCGCGGCCTTCGCCGAGCTGCCGCGCCGGCCGAACCTCGCCGTTTCGCTGAACGCGGCCGACGAAGAGACGCGGACGCGGCTGATGCCGATCACGCGCACGTACCCGCTCGCCGGATTGATCGCGGCGATGAAGGCCTGGCCCCTCGAGCCGCGGCGCCGCATCCTCGTCGAGTACGTCCTCATCGCCGGCGTCAACGACCGGCTCGAAGACGCGCGCCGACTCGCGCGGCGAGTGGCGGGCATTCCCGTCAAGGTCAACGTGATCCCGTTGAACGAGGATCCGACGTACCTTCCGGGCTGGAAGCGGCCGGACGAAGAGGCGATCGATCGGTTCGCGCGCGCCCTCGCCGACGCGCACGTGACCGTCACCGTTCGCCGGAGCAAGGGGCCGGATGCGTCCGCCGCCTGCGGGCAGCTGAAGGGGAGGACCGTGGATCCGAGGGGCCGGGCTCCTCAGGCCGGCAGATAGGTCCCGAAGAACTCCTGCCACTTTCGGGCGTAGGCGAGCTTCGCGGCGGCCGCGGGCTCGTCGTCGTGATGGCAGTGGCCGGCGCCCGCGACGTTCCACACCGCGCTCCTCGGCGGAAGCGCCGCCGCGAGCTCGCGCGTGAAGCGTAGCGGAACGAGGCGGTCCGCCTCCCCGTGCACGAGGAGGATCGGCGCCGTGACCCGCCCGGCGGAACGGACGGGGTCCACGGCGTCCAGGTCGCCCGTGCCCTTCGGAATGCCGAGGTCGCGCCGCACGCCGGCGACGGCCCGGGCGACCGCCCAGTAGCTCGTCAGCGAGAGCAGCGGCGCCGGCAGCCGGGTCGCGCGCGAAAGGTAGTGCCGCGCCATCTCGCGGGGCCGCGCGAACGGCGACTCGAGCCAGATCGCCCGGATGCCGCCGCGGTCCGCCGCGAACTCGAGCGCGACGGTCGAACCCGCCGAGCAGGAATGGATTCCGAGGCGCTCGAGGTCGACGCCGAAGCCGTCGCGCGCGGCGCCGAGCGTCAGGGCGAGGTCTTCCTTCTCGAGAAACCCGAGCGTGAAGATCGCGCCGGAGCTTCGGCCGTGCCCGCGCAGATCCGGGAGCAGGACGTTGTAGCCGAGCCGGAGCGCGCGCAGCGCATCCGGTTCCCATTCGCTCGCGTCGCCTCCCTTGCCGTGGAGAAAGAGGATCGTCGCGCGCTTCTCCGGCGCGCCGGGCGAGGCGAACGTCGCCGCGAGCTCGACCGGAAGGCGAGAACTGCCGCGGTGACGCAGGTTGGCGACGATCGTGGCGCTCGATTCGAGCGCCGCGAGGAGGTCCTCGTGACGTCCCGGGGCCGGCCCGAGTCCCGTCGGCGAGGTCAGGCGCCTCGCCAGCGCCCGCGCCGCGAGGTACGAGCCGCCGGCGTAGGCGAGCGCTCCGACGCCGGCGATTCCGGCGGCTCGGCCGAGCAGCTTCTTCACGAGAACACGCGCCGGATGGAGCGGCGCTACTCGATCCCGGCCGCTTCGCGCACGGCCTTCCCGGGCTTCCCGAGCACGCCCACGACCTCGACGGGGCCGCGGACGTAGGACTGGCAGGCGAGGCGCACCGTACGGTCCTTCCAGCGCCTGCGCACCAGCGCGAGGGGCTTGGCGAACCACAGCGCGAGCGAGAACTTCTCGAGCCTCGTCGGCGGCGAGAGGTTCTCCTCTCCGGACAGCGGGACGACGGCGCACGTGGCGCAGAGACCTTCGCCGCCGCACCACTTCCAGAGTCGGGCGTCCGCGTCGAGCGCGGCGTCCCACAGGCGGTATCCCTCCCAGACGTCGATTTCCTTGCCGTTGATCACGCAGCGCACACGCCGGCGCGCGGGCTTCGGATTCGCAGCCATGGCGCGGATTATACGGTCATGGGCAGGACGGCGTGTCCGCGGGTCCGGTGCCGGCGGCCTTCCGCCATGCCGCCGCGTCGAAGACGAGCGCGACGTCCCGGACGATCTGACCCGGCTCGACGGGGACGGTGACGAGCGCGGGATCGTCGGGCGCGGGCGTCACGACGGCCGTGTCCTTCCAGGACAGGATGAACGCGTAGGCCGCCGGCGCGGCCACGGAGAGTCGAAAGCGCCCGTCGCAGTCCGTGAGCGCCGGCGCGGACCACGGAATGTCTTCGCCGCGCGGAATTCCGCGGACGCCGATCCCCGCGGCGGCGCGCCCCTCGCCGTCCGTCACGCGGCCCTCCAGGATCGCGCGCGGATTCTTCGCGATGTGGAGCGACGCGGACGTCGGCCTCGGCGCGGTCGCGCAGGCGGTGAGCGTCGACAGGACGATCACGGCGGCGATCGATCGGCGGCTCACGCGATCGGCACTATGTCATCATCGCCGCATGGCGGAGAACGAGGAGATCCATCGCTTCGAGATCGACGCGGCGTGGTCCGGCGACGGCGCGGGATCCGGCGAGGCTCGCTATCCCGAGGGGTCTCCCGTCGTCTTCGCGGGCTCGACCGTGCTCGGGGGTTCCGGGGGGCGCGCCAATCCCGAAGAGCTGCTGATGACGGCGCTCGCGTCCTGCTTCCTCAACACCTGGGCGATTTTCCTGAAGAAGCTCGCCGTCGGCTACGCCGAGCCGACGCTCCGGGCCTCGTGCGAGGTCGGTCCGGATCCGGCCGGCGGGTTCCGAATCCGCAAGGCGTCGCTCCACGTTCGCGTGCCGGCCGCGCTCCTGGCGGGTCAGCGCGCGGCGGTGGAGAAGACGATCGCGCTCGCCGAGAAGTATTGCATCGTCTCGCGCGCCATCCGTGCGGCGATGCCCCTCGAAGTCGCGCTCGAAGAGGTCTAGGGCTCCTCACCCCCATCCCCGTCCGGAGAGGGGAGCCCGCTCGTTTTCTCGTCCTCGCGGAGCAGGACGATCGTCGCGCCGCTGCCTCCGCGATCGGGCGGAGCGTCGAAGTGCTGGAGCACGTCCGCGCGGGAGGCGAGCAGGCGCCGGACCTCCGCCCGCCGAACGCCGATGCCCTTGCCGTGGATCAGCCGGACCTCGCGCAGGCCCCGGCGGCGCGCCTCGCGCAGGTACTCGTCGATCGCGGAGGCCACGTCCTCGGGGCGGAACGAGTGCAGGTCGAACGCGTCTTCGATCGGGACGCGCCTCAGACGGCGGGCCTCTCCGTCGACGCGCGCGTGACGCGGCTCGGGTCGACCGGGATCGGCTCTCCGCAAACGCACGCCGTCCGGAAGGCGCCGTCGGCGGCGACGTCGGAGGGAAGCGTTTCGATCCGGCGGCCGTCGTTCACCGAGCGGTCGGACGACCAGCGCCGCACGGAGCCCGAGATCCCTCCTCCCGCCGAGACGAACTGGATCGTCAGCTCCCCGGAGCACTTCGGGCACACGGTCCAGAAATAGTTCATGGGATCCTTTCCTTCGCGGGTCCGCGCAGCTCGCGGTGAGCGCGCTTGCGCTCGTACATGACGCGGTCGGCCTGCGCGATGGCGATGTCGAGCGTCAGGCGCTTCGAATACGGGTGGACGCCCACCGAGGCCGCGAGAAACTTCGCGTACGGTTTGCCGCCGGGCTTCGGCGATTGCTTGACCTCGTCGATCTTGGCGGGAAGCATGTAGAAGCGCCGCCGCGCGAGCTCCTCGTCCATTCCGGGCAGGATCACGAGGAACTCGTCGCCGCCCCAGCGGATGACGTGGTCGTTTCCGCGCACGAGCTTCTTGATGCCCGTCGCGACGGTCCAGATCGCCCGGTCCCCCTCCTCGTGGCCCTCCTCGTCGTTGATGCGCTTCAGGCCGTCGATGTCGATGAGTACGATCGATCCGCCGGCCTCGTCGGCCTCGAGCTCGGGCCGCACCTCGTCGAGGAAGAATCGGTTGTGCGTCTCGGTCAGCGGATCGAGCCAGGCGCGGCGCTGCGAGCGGCGGGAGTCGTCGGCGGTGCGCGCGTGGAGCGCGGCCAGCCGCCGCTCGGTGTCCTCCATGGCCCAGATGATCAGGCCGATGCCGAAGAGCATCTCGAGCAGCACGTCGAGGAACCCGACGTAGGGGAGGGGTTGAAAGACGGTCTCGCTGCCGGAGTGCTGAGCGGCGACGACGAAGAGCAGGACGTAGACGAGCTCGACCACCGCGGTCACGAGCGCGATGGCGCCCGAACACTGGCGTCCGAGACCCGACCGCGGGCTCTGAAAGATGAAGACCGCGGCGAGGAGCCAGACGATCCCGAGCAGTCCCATGTGAATCGCGTAGAAGACGTTCGGACTCGTGCTGATATGCCCGATCAGCAGCGACATCGGAATGCCCGCGATCGCCGCGACGGCGAGCGGTTTGACCAGGGACACGTCGCGGTCCATCCGGATCGTCGCGATGCAGAGCGCCACCATGTAGAGGAATTCCCAGTATTGATACACCTCGAACCGGTAGGGATAGCGCTGCGTCGTGAGCACGAGCATCGAGGCGAGCGCGACGAGCAGGAAGATCCAGGCCACCCCCGCCGCCTGGAGCACCCGGCTGCCCCTGCCGCGCGACAGGTAGATGAGGATCGAGGCGAGCAGGGCCGTGCCCACCGTCTGGACGGCGAGTCCGACGAGCGAAAGATTCAGCGTCACTTTAAGTCGTGTCCCTCGGAAGGTTAGACACGAAATCGCCGCGCGTCAACGGCCTCCTCCTGCTCACGGAGCGTTCGAGCGCGCGCCGAGGCGTCTCAGCCGCTCGGGCGGTCCCTCGGCGCGGCAGGGTGAGCCGTCTGCCGGACACGCGACCGCGGTCCGCTCGAGGACATTCTGGCCGCGCAGGACGATCCCCCACGCCCTTCCCGAGGCGGTCTGCGGGATGAGCACGACGTCCGCGGGCCGCTCCGCCCGCGTCAGGTCCACGGCGTACAGGTCGGAGCCGATGCGCAGTCGATACGGCGAGGACGCGGCCTCGAGCTCGAGCGTCGTCGCGCCCCCGCCCTTCAGGTCGATCCACGTTCCCGAGAGCTCCCGCGAGGCCAGCTCGTCGGCCGCACTCGCGAAGAGCTCGGGGGCCCGGCCGTGCAGGGTTCCCGCGGGCCCGTACTCGCGGTCGAGCGGCGCGCCCAGGCCGTCGACCTCGACTTCCACGGGAGCCTTCCCGTCCGGGCCGCCGAGCCGCACGGTGACGCGGGCGGTCCGATCCCCGGCGCGCGCCCCGAGCGCGATCTCGCGGCCGCGCGCGGCGTAGGAATCCACCGGAGCGTCCAGCGTGTCTCCTTCGGGCTTCTCGAATCGCAGCGAGAAGATTCCGTGCTCTCGATCCGCGACGATGCGCAGGGTCGGATCCTGGCGCATGCGCGAAAGGTCGAATCGGTCGTAGAGCGTCTCGAGAGCCTCGTTCGAGTAGAGGATGTCGCCGCGCCACGCGGGGATCGGGATTCCCTCGATCTCGCGGCTGGAGCGGCGGGGGTCGGCGTCGAGGGAGAACCCCGCGAAGGCGAAGACCTCCCGGATGCGGAGCGCCCCCTGCGCCGATTTCGTCGTCCGCTCGCGCACGAGCTCGGCGGGCCGGCCCTCGCCCGGGCTCTCGAAGCGATAGGACCAATCGCCGAAGGCGGCGCAGTCGGGAAGCTCCCGGGCGCGCTCGTCGCGGATCGGCAGCCGCGCGAGGCGGCCGTCGCGAAAGCGCCAGACGGACACGCACGCCTGCGCGTCGTTCCACGCGGAAACCTCGAGCAGAGCGCCGGCGCTTCCGAGGCTTCCGGAGGAAAGCTCCACGTGCACGACGTCGCCGGAAGGAGCGGGAGCCCTCGCGGATCCGAGCGCGCCGCCGTCCGCGCCGGTCAGCTCGAGACGGACGGCGCCGCGCTCGGGCGAGGCGGAGACGGTTTCATCGCGGCCGTCGCCGTCGAAGTCCGCGGAGAGCGTCGGGCCGAGGGGGCTCGACAGGCAGAGCGCGAGCAGCGCGGCGATGAGCGCCGGGGCCGCTACGGCTGTCCCTCCGTCTTCCGGACGGCCGCCTCGGCGGCCTCGAAGCCGATGCGCGAGTGCGTGCCGTCGCAGAACGGTTTGTTGACCGAGCCGCCGCAGCGGCAGAGCGAGACGGCTTTTCCGTCCTCGATGGTCCGTACGACGTTGCCTTGCGAGTCCGTGACCTGAAGCGGGCCGGCGACGCGGTAGGGACCGTTGGGAATCACTTTGATCGTGGGATCGGCCATCGTGCCTCCGAGGCGACATTGTAGCCGCTTCGTTCGCGTGTTAACCTGTCCCGAATCCTCTTGCGCGCCTTCGAAAAAGCCCCGCCGGATTTCCAGGAGATCCTCAACAAGCCCATCAAGGACCTGGGTCTCAAGCTCGAAGGCTCGCCTCTCGAACGGCTCGTGCAGCAGCTCTACCGCGAGCTCGATCGCAAGGGCCTCTCCCGCTTCCGTCCGCTCTGCTATCTCTCGGACGAGTGGGGCTGCCCGTCGGGCGAGCCGGTCATCGGGATCCCGTTCTACCTCGCCGACCCGAAGCTCGCGCGTCTCGAGAAGGAGATGAACGACCTCGAGGACCGGCGCGAGATCATGATGTACCTCCGGCACGAAGCCGGCCACGCGTTCAACTACGCCTACGCCCTCTACAAGACGCCCGAGTGGCGGCACTGCTTCGGGCCGTTCCGGCGGCCGTATCGCGACCAGTACCGCCCCGTGCCCTTCTCGCGCCAGTTCGTCCGCCACATCGCGGGCTGGTACGCGCAGAAGCACCCCGACGAGGACTTCGCCGAGACCTTCGCGGTCTGGCTCACGCCGCGGTCGCAGTGGCGGCAGCGCTACCGCGGATGGGGCGCGCTCGCGAAGCTCCGCTACGTGGACCGCGTCGCCCGCCGGCTGCGCGACGTCGAGCCCGTGAGGCCGCAGGGCCACACCGACATCACCGTCGAGGAGATGGAGACGACCGTCGAGGACTTCTACAAGAAGGCCCTCGCCGAGGAAGGGCAGTCGGTCGAGCTCGCGCTCGACACGGATCTCGTCGACATCTTTCCGGTCTCGCGGCGCAGGAAGAAGGGCACGCGGCCGGCCGTCGATGTCCTGCGCGAGAACCGCAAGGCCCTGGTCGACAAGGTGACCTACTGGACCGGCGTGCAGAGGCCCCTCGTCAAGCGCCTGGTCGAATCGATCGAGACGCGCGTCGGAGAGATCGGCTTGCGAGCCGCGGTGCGGGACGAGAAGGAAAACCTGACCGAGCTCGCGGCCTACACGACGGCGCTCGCCATGAACTACCTGACGCGCGGAAAGTTCGTCCAGTGAGAGAGGAGAGCGAATGAGCCGCGAGAAACTCAAGATCGCCGTCCTCTACGACGTCTTCGAAGAAGAGCCCGAGGCCGCTCCCGCGCCGCCGCCCGAGAAGCCGGTGAAGACCCGGGGCAAGCGCAAACGCGCGAAGAAGCGGGAGAAGCACGACCGCGAGGAGATCTTCGAGGCCCTCGCCAAGCTCGGGCACGAGCCCGTCTACCAGGTCGTCGACGGCCGCGATCAGTCGCTCATCGCGCTCGCCCGCGCGGAGGCGGACCTCTTCTTCAACCTGACCGAGTCCTATGCCGGCGACGACACGATGGACATGAATCTCGCCGGGTATCTGGACCTGCTCGGCAAGCCGTACACGGGAGCCGGGCCGCACGCCCTCTACCTGGCGCAGGACAAGGCCCTCGCCAAGAAGATTTTCGCGTTTCACGGAATCCGGACGCCATTTTTCGCGACGTCCTACAAGGGCAAGCTCGACCATTCGCACGACATCGCCTTCCCGCTCATCGTCAAGCCGACCTCCGAGGACGGCTCGATCGGCATCGACGCGGGGTCGGTCGTGGGTTCGGTCAAGGAATTGATGGAGCGGATCCACTACATCCACGAGGAGTTCGACGCTCCCGCCCTGATCGAGGAGTACATCGAGGGCCGCGAGATGTATGCCGCGGTCCTCGGCAACGAGAGCCCGGAGGTGCTGCCGATGATCGAGCTCGACCTCTCGCGGCTGCCCGAGGGCACGCCGAAGATCGCCGGCAAGGAAGTCAAGTGGGACAAGGATACCGAGCACTACCGCGTGACCAAGTCCGCGCCGGCCGAGGGCCTCGACGAGGACACGGTCCAGCGTCTCTCGCAGACGGCGATGGCGGTCTACCAGGCCCTGAAGCTGCGGGACTACGGCCGCATCGACATGCGCCTGACGCCGAAGGGCGAGATCTACGTCATCGAGGCCAACCCGAACCCCTGGCTCGCGTCGGGCGCGGAGTTCTCGATGGCAGCGAAGAAGGCCGGGCGCAGCTACACGCAGTTGATCGGCGAGATCGTGGATCTGGCGCGTATCCGGTACACGGGGTGATCGCCCGGCGCCCGGCATACAATCCGCGCCCATGCGGAAGGAGCACGTCATGAAGAAGCCTCTCACCGGCGCCGCCGCCCTGCTCGTCGCGGCCGCCGCCCTGGCCTTCACCGTGGACGGCGTCAAGATTCCCGACACCGTCACGGTCGAGGGCAAGACCCTGAAGCTGAACGGCGCGGGCATGCGCAAGAAGGCGATCTTTCGCGTCTACGTCGCCTCGCTCTACCTCGAGACGGCTTCCACGGACGGGGCGTCCATCGTCGCATCGAGCGAAATGAAGAGCATGCGCCTCCACATGGTTCGAAACGTCGAGGGCAGCAAGATCAGCGGCGCCATCGTCGAGGGCTTCGAGAACAACTCGAAGGACGCGATGCCGAAGTTGAAGTCCCGCCTCGATCAGCTCGCGAAGATGATCCCCGACGTCAAGGAGGGCGACGAGATCGCCCTGACCTGGATTCCCGACAAGGGCACGCAGATCGAGGTGCGCGGGACGAACGCGGGAGTGATCGAGGGCCGCGACTTCGCGGACGCGCTCTTCGCGGTGTGGCTCGGCCCGAACCCCGTCCAGGACGACCTGAAGACGGCCCTGCTCGCGGGAAGCTAGCTAGCCCGCCGGGACCGAGGCCTTGCCGGTCAGGCGGCGCATCGCCCGGTCGACCGCGACGCCGAGGAACATCAGGCGAGTCCAGAACCACATCGCGGGCGAGACGCGCTCGACCCCGCCGGCGAGCGTCGTGACGACGGCCGCGCGGATCGACTCGGGCGGCTTCGGCGTGCAGAACGCCTCGAAGAAGACGGGGTCGTAGAAGCCGTAGACGAACTCGCGGAAGCGCGAGCACAGCCGCCGCGAGAAGCGCGCATAGGCCCGGAGGTCGCGCGCGTCGACGCGGCCACGGCGGCGGAGGGCGGCGTCGATCGCGAGCGCGGCTTTCTCGGCGGTCGACATCGCGAGAAAGACGCCGGTCGAGAAAACGGGATCCAGGAACGCCGCCGCGTCGCCCACCAGCACCCAGCCGTCTCCGGCGAGGCGGTCCGATGACGCCGAGTAGTCCGAGATGCCGTGGACCTCGGAGGCCCGGCGGCTGCCGTCGAGCAGGCTCTGCATGCGGGGCGAACGCGCGAGCATCGCCTCGTACCGGGCCTCGAGGCCCGCGCCGTCCTCGAAACGCACGGCGGCGGGATCGAAGACGCCGCCGACGCTGCAGGTTCCGTCGGAGAACGGGATGATCCAGTACCAGACGCCGCGGTCGATGGGCAGCAGGATGTCGCCCGGTGTGCTGTCTTCGGGCCACCGGATGTTCTCGTAGTGCGCGAAGAGCGCCGCCCGCTTCAACCGGGGATCGAAGCGGCGCAGGCCGAGCTTGCGCGACAGGATGGCCCCCTGGCCGGACGCGTCCACGACGACGCGCGCCCGGATCTCCTCGGCCTCGCCTCCCCGGGCGCGCGCGCACACGCCGACGGCCCGGCCGCCCTCGAAGAGGACGTCTTCGACCGCGACTTCCTGGCGGACCTCCGCTCCGGACGACGCGGCGTGCTTCAGGAGAAGGTCGTCGAAGTCGGCGCGCTTGACCTGGTAGGCCATGGGGTGGTTCGGATCGCGGGCCTCCGCGAAGACGACGTCGCGCGTGGTGCCGTTGTCTTCGTTCCAGAAGAAGGCGCCGTACTTCTTCATGAAGCCCGCCGCGCGAACCTCGTCGTGAACGCCGAGCCGGTCGAGAATCGGCAGCGAGAACGGAAGAAGCGACTCGCCGACGTGAAAGCGCGGGAACTTCTCCCGCTCGAGGACGACCACCGAGCGTCCTCTCCGCGAGAGCATCGTGGCCGCCGTCGATCCGCCGGGACCTCCGCCGATGACGACCGCATCGTAAGATGACGCCATGGGCGGATTTTAGTCTCTTGCCTCCCGTCCTCGAATACTCCGGGATCCGCAAGCGCTTTTCCTCCGGGCACGCCGTCCTGGACGGCTTCTCGCTCTCGCTGGCGCCCGGCGAGACGGTCGCCCTCGTCGGTCCGTCGGGCTGCGGCAAGACCACCGCGCTGAAGCTCGCCAACCGGCTCCTCGACGCCGACGGCGGGAGCGTTCGCGTCTTCGGACGGGAGTCCGCCGAGCACGATCCGGTCGCTCTGCGGCGCCGCATCGGATACGTCATCCAGGAGGGGGGACTCTTTCCGCACTGGACGGTGCGCGAGAACGTCGAGGCCGTTCCCCGCCTGCTCGGCTGGAGCGAGCCCGAGCGGCGCACCCGCGCCGACGAGCTGCTCGAAACCGTCGGCCTGCCGCCCGCCGCCTTCGGAGAGCGCCGCCCGTCCGGCCTGTCGGGCGGGCAGAGACAACGCGTGGGGGTCGCCCGGGCCCTGGCGGCGCGGCCGCCGCTCGTGCTGATGGACGAGCCCTTCGGCGCGCTCGACCCGATCTCGCGCCGGGCGATGCAGAAGGAATTCCTCGCGTGGAAGGCGCGGTGGGAAGCCGCCGTGCTGCTGGTCACGCACGATCTCGGCGAGGCCTTCCGGCTCGCCGACCGGGTGGCGGTCCTCGAGGGCGGCCGCCTTCATCAGGCGGGCACGCGCGAGGAGCTGACGCGCTCTCCGGCCGACGCGTTCGTGCGGGAATTCGTGGCGGAGTTCGGCGAATGATGGAATTCGGCGCTTATCTCTGGGCGCGGCGCGCCGAGATCCTCGCCCTGACCGGCGAGCACGTGATCCTCGTCGCGGTCGCCGCCGTCTTCGCGGTCGCGATCGGCGTCCCGGTGGGAGTCGCGTTGACGCGCCGGCCGGGGCTCGCGCGCTCGGTCCTCGGCTTCGCCAACGTCGTGCAGGCGATTCCGAGCCTCGCGCTCTTCGGTTTTCTCATCCCGGTCCCGCTCATCGGGGGCATCGGCGCGCGCACGGCGATCGTGGCCCTCGTGGTCTACTCGCTGCTTCCGATCCTGCGCAACACCTACGCCGGCATCCGCAACGTGGATCCGGCCGTCCTCGAAGCCGCCGACGGAATCGGGATGACCGCGGGCCAGCGGCGCCGGAGCGTCGAGCTGCCGCTCGCGTTCCCGGTGATCGTCGCGGGCATTCGGGTGGCGGTCGTCGTCGACGTCGGGCTGGCGACCATCGCGGCGGCCATCGGGGCCGGAGGCCTCGGCGTGTTGATCTACCGAGGGCTCGCGACCGCGGACCACCGGCTGATCCTCGCCGGGGCGATACCCGCGGCGGTTCTCGCTCTCGCCTTCGACTTTCTGCTGGGGGCGCTCGAGACGCGCCTCGGCCCGCGGCGATGAGGCGACCCGGCTTCGGAGCCGTCCTCGCGGCGCTCGCCGTGCTCGTGTCCTGCCGCGCCGGCAGGAACCGGCCGATCCGCGTGGGCTCGAAGAACTTCACCGAGCAGGTCATCCTGGGCGAGATCGCGGCGAAGGCGCTCGAGAACGCGGGGCTGCCGGTCGATCGGAGGCTCGATCTCGGCGGCAGTTTCCTCTGCCACAGGGCGCTGGCCGCGGGCGAGCTCGATCTCTATCCCGAATACACGGGCACCGCCTTCACGGCGATCCTCAAGGAGAAGCCCATCTCGGACCCCGCGGCCGTGCGGTCGCGCGTGGCCGCGGAGTATTTGCGGCGTTGGGGGATCGTCTGGACGCGGCCGCTCGGATTCGAGAACACCTTCGCCCTCGTGATGCGCGGCGCCGACGCGCGGCGGCTCGGCATCGCGAAGATCTCGGACCTCGCGCGCCATCCGGAGCTGACGCCCGGCTTCGGCTACGAGTTCCTCGAGCGCGCGGATGGTTTCGCGGGGCTGGCCGCGGCCTACGGGCTCGCGTTCTCCGCGCGCCCCGCCGAGATGGATCTCGGTCTCCTCTACCCGGCGCTCGCCCAGGGGAAGGTGGACGTGATCGCCGGCAACTCTACCGACGGCCTCATCGCGGCGATGGGCCTGGCCGTGCTCGACGACGATCGCCGCTACTTTCCTCCGTACGAGGCGGCCTTCGTCGTGCGCGGCGCGATCTGGAACGATCCCCGCGTGCGCGGCGCGCTCGAGCCGCTCGCCGGCGCGATCTCTCCCGCGGCGATGCGGGCGATGAACGCGGCGGTCGATCGGGATCGGCGGCGTCCCGCCGAGGTCGCGGCCGAGTTTCTCGCGTCTCTCGGTGCGCGCGGGCACGCCTGAGAGCGCCGTATTCCCGCTCCGTTTCGGGCAAAACCTGCTACCCTGAGAACAAAGGATTCATCGAGAATGTGGGGCGCATTCAGCCTTTTGACGCAGGCGGATTGGGTCGTGCTGGGCGGAGCTGCCCTTCTGCTGGTCCTCCTGATCGTGTCCTTTCGGTCTCGTTCGTACGTTTTTTGCCAGTACCTGAAGACCATGACCGGAATCGCTCTGCGCCCCACCGAAGTGCGCCGGGCCTTCAAGAGCGGCGGACGCGAAGGCGTGCGCGAGCTCTTTCTCGACCGGATCATCCGCGAGGATCTCAAGGGCGGGCCGGTCGTGATACCTGAAACGTCGCCGACGCGCCGCGAGGGATCTGCGCCCTGACGGGCGCACCGGCGCTCGGCTCGCCCAAAGGGGCTCGACCGAGCGCCTGATCCCTCGCGACGCGTCGGCTCCCGCGGCGTGAGCCTCCTCCTCGCTTCGCTCGGAGACTTCTCACGCCGCGAACGAACGCAGCGGTGCCGCGCCCGAGCTGCACCCTCTCCACCCATGAGGGGGCGCGGGCTGGGGTCTATTAATTTTCGATCAGTCCGAACGTCGGCACGACGTCGCGGCCGAGGACGCTCCGCAGCACCGTCGCGTGGAGGACCTCGTCGGAGAGGATCTTCGCGGCGGAGCCCGAGAGCGCGCGGTCCTGAAACCGATCGACCACGTAGAGGTACACGCGGGCGGCGCCGACCTCGAGCTTGAACGCGAGCTCGAGGACGTCTTTCTCGTTGGCGAGGGGAACGCCGAACACGTAGGTCTTCTGCGCCTCGGCCGGCACGCCGCCCTTGCGCTTGACCGTGTCGACGAGCAGGTCGCGGTGGATCTCGTGGGAGCCCTGGAACGCGAGGCCGACCTCCTTCGCCTTCGCCGAGAGGAGACCGCTCTGGCCGGCCAGGCCGTACGCCCAGATGGCCTGGTGCTCGAGGGCGAGCGCCGTGTTCATCAGCATGATGTCGTCGCCGGCCGCCTTCGATTTTTCCGGCAGCGCCAGGAGCGGCCGGCCCGCGGCCGCCAGGCCGAGCGCGAGGCCGGTCCGGGCCGCCGAGCGGAAGAGATCGCGTCTCTGCATGGGGTCCTCCCGGCCGCGCATCGTACGACGAATGAATGCCGGCGCCGTGGGATATCGTTTCGCCACCGATGAGTCCCCGGCGAGACGACCCCGACAGCCCGCTGATGGTGCGGGTCGAGGCCCGGGATGCCGATGCCCTCGCCGCGCTCTACGACCGCCACGGCGCTCGGCTCCTCGGTCTGGCGCGGCGGATCCTCGGCGACGGCGGCGAGGCGGAAGAGGTGCTCCAGGAAGTCTTTCTCTTCGCCTGGCGCTCGGCCGCCTCGTACGATCCGGAGCGCGGGAACGTCCTGACGTGGCTGCTGATCGCGACGCGCAGTCGTGCGATCGATCGCCTGCGGACGCGCCGGACGCCGTCGCGGCCCGAGACGCGCCGCCTCGATGAGGTTCCCGTCGAGCCGTCGGCGTCGGATGACCCGGAAGCGGCGTCCGCGGATCGACAGTGGGAGTCGGTGTGCCGCTCGGCCGTGGAGGAGCTTCCCGGCGACCAGCGCCGCGTGCTCGAGCTCGCGTACTTCGAGGGACTGACCCAGCAGGAGATCGCCGATCGCACGGCCACGCCGCTCGGAACGGTCAAGACGCGGGCGAGGCTGGGACTGATGAAACTTCGGGATCGACTGCGACCGTACATGAGGAGTGGAAGCCGTGTCTCATAACGAGCGGCACGAAGAGCTGGCGGCCCTGGTGGCCCTCGGATCGCCGCTCGGCGCCGACGGGCCGGAGCTCGGGCGCCACCTGGCGGAAGGCTGCGCGCGCTGCGACGAGCTGCTGTCGGAGGGCCGGATGGCGGCGGCCGCAATGGCCTTCTCGACGCCCGCCGCCGCGCCTCCGGAACCGCTGCGCGCGACGATTCTCGCCTCGCTCGGGCCGTCTCGCCGGGCGGCGCGCCCCGGCTCCCCGGGCATGGC
The DNA here is from genome assembly GCA_963736455.1 of uncultured Acidobacteriota bacterium. Lineage (GTDB taxonomy): Bacteria > Acidobacteriota > Thermoanaerobaculia > UBA5066 > Gp7-AA6 > DAHUXD01. The sequence goes on from CAVTON010000002.1 coordinate 240,992, forward strand.
GTGGCGCATTCTCACGGCGGCGGCCGTCCTCCTGCTCTTTGCCATCGGTCTCGACGACGCGCGCGTGCGCCGCGAACGCGAGGACCTCCGCGGTCAGTCCGCGGATCTCGCGGGGCGCCTCCAGATCGTCGAAACGACGATGGCCGAGCGGACTCTCCGCGCCCGCGTCCTCGAAAGCGACGACGTGCAGATGATGCTCCTGGGAGGTGCGGGACCGCAGCCGGATGCGCGCGCGCGAGTCTTCTGGAGCCCGAAGGCCCGACGCGGAGTTCTCGTGGCCGCGAGCCTCGCCGCGCTTCCGGCGGATCGCCAGTACGAGCTGTGGGTCTTTCAGAAGGGCAAGCCGATCGGCGCCGGCGTGTTCGACGTGGACGCCGCGGGGCACGCTCTCTTCGAGTCGACGGCGCTCCCCGAACCGGAGGCCGACAACTGCGCGGTCACGATCGAGCCGAGGGGCGGCGTGCCGGCGCCGACCGGTCCGGTGGTGCTCGCGGGCGCCCACGCCTAGACGCTCGTGCTGCCTTCCGCGGCCGTGCTCCTGCTCCTGGCCCCGGCGGCGGCGGCCGCCCCGGTCCGGGCGCCGGCGCCGACTCGGCCTCCCGCCGTCGGCGTCGCGCTGAATCTGGCCGCGACCGCGTCCCCGGCCGAGCGCCAGGAGGCGGTGGACCTCGTGCGCCGGACCGGCGCGAACTTCTTCGAGCTCGCGCTCTCCTGGTCGGCGGCCGAGCCGTCGCCGGGCCGTTACGCTCTCGACGAGATCGTGCGCACGGCGCGCCTCCTGCGCCAGTCGGGCGCCACGCTCCAGTTGAGCATTCCCCTCGTCGGCGAGACGGCGCGAGACGTTCCGGCCGATCTTTCCGGCGTGGCGTTCGACGACCCGAAGCTGTCCCTGCGCCTCGGCCGCCTCCTCGACGCGCTCGGGCCCGCTCTCCTCGACTTCCAGACGCTCTCCCTCGGCGAGGCGGCGGACGCGTACTTCGCACAGCGGCCCGACGAGCTGCGGGCCTATCGCCGGCTCTTCGACGGGGCCGTGCAGTTTCTGAAGAAAAAGGACCCGGACCTGCTCGTCGGCGTCACGACGCTCGCGCCGACGGAAAGCCCGGCCCCCGAGGTCGCGGCCCTGCTCCACCAGCGCAGCCCGCTGCTTCTCTATATCTATTGTCCCTTCGTGAAGGGCAAGCCATTCGAGCAGCGGGCCCCCGCGGAGCTCGACCGCGACTGGAAGAAGCTGCTGGACGGGGCGGAGGGCCGGCCGATCGCTTTTCCCGTCGTGAGCTATTCCTCTTCGTCCGAGAACGGCTCGTCTCCCTCCCGGCAGGCGGAGTTCGTCGCGAGGCTGCGGCGATTCCTCTCCCGCGCCGACGGGCGCCGGCTCCTCTTTGCCCGATACGTCGCGCTGCGCGACGGGCCGGCGCCGGCCGCCCTCCCGGCATCGGGAGGATCCGTGCTCGACCGGAAGAGGTCGGCGTTTTTGGCCTGGCGCGGTCTCGAGACGGTGTCCGGAGATCCCAAGCCGTCCTGGCTCGAATGGGTGAAGCCGCGTTGAACCGGGCGGTAAGATGCGGCCAGGGGAGGTGGCCGGTGAAACTTCGCGCCCGTCTCGCTGCGCTCGTTCTCGGCTCGGCGGCGTTCGCCTGGGCCTGCTCGACGTCCAATCCCGCGCCGCCCGTTCCGGTCGAGGGCGGGGACCTGTCGTCCCTGGCCGGGCGCTGGACCGGCGAGTACTCGAGCACCGAAACCGGGCGGACCGGATCGATCGTCTTCGAGCTGAAATCCGGAGAAAAGGTTGCGCGTGGCGACGTCCTCATGAAACCGAAGGAGCAGGCGGGAGACCAGTCGTCGGCCGCCGATGCGCTCCGGACGATGCCCCAGGTCCTGAACATCAGCTTCGTCAGCGCCACCGGAGGAGTTCTCCGCGGCACGATGGATCCATATCGCGATCCCGCCTGCGACTGCGAGGTCCAGACGACGTTCGTGGGGCGCCGGTCCGGCGACTCGATCGAGGGCACGTTCACGACGACGCCCGAGGGGCCGGGCAACATCACGACGGGTCGCTGGAAGATCTCGAAGGAAAAGAAGTAGCCGCGCCGCCGCGCTTCTCGACGCGATGCCCGCCGCTCCCACGCTCGATCGCTTCGTGCACGAGTCGCCGCCGCCGGCGTCCGCCTCGGCCGCCGAGCTGGCGCTCGTGCTCGACCGGTTCGCGGTGGCCGCGCGGCGCATCTCCGGCGCCCTGGCGCGGGCCGGCCTGACGGGTGCGCACGGCTCGGCCGGGAGCGAGAACGTCCACGGAGAAGAGCAGAAGAAGCTCGACGTCGTCGCCAACGACATCCTGCTCGAAACCTTCGACGGCGCCGGGCTCGTCGCCATGGCGGCCTCGGAGGAGATGGAGGAGCCCTTCTCGTACGGCGATCGCTCTGCGCGGGCGCCTTTCGTGGTCGCGTTCGATCCGATGGACGGCTCGTCGAACATCGACGTCAACGGCACGCTCGGCACGATCTTCTCGATCCGGCGCCGGCGCGACGGGTCGATCGGCGACTTTCTCCGCGCCGGACACGAGCAGGTCGCGGCCGGATACGTCCTCTTCGGACCCGCGGTCCTGTTCGTCTACACGAGCGGCGCCGGCGTGCACCTCTTCGCGCTCGACCCTTCGCGCGGGGAGTTTCTCCTCGCACGCAGCGGCCTCCGCATGCCCGAGCGCGGCAAGGCCTACGCCGTCAACGAGGGCCGGGCGCACGCCTGGGCTCCGGGCGTGCGCGACTTCGTGGAGCGCCTGAAGACGCCCGATCCGGCGACGGGACGCGCGTATGCCACTCGATACTCGGCGTCGCTCGTGGCCGACGTCCACCGGTTTCTGCTCGAGGGCGGCGTGTATCTCTATCCGGCCGACGGCGCGGCGGCACCGACAGCGGGCGGAAAACTCCGGGTGCTCTACGAGTGCCACCCTCTGGCGTTCGTCGTGGAGCAGGCGGGGGGCCGGGCCTCGACCGGCTCCGGACGCGTCCTCGACGTCGTTCCGGCCTCGCTTCACGAGCGGATACCGCTCGCGATCGGCAGCCGCAGCGAGGTCGAGCTCTTCGAGACCTTCGCCGGCCGGCCATGAGGGCCGCCGTCGCCGCGGCGGCGTTCGTCTTCTGTCTCGGAGCGGCGCCGGCCCGTCCGGAGCCGCGGCCCCCGGTCGGAGGCGATGCGGAGCATCCGGAGCCGGCGATCCGGTTCGCCGAGCCGGCGCCGGAAATACGCAAGCTCACCCCGCTTCTCGGCAGCTGGAACCTGGAGGAGCGCTGGTCCGAGCCGACGCGCTTCAAGCGGGGCGCGTACGAGGGAGAGCCGGGGCCCGGAGGCTCGGGCGTGCTGACCGTTCGGCCGGGCCCGGGGAATTTCTCGCTGGTCGGCGACTACGACGCCCGCAACCCGATGGGGCACGTCACCGCGGTGCTGGTCCTGTCGTGGGACCCGAACCGGCGCCTCTACGAGCTCGAGGAGATCCACAGCGCGTTTCCCGGCGTACTGCGTCTGACGGGCCGATTCGAGAAGGGTGATCTCGTCTTTCGGGGGCAGGACGCGCGTGCGGGACGCGCGCGCTCCGTCCGCCTCGTCTGGATAGGGCTGGGTCAGGATTCATGGAACTCGAGCGCGAGCGAGTCCGGAGCCGGAGGGCGGATGGAGCCGGTCGTGGAGACGGCGCTCACGCGGTCTTCTCCGCGGTGAGGCGGGCCGCGCTCGCGGCGGCGCTCGCCCTCTCGGCGGCGGCGTGCTCGTCACCGATGACGGCGAGGTCCCGATTCCCGGCCGCGCGGCCGACGATCCCGCCGGCAGCGTGCGCATCGAGCGGCCGGGCCTCGCCTTGATCGCATATCGCAGCCTCGAGAGCGCGCTCTCGCTCCCTTGTCCCCGCCCGAGGGCGGCCGCAAGGGCCGCCCCGACAAAGACAAAGGGCTATGGCCGTTCGGGCTAGTACCGGAGGGAGAGGCAGGACAGGCCGCCGTCCATCTTCTCGAACTCCGACATGGCGAGAACGACGACCTCGAGGCCGAGGCCGCGCGCGGCCGACTCGAGTCTCGGAAACCCGGCCGCCACGAGCAGCGCTCCGTTGACCTCCACGCAGTTGGCCGCATAGCTCTCGCTCTCGTCCACGACGAGCTTCTCGCGCGAGGCAAACGCCGGGTGATCCGCCAGGGACCGCCACGTAACGAGCCGCTCGCCCACGGCCGCGATTCCGCTCTTCAGGTGGAGGATGCCCGGAATCCCGCGAATGTCCACCTCGGACGACGGGTATCCGAGCGCGGCGAGGTGGCGAGCGAGCTGTCGGGCGCCGTCGGCGTTGGTGCGGCGGGAGATTCCGATGAAGAAGTGATCGCCGGCGTCGCAGACGTCTCCGCCGTCCACGGTTCCCGGCGGTTCGACCCGCGCGAGAGCCGGGAAGGTCTTCGAGAGGACGCGCTCGATGTCCGCCACTTCGCCCTCGCGGGACGGCGCGCCGGGCCGCATGAGGATCGCGCCTCGCGGGGTCAGGATCGCCGTGTCCTCGACGAACGTGGAATCGGGATGGCGGCGATCGGCCGCGAGCCGCTCGAGCGTCAGCCCGCAATGCTCCAGGGCCTCGACGTATCGGAGGTGCTGGTCGAGCGCCCGGCCGACGTCCGGCAGGCCGAGGCTCACGGTCGTCAGGCCTTCCGCGAAGTTGTCGGCGGGAGGACGGACGATGGCGCGGCGAAACACGGGCGTCGGCGGTTCGGCGCTAGACGTTGAACTTGAAGAGCATCACGTCTCCGTCCCGGACGACGTACTCTTTGCCTTCCTGGCGCACGAGCCCCTTCTCCTTCGCGGCGTTCATCGACCCGACCGCGGCGAGATCCTCGTAGGAAACCGTCTCCGCCTTGATGAAGCCCTTCTCGAAGTCCGAATGGATCACTCCGGCCGCCTTGGGCGCCGTATCTCCAGCGTGAATCGTCCAGGCGCGGGTTTCCTTCTCCCCGGCGGTCAGGAACGTGCGCAGGCCGAGGAGGTGGTACGCGGCCCGGATCAGCGAGGAGACTCCCGAGTCGGACACGCCGAGGTGCGAGAGGTACTCGCGCGCTTCGTCCTCCGGCAGCTCCGCCAGCTCGGACTCGATCGCGGCGGACACGACGACCGCCTCCGTGCCGAGGTGCGTCTTCGCGAACTCGCGGACGGCCTGAACGTGCGGCGACCGCGTCTCGGCGTCGGCCAGGTCGCCCTCGGCGACGTTGCAGGCGAAGAGCATCGGTTTCATCGTCAGGAGGAAGAACCGGCGCGCGACCTCCCTCTCGTCCTCGGAGAGCGGAGCGGTGAAGGCGCGCCGGCCGCCGTCGAGGTGCGCGACGAGCTTGTCCGCGACGGCGAGCGCCTCGCGCGCCTCCTTGTCCCCGCCCCGGGCGTTCTTCTCGAGCTTCTCCTTCTGGCGCGTGACCGTCTCGAGGTCGGACAGAACCAGCTCCGTCTGGATCGTCTCGATGTCGGCGACGGGATCGAGCGCGCCGGCGACGTGGACGATGTCCTTGTCCTCGAAACAGCGCACCACCTCGACGATCGCATCCACCTCGCGGATGTGCTGGAGGAACTTGTTGCCGAGGCCCTCGCCCTTCGACGCGCCCTTCACGAGGCCGGCGATGTCCACGAATTCGATCGTCGCCGGGACGACGCGCTCGGACTTCGAGAGCTTCGCCAGGGGATCGAGCCGCGCGTCGGGGACGGTGACGACGCCGACGTTCGGCTCGATCGTGCAGAACGGATAGTTCGCGGCCTCGGCCTTGCGAGTCCGCGTGAGGGCGTTGAAGAGGGTGGACTTCCCGACGTTGGGAAGCCCGACGATTCCGGCGCGCAGCATCGGGCGGGGGAGTATAAGCGAGGATCGCCGCGGCGGCGTGTAGAATCCCGGCACCCTGAGCTCCGACCCGGCGTCTTCTCCCGGCTTCCTGCGCGCCGTCTCCCGCTGGGAGATCGTGGCGCTCTCGGTCAACGACGTCATCGGCAGCGGCGTGTACCTCATCCTGCCCGTGGCGGCGGCGATGCTTCTCGGGCCGGCGAGCGTCTGGGCCATCCTCGCGGCGGGAATCGCCGTGCTCCTGCTCGTCCTCTGCTTCGCCGAGGCGTCGAGCCTCTTCGACGGTCCGGGCGGCGCGATCGTCTACACGCGCGCGGCCTTCGGAGACTTCGTCGGCTTCGAGGTCGGCTGGATGACCTGGATCGCGCGCATCGCTTCGATCGCCAGCCTCTCGGTCTTCTTCGCCCGCGCGGTGGGCTACCTCTGGGACGGGGCGAATCATGGCCTCGGTCAGGCGCTGACGATCGTCCTGCCGCTGGCGGGCCTGACCTGGATCAACGTGCGCGGGATCAAGTCGGGCGCGCTCACGGCGGTCATCCTCTCGTTCGGCAAGACCGTGCCCCTCGCCCTGCTCGTGGTCGTGGGCCTGTTCGCGGTCTCGTGGCAACGCGTCTTCCCGGTGCCGATGCCCGAGACCGGCCACTTCACGAAGGCGGCGCTGCTCGTGCTCTACGCCTACTCGGGCTTCGAGAACACGCCGGCTCCCGCGGGAGAGTTCCGAAACCCGAAGCGGGACGTGCCGTTCGCCCTGATCACGATGATCGTCATCGTGACGGCGATCTACACGCTCGTCCAGCTCGTCGCGATCGGCACGATCCCGAACCTCGGTCAGTCGCAGACGCCGCTCGCCGACGCGGGACGAGCCCTGATGGGGCCGATCGGCGGCTTTCTCCTGACGCTCGGCGCGGCCCTCTCGGTCCTCGGCACCAACAACAACACGGTCCTCGCGGGGCCCCGCTACCTCTATGCGCTGGCGGAGACCGGCCGGCTGCCTCGCATCTTCGCGAGGATCCACCCGCGCTACCGGACGCCGTCCGTGGCGATCCTGACGCAGAGCGCGGTGGCGCTCGGATTGATCGGCGCCGACGCGGTGCTCCACGCGATCCGGCCCGGGGTCCTGGGCGTCGCGGAAGAGCTCGCCGTCCTCTCGACGATCGCGCGCCTGGCCACCTACATCGGCACGTGCCTCGCCGTCCCGGTCCTGCGCCGCAGGATGCCGGCGACCGAGCGCACGATCCGCCTGCCCGGCGGGCCGGTCATTCCGATCGCCGCCCTCGTCATCTGCCTCTTGTTCCTCTCGGCGGCGGAAACGAAGAATTTCGTGGCCGGCGGCATCGCGCTCGCCGTCGGCGCCCTGATCTACGCGGGACGGGGCCGCGCCGCGGCCGACGTCCGAAAGGAGAAATCGTGAAGATTCTGCGGATCGCGCTTCTCGGCCTCGTCGCTCCGGCGCTCGCCTTCGCCCAGGCTTCCGCGCCGCCGGCCTCGACGGCGGCTCCAGCCGTCACGGTGCTGCGAGCGGCACGGATGTTCGACGGCCGATCCGATGCGGTCGTGACGAACGCCGTCGTCGTCGTCGAGAGCGGCCGGATCGCCGCCGCGGGCTCCGCGCTCCCGGTTCCGGCGGGTGCCGCCGTGATCGATCTCGGCGATGCGACCCTGCTTCCGGGCTTCATCGACTCGCACACGCATCTCACCGGAGAGTCGGGCGACAACTACGTTCAGGACTTCTTCGACGGCCTGAGGCGCCCCATTCCCGAGCAGGCCCTCTTCGGCGCCGTCTATGCGCGCCGCGTGCTCGAGGCGGGGTTCACGACCGTCCGCGACGTCGGATCCTCGGACGACCTGGACGTGGGCCTGCGCAACGCGATCGCCGAGGGCCTGACTCCGGGACCGCGCATGCTCGTCGCGCGTTATGCCCTCGGCGCGACCGGGGGCCACTGCGACCAGACGGGTTTTCCGCCGAACACCTTCGGTCCCGAGCCCGGCATGGAGAAGGGGATCCTGCACGGCGCCGACCAGGGCCGCGAGGCCGTTCGGCTGAACGTCAAGTACGGCGCCGACGTCATCAAGATGTGCGCCTCGGGCGGGGTCCTCTCCCTCGGCGACGACGTCTCGGCGCCGCAATTGACCGACGAGGAGCTGACCGCCATCGTCGACGAGGCGCATCGCCTGAAGCGCAAGACCGCGGCGCACGCCCACGGCGATCTCGCCGCGCGGGCCGCCGTGCGGGCCGGGATCGATTCGATCGAGCACGGCACGTTTCTCACCGACGAGACGCTCGAACTCATGAAGTCGAAGGGCACGTTCCTCGTTCCGACGTGCCTGGCAGTCGAGTGGACCGGGGAAAGCCCGAGAGGTTCCCGCCGGCCATCGCCGCCAAGGCGAGGGCCGCCGCCGCGGCGCACGACGACATGATGCGGCGCGCCCTCCGAAGCGGCGTCAAGATCGCGTTCGGCACCGACTCGGCGGTTTCGCCTCACGGCCTGAATGCCCGGGAATTCGGACTGATGGTCGGCCTCGGCATGAGCCCGGCGGCGGCGCTCCGGACGGCGGGGCCGGCGGCCGCGGAATTGCTCGGCCTCTCCGATCGGATCGGAACGCTCGAGACGGGCAAGGATGCCGACATCGTCGCGGTGCCCGGCGATCCTCTCCGGGACATCCATGTCACGGAGAGAGTCCTCTTCGTGATGAAGGGCGGCACGGTCTTCAAGGCTCCGCCGCATCCCTGAGGACGGGCCGGCCGGGGCCGGCGTCGTTGACGGAGCGATGCCGGCCCGTTACCCTCGTCGGATCTCGGTCAACGGAGGATTCGTGACGTCTCGATTTGCCCGGACCCTGTCGGCGGCCGTCCTCGCGGCGTTCGCGGGCGAAGCAGTCGCGTATGCCCAGGCGCCCCGCGCGGTCCCGGTCGCAGGGACTTCGGCGCGGTTCGCCCGATCGGCGAACGTCCGCGACCTGCCGGCGGCCTCGCCCGATCCGAACTCGACGCTGCCGGCCGAGTGGATCCGGGACAACGATCGCCTGCCTCGCGCGGAGGGGCCGTTTCCCGGAGGGGACCACCCCGACCCGACCCTCCGGCAATCGCTGAACGCACCGCTCTCCCCGGCGATGCCGGGGCCGACGGCGTCCTTCGCCGGAATCAGCGCGGACGACGCGGCGGCCGTCGGGGGCCGGTTCGCTCCTCCCGACACGGTGGGCGACGTCGGACCGAACCATTACGTCCAGGCCGTCAACACGGTCCTCCGCGTCTACGACAAGAGCGGCGCCCCTCTCTCGCCGCTCGTCTCCCTCGGCACCTTTTTCGGCCCCCTCGGCACCGAGCTGCAGCGGGCAGTTCGGCGATCCGATCGTTCTCTACGACTCGCTCGCGGACCGCTGGCTCATCAGCCAGTTCGGCCTTCCCCACGGATTTCAGCCGCCGTTCCACCAGTGCGTCGCGATCTCGCAGACGTCCGACCCGACCGGCAGTTTCTACCTCTATGACTTCCTGATGCCGAACAAGGTCAACGACTATCCGCACTTCGGCGTCTGGCCCGACGGCTACTACATGTCGGACAACCAGTTCACGATCGGCGGCGGATCGTTCGCGGGAGCCGGGCTGCTCGCCTTCGACCGCTCGAAGATGCTGGTCGGCGACCCGTCGGCCGGCTACGTCTACTTCGACTATTTTCCGATCGATCCCACCTCCGGAGGCCTCCTGCCGAGCGACCTCGACGGGCTGACGCCGCCGCCGCCGGGGACGCCGAATCTCTTCTTCGAGTTCCGCGCCGTCGCCTTCGGCGACCCGAACGACGCGCTGCGCGTCTACCAGTTTCACGCCGACTTCGCGAACCCCGGCAACTCCACGCTGACGGTCCGGCCGGACCTCGTCGTCGCGCCCTTCGACGCGCGTTCTCCGAGCGGCCGCAACGCCATCGAGCAGCCGCCGCCGGCGACCGTGAACGACGCCGTGGATGCGGTTGCCGACCGAATGATGCATCGAGCCGCGTTCCGCATGCTCGCGGGAAATGCTCAGTCGTTCGTCGTCAACTGGACGGTCAACGTCAGCGGCGTCAACCCGGTCAGCGCGGGAACCTACCAGGCCGGAGTCCGATTCACGGAGCTGGGGCGCGACCCCGCGACGGGAACGGTGACGATCCAGAACCAGACGACCTACGCGCCCGGCTCGGGCAACGGCTCGAACGGGCGCAACGTCTGGATGGGCTCGGCCGCGCAGGACAATCAGGGCAACAGTGCCGTGGGCTTCTCCGCTTCGAGCACGTCGCTCTTTCCGTCGATCCTCTGGGCGGGACGGCTCGCGAGCGATCCTCCGGATTCGCTCGCGCAGGGCGAGGCGACGGTGGTCTCCGGATCGGGGTCTCAGACCGGATCGTCGAACCGATGGGGCGACTACAGCGCGCTGACGGTGGATCCGTCCGACGACTGCACGTTCTTCTATACGCAGGAGTACTACTCCAACAGCAACTCCTTCGACTGGGTGACTCGGGTCGCGAGCTTCGCCTACCCGGGCTGCACGGCGTCGCCCCGCGGCACGGTGTCCGGCGTCGTGACGAACTGCGGCACGGGTCTGCCGGTCGCGGGGGCTCTGGTGTCGGACGGCCTCGGGCACGTCCGGACGACCGACGCGGCCGGGGCCTATTCGATGGCCCTTCCGCCCGGGTCCTACACGCTGACGATCTCGAAGCCGACCTACTCGTCGGACAGCGGCCCCGTCCTCGTTCCGAACGGAGGCGCGGTGACTCACGACGCCTGCCTGAACGGCTCGCCGGTGCTCGCGGCCTCCGGAGCGACCCTCGCCGCCGAGAGCTGCCTTCCGCCGAACGGCGTTCCCGATCCGGGAGAGGCGGTCACGATCGCGTTCTGCGTTCAGAACGCGGGAAGCGCCGACACGTCGGACCTCGTCGGCACGCTCGAGGGCACGGGCGGCGTCGTGGACCCGCCCGCCCCGGCGGATTTCGGCGTCGTCGCGGCGGGAGGCGCGCCCGTCTGCCGGAACCTCACCTTCTCGGTGGATCCGGCGCTCGTCTGCGGGGGAACGCTCGTCGCGACCCTCGACCTCTCCGACGGAGCGTCGATCCTCGGCTCGGTCTCGTCCTCGTTCCCGTCCGGCGTCCCGCGGGCCGCCTTCGCGCAGGACTTCGACGGCGTGGCCGCTCCGACCCTGCCGTCCGGCTGGACGGCGTCGAATCCGGCGGGGCCGGCGCCGATGTGGGTGACGACCCCGAGCGTGCCGGACACGGCGCCGAATGCGGCCTACGGGGCCGAGCCCACCGTTGTCGCCGACCGCGATCTCGATTCGCCCACGATCCGGATATCGAGCGCGCTCGCGCGGCTGACCTTTCGCAACAGCTTCACGTTCGAGGACGGGTTCGACGGCGGAGTCCTCGAGATCTCGATCGCGGGCGCTCCGTTCCAGGACGTCGTCGCCGCGGGGGGAAGCTTCGTGTCGGGGGGCTATACGGGCGCGCTCGCGGCTTCCGCGAATCCGCTGGCCGGCCGCGCGGCGTGGACGGGAAGCTCCGGCGGCTACGAGACGACCGTCGTGGATCTGCCGCCCGCCGCGGCCGGAAACGCGGTCGTCCTGCGCTGGCGGCTCGGGTCCGACAACGGCATCGGAGGCGCGGGCTGGCGGATCGACACGCTCTCGCTCTCCGACGGATACGGCTGCTGCTCCTCGCCGGCCCCGGTCTCTCTCACCGTCGACGCCCATCCGGCGGGAGGCTCTTCCGACCTGAATGGCGTCTGGGAACCGGGAGAGACGGTCTCGGTCGAGCCGGCTTACTCGAACAACTCGACGCTCGGCCCGCTCACCCTCGGCGGGAGCGTCTCCGAGCTGACCGGGCCTTCCGGCGCTGCGTACGGCGTCGCCGACGGTTCGGCCGCGTACGGGACACTCGCCGTCGGGGCGACGGGAAGCTGCATGGATTCCGGCGATTGCTACGCCGTTTCGGTCGATGCCCCGGCGCCGCGCCCCGCGGCGCACTGGGACGCCTCGCTCGACGAGCTGCTGTCGACCGGTCAGACGCGGACCTGGACGCTCCACGTCGGCGAGAGCTTCGCGGACGTGCCGCCGTCCAACGGGTTCTATGCGTTCGTCGAGAACATCTTCCACAATGGAGTGACCGGAGGATGCGGCGGCGGGGCCTATTGCGGCGGCGCCGACGTGTCCCGCGCGCAGATGGCGGTCTTCCTGCTCAAGGCGCAGCACGGATCGAGCTTCGTCCCGCCGCCGTGCTCGGGAGTCTTCGCCGACGTCGCGTGTCCGTCGCTCTTCGCCGACTGGATCGAGGATCTCTCCGCGGAGGGAATCACGGGCGGCTGCGGCGGAGGCAACTACTGCCCGTCGAATCCGGTCACGCGCGCGCAGATGTCGGCGTTCCTGCTCAAGGCCCGGCACGGCGCCGGCTTCGTGCCGCCCCCGTGCATGGGAATCTTCGCCGACGTGGCGTGCCCATCGCTCTTCGCCGACTGGATCGAGGAGCTGTCGTCGGAGGGAATCACCGCGGGCTGCGGAGGCGGCGACTACTGTCCCTCGAGCGCGAACACGCGCGGACAGATGGCGGTCTTCCTCGTCAAGACGTTCGGCCTGCTCCTGTACGGTCCCTGAGGGCGGGCGTATCGTGAGAGCGTGATCCTGCCCGGAGGCGCGCTCGCTCTCGCCGCGGCGCTCGCGGCCGGTCCGTGCCCGGCGCCGCGCCTCGAGGTCGCGCTGTCGCGTGCGGACGCGAAGCAGGGCGCGATCGTCGCCGCGACGGTCCGAAGCGACGTGGCGCTTTCCCGCGTGTCGCTGCTCTTCGAGGCGCACCCGTCGGAACTCGAGGCGGCGCCCGGAGGTCGGGAATTTCGCGGCCTCGTGGGCGTGGACTTCGAGAGCGTGGCCGGCCGCCACTCGCTGCGCGTCGAGGCCGTCGGACTCTGCGGCGACGCTCATCCGGAGACGCGGAGCGTCGACGTCGTCTCCGGAAAGTTCGCCGTCGAGAGACTGCGGGTCGCTCCCGAATACGTCGCTCCGCCGGAATCCGAGCTCGAGCGCATCCGCGACGACCGCGAGAAGGTCGCGCGCGTCTGGGAGAGCGGCGATTCGGCGCGGCGGTGGGCCGGTCCGTTCCGGCTTCCGGTCGACGCGCCGGTGCGCGAGAAGAGCTTCGGCTCGCGGCGCGTCTTCAACGGGACGCCGCGTTCGCCGCATGCGGGCCTCGACCTGGCAGCCCATCAGGGTCAGCCGGTCGTCGCTCCGGCCCCGGGACGCGTGGCCCTCGCCGAGGATCTCTATTTTTCGGGAGGCACGGTGATCCTCGATCACGGCGCGGGAGTCTTCACGAGCTACTTCCACCTCTCGAGGATCGACGTGAGGGTCGGCGAGATCGTGGCGGAGGGCGCGGACATCGGCGCGGTCGGAGCGACGGGCCGCGCGACCGGTCCGCACCTGCACTGGAGCGCGCGGGTCGAGGGTGCCCGGGTCAACCCGCTCGGTCTCTTGAAGTTACCGGAGTGGGCCCTGGAGCCGGCCGGAAATAGTCTGACCGGTCAGTCACAGTAAGCGATCTTTCTTTATCAAAACAAAGGGATTAGAGTGATTCGATTGTGGCCGCTCGGAAAAAACGTCGAGCCCCGGAGAGCTCCAAGGGGCACATCCGGCTGACCGTCAACGGCGAGACGGTCGAGACCGCCTTCGAGCCCCACAAGACGCTTCTCGAGGTCCTCCGCGAGGACCTCGCCCTGACGGGCACGAAGCACGGCTGCGAGCTCGGCGAGTGCGGGACCTGCGCGGTGCTTCTCGACGGAAAGCCGGTCCTCTCCTGCCTGGTGCTCGGACTCGAAGCCGAGGGGCGCCGCGTCGAAACGGTGGAAGGCATGGCGGGCCCGGCTGGCCTTCACCCGCTTCAGAAGGCATTCGCCGACCTCGGCGCCGCGCAGTGCGGCTACTGCACGCCCGGGTTCCTGCTCACCGCGAAGGCGCTCCTGGAGGAGCACCCGAAGCCGACGCTGCCTCAGATCCGCGAGGCGCTTTCCGGGAACCTTTGCCGCTGCACGGGCTACATCAAGATTTTCGAAGCCGTCGAGCTCGCGGCAGCCTGGATGCGCGGTGAAGAAGCCGAGCCGCGCAAAGAGTCTCTGTATGGATTCGATTTCGACGAGAGCGGTCTGCTTCCGGTGGTGAAGTCGTGAGGGGGGAGGGATGAAACCCACACCCACCCGCATCGTCGGACGGCCGTTCACGAAGGTGGACGGCGCCGCGAAGGTTACCGGTCAGACGAAGTTCGCCGACGACGTCGTCCTGCCGCGGATGCTGCACTGCAAGCTCCTGCGCTCGAAGATCGCCCACGCCCGGATCGCCTCGATCGACGTCTCGAAGGCGCTGGCGGCGCCGGGCGTCGCCGCCATCGCGACCGGAAAGGATCTGCCGGTTCCCTTCGGCATCCTCCCGGTTTCCCAGGACGAGCATGCGCTCTGCACGGACCGCGTGCGATACGTCGGCGATCCGGTCGCGGCGGTCGCCGCCGTGAGCGAGGACGCCGCCTTCGATGCCCTCGACCTCATCGAGGTCCGCTACGAGCCGCTGCCTCCGGTCGGAACGATCGACGAGGGCCTCGCTCCGACCGACGATCCCATGCACGACTACGGCGACTCCGCCAACATCCACAAGCTCGTCGCGATGGACTTCGGCGACGTCGAAGGGGGCTTCGCCCGGGCCGACCGCGTCTACGAGAACCTCTATTTCTACGAGGGCAACACCCACCTGCCTCTCGAACAGCACGCCGCCGTCGCGGACTTCGGTCCCGACGGGAAGCTCACCCTCTGGTCCTCGACGCAGACGCCGCACTACGTCCACCGCGCGCTCGCGAAGGTCCTCGGCATGCCGGCCGCCCGCGTCCGCGTCATCGCGACGCCCAACGGAGGCGGCTTCGGCGGAAAGTCCGACGTCTTCAACCACGAGATCGTCGTCGCGCACCTCTCGCGCGCGACCGGCCGCCCGGTCAAGATCTGCCTGACCCGCGAGGAGGTCTTCTATTGCCATCGCGGGCGGCATCCGACCCTCATGCAGGTCCGCACGGGAGTCCGGAAGGACGGGTCGATCACCGCGCTTCATTTCAAGACGATCCTCGACGGCGGCGCATACGGCTCCTACGGCGTCGCCTCGACCTACTACACGGGAGCGCTTCAAACGGTCACGTACCGGGTGCCGACGTACCGGTTCGAGGGAGCGCGGGTGTTCACCAACAAGCCGCCGTGCGGCCCCAAGCGCGGCCACGGAACGCCTCAGCCGCGCTTCGCGCTCGAAGTCGAGCTCGACCGCATCGCCGAAGACCTCGGGATCGATCCGGCGGCGATCCGCCGAGACCACCTGCATCCGGCGAACACGCTGACCGCGAATTTCCTGCGCGTCGGCTCGATAGGCCTCGGCGCCTGCATCGACAAGGTCGTCGCGGCGTCCGGCTGGAAGAAGCGCCGCGGAAAGCTTCCCGCCGGGCGCGGGCTCGGCCTCGCGTGCTCCTCCTACCTGTGCGGAGCGGGCCTTCCGATCTACTGGAACACGATGCCGCAGTCGGGGGTGCAGCTGAAGGTCGACCGCGGCGGCGGCGTCACCGTCTTCTGCGGCTCGACCGAGATCGGCCAGGGCTCGGACACGATCCTCGCCGCGATCGTCGCCGAGATCCTCGGCATCGAGCCTCTCGACATCCGCATCGTCACGGGCGACACGGACCTGACGCCCGTGGACCTGGGCTCGTATTCCTCCCGCGTCACGCTCATGACGGGCAATGCGGCAATCCAGGCCGCCGAGCGGGCGAAGGAGATGATCGTTGCCGCCGCGGCGGCGAAGCTCGAGATTCCGGCCGGCCGCGTTCTCCTCGCGGGCGGCCGTGTCTTCGACTTCGCGGATCCGGACCGGGGCATGACGTTTCCCGAGGCCGCCGTCGCCGCGGAGTCGGAGTTCGGCACTCTCGGCACGGTGGGCCACTACAAGCCGCCGCCCTCGGCGGGCCGTTACCGCGGCGCCGGCGTGGGTCCCTCTCCCGCCTACTCGTACTCGGCGGCGGTCGTCGAGGTGGACGTCGATCCCTCCACGGGGATTTACACGGTGCCGAAGATCTGGATCGCGCACGACGTCGGCAAGTGCATCAACGCCGCGCTCGTCATGGGACAGGTGGAGGGCTCGGTCTACATGGGTCTCGGCGAGGCGATGATGGAAGAGATGGCGTACCGGACGGACGCCAACGGCAACGTCGTCCACAAGTTCCCGTCGCTGCTCGAGTACAAGAGTCCCACCACGAAAGAGATGCCCGAGGTCGACACCTTCCTCGTCGAAGATCCCGATCCGAACGGGCCCTTCGGCGCGAAGGAGGTGGGCCAGGGACCGCTGCTGCCGATTCCGCCGGCGGTCGCCAATGCCGTCTACGACGCGGTCGGCGTGCGCGTGGACGAGATTCCGGTGACCCCCGAGAAGATCCTCGCCGCCCTCAAGGCGAAGGCTCAGGGAAAGCCGGGTCGATTTGGGCCCGCGCGCTTTCCCGACGTGCCCTATCCCGATTCCATCCACGTGCCGACTCCGGAAGACGGTGGCGACGGCAAGGCGGCGGATGCGCCGGTGACGGCCGCCGGGGGCGTGCGATGAGGCTTCCCTTCTCTTCCCGAGGAGCTCCGCGACGAGGGATCCCTTTCTGCGCCACGCTGCGGCTCTCAAAGGGATCCCTCGGGCCTGTGGCCCTCGGGATGACATCGTTCCTGGGAGCGCGGTTCCCATGATGCGCCTTCCGCGCTTCCGCTACTTCGCGCCGACGAGCGTGAAGGAGGCTCTTCGCATCCGGGCGGGGGAGGGCGCCGACGCGGCCTTCGTCGCCGGCGGCACCGATCTCTATCCGAACATGAAGCGCCGGCAGCAGACGCCCGGGACCGTCATCGGCCTGACGCGGATCCGAGCCCTCGCGAGGCTGCGCGCCGGCGAGGCCGGCCTCGCGATCGGCGCCGCGGTGCCGCTCTCCGAGGTCGAGCGTCACCGCCGCGTCCGCCGCTCCCATCCGGCGCTCGTCCATGCCATCGAGGAGATCTCGACGCCGCCGCTGCGCAACATGGGCACGCTCGGCGGCAACGTGCTGCTCGACACGCGGTGCAACTACTACGATCAGAACTACGAGTGGCGCAAGGCCATCGACTTCTGCATGAAGAAGGACGGTGCCATCTGCTGGGTCGCGCCGGGGTCGCCGAAGTGCCTCGCCGTCCAGTCGGCCGACTCGGTCCCGATCCTGATCGCGCTCGGCGCCCGCGTCTGCCTCGCGTCGCCCGGGGGAGAGCGCGAGATCGCGCTCGAGGATCTCTACGCCAACGACGGCATCCGGTACCTGACCAAGCGGCCGGACGAACTCCTGACGGAGATCCGCGTCCCCGCGCCCGGGGACTGGGCCGCCTCCTATCGCAAGCTTCGCCGCCGGGGCGCCTTCGATTTTCCCGTCCTCGCCGTCGGGGCCGCCGTCCGCCGCGAAGGGGATCGTGTCGCCGAGGCGCGGATCGTGCTCGGCGCGGTCTCGTCGGCGCCGGTGCGGGCGGCGCGAGCCGAGGCGGTCCTCGTCGGACGGCCGCTCGACGCCGGGGCGATCGAGGAAGCGGCGGCGGCCGCGGCCGGCCCATCCAAGCCCATGGACAACACCGACTTCTCGTTTCTCTGGCGCAAGGAAATGACGAAAAAGTGGGTCGCCGCCGCGCTTTCGGACCTCTCCCGGGCCGCCCCGAATCGCGTGGCCAGCCGGGCTTAAGAATTCCTTAACGGCCGCTTGCCCGTACCGGAACCCGCTGCTATACTTCGCGCCTTCTCGTAATCGCGCCTTCCACGCACGCTTTTCCGCGCTCGCTGAAGTCCGACGAATCACACGGGAAGTCGGACCCGCCGAGCGGCGCGTCGGTTCCGGACGATGTGACGCCGGTTAGGACTCTGTTTCGATGAAACTCTACGTTGGAAACCTTCCCTACAACACCAGTGAGGACGATCTCCGCACGCTCTTCTCGACGTACGGCAACGTCGCATCCGTGGCCATCATCACGGACCGCGACACCGGCCGGTCGAAGGGCTTCGGATTCGTCGAGTTCGGCAGCGACGACGAGGCGCGCAACGCGATCTCGGCGCTCTCGGGCCAGGAGTACGGCGGCCGCGCGCTCACGGTCAACGAGGCGCGTCCCAAGACCCAGGGCGGAGGGGGCGGACGGCGCGACCGCTACTGATCGGATTTCGGGGAAATCCTTCGGGGGGCGAAAGCCCCCCTTTTTCGTTCTGGGCGCGAGACCTCGATAGACTCGGGACGTGGGCGACGAGGTCCGTCTCGAGCGCTGGCCCCGGGGCGACGGGCCGCCTTCCGAGAAACGGATGATGCGCGCCCTCGAGCTCGAGGGCTACGACGTGCTCGTGTACACCTACCGTCCCGGCACCGTCTTCTCCGAGCACGAACATCCGCGGCCGAAGTGCGACGCCGTCGTCGAGGGCATGCTGCGGATCACCGCGGGCGGCCAGGCGTTCGACCTCGGGCCGGGAGACCGTCTCTACGTGCCGGCCGGAACGCGCCACGCCGCGGAAGTCGTCGGAACCGCCACGGTCGTTTCGCTCGACGGAACTCTCTGGTGAAGCGTCTGCGGCGGGAGAACGCCGCATCGGCGTCCGGGCGGGCAAGGCCCGGCCGGATGCCGAAAAAGAAAAGGAGGTCTCCATGGCCCTGAGCGCTTCGGAACGAGCCGACTTGATTCGCCGCTACGGAGAGGGGCCCGCGAAGCTCCGCGCCGCCTGGGAGAAGGTGCCTCCCGAGGCGCGCCAGTGGCGCCCGGGCGAGGGAAAGTGGTCGGCGCACGAAGTCGTCTGTCATACCGCGGACTCCGAGACGAACGCCTACGTCCGCATCCGCTTCCTGGCCTCGGATCCGTCTCCGAAGATCTCCGGATACGACCAGGAGCGCTGGGCGAAGAAGCTCGATTACCACTCCGACTCGCCGGATTCCGCGCTGAAGACCGTCGAAGCGGTCCGCGCGCACACGGTTCCCCTGCTCCGGCGGATGCCCGAATCGGTCTGGGCCGCGGTCGGCACGCATACCGAATCCGGCCCCTATACGAGCGAGGACTGGCTCAGGGTCTACGCCGAGCACCTCGAGAAGCACTCGCGGCAGATCGATCGCAACATGGAGGCCTGGACGTCGCGAAGCGCCTGATCAGCCCGGCGAATCGGCGAGAAGCTCGCGGCCGAGGCGCTCCGACTCGTCGAGCAGCGCGATCAGATCCTCCTCGCGCGTCCGGAAATTGGTGATGGAGACGCGCAGGGCGGTCCGCCCCTTGAGGATGGTCGGCGAGAGGAAGTGAGATCCCCCGCCGACGAGGCGATGGATGATCCTTCGGTTGAGGCGGTCGAGGTCGGAGTCGGGGAGCGAGCGGCCGGCCGGGCGAAAGCGGAAGTTGGCGATCGAGAGGACGGGCTCCGAGAGGCGCTCGAAATCCGGGCGCCGATCGACCTCGGCCGAGAGAAAACGGGCGAGCCGGACGTCGCTCGCGATGCGCTCGACGTAGGCCCGGCGTCCATGGGTCATCAGGCCCATCCAGACCTTCAGGGCCTTGAAGCCGCGGGAGAGCTCGGGACCGCGCTCGGCGAACCAGGCGGGTCCGGGGAACGGGCTCTCGGGATCCGAGGCGAGGTACTCGGGAAACTTGCGGAAGGCCGCGGCGAGCCGGCCGGGCTCGCGCACGAGCGTCGCTCCCGCTTCGTAGGGGACGTAGAGCCACTTGTGCGGATCGGCGGCGATCGAGTCCGCGCGCTCCATGCCGGCGAAGAGGGGCGCAAGCTCCGGCACCATCGAGGCGAGCGCGCCGTACGCGCCGTCGACGTGGAACCAGAGAGACTCGCGGCGGCAGAAGTCCGCGAGGTCCTCGAGCGGATCGACCGCGCCCGTGTTCACCGTACCGGCGTTGCCGACGACGATGGCGGGAGTGAAGCCCGCGGCGCGGTCCGCGGCGACGGCGCGGACGAGATCGCCGGTGATGATGCGAAACCGGTCGTCCGTCGGAATGCGGCGCAGCTGAGCCGTGCCGATCCCGAGCAGGTCGGCGGCCTTGTCCACGCACGAATGGACCTGGTCGGAGGCATAGATCGTCAGGCGCGGGCGGTCCGGACCCGCGAGGCCGTCCTCGCGCACGTTGCCGGGCGTCATCGCGCGCCGCGCCGCCGCGAGCGCGGTGAAATTCGCCATGGATCCGCCCGAGACCAGGATCCCCTCGGCCTCCGGCGGATAACCGAGCATCTCGGCGATCCATCGCATCGCCTGGGCCTCGACGTGGATCGCGGCGTGGTCGCCGCCCCAGCAGTTCGGGTTCATCGCGGAGGCCAGGTAGTCGGCCATGACGCCGACCGGGTCCGCGGTGGCGTTGATGAAACCGTAGAAGCGCGGATGGGAGTTCCCCATCGGGAAGGGAAGGACGTGCTCGCGGACGAAGGCGAGAACCTCCTCGAAGGGGCGGCCCTCCTCGGGCAGCGGGCCCTGGAAGAGGGCGGCGCCCGTCCCGACCTTTCCGAAGACGGGTCGGTCGAGGAGGCGCTCGCGATGCGATGCCACCGCGTCGGTCGCGAGCGCGCCGAGCCGCCGGAGCTCCTCCGGGGAAAGGTCGAAGTCGGCGAGGTTCAAGACCGAGCCATCTTCCCGCGGTCTATTTCTTGTAGACCTTCTGGGCGTTGGCGTTGCCCGTCGGCGTGAAGACCACGACGCCGCAGCCGTAGCGAGCCCCCGCCGCGCCGGTGGGCTGCGTCGTCAGGTCGTCGGCCTTCTCGTGAAAGATCACCGACTTCCCGACGACGCTGTCGGGTCCGTCGGTGACGGTGAGCATGTCGGTCGTGATCGTCAGCGAGCCCTTGCCGTCGGCGCCGATCACGATGTTCCCGAGATCGCCGTTGTGGCGCTTGGCGTCGGTCGGCGCGGCATGGGGATTGCCCGCGGCGTTGAAGTGGCCGCCGGCCGAAGCCGCGTCCGGAGACGAGCAGTCGCCTTTTTCGTGAACGTGCAGGCCGTGGCTTCCCGGCGTGGCGCCGCTGATCGTGACCTCGACGCGGGTCTGCCCCGAGGGAAGCTGCGTGAAGATCGCCTTGCCGGCGACCTTCGAGCCGCTCTTCGACTCGATGATGGCGAGGGCCGTCGGGTCTGCCTTCGTGCTCGCGCAGGCCCACACCGAGGCGACCGCGACCGCCGCCGCCGCCGCCGCGGCCACCATCCAGGTTCTTCTTATCATCGTGCGCTCCTTCTCGTAAGACGGTCATAATATCCGCGTCGAGCCTCTATGATCCCGAGCGTGCCGCCGATCGCCGTGTCGCGACCCCTCCTCTTCGGCCTGCTCGCCGTCGGGGCCGTCGTCGCCGTCGTCGCCCCCCAGCCGACCTCGTCGTTTGCGGCGGGATTCGCGGCCGGCGCCGGCTCCGTGTTCGTCCTGTCGTTTCTGAAGACGCCTCGGTCCGGGCGGGACGGCGGTCCGGAGGGGGACGTCTCATGAAGATCTTCGTCGTCGAGGACGAGCAGCGCATCTCCCAGTTTCTCAAGAAGGGCCTGACCGAGAAGGGGTACACGGTGGACGTCGCCGGGGACGCGGACGCGGCGCTCGAGAACATCGTCGGCGCCGCTCCCGATCTCGTCATCCTCGACCTGCTGCTGCCGGGCTCGCGCGACGGCCTCGAGCTGTGCCGGGAGCTGCGCGGCCGGGGCGTGCGCTCGAAGATCCTGATGCTGACGGCGCGCGACACCGTCGAGAACAAGATCGAGGGCCTCGACGCCGGCGCCGACGACTATCTCGTCAAGCCCTTCTCATTCCGCGAGCTGCTGGCGCGGATCCGCGCCCTGCTGCGCCGCACGGAGGTGACCGAGCCGGGGCCGCTCGTCTTCGACGACCTCTCCTACGAGCCCGAGGCGCGGGAGGTGGTCCGGGGCGGCGAGACCGTCCGTCTGACCGTGCGCGAGGGCGCGCTGTTCGAGCTGCTCCTGAGGCGGCGCGGCAAGGTCGTTTCGCGCGCCGAGATTCAGGCGCGGATCTGGGACGACTCCTTCGACCTCTCGACCAACATCATCGACGTCTACATCAACGCGCTGCGCAAGAAGATCGACGGGGGAGAGCGCGAGAAGCTGATCCAGACGGTTCGCGGCGTGGGCTACCGCGTCCGCGAGTCGGGCGCCGCTCCCGAGGCCTAGCCCCTCGGCGATGGGACTCTTCGACCGATTCCGCGCGGCCGCGCCGCCCGTCCGCGACCCCGCGTCGCTCGAGAAGCTGAGGGAGCGCCTGGTGGAGACCGAGCGCCAGCCGCTCCTGCGGATCCCGGCCGAGGACCTCGCGGGCGACGCCCGGGCCGTCGCCGACAGTCTCAACCAACGGCTCGACGCGCTCGCGTCCTCCGAGAAGGAGCAGCAGCAATTCATCGCGGACGTCTCCCACGAGCTGCGCACGCCGCTGACGGTTCTGCGCGGATCACTCGAGGTCGTCCTGGAGGAGGAGCGCTCCGTCGAGGACTACCGCGAGGCGATCGGCAACGCTCTGCTCGAGGTGCGGCATCTGACGCGCATCTCGCAGAACCTTCTCTTCCTGACCCGGGGCGAGAGCGGCCGCGTCACCCTGTCCTTCGCGAACCTGGATCTCGGCCGCTTCGCCGCGGACACCGTGCGCGATCTCGCGCTCGCGGCGGCGGACCGGCAGATGCAGCTCGAGACGTCCTCGCCGCCGAAGCCCGTCTACGTTTTCGCCGACTCGGGCCGGATGCAGCAGGTCCTGCACAACCTGATCGAGAACGCCCTCCAATACAGCGAGCCCGGAGGCCGCATCCACGTGCGCGTCGCGTCCGCGCCGGGCGAGGCGCTGCTGTCGGTCTCGGATACGGGGGTCGGGATTCCCGCCGACGACCTGCCGTACGTCTTCGAACGGTTCTTTCGCAGCAAGCGTTCGCGTCGCGCGAATCCGGGCGGATCGGGCCTCGGGCTCTCGATCGTGCGCTGGATCGTCGAGGCGCACAAGGGTCGCGTCACCGCCGAGAGCGCGCCCGGGAGGGGTTCGACGTTCACGGTGCGGTTGCCGGTGCTTTAACGTCGCCTCCGCTCCGTTCGGGACCTGCGCCGTTGCGGCGCGGAGCGCCGCGCGGCGCACCGCCGGGCGGCTCGCCCAAAGGGGCTCGACCGCCCGGCTGATCCCTCACTGCGCTGCGGCTCCCGCGGCGTGAGCCTCCACCCTCGCGCCGCTCGGGTGACTTCTCACGCCGCGAGCTTTTGCGAGAGTGCGGCGGGAGTGACTCTTACCCCCTCTCCCGGCGGGAGAGGGTTGGGGTGAGGGGCCCCTCGCGAACGTGACCGGGAATGACTCAGAGCCGGCATGGGTGAGGGGGAGCCCTTGTGCGTCTTGATAACCTCTGCGGCCGATGCGACCGGTGTACGTCCTTTCCGCCGTCCGCACTCCGATCGGGAAGTTCGGGGGATCCTTCGCCTCGCTGACGCCGGCGGAGCTCGGCGGGGCGGCGGCTCGGGCCGCGATCGAGCGCTCGGGACTCCCGGCGGCCGCGATGGACGAGACGATCTTCGGGCACGCGCGCCAGGCCGGCGGCGGCCCGAACACGGCCCGGCAGGTGGGCCGACGCGCCGGGGTGCCGGACGCGGTTCCGGCCTTCACCGTCAACAAGGCTTGCGCCTCCTCGCTCAAGGCCATCACGCTCGGCGCCTTGACGATCGCCGCGGGCGAAAACGACGTGGTGCTCGCCGGCGGAACGGAGTGCATGTCCGCCACGCCGTATCTCTTGCCTCGCGCGCGCTTCGGGATGCGGATGGGAAACACCGAGCTCGTGGACGGCATGTACCGCGACGGGTTCCTGTGTCCGCTCTGCGGACAGCTCATGGGGGAGACGGCGGAGACGCTCGCGCGCGAGTACGGGATCCTGCGCGCCGAGCAGGATGCCTACGCGCTCGGCTCGCAGCGCCGCGCCGCAGCGGCTCGCCAGGCCGGGCGCTTCGCCGACGAAGTCGTTCCGGTCGCCGTCGCGGGGAAGAAGGGCGAGGTCGTGGTCTCGGAGGACGAGCATCCGCGGCCCGACACGACCGCGGAGGCGCTCGCGAAGCTGCCGCCCGTGTTCGATCCGCAGGGCACCGTCCACGCCGGCAACTCGTCCGGCATCACCGACGGCGGCGCCGCGCTGATCCTGGCGACGGAAGAGGAGACGAAGCGGTCGGGGGTCGAGCCGCTCGCGCGGGTCGCGGCATGGACGTCGGCGGGGGTGGATCCGGCGCGCATGGGAATCGGTCCGGTCCCGGCGATCCGCGAGCTTCTCGCGAAGTCCGGGCGCAGGCTCGCGGACGTGGACCTGATCGAGTTGAACGAGGCCTTCGCGGCGCAGGTGATCGCGTGCGTCCGGGACCTCGGGCTCGATCCCGAGAAGCTGAACGTCAACGGCGGCGCGATCGCTCTCGGCCACCCGATCGGGGCGACCGGAGCGCGCATCGCGACGACGCTGCTCCACGAGATGAAGAGGCGCAACGCCCGGACCGGCATCGCGTCGCTCTGCGTGTCGGGCGGCATGGGCATGGCCGTCCTCTTCGAACGCTGATGCGCATCGCCCTGACGCTCGACCGTGACGCGGACCTTTCGGAGACCAACGACTATCTCCGGTCGCTCGTCGCGGCCGGCGTCCCGCGGGAAACGATCGAGATCGCCACGCCGCTGTCTCCGACGCCCGGTCCGTTCGACGCCCTCCTGCTCGGAGGCGGCGTGGACGTGGATCCTGCCCGCTACGGCCGGCCGACGCTCGACAACGGCACCGTCGAGGTGGACGCGGAGCGCGACGCTCTCGACTTCCGGCTCTTCGAAGAGGCGCGCCGGACCGGCGTCCCGGTCCTCGGGATCTGCCGGGGGCTTCAGGTCGTCAACGTCGCTCTCGGCGGAACGCTCGTTCAGGACATCCCGAGCGAGCGTCCTTCTCCCGTGGTGCACGCGCGGACGCAGGCGGAGAAGACCCGGCGCGATCACCGCGTGGAAATCGCTCCGGGGACTCGACTCGCCCTCATCGCCGGGGCCGTCGAGGCGTCGGTCAACAGCCGGCACCATCAGGCGATCGAAACGGTCGCGCCGGGCCTGTGCGTCTCTGCCGTCGCGCCCGACGGCATGCCCGAGGCCGTCGAGTCGGCGGGCGAGCCGTGGCTTCTCGCCGTCCAGTGGCACCCGGAGAACCTCGCCGGCGATCCGGTCTCCCAACGCCTTTTCGAAGAGTTCCTTCGGCGCGCACGCCCTCGGGGCTCGAAGCCGGGTTCCTGAGGGAATTCCGGGCCGCGCGGCCGGTTGTCAATCGGGATTTCGATCGAGAAGATTCGAGGAGGACGCTTCGCATGAGATTCCGCGCTTTCGCCGTCCTGGCGCTGGCCGGCGCGCTCGCCGCGCCGCTGTCGGCCCAATCCACCCCTTCCACCCCATCCACCCAGACCACCAAGGTCGCCGTCCGAAAGCTCGCCGACGGGGTCTGGGCGGGGCAGCCCGAGAAGGGCGCCACGGTGGGCTGGTTCCTTCTCGGCGACGGCGTCGTCGCGGTCGATTCGGGCGGCGATGCCGAGTCGGGCGAGGAGATTCTCCAGGCGATCGCGCAGTCGACCGGAAACAAGCCCGTGCGCACGCTCATTCTCACGCACGCGCACGCGGACCACGCCGGCGGCGCGCGCGCGTTCGCCGCGGCCGGGGCCCGCGTGATCTGCCAGGAGGGCGTCGCCGGACAGGTGCTCGCCTTCGTGACGCAGGCGCCGCCGGGATCCCACGACCCGATGGCGGGCAAGCCGGACCTGCGGCCGGTGGTCGAGTCCATCGCGGAGCGCCAGTTCCTGCTCGACGGCGTGCACACCGCGCAGATCTATTTCCTCGGAAGCGCTCATACCAAGGGCGATCTGATCGTCTATCTCCCCGCCGACAAGGTGCTCTTCGTCGGCGATCTCGCCTCCGGCGGCCACATGGTCTACATGCAGTCGGCCGACGTGGATCCGGCCGGGTGGGAGCGCGCGCTGGCGGAGCTGACGCAGATTCCGGCCGAAACGGTCGTGCCCGGGCACGGCGACATCGGCGACAAGACGCTGCTGACCGATTCGTATGCGTACGTGCGCGACGTCAACGCGCTCGTCAAGAAGTTTCTCGATGCCGGGATGACCGACGACATGCTCGACGCCCAGATCCGCGCTCCCGAGAACGAGGTGAAGGGAATCACGGTGACCGAGGCGCACATCGCCAACGTCAAGGCCGCCGTGAAGGCCACTCGGGAGAAGGCGGCCGCGAAGCCGACGCCCACCCCCACCCCCAGGCGCCCCAAGAAGAAGTGACGCCGCCCGGCGAAATCACGCTCGTCCGGTCCGCCGGCGGAGCCCGCGCCGACGTCACGCTCGCGATCCCGCCGGTCAACGTCCTGTCGGCCGCCCGGCTCGAGGAGCTCGCCCGGACGATCCGGGCCGCGGCCCCGGCGCGCCTGCTCGTCCTGGCCGGACTGCCGCGGGCCTTCTGCGCGGGCGTGGACGTCGCCGAACACGCTCCGGAGCCGGCGCTGATCGATCGGATGCTCGCGGCGATGCGCGCCGTGCTCGACGCCCTGGTCGCTTCTCCCGCCGTCACGCTTGCCGCGGTTTCGGGAGCGGGTCTCGGCGGAGGCGCGGAGATCGCCCTGGCCTGCGACCTCGTGCTCGTGGCGGAGGACGCGCGCATCGGGTTTCCGGAGATCCGCCTCGCCTGCTTTCCTCCGGGAGCGGCCGCGCTCCTCCCGGCTCGCGTCGGAGAGGCGCGCGCGAACGAATGGATTCTCTCCGGCCGTCTCTTCAGCGGGCGCGAGGCGGCCGAGGCCGGCCTCGCGTCGCGCGCCGTGCCCGCGCGCCGCCTGACCGAGGAGACCGAAGCCCTCGCCCTACGGATCCTCTCCACGGCTCCCGCGGCGCTCGCCGCCGTCCTCGACGTGCTCCGCGGTCCGCGGCGCGAGGCTCTGGCATCGCGGCTTCCCGCGGCCGAAGGAGCGTATCGCCGGCTCGCGGGCGACGCGGACCTCGCTCGGGCGGTCCGCGAGTTCGAGGAGAATCGGCGCCGCTGATAGCATTCGGGCCATGCCGATCGTCTACCTGAACGGCCGATTTCTGCCCGAGAGCGAGGCCGGGATCTCTCCTCTCGACCGCGGCTTTCTCTTCGCCGACGCGATCTACGAGGTCGTGCGCTACGACCGGGGAAAGCCCTACCGCCTGGCCGAGCATCTCGATCGCATGCGCGAAGGGCTGCGGGCGATCCGGATCGACGCCACGCCCGACTTCTTCGAGTCCGCGGGCGAACGGCTCCTCGCGGAAAACGGCCTGGCGGACAAGGACGCGTTCGTCTACGCGCAGGTCTCGCGGGGCGCCGGGCCGCGCTACCATGCCTTTCCGCCCGAGGGCACGAGACCCACGGTCTTCGCGTTTGCGCGCGAGATGGACCCGCCGCCGAAGCCCGAGGGCGGGCGCGCGATCCTCCTGACCGACGAACGCTGGGGGCGATGCGACATCAAGAGCGTGATGCTCCTCCCGAACGTCCTCGCGGCGCAGAAGGCGCGGGAGGCGGGCGCCATCGACGCCATCCTGGTTCGCGACGGCTTCGCGCTCGAGGCGACGAAGGCGAATCTCTTTCTCGTGGCGAAGGGGGGGATCGTGCGCACCGCTCCCAACGGCCCGCGCATCCTTCCCGGTGTGACCCGCGGCGCCGCGATCGACGCCGCCCGTCGGATCGGTCTCACCGTCGAGGAGCGCGCCTGCCGTGTCGAGGAGATGTACTCGGCGCAGGAGGTTTTTCTCGCGTCGACGACGCTCTGGACCTATCCGCTCGTCGAGGTCGAGGGGCGGGCGGTCGGCGGCGGGAAGGGCGGACCCGTGACGCGGATGATCCGCGAGGCGCTCTACGAGGAGTTTCGCAACCCGGCGCCGGTCTCCCGCGGATAGCGCGCTTCGATCGTGGAGGAGATCCCTCCTCGCGAGGAAAACGTGCCCGTGATCGTCATCCGCACCGGCCGGCAGGCCGCGGCGCAGTCCTCGAGGATCCGGTTGATGGCGTTCTCGTAGAAGATGCCGACGTTCCGGTACGCCACGACGTAGAGCTTGAGCGACTTCAGCTCCAGGCAGAGGCGGTCGGGCACGTAGCGGATCGTCAGGTGCCCGAAATCGGGGAGCCCGGTCTTCGGGCAGATCGCGTTGTACTCGGGGATCTCGACCGTGATCTCGTAGTCCGGATACTGGTTCGGCCAGGTCTCGATCGGCGGAAGTTTCGCGTCGATCCCGGAGTGGGCGTGCTCGTCCGTGTAGTCGGCCATGGGCGTCCGCCGCGAATCCTATCTCCGAAGCCTGCTACCATTCCCGGAAGTCCCCATGGAATGGTTCCGCCAGCTTTTTCATCAGCTCACCGACGTCGAGACGCTCGTGCGCGTCGGCGGCCTGACCGCGATGACGATCATCGTGTTCGCCGAGACGGGCCTGCTCGTGGGGTTCTTCCTGCCGGGCGACTCGCTGCTCGTGACCGCCGGTGTTTTCGCGGGCACGGGTCAGCTGAACATCCTGCACCTGAACCTGATCCTCATCGCCGCCGCGATCCTCGGCGATACCGCGGGCTACTGGTTCGGCCGCAAGACCGGACCCGCGCTCTTCAAGCGCCCGAAGTCTCTCCTCTTCAACCCCGCCCACCTGAAGCGCGCGCACGACTTCTACGAGAAGCACGGCGGCAAGACGATCGTGCTCGCCCGGTTCATGCCCATCGTGCGCACGTTCGCGCCGATCGTGGCCGGGATGGCGCAGATGCCCTATCGGCGATTCCTGTCGTTCAACGTCTTCGGCGGCGCGCTGTGGGTCCTCTCGATGACGCTCATCGGCTTCTTCCTCGGCCAGATCCCGGGCGTGAAGGAGCACATCGAAGTCGTGATCGTGGTCGTGGTCTTCCTCTCGATCCTGCCGGGACTCATCGCGGCGGGACGGGAGTGGTTGAAGGCCCGGCGCGAGCCGAGGCCGCAGCCTGCCGGGGAGTGAGGCCTCTGCGCCCAAGGAGGAACCCGTGAGACGTTTCCGTTCGACGCTCCTGCTCGCGGCCGCTCTGACGGCGCCCCTCGCGCTCTGCGCGCAGGAGGCGGCCCCGGAGATCCGGATCGTGTTCTATCCGCAGGGCGGATACCTGCCGGCCGACGGCTCCGCCCCCGGGGCTTACGAGTTCGATATCGCGGCGATGGGTGAGTCCGAAAAGGGACCGACCGGGCTGATCTCGACGCAAATGGTCCTCGTGCCGGGCCACACGCGGAAGGTCTTCCACGAATATGCCGATTACCGGTTCGAGGGCAACGTCAAGGTCGACGAGAAGGGCTTCCTGATGTATCGGATCGTTCTGTTTCGGAAGGGAGCGCGAATCGCCTCGGCCTCCTCGTCGGTGTCGTGGAAGGAAGGCGACGCCCGGTTCTCGCTGGAGCCGTTGCCGCACTGACGCGGCCGCGTCGGGCGCGTGTGGTGCGCCGACTCACGCGACGGCCGAGCCGCCGTTTTCCCGCGATGCGCGCGGAGCGCCGCGGACGAGCGCGAGCAGATCCGCGATCTCGTCGCTGTGCGACCGGTCGTGCTCGGCCATCATGCGCGGGAGATCCGCGAGGGTGACGCAGCCGACGCCCTCCTGCGAGCCGGACCGGACCCACTGATCCGCGGACGCCCGTCGCAGGGCCGCGAGGTTCGCCGCGCGAGCCCGCGTGAACAGCGTCATGCCGCGCTCGAGGTCGCGCTCCTGGTACGCGCGCTCGCGGGCCAGCCGGCCGCCGTCGAAATTCTCGAGCGCCGGATTCGTCTCCGAGAGGATGCGCGAGATTCGCGCCCCGTAGCCTTCGCGCTCGAGGTCGGCGAGGTGCCAGACGTTCTCGAGGAACGAGAATCCTCCCCGGGCGGGCCGGATCCGCGCCTGCCGGGGAGAGAAGGACGCGGCCGCGCGGTCGAGCAGCGCCGGTGTGGACTCGAGGGTCAGCAGCAGGGTTTCCAGGTCGCGGCGTGTCATTGTTTCCTCACCCTTTCAGTACGCACGTCCGCGGCGGAAAGTTTCGCAGTTCCGGGGCATAGACTCTTCCGATGGGCGTACAAGGAATTCGCCATTTCTTCATGTCGAAGCTGTCCTCCGAAGAGGAGCCGCACCGGCCGGACCCGGTCGCCATCGCGGCGTGCGCGCTCCTTCTCGAGATCGCGCATGCCGATGACGTCTTCGCGCCCGAGGAGCGCGAGCGCATCCTGCGCGCGGTCCGCGACGACCTCGGCGTGCCCGCCGAAGACGTCGAGGAAGTCGTGCGCCTGGCCGAAGAGGAGCGGCGCGAGAGCGTCGACCTCTACCAGTTCACCAAGCTCGTGGGGGAAAAGTTCTCGCGCGCGCAGAGGCTCCGCCTCGTCGAGGTCATCTGGGGAGTCGTCTATGCCGACGGCCAGCTCACGGCCGTCGAGAACCAGCTCGCGCGGCGCATCGCCGAGCTCCTCGGGTTCCAGCATCCCGAGGTCCAGGCCGTGCGCGAGAAGGTCAAGAACGCGTCCTGACGCGACGCGGCCGCCGCTGCGTCCATAGTTATGAGAAGACGCATGATGCGGATCGCCTGCTCGGCCGCCCTCTGTTTCGCCGCGGCGGCCGCGCTCCATGCGGGAGTGGGCGTATGGACGGCGACGCCGAACGCCGGAGCGCAGTCGATCGTCGTCGGCCCGGGCGGCTCCGTCTACACCGACTGGGGTCCGACGTTCAGTTACCAGGTCGCCGTGAGCACGGACCACGGATCGAGCTGGCAGCCGTCCTCCGGACCGGGGGAGGTGGATCTCGACTTCTACAACGTGCGCGTGCTGGCGGTCGACCCGGCGGGCGCGATCTACGCCGCGTTCAATACCGGGGGCAACGCCAACTTTCGGGCGCAGCTCTTCGTCAGCCGAGACGGAGGGGTCAGCTGGCCGCTGCTTCTAACCGATTCGCAGGCCCAGTATCTCGATGTCCGGGTCGATCCGTTCTCGTCTCAGAGTTTGTATCTGCTCGATGGCGTCGAGGGTCCTTTCCGTCTTCGCCGCAGCGGCGATGGTGGATCAGATTGGATCGACGTCGGCCCGTCGTTGATCGCGGCGGCCGCCACGCAGACGGATGTCTCGGCAATCGCCCTCGACCCACGGACTCCGGGCCGCTCGTACGCGGCAGCCATCGTCTTCGAGACTGTGCCGCTGGGACCCGCCCGGCCGGTGCTCTTCGCATCCGGCAACCGCGGAGCGACGTGGACCCCGTCGACGACGAACCTGCCCGACGTCTTTTCGACGCTGGCCGTGGATCCGTTCACAAGCTCCACGCTCTTCGGCGGCGCGGCGACCGGAATCTACCGGAGCGTCGACGCGGGTCAGACCTTCGTGTCCGTGAGCGCGATTCCCGTCACCCAGATCGTGGCCGATCCGGTTCACGCGGGCCGGCTCTACGCGGCGACGCCGGGAAGCGGCGTCCTGGCGAGCATCGACGGTGGAGTGACCTGGACCACGCTCAACGCCGGACTCACTGCTCTCGCGGTCAACGCGATCGCCCTGGACGCGTCCGGCGGATACCTCTACGCGTCGACGAACTCCGGAGTCTTCGTTTACCGGTTCGCCGACGCCGGCACCCTCGTTCTCGACGCGGCGCACTCGTTTTCCGTCACGCTCTGCGCGACCGACCAGCGCACCGGCCGGGCCGGCGCCGGCGTCGCGACGGCAGTCAACGATTTGTGGGGCTGGTTCAGCATCCCGGCGATCACCGCGAATCCCAACAACCCCGAGGTCTTCGTGAAGCTCCTCGACGGGACGGCGATCAACGGGGAGTACTGGTTCTTCTATGGCGGCCTCACCGACCTCGAGTACACGCTGACGGTCAAGGACGACACGACCGGTGCGGCGAAGACCTACACGAAGCCCGCCGGCAGCGAGTGCGGCGGCTCGGACACGGCGGCGTTTACGCCATGACGCTTCAGGGCTGCGTCAGCAGGTAGACCGCGAACGTCGCGAGCCAGTGCTCGCCGGAATAGTCGCCCGATGCGACGCGGGAGAGGCCCGCCGTCTCGTGAGCGGCCGCGGACTTCAGCAGCACGGCGCGGCGCTTGTCGGAGGCCGGCAGGGCGGACGCGATTCCCTTCAGCATCCAGGCCCGCGAGAGGTTCAGGCCGTCGAGATGGACGAGGCGCGGATCCGTCGGGTCCGTGACGGCCTCGGGCGAGAGGGGGAACGCCTTCACCGCTGAGAGCTGCGGCAGGAAGCGTTTGAGCCACCGCGAGTAGTCGCGGGTAGAAAGCACGCGGCGCATCAAATCCGCCTCGGCGAGGCACGGCGAGAGGAAGTCCTCGCCGGACGGCTCGTAGGCGAGCGGACACGCGCGATCCTGTCCGTAGTAGAAGCTCGCCCTCGACTGGAGGATCCTCTCGAAATCCTTCCGATCGGTCGCGCGCGCGTAGTCGAGAGCCAGCGCGAGGGCGAACGCGGTGTTCTGGTGCACTCCGCTGCGGATCGGAAGCGTGAGCTTCGGCAGATAGCCGCGGAACCGCGCCACGATGGCGTCCTCGAGGGGCTTTACATGGTCGCGCTCGGACCTCGCCGCGGGATCCTTCGATTCGGCCAGATCCGCCGCGAGCCGCAGGGCCCAGGCCCAGCCATAGGGGCGCTCGAACGTCCTCGCCCCCGGCTTCTCGAGGTAGGCGGCCTCGGCCGCGATCGTCTCGGCCGACAGGTGTCTTTCGAGAACGTCGTGAATCGCCGCCGCGGACGGAATCTCGGGCGTCGCGCCCGCCAGGCGAACGAGCATCCAGTGGCCGTGAACCGAGGAGTGCCAGTCGTAGCAGCCGTAGAACGCCGGGTGGAAGTCCTTCGTGGGTTTGACGTCGGACGGCGAGTCGAGAACGGCGTCGGGCTTGTTCGGGTACTCGCGGTCCACGCACGCGAGCGCGAGCTTCGCGAACCGGTCCGCCGTCGCCGGGTCGATCTGCGCCCGCAGCCGGAACGCCGCGAGGAACACGCCGAGCGCGATGGTGACGGCGCGCCTCACCACGGCAGCTTCCTCTGATCGGCCGGAACTCGCGCAATGGGACCGGGCGCGTCGGCCAGGCACCAACCGGCGACCGCCATCGCGGCCGCCGCGCGGTCGAGGTCCTTCGGCACGATCTTGTCGAACGTGTCGTTGGCGCTGTGGTGAAAGTCGAAATACGTGGACTCGTCCTGCTCGAGGCCGACGAGGGGGACGCCCGAGGACAGCATCTGCGAGATGTCCGCCCCGCCATACCCGCCCGCCGTGAGCTCGCCGCCGTCGAGCGCCGAAAGGATTCCGGCGATCTGCGAGAAGAGCCGCTCCGCGGACGGATCGGCGTTCCACGAAAGGCCGAGTGGCCGGCCCGTTCCGCTGTCGGCTTCGATCGCCGCGGCGTGCCGCGCGAGCTCTGCGACGTGGGCGGCGGCGTAGGCGCGGCCGCCGGCATCCCCGTTCTCCTCGTTCGCGAAGAGCACGACGCGCACGGTGCGCCGCGGATGCCTCGGCAGCGCGGCGATCTGACGCGCCGCCTCGAGGACGATGCCGCAGCCGGCGCCGTCGTCGATGGCGCCGCGGCCGAGGTCCCAGGAATCGAGATGCGCTCCGAGGACCACGACCTCGCCGGCCGGTTCGCGTCCCGGCACCTCGCCGATCACGTTGGCCGACTCGGCGTCCGGCTGCGACCCGCAGGACAGCGCGAGGCGCACGCGCACGGGGCCGCCCCCGGCGAGCAGGTGCGCGAGCAGGTCCGCGTCGGGGGAGGAGAGCGCGGCCGCCGGGATCTTCGGCGCGTCGGCCGCATACTCGAGCGCTCCGGTGTGGGGAAGCCGGTTGTCGTCGGTGCCGATCGACCGGACCAGCGCGGCGACGGCGCCCAGCTTCGCGGCGCGGGAGGGACCCTCCGAGCGATACACGACGCTACGGCCGTAGCCCGAGCCGTCCCGCGTGCGGTCGGTCTTCACGTCGTAGAACACGATTCGCCCGCGGACGGCGTCCCGGCGCGCCTCGAGCTCGTCGAACGTCGTGATGCGGACGACCTCGGCCTCGACGCCGTCCGGCGCGGTCGCGACCGATCCGCCGAGGGCGGTCAGCGCCAGGCTCTGCGAGACGGGCGCCGTGACCTCGCCCGACTCGGACGAGCGCGCCCAGACCGGGACGACGACCTTCTCCGTGTGCACGTGGGCGAGGCCGATCTCCGTCATCATCTCGACCGCCGCGGCCACCGCCCGGCGATCGCCCGGCGAGCCCGCCAAACGCGGTCCGACGCGATCGGTCAACTCGCGGACCCAGTCGGACGCTCGCGAGCCGGCGGCGACGCGGTCGCGCAGCAGGATCGCGGCCTGCTCGCTCTCCGCGTCGAGCGGGCCCGCTCCGGCCGCCCCGGATGGGGCCGCCCCGGCGATCGCCAGGGCGAACAGGGCAAAGGCGAGAGCCGCGAGCCTCGACGTCAACGACTTCTCCTCTTGGATTTTCGGGATCGTATCAGGCGGCCCGGCGTCCCCGACCCGCCGCAAAAGCAATAGAATCCCGCTTCTCATGGCCACGCGCACGCCCGAAGCCGACCTGTCGGAAGAGCTTCTGTCGGAGTTCGGCGGCAACGCCAGCTACGTCGCGGACCTGTACGCCCGCTACCGTACGAACCCGTCCGCGGTGGACGACGAGTGGCGGCGCTACTTCCAGGAGCGGTTCGGGGAGCCCGAGGCGGAGGCGCCGGCCGCGCCGCCTCCCGCCCCGGCGCCCGAGCCCGCGCGTCCGCCGCTCGGCCTCGCGACGCCGCTCGGTCCGGCGGTCGAGGGCGAGCGGACGCCGATTCGGGGCGGAGCGCTTCGGATCGCCGAAAACATGGAGGCGAGCCTCGGGGTCCCGACGGCGACGACGCAGCGCCAGATCCCGCTCCGCCTGGCGGACGAGAACCGGCGGCTGATCAACGAGCATCGGGCCGCGGCCGAGCAGTCGAAGATCTCCTTCACGCACGTGTTCGCGTGGGCGATCCTGCGCGCCCTCGACGCGTACCCCGGAATGAACGACGCGTTCGACGGGTCGAGCGGCGAGGCGGTCCGCGTGCGCCGGGACGAGGTCCGCTTCGGTCTCGCCGTGGACGTCTCGAAGGCGGACGGCTCGCGGACCCTTCTCGTGCCGAACGTCAGGGGCGCCGGGACGATGACCTTCGCCGAGCTCGTCACGGCGGCGGACGACGTCGTCACGCGGGCCCGGACCGGCAAGCTCAAGCTGTCGGACTTCGAGGGCACGACCATCTCGCTCACCAACCCCGGCACGCTCGGGACGACGGCGTCGGTGCCGCGGCTGATGCCCGGCCAGGGCGCCATCATCGCGACGGGGGCGATCGAATACCCGGCGCAGTTTCGGGCGATGGCGCCGGCGACGCTGTCGAGCCTCGCCATCTCCAAGGTCGTCACCTTCACCTCGACCTACGACCACCGCATCATCCAGGGCGCGGAGTCGGGGGCGTTTCTCGCCAGGGTCGAGGAGCTCCTGCTCGGCGAGCACGGCTTCTACGAGCGCATCTTCGCGGACCTCGCGATCCGATTCCGGCCGTACCACTGGGAGACGGACAAGAATCCGCCCCTCCTGCCGGACGGCCATACCGACGAGATCGCCAAGCAGGCGCGCGTCCTCGAGCTCATCAATGCGTACCGCGTGCGCGGCCACCTGATCGCCGACATCGATCCGCTCCGCACGCGCGAGATCGCGCACCATCCGGAGCTCGACCTCGAGACCCACGGCCTGACGATCTGGGACCTCGACCGCGAGTTCTGGACGGGCGGCCTGAAGGGCGGCGACCGCCTTCCGCTGCGGGAGATCATCGCCGTGATGCGCCGCGTCTACTGCGGCAAGATCGGCACGGAATACCGCCACATCTCGAGCCCGACCGAGAAGTACTGGGTGCGCGCGCACATCGCCGCCGCGACGGCCGGCGAGCCGCTCTCCCCGGAGCTGCGCCGCCGCCTGCTCGAGAAGCTGATCGCCGCCGAGGACTTCGAGCGCTTCCTCGGCACGAAGTTCCTGGGACAGCGGCGCTACTCGGTCGAAGGCGTCGACACCGCGATTCCCCTCCTCGACCGGCTGGTCGAGGGCGCCGCGGCGCGCGGCCTCGACGAGGTCGTCATCGGCCTGTCGCACCGCGGGCGGCTCAACATCCTCGCCAACGTCGTCGGCAACTCCGCCGAGCGGATCTTCAGCGGATTCGAGGGCGTCGTCCATCCCGACTTTCCG
Organism: uncultured Acidobacteriota bacterium; assembly: GCA_963736455.1. Classification (GTDB taxonomy): domain Bacteria; phylum Acidobacteriota; class Thermoanaerobaculia; order UBA5066; family Gp7-AA6; genus DAHUXD01. The sequence goes on from CAVTON010000002.1 coordinate 277,092, forward strand.
GCCGACGAAGGCGACGTCAAGTATCACCAGGGCGCGAGCACGGTGCGCCGGACCGAGTCCGGCCGCGACATCGGGATCCAGGTCGAGTCGAATCCCTCGCACCTCGAGGCCGTGGACCCGGTCGTCGAGGGCGTCGTCCGCGCCAAGCAGGAGCGCGCGGCGGGCCACGGACCCGCCGCCTGGAATCGCGCGCTGCCGGTGCTGCTCCATGGCGACGCGGCGTTCGCGGGCCAGGGAATGGTCGCCGAGGTGCTGAACCTCGCGCAGCTTCCGGGCTATCGCACGGGCGGCACGATTCACGTCGTCGTCAACAACCAGATCGGCTTCACGACCCCGCCGTCGAAGGGCCGGTCCTCGGTGTATTCGACCGACGTCGCGAAGATCAACCAGGTCCCCATCTTCCACGTCAACGCCGACGACCCGGAGGCGGCGTATCGCGTGCTCGAGATCGCGCTCGACTACCGGCAGGAGTTTCACAAGGACGTCGTCATCGACCTGATCGGCTTCCGCCGGCACGGACACAACGAGGGCGACGAGCCGACCTACACGCAGCCCGTCATGTACCGCGCGATCGAGGCCCACCCCGGAGTGCGGGCGCTCTATGCGCGCCGGCTCGTCCGCGACGGCGTCCTGACGGAGGACCAGGTCGGAGAGCTCGCGGCGCGGCAGCTCGCCCAGTACGAGGCGGCGCTCGCTTCGGCCAAGCAGGCGGCGCAGCGTCCGGGGCCTCCGGCGCCTCCGTCCCGGTCCGACGGCGGCGCCGCCGCCGAGATCCAGACCGGCGTGCCGCGCGAGACGCTCTCGCGCATCGGACGCGCGTTGACGACCGTGCCGCAGGGTTTTCGCCTCAATCCGAAGATGGTCCAGCAGCTCGCCCGCCGCGCGAAGATGGCCGAGGGCTCCGCGCCGCTCGACTGGGGCACGGCGGAGGCCCTCGCGTTGGGATCGCTGCTGCTCGAGGGAACGCCGATCCGGATCAGCGGCCAGGACTCGAGCCGCGGAACCTTCTCGCAGCGCCACGCGATGCTCCACGACACGCTGTCGGGCGAAGCCTGGGTCCCGCTCGCGACCCTCGACTCGAAGCAGGCGCCGTTCGAGGCGTGCGACAGCCCGCTCTCCGAGTTCGCGGTGCTCGGGTTCGAGTACGGCTACAGCGTCGAGTGGCCGCAGGCCCTGGTGATGTGGGAGGCGCAGTTCGGCGATTTCGCCAACGGCGCGCAGGTGATCATCGACCAGTTCATCGCGTCGGCCGAGGACAAGTGGCGGCAGAAGACGCGGATGGGAATGCTGCTGCCGCACGGATCCGAGGGCCAGGGCCCCGAGCACTCAAGCGCGCGCATCGAGCGCTACCTCCAGCTCTGCGCCGACGACAACATGGACGTCGTCAACGCGACGACCCCGGCGCAGTACTTCCACCTTCTCCGGCGCCAGATGCGGCAGCCCGCCGCCCGGCCCTTCATCCTGTTTTCGCCGAAGAGCCTGCTCCGCCTGCCCGCGGCGTCCTCGCCGATCGAGGCGCTGACGTCCGGCGGATTCCACGCCGTCCTCGAGGATCCCGAGATCGCCGACCGCGCGGCCGTCGATCGGATCCTCTTCTGCTCGGGCAAGGTCTACTACGACCTGCGCGGCGAGCGCGAGAAGCGTCACGACGCGCGCACGGCCCTCGTCCGCCTCGAGCAGCTCTACCCGTTTCCGGCGGAGCGCCTGAAGGCGGCGTGGGCGGCCTATCCCTCCGCGCGCGACGCGGCCTGGGTGCAGGAGGAGCCGCGGAACATGGGTGCCTGGTCGTTCGTCCGCGAGCGGTCGGCCGAGTTCCTGCCGGCCAGCATGAACCTGCGCTACGTCGGCCGCGCGGCGTCTCCGTCGCCCGCGACCGGAAACGCCTCGGTGCACAAGCGCGAGCTCGAACAGTTCCTGTCCGACGCGCTCGGGCGGTGACCGCGCTCCGGCGCGGTTCGAATCAGCTCGTCTGGCCGGGCAGCTTCGCGGCGAGCACGTCCACTCTTTCGATCGACGGGGGGTTCGCCAGGAGCGCCGCCGCATTCGCCATCAGCGCGGCCGCCACGCGGCCCGTGAGGTGGGCCTGCCGCCCCGCCTCGTCCGGAAACGCGTCGAAGATGCCGAAGGTCGAGGGACCCATCCGGATCGCAAACCAGGCCGTCGTCGCGGGCTCCTCCTGCACGATCGCGAGCCCGCCCTTCAGAAACGATTCGACGTCCTTTTCTTTTCCGGGTTTCGCATCCAGCCGCACGTAAAGCGCCGTCTTGACCATGATTCCTCCTGGTGGGACTTACGGCCGGAAGGGCCTTCCGGGTTCGCGCGGATCGGCTCAGCGGGTAATTCGCAGCGTGCCCGGACGCAGGGAGCCCCAGGTGAGCAGGGCGAGAGAGATCGCGGCCAGGGGCGAACCGAGTCTCTCGACCTTGCGGCAGCCGGCGGCGGAGAATGCGGCGGCGTATTCGCGGCCGTGGCGGATGTCGTCGATCACGGCCTGTCCCCCGGGCTTCAGGACGCGCGCGATCTCGGCGATCGCCCGGGCGCGGTCGGGCGCCTCGTAGAGGTTGTGGATCGCGGCGCAGGAAACGATCCGGTCGAAGCTCGCGTCGGGAAACGGGATCTCCCGCATGTCCGCGGTTCCGATCTCGATGCGGTCGGCGACGCCCTCCTTCCGGGCGTTGTCGAGGGTCGCTTCGGGGCGGTTGCCCGAGAGGTCCTCCGCCTGCCAGATGTCGATGCCGGTGGCGCGCCCCGTCGTCAGGCGCTTCGCGGCGCCGATCAGCATCAGGCCGCGGCCGCAGCCGACGTCGAGGACGCGCTCGGCGCCCGTCCAGGTGAGGCGGTCGAGCAGCTTCTCCCGCTCACGGATCTTGCCGACCTTGCTCGCCCAGACCATCCAGATGCCCATTCCGAGACAGCCGAGGCCCGCGAAGAGTCCCATCGGCGCGAGATCGATTCGAATTGTGCCGAGCACGAGCGCGGCGGGCCACCAGCCGAGCGCCCGGGACGCCCAGAGCAGGATCCCCGCGCCGCCGCACAGAAAGAGGTTGCGCACCACACCGGGCGCGTCGAGGCCGTAGTCGGGACGTTCGGTCGGCAAGGTGCGGCGATTCTAGCGTCCCGCGCGGGGTCCGAGCGCCCGCCTCACGGCGCCAGTCTCAGCGCGTAGAAGCGCGTGCCGGGGAGATGACTCTCGCCGTACGGCGGGATCTCGACGAAGCCCAGCCTCGTGTAGAGCGCCTGTGCGGCCGCCATCGCCGGGAGCGTATCCAGCCTCAACTCCTCGTAGCCGACCCGCCGCGCCGCTTCGATCGCGCCCTCGACGAGCCTCCGGCCGAGACCGGAGCCGCGCCAGGGCTTTCGGACGTAGAGGCGCTTCATCTCGGCCGCGCGCGCATCGATCCGCCGCAGCGCCACGCAGCCGGCGGCGGCATTCTTCGCTCGCGCGATGAGGAGCGTTCCGCCGGGCGGCACGTACGGCCTCGGCAGCCCGGCGAGCTCCGCCGAGAACCCCTGGTATTCGAGGTCGACGCCGATCGATTCGGCATACTCCCGGAAGAGCTCGCGCGCGAGCGCGACCAGGACGGGAGTGTCGGCCTCGATCAGGGTGATGGCCGGATCGCCGGCGGTCCGGTCGGCCATCTTCGCGCGCGCGGCCTGCGGGCCTAACGCTTCTTCGGCCGCGCCGCCTCGAAGGCGGCCGCGAGCCTCTCTCGCGGGACCTTGCGGCAGTCGGAAAACTGGCCGGCCCCGGCGATCCACTCGCCGCCGTCCATCGTGACGCAGTCGCCGGTCTGATAGGCGCAGAGATCGGAGAGGAGGAAGGTCGCGAGGTTGGCGATCTCCTGTTTCTCGCCGAAGCGGCCGAGCGGGACGCGTCCGAGGGCCGCCTTCTCGGCCTCCGGCGTCGGGAGCAGGCGGGAGAAGGCGCCCTGCGTTCGGATCGGGCCGGGAGCGATGGCGTTCAGCCGGATGCCGGCCGGACCCCACTCGACGGCGAGCGAGCGCGTCATGGCGAGGACGCCCGCCTTCGCGCACGCGGAGGGAAGCGCATAGGCCGTTCCGGTCCAGGCATACGTCGTCACGATCGAGACGACCGCGCCCGGAGCCTTGCGCTCCATCAGGTGCTTTCCGAAGGCCAGCGTGCAGTGCACCGAGCCGTACAGCACGGTGCGGACGACCGCGTCGAATCCGTTCGGCGTCAGCTCTTCCGAGAACGCGAGAAAGTTGCCGGCGGCGTTGTTGACGAGGCCGTCGAGCGCTCCGAAGCGTCCGGCGGCGTCGGCGACGAGGCGCGCGCATTCGTCCGGATTTCGGACGTCGGCCGGAAAGAAGGCCGCCTCGCCGCCCTCGCGCGCGGCCGCGCCGATCTCCTTCGCGGCCGCCTCCAGGCGCTCGCGCCGGCGCCCGGCGATCGCCACTTTCGCGCCGTGCGCCGCAAACGTCGCGGCCATCGCGAGTCCGAGCCCGGAGCCTCCGCCGGTGACCAGGATCGAGCGCCCGGCGAGGGTCTTCGAATCGAACATGACGCTACCGGGGCGAGCCGAGGTACTGGTCGAACCAGCCCACGGTGCGCTCCTCGATGTCGAGACGGTGGTCGGCGCGGCGGATGCCATGGCCCTCGTTCGGGTAGATCACGAGCTGCGTCGGGACGCCGAGCGTTTTCAACGCATGCCAGAACTCGTAGCCCTGCGGCGTCGGCACCTCGGAGTCGCGATCGCCGTGGAGGACGAGCGTCGGCGTCTGCACGTTCTTGATGAATTCGATCGGCGACGACTTGGCGTAGACCTTCGGGTCGTCGTAGACGGACGCGCCGAAGAACGGCAGCATCCAGGTGTCGATCTTGTTCTGCCCGTAGTAGCTCTGCCAGCTCACGATGCCGGCGCCGGCCACGGCCGCCGCGAACCGGTGCGTCTGCGTCACGGCCCACATCGCCATGTAGCCGCCGTAGCTCCAGCCGACGATGCCGAGCCGATTTCCGTCGATCGGCGCGGTCTTCAGCGCCGCGTCCACGCCGGAAAGAATGTCCCGGAGGTCGCCGCCGCCGAAATCCTTGACGTTGCCCTGCACGAACTCCTCGCCGAACCCGTAGCTGCCGCGCGGATTCGGCAGGAAGACGAAATAGCCCTGCGAGGGCAGCACGCCGTTCCAGCGCTCCGGCCAGTGGATGCTCTGTTGCGAGGACGGTCCGCCGTGCACGACGGTGGCCATCGGGTAGCGCTTCGAGGCGTCGAATCCGAGCGGATAGATCAGCCAGCCCTGGACGCTCCTGCCGTCGCTGTCCCAGCGCAGGCTCTTCGCGGGTCCCCAGAAGCGCTTCGCGGAGGCGTTCGAGGACGACAGGTTCTTCCACTCGCCGAGCTCTCCGGCGCAGGCCTCGGGCGGACGGTCGAACGAGCTGACGATCGCGGCGCTGTCCTCGCCGCGTCGGGCCGGCGCGAAGTGATCGATCGCTTCGGCGCCCGCCCAGAGACGCTCGAGCGTTCCTCCCGGGGGGATCTTCGCGACGCCTTCGCCGCCGTCGACGAAGGCGGTCAGGAGGATGTCGCCATCGGGCTGCCAGAAGAGCGCCCGCGCCGACCACCCGGTTCCCGGCGTCAGGTTGCGCGCCTCGCCGCCGGACGCCGGCACGACCCAGACGTCGCCGCCCGTCGAGCCCTGGTCGCTCATGAGGCCGTGGATGACCGCGATCGACCGGCCGTCCGGCGAGAAGCGCGGGCACGCGATCTGGAGCGGCGGCTTCCAGAGCGACCGCGTCTCGCCCGTCGCCGCGTCCACGCGGTCGAGCTCGGCGACCCAGTAGTTGTTGGTGCCCGACCCCTTCGCGGCCTCCGCCGCGAACGTGCGGCCGTCGGGCGACCAGTCGTAATCGTAGACGAAGAGATCCGCGGGCGAGACCGGGCGGACCTGGCCGGTCTTCAGGTCCGCGACGGCGATGCGCTGTTCCTCGAAGGTCTCCTGGACGACGCCGGCATCGGGCTTGTAGGCGGTCAAGGCGCCCGTCTCCTGCGCCGACCCCTCGACGAAGAGGAAGGCGACGGCGCGGCCGTCGGGCGACCAGAGGAGATGCTCGAGCTGGCCCTTGACGCGTGTCACCTGCCGCGGCGAACCGCCGGCGCTGGGAGCGGTCCAGATCTGGAGCTGTCCGGGCGTCGCGGCATCGGAGAGAAATGCGATCGTCTTGCCGTCGGGCGAGAAGGCGGGCTCGAACTCGCGATGGGCCTGGCCGTCGCGGGCCGCCGTCAGGCGCCTCGGCCTTCCGCCTTCGGTCGCCGCGACGGAGATGGCTCCGAGCATCTCCCGTCCTTCCGCGTCCGCGACCCGGACCGTCCAGGCCGTGAGCGAGCCGTCGGGCGCGATCGTGGCGTCGTGGAAGTGGACGAGGGAGCTCTGCGAGTCGAAGACTTCACGGACGGAAACTTTTCCGGCCGGCGCCGCGGAGGCGGCCCGGGTCAGGAGAAGCGAGACGAGGGCGAAGTGAAGCACGAGTCCTCCCAAGTCAACCAGGGCACCTGGGGTCAGACCCTTCGGGGTCAGACCCCGCGACTTCGAACCCGATCTCGCTACGTGAGGTCTATCCAGATCGACTTGACCTGCGTGTATTCCTCGAGCGCGTAGTGGCCGCGCTCACGGCCGAAGCCGGACTCCTTGTAGCCGCCGAAGGGCAGGCCCGGGTCGTAGAAGTTGTAGGCGTTGACCCAGACGGTCCCGGCCTTCAGGGCCTTCGCCGCCCGGAGCGCCTTCTTGACGTCGCGCGTCCAGACCGCCGCGGCCAGCCCGTAGATCGTGGAATTGCCGACCGCGATCGCCTCGTCCTCGCTCCGGAACGTGAGCGTGGCGAGGACCGGTCCGAAGATCTCCTCGCGGGCGATCGTCATCTCGGGCGTCACGGCGTCGAAGACGGTGGCCTCGAAAAACGCGCCCTTGCCGTTGACCGACGCCGCGCTGCCGCCGGCCACGAGCTTCGCGCCCTCCCTGCGGCCGCTCTCGACGTAGCGCGCGACGTTCTCGCGCTGCTTCTCCGAGACCAGGGAGCCGAGGCGCGTCTTCGGGTCGAGCGGGTCGCCCGGAGCCATCTTCTTCGCCCGCTCGACGACCTTCTCCATCAGCGCGTCGTGCGCCGATTCCTCGACGAGCAGGCGCGATCCCGCCGAGCAGAGCTCGCCCTTGCCGTAGAAAATGGCGTTGATCGCGCCCTTGGCGGCGGCATCGAGGTCCGCGTCGGCGAAGACGACGTTGGGCGACTTGCCGCCGAGCTCCATCGAGACGCGCTTGACGGTGCCGGCGGCGGCGCGAAGGATGGATTTTCCGGTCTCGGTTTCGCCGGTGAACGAGATCTTGTCGATGCCGGGATGCTGCGCCATCGCCTGCCCGACGACGGCGCCCGGCCCGGGAATCACGTTGAACGCTCCCGGCGGGAGACCGGCCTCCGTGAGCAGCTCCGCGAACATCAGCGCGGTCAGGGGCGTGACGGAGGCCGGCTTCAGGACGACGGCGTTGCCGAGGGCGAGCGCCGGCGCGATCTTCCACATGGCCTGCAGCAGGGGGAAATTCCAGGGTGTGATGGCGCCCACGACGCCGATCGGCTCGCGCAGCGTCAGGAGGAAGGCGTCCTTGCGGCCGGGGAACGTGTCGCCGTACAGCTTGTCGGCGTACTCGCCGAAGTAGGAGAGGCATTCGGCGGCCGCCGGCATGTCGATCTTCGCGGATTCGAAGATCGGCTTCCCGTTGTCGAGCGTCTCGACCCTGCCGAACTCGTCGGCGCGCGAGGCGAGCAGGTCCGCGGCGCGGATCAGGATGCGCCCGCGCTGCCGCGGCTTCATCGCCGCCCAGGGGCCGGACTCGAACGCCTTTCGGGCCGCGGCGACCGCGCGGTCCAGGTCCTCTGGCCCGGCCTCGGCCACGTCGGCGATCGGCTCGGCGGTCGCGGGATTGGTCGTCGCGAACCGCCTGCCCGACGCCGCGGGAACGAACTCGCCGTTGACGAAGAGGTCCGTCTTCAGGAGCTACTTCCCCTTGAACCTGGGAACGCGCTTCTCCTGGTTCGCGGCGATGCCTTCCTTGGCGTCGTCGCTCTGGAAGAGAAGCTGCTGGAGCTCCCGCTCGACGGCGAGCGCCGACTCGAGCGGAAGGTCCCAGCCCGACTGCACCGAGCGCTTGATGCGGCCCACCGCCTTCGAGGCCTTGTGCGGCGGTACGAACTGGCGCGCGTAGTCCATGACCTGCTGCCACCAGTCCTCGGGGGTCGCGTCGATGACCTGGTTGACCAGGCCGAGGTCGAGCGCCTCCTCGAAGGAAAACGTGTTGCCGGTGACCATCAGCTCGATCGCCTTCGACTTGCCGACCATCTTCGCCAGGCGCGTCGTGCCGCCCGTTCCCGGCAGCACGCCGAGCGTGACCTCGGGCAACCCGATCTTGCCCGCGTCCTTGCGCGCGATGCGCAGGTCCGCGGCCATCGCGATCTCGAGGCCGCCGCCGACGGTGTGCCCGTTCAGAGCCGCGATGACGAGCTTGGGCGTGTGCTCGAGGCGCAGCAGCATCTCGTTGGCGTGCAGGCAGAAGAAGTACTTGAAGCCCGGCGTCACGGCGTTCAGCATCCCGATGTTGGCTCCGGCCGAGAAGAAGCGGTCGCCCTTGCCGCGCAGGACGATGACGTGGACGTCGTCGTCGAAGCGGGCCTTCAGGATCGCCTCGTCGAGCTGGCGGTTCATCGCATAGGTGTAGGTATTGGCCGGCGGGTCGTCCATCTCGATGACGGCGATGCCGTCCGCGGCGCGGTAGTGAACGATCTCGGAATCGTGGGCGGGGCTCGTCCAGTCGCGGGTCTTGGCGGGGGTGCTCATGAGGCCTCCTGGTAGCGTTCGAGCGCGGGATCCTATCAGGAAAGGCCCGGGGCTGTAGACTCACCCCGTGCGCCTTCGAGCCGACTCGGAAATCGAACGCGGGGGCATGAGCCGTCGCGGATTTCTCGTCGCCGCGGCCGGCATGGCGGTGGCGGGCCGGGTCCTCGGCGCGGAGCCCCGCCGCCGGCTTCTCCAGCTGAATGGCTATCCGATCGATGCCGAGACGCCGCTCGATGCCCTGGACACGTACATCACGCCGAACGACCTCTTCTTCGTGCGCAGCCACTGGAATCCGACGTTCCCGGATCCGAAGACCTGGAAGCTCGTGGTGGACGGGGAAGTCGATCGGCCGCTATCCCTCTCGCTGTCGGACCTGCAGAAGATGCCGCAGGCGTCGGTGACCTGCGTCCTGCAGTGCGCCGGGAACGGTCGGGGCTGGTATCGGCCGATCGTCCCGGGCGTGCAGTGGAAATACGGGGCCGTCGGCAACGCGCGGTGGACGGGCGTGCGCGTGCGCGATCTGCTCGAGAAGGCGGGACGGAAGGCCGCAGCGCGCCACCTCCATACCTTCGGAACCGACGCGCCCCCCGAGAAGGTACCGCCGTTTCATCGCAGTCTCGAGATCGAGAAGGCCCTCGAGGACGGAGTCGTTGCCCTCTCCATGAACGGCGCGCCGCTGCCGCAGCTCCATGGCGGACCGGCGCGGCTCGTGGTTCCGGGATGGGCCGGCGACCACTGGATGAAGTGGCTGGCGCGGCTGAGCGCCCAGCCAGCGCCGCAGATCGGGTTCTACATGGATACGGCCTACCGCTACCCGAAGTCTCCGGGCGAGCCGGGGGTCGCCTTCAAGCCCGATGAGATGGCCCCGCTCACGGAGCTCTTCGTGAAGTCGAGCATCACCGCGGCTCCCGCCAGCGCCCGCATCGGCGCCGCCGCCACGATTCGAGGATTCGCGTTTTCCGGAGCCCCCGACGTGGCGAAGGTCGAGGTGACCGACGACGGCGGCGCGAGCTGGTCCGAGGCGGCGCTCGACTCCGAGCACGACCCCTTTGCCTGGCGCCGGTGGTCGCTGCGCTACGTCCCGAAGACCGCCGGGTCGATCACGCTGCATGCCCGCGCGACCGACAGCCGCGGGAAGGTCCAACCGAAGGAAGCCGTCTGGAACCAGAGCGGCTATCTCTACAACGCGTGGCCGTCGGTCGAGATCGCGGTGGGCGCGTGAAGAGGCGCGGCGTGCTCGCGGCGGCGGGCGCCGCGGTCCTGCTCGCGGCCGGGGCGGCCCTCGTCGGCCAGTCGCCGCCCGCGCCGAAGGGGACGCCGACGCTCCCGGCGGTCGGCACCGAGCTCGGCGAGCTGCCCGCGGGAGCGATGAAGCCCGTCGCCGACCAGGCATGCCTCCACTGCCACTCGGCGGACATGATCCGCCAGCAGAGGTTGAACGAGAAGCAGTGGACCGCCGAGGTCACGAAGATGGCCGGCTGGGGGGCGGTGGTTCCGGAGGACCAGCGGGCGGCGCTCGTCGCGTATCTCGTCGAGCACTTCGGTCCAGGCAACGACGCGTTCCGTCCGGTCGCGGCGCAGCCGTTGGGGCGGTGAGGCCCGGGCGGCCGCAAGGGCAGGGCCGCCCCTACGAATCCCGCGTCACAGACCCAGGAAGCTCTTCGCGATCGTGAAGTAGATGATCAGGCCGGTCGCGTCCACGAGGGTCGCGATCAGCGGCGCGGACATGACGGTCGGATCGATGCGGCACATGGTCGCGACCATCGGGATCATCGAGCCGACCGTGTTGGCCCAGGCGCAGATGGCGAGGATCGAGACGCCGACCGTCATCGCGAGCGGTACCGACGAGCCCCAGAGCAGCGCGCGGCCGAAGCCGACGACCCCGAGCATCAGGCCGAGGATGACGCCGCTGCCGCCCTCGCGCAGGAGCACGCGGGCGAAGTCGCGCATCCGGATCTCGCCGACCGCGAGGCCGCGCACGATGGTCGTGACCGTCTGGGAGCCCGAGTTGCCGCCGGTGCCGATCAGGAGCGGGATGAAGAAGGACAGGGCGACGACCTTGGCGAGCTCGCTCTCGTAGTGGCGCAGGACGGTTCCCGTAAAGGTCTCGGTCACGAACATCAGCAGGAGCCAGTTGAAGCGCAGGCGCACGTTGCGCAGCGGCCGGGTCGCGAAGTAGCCCTGCTCGACGGTCTCCTCGCTGGCGGAGACGCCGCCCATGTGGAGGGCGTCTTCGGTCCCTTCCTCGATCAGGATGTCGATGACGTCGTCGACCGTCACGATCCCGAGCAGGCGGTTTTCATCGTCCACGACCGGAATCGCGTGGACGTCGTACTTGGAAACGAGGCGGGCGACTTCCTCCTGCGGCGCGTCGGCCTTCACCGTCAGGAGGCGCCGCTCCATCATGTCGCCGACCTTCCGATCGGGCGGCGCGGGGAAAAGCCGCCGCAGCGCGACGTACCCGATGAGGCGGCCGCGCTCGTCCAGGGCATACAGGCTCTGGACCGTCTCGACCTCCGGGTCGATGCGCTTCAAGTGGTCGAGCGTCTCGGCGACGGTCCACTCGGGGCGGATCGTCGCGAACTTCTCGGTCATGAGGCGGCCGGCGGTCCGCGTCGGATAGCGCTGGAGCCGCTCGACCTCGGCGGCGTCGCGCGGCGACATGTTGGCGAGGATCGCCTCGCGCTGACGCTGGGACAGGTGCTCGAGGAGGAACGTGATCTCGTCGGCCGGCAGCCGGTCGAGCTCCTTGCCGAGCTTGGTACGCGAGGCGCGATGGAGGATCAGGCGCAGGGTCTCGCCCTTCAGCTCGGAGAGGACGGCGGCGCCCTGCTCCGGCGGAAGCTCTTCGAAGAGGACGATGCGGTCTTCGCGGGGCAGGTCCTCGAGGAGCTCCGCGAGATCGGCGGGATGGATGTGCGCCACCGCGGCCGCGATCTCTCCCGGATGGTCGCGGATCAACTCCTCGATGTCGGGCGCGATGACCTTGGCGAGGGACATTTGTGGGGGGATTCTGCCACCAGACGCGGAACGAGGACCGACGACCGCGGAAAAAGCCCTAGATCTTGCCGGAAGTCTGCGGGCGGCCGGCGGAAGGCGCCCTCGTCGGGTCCACCCACTCGCTCGAGCCGTCGGGATGGAACTCCTTTTTCCAGATCGGGACCGTGGACTTCACGCGGTCGATCGCGGCGCGGCAGCCGGCGAAGGCCTCGGCCCGATGGGGCGAGACCGCGGCGATCGCGACCGACGGCTCGCCCACGGACAGGCGCCCCACGCGATGCTTCATCCGGATTTTCACGTCGGGGAAATCGCGGGCGAGGCCGTCGAAGATCCGAGCCATCTCGGCCTCCGCCATCGGCGCGTAGGCCTCGTACTCGATCGAGGTCGTGGTCCGTCCGTCGTTCTCGTCGCGGACCACGCCGACGAAGAGACAGAGCGCTCCATCCGAGCTGCGGGCTTCCGCCAGCAGCGCCGCGACGTCGAGGGGCGCGTCGGTCAGATAGGACACTCAGCCCCCGGCCACGGGCGGAAGAAAGGCAACCTCGTCGCCCTCGCGCAGGACGGTGTCGGGCGGGACGTACGCGCGATTGACCGCGGCAGGGGGGGGCGCAGGAAACCGGGCAAAATGACCGACCTCGCGGGCAAGCGAGGTCCAGAGCTCCCGGACCCTCGTCCCCTCCGGGACTTCCCGGGCTTCCTCGTCACGGCCGACGGCCTCTCGGAAAGAGGCGAAATGCAGCAGCCGGATGCGCATTCCCCGAGTCTAAGACGCGCCGGCACCTGTCAGCCACGTCTTGACACTAACTGACCGGTCGGTTAAATTCGCCTTCTGATGCCCCGTGCAGCGCATGCGTCCGAGGCCGAGCGGCGCCTCGCCCTCCTGAAGGCCGCTTTTCGCGAGGTCGCCGAGAAGGGATTCTCCGAGGTCACGCTCGATCACATCGCTCAGAGGGCCGGCGTCTCGAAGGGCGTGACCCTCTACTACTTCGATTCGAAAGAAGACCTCTTTCGCGAGCTGTTCGCGTGGCTCATCGACTCGATCCACGGCCGCATGCGAGAGGCCGTGGCCGCGGAGGAGGACCCCGTCCGGAAGATCCGCGCGCTGGTGGCGCTCATCTTTCCATCGCCCTCGAAAAACCGGGCGTTCTTCCGAGCCTTCGTGGACTTCTGCGGGCTGGCGGCGCGGCGCGAGCCCTTCCGCGGCGTCAACGAGCGTTTCTACGCGGGCTGCCGGGAGATCGACGGCGGGATCGTCGCCGAGGGGATGCGCCGGGGCGTCTTTCGGGTGCGCGACCCTCTCGAGGCCGGCTCGACGATGCGCGCGATCTTCGATGGCCTGATGATGCAGTGGCTCTCCGAAAGGGACCCGGAGGCGACGTTTCCGCTCTATCGCGACCGCTGCGAGAGGCAGATCCTGGCCTACCTTCTCCCGGCCGCCGCGGGAAGGGGGGAAAGGGCGTGACGCCGGAGTCCGCGTCCCGAACCCGCTGCGCGAACGAGGGCTGTTCCCGCGAGCCCGGCTCCGGAGAGGCCTTCTGCGATCCCTGCGGTCTGGAGCGCGATCTCTTCCGGCGGGACGAGCGCCGGCTCGGCATCCTCGATGCGGAGGCCCGGGGGGATCTCGCCGGGGGCGATAGAATCGGGCCGGCACGATGATTCCCGAAGGCGCGACCCTCTCGGTCCAGCGGATCCTGCTCGCGGCCCCCCGCGGCTTCTGCGCGGGCGTCGTGCGCGCCATCGAGATCGTGGACCTCGCCCTCGACTGCTTCGAGGGACCGGTCTACGTCCGGCGCGAGATCGTCCACAACCGCCACGTCGTCCGTGACTTCGAAGCCCGCGGCGTGCGCTTCGTCCAGGAGCTCGACGAGGTGCCCGACGGCGCGACGGCCGTCTTCTCGGCCCACGGGGTCTCCCCGCAGGTCCGCGCCAGCGCGGCCGCCCGGAAGCTCCGGATCATCGACGCGACCTGCCCGCTCGTGACCAAGGTCCACCTCGAAGCCATCCGGTTCGCGCGCATGGGGTACGAGATCCTGCTCGTCGGCCATGCCGGCCACGAGGAGGTCGAGGGCACCATGGGCGAGGCGGCCTCACAGATCCGCCTCGTCTCCTCGGTCGCCGACGCCGAATCGGTGGAGGTCCGCGACCCGGAGCGCGTCGCGTTCATCACTCAGACCACGCTCTCGATGGAAGACACGCGCCCGATCGTCGAAGCCCTCAAGCGCCGGTTCCCGCGGATCCACGTTCCCGCCAAGGACGACATCTGCTACGCGACGCAGAACCGCCAGGTGGCCGTGCGCGCACTGGCGAAACAGGCGCCGCTGATCCTCGTCGTCGGCTCGCGCAACTCGTCCAACTCGAACCGGCTCGTCGAGGAGGCCCTCCTCGCGGGCTCGCGGGCCCACCTGGTGGACGACGTTTCGGAGATCGACCCGGCGTGGCTCGAGGGCGTCGAGACGGTCGGGATCACGTCCGGCGCCTCGGCGCCCGAGTTCCTGGTCAACGAGATCGTGCGCGTCCTGACGGCCGGACGCGCGGTGGAGGTCGAGGAAGTCCTCACGGTCGAGGAGGACGTGCACTTCCCGCTTCCGCCCGAGGTCAGCGGGGCGCGGCGGTCCTCCGAGGCGGCCTCGCGCCTGCCCGTGCGCCCGTAGCGTCGGCGAGATCGAACGTGGCCGATCCGCTGCGGCTCGACCGCAAAGTCGCGTTCATCACCGGAGCCTCGCGCGGAATCGGAGAGGCCATCGCGCGCCGGTTCGCCTCCGAGGGCGCGCGGGTCGTCCTGGCAGCCCGCGACCGCGCCGCCTGCGAGCGCGTCGCGGGCGAGATCGCCGGGTCCGGCCGGGAGGCGATCGCCGCGCTCTGCGACGTGACGGATCGCGGCTCGGTCGCCATGGCGATCGCGGTGGCGGTGGCGAAGTGGGGCCGGCTCGACGTCCTGGTCAACAACGCGGGAACGGGCGGTCCGACGCCCCTCGACGATCCGGACGATGCGCGCTGGGACGCCATCCTCGCCACGAACCTCACGGCCGTGTTCCGGGTCACGCGGGAAGCCTCGCCCTTTCTTCCGGAGGGAGGACGGGTCATCAACCTCTCGTCGGTGCTCGGCCGGTTCGGCGTGGCGGGCCTCGGCGCCTACGCGGCCTCCAAGCACGGCGTCATCGGCCTGACGCGGACGCTCGCGCTCGAGCTCGCGCCGCGAAAGATCACCGTCAACGCGATCTGCCCGGGGTGGGTCGAGACGGAGATGGCGCGCGAGGGCTTCCGCCGCATCGCCGGCGAGGAAAAGGGCCGGGAGATCGCCGCGAAGATGGCGCCGCTCGAGCGCGTCCTCGTCCCCGAGGAGGTCGCCGGCCTCGCCGCCTACCTCGCCTCCGACGACGCGCGCTCGGTCACCGGGCAGGCGATCGTGATCGACGGCGGGCAGGTGATGCCGTGATTCGGGCGGCGAAAAGCCGGCGGAGGACGGCAGAGAAACTGATACATTTCGCGCCTCGGAAGTCCGCCGATTGAATTTTTCGGAGGTTGAGATGACACGCGAAGAATTTCTCGCCGCCCTCGATGCTCTCGTCGCCGAAAAGCACCTCCTCAAGCACCCGTTCTACCAGCTCTGGTCGGCGGGCAAGCTGACCCGGGAGAACCTGCGCGAGTACGCGATCTCGTACTACCCTCACGTCGCGGCCTTTCCGACCTACGTTTCCGGGGTTCACGCCGGATGCGAGGATGCGGCGCTGCGCCAGGAGCTGCTCGAGAACCTGATCGAAGAGGAGCGCGGCTCCGAGAACCATCCGGCGCTCTGGCGCCGCTTCGCCGCGGCCCTGGGCGCGCCGTCCGATCTGGCGTCGGCTCCCCGCACGCCCGAAGTCGCGGACGCCATCGCGGAGTTCCGGAAGACGACGCGCGAGGGCTCCGTGACCGAGGGCCTCGCGGCGCTGTACGCCTACGAGTCGCAGATTCCGGAGGTCTCGAAGACCAAGCGCGAGGGCCTCGCGGCTTTCTACGGCATCGTGGATGAGGACGCGACCCGCTTCTTCTCGGTCCACGAGCAGGCCGACGTGTGGCATCGGCAGGTCGAGCGCGAGGCCCTCGGCCGCGCCGCCGATTCGCCGGAGAAACGCGAGAAGGCGCTCGCGGCCGCGCGGCGCTGCTGCGACGCGTTGAACCGCGCGCTCGATGGAGTGATGCGGGAGAACGCGCTCGTCTGCTGACGACGATCCGGGCCGTCTTCTTCGACGCGGGGGCGACGCTCCTCTATCCGGATCCTCCGGTCGAGGAGGTCTATGCCCGCATCTTCGCGGATGACGGCGCGCGGTTTACGAACGACGAACTGCGCGGCGCCCTGACCGCGACCTGGATCGAAATCCAGCACGAGAAGCCCGGAGACCGCTACGGCGGCGTTCGCGGCGAGCCCGGGTTCTGGCGCGATTTTCTCTCGCGTGCGGCGGCTCCTCGACGGCGGGCCGTTGTCGGACGAGGCGTTCGCGCGCCTCGCCCGGCACTTTCGCGAGCCGGGCGTGTGGGCCGTCTACCCGGACGTCCTTCCGGTCCTGGAGACGCTCGCGGCCCGCGGAATCCCGCTCGCGGTCGTCTCCAACTGGGACTCCTACCTGCCGCGTCTGCTGGAGCTCCGGGGCCTCGCCGGATACTTCCGCTCGGTGTCCGTGTCGGCGATCGAGGAGACGGGCAAACCCGACGCCGAGATCTTTCGCCGGACGTGCGCCCGCGTCGGCGTGCCCGCGGCCGAGACGCTCCACGTGGGGGACTCGCTGCGCGACGACTACGATGGCGCGAGGGCGGCGGGGCTGCGCGCCGTCCTGCTCGACCGCCGCGGCGAGCACCGGGACGTCGCCGAGCGGATCGCGAGCCTCTCGGAGCTGCCGCCGCGGCTGACCGCGTCCGTCTGATATTCTCCCCGGCACTTTCGCATGAGCCAGCTGTTCCGGAAGAAATCCCTCGACCTGATCCTCGCCGACGCGGAGGAGCCCGAGCACCAGATGAAGCGGACGCTCGGCCCGATCCAGCTGGTCGCCCTCGGGATCGGCGCGATCGTCGGCGCCGGAATCTTCGCCGTAATCGGCTCGGCCGCGGCCGGCGGCGGACATCACGACGGCGCGGGCCCGGCGCTCGTCATCTCGATCCTCATCACGGCCATCGGCTGCGGCTTCTGCGCGCTCTGCTATGCGGAGTTCGCCTCGCTCGTGCCGATCTCGGGCAGCGCCTACACGTATTCCTATGCGACGCTCGGCGAGTTCATCGCCTGGATCATCGGGTGGGACCTGATCATCGAGTACGCGATGGGCAACGTCGCCGTCGCGGTGTCCTGGTCGGGCTACTTCGTCGAGCTGTTGAAGGGCCTCGGCATCACGGTCCCCGCCTGGATGTCGACCGACCTCGCGACCGCGATCAAGACGCCTGGATTCATGGACGCCGCGCCGCATCTCTTCGGCCTTCCGATCGTGCTGAACATCCCGGCGGCCGCGATCACGCTGATGCTGACGTGGCTGCTCGTCATCGGCATCAAGGAGTCCGCGCGGTTCAACACCGCGATGGTCCTCCTCAAGCTCGTGATCCTCGTCTTCTTCATCGTCGTCGGCGCCACCTACGTCAAGCCCGTCAACTGGCACCCGTTTGCGCCGAACGGCTGGACCGGCATCGGCACCGGGGCGGCGCTCATCTTCTTCGCCTACATCGGGTTCGACGCCGTCTCGACGGCGGCCGAGGAGTGCCGGAACCCCCAGAAGGACATGCCGATCGGGATGATCGGTTCGCTCGCCATCTGCACGGTTCTCTACGTCGCCACGTCCCTCGTCCTGACGGGCATGGTGCCGATCGAGTAGCATCCGCGGCTCCTCCGAGCCGCTCGCGAAGGCCTTTTCGATTCTCGGGATGAACTGGGCCGCCGGCATCGTCGCCTTCGGAGCGGTCATCGCCACGACGGCGGTGCTCCTCGTCTTTCAGTACGGGCAGGCGCGCATCTTCTTCTCGATGGCCCGGGACGGGCTGCTCTCGCCGTCCTTCGCGAAGATCCATCCGAAGTACAAGACCCCGCACGTCACGACGATCTGGATCGGCGTCATCGTCGCCGCGCTTTCGGCCTTCGCGAACCTCGACGTGTTCGTCGAGCTGACCAACATCGGGACGCTCTTCGCCTTCATCCTCGTCTGCATCGGCATCATGGTCCTTCGCCGCACCGACCCCGACCGCAAGCGCGCGTTCCGGACGCCGCTGGTCCCCCTGACGCCGATTCTCGGAATCCTCATCTGCCTCTACCTGATCATCGGCCTCCCCGTCATCGAGCACGGGACGCTCGTTCGCTACGGGGGACTCCCGACGGCCACGTGGATCCGGTTCGTCGTCTGGCTCGTTCTCGGCCTCGTCATCTACTTCTCCTACGGGTTCCGCAGGTCCAAACTCGCGCGAAGCTTGGACTCCTAGCGGGCCGCTGCGCGGCCCGACCGACGAGAGAGGGAACACTTCGGGACCGCCCTCTCCCACGAAACCTCCTGCTACACTCGGTGAGAGCCTCCGGCCTGGAGGCCAGAGTGGTCATTCGTCATGGAGGTGGGAATGAGGATGCGTCAGATTTTCCCGGCCGTCGCTCTCGCCGGGGTCCTCGCCGTTCCGGCGTCGGCTCAGGTGGCGACCAAGAAGTTCCCCTGGCAGCCCATCGGGGGCGTGCAGAACATCGACGTGCAGACCGAGGACGTCGTCGTCGGACAGGTCGTGTTCGACCTCGGCTCGACGCTGAAGGGAACGCCGATCCGCAAATCGAGCGCGAAGGTCCGCGTCCGCATCGACAACAATTCGGAGGCGGATGAAGAGGTCGGGGTCGCCGTCGTCGTCTTCGATGCCGAGGGCAACGTCGTCGCCGCCGGCTCGAACGGCACGAAGTGGGGCTTTCTCAACAAGGGGAAGCGGACGTACTACGACATCGACTTCCCCTACGTGTACCGGCGGATGGACCAGGCGGCGAACTTCATGGTCACGCTGGAAACCCAGTCGAAGTCGGCGAAGAAGTCGAAGTCGTCGGCCGAGTCGACGCCCGAGCCGGAACCGACGCCGATACCCTAGCCGTCGCCTTCGCTTCGTTCGGGGTCTGCGCGCCCTGCGGGCGCGCACCGGTGAGCGGCTCGCCCGGATGCGGGCTCGACCGCTCACCTGACCCCTCGCTGCGCTCCGGCTCCCGCGGCGTGAGCCTCCACCCTGACCGTCGCCTTCGCTTCGTTCGGGGTCTGCGCGCCCCTGCGGGCGCGCACCGGTGAGCGGCTCGCCCGGATGCGGGCTCGACCGCTCACCTGACCCCTCACTGCGCTCCGGCTCCCGCGGCGTGAGCCTCCACCTTCGCTTCGCTCGGCTGACTTCTCACGCCGCGAGCTAGTTTGAAGATCGCGTCTTGTCGAGCCGTCTTACCCCCTCTCCCGACGGGAGAGGGTTGGGGTGAGGGGACCCTCTCGAATGTGCGCGGTTGACTCGTTCTGATCGTTACTTTGCTCGTTCGGGGTCTGCGCGCCCTGCGGGCTCGCACCGCGTCGAGTCCTACCCTCTCGCCCATCCGCGGGGGGAGAGGGTTGGGGTGAGGGGGAGGGCTTGAGCTACGGCGGAGCGAACCCGGGCACGTCGCGGCCGGCGTAGCCGGTCATCTCGACGTAAGCGCGGCCGCCGATCGGGCGGCCGCCCCGGGTTCCTTCGACGCGGCAGGCGCCCTCCCAATAGGTGACGCCGGTCGACTTCTCGGTCCGCAGCTCCTGGTCCGCCACGAGAGGCGAGATCGTCGTTTGCAGGCCGAGCGACTTCACCGCCAGCGACCAGACGGCCGGATACGTCGCCTTCGAATGCGGCGAGGTCCAGGTGGAGCGGGGAGAAAGCGCCACGTCGCTCCACGCGATCGCTCGCGGCGGTCCGGCCGCGGGCACGAAGGTGCCTGCCGAGAACGGCGACGCGCCGCCGCCGGCGAGGCGGAGGCGGTAGAGCATGAGCTCCGATCCGTCCGAGAGCTGCAGCGCGAACCAGTCCCACCCGGCCGCGCCCGCGGGAAGCGGCCCGGACCCCACTCGTGGTCGAACCACGCGGTGCCCGAAAGGTGCAGGGGGGGCGCATCGCGGCGCGCGAGCGTACCGGCCGCGGAGAGGCGCGTGATCGAGACGTAGTGCGAGTACTCGTTCTCGCCCGGCCCTTTTCGGGACAGGCCGGCCTCGCCGTTTGCGACCGGGGCCTTGGAAGGCGTGAGCGTCAGCGCCAGATCGCCCGGATCGCGCATGCCCGCACCGAGACGAACGACGCCGTTCTCCTCCCGCGCGAACCAGTCTTCGTTCGAGACGTCGAGCCGTCCCTCGGCGGCGCCCGCGATGCCCGGCAGACCGAGGTGCGTCTTCTCGTCGTAGACGAACGTCTTCCGCGCGACGTCGGTCCATGCGAAGTGGGCGAGGTGAAGGTCGCGGACGCGGAAGAACGTGAGCTGGAATCCATACGCCGCGCCGTCGGGCGCATCGAGGTGGCCGGTGTAATACCACCACTCGACCGGAGCCTCGGGGTGCGCGCCGTGGTCGCGGGGAAACTGGATCGAGGGCGAGGCGGCGAGGACCAGCGCGGCCAGCCGGAAGATCAATCTCAACGTCATTCCTCCTGGAGGGCCGCGGCGGGGTCGACGGCGGCGGCGATGCGGCCGGGGACGATCCCCGCCAGGACCGAAGCGGCGAAGACCAGGGCGCTCGCGGTGACCAGCCTCCCGGCCGGAACGCTCAGGGCCACCGTCCAGCCGAAGGATTGCGGATTGATGACCCCGAGCAAAAGGTACGCGAACGCGGCGCCGGCGGCGACGGCTCCCGCGGTGCCGACGAGACCCGCCATGACCGCCTCGAGCCTCGTCGCGCCGCGAATCTGAGAGCCGGACGCCCCGATCGCCCGCAGGAGGCCGAAGGCGCGTCTCCGCTCGACCGCCGACGCGACGAGCGCGTTCGCGATGCCGAGGATCGCGACTCCGACGGCGATGGCCTCGAGCGCATGCGTCACGGCGAACGTCCGGTCGAAGATCCGCAGCGCCTCGCGGCGAAGCTCTCGATTGGTCGAGATCGCGATCGCAAAGCGATCCTGCGCGGCCACCAGAATCCGGCGGCGCAGCTCCGACGGGTCGACGCCGGGCGCCGCGAGCACGGCCGCGCTCGTGACGCGGTCGTCGTGGAAGATCGAGCGGTAGAGCTCCCGATCCATGAGCACGGTGCCGCGGTCGTTCGAGTAGTCCCGGTAGACGCCGGCGACGCGAAAGGAGCGCGGGCCGTCCGGAGCGGGAACCTCGATCGTCGAGCCGGCCGAGGCTCCGAAGCGGCGGGCATACGGCTCCGAGATGAGGACCTCGTCTCGCTCCCTCGCCGCGCGCGCGATCGGGCGGGGGTCGGCGCCGCCGAGCAGCGGCAAGCCTCCGACGCGGGAAACGACGCGAAAATCGCCGGAGCCGAGCGTGAACGGCCGGCCCGACGCATCGACGGCCTCGCGCGCCCGGAACGGATCGACCGCGGCGACCCCGTCGAAGCGGCGGAGAAACGGGACGATCCCGGGCGCGAGATCGCCCACGATGCCGGAGCGGCCGCCGGTGTCCGCCTTGACCCAGAGATCCGAGCGCAGCGTGGACTCGACCCAGACGCGCACGGTCTCGCGGATGGAGGCGACCGTCACGATCATCGCGAGCGTCATGCCGAGGGCCATGGACAGCGCCGTCACGGCGATCCCGTTGCGGACGAGGCCGCCGCGAAAGAACCCCGCCGCGAGGCGCCCCTCGACGCCGACGACGCGGGCGAGGAGCCGGCCCGGCCCCTCCGCGCCCGCGTGCACCCCAAAGGGCGCCGCGAGGGCGAGCGCGGCGACGACGAGCCCGACCGCGGCGAAACCGAAGAGCGGGAACCCGTCGACGGCGCCGACCCTCGAGGCGGCGAAGGCGGCGGCGAGCGCCGCGCCGGCCCCGATGAGACGCCGCCCGACCCTCCGGCGGGCGACGCCCTCGATCGAGCCGGCGCGCATCGCGGGAGAAGGCTCGACGCGCGTGGCTTCGATCGCGGGCAGAAGAGTCGCGAGGCAGGCGGCCGCCATCCCGACGCCCGCGGCGAGGATCACGACGCCGCCGTACCCGGAGTCTCCGATCGAAGCGGTCGGAAGATAGATGCTCGCCACCGTGCCGGCGACGGCCGAGAGCGCGGCGCGCGACACGAAGAAGCCGAGGACCTCTCCGAGGACCGTCCCGAGGACTCCGACGGCGAGACCCTCCGCGAGAAACGCCGCGAAGAGCACTCCGCGGCCGGCGCCGAGCGCCCGCAGGGTCGCGATCTCGGGCCGCCGCCGCAGCACCGCGATCGAAACGGCGTTGAAGATGAGGAAGATGCCGACGAGCAGCGTGAGCGAGCCGAGGGCATTCAGGTTGAAGCGGAAGGCCCGCACCATGCGTTCCGAAGTCTCGGCGGCCTTCCCGGGCGAATCGAGCGACAGGCCCCGGGGAAGCCGCCGCGCGATCTCGCGGCGCGCGGATTCCCTCGCCACGCCCGGATGGAGGACGACGTCCACGCGGTCGACCAGGCCGGCCTTGCCGAGCAGGTCCTGCGCCGTGAAGACGTCGGTCAGGACGAGGTCGCCGCCCGCCGCGCCCGCCGCGCCCGAAAGCTCGACGATTCCGCCGACCCGGACGCTCCGGCGCTCTCCGCCGGCGACGAGCTCGAGGCTCGAGCCGGGAGCGAGGCCGCGGCGCGCGGCGAGCCGGTCCGAGACGAAGATCGAGCCGCGGGCCGCGAGCGCGGCGCGCGCGCCCGCCTGCGCCGGCGCGATCAGCCGGACGTCGCGGACCGCGCCGTCTCCACCCCAGTCGATCCCGAGCACCTGGACGATCTCCCGGGGCGAGCCCTCGAGCACCGCAGGACCCGTGACGGCCGGGGCGAGCGATCCGAGCTTCCAGACGAACGCGAGAGACGCGAGCGCCTCGAGCGGCACGCCGGCCGGGCCGCTCACCACGAAGTCGCTCTTTCCCGAGATCCGCGCCGCCGCGCTCTCGAAGGAGGCCGTCACGCTGCGGTTGGCGTGGTGGATGGCGGCCACGGCGGCCACGCCGATCGCGACCCCGACGACCGGCACCAGGACGCGCACGGGGTGGCGCCGCGCCGGTCCGGCGATGAGGGCCCGGAAGACGAGGCCGAAGCCTTTCACGCGGTCCGCCCGTCGCGGACGGCGACCGTCCGATCCGCCCTCGAGGCGGCCGCGGAGGAGTGAGTCGCCAAGAGCAGGGTGACGCCGCGCTCGCGCCGGATCTCGTCGAGGAGCCGCAGCACTTCCTCGCCGTTGCGGCGGTCGAGATTGCCGGTCGGCTCGTCGGCGAGGAGCAGGCGAGCTCCCGTCGCGAGAGCCCGCGCGATCGCCACGCGCTGCATCTCGCCGCCCGAGAGCTCGTAGGGGTGGGCCCGCTCGCGCCGCGCGAGGCCGACCCGGTCGAGCAGCGCCGAGGCTCTTTGTCCGGCGTCGTCGCCGCCGTCGAGCCGCCGCGGCAGCTCGACGTTCTCGCGCACGGTCAGGTGCGGCAGGAGGTTGAAGAACTGGAAGACCATCCCGACGTCGCGCCGCCGGTAGAGGACGAGCTCGCGCTCCGGAAGGCTCGCGACCGAGCGTCCGCCGACCCGCACGTCGCCCGCGGTCGGCCGGTCGATTCCCCCGACCAGGTGAAGGAGCGTGGATTTTCCGCTGCCCGACTCTCCCACGAGCGCGAGGAACTCGCCGGCCGGGACCTCGAGGTCCAGGCCGTCCAGCGCGACGACCGGCTCCGCGCCGGCGTACACCTTGCGAAGCCCCCGGCACGAGACGGCGGGCGCGGCGGAGAGGCGCTCGGGCGGCACGGTGCGAGAATACCCGGTAGACCCGAGACGGCAGACCTCAGATTGCAAACGACAAAACCGAGCGTGAATCCCCTCGCCCCCCTTCGACGCACCTGGGCGCATCGCGCCCTCGTTTCCGCCCTCGTGCGCCGCGAGCTCTCCGCGCGCTACCGCGGAGGCGCGCTCGGTTTTCTGTGGTCGTTCCTGAATCCGCTCCTCCTGCTGCTCGTCTACGCGACGGTCTTCCGGCTGGTCTTCGCGCCCCGGGCGGACGTCAAGCCCTACGCGCTATTTCTCTTCGGAGGGGTGCTGATGTGGGGGTTCGCGTCGTCGTCGCTGCAGGACGCGGTCGAGGCGTTCCGGGCAAACGGCCCGCTGCTGCGCAAGACGACGGTCTCGCCCGAGGTGTTCCCCGCGGCCGCGGTCGGGGGGCGCCTGGCGCACTTTCTGCTCGCTTTCCCGGTGCTTCTCGCCGCGATCGTGTTCGCCGCGGCGCGCGGCGGCGTCCGCGTCGGTCCGGCCGCGCTCGAGTTTCCTCTCGTTCTCGTCCTGCTCGCCCTGTCCGTCTTCGGCGCGGCTCTCGGCCTTGCGGCGCTGTCCGTTCATTTCGCCGACGTTCGCGACATCGTCGCCAACCTCCTGACGCTCGCTTTCTTCGTGACGCCCGTTCTGTACCCGGCCGAGGCGGTCCCCGAGCGGTGGCGCTGGACCCTGAGGCTGAACCCGTTCGCGAGCTTCTTCACGGGGCTGCACGACACGCTGTTCTTCTTCCGGCCGGTTGCGGCGATGGACTGGCTCTGGATGAGCGGCACGGCCGTCCTGGCGCTCTTCGCCGGCGGAGCCGTGTTCGAGCGGCTGCGCGATTCCCTGGCGGAGGAGGCTTGAGCGCGGCTCCGGCGATCTCGGTTCGGGACGCGGCGAAGGTCTATCGCCGCTACGCCCGGCGCCCGCACGGGACGCTGAAGTCGGCGCTTCTCCGCGGCCCGCGAATCCCCGCCGGCGACCGCGGCGTCGTGGCGCTGGAGGGAGTCTCGTTCAGCGTCGCCGCGGGCGAGTCGCTCGGCGTCGTCGGGGCGAATGGCTCGGGCAAGTCCACGCTCCTGAAGCTGCTCGCGGGAATCATGCGGCCGACGCGCGGCACGGTCGAGGTCCGGGGAGGCTCGCCGCGCTGCTCGAGCTCGGAGCCGGATTCCACCCCGAGATCTCGGGCCGGGAGAACATCGAGATCACCGGCCTTCTGCTCGGCCTCACGAAAAAGGAGATCGCGGAGCGATTCGACGACGTCGTGCGCTTCGCCGGAGTCGAGGAGTTCCTGGATGCCCCGGTCAAGACGTACTCGTCGGGCATGGCCGTGCGACTCGGGTTCGCGATCGCGGCCCACAGCGATCCCGACGTGCTCCTCGTGGACGAGGTGCTCGCGGTCGGAGACGAGGCCTTCGCCCATCGCGCGCTCGAAAAGTTCGACGAGTTCGAGCGCGCCGGCAAGACGCTCGTCTTCGTCTCGCACGACCTCACGCTGGTCGCCGACCGGTGCCGGCGCGCGATCTGGCTGGAGAAGGGCCGGCTCGCCGCCGACGGCCCGTCCGGCGAGGTCATCGCGCGCTACCGGGCCCGCGTCGCCGAGGAAGAAGGGGGGCGCCGCGCCGCGCCGGGCGCCGCCGGAAGCCGCGTCGGATCGGGCGCCGCCTCGATCGAGCTCGTCCGGCTCCTCGATCGGGAGGGCCGGCCCGTCGGCCGGGTGCGCTCGGGCGAGGCCGCGACGATCGAGATCGTCGCGCGGGCTTCCGACGCGCTCTCGGATTTCGTCTTCGGCGTCGAGATCGCGACCGTCGCGGGCGCGACGGTCTTCGGGACGAACACCCTCATCGAGGGCTATCGCTCCGACCGGTTCACGGGCGATGCGCGGATCTCCCTGGAGATTCCGTCCCTCGACCTCGCCCCCGGCGTGTATTGCGTGGATGCGGCGGTCCACGCCCGCGACGGCGCGCCGTACGACTATCGCCGCGACGTGATCCGCTTCGAGGTCGCCGCCGACCGGGCCTCGACCGGCGTCTGGAGCCCGGCGCGGCGCTGGACGTTCTCCGGAGGCGTCCGGTGGAAAGACTGAGCCCGCCGTGCAGGTAAACTCCCCGCGCCGCATGCGTTCGTCGTTTCTTCCCTTCGCCCGGCCGAATCTCGGCGAAGAGGAAATCCGCGAGGTCGTGGACACCCTGCGTTCGGGCTGGATCACGACGGGACCCAAGACCGAGCGCTTCGCGGCCGATTTTCTCGAATACGTCGGAGGCCGTTTCGCCGTGCCGGTCTCCTCGGCGACCGCCGGCCTCCACGCGGCGCTGCTCGCCCTCGGCGTCGGGCCGGGCGACGAGGTCGTCACGACCCCGATGACCTTCGTCGCGACGCTGAACGCGATCGTCCACACGGGCGCCGTGCCGGTCCTCGTCGACATCGACGCGGCGACGCTGCAGATGCGCGTCGAGGCGGTCGAGGCCTCGCTGACGCCGCGGACGCGGGCGATCGTTCCCGTGCACTACGTCGGGCAGCCCGTCGATCTCGACCCCCTGCTCGCGCTCGCCTCGGCCCGCGGGATCGCCGTCCTCGAAGACGCCGCGCACGCAGTCGGGACCGAGTACCGGGGACGGCGGATCGGCTCCTTCCCGACGACGTCGGTCTTCTCGTTTCACCCCAACAAGAACATCACCACGGGCGAGGGCGGGATGATCGTCACCGAGGACCAGGGCGTCTTCGAGCGGGCGTCGCTCCTGAAGTTCCACGGCATGGACCGCGAGGCGTGGAAGCGGTTCGCGAAGGAGGGGAGCCCTCGCTACGACGTCGCGGTGCCGGGTTTCAAGTACAACATGATGGACATCCAGGCGGCGCTCGGACTCGCGCAGCTTCCGCGCCTCGACGGCTTCATCGCCGAGCGGACGCGCCTGGCCGCCCGCTACGACGCTGCCTTCGCCGGCGTCTCCGGGCTGATTCTTCCGACCCGCGTCCCGTACCCGGCGCGCCACGCGTGGCACCTGTACACGCCGCTCGTGGACGTCGATCGCCTCGCGATCTCCCGCGACCGATTCCTCGACGAGTTGAAGCGCCGCAACATCGGCACGGGACTCCACTACACGGCCGCCCACGAGTTCTCGTACTATGCCGGCCGCTTCGGCTGGAAGCCCGGCGACTTTCCGGAGGCCCATTTCGTCTCCGAGCGGATCGTCTCGCTCCCGCTGTTCCCGGGCCTGTCCGACGCCGACCAGGACGACGCCATCGAAGCCGTGCGCGAGGTGCTCCAGGAGTTCCGCCGGTGAGAGTTTCGGTGGTCGTCCCGGTCTTCAACGAGGAGGGCAACCTCCCGGAGCTTCTGGCCCGGCTCGGCGCGGTGATGGACGGAACCGGCGAGCCGTACGAGATCGTCTTCGTGGACGACGGGAGCCGGGACGGGTCGCTCGCCATCCTCCGGCAGGCCGCGGCCGCGCGCCCAGACCGCATCCGCGTCCTCGAGCTCGCCCGCAACTTCGGCCAGCACCAGGCGATCCTCGCCGCCTTCGAGAGCGTCACGGGAGACGCCGTCGTGACGCTCGACGCGGACCTCCAGAACCCTCCCGAGGAGATCCCGAAGCTGCTCGCGAAGATGAGGGAGGGGCACGACGTCGTCGGCGGCGTCCGCCAGAGCCGCCAGGACTCCCTCCTGCGCCGCCTCGCGTCCGGGGTCGTCAACCGCGTCACGGTCGCGATCACGCGGATGCACCTGACCGACCTCGGATGCATGCTGCGCGCGTACTCGCGCGACGTGATCGAGGAGATCAACCGCTGCGACGAGGCGTCGACGTTCATCCCCGCGCTCGCGCAGAGCTTCGCGCGGCGGCCGACCGAGGTCCCCGTCGCCCACGCGCCGCGGCGGCACGGCCGGTCGGCGTACTCGCTCTATCAGCTCGTGCGCCTGAACTTCGACCTCATGACCGGGTTCTCCGTCGTGCCGCTCCAGGTCTTCGGCCTGCTCGGGACACTGGTCGCGGTCGGAGGGGTCGCCTTCGGCATCTTCCTCTTCGTCCGCCGCCTCATCGTCGGCGCGGAGGTCGAGGGCGTCTTCACGCTCTTCGCGATCCTCTTCACGCTCGTCGGGATCGCCATGGCGGGTCTCGGCCTCGTGGGGGAGTACGTCGGACGCATCTACCAGCAGGTGCGGGGCCGGCCTCGCTTTCGCGTGCGCCGCGTGTACGGCCTGGGCGCCTCCGAGGCGGACCCCGGCTCAGGGCCCGCGGCCCGCGGCTCGCGACGCGACGCATGACCCGCATCGCGGTCTTCGCGTATTCGGACACGGGCCACGCCTGCCTCGAGCACCTGCTCGACCGGCGCGAGAACGTGGTCCTCGTCGCGACCCACCGCGACCAGCCCGACGAGGCGGCCTGGTTCCCGAGTGTCGCGTCGCTTTCGCGATCGCGGGGCGTCGAGCCGGTCGTGATGGAGAATCCGCTCGACCGCGCCTCGATCTCGCGCGTGCGCACGGCGCGGCCCGACCTGATCTTCTCCTTCTATTACCGGCGCATCCTTCCCGAGGAGATCCTCTCCGAGGCGCCGCTCGGCGCCTGGAACATGCACGGATCGCTCCTCCCGAAGTTCCGCGGGCGAGCCCCCGTCAACTGGGCGGTCCTGAAGGGCGAGACCCGCACGGGGGCCACGCTCCACGCGATGACCGAACGCGCCGACCGCGGTCCGATCCTCGATCAGGAAGCCGTGCCGATCGGGCCCGACGACACCGCGATCGAGGTGCAGCGCCGCGTCACCGCCGCGGCCGTGGCGGTCCTCGCCCGGCGCCTGGACGAGCTCAAGTCCGGAGAGGCGCGCCCGGTGGCGCAGGACGAGTCCCAGGCGTCGCGCTTCGGGCGGCGGCGTCCGGACGACGGGCGGATCGACTGGACCCGGCCGGCGAAGGAGGTCCACGACCTCGTCCGGGCCGTGGCGCGTCCCTATCCGGGCGCCTTTACCGACGTCTTCGGCGCGAAGACCTTCGTGTGGCGGTCGCGGTTGCCGGGCCTGGCCGCGCACGACACCTTCCCCGGGCAGGTCCGCGCCGAGGAGGAGCGCCTGTTCGTGGCGTGCGGCGACGACCACTACGTCGAGCTGCTGTCCCTGCAGGCCGAGGGTGAGCCCGAAGAGGGCGCGGCCGAATACCTGATGCGGAGGCGGTGATGCGAATCCTCATTCTCGGAGTCAACGGATTCATCGGCAACGCGCTGACCGAGCGCATCCTCCAGACGACCGACTGGCACGTCTCCGGGCTCGACATCGGCTCGGACAAGATCGCGCCGTTTCTCGACAACCCGCGATTCACGTACCTCGAGGGCGACATCGCGATCAACAAGGAGTGGATCGAGTACCAGGTCAAGAAGTGCGACGTCGTGATGCCGCTCGTGGCCATCGCCACTCCGGCCGCCTACGTCAAGGAACCGCTCGCGGTCTTCGAGCTCGACTTCGAGGAGAACCTCCGCGTCGTCAAGCAGGCCGTCCGCTATGGAAAGCGCGTCGTGTTCCCGTCGACCTCCGAGGTCTACGGAATGTGTCCGGATGCCGAGTTCGACGAGGACACCTCGACGATGGTCTACGGGCCGATCGCGAAGCAGCGCTGGATCTACTCCTGCAGCAAGCAGCTCCTCGACCGCGTCATCTGGGCGTACGGAACGAAGGGACTGCAGTTCACGCTCTTTCGGCCCTTCAACTGGTTCGGCCCGCGCTTAGACGACGTGGATTCGCCGAAGGAGGGCTCGAGCCGGGTCCTGACGCAGTTTCTGCACAACATCCTCTACGGCGAGACGATCAAGCTGGTGGACGGGGGCACGCAGCGCCGCGCCTTCACGTACATCTCGGACGGCATCGACGCGTTGATGGCGATCCTCGAGAACCGCGGCGGCGCGGCCGACGGCGGGATCTTCAACATCGGCAATCCCGCGAACGATCTGTCGATCCGCGAGCTCGCGGAGAAGATGATCGCGGCGGTGGCCTCCTCGCCCGGATTCGAGGAGACCGGGCGCCGGGCGCGCATCGTGGACGTGTCGTCGGGCGACTACTACGGGGCGGGCTACCAGGACATCCTGACGCGCGTGCCCTCCATCCGGCGCGCGCGGCGCCTGCTCGGCTGGGAGCCGAAGGTCTCGCTCGAGGAGGGGATCCGGCGGACGCTCGACTTCTACCTCCAGAGCCGCCGTCCGGCGCCATGACGGCGCGTCGCGTCGCCCTCAAGGTCGACTGCGACACGCTCGAGGGAACGCGCGAGGGAGTGCCGCGCCTTCTCGAGATCCTCGCGGCGCGCGGAATCCGGGCGACCTTCTACTTCACGCTGGGTCCCGACCGGTCGGGCGTCGCGATCCGGCGCGTCTTCACGCGCCGTGGGTTCCTGTCCAAGATGATCCGGTCGAAGGCGCCGTCGCTCTACGGCTGGAAGACGATGCTCTACGGCACGCTCCTTCCGGCGCCGATGATCGGCGCGCGCGCCGAGGAGGCCGTGCGGGCGGCGGCGCGGGCCGGGCACGAGACCGGGGTCCATGGCTGGGACCACGTCGGCTGGCACGACGGACTGGACCGGATGAGCCGGGAGAAGATCGCTGCGGACTACGGCGCGGCCCATGCCGAATACCTGCGCATCCTCGGCGTGCCGGCGCGCTCGAGCGCGGCGCCGGGCTGGACGGCCAACGCCCGCTCCCTCGAGGTGCAGGAGGAGCGTTCTCTGCTCCACACCTCCGATACGCGCGGCGGCGCGCCGTACTTCCCTCGGGCCGGAGGGCGGACGTTTCGCACGCTCGAGATCCCGACGACGCTTCCGACGCTCGACGAGACCCTGGCGTGGACCGACCTCGCGGGGAACGACGCGTCGCAGCGGGCGTTCTTTCGGGGCGCCGTGCGCGGGACCGAGGTCCACACCATCCATGCCGAGGTCGAGGGCCGCTCGAAGGCCGCGCTCTTCTCGGCGATTCTCGACGATTGGAGGTCGGACGGGGTCGGGTTCGTCACGCTCGCGGAAATCGCGCGCGAGGCGCTCGAGCGGCGCGACCGCGTACCGGAACGGGAGATCGTCCGGACGCGGCTTCCCGGCCGCGGCGGTCTCGTCACCACCGGCTGGCCAGGGGGCGCGGCCGAGGTCGGCCTATGAAGGCGCGGCCGGTCCTTCTCGCGGCGGGGTTCCTCGCCGCCCTGGCCCTGCGGCTGGCTCTGCTCGCCCACGTCTCCGGAAATTACGACCTGGCGTCCTACGAGGCGGTGGCCTCGATCGTGCGCCGGGGCGGCAGCATGTACCTCGAGACCGCGCGCTACAACTACTCGCCCCTCTGGGCCTGGGTTCTGGCGGGGCTCGCGATCCTCGCCGAGCGAATCGGCACGACGCTGGCGTGGTCCGTCGGCGTCTTCCTTCTCCTCGTGGACGGGGCGACGGCACTCGTGGTCCGGCGCCTCGCCGGCGGAGGGCGGCGCGGGGGGGTCGCGGCGATCCTCTTCTTCGCGAACCCGGTTTCGATCTTCGTGTCGAGCTTCCATCTGCAGTTCGACAACCTCGCGATCCTCTTCCTGCTGCTCGCGATCCTCGCGGCCGAGAAGCCGCCGGCGACCCGCGCGGGAACGGCCGCGGCTCTGTCGGCCTCCCTCATTGCCAAACACGTGACCGTCTTCTTCCCCCCGCTCTTCGTGAAGCGCCGGGCAACCCCCGGGCTGTCGGTCGCCGGGGCCCTGGTTCCCTACGCGGCCTTCGCGGCGTCGTTCCTGCCCTACGCGAGGTCCTGGGAGGGAATCCGCCGCCACGTCCTGGGGTACCGGAGTCTGTCGGAGGACTACGGGGCCGCGATGCTCCGGAAGATCCCGGGATCTCCGGCGTGGCTGCCGACGGCGGTCTTTCTCGCCACGGTCGCCGCCACGATCGTCGTCGTGCGCCGCCTCGGGCTGCCGCTGCCGCGCGCGGCGCTGATGCTTTTCATCGCCATGCTGCTGACCGTCCCGGGAATCTGCGAGTACTACTTCGTCTGGCCGATCGCGCTCGGCGCTCTGGAGGGCGGCGCGGGATATGCGGTGTACACGCTCGTCGTCGGCGCGTTCTTTCTCGGATCGCCCGACGGGCTGAACCTGCCGCTGATGCACCTGCCGGGCTGGCACGGCATCTGGTGGAGTCTCGTGCTGTGGCTCGCGTGGGAGCTCAGGGAACAGAAGGAGCGGCGGGAGCGGCGGAGTATTCTGTCTCCGACGTGAACGAGACCGATGTCGCCGGTCCGCTCGAGACTCGGCCGTCGCCTGCCGGAGGCGCATGCTCGCGCTGACGGAGGCGATGCTCGCGGGTCTTCCGCAGAACGGCCCGACCGATCCGATCGCGTACTACCGTCGACCGTTCGTCGGGCGGCTATTTCGTGAGCGGATCAACCGCGGGCTGCGCCTTCTGCCGCCGAGGCGTTTCGCGCGCGCACTCGAGATCGGCTACGGCGCGGGCGCGCTGCAGCTCGCGCTTTCCGAGGGCGTCGAGGAGCTGCATGGCATCGATCTCGACGCCGATCCGGACGTCGTCGAGCGCCTGCTGGCGGTCCGGGGGAGAACCTCGCGGCTGCGGCGGGGAAGCGTCTACGAGCTCCCGTACGCCGGGGGGACGTTCGACCTCGCGGTCTGTTTCTCGGTGTTCGAGCACCTGAGCGAACCGGAACGGGCGCTCGCGGAGGTCCATCGCGTGCTCGCGCCCGGAGGACTCTTCCTGCTCGGAATGCCGGCGGTGAATCGCCTGATGGAGGCCGGTTTTCGAACCATCGGCTTCAAGGGCATCGAGGACATTCACGTCACGACGCCCGCCGCCGTCTTTCGCTCGCTCGGACGCGTCGGATTCCGCGTCGCCGCCGAGCGCCACCTCGACTTTCCTCTCGCGCGTCCGCTCGGCGCCCGCATCTACTACGACTGGCTCCTCGAGAAATCCGCTTCCGGACGCAGTATTCTGTCCGACAGGTGACCCCGGGAAACGCGACACGGCGATCCGGCGTGCGGCCGGAGCTCTGGCTGGCGCTCGCGTCGGTGGGCGGATCCTTCCTGGTGTACTGGCCGTTTCTCCGGAACATGATGCCGGTGTACCGGTTCTGGGACGGACCCAACTTCCTGACCGTGGCCCGGACGCTGTACGAGATCCGATCCGACAACCCGTTGCTCGCCTACGTTTACGAACCGCGCTTCTTCGCGGCCTACATGCCGCTCTATCCGCTGCTCGTGCGGTGTCTCGCGTTCTTCGGATACGAACGCGCGCTTCTGCTCGTCTCGATTCTCGCCTCGACGGCGGCGGTCCTGCTCTTCTACCGGCTCGCGCGCGACGTCTGGAAGCTCGAATCGCCGGGCTTCCTCGCGCTCGTCTTCCTGTTCCTTCCGCCGCGATGGCTGCTCTATCGCTCGACCGGCGCCACCGAGGCGGTCTACATCGCCTGCACGCTCGCGGCGGTGCTCTTCTTCGAGCGCTCGCAGGTCGGCCGCGCCTCGGTCGCCGGAGCGCTCGCCGCGCTCACGCGGATCTCCGGCCTGATGATCGCTCCCGCCTTCGGCGTGTTGCTGCTCCTGCGCCGCCGCTGGCGCTCGATCCCGTGGCTGTTCGTGATTCCGGCCGGGCTCTTCGGCTACTTCCTCTTCTGCGCCGTCCGCTTCGGCGACTTCTATGCGTACTTCACGCCGCACGGCGAGAAGCTCGCGCGGTTCGTGCCGTTCGGGTTCCTCCCGGTGCTCTTCTCGAAGGGCCTCTATCACCAGGTGGAGTTCCACATCCTGCTCGCGCTCGTGTACGCGGTCGGCACGTCGCGGCTGCGCCCCTTTCCGGTGATCTTTTCGTACTGCATCTTCGAGTTCGCCCTCCACGTCTGTCTTTCGACGGAGGACTGGAGCCGGTACTTCCTGTCGATGGCGCCGTTCGCGCTGATCGTGGGGTTCCGCGACGTGCTCGACACGCGCGCGTTCCGCTGGATCTTTCCGGTGTACGCCGCGCTCTCCGTCTACTACGCCTGGAACGTGATCCCGCTAAACGGGTGCCGGCCGGACATCTACCTCCACCTGCTCGAGCACCTGAACCTGCTTCCACCGGCCTGACGCGGGGCGCGTCGCGAGGGCCGCGGACGCGGCGATCGCGAAGGCAAGGGCCTGAAGTTCGACGCCGACGCGGAACGGGCGCGCGTCCCAGACGAACTCGACGCGGTGGCGGCCGGCCGGCACGGCGACGGCGAGATCGCGCGCGTTGGCGACGAGGACCGGCGCCGGAGATCCGTCCACCGAGGCCTTCCATGCCGTGAAGAACGTCCGAGAGAAGACGAGATGGCCGGCGGCGTCGGCCTCTACGGTCGCCGTGGCGCCGTCGGCCCGTACCGATTCTACGGCGACACGCCCCTCGGCGGGAGGGGCCTCCGGGTCCTCGGATCCCCGCCCGGGCAGGACGAGGTCGGTGCGAGGATCGAAGCGCTCCGAGCGAAGCAGCTCGAGCGAGCTCGAGGGACCGGGCCTTCGCCAGGTGCGTCCCGCCCAGCGCAGCTCCGGCACGGTCTCCCGTGCCTCGAAGAGCACGAGGCGGCGGCCGGCGACCTCGAGGCCCGTGATCGGTCGGAACAGCGGATGCTCCTCGCCATCCTCCGCGAGCGCCCATCGCGTCCCGTAGAGGACGAGGAGACGGTCGCGGCCGAGAGGACTCGAGGCGTCGGCGGCCTCGCTGGCGAGGCGGTTGTAGTAGCCGTAGGAGCCGTCGGGATCGGTCTCGAAGAGGTAGCGCGCTCCGTACGACGCTCCCGTAAGGGGCACGAGCTGCTCGACGATGATCCGCGCCACGCGCCCCATCCTCGGCGGCTCGTCGCCGCTCGCGCCGCGCAACACGGAGGGGTCGAACCGGGGAAGGCGGCGAGAGACGTAGATCCGGCCCGGACCCTCGAGGCGGCGCGAGAGTGCCGGCGGGCGCAGGAGCTGTGAGGTGGGCGCCGAGACGAAGAGAGGTAGGCCCCATGGAAGCGACGAGACGAGCGCCAGCCCCGCGATCGCCCAGGCCGGATCGCGCGGTCGAGTCCCCGGCCGGCGAAGGACGAGCGTGACCGCGAGCGTCGCGAGAACGCCAATCAGGGCGTCGCCTCGGACGAGGGATCGGAGGATCGGAAGGACCGCCGCCGGGTCCTCGGAAGCTCTCGCCGAGAGCGGGGCGACGAGGCGGTCGAGGGCGCTTCCCGGGGCGGAGAGGACCCACGCCGCGGCGAAGAGGCCGAGGGCGGCGGCGAGCACGGCGATCTCCCGCCGTCCGGCGGGCCGGCGGCCCAGGGACTCCGCGGCCAGACCCGACAGCAGCGCGACCGCGACGGTCGTCACCAGGTAGAACTTGATCGGATATCGCAGCCGGCGGAAGGCGCCCGCCGCGTAGAGCAGGCGGTAGAAGGGCAAGGCGAACCCGAAGGAGAGCAGCAGCGCGACGATGCCGCCGGAGGCGAGCGCGACGCTGCGCCGATCCCAGAACTCCCGGCGGATCGCCGCGAGCACCAGGATCAGCAGGGGCACCACGCCGAAGGTCACACACCAGATGTAGACGAAGTCCTCCGACGCCCGGG
The DNA here is from genome assembly GCA_963736455.1 of uncultured Acidobacteriota bacterium. Classification (GTDB taxonomy): domain Bacteria; phylum Acidobacteriota; class Thermoanaerobaculia; order UBA5066; family Gp7-AA6; genus DAHUXD01. Next base: position 312,327 of record CAVTON010000002.1, read on the forward strand.
AACGAAGCCAGTGGACTCCGCTGTCGAGCACGTCCGGGCTGCCACCGATTCGAGGGAGGAACCACTCGAGGGTCCGCGCCGCCGTGAAGGCCGAAGCGCCCGAGGCCTTCTCCGAGAACTCATGCTGGCCCCGGTAGGTCATCGGGAAGACGGCGCGCAACGGCAGGAGCAGCGGGGCCGCGAGAGCGACCGCAAGAGTCCCCGCTCCGACCGCCGCCAGCAGCGAACGCGCGAGGCGCGCGGCCCGTTGACCGCGGGGAGCCGTCCGCGCGGATCCGACCAGCAGTGCGCCGCTGACGGCGATCGTGAGCAGGGAGATTGCGGGCTCGCCGGCCAACAGCTGCAGGCCCATCGCGAGACCGGCGGCGACCGCGGAGCGGGCCCGCGTTCGTCCGTCCGGGGCGCTCCCGAGGTCGACGAACGCCGCGCCGCACCAGGGCAGCCAGGCCGCGGCCGCGCTCGAGTTCATGAAGGCCGAGCCGTACGAGAGCATCATCCCGGAGAACCCGTAAGCCACCCCGGCGACGAGGGCGCCTCCCGATCCGAGCCCGATTCGGCGTGCGAGGGCTCGTGCGCCGAAGAACGCCCACAGAACGTGCGCGAGGTAGTGCAGGTTGAAGGCCGCCGCGGGCGAAAGCAGGCGTGCCAGCAGGAACGTCGGATAGAGCAGCACCGCGTTGGGGTTGGCGAGAAGCGGTTGGCCTCCGGATGCCGCGGCATTGACGAACGGAACGCGTCCGGACGCGAGCTGCCGGACCGCCTCGAGGTGCCAGGGCCAGTGCGTGATCTGCGTGTCGCGAAAGACGAGCAGGCGTGTGCCGAGAATCTCGGGCAGGAGCGGGAGCGCGAAGAGGACGGCGACCGCAACGGCCGAGACCAGGTCGCGCGAGCGCCGGGACATTGCGATGAGTCTACAGTTAGTGCGATGATGGGCTTCGCCGCGTGATGCTCGATACGGATCCCGCCCCGCCCTTTTCACCGGATGCGCGGCGGCGCCGAGAAATCGAGACGAAGCGCGCGCTCGCGGCACACTTCGACGCGCTCGCTCCCGAGCGCGACCGCTGGAAATCGAAAAACGCCTACTACCACCGGTCGCTCGAACGGCTCTGCCGCCGTTTCGTCCCGCCCGGCGTGCGGGTCCTCGAACTCGGCTGCGGAGACGGCGACCTTCTCGCATCGCTGTGTCCGGATCCGTCGGGGAGCCTCGGCGTGGACCTCTCGCCGGGCATGGTGGAGTGCGCGCGGGCGAAGCATCCGGATCTGCGCTTTGTCGTTCAGGATGCCGAGGCCCTGGACCTACCCGGGGATCCGCAATTCGACGTCGTCGTCGCGAGCGACCTCGTCGGGCACCTCGACGATGTCTACGCGACGCTCCGAAATCTGCGCCGAGTCTGCCACGACGGGACCCGGCTCGTGCTGACGTACTACAACTTCGTGTGGGAGGGCGTGCTCCAGGCGGGAGAGCGGTTCGGATGGAAGATGCGGCAGCGCCACCAGAACTGGCTCGGCATGGGGGACCTCGAGAATCTCCTGAGGTTGGGCGGCTTTCTCGTGGCCGAGCGCGGATGGGACCTTCTCCTGCCCGTTCGTATTCCCCTCGTGTCCGACCTCGTTAACCGGTTCGCCCCGCGGACTCCGGGGCTGCGTCATCTCTGCCTCGTTCACTATGCGGTGGCGAATCTCGTGGCGGAAGAACGCCGCGTCGGTGCCCGGGCCGAGGGAACGGAGGGCCGGGCACCGAAAGAGGAGTCCGCCGCGGAAGAACGCCGCGTCGGTGCCCGGGCCGAGGGAACGGAGGGCCGGGCACCCACTGTCTCCGTCGTCGTCCCCTGTCGGAACGAGGAGGGCAACGTCGACGGCGCCGTCGAGCGGATCCCGGAGATGGGGGCTCGAACCGAGATCATCTTCGTCGACGGCAACTCCACCGACGGCACGGTGCAGAGGATCGAGTCCGCGATCTCGCGAAACCGCGGCCCGCGCTCGATTCGTCTGATCCACCAGGCGCCGCGCGGCGCCGGCAGGGACGAGAACCCCGACCGAATGCTGTCTCTCGGCAAGGGCGACGCCGTGCGCAAGGGATTCGCCGCAGCCACCGGAGACATCCTGATCATCCTCGACGCGGACCTCACGGTTCCTCCCGAAGATCTCCCGCGCTTCGTCGAGGCGCTCGAAGAGGGGAAGGCTCGGTTCGTCAACGGCTCGCGCCTCGTGTACCCGATGGAAGACGAGTCGATGCGCTTTCTGAACCTCTGCGGCAACAAGGCCTTCAGCCTCGCGTTCACGTGGTTGCTCGGCCAGCCCATCAAGGACACGCTCTGCGGCACGAAAGCCCTCTATCGGCGCGACTACGAGAGGATCGCGGCGAACCGTGCGTACTTCGGCAACTTCGACCCATTCGGCGATTTCGATCTGCTCTTCGGAGCCGCCCGGCTGAAGCTGCCCATCGTGGACATGCCGATCCGGTATGCCCGCCGCACGGCCGGCGTCTCGAAGGTGCGTCTGCTGAGCCACGGCTGGCTTCTCGTCCGGATGGCCGGGATCGCGTTTCGCAAGTTCAAGTGGAATCGCTGGCTCGGCCTCGACCGGCCGGAGAGGCCCGCGCCTTGAAGCGGGCGCTTCTGACAGGAATCACCGGCCAGGACGGCTCGTACCTGGCGGAGCTGCTCCTCGAGAAGGGCTACGAGGTGCACGGCCTCATCCGCCGCTCCTCGTCCTTCAACACGGCCCGGATCGATCACATCTACCAGGACCCGCACGAGGCGGGGCGCCGCCTCATCCTCCACTACGGCGACCTGAACGACGCCTCCTCGCTCAACCGGATCCTGCGGCTCATGGAACCCGACGAGATCTACAACCTCGGAGCGCAGAGCCACGTGAAGGTCTCCTTCGACACGCCGGAGTACACGGGCGAGGTCACGGGCCTCGGCTCCGTGCGCCTGCTCGAGGCGATCCGGGAGCTGCGCATCCGTCCGAAGATCTACCAGGCGTCGTCGTCGGAGATGTACGGAGGCGCGCGGGAGGTGCCCCAGAGCGAGACGACGCCGTTCGCTCCGCGCAGTCCCTACGCCGCGGCGAAGGTGTACGCCTACTGGATGACCGTCAACTACCGCGAGGCCTACGGCCTCTTCGCGGTCAACGGGATCCTCTTCAACCACGAGTCGCCTCGCCGCGGCGAGACGTTCGTGTCGCGCAAGATCACGCGTGCGGTCGGACGGATGCGGCACGGCCTGCAGGACCGCCTGTACCTCGGCAACCTCGAGGCCCGCCGCGACTGGGGCTACGCGAAGGATTATGTCGAGGCGATGTGGCGCATGCTGCAGGAGTCCGAGGCCCGCGACTACGTCGTCGCGACGGGGGAGAGCCGCACCGTGCGCGAGTTCTGCGAGCGCGCGTTCCGCCGCGCCGGATGGGACATCGCCTGGCACGGCGCCGGGCCGTCGGAGAAGGGCGTGGACTCCGCGACGGGCCGCGTCCTGGTCGAGGTGGACCCGTCGTACCTGCGGCCGACCGAGGTCGGCCATCTCCGGGGCGACGCCTCGCTCGCCCGCGAAAGCCTCGGGTGGAGCCCGACCCTCGGCTTCGAGGGGCTCGTGGACCTGATGACCGACGCCGACCTCGCCCTCGCGGCGGGCGAGGCCGCGGCCGCGGGCGCGGCGCCGAGACCGTGAGCTTCTGGAGCGGGCGCCGCGTCCTGGTCACGGGAGGAGGCGGTTTCTTCGGGCGCCACCTGGTGCGGCGGCTCGAGGACGACCGTCCCGCGGCCATCCTCGCGCCGCGGTCCTCCGAGTACGACCTGCGCGACGCGAGCGCGGTCGAGCGCTGCCTCGCGGAGACGCGGCCGGACGTCGTGATCCATGCCGCGGCCTCGGTCGGCGGAATCGGCGCGAACCTCGCGCACCCGGGCCGCTTCTTCTACGACAACGCGATCATGGGCCTGAACCTGATCGAGGCGTCGCGCCTTGCGGGCGTGCGCAAGCTCGTGTGCCTCGGAACGGTCTGCGCCTATCCCGGCGACACGCCCGTTCCGTTTCGCGAGGAGAGTCTCTGGGACGGTTACCCCGAGGAGACGAACGCTCCCTACGGCCTGGCGAAGAAGATGCTTCTCGTGCAGCTCCAGTCCTATCGCAAGGAGTACGGGTTCCCCGGCATCTACCTGATTCCGGTCAATCTCTATGGACCCGGCGACCACTTCGATCCCGAGACCAGCCACGTCATCCCCGCGCTCATCCGGCGCTTCACGGAGGCGTGCGAGAGAGGGCTTTCCGAGGTCGTCCTCTGGGGCGACGGCACCCCGACGCGCGAGTTCCTCCACGCTTCGGACGCGGCCGAGGCCGTGGTTCTCGCGGCGGAGCGCTACGACGGACCCGAACCGGTCAACGTCGGCGCCGGCTTCGAGATCTCGATTCTCGACCTCGCCCGGCGGATCGCGCGCCTGACGGGCTTCACCGGAACGATCGCGTGGGATCGCTCGAAGCCGAACGGCCAGATGCGGCGGCGCCTCGACACGCGGCGAGCCTTCGAGGGCTTCGGCTTCCGGGCCCGGATCGGCTTCGAGGAAGGGCTCGCCGAAACGGTCGCCTGGTGGCGGGGCGAGGGCCGGCGCGAGCGATGACGGCCGCGCTCCCTTCCCCGTCTCGAGCCGCGTTCGCCATCCTCGCCGTCTTCGCCTCCCTGTGCGTCTACTTCTTCGGCGTGTTTCCGCCCTTCGCCAATCCGAACGAGCTCTCGCGGCTCGAGGCCGTTTCGGCCATGGCCGAGGACGGGACCTTCTCGATCGACGCCGCCATCGGCCGCCTCGGCGATCACGAGGACAAGGCCGCATCGAACGGCCGCTTCTACTCGAACAAGGCGCCCGGGCTCGCGTTCGCGGCATATCCCGTCTACCGCGCGCTCAGGCTCCTGCTTCCCGCGCCGTCGTCCGGAGCAATCTCGCCGATCTTCCTGCTGATCCGCCTGCTGACGGTCTCGCTCGCCTGCGGAATCGCCCTGCGGCGGTTCTCGCAGCGTTTGCTGGAGAGCGCCCCGCCGGCGGCGGCCGCGCTCGTCCTCTTCGCCGTGGCCCTCGGGACGCCGTTTCTCTTCTATGCGCGCTCGTTCTTCAGCCATGCCTGGACGGCGGCGCTGCTCTTTCTCGCCTGGGACCGGCTTCGGCGCGCCGAGGAGGCCAACGGGTCGAGCCGGGGCGGCCGCACCGCCGCCCTCGCCGGGTTCCTCGCCGCATGGGCCGTCATCTCCGAATATTCCGTGGCGCCGCTGGCGGCGGCGCTCGGGGTGCGCATGGCCGCCGGCCGCTCGGTCCGTCGCGTCCTCTTCTTCGCTGTCGGCGCCGCGATTCCGCTCGCGCTGCTCGGCGCGTACGACGCGGTCTGTTTCGGGTCGCCCTGGGCGCTCTCGTCGGCCCACGAGGCTTCGCCCGAGTACGCGGAGCTCGCCCGGCGGGGCGTCTTCGGGTTCGGCATCCCGAGTGTGCGGACCGCCCTGGCCTACCTCGTCGATCCGGCGCGCGGCGTCCTGCTCTTCTGTCCGTTCCTGGCGTGGTCCATCCTCGGTCTCGCGCGATGGTGGAAGAGCGGGCGCTCCCGAGAGGACTGGTGGCTCGTCGTCGCAGGTCTCGGCGTCTTCTTCGTCTGCCTCTGCGGCTATCCGAACTGGCACGGAGGATGGAGCCTCGGCAGCCGCTATCTCCTGCCCGGCCTCTTCTTCGCCGCGCTCCCGATAGCCCGGGCGCTCGAGGGCGCGGTCTCCCGGGGCCTCTTCCTCGCCGCCGCGATCTTTGCGGCGGCGGTTCACGGACTCCTGACCGCGAGCTGGCCGCACTTCCCGCCGGAGATGCCGTGGCCCGCGGTCACGGGCTCCCTCTGGTTTCTCGAGCGCGGGTGGGTCGCGCCCAACGTCGGGATGCTCTTCGGCCTCGCAGGCCTGGCGTCCCTGGCGATTCCGGCGGCCCTTCTCCTCTGGGCCGCCGGCGCCGCGATTTCCGCCGCCCGGCCGGCGAAGCCCGCGGTTCCGGTCGCCGTCCTCCTCGGACTCGCGCCCCTCGTCGCGCTCGCCCTGCGGCCGCCCGAGCCTCCCTATTTCGGCCGCCTCTGGCGCGCGGGCGTCTACGGCGCGTACTCGGGCCGGGACGACGGACGGCGCGAGCTCGCCGCCGTGGTCCAGGAGGCAGAGACTCCGGAGCAGCGGCGAATGGCGCTGCGCGTGTGGCGCTGGCTCGGCCCCCCGCGGGCGCCTACGGCTCGGTGATCTCGAAGACGCTCCAGATCGGGATGTAGCGGCCCCCTCGCAGGATCGCGCTCCGCGAGTGGAAGAGGAGGCGGATCCGCGAGAGCGGGGGAATCGAATGCCCTGCGAGTGCGGCTCCCCGACCCCCGAAATCGAAGAGGCGGGACTGCATCGTCTCGAAGTATGCGGGGGTCAAGGACAGGCCGCCCTCCGGCGATGCCGCGAGGTAGGGAGGGCGGCCGAGATACGACGCGTAGTCGTTCAACCTCGGAGTCAGGTCCGACGCGACGATCCAGCGCGAGCGATGCTTTCGCGCGATCGCGAGGGCTTCCTCCTCCGTCCCGGCCAGAAAGAAGCGGATCGAGTCGAGAAACCCGTACCCGAAATTATTGGCGACGACCGGCTCCTCGGACTCGTAGAGGATGAGGTGCCCGAGCGACCAGGGAGCCATCACCGAGCCCGCTTCGGAAAGGGCGTGGGGAAACGGCGGCGGCCCGAGCAGCGCCGGGTCGTACGCGCCGACGGCGTGGGGCAGCTCCTGGCGCATGCGTTCGAGCGTGCCGAAGAGGTCGGATCCGGGCGGCTTCACGTTCCGGAGCTCGCTCTGCAGACCGGGCGCCATCGGGAGCGCGAGCGCCAGCCCGAAGACGGCGGCGAGGATCGGGCGGCGGGTCGTGCGGCCGAGGGTCCGCACGCACTCGATCAGGGCGAGGGCGGAAAGCGGCGCGGCGTAGTAGACGTTCAGCCGCTGCGAGAGCGCCAGGAAGAGCGTGACCGCGCCCCAGACCGCGAGCGCTCCGTGGATGGGCGCGCGATCGCCCCGCTTCGCGCGAACCGCCCAGGCGACGACCGCGAGGGGCGCGAGGAAAAAGCCCGCCGACAGCTGCTCGAACGCGAGTCGGGGTCCGTCGGCGAGAAGCGGGCGCGTCTCGAAGATGCTCTTCAACCATGCCTTCGGATAGGACACGTAGCCGCCGGAGCCCGCGGCCTCGCTCGTTCGGCCCGCGACGTATCCCACGCCATGGATCAGTCCCGCGAGCAGGGGGCCCGCGAAGGGGAGCGTGACCGCGGCGGCGGCGGCGACGCCGGCGAGACCGATCGAGACGTCCCGGCGCGACGCCTCGCGCCGCGCGGCCCGCAGGGCCAGATCGAGCCCCGCGACGCCTCCGAAGAGCGCGGCGAGGAAGAGGGGCTGGAAGGCTCCGAAGGAGACGTACGTCATCGGGGGCGAGAGCCACCCGAGCCACGCCCGGGTCGCGGCGCCCACGACCGCGGCGGGAACCGCGAGGATCCAGAAGGCGTCGCGCAGGATCGATCGGCCGCCGCGCGCCGACTCGAGAGCGAGGCACAGGGCGAAGATGGCGCCCCAGTAGACCGCGCCCTGCCACGTCAGGACCGCCAGCGCGAGCGCCCCCCCGGCCGCCGCCGCCCGCGCGACGGCGCCCGGCGCCGACGGATCCTCGCGGCTGCGCAGGAAGAGCATGAGGGCGAGCAGGCCGCAGAACGACTCGGCCGTGTGCTGGTCGGTGTGCGCATACTGCGACCAGAGGACGTGGCCCGGGCAGACGGCGAGAAAGAACGCCGCGGCGATGCCGGCGGCCGGGCCGTACAGGCGCCGGGCGAGCAGCCCGAGGAGCAGGATCGCCCCCGCCGCGAACGCGACCGGCACCCAGGCCGCGCCGCGCTCGACCGCGCCGGCGTCGGCGCCGGGCCCGTGGGACACGCGCGCCGGAAGCGCGAGCGCCAGGTCGAAGAGGGGGGGCCAGATCGCGACGCCGCCCTCCGGGAAGTTCATCAGGGGATCGAACTGGATCGTGCGGGGAAAGTGCGCGGCCGCGAAGCGCGCCCGCCGCAGGTGGTAGGCGGAATCCGAGTCGAGCGGGCGAACGCGATCGCCGGAGACCGCCTCGGCGCGCGTGTGGAGGCGGATGGCCGTTCCGAGGAGAATCGCCGCGGCGATTCCCAGAACGAACAGCGACCGGCGCGGGCTCACTGCTCCGATTATGCCTGCGTCCGACGGCGTGACTTCTTCTTTCGGAGGCTCGGCCGGGACGATGTCCCGCCCGAGTCTCCGACGCGGCGTTCTCCCGCCGCGTGAGTTCTTTCTCGGAGGCTCGGCCGGGACGATGTCCCGCCCGAGTCTCCGACGCGGCGTTCTCCCGCCGCGTGATTTCCCCCGCCGCGTTATCATTCCGGCACGCCGTGAAGCTGTCCGTCCTGATCCCCGTCTACAACGAGGCGAAGACCATCGACGAGATCCTCCGTCTCGTTGCCGCGGAGGGCACCGACAAGGAGATCGTCGTCGTGGACGACGGATCCACCGACGACACCCGCGACCGGCTCGCCGCGTGGAACGGCCGGGACGGGGTGCGCGTGATTCACCACGCCGCGAACCTCGGCAAGGGCCGGGCCGTGCGGACCGCGCTCGAGGCCGCGCGGGGAGAGATCCTGATCATCCAGGACGCCGACCTCGAGTACGACCCGGCGGAATATCCGCGGCTGCTCGCCCCGATCGAGGGGGGACGCGCCGACGTCGTGTTCGGCTCGCGCTTCTCGGGAAGCGGGGAGCACCGCGTCCAGAACTTCTGGCACCAGCAGGGAAACCGCCTGCTGACCCTGATCTCGAACGTCTTCACGGGCCTGAACGTTTCGGACATGGCGACCTGCTACAAGGCGTTTCACCGCCGCGTCGTGCCGGCGCTCGATCTCGAGTCGAAGGGGTTCGGCGTCGACGCCGAGATCACGGCCAAGGTCGCGCGCGGAGGCTTTCGGGTCTTCGAGGTGCCGATCTCGTACTTCGGCCGGACCCAGGCCGAGGGCAAGAAGATCCGCCTGAAGGACGGCTTCTCCGCGATCGCGGCGCTTCTCCGCCACTCGCTCGGACCGGGCTCGCGGCGTTGAGCCGGCGCGCGGCGGTCCCGGCGGCGGCGCTCGGGCTCATCGTCCTCGCGCTCCTGGCCGTCCGGGGCCACTCGCGGCGCGATTCCCTCTCGGCCGACGAGCCGATCCACATTCTCGCGGGGTATCTCGAGGTCTACGGCCGCACCGCGATCGTCAACATCGAGCACCCTCCCCTGATGAAGGCCCTCGCGGGCCTGGGCCTCGCCGCGCTGCCGCTTCCGCCGCCGCCTCTGCACGTTCCGCTGGGCGAGCGCTTCACGCCCTACGGACACGCCTTCCTGTTCGAGAACCGGGTCTCGCCGGACGCGATCGCCGCGGCGGCGCGCGCTCCGTTTCTCGCGCTCTTCGCCCTGCTGCTCGGGCTCGTCTTCTTCGCGGCGCGCGCGCGCGACGGCGGCGGCCCGGCGCTCTTCGCCCTGGCGCTCTGCGCCCTCGATCCGAATCTCATCGCGCACGCCGGCGTCGTCCACACGGACCTCGGCGCGGCGCTCGCCTTTCTCGCATCGATCCTGGCGTGGGACCGCGCCTGGCGCGAGCCGTCGGCCGGACGCGTCGCCGCCGCGGGAGTGATCCTCGGTCTCTCGCTGGCGACGAAATTCTCGGCCGTCTACCTGCCCCCGATCCTGCTGCTCCAGGCGCTCATCGGGGTTCGCAGGCGCGAGCGCCCGGGACGAGCCGCGCTCTCCGCCCTGGGCGCCTGGGCCGCCTCGCTCGCGATCGCCGGAGCCGTCGTGTTCGTGGTCTACGCGGCCGTGACGTCGCGCATGGACCGCGGCGAGCAGCGGGCGGTCATCCACGAGATGGTCGCCGGGCGCGGCGCCCCGGGCCTCTCGGAAGAGCTCGAGAAGCTCGTCGACGTCTCGCCGCCGATCGCGCACTACCTCGGCGGCCTCGCCGCCGTCGCGCGCCAGAACGCCGTCGGCGGCGGCGTGAACTATCTCTTCGGAAAGGTCCGCGTGGAGGGATTCCCGCTCTATTTCTTCGTCGCGTTCCTCGCGAAGAGCTCGGCCGCCTTCCTCCTGGTGACGGCGCTTCTCGTGGCGGAGCTCTTCCTCGGCGGCGCCTCGGCGCGCGAAGACGCGGCCCTCTTCCTCCTGCCGGCCGCGATCCTCTTTCTCGCGTCGGTCGGGACGAGCTACAACATCGGGATCCGCCACCTGCTCCCGGTCTACCCGCTGATCGCCATGGCCGCCGCCGGCCTGTTCCGGCGCGTTTCGCGCGCGGCCGGCCCCCTGGCGCGGCCCGCGGTGCTGGCGCTCTGCGCGCTCCCCGCGGTCGGCGCGGGCGAGCTCCTGCGCATTCATCCGCACGAGCTGTCGTATTTCAACCCGTTCGTCGGAGGTGCGGAGCGCGGCTCGGCCATGATCTCGGACTCGAACGTGGACTGGGGCCTCGACCTGCGCCGCCTGGCCGACGAGCTGCGGCGCCGGGGCGTCTCGGACCCGACCATCGCCTACTTCGGCGGCGACGACGTGCTCTATCGCACGGGCGTCCCCGACTTCTCGGCGGAGCCCGTCCGGCGGGGACGCCTGGTCGCGATCTCCGCGTTTCTCCTGGCCGCCGGCCCCCAGTACTATCGGTACCATGGCGCGGTGGAAGTGGCCGCCGCGCTCGAGGTCCTGCGGCAGGACATTCTCCGGGAGGGACGCCCGGTCGGGCGCGTCGGATACTCGATCTATCTGTTCGAGCTGCCCGAGGGAAGGGAAGGTTCGTGAAGCTCTCCGTCGTCATGCCGGTGTACAACGAGTCGAAGACGATCCGGGAGATCGTCCGCCGGGTCCTCGAGGTCCCGATCGAGAAAGAGCTCCTGATCGTGGACGACGGCTCGACCGACGGGACGCGCGACATTCTCCGCGAGCTCGACGGCCGCGACGGCATCCGCGTCTTCCTCCAGCCGGTCAACCAGGGCAAGGGCGCGGCGGTCTCCGTCGGATTCCGCCATGCGGCGGGGGACGTCGTCGTCGTGCAGGACGCCGACCTCGAGTACGACCCCAACGAATACCCGAAGCTGCTCGGACCGATCGCCGACGGCCATGCCGACGTCGTCTACGGCTCGCGCTTTCTCGGCGGCGGGGCCCGGCGAGTGCTGTACTTCTGGCACACCGTCGGCAACCGGTTCCTGACGCTCGCCTCGAACATGGTGACCAACCTGAACCTCACGGACATGGAGACCTGCTACAAGATGTTCCGCCGCGAGGTCGTCCAGACCATGCGGATCGAGTCGCGGCGGTTCGGGATCGAGCCCGAGATCACGGCCAAGGTCGCGCGCCGCGGCTATCGGATCTTCGAGGTGCCCATCTCGTACTACGGCCGGACCTACGAGGAGGGCAAGAAGATCGGGTGGCGCGACGCGGTGTCGGCGATCTGGACGATCGTCAAGCACTCCTTCCGCGAGGCCGAGGACCCCGACAACGTCGGCCACGTCACGCTGGCCCGCATGGGAAAGCTCGAGCCGTACAACCGCTGGCTCGCCGACCGGTTCCGGGGCTCGCTCGGCTCGCGTGTTCTGGAAATCGGCGCCGGCTTCGGAAACATGACGCGCCAGCTCGACGCTCGAGAGCTCATCGTCGCGTCCGACGTCGATCCGGTCGCGGTCGAGTACCTGCGCGGGGCGTTCCGCGACGATCCGGCCGTTCGGATCGCGTCTTACCAGTTTCCGCTCGACGCCGCCGGCCGCGACGAGATCCGGGCCCTGCGGATCGACACGATCGTCTGCCTGAACGTGCTCGAGCACATCGAAGACGACGCCGGCACCCTCGCCGATTTCTTCGCCGTCCTGCCACCGGGCGGACGGGTCGTCCTCGTCGTTCCCGCGCTCGCCCGGCTCTATGGGACGCTCGACCAGCACCTGCACCATTTCCGCCGGTACGAGAAAGAGGAGCTGACCTCCCGGCTCGCCGCGGCCGGTTTCACCATCGAGGACTGCCGTTTCCTCAACCGCCCCGGCATCCTCGGCTGGTACGTGAACGGCAGGATCCTCAAGCGCAAGGTCCTTCCGTCCAATCAGCTCGCCGCGTTTCGGTTGATGTTGCCTCTGCTCAAGCGCGAGGAAGCCCACCCGCCGTCGACCGGGATGTCGCTGCTCGCGATCGCGCGCAAGGACGGCCCGTGAGCCTCTCCCCGCGTCAGCGCGGGCTCCTGTTCGGCCTCATTCTCGTCCTGCGAATCGCTTACACCTCGGAACCGCAAGCCACGTACGATTTCGAGTCTTATTCGATCGTGGCGCAGGCGGCGGCCGCCGGCCAGAACATCTACGGGGCGACCGCTCGATACAACTACAGCCCGTTCTGGTCCTGGATCCTTCGGGCGCTCTGGGCGCTCGCGGGCAGCCGCCCTCTGGTGTTCATGGTCTTCATCGGTCTGCTCCTGAACCTCGCGGACGCCGCGAGCGCCTGGGTGTTGCACGACCTCGCCCTCCGACAGGGCCTCACCCCCGACCAGGCGTCACGTGCGAGCCTCCTGTTTTTCGCCAATCCGCTGTCGGTGCTCGTGTCCTGCTACCAGCGACAGTTCGACGGTCTCTCGATCCTTTTTCTTCTCCTGGCCCTGCGGCTCGCGTCGGGAAAGGGGGGCGGCGCGAAGTGGTCGACGAGCTTGTGTCTCACGGTATCCCTGTGGATCAAGCATGTGACGGCCGTCCAGCCCCTGCTGTTCTGGCGCAGGCGCCCGCACGGGACTCTTCCCTGGTACCTCGTTCTCGGACCCTATGCGCTGTTCCTGCTCGCCTTCGTTCCGTATCTCGGGGAGTCCGGTTCGATCCTCGATCACGTCCTGCTCTACGGGACCGGGCTCCGCGGGTCTCAGGGGCAGAGGCCCGCCGGGATTTCGACGTGGATCACCTTCGGGAGTCACGGACGCCTGATCGACTTCTCGATCCTTGCTCTCGGCGTCGGACTGACCGCATGGTGGAGCGGCTCCCGGACGCTGCCCCGCGCGTCTCTTCTCGTCATGCTTTCGCAGATCGTGTTCGCGCCGGCTTTCGCGGCCCAGTATCTGATCTGGCCCATCGCTCTTGGCAGCCTCGCGGCATCGGGGGGCTACGCGCTCCTGACGACGGTCGGCGCCCTCCTCATCGTCACCGAAGCGCGGCTCGTCGGCCTGCCGTTCGCCGTTTCGGCCGCCGCGGCGTGGACCGCGGCCCTGCTGTGGTTCCTTCAGGAGGCGGGAGCGGGATTCGGGTCCCGCGCGGCCGCGTTCGGCGTCCATACGAGCAACACCGCGTCGGGCTGACGAACGATCTCGCGGACCGTGCCGCGCTCGGACAGGACGCGCAGGACGCCCGGCGTGTCGTGAGACGGCGGCAGGAGGACGTAGAGCCGCGAGCCGGGCGCGATTCCGGCCATCCAGCGGCGCAGGCTCGCTTCCTCGGCGGCTCCCGGCGGGACGGCCACGAACCAGCCGGGGTGGGCCGCGTCGCCTTCGGGAAGCGCCACGACGCGGGCCGGGAGGCGGTCCCGATCGGCGGCGACGAGCGCCGGGAGGAGAAACCCGGGTCCGGCCGCCAGCGTGTCCCCGGCGCGCGCCAGCCGGGACACGCTCGCGACCGCCGACGAAGGCGTCGAGCGCGGGTGCGGTCCGAAGGCGACGAGCACGGTCGCGATCAGTCCGAGCCCGGCCGCGGCCCCGGCCGCGAAACCGAGCGACCGCCGTCCCGGCGCCGCGCGGGCGACGGCCCACAGCCATACGGGGAGCACCGCCATCTCGCTGCGGCCGGCGAACGCGATCGGGCGCCAGAGGCTCGCCGCGAGCGCGAGCGCGGAGACGAGCAGCAGAAAGACGAGCGCCGAGCGGACGGCTCGATCCTCGCGCGCGGCGGGAAGCACGAGCGCGACCAGCAGGATTCCGACGACCGCCGCCGCCGCGCCGAGAAGCGGCGGTGCGGCTCCGAAGGGCGACGGGATCCGGCCGACGCCCCCGAGGGCGGACAGGAATCCGGGCAGCGCCCGTGCCGGCGGTTCCCGCAGCCAGGCCATCGCCCCGGCGGGCTGCCGCGCGAGGATCGGTCCCCAGGGCGCGAACGCCGCGAACGCCGCGGCGATCGCGAGCGCCGAGCGGAAGCGGCGCTGCGATACGGCGAGCGCCAGCGCGGCGGCGGCGGCGAGCAGGGCGAGGTAGTGCAGCCAGAGCGCCGCCGCGGCCGCGAGGAAGAGCGCGGCGAGACGGCGAGGCGACTCGCCGCCTCGCGTCGAGAGGAGAAAGACGGCGAGGATCGCAAGCGCGAGCGGAGCGTAGGCGCGCGCCTCCGCGGCGTAGAGATTGACGAGGGCGTCGCCGGCGCAGAGGGCGATCCACCACGACCGCGCGGGGCCCGGCGGCAGCGTCCGCGCCGCCGTGAAGAGCGCGAGGGCCGCGGCGAAGGGAAGGAGGCGCAGGAGAAAATCGCGGCTCGCGGCGTCGTCCCCGCGGGCGAACGGCCGCTCGAGCGCGTAGAAGAGGGGCGGCCCGGAGTCCGATCGCAGCGCTTCGGCGAGACGCGCCGCGGGCAGCCGCGCGGACCACACCGTGAAGAGCTCGTCGTGCCAGAGTGGGCGCTCGACGAGAAGCCAGACTCGGGAAAGGAGCGAGACGGCGACGATCGCGGCGAGTGCGACGATCCTCGCGCTCGGCCGGCTTTGCGCTACGGGCTCGATGCTCTATTCTAGCGCGGAGTGTCAGCGCCATTTTCCCTCTCGAAGAGCAAGGCGCTACGCTTCGGGATCCCCGCTGCCTTCGCGCTGCTCGTCGTTCTCGTCTACGCCGACCCGTTGTTCGCACCGCGCAGCTTCGTTGGCCGCGATCTGATTTCCTACGGCTATCCGACCGAGAAGGCCACGCACGACGCGTGGTCGCGCGGGCGGCTTCCGGTCTGGAATTCCGACGTCTCGGGCGGCCGGCCGCTGATGCCGAACCCGAACACGGGCGTGCTCTATCCTCTGCGGCCGCTGCTCGCGCTGGTTCCGTTCCCCGCGGCGATGCGGCTGATGCCCGTCCTGCACTGGATCCTGGCCGGCTGGGGAATGTTCGCCCTCGTTCGGGTCCTCGGTGGTTCGAACGCGGCCGCCTGGGTCGCGGCGGGGACGTATGCCTTTTCCGGCGTGCTCGTCTCCGAGGTGTTCTACCTTCCGCTCCAGGCGGGCGCCGCGCTTCAACCCTGGGCCCTCTGGGCCCTGGTGCGCCCGGCCGATGTCGGCCGCAAGGCGCTCGGCCTCGGCGTCGTGTACGGACTGATGCTGCTCGCGGGAGACGCGTTCGCGGTCGGCCTCGCCCTGCTCGCGGCCGCGCTCTGGGTGCTCGTCGAGCTGCGCGGCCCGGCGCGGCGCGCGGCGGCGACGGCGGCCGCCGCGGCGCTCGTTCTCGGGATTCTCGTCGCCGCCCCGCAGCTCTGCGCCACCGCGGGCCTGGTGCCGGAGACGCGCCGCGCCGTCACTGGGATCTCCGTCGGCGAGGCGCTGACGTTCTCGTTCCAGCCCTGGCGCCTCGCGGAGCTCGTCGTGCCGTTCGCCTTCGGAGAGACGTGGACGCTCGACCCGGTGCGCAACTGGGGAGTGGCCGCCGCCCACGGGTTCTTCCCGACGATCTTCTGCGGCGCCTTCGCGGTTCTCGCGTTCGGAGGCGCGAGGCGACATCGCGGCATCCGGTTCTGTGCCGCGCTCGCCGGGGTTTCGGCGGCGCTCGCGGCCGCCGGCCTGCTCGCGCCGGCGGCATGGCGCGCCGCGGCGTCGCCGCTGCCCCTGCGCTATCCCGAGAAGCTCGTGGTGGGGCTGACGCTGGCGCTGGCCCTCGGGGCGGGACTCGGGTTCGACCGGATTGCCGCCGCGCCGCGACCCGTCGCGAGGCGCGCCCTGGCGGTAGCCGGCGTCCTGGCGCTGCTCGCGGCGGGAGCGATCCTTCTGCCGCGCGGTGCCGCGCGAGCGCAGCTGCCCGTCGCCCTGGCCGAGGGCGGCTGGATCTGGGCGGCCACGTCGGGGGCGGTCTGGATGCTCGGGCGCGGAAGCTCCGCGAGCCGGAGCGGCGCGGCCGCGATCCTCGCGGTCCTGCCCCTGCTGGCGACGCGGCGGGTCGCGCTGACCGACCGCGACGACGCGGTTTTTCCGCCGACCGCCTTCGCGCGAACGCTACGGCGCCTCGACCCGGACGGCCGCTACCGCGCCGTGGATGCGTCGCGCTACCGTCCGCCGTCGACCCTCGAGCACGCGGACGTCGGGGCGAATCCCGAGGGGACCGCGTACGACCGCCGGTCGTGGTACTTCCAGACTCCGGTCCTCTGGAACCGCGGAACCGTGTTCAACGCGGACCTCGACGTGGGCGATTTCTCGCGGATCGAGAGCCTGCGCCGCGTCTCTTCGTTCGCCGCGGCCGGCCCCGCGGGCCGCGCGCTCTTCTCGTCGGTCGGCCTGCGGTACGCGATCCGCTATCGCGACCAGGACCCGCTCCCGGGCTTCGCGCGCTTCGGGGGCGACGCGCTGCAGGCCTGGGACGAAAACGTCGAGGCGCTGCCGGAGATCCGGCGCGTCGTCGGGTGGCGCGAGGCGCCGAACGCGGTCGCGGCGCTCGGTCAGCTGCCCGCGCTCTCGCCCACGGAAGTCGTCCTCGAAACGGGCCGCTCCGGCGAGGGACGGGCCGCGCCGGGCTCGGTGAACGTCGAGGAGAAAACGCCGGAGCGGCTGGACCTGACGACGGACGCGCCGGAGGCGGGCTGGCTCTTCGTGCTGCGAGGGTTCTGGTCCTTCCGCGACGTGCGCGTGGACGGCCGTCCGGTCGAGCCCGTGCCGGCCCAGCTCGCCTTCTCGGCGATACCGGTGCCGGCGGGCCGGCATCGCGTCACGTGGAAAGAGAAGGTTCCGGGCGCGTCGTTCTCCTTCGCCGGTCCGCTGCTCTTCGCGGCGGCCGCGGCCGGCACCGTCTTGCGCCGCCGTACGGGGATCGCGTGAAGGGGCGGCTCGCGCGCTCGGCGCCGTATCTGCTCTTCGCGGTGCTCGTCGTCGCGATTTACGCCGATCCGCTGTTCTTTCCCCGCGTCTTCACCGGCCGGGACCTGATCGCCTACAACATCCCGATGGAGAAATCCGTCCACGACGGCTGGCAGGGGGGCGAGCTGCCCGCGTGGACTCCCGAGATCTCGGGAGGCCGACCGCTCGCGTCGAACCCCAACGTCGGCGCCTTTTATCCGCTGCGCATCCTGTTTTCGAGGCTGCCGTTCCCGCTGCTGCTGCGGGTCGTTCCCCTGCTGCACTGGGCGCTCGGCGGAATCGGCATGATCCTGCTCCTGTCTTCGCTCGGGGTGTCGCGCGAGGGCTGCTGGCTCGGCGCCGTGACGTTCGTCTTCGGCGGCGTTTCCGTCTCCGAGTGCTTCTACCCTCACATCCATCCGGGAATGACGCTGCTGCCGTGGATCCTCTGGCAGCTGCGCCGAGGCCGGGGGGTCCGGGGCGCGGTGGTTCTCTCGTTCCTCTTCGCGCTCGACATGCTCGCCGGGGACGTGTTCACGATCGCGATCGCGATCGTCTGCGCCGCGCTGTGGTCGGCGCTCGAGGAGGAGCCGGCCGGCGCGCAGGCTCTGCTCCGAACCGCCGCCGCGGTCGGTCTCGCCGTCCTCGCCGCGGCGCCCCAGATCTTCGCGACGGCGCTCTGGATCCCGGAGACCAATCGCGGCGTACTCGGGATGAAGCTCTCCAACACGATGCTCTATTCGATCTCGCCCTGGAGGCTGCTCGAGCTCGTCGTGCCGTATCCGTTCGGTCCGGTGTGGCGGCTGGACGCCTTCGAGCTGTGGGGAGGCCCCGTCCACAACTATCGGGGCATGGGCCTCTTCGAGACGCTGTATTGCGGAATCCTTCCGGTCGTCGCGGTGGGAACCCTCTGGCGCTCGAAGTCCGCGGGGCTGCGCTTCGCGCGCTCGCTCCTGCTGCTCACCCTCGCGGTTTCGGTCGTCCCGGCCCTGCTGCCGGGCGCCTGGGGAAACTGGAAGTCGCCTCTGCCGCTGCGCAATCCGGAGAAGTTCGCGGTCGCGCTCACGCTCGCCCTGGCCATCGTCGCCGCCCGCGGGTTCGACGTCTATGCCGCGCGGAAACGGCCGAAAGGCATGCTCGGGATCGCGGTCGCTCTCACGGCCGCGGCGGGCGCGGCGGCGCTCTGGCCCGCCGGCGCGGGACGGCTCGCGAGCCGCCTGATCGGCGGGTACGCGCCCCTTCCAGGCCGCGCCGCCGTGTCGCTGCCTCCCGCGCTGGCCGCGGCCGGCCTCCTCTGGGTCGCCACGCTCATCGCGCTCGAGATCGCGCGCCGGCCCGGAGGACGAAAGGCGGCGGCCGTGCTGCTGACGTTCATTCCGATCGCCGCCACGCGGCCGATCGCCCGCACGGCGCCCGAGGCCGCGGCCCTCGGGCCGACTCGCTTCGCGAGGCTCATCACGCGCCTCGATCCGGAAGGCGCGTATCGCACGCTCGGCGCCGAGATCTACCGGCCCGTCACCGCGCCTCGAAACACCCAGTACGGAGACAGCTGGGAGATCGCGAGGCAGCAGTGGGTCCACGACACGCCCCTGCTGTGGGGCCGGGGCATGGTCTTCAACTACGACTTCGACGAGGGAGACCTCGCGCGCATCGAGAGCCTCCGCAAGATCTCGGGCTTCGCCTCCGCGTTTCCCGACGCCGGATCGTTCTTCGGCGCCTTCGCGCTCAAGTGGTGCGTCCGGTCTCCGGACCAGAAGCCGCTGCCGGGCTACCACCGCTTCGGCGGCAACGCGGCCCAGGACTGGGACGTGCACGAGCAGCCGTTTCCCGACGTGCGCCTCGCCACCTCGTGGCGGGAGGAGGTCAGCGCGGTGGACGCGGCCTCGCAGATCGGGAACGTCGCGCCCGGCGCCCTCCTGCTCGAAACGGGGCGGCGCCGGGACGGGACGGCGGCGCCGGGGCGAGTCCAGGTCCTGCGCCGGACGCCGTCGCGCCTCCAGATCGAGGCCGAGACCACCGAGCCGACGTGGCTCTTCGTCCTGAGGGCGTACTGGGATTACCGCGAGGTCCGCGTGGACGGTGTCGAGGTCGAGACCGTCCCGGCCGACCTCGCCTTCACCGCGGTGCCGATTCCGGCCGGCCGGCACCGCGTGGACTGGCAGGAGCAGATCCCGGGCTGGCCGGTCTCGCGCTTCGGCCCGCTCCTCTATGGCGCTGCGGCGTTGTTCCTCCTCGCCGCGACCCGGAAGAGGCCGGTCGCGCCGTGAAGATCCGCCGCCTCGCTTCCGTGCTCATGCTGATCGCCGCCGGAGCGTGCCGGCGGACACCCCCGCCGATCACCCCGCAGGAGGTCGCGGACCTCAAGCGTCCGGCCTCCGAGTGGCTGCGCGAGGAGCCCGTCAGGCTCCTGCGCGACTACGTCCGCATCGATACGCGGCCGTCGCGCGGGGAGCGCGAGGGCGCCGAGTTCCTGAAGCGGATCCTCGACTGCGACGGCATCGAGACCGAGATCGTGTGCCCGGAGGGAAACCGCTGCAACCTGCTCGCGCGGCTGCCCGGCAAGACGCGCGGCGGGGCGCTCCTGCTGCTGAACCACATCGACGTCGTCGAGGCATTTCCCCAGTTCTGGAAGGAAGCGGCCCCGTTCGAGGGCCGGATCAAGAACGGATACCTGTACGGGCGAGGGGCGTACGACATGAAGTCGCTGGCTCTCGCCCAGGCGCTGGCGATGCGCTCGCTGCGCCTGAAGGGCATCGTGCCCGAGCGGGACGTCCTCTTTCTCGCCGAGGCCGACGAGGAAGTCGGCCAGAAGTGGGGTGCGCGCTGGCTCCTCGATCACCGTCCCGACTTCTTTCGGGACGTCGGCGAGGTGCTCAACGAGGGCGGTACGACCGAGGTGATCATCCGGGACGTCCGCTTCTGGGGCCTCGAGACTCTGCAGGCGGGATACGCGTTCGCGGAGCTCGATGCCGCCGGCAACGCGCCGCTCGACGCGCTGGCCGCGCGATGGCCGAAGCTGCACGCCCCGCCCGTGACGCCGCATCCCCACGTCGTCGAGGGATTCAACCTCCTCGCCGAGCACCTGCCCTCACCGCTCACGGACCCCCTGCGGCACCTCGACCGCGTCGTGCGCGATCCGGCCGAGCTCGCGATCCTTCCCGACCGCTACGGGTCGTTTCTCGAGCCGAGGCTCAACTGGTCGCCGATCTACGTGAATCCCGAGACGCCGGGCCGTCCCCGCAGGCTCCTGACGATTTCCACGCCCCCGGGGGTCGATCCGGCGCTGTACCTCGCGCCGATCGTCGAGGACGCGAAGCGCTCCGGCGCGGGAGTCGTCGAGTCTTCGTGGAGCGAGATCACGGTCGCGAGCCCGTACCCGACGCCGTTCACCGATCTGCTCGAGCGGGTCACCGAGGCCCACTTCCCCGGGGTTCCGTTCGGCCCCGTCCCCACGTTCGGGGGATACACGACCTCGATCCTGCTCCGGAAGCGGGGGATTCCCGCGTACGGGTACGCCTCCATCCCGACCAACATCACCGACGCGGCCCGCCGCCACGGCAACGACGAGCGCATCTACCTGCACGACTACCTGGCCGGAGTGGCCCTGTACGCCGACATCCTGGAGGAGTTCGCGACTCACCCTCCGGCCGCTAACTAGTGTCAGGGCTGTTTCGGCGCGGGTGACAGAAAACGGCGGAATGGCTTTCGATGACGGAGCCAATCCTTTGCAGGAACAGGACTTACCGAACCTTCCGACTTGGCTCCAACCTTGCCTTTGAGAAGGCCGAATCATTGAACAATCGAGTCGAGAGAAAGGAAGGGCGTCCATGAAGAAGCGGGAGTCCGGTTTTACTCTGATCGAGCTGTTGATCGTCATCGCGATCATCGGCATCCTGGCGGCCATTGCGATTCCGAACCTTCTGAATGCGGTGCAGCGCGGCAAGCAGAAGCGGACCATGAGCGACATGCGCGCCCTGGCGACGTCGGTCGAGGCCTACGCGGTCGACAACAACGTGTATCCGGCCGCGGCCTGCAACGCGGGTCTCTTCACCAACGGCACGTACAACACGCTGGCGACCAACTCGTTCACGAACCTGACGCCGACCTACATCGCGCAGCCGCCGAAGACCGATGGCTGGGGCAACTACATGGCGTATGCGCTGGACGGGGCGTCCAACAACTACTCGATCCGCTCGAACGGGCGCGACAACGTGGTCAACTCGACGGTCAACTGCGGGACGACGACCAACTTCAACGACGACATCATCTATGCCGACGGCACGTTCCTGCAGTGGCCGGAAGGCACCCAGTACTGAGCTTCCCCGAATCGGATTCGGAAACGGCCCCGTGAAAACGGGGCCGTTTTTATTGCCGCCCGTTTGCCGGCCGTTCTCCCCTCACAGCCCTCGAGTGTCAGTCCCCAATTGTGATCTGTGACACTTTTCGTCGCTATCCATCGCAAACACCGTGAGTAACTCACTGCGTATCAATGGGTTCGATGATGTGCGCGGCTGGCGCGACCCTTGCGTCAAAAATGACCGAATTTTCATTAGAAGGAGAAGAGATGAAGAAGCGGGAGTCCGGTTTTACTCTGATCGAGCTGTTGATCGTCATCGCGATCATCGGCATCCTGGCGGCCATTGCGATTCCGAACCTTCTGAATGCGGTGCAGCGCGGCAAGCAGAAGCGGACCATGAGCGACATGCGCGCCCTGGCGACGTCGATCGAGGCCTACGCGGTCGACAACAACGTGTATCCGGCCGCGGCCTGCAACCCGGGTCTCTTCACCAGCGGCACGTACAACACGCTGGCGACCAACTCGTTCACGAACCTGACGCCGACCTACATCGCGCAGCCGCCGAAGACCGATGGCTGGGGCAACTACATGGCGTACGCGCTCGGTACCGGGTCGAACGAGTACGCGATCCGCTCGAACGGGCGCGACAACGTGGTCAACTCGACGGTCAACTGCGGGACGACGACCAACTTCAACGACGACATCATCTATGCCGACGGCACGTTCCTGCAGTGGCCGGAAGGCACCCAGTACTGAGCTTCCCCGAATCGGATTCGGAAACGGCCCCGTGAAAACGGGGCCGTTTTTATTGTTTTGCCGTGTGCACGGCGTGTCAGCCGGAGCCGGCGGAGGTGACACCTTTCGTCGGGCGGCTCCTGGAATGGCGGTCCAAGTCGCTGAAACGAAACGGTTTGAGACGACGCCATTTGGCCCGTGGTTTGCGGTGGAAAGGCTCGAGTCAAGGAGCGAGCCCATGAACAGGCGGCAATCCGGTTTTACCTTGATCGAGCTCCTGATCGTCATCGCGATCATCGGCATCCTGGCGGCGATTGCGATTCCGAACCTTCTGAACGCGGTGCAGCGCGGCAAGCAGAAGCGGACCATGAGCGACGTGCGCGCTCTCGCGACCGCCATCGAGGCCTACGCGGTGGACAACAGCTCGTACCCTCAGGCTTCGTGCAACGGCGGAGCCTTCACGAACGGCACGGAGAACACTCTCGCGACCGATTCGTTCACGAACCTCTCGCCGACCTACATCTCCCAGCCGCCGCTCTTCGACGGCTGGGGCCACTTCCTGCGCTACGCGATCAACGTGGGCACGAACGAATACCGGATCCGCTCGCTCGGCCGCAACGGCACGACCTCCACCATCTTCTGCGGCACGACGACCAACTTCAACGACGACATCGTCTACTCGAACGGCAGCTTCATCCAGTGGCCGGAGGGGACGCAGTACTAGAGCCTCCGCCCTCGGGCGGCCGCAAGGGCCGCCCCTACGAAGACAGAACCGAAATTTTCGTCGCAGCGGCGTCGCCGCCGCGGCGGCGACTCGAGGCCGCGGACGAGCGTTGGGAATCGAAGCGCCGCGTTAGAATCAGGCGTGCAGCTCGGCCGTCGGCTCGCCTCCGGGATCTCGGCGGTCGCGGCGCTCGTTCCGGCCGTCCTGTGGCTGCGGCCGGCGCTCCTTTCGGGCCGCGCGCCCTCGTTCCGGGACCAGGGAGACTTCTTCTACCCCCTGAAGCTCTACACGGCGTCTCGCCTGCGTGCCGGAGACATCCCTCTCTGGAACCCGCTGTCCGGGGCCGGCGAGCCCTGGCTCGCCAACGGGCAGTCGGGCGCCTTCTACCCGCCCACGCTCCTCTTCCTGCTGCCGTCCGCGGCGCTCGCCGGCGGCCTCTTCCTGCTCTTTCACTACGCGCTGGCGGCGTGGGGCGCCCGCCGCTTCCTGAAGCAGGAAAACGTCTCCGATGCCGGCGCCCTCTTCGGCGCGGCGGTCTATGCGGCGTCGGGTTTCGCCGCCTCGCTCTCGGTGTACTGGAACCACTTCGGGGCCTGGGCCTACGTGCCCGCGGCCGCGGCGATCGCGCGGGCCGGTTTTCTCCGCCGCCGCGACGTGCTCGGCTTCGCCCTCCTCATCGGGTTCCAGGCGATGGCCGGCAGCCCGGAGATTTCCGGGGCCACGCTCGTGCTCGCCGCGGCGCTCGCGTGGCGCCCGCGCCCCGAATTTCCCGAGCCTCCCGCACCGCCTCCGGCCGGCCGGCGGGTGCGCCGGTTCGCGGCGGCCGCCGCGCTCGGGCTGGCACTCGCCGGGTGGGTCATCGTGCCGATGGCGGAGCTCGCGGCCCATTCCGATCGCCGGGAGCCGCTGCCGGCGGCCGAACGCGAGACCGGCGCGCTCGGACTCGGAGACGCGGCGTCGCTGTTCGGTTTCACGCCGGCCTCTTTCGGCGGCGCCTATCTCGCGACGCTGTTCCTTCCGCCGTTTGCCCTCGTCGCGGCCGCGGCCGCCTTTCGAGAAGATCATCGCCGTCGTCTCGCGCTCCTGCTGGCGATCGTGGCCGCGGTCGGGATCGTCCTGGCGGCGAAGGCTCCGCCGGGCCTGTGGCTGCGCAGCCTTCCTCCGCTCGACCGGATCCGTTATCCGGCCAAGGGCCTCGTCTGGACCTCCTTCGGCGTCGCCATGCTTTCGGGGCTCGGCGTGGACAGCCTGCGCTTCTCGCCGGGCGACGCGCGGTCCCGGGCGGTCCTCGGGCTCCTCGCCGTGGCGGCCCTCGCGCTCGCGGCCCTTATGCCCGCGGCCTTCCCGATCCGGCTCTGCTGCGGCGTGGGCGCGGCGGCGCTGGGCCTCGCGGCGCTCGGGCTCGGAAAGCGGCCGGCGGCCGGAGCGGCGCTCTCGGGAGCCGCCGCGGCGGCGCTCGTCGGCGCCCTCGCCCTGGCGCTCGCCGGGCTTCCGACGTTCGCCCCGGAGGCCGCGGTGATTCGCTGCCCGGAGCCGGCCGCCGCGCTCTCCGGCATCGCGGGACGCGTCGTGACGCCGCCCATGGACGCGCTGTGGCGATGGGTCCTCCGCGACGGACGCTTCGACGCCGGAATGCTCGAGCGCGAGCGCGCGGCCCTTCTCGGCTACACGAACCTCACGTGCCGCGTACCGACCGTCCGGACCGCCTCGCCGCTGCCGACGGCCGCGGCGGCATCGATCGCCGCATCGATCGGAGACGCCGAGGACGCGATGCCCGCGGGCGCCGCCGGCGGACGCCTGCTGTGGAGCCCGTTTCGCCCCGCGCGGCTCCCCTCGCGAGAGGTCGGCGGTTTTTTCCGCGCGCCGCTCGCGCCCTATCGGCCGCGCCTGTCCTACCTGCGCGGCTATGCGATCGAGCCGGATGCGCGGCGCGCCTGGAGCCGCATCGCCTCCGGCCAGGTGGACCTGACTCGGGAAGTCCTGCTCGATCGCCGTCCGATTCCCGACCCCGGCCCCGGCGATCCTCATCCCATGCTCCTCGCGCGCCTCGCCGAGGACGCTCCGGAGCGCGTCGTCGCGGAGGTCACCGCGAGCTATGGCGGCCTCCTCGTGCTGACCGACCTCGCTTATCCCGGATGGATCGCGGAGGAGGGCGGCCGCCGGCTGCCGATCCTGCGCGCCGACGGCTTCTTCCGCGCCGTGGCGCTCTCCGCCGGGACGCACCGCGTCGTGTTCCGATACCGTCCGCGGTCGTTCGCGATCGGCCTCGCGGTCTCGGGGCTCGCCGCGCTCGTGCTCGCCGGCGCCTGGTACGCGGGGGAGCCCGTCGGGCGGAGGGTGTGACCCCCTTCCTGCAGCTCTCGACGTTCGGCCTGGCCGCGGCGGGCGTGGCGGGCCTCGTCGTGGGCAGCTTCCTGAACGTCGTCGCGCATCGGCTGCCGCGCGACGAGTCGGTCGCCTTTCCGGGCTCCCGCTGTCCCGCCTGCGGCGCCCCGATCGCGGCCTACGACAACGTGCCGGTCGTTTCCTGGCTCGTGCTCCGCGGACGCTGCCGTTCCTGCCGCGCGCCGATCTCGGTCCGCTATCCGGCGCTCGAGCTCTCGAACGCCGTGCTGTGGCTCGCGGTCTTCCGCGTCGCCCCGAGCTGGTGCGACTTTCTGACCGGAGCCTTTCTCGTCTCGGCCGGGCTCGCGCTGCTTTCGATCGACGCAGAATTCCAGATCCTTCCGGATGCGATCACGCTGCCGGGCATCGCCGTCGGCCTCGCGCTTTCCTTCGGATCGGTCCGGCGGACGCCCGTCTCCGCGCTCCTCGGGGCCGCGCTCGGCGCCGGCGGGCTCTTCCTGCTCGCCTTTCTCTACGAGAAGATCGCGGGCCAGGAGGGAATGGGTCTCGGCGACGTGAAGATGCTCGGGATGGTCGGAGCTCTCCTCGGCCCGATCGGCGTGCTCGTGACCGTTTTCGCGGCGTCTCTCTCGGGCAGCGTCGTCGGAATCGGCCTGATGCTCGCGCGCGGGGCAGACGGCAAGATGCGCCTTCCCTTCGGTGTGTTCCTCGCCCTCGGCGCGATCGGCGCATGGTTCTTCGCCGATCCCCTCTTTGCCCGCTACCGGGCGCTCTGGCCGTGACGAACCGGACCTCCGACGGCGTCGAAGTCCCGCGCACGTTCCGCCGGGAATCGCGGCTCTTCCTGTGGGTCGCGCTGCTCCTGATCCTGTTCCTGAACCTCCTGACGCTGCGGTTCTTTCGCTCCGCCGTGGACTGGGGGACCGGGGAAGCCGAGCGCCGCGCGGGCGAGATCCTCCGCCGCGTCGCCCTGTCGACCGGGCGGGGCGACGCCGGCGACGAGACGATGGAACGCGCCACGCTCGAGCCCGACGTGGCGTACATCGCGCTCTACGACGCGGCCGGCCGGCGGCTGCGCGCCATGGGACCGGGTCCGGTCGAGGCGCCGCTCGTGCTCGACCAGAGGCCCGCGCCCGGCCGCATCGAGCACGCGTGGCGCTCGAACCCCCCGCTCGTGCTGTCGACCTTCGCGACCGAAAAGCGCTACTTCGTGCTTGCCCTCGAGCCGGGACCGGGCGGCGTCCTGCGCGAATCCGCGCGGCGCCTGTCGGTCTTCATCCCGGCCGCGGGCGTCGCGCTCGCGATCCTCGCCGCGCTCTATCTGCGCTCGCTGCTGAAGCCCTACGACCGGCTCCTCGCGGCGGCCGGCGGCGCGCCGGCGGCGCTCCGCGAGTCGGGCGACGAGAGGGAGTTCGTGATCACGCGTTTCGAGGCGACGATCGCGGCGCTGCACGACAAGGAGCGCGAGCTCGAGCGGCTGGCCCGGCGCGAGAAGGAGCGGGCCGACGACCTCGAAACGGCGGCGCGGACCCTCTCGAAGAACCTGCCGACGGGGCTGCTCTCGGTCGATCCGGAGGGGCGCGTCGTGGAGTTGAACGACGCCGGCCGCGAGATCCTGAAGCTCGGCCGTGAGGTCCGGGGCGAGGCCTACGAGAGGGCGCTCGCGGAGGCCCCGGAGTTTCGCGCCCTCGTCGAGCAGGTGCTCTCGCGGCGATCGGTCGCCGGCCGGCAGGAGGTCGCCTGGCGCCGCGCGGCGGCCGGCGAGCGCGTGCTCGGCGTGACGGCGACGCCGGCCGAAGGAGCGGACGGGCGCTTCCTCGGGGCGGTCGCGCTCTTTTCCGACCTGACGGAGATCCGCGAGCTCGAGGGCCGCGTGGCGCTCGCCCGCCATCTGGCCGACCTCGGCCAGGTTTCCGCCGGCGCCGCCCACGAGTTCCGCAACGCCGCGGCCGCGATCGACGGGTTCGCGGATCTCGCCCTGCGGTCGAACGATCCGGAGCGTTCCTCGGAATACGTTCGCGCGATCCGCCAGGAAGCGCAGGAGATGAGCCGGGTCACGAACGACTTCCTGCTGTTCGCGCGCCCGGAGAGCTTCGCTCCCGAGGCGATCGACCTCGCCGAAGTGGCCGAGGCCGCCGCGGCCGAGACCGAGCGCGCCCACCCCGGCCTCTCGATCGCGCGGTCGGGCGAGTTTCCCGAGGCCGCCGGGTCGGCCGTTTTGCTGCGCCGCGCCCTCGTCAACCTCCTGCGCAACGCCGTGGAGGCGACCCCGGACGAGCGCCGCGGCGAGCCGGACGCGATCGCCCTCGCGGGCGGCCGAAGCGCGCGGGAGACGACGCTTTCGGTCGGCGACCGCGGCCCCGGCGTCGAATCCGCCGAGCGCGAGCGGATCTTCCTTCCGTTCTATTCCTCGAAGCCGCGCGGCTCCGGATTCGGCCTGGCGATCGTGGCCCGCATCGCCGAGCTCCACGGCGGAACGGTGGACGTCACCGACCGCCCGGGAGGAGGAGCGCTCTTTACGCTGAGGATCCCTGCGGCGTAACGGGCCGTTTCAGGTTCGCGATCATCCCCTTGAACGTCTCCTTGTCGAGCGCGCGCTCGAGCGCCTCGCCGGGCTCGACGACGTCGTTCTTGACGAGCTCGGTCAGGGTCTGATCCATCGCGATCATTCCCTTCGACTTGCCGGTCGCGATCTGGTTGTTGATGAGCGAGGTCTTTCCTTCCCGGATCGAGTTGGAGAGCGCGGACGAGCCGAGCAGGATCTCGTGGGCCGCGACACGGCCGCCGCCCTTCTTGCGCAGGAGCTGCTGGGCCACGACGCCCCGGAGCGCTTCGGACAGCACGATGCGCACCTGCTCCTGCTCGGCCGCGGGGAAGGCATCGATGATGCGATCCACGGCCTTCGCGGCGGAGTTCGTGTGGACGGTCGCGAACACCAGCAGGCCGGTTTCCGCCGCGGTCAACGCCATGCGCATCGTCTCGAGGTCGCGCATCTCGCCGACGAGCAGGCAGTCGGGGTCCTCGCGAATGGCAGCCTTGACCCCGTCGGCGAAGCTCGGCACGTCGGGCCCGATCTCGCGCTGGGTGAAGATGGACTTGTCGTTGGTGTGGACGAACTCGATCGGGTCCTCGATCGTGATGACGTGGTGGGCCAGGCGCTTGTTCATGCGGTCGAGGAGCGCCGCGAGCGTCGTGGACTTCCCGCTTCCGGTCGGGCCGGTCACCAGGACGAGGCCGCGGCGCACGGCGTAGAGCGCGGCGACCGCGGCCGGCAGGTTGAGATCCTCGGCGGTCGGCACCTTCGACGGGATCAGCCGCAGGACCGCGGCCGAGCCTCGCTCCTGGCGGAGGAGATTGACGCGGAAGCGGGCCTGCTGTCCCATCTGGTAGGCGAAGTCGACGTCTCCGGAAGCGTGGAACGCCTCCCAGAGCCGGGGCGGCGTGATCGGTCCGAGGAGGTTGAAGAAGTCGCCCTCGGTCAGCGCGCGATAGCGCATGCGCTCGAGCTCGCCGTCGATGCGGACGATCGGCGGGCAGCCCACCGAAAGGTGGAGGTCCGAGCCGCTCCTCTTCGGGAGAATGGCCAGGAACCGGTCGATCCGGTTCGCGTCGCCGCCGGCCGGGCGGGCGGCGGCCTCGGCGCTCACGCGGAGCCTCCTTCCTCGGCCGCGAGAAAGGGCTCGAAGGCCTCCTTGCGCTGCGCGCGGTCGTAGGCCGCCCGCGGCTCGACCGCTCCATCATGGACGAGCTGGAGAAGGGCGCCGTCCATCAGCTGCATGCCCGCGGCGCTGCCCGTCTGCATGGCGCTCGGCAGCTGGAAGGTCTTGGCGTCGCGGATCAGCCCCGCCACGTTCGGCGTGTTGCGCAGGATCTCGAAGGCCGCCACGCGCCCGCTGCCGTCCCGCCGCGGCAGGAGGGACTGCGAGATCACCGCCTTCAGGGAGTCGGCGACCATCATGCGGATCTGTCCCTGCTGATCCGGCGGAAAGGCGTTGATGATGCGATCCACCGTCGAGGAGGCCGTGGTCGTGTGCAGCGTCGCGAGCACCAGGTGTCCCGTCTCCGAGGCGGTGATCGCGAGCGAGATCGTCTCGAGGTCGCGCATCTCTCCGACGAGGATCACGTCCGGGTCCTCGCGCAGCGACTGGCGGAGGGCCTTCGCGAAGGACGGCGAGTGGCTCGGGATCTCGCGCTGGTTGACGAGCGATTCCTTGTTCGCGTGCACGTACTCGATCGGGTCCTCGACGGTCAGGATGTGGCCGCGCTGCGTCTCGTTGACGCGGTCCACGAGGGCGGCGAGCGTCGTCGTTTTTCCGCAGCCCGCCGGTCCGGTGACGAGAACGAGGCCCTGCGAGTACGTCGTGATCTCCCATACGCTCTCGGGCAGACCGATGTCGCGCAGGTTCGGGATCTCGAAGGGCACGAGCCGCATCACGGCCGAGATGCCCTTGCGCTGGAAGAAGACGTTGGCGCGGAAGCGGCCGAGATCCGCATCCTTGTGGCAGAAGTCGAGCTGCCGCCGCTCGGCGAGCTGCTCCGCGCGGCCGTCTCCGAGCATCGGCGCGAGCCACTCGTCCATCTGCTCCGGGCTCGGGTCGGGGAGGGGGAGCGGACCGAGACGGCCGTGGAGGCGCATCTGCGGCACCGTGCCCGTCGAGAGGTGGAGGTCGGAGGCCCCGACGGCCCGGGCGTGCCGCATCAGGTCCCGCAGCGAGGGCTTCGGGTTCGCCGCGAAATCGAAGGGTGTGAACTCCCTTCCGCCGGCCGTCACTCCGGCCGCGGCTCCGGCCTTCGCCTCGAAGAGCCGCGAGGCCTTGTCGCGCACCAGCGGATCCGGATCCACCTGCGCGATCTTCTGAAGCAGCGGTCCGGTCCGGGGATCCTCGATCCGGGAAAAGGCGTCGAGGATCTCGAGGCGAAGGTCCTTCTGCGCGTCGGCCTGCTTGTAAGCCTCGAGGAGTCCGGGCAGCGCCTTCGGCGTTCCCCACGTCCCCAGCGCGGCCGCGGCCGAAAGGCCCGACTCGGGGTCCTGGAGCATCTGGAGCAGGTGGGGCAGCGCCGACTCGTCGCGGATCTCGGCGAGAGCGAGCGCGGCCCGATCGCGCAGCCACCAGTCGTCGGAGGTCAGGAATCGGATGCAGTGGGGAACCGCCTCCGGGGACCGGATCGTCACCGCGATCGAGACCGCGAGGGCCGATTCGACGGGGTCGGCGCTCCGATCCCGCTCCAGGAACGCCCGAATGAACTCCGGTCCGAGCTCCCGCAGCGCCTCGACCGCCCGATCCTTGGCCGGCCCATAGGTCGTCCGGAAGGTCCGGAGAAACGCGTCGGCGATCGAGCCGGGATCCTGGGTCGCGACGATCCGCGAGGCGAGCTGGCGGACCTTCGGATTGGCGTCGGACAGGAGCGGGAGAACCTCGTCGTTGCGGGCCTGGGACTTCGCCAGCAGCGGCGAGAGGGCCGCGATGGCGGCGTCCTGGACGCGATGCGAGTCGTTGCGGCAGTGCTGGAGCAACGGTCCGATGTGCGATTCGTCCGGATACTTCGCCAGGACCTGCACGGCGCGGAAGCGCAGATCCTCGTCGTCGTCGTCGAGCGCGTGCAGCGCGATCGTTGCGACCCGCGCCGAGGAGATCGCCTCCGCGATCGCGAAGGCCTTCTTGCGGACGGCCGGCGCGGCCCCGGACGTCATCGTCCGCGCGATCCAGGGCAGCGCCCGCTCGTTCGGGTTCTTGCGGAGGTAGTCGAGCGCGGCGTGGACGACGACGGGATCGGGGTTGCCGAGAAACCCCTGGAGACGCTCGAAGAAATTTCCGCCGGCCAGTGTCTCGAGGCTTTGCATCGCCTGGCGGCGGACGGGCTCCGCCTTGGCGGAGAGAAACGGGAAGATCGCCGTCGAAACCGCCTCGTAGGGAAATCGTTTGAGAAACGACAGGCCCGCCTGCCGCAGCGCCACGTCCGAATCGACCGCGAGCCACGCCACGTCCTCGGCCTCGAGCTCCGGAGCGGCCGCCACGGCCTTCAGCAGCTCGTCGCGTTCGGCGTCGTTGCGCCAGCCGCGCGCGTGCAGCTTCCCGAGCAGCGCCTCCGGTCCCGGAGCCCTGCGCTTAGTGGGCCACATGGAAATTCAATGTGATCTCAGTTTAGGGACTCGAGGCGCGCGAGTCGAGAAGGCAGACCGACCCCCGGCAACTGTTACCTGCGGTAACGAAAACTCGACGCACTTCGGCCTTCCAGGCGACGGTCCAGGCTGCTATCCTATTGTAAATATGCGGTTTAACAGTCAGTCGGGGAGGTGGGCATGGGAATCGCTCTGACATCCGCTGCTATGTCTCCGCTTAGGCCTCTCGGGAAGGATCGCGGCTACTCGCTCATCGAGCTGCTGGTCGTGCTCGCGATCATGGGGATTCTCTCGTTGATCGCCGTTCCATGGTTTTACAAGTACGCCCAGCGCAACAAGCTGAAGAGCGCCGCGTTCGAGGTCCAGACGACGCTTCTCGCGGCCCGCATGAAAGCGGTCAAGCGCAATCAGCCGGTCAGCGTCACGATCGACAACACGTCGCCGATCGAGCTGACCACGATCGAGCCTCCGCCTCCGGCGCCGACGCCGACGGTGGTGCCGGCGCACATCAAGCTTCCCGCGGACGCGGCGCTCCTGTTCGCCACTCCGGTCGCGGCGAGCGGCGTCGTCACGTTCAGCGGCGACGGTCGGATCGACATGGCCCCCACTCCCAATCCCACGCCGGGCGCGTGGGAGTACGTCCTGCGGGGACCCGTCGGGGCCCCGACTCCCAACCAGATCACGATCCAGGCGTGGCCCAACGGCCGGATCGTGGTCGTCACTCCCACGAACTGGCAATGACGAAACCTCGCAATCGCCGGGAAGCCGGCCTGACTCTCGTCGAGATGCTGATCGCCGTGGCGCTGCTCGGCATCATCCTTCTCGGGATCGCTCCGCTCTTCATCGCGAGTGTCCGATCCAACTATGCCGGCAACGAGTACACGAGCATCCACAACCTCGCGCGCGATCGCCTCGAGCAGCTCATGAACCTCCCGGTCACGGATGCGCAGCTGACGGTCGGGACCCACACCAACGACCTGCCGGCCTTCCTGCCGGATCCGGCGACCGGCATTCTGCCCTCGACGATCGTCAACCCGCTGACGCGGACGTACACGGTCGCGCACTACCGCAGCACCGGCGGCGTCTCGGGCTCGGCCTACACGCTGACCGACGTCGGACCGGGAGTCCCGTACGAGTTCAAGCGCATCGACGTGACCGTGTCCTCGAACAACGGCGGCACGGCCCTCGGCATCGGCCAGCGGACGGCGCAGGTCACCGGGTTCCTGAAGAACCCCGACCCCGTCAACAACGTGAACTGACGTGAAGACCTCGCACGCGCCTGCCCCCGCCCGCCGCTCGAACAGCGGTTTCACGCTCGTCGAAATGATCGTCGTGTCCCTGCTGCTGCTGACGGCCATGGTCGGCCTGCTCGCGGTCTTCGACGCCGGCGCGCGGATCAATAAGAACGAGACCGACGTCGCCGACGCACAGGGCTCGGTCCGGTACGGCATCTACCAGATGACCCGCGCCATCCGCATGGCCGGCGCCGGCGGCCTCTACGTGACGCAGTCGGTCCTGAACCACAACGACCAGGGGCTGCCGGGAATCGCTCCGGCGGGCGCCTCCTACGACAACGCGTCCGGCGTCACCGTGACCGATACCAACGGCAAGGTCTGGGCCGTCCGCACGGGGACCGACATGATCGAGGTGCGGGGCGTCCTGTTCTCGCCCCTCATCGGTTACGACGGCTCATCCGGCTGCGCTCCCTGCACCGGCACGCAGGCGCTGACGGCCCTGCCGGTCATCGGCAACACGTTCACCGGCCAGCACGTCAACAACGACGCCACGAACCGGCCGCAGTTTGCGGCGATCGACGCCTACACGACGGGCGCGAGCTCGGCGCAGCCGATGCTGGTCATCGTCGAGGACGGCAAGAACGAGCTCCACGCCTGCGGCGACTCGGGGCCTCCTCTCGGCATCCAGAGGTACCCGCAGCCGCCGTACAACGTCGGCTTGATCACGGCGCCGACGCAACTGGTGTCGAGCAACACCTTCGGCAACGTGGACTTCGGCGGAACCATCGGCCCGCGCTTCAACGTCGAGATGCCCTCGAACGGCGGGTCCCAGGACGCGGTTCCCATCACGGAATTGAAGCGCGCCGGAATCCTCGACGACGTCCTCTTCTTCGTGACGACCGATCCGGACACGGACGCGGCGGGGCTGCATCCGTTCCTGGCGCAGGGCCTGCGCCGGGGCGATGCCTTCGAAGTGACGCGCCTGGCCGACGACGTCGAGGACATGCAGGTCTCCTACGGGATCGACGCCGACGGCGACTTTGCGGTCACCCGGTCGACGGCGGGCGGGTGCGCCCCGACGGCCGATGACCCGGATCCGAACTTCTCGACGACGGGCGGCTGCGACGAGTGGAGACCGAACGTGGACGGAGAAAGCGTGCCCCTCGACGTCGACTTTCAGCAGCAGAATCCCTTCGACCCGAGCCACTCCGGCATTCCCCTGGCGATCCACTGTCCGCGCCTGCATGCCGTGATGATCTCGCTCCTCGCCAAGTCGCGGGACTCGGATCCGACCTACAAGGGACCGGCGGCCCAGGGCTACAAGATCATGAACTCGACGGCCACGCCGGTCACGCCCGGCAACTTCCGCCGCCGCATCCAGACGCTCAAGATCAACCTCCGCAACTTCGCTTTCCAGGGATGAACATGCGCTCACAGAAGTCGGCCAAGAACGGAGAACGGGGAGCGGCGCTCGTCGTCGCGATCCTCGTTCTCGCGATCCTGACGGTCATCGGCATGGCGCTGATGCTGATCACCTCCACCGAGACCCGCATCGCGGCCAACGAGTGGTCGGTCAACCGGGGCTTTTACTCGTCCGATGCCGGCGTGCGGTGGGGCACCGCCCAGATGAACTCGGATCTGCCCACGTTTCTGCAGCGGCCGGAGTTCGGCACGAAGGCCGCGCCGAACTTTTTCGGAAACGTCCTCTTCAACATGCCGAGCCATCGGTTCGTGACGGGCACGGGCTTCTTCGGGACCGACGACATCCAGGTCCGCGTCACGTATCCGGGACGCATCTCCCGCCGCCTGTGTTTCGGGTGCAAGGGAAACGCGCCCGGCGACCAGGCCCAGTTCCTCTATGGTTTCGAGCTCCGCGCGACGGGCGCGCAGAACGACGCGTTCCTCCAGTACTCCAAGGCTCTCGTGGCCGACGTAGAAGCCGGGCCGTTGCCCGGCCAGCTGCCTTTCTGAGGAGAACCGCCATGCACCACCATCAGACATCCCGGGGACTCGTGGGATTCGCCGCGCGGCACCGTGCGGCCGCCGCGTTTCTCCTGCTCTTCCTGATGGCGGCGCCCGCGCGGCCGGACGACCGGCAGCTCCTGCAGGCCAACTCCGGCGCGAACACGAACGTGCTTCTGATCCTGGACTCGTCGACGTCCATGAACGACGACTTCTCGGACGTCTATCGTCTGCCGGCGTTCATGGACGACTTCATCTACCCGGAGGGTACGGTGACGGCCGTCGGCTCCAAGCTCGGCATCGCCAAGAGCGTGCTTCGGCAGGTGCTCACGAACACGGCCGGCGTCAACTGGGCGTTCTCGTATTACCGCAACCCGCAGCAGACCTTCGGCGCGGCCGACAACAGCGTCGGCGACGTCTCGCGCAGCCAGCCGCCGATCGGGTATCCGATCGGGGGCGCCACGATCGCCGGGAATGCGCTCGAGAACGGCGGTCTCGAGTGGATGTACTTCGCGGACTCGATTTTCCCGATCGATCCTTCGGGAGGCATCGCTTCGGTCTTTCCGCAGTACCCGGACGTCCAGCAGGGCCGGTTTCTCCAGTTCGGCCACAAGGTTCCGCACATGTACGGGACGCCGGGCCAGCCCGATCTCCCGCCCTACACGATCCCGCCGGCCAACCCGGACACGCGCTTTCCGTACCCGGGGCCCGATCCCGGAATCTGGCGCGGCGCGTTCGGGCCGCACGGCCTGAACGAAGGCCTCGTCATCTACCGCAGCCCGGCCAAGCCCGGCTACGAGCTGCGGATGCAGGTCGTCTCGGGCAATTACGCGGACCCGTTCATGGTCGTCGAGATGGATGAGTACGGACCGCCGGCCGCGCCGACGGCGACTCCTTCGTATACGGCGACGATCACGAACACGCCGACCAGCACCAGGACCCCGACGAACTCGCGCACGCGCACGTCGACGCGCACGGCGACGAATACGCCGTCCGCCTCGGCGACGGCGACCTCGACCTTCACGCGGACGAACACGCCCACGTCGTCGCGCACGCCGACGAACACGCAGACGCCGACCATTACACTCACGCCGTCCCACACGGCGACGCGGACGAACACGGCGACGGTGACGAACACGCGGACGTTTACCCAGACCCTCACGCCGTCGAGGACGCCCACGCGGACACTCACGCCCTCGCACACCGCGACCTTTACGCCGTCGAACACCCCGACGCGGACCTTCACGCCGTCGAGGACCCCGACGCGGACGAACACCTTCACGCCGACGATCACCTATACGGCGTCGAACACCCCGACGCGGACGAACACCTTCACGAACACCCCGACTTCGACCCGTACGAACACGGCCACGCAGACGCTCACGCCGTCGAGGACGTTCACGCCGTCGAGGACCTTCACGTCCACGCGAACCTTCACGCCTTCGAACACCGCGACGCGGACGCGCACGCCGTCGCGAACCTCGACCTCGACCCGGACGAACACGTCCACGCGGACGTTCACGCCGTCGAACACGCCGTCGAGGACGCCCACGAGCACCCGAACGGCGACCTCGACGCGGACTCTGACGTTCACGCCGTCGAATACCTCGACGAATACGGCGACGAACACGAGGACGGCGAGCCGGACGCCGACGCGGACGCCCACGCGCACGTTCACGCCGAGCCTCACGCCGTCCCACACTCCGACGGGAACCCCGCCCCCGACGGCGACGATCCCGCCGACGCTCGTCCCGACGCTGCCCGGCGGCCACGCGCCGGCGGCAAGCCTCCTGCCGGCGATCGCCAACTGGCTCGCTCCGGCCATCCGCGGCCTCTTCGCGATGGCGCCGCCCCCGCCCCCGCCGCCGGCCAACCCGTGCCCCGGGATCCCGGCGAGCTACACCGGGGGTGGACAGCTCGTGTGCGGCGCGTGCCCGTATGATCCGACGCGCCTCTGCGCCTTCGTCGATCTCGACGCCGACGGCGTCATCAGCCCGGGCGACCCGGCCGCCCCGAACCTGATCCCGCTGCCGTCGACGCCGAACTTCATGCGCGGCTTCGACGATCCGCAGGCCGATCCCGATCCGACGCTCGTTCTCATCCAGAGCGTGCAGGTCAAGTACGTCCGCGGCGACCTCTACAACCTGCCGCCCACGTACACGTCCAACGATTCGTTGAACGGCAACCCGCCCTGGGGCTCGTGCGCCACGGCGAGCGCCGGCTGCCCGGTCGCGCCCGACAACGACGCCGACGGCGTGGCGGATGCGGGCTCGATCTCGGACCGTCACAACCAGGGCATGTTCTCGGCCATCTACGACAAGGAGCGGCCGCGGCAGACCCAGCAGTACCCGAACGACGCGTTCGCGGCTCCGTCCTGTCCGCTCGGAATCCCGCCGGGCGGCTGCGACCCGTACTCCATGGACTGCGGCGGCGTGGCGCACTTCAACTCCTTCAAGGGCTTTCCGGCCTCGGCTCCGAACGGGCTCCTGACGCCGTACCTCTATCCGTCGAATCCGCCGGAGAGCTCGGACGATTGGCCGGTCGTGCCGTTCCGCCGCGAGTGGCTCGGCACCGACTATCCGGGTGGCAACTCGCCGGAGGCTGCCATCAAGCGGCTGCTGCGCTTCACCTCGTCGATCGTCAGCTATGACTCGGCGGCTCCGCCCGAGACGGCCTACACCCTGGCGGAGGACGCCAAGGAAGTGGTCGTCACGGCGCCCGGCACGCCGCTCGCCGGCGCCCTCGAGGACGCGTACAACTACTTCGTCAACAGCGTCTTCCCGCCGCCGCACAACGGCGCGCCCGACCCGGCCATCGACTGCCGCAACTACATCATCGTGTACGTGACCGACGGCCACGACGAGTGTTCCTCGGATCCGTGCGTCGGCGGTTCCACCGGACTCGGTCCGTCCGGCGATCTCGGCCAGGTAAAGCTGCCGGAGAGCGTCTCCGGGGCCCGCACTCTGGCCAACTCCTCCGATCCGAGCGTGCGGGTGACGGGCATCCCGGTCTTCGTCGTCGGGCTGAACTCCAATCCGACGTTCTTCCCGGCCCTGAACTGCATCGCGACCAACACCGGCGGCAAGGTCTTTGCCGCCACCGACCGCACCTCGCTGCAGGGAGCCCTCGAGTCGATCCTCGACTTCAAGCGCTCGGCCAACTTCTTCGCGGCGCCGGCCGTGCCCGCCTTCTCCGGCGGAATCGGCGACACCGCGCAGATCGGGGCGGTCATCCCGAGTCATTTGAACCCCAACGGCGACTTGTCGAGCTGGTCGATCTGGAGCGGCTCGCTGAAGAGCTTCCAGCTCGACTCCAACGGCTTCCTGCCACCGGTGACGGGTGTCCCGGGCACGCCGACCGACACGCCCACTCCGGGCGGGCCGACCGCGACGCCACCGGTGATGACGCCGACGCCGACGGCGGTCGCGGGTACCTTCGTCGACGAATCGAATCCGGACGATCCCGATCCGTCACTGCGCAAGCCGGTCTGGAACGCGGCGCGGGTCCTCGGCTACACGGATCCGGCGGCCAATCTGGCGGCGGGCGCCGCTCCGGCCGGAGCATCGCCGGCCGCGCGGGCTCCGGCGATCAGCGTCTGGCCGGGCCGCAAGATGGTTTTCGCGCGGGGGACGAGCGGCGTGCCGCTGACGCGGTCCGACTTCCTCCCGAACACCGGCACGTGCGCCGGAGCCGGAACGACGGGAGCCTGTTTCGACGACCTGATGAACGACATGGGGTTGACGCCGACGTCGAGCGCGACCAACCAGAGCCTCGCCGTCCTGACGGTGCAGTTCCTGCGCGGCGGCATCAGTACCTTCGGAAGCCGCGACGAGGTCCTGAACGACCCGAGCATCCGGCCGGCGACGATCGGCGTCATCGGACCGCTGACGGGCCAGGAGAACCGGTATTCGTACTTCTACCAGGACGATCCGGCGCTCCCCGGCAGCCCGCCCCAGGCCAAGACCGACGACGACGGCAATCCGCCGGCGGGTTATGCGCACAAGCTCGGCGACATCTTTCACTCCGAGCCGCTGCTGCTCGAGCCGCCCTCCTTCTACCCGTACCTCGCGTCGAACCTGACGCCGGGCGGGCCGGGGACGGCATACATCGACTTCGCGACGCTCAACGCGAAGCGGCGGAAGGTGTCCTTCGTCGGCGCCAATGACGGCTTCCTGCACGCGTTCGACGCGGGCGTCTGGGGCCGCGATGCCACGAATTTCCCGACCTCGCACGACCTCGGCACCGGGCGCGAGATCTTCGCGTACGCGCCGCGTACGGTCATGTCGAGCAAGATGCCGAACCTCCTGAATTTCCCGCCGCTGCCGCAGTACTTCGTGGACGGCTCGATGGGAACGGCGGACGTCTTCATCGATCCCGCAAACGACGGCGTGACGCCGTCTCCCTCCGACCGCGTATGGCGGACGGTCCTCGTCGGAAGCCTGCGCCAGGGCGGTGCCGGCGTCTATGCTCTCGACGTCACCCAGCCGGACGACATCGTCACGACGCCCGGGCCGAACTTCGGCGACATCGCGGGCAACAAGGACGCGTCTCCGGGCTGCCTCGACGGCACCGGACCGAGCTGCTCGGCGGGCTCGGTGGCGAACCGCGCCTACCCGTCGATTCTCTGGGAATTCACGGACGCGGGCGCCGCGTGCTCCGATACGTGCACCGCGACGACGCTTCCGCCGTCTCTCGGCGAGACGTGGTCGCGGCCGGCCGTCGGACGCATCCGGATCATCACCGACGCGGGTCCGCCGGCCGTCTACGAAGACCGCTACGTCGCGATCTTCGGCGGCGGATTCGACCCGGGCTTCACGCCGGGAGACGACGTCGCGGCCAAGCTCCCGAGAGGCCGCGCCTTCTACATCGTCGACGTGGAGACCGGACAGCTTCTCTACAAGACCACCGAAGGCGTCGCCGGGGACGGCGGATCCGGAATGCCGCCCGCCGCGATTCCCTTCGCCCCGATGCCGGCTCCGGCGGGCCTGATCGACTTCGACGACGACGGCTACCTGGACATGGCCTACATGGGCGACGTGAACGGCAACATGTGGCGCATCGACCTGCGGCCGGATGCGACGGTGGGCCGGGGCGTCCTCGGTGTGAGCACCGCCGGTCAGCTGAGCGGATATCAGCCGTTCCTTCTCTACAACGGCTGTGGAACCGCTCTCGGAACCGGACCGTGCGTGGACGGCACCGGCAAAC
This sequence comes from uncultured Acidobacteriota bacterium, assembly GCA_963736455.1. Lineage (GTDB taxonomy): Bacteria > Acidobacteriota > Thermoanaerobaculia > UBA5066 > Gp7-AA6 > DAHUXD01. Next base: position 352,003 of record CAVTON010000002.1, read on the forward strand.
AGGTCATTCAGCCGATCTTCTTCGAGCCGGCCCTGATCTTCCTCGGCGGGTCGACGTCGCCTCCGACCCTGGGCGTCGCCTTCGGAACGGGCAACCGGGCCGAGCTCGCGCGGAGCAACATCTCGACGCCCGGCTTCTACTACGTCCTCGACAACGGACAGACGGCCATCACCTACGTGCGATCGGGCTCGACGACGGCGACGCGCGAGGCGCTCAAGGACATCTCGCCGCCCAATACCCCGTGCCCGACTCCGTTCGATCCGGTCAGCTGCGTCAATGCGGACGGGAACCCGGCTCCGGGCTTCGTCCTCGACTTCGGCTCGCCGAACGAGAAGACGACCTCGACGGTCTTCTCGACTCAGGGCTATCTGTCGCTGGTGACCTTCACGCCGGACTCGGTCAGCCCATGCGAAACCAACGGAAGCTCGTTTCAGTACCGCTTCTTCTTCCTGACCGGGACCGGTTACTATGGAAAGACGGGAACGTACTCCGATTACCGCCTCGCTCTGGGCCCGGGCCTCGAGACGCTCGGGCAGACGACCTCGATCGGAGGCGTCCACGACATGGTGTTCTACTCGGGCAACAAGGACGTCGGGTTCAAGGACAGCTTCACTCCGGGCGTCGTGAGGACGATCCAGCAGAACTGGAAGGAGCAGCAATGATCCGTCGCCATCCGGGGTTCCTGGCCGCCGCCCTGCTCGCGGGGGCGGCCGCCGTGGCCCTGGCCGGAGACGTCGTGGTTCTGAAGGGTGGCGAGGTCATCGCCCTGAAGTCGCCCGTCGTGAGGCGGGGCTCGACCGCATACATCACGCGCGCCGATGGGACGCTGCTCTCGGTTCCGGCCTCGGAGATCGACCGGTCCGCGACGGCAGCGGCGAATCGCCCGGCGGCCCCCGCGGCGCCGGCGGCGGCCCCTCCCCCCGCGACGAATCCCGCGGACGCGGCTCGCAGCACCCAGGGCGGCCAGAAGGCCAAAATTCGCATCACCGACGCCGACGTCTCTCATCCGCTCGATCTCGCCGCCGAGGACGCCGCCGCAGCGGACAAGGACAAGAAGCCCGAGGCGGCCGGAACCGCTCGCGTGGAGGTCGCCGACTACACGCGCGAGATGAGTGGCGCCGCGCTGGTCGTCAAGGGATCACTGCGCAATCCCGGTCAGGGGCCGGCCGAGAACGTCAGCCTTTCGGTCACCGCGGTCGACGAGAAGGGTCAGCCCATCGACGGGACCAACGCCACGCTGACGAAGGGCACGGTGGACTCGGGGACGTCGGTGCAGTTCCAGGCGTCGCTGAACGTCGGGGACAAGACCGTGGCGTCCCTGAAATTTCAGCCGCAGTGGACGGTGCCGAAGCCTCCGCCGGCGGCCGCGCCGGCCCGACCCGGGGCGGGAGGCCCCGGGGGCGCCGCCGCGGCGAAGTCGCCCGCACCGGCGCCGACGCCCTACGGCCGGGGCACGCTCTACGCCGCGCCGGCCGCCAGCGCGACGACCGAAGCACCGTCCGACAGCCACACGGGATACCTGCCGGGCCCTTCGAACCCGGACAACCAGCCGAAGCCGCCGAGTCGGTAAGCCGCACCGGCCCGGAGCGGCGGACGGCCCAGGATTCACGGCTTTCCATCCCGTACACTCTAGGGGCCGCCCCATGCCGCGCATCCTGATCGTCGAGGACAAGGACTCGCTGCGCGCGATGCTCGAGGAGCTGCTGAAGGCCGAGGGCCTCCAGGTCACGAGCATCGCGAGCGGATCGCAGGCCGTCGAGCGCCTGCGCGCGGGCGAGCGGGTCGATCTCGTGCTGACCGACTGGAGGCTGCCCGGCGCCGACGGCCTCGCCGTCCTCGATGCCGCCATGGCTCTCGATTCGACGCTGCCCGTCCTCGTGATGACGGCCTTCGGTTCGATCGAAACGGCGGTCGAGGCGATGAAGCATGGCGCGGAAGACTTCATCACCAAGCCCGTGGATCCGGACCTGCTCCGACTGCTCGTCTCGCGCTCGATCGAGCGCCGGGTGCGCTCCCGCGAGTCGCTGCTCTTCGCGGAGGCGCAGTCCCGCTCGATCCCGCCGATCGTCGGGGAGTCCGGCGCGATCCGGGCGGTCCGCGCCGAGGCCGAGCGCGTCGCCGCCACCGACGCGACGGTCCTGCTCGAGGGCGAAAGCGGCACGGGCAAGGAGCTCTTCGCGCACGCGATCCACGCGCTCTCGGCGCGCCGCGGCGGCGCCTTCGTGGCCATCAACTGCGCCGCGATTCCCGAGGCGCTCCTCGAGAGCGAGCTGTTCGGGCACGAGCGCGGAGCCTTCACCGGGGCGAGCGCGCGCCGGATGGGAAAGTTCGAGCTCGGGGACGCGGGCACCGTGTTCCTGGACGAGATCGGCGAGCTCTCGCCGGCGACCCAGGGCAAGCTGCTCCGGGTTCTTCAGGAGAGATCGTTCCATCGCGTGGGCGGGACGATTCCGATCGAGGTGGACGTGCGGATCATCGCGGCCTCGAACCGGCCGCTCGAGAAGCTGGTTTCGCAGGGCCTCTTTCGCGAGGATCTCTTCTACCGGGTGAGGGTCTTCCCGATTCTCATCCCGGCCCTGCGCGAACGGCCCGAGGACATCGATCCGCTCATCGACTGGTACATGGCGCATCTTCCGCAGGAGCTCGGAAAGAAGACCGTCCGTATTTCCGCCGCGGCCCGCGAACGGCTTCGCGCCTACGACTGGCCCGGCAACGTGCGCGAGCTGCGCAATTGCCTGGAGCGCGCGATCATCCTCTCCGACGAGGGCGTCGTCGACGAAAAGAATCTGCGCCTCGGGCCGGAGACCGTGTTCATCGAGTCCTCCCGGGACGAGACTCTCTCCGAGGCGCGCGACCGCGCGGCCGACGCGGCCGAGCGGATCTGGCTCGTCCGGGCGCTCGAGCGCTCCGGCGGAGACCGGTCGGCGGCGGCCGTGGCGGCCGGACTCACGCCGCGCCGCTTCGAGGCGAAGCTGCGCGAGCACGGACTGGGAGACGCTTAGGCGCCCCTACTCCGGCAGCTGGGGCGCGCGCGTCACGCCCTTCCAGATCGTCACGGTCGGGCGGGGCGGCGGGGGAGTCATGAGTGGCGTGATCCAGTGCGCCGGCGAGGTCACGGTGGACGGGTGCCCGGCCGTTGCCGAGCCCTTGCGTCCCTTGCAGGCGGTCGCCCTCACGGCGAAGAGGGCCAGCAGCACGGCGAGCGGGGCGAGAGCCCGGGCGGATCGTTTCACGGAGCGATTATCGCATCGCTGCGGCCAGCTCGCAGAGCGCCGCCGCCACGATCCGGTCTTCGTCGGGCCGGATCGAGCGCAGATCGAGCAGGACTTGGCCGCCTCCGATGCGTCCGACGATCGGGGGCCGGCGGGCGCGCAGCCGCGCCGTGAGGGCGTCGGCCCCGAGCGAGACATGAGAAAGAGAGAGAGCCCGCGAGGGAAAGAGCTTCTCGGGGCTCGTGCCTCCGCCGAACGCGGCCTGCGACGGCTCGACGCGGCACGTCAGCGCGCGGCCCGCCGACTCGGCGCGGGAGACCAGGCTCCGGCCGCGCTGCTCGAGCTCCCCGATCGTCGACGCGACGGCGCGGTAGACGGGAAACTGGCGCCAGGCTCCCGTCTTCCACGCGGCGAGCGTGGCGGCGAGCGCCGCGAGGGTCAGCTTGTCGGGACGCACGGCTCGCGCGATCGGATGCGCGGCCGCGCGCGCCACGAGCCTCGCCTCTCCCACGAGGATCCCTGCCTGCGGGCCGGAGAAGAGCTTGTCGGCCGAGAACGTGACGAGATCCGCTCCGGAGGCCAGACACTCCGTCACCGTCGGCTCGTCGGGCACGCCGAACCCGTCGAGCGGCATGACGGCTCCGGTCCCCTGATCGTGGAGCCACGGTATGCCGGCTTCGCGCGCGAGCCCCGCGAGCTCGTGGGGCGCCGGCCGGCGCGTGTAGCCGCGGATCTCGTAGTTCGAAGGATGCACCGAGAGCAGCAGCGCCACCTCGGGCGAGAACGCCCGCCGATAGTCGTCGGCGGTCGTCCGATTGGTCGTGCCGACCTCCCGCAGACGCGCCCCGGAGGCTTCGAGGATTTCGGGGATCTTGAACGAACCGCCGATCGCGACGAGCTCTCCGCGCGACACGAGCACGTCCCGGCCGCGGGCGAGGGCCGACAGCGCGAGAAGGACCGCCGCCGCGTTGTTGTTGACGGCGAGCGCGTCGCCGCAGTCGAAGAGCCCGCGGGCGAGCGCGCGGATGTGGTCCTGGCGCTTGCCGCGCACGCCCCGCTCGGAGTCGTACTCGACCGTCGAGTAGCCGCGCGCCGCCTCGGTCAGGGCAGCCCGGGCCGCGCCCGAGAGCGGAGCGCGCCCGAGGTTGGTGTGGAGCAGCACGCCGGTGCCGTTGATGGCGCGCACGAGGGTGGCCGCAAACCGGCGGCGCAGGGCTTCCCGGGCGGCGTCCCAGAGGGCGTCGGGCCGGGTCTCGCCGGCCGCCATCGCGCGCCGCAGCTCCTCCTTGACCGCTTCGCGGCCGTAGAGCGACAGGTTCTCCGGAGCGCCGGCGTGCTTGAGCAGCGCATCCATCGAGGGGGGATGTGCGCGTCCGGCGGGAGCCGTCTCGGGAGCCATGATTCCTTTACTATAGGGGAGCGTGACGATCCCGACGGTTCCGCGGCCGGCCGGCCGGCCGTGAGCGCAGCGAGCTTCGACCGCGAGCTGCGCGTGCTCGAGGAGGCACTGAAGCGCCTGAATGCCGAGTACGATGGATTTTTATATGGCTCGTCGTCCCGGCCCCCGATTCAGACCCGCCGTCACGTCGAGGAAATGGTGCGCCGTTTGAACGCCTCCGAGGACATGTCCTCGGCCGAGAGATACCGCTTCTCCACGCTCCAGGGCCGGTTCGCCGCCCTGACGGAGAGGTGGGACCGGCTGCAGGGGGAGAAGGAGGCCGGGCGCCGGCCGGGCCTCTACGGCCACTTCCGGGGCCCGGGGGGCGAGGCCGGCTCGTCGGAGCGCGTGGCGGCGCCCAACGCGGGCCCTCCGCCGTCCGTACAACAGGAGCGGCGCGGCCCGACCGGCGGGGGGTCCGACCAGGACCTCTTCGAGAGGTACGTGGCGGCCAGGAAAGCTCGGGGCGAGGACGTGAGCGGATACCGCCTGGAGGGTTTCGTGGAAGGTCTGGAACGGGAGCGGCGCAAGGTGCGTGAGCGTCTGGGCGAAGGGGAGATCGTGTTCGACGTCGCCGAACGCGACGGGAGGGTGCGCCTGGTCGCCCGCCGGAAGACGCCGGGGGAGCGATGAAAAGGGTCACCGCCGCGCTGGCTCTCGCGATGTGCGCGGCGATCTGGCCCGACCGCGCCCTGGCCCGCGCGGACAAGAAGCCGACGCCGGAGCCGTTCTACCGGAAGTATCTCGTGAAGGGAGATCCGCTCGACGACCAGATCATCGAGCAGGAGGCGCGCGTCGAGGCCTCGCCCGACGATGCGAACCTCCGCAACGATTTCGGAAACCTGCTCGCCGAGCGGCGCTTCCCGGCACAGGCGGCCGAGCAGTACGAGGTCGCCCTGAAGCTCGACAAGAAAAACTTCATCTCCGCATACAACCTCGGCCTGGTGCGGGAGACGGAAGGGAAGATCTCGGCGGCGATCTCGGCCTATCAGCGGTCGATCAAGCGCAAGCCCGGGTTTCCGCAGTCGCGTTTCCGGCTGGGAAGGCTGTACGAGCAGACGAGCCAGCCCGAGTCGGCCGTCCGGGAGTACTCCGAGGCGCTGTGGATCGACCCGGGGATGCGGGACCCCAGGCGCAATCCGCTCATCGTGGACTGCCAGCTGATCTACCTGGCCTCCACGGTCAATTACCGGCGCGACGTGGCGGTGGCGGCGATGGCCGACAGCCGTGTCTTCTTCGACAACGACCGCTTTCGCAAGCTGCCGACCAATCGCGCGATCACCTCGAAGGAAGCCGACGGAGAGGAGTCGGAAACGTCGGCTCCGCGTGACGTCGGCTCGCCCACGGGCTCCGGCGCATCCGGCGCCGGACCCGCGGGCACCGCCGGGACCTCCGAGCCCCCGCGCCGCGGCGCCGCGCACGCCGCGCCGGCTCCCGGCGGAGTCGGCCCGGAAGGAAGACCCGCTCCGGGCGTCCGGCGCCCGCCGGTCAACCCGCGTCCCCAGCCGGCGACCGCTGCTCCCACGGCGCCTCCCGCCGAGACGGTCGAGCCGCCCCCGGGCGAAGCGCCGCCCGAGTCCGCCCCGGAGCCGGCCGTGACTCCCGAACCGGCGCCGGACGTCGAGCCGTCGAGGTAAACGTCGCGGCTCGGATTCTGAGCGGTCGCGACGCGACCGACGAACGAGGGAGGGGAAGTCGCGTCGAGACCCTCTCCCGAGTAAGTGGCAGAGGGCTGGTCTGACTTGTCCGCAGGGTCGCCGTCGTCGTGCTCGTCCGTCCTACTCGAAGCTGGCGCGCTCGATCAGCAGCGTCGGAGAGCCGCAGGGGTAGGGGGCCGGGAAGAACTGGAGGTCCGTGGAGAGCGCGCGCACGCGGCGCAGGAGCTCCGAGATGCGGCCGCTCGAGCGGGCTCCGGCGACCGGTCGGCCGGCGCGTCCGGCCACGATCGAGATTCCGGTGAACTCGGCCTCGTAGCGGTCGGCCTCCACGTCCACGCGGATGGGCGCGGTCAACGCCGAGGCGAAGAGCCCCCGCGTGACCGCCTTCAGCAATTCGGCGGGAGCGGCCGCGGTCTTCGTCTCGAAGAACAGGCGCCGCGGACCGGCGCGGGGAGGCATGCGAAACGACGGGCGCGCGCCGTGTCCGGTCGAGCGTCGGCCGGCGTGCGCGGCCGAGGAGAGGTCGAACAATCGTCCGACCAGCGCCCCGTCTTCGACGAGCGGGGTCCTCCGGGTCGGCACTCCCTCCCCGTCGAACGCGGCGTCGGCCGACGCATCGTCCACGATCGACAGCCCGGCCGCGGCGAGCCGGCCGCGAACGAGCCAGCCCGGCGCGCGGTCGCAGACGAAGAGTGGAGAAAGCGACGCGAGAAGCGCGGCGCCGACGGCCGGGTCGAGGAGCCACTGCCCGCTCGAAAACGGCGGCGGCTGATCCGAAAGGGGGAGTGTCGCCGCGTCGGCCAGACGACGCGCGAGGCCCTCGACGTCCGGAAGGCCGTCCCAGCGAAACGCGAGACGCGCGTCCCGGGCGCGGCCGCCGCGCCGCGCAACGGCCTCCGCGACCCCATCGAGAATCCGCATCGACTGGGACACGTCGAGGCCCGCCGCGTTGACGATCCGCTCGGCCGCGAGGCCCCGGCGAAGGCTCAAGGATGTGAGCGCGGCCTCCCCACGGGAGGCGGCCGAGACCGCCCGGACCAGATCCTCGTACAGGTCCGGGGGAGCCTCGATTCGCGAATCCTCGTCCGCCGCGCCGCCCTTCCGATCCGGCCACTCGAGCGGCGGCGCCGGCGCGGCCGCGAGCGTTCCCGCCGCCTCGATCGCCCGGCGCAGCTCCGCGGGGCTCGAGCCGCACGCGAAGCGGGGCCCGCCGGATTCCCACCACCGCGCGGCCCAGCCTTCCTCGCGCCTCCAGAAGTCCCGGCGCATCGACGCCGCCAATTCGGACTCGCGCGATTCCGACCGCTTTCGATAGAGCTCCCACTGGCCCGGCGCCCGCCGCCCGAGCTCGTCGAGTATCTCCTCCGCGCTCACGGCCCGGGCCTCAGCGCCACGCGGCGCAGGAGGACGTCGGGCGCGGCTCCGCCGACCGGGACGATCTCGCCGCCGCGCGAGCACCATCCGAGGATCCGGCACGGATGGATCTCGCGGCCGACCACCGGCTCGATCGAGGCGAGCGCCGGGAGGATCTCTCCGGCGAGCACGCCGCCGCCGAGCTCGTCCGCCAGGCGTCCGCGGCGCACGCGGCGCGCGCGAGGGAAGCGCAGCCGGAAGCTTCCGCTCGCGATCTCGACCGATCCGCCCGAGAACTGTTCGATCCAGATTCCGTTTCCGAGGCGGCGCAGCATCTCGTCCGGTTCCGCGGATCCGGCGGCGACGAGGACGTTCGCTCCCCTCGGGCGCGGGACCTCGGCGGGCCCGGCCCGGCGGCCGTGTCCCGTCGACCCGGGCGGCGTGGCGTGCGCGCGGTCGGTCAGCCGCGAGCCGACGCGGCCCGAGACGAGCAGGCGCACGGGATGAGGAGCCGTGCCCTCGTCGTCGCTTTCGTATCCGCCGAAGAGGTCGAGTCGCCGCGGGTCGTCGGTCACCTCGAGGTCCGAGACGGCCAGGCGCGCGTCGGGAAGTCCGCGCAGCGGCGAGTCCGCGGCGTCGGCTTCGAGCGGATGGCCGAGCACCTCGTGAAAGAAGACCGAGGCCGAGCCGCCGGCGAGGATCGCGTCGGTCTGTCCGGCGGGCACGGGAACGGCGCGGTCGCGCGGCTCGGCCGCGGCGGCGAGGTGAGATCTCAGCTCGTCCTCGACGCTTTCGGAAAAGGGCGCGTGGAAGGCGAAGGGCCGCGGCTCGTCGCCCGCCCGGGACGCCGCCGTGAGGCTTCCTTCCAGGGAAACGAGGCGCCGGACCGACGAAGCCGACCGGCCTCCGTCGGCCACGATCCGCCGCTCGGTTTCCCGGATGCGAAATCGGAGGGCATGGCGCGGCGCATGCCGGGCCAGGGTGCTCGCGAGGCGCCGCGACCAGCGCCCGGCGTCGGGAAAGAGAGAGCCGCCGTCGTCCTCCGCCGAGCGTCCCGGGCGGATCGGGAGGGGCTCGCTGCCGGACTCGCTCCGCAGGGCGCGGACCGCCTCGCGGACCTCGGCTTCGCCGTTGCCGCTCACGAAGACGAGGCGCTCGGTGCTTCCCGCGCGCCGCCGCGCCGAGGTTCCCTCCTCCCGCCGGACCCGGACCTCGTGGACCTCGCCGTCGCGCCACTCCAGCACGATCTCGGCGAGGGTTTCGCCGAAGACCTCCGCGATCTCGCCCCCGCGCGCGGCGAGCGGTTCGAGCCAGCGATGGATGGACGCTTCGTCCCAGTTCACGTGCGAGCAGTGTAATAACATCGCCGGGAGGAAGCATGGGTCTCTCGGATACGCGCAAGGACTTCATCGCCGGCAAGACCGCCCGCGGGCTCGCCTCCCGGAAACTGTTCGTCGAAAAGGCGCCCGACGCCCTCCGCGCGGCCGTCTTCGCGGCGCTTTCGGGCGAGGCCGAGAAGGAGAAGACCCTGGACGACGAGGCGCGCCGCATGATGGAAGCGGCGCGGCAGGAGATCGCCGCCGGGCGCGTCGATGGGCACGAGCTCTTCCGCCGGATCCGCCGCAAGCTCGCGGAGCAGCGGGGGATCGTGCTGTGACGCTCCGCGCTCCGCGGATGTCCTCTCTCCCGTGACCCTCGAGAAGCAAATCGCCGACCTCGAGTCGCTTCGCGAACAACGGCTCGAGGGAGGCGGCGCCCGGCGCATCGAGCGCCAGCATGCCGAGGGAAAGCTGACCGCGCACGAGCGCATCACGCTCCTGCTCGATCCGGGTTCCTTCCTCGAGCTCGATCCGTTCGTCGTGCATCGCTGCCGCGACTTCGGCATCGACGGGACCTCGATTCCGGGCGACGGCGTGGTCTGCGGGGCCGGGGCGATCGAGGGCCGGCCGGTCTACGTCTTCGCCCAGGACTTCACGGTCTTCGGGGGCTCACTCTCGGAATCGAACGCCGACAAGATCTGCAAGGTCATGGATCTCGCGGTCCAGAACGGCGCGCCGATCATCGGCCTGAACGACTCGGGTGGCGCGCGCATCCAGGAAGGCGTCGTGTCGCTGGCCGGCTACTCGAAGGTCTTCCTGCGCAACACGCGCGCCTCCGGCGTCGTGCCGCAGATTTCGGCGATTCTCGGTCCATGCGCGGGCGGAGCGGTCTACTCGCCGGCGATCACGGATTTCGTGTTCATGACCGAGAAGACCTCCTACCTCTTCGTCACGGGGCCGGACGTCATCCGGACGGTCACCCACGAGGAAGTCACCAAGGAGGAGCTCGGCGGCGCGCACACGCACGCGAGCGTCTCGGGCGTGGCGCACTTCGTGCGCTCGAGCGACGAGGCGGTCCTCGCGGGCATCCGGGACCTGCTGACCTACATCCCGTCCAACAACCTCGACGATCCGCCCCGCCGCGCCGCCCGGGACGCCCCCGCCGCCGGAGGCGATCTGAATCGCTTCATCCCGGATGAGCCGAACCGTCCGTACGACATGGGCGAGCTGGTGCGCCGCGTGGCCGACGCGGGCGAGTTTCTGGAGGTGCAGCCGGCGTTTGCCCGCAACATCCTCGCCGGGTTCATTCGCCTGGGCGGCCGGTCCGTCGGCGTGGTCGCCAACCAGCCGATGCACCTGGCGGGAGTCCTCGACATCGACGCGTCGGTCAAGGCGGCGCGTTTCGTCCGATTCTGCGACGCCTTCGGCATCCCCCTGCTCGTCTTCGAGGACGTGCCGGGGTTCCTTCCGGGCACGCAGCAGGAGTACGGCGGGATCATCCGCCACGGAGCCAAGCTCCTGTACGCGTTCGCCGAGGCGACGGTCCCGAAGGTTTCGGTCATCACACGCAAGGCCTACGGCGGCGCCTACTGCGTGATGCTGTCGAAGGACATCGGAACGGACTTCAATTTCGCCTATCCGACGGCCGAGATCGCCGTGATGGGGCCCGAAGGGGCCGTGAACATCCTGTATCGCCGGGAGCTCGCGGACGCCGGACCGGAGGTCCGCGCGGAGAAGGTCGCCGAATACACGCAGAATTTCGCGACCCCGTACATCGCCGCCCGGCGCGGGTACGTGGATGACATCATCGAGCCCTCGGAGACGCGCTCCCGCCTGATCGCCGCTTTCCAGCTTCTCGACGGAAAGCGCGTGGCGCTCCCGAAGAAGAAGCACGGAAACATCCCGCTCTGAGGCCTTGAGCTCGACGCCGTCTCGAAAGCGTCTCCTCGTCGCCAACCGCGGCGAAATCGCGCTCCGAATCTTCCGGGCGTGCCGCGATCTGGGGCTCGACACGGTGGCGGTGTACTCGGACGCGGACCGGGAGGCGCCCCACGTCGCCGCCGCGGATTTCGCCGTGCGTCTCGGACCGGCGCCGGCGCGGGAAAGCTATCTCTCGATCCCGGCGCTGCTCGCGGCCGCGAAGAAGACGAATGCCTCCCTCGTGCATCCCGGCTACGGCTTTCTCGCCGAGAACGCCGGGTTCGCGGGGGCCTGCCGGGACGCGGGGCTGACCTTCGTCGGGCCCTCGCCCGAGGCGATCGCGGCGATGGGGTCGAAGACGGGCAGCCGGCGCCTCATGGAAGAGGCCGGCGTTCCGATCGTGCCGGGCACGCCGGGTCCCGCGAAGGGACATGCGGAGCTCGCCGAATTCGGGCGCCGGGTCGGATTCCCGATCCTGCTCAAGGCTTCGGCGGGCGGCGGCGGCAAGGGGATGCGCCGCGTGGACTCGGAGGGCGACGTCGCGGCCGCGCTCGCCCGCGTCGCGGCGGAGGCTTCGGCGTCCTTCGGGGACGGCGCGGTGTACGCCGAGAAGCTCATCGAGCGGCCGCGCCACATCGAGGTCCAGGTCGTCGGCGACGCCGGCGGCCGGATCGTCGCGGTCGGCGAGCGCGAGTGCAGCATCCAGAGGCGCCACCAGAAGGTCGTCGAGGAGTGTCCGTCGCCCGTCGTGGATCCGGACCTGCGCGGGCGGCTGTTCGAGGCGGCCCTCGCGGCGGCGCGCGCGGTCGACTACGCGTCGTGCGGGACGGTCGAGTTTCTGCTGGCGGCGGACGGCTCGTTCTATTTCCTCGAGATGAACACCCGCCTGCAGGTCGAGCATCCCGTCACGGAGGAAGTCTGGGGCGTCGACCTCGCGGCCGCGATGATCCGGATCGCTCTCGGCGAGCCGCTGCCGTTTGCGGCGGAGAGCCTCGCGCCGCGGGGCCACGCGATCGAGTGCCGCGTCTATGCGGAGGATCCACGCCGTGGATTCGCTCCGTCCCCCGGCGTCGTGACGGCGCTGCGCCTGCCGCTCGGCCCCGGAGTGCGCCACGATCTCGGGATCGAGGCGGGATCGACGGTGCCGATCGACTACGACCCGATGCTCGGCAAGCTCATCGTCCACGGCCCCGACCGCGCCGCGGTGATCGCGCGCCTTTCTCGCGTGCTCGGCGACTACGAGATCGCGGGCCTGGAAACCACGCTGCCGCTCTTTCGCGCTCTCGTCGCGGATCCCGAGTTTCGAAGCGGCGCGTTCGACGTCCAGTGGCTGGACCGGCGGCTCGAGGCCGGGGATCTCTTCCGCGATTCCGGGTCGCCCGACGACGCGGTGCTCGCGGCGATCGGCCTGGCGATCGCCGAGCCGGCCTCCGCCGTGAGCCCGACCACGGAGCCCTCGCTCTGGCGAGAGCGGGCCCGCCGCGAGACGCTGCGCTGATGCGTCACCTCGTGCTCATCCATCGCGGCGCCGCAGGCCCCGAAGAGATCGCGATCGCACTCGATGGGACGCGGTGCACGGTGACGATCGCCGGACGCCGCATCGAGACGCAGGCAGCGCGTCTGCCCGACGGCCGCGTGTCCCTGGTCTTCGAGGATGGCCGCCAGATTTGCGGACGCGTCCAGCCTCGCCGTGGGGGCGAGGTCGTGATCTCGACGGGGGCCGGGAGCCGGCGCATCGCGCTCGCCGAGCCGCTCCGGGACCGCCTGGCTCACCAGAGGAGCGCCGCGGCCGCCGGCGGAGGCGACGAGGAGGTGCGCGCGCTGATGCCCGGACGCGTCGTCGAGGTCGCGGTTTCGGCGGGCGAGCCGGTGGAGGCCGGGGCCCTGCTTCTCGTCCTCGAGGCCATGAAGATGCAGAACGAGATCCGGGCGACGCGCGGCGGCCGCGTTCTTCGGGTCGACGTCGAGGCCGGCCGACCCGTGGATGGCGGCGAGCTCCTTCTGATCCTTCAAGCGGAAAGCGTCTGAGAAACCTGGCCCCGTCGTGATCGCTCGACCGCTGCGCATATTGACTGACTGGTCAGTTATCCAATATTTCGTACCTCAATCCAGCGGCTCGGTACTTTTGACATTGGCCTTCGTCATCAGATTTTCCTTTTCTTACGGCCTGCCAGTTAGTTACAGTTCCCCCAATTCTTGGAAAAGGCTGGCAGTGACATTGCTTTCTATTCGATTCGCTTTGAGGAACACATTCGCGATTACGAGTTCTAACAAGGAGGAAGGAATGAAGTCTGTGTACCGATTCAGTCTGGCACTGGCGGTATGCCTTCTTCTCCTCGCTCCAGTCGGACTGCTCGGGCAGACGACGGGAACGATCGAGGGGCAGGTTACCGATCAGAGCGGCGCCGCACTGCCGGGCGTCACCATGGAGCTCACGGGTATTCACCTTCAGGGAACCAAGACGGCAGTGACGGAGGCCGACGGCCGCTATCGCTTCCTGAACCTGGTCCCCGGTGACTACGCCGTGATGGCGACGCTCGCGGGGTTCGGCAAGGTGGAGAAGAAGGCCACGGTCACGCTCGACGCGACCGCGACGGCCAACATGCAGATGGCCCTCTCGACCACGGCGGAAGTCGTCGTCACCGGAGAGGCGCCGCTGATCGACTCGACGTCGACGACGTCGGGATCGAACTTCTCCGGCAAGGTGGTCGACAAGCTGCCGCTCTCGAGCCGCAACTATGCCGACGTCGTCTTCGTGCAGCCGGGCGTCCAGGCCGACAACGGCGAGACGCAGGGCCGCTCGCTGGCTCTGTCGGTCTACGGTTCGACCTCGGCCGAGAACTCGTTCCTGATCGACGGCGTCAACACGACGAACGTGATCAAGGGCATCCAGGGCAAGGACATCAACAACGAGTTCATCCAGGAAGTCGAAGTCAAGACCTCGGGCTACCAGGCCGAGTACGGCCGCAACACGGGCGGCGTGGTCAACGTGATCACGAAGTCCGGCGGCAACGAGTTCCACGGCGGAGTCTTCGGGTATTACAACAGCCTGGGGCTCGCCTCGGACCAGAAGAACCAGATCACGCCGGACAACTCGCAGCTGGGGAACTCCCAGGTCTCGACGATCGCGACCAAGAACACCCGGTCCGAGGGCGGCCTGGACCTCGGCGGCTTCATGGTGAAGGACCGCGTGTGGTTCTTCGCGGCGTATGACCGCGTCATCACGGACCAGATCTTCAACCCCACCAGCGGCATCACGGGGCCGACGAATCTTTCGTGCGCCACGGATCCGCTCGCGGGCCAGGGCTGCCCGTTCCCGGACACGATCACGGAGAACAAGTACTCCCTGAAGCTGACGCTGAACCTGGCGCAGTCGACGACGCTGCAGGGCGTGTACTTCTCGGACCGTCAGTCCACGACGGGAACGATCGCGGCGAACCCGCAGAGCTTCAACCCGTTCGCGACGCAGGGCCGGATCGACGTCGGCGGACCGGACTACGGCGCCCGCTTGAACCAGCTCTTCGGATCGAGCGGCATCCTGACCCTCGCCTACGGCCAGCATTCGGATCGGTACGAGACCAAGCCCGAGGGTTCGGATGTCGCGCAGCTGCGTGACCGCACCCTCACGCCCTTCAGCTACTACGGCGGCTTCGGACAGATCTTCGGACCGGTCGTCAACAACGCCTCGAGCCGCAACACGTACGCGGCGAACTACACGGGCTACGTCGGCAACCACGAGTTCAAGGCCGGCGGCGACTACGAGAAGGTCGACACCTTCGGCTCGACCTACTGGACGGGTGCTTCCCGCACGAGCATCTTCGCGTGCAGCAGCTCGTTCCCCTGCTCGGGCGCGGCGACGCCGTTCAACGCGTCGTCGGTTCCGGGCTACTCCTCGCCCTACTCGGGCCCGGTCTATTACGAGCACCAGTTCTTCACGGCCAACGGATCGGACCTGACGCCTCTCGTCACGGCGCCGTTCGACACGCCGACGAAGCGCTACAGCGGTTTCGTGCAGGACCAGTGGCGCATCACCCCGGCCCTGACGGCCAACGTGGGCGTGCGTTACGACGCCGAGAAGCTCTACAACGGTCTCCAGGAGGAAGCCTTCAGCCTGAGCAACGAGTGGGCGCCGCGCCTCGGAGTGACGTGGGACTTCGCGGGAGACGGCACGTCGAAGTTGTACGCTTCGGCCGGCCGCTTCTACTACGCGATCCCGACGGACCTGAACGTCCGCGTCTTCACCGCCAACACGTCCATCGTCTCCTGGAACTACAGCCCGACCGACTTGGTCCAGGCTCCGGACGCTCCTCCGGGACGCGATCAGCTGACGCAGGTCGGTTCCTTCGCGGGTGAGCCGACGGATCCGGGTCTCAAGGCCGCCTACCAGGACGAGTTCACGATCGGCGTCGAGAAGGCGATCGATCCGACTCTCTCGGTCGGCCTGAAGGGCACGTATCGCTCCCTCGGCCGCACGATCGAAGATCGCTGCGACCTTGATTACAGCACCAACCCGACGGGATCCTCCTGCGCGCTCATGAATCCCGGCGCGACCGGTCCGGAAAACCCGGGCGCGACCGGCGCGTTCGGCAGCTGCAACAACTCCGGCAACCCGACCGCCGACAACTCGTGCTTCCAGCCGGGGACGCCGATTCCGGCCGCCAAGCGCATCTTCAAGGGCATCGAGGTCGTGGTGCGCAAGCAGTTCACCAACGAGATCTGGGCCCAGCTGTCGTACCTCGGCTCGTCCTTGAGGGGCAACTACTCGGGCGCGATTCGTGAAGCCTCCGGCCAGACGGACCCCGGCATCAACGCCGACTTCGACTACGCCGCCTTCACGCAGAACGCCTCGGGCATCCTCGAGCTCGACCGGCCGAACCAGGGCCGCCTCGACGCGGTGTACAACGCTCCGTGGGGTCTGTCCGCCGGCCTGCAGTTCTACGTCCGCACCGGCACGCCGACCTCGATCGACGGGTATTACAACCAGTTCTACACGACCGAGCTCTACCTGGCGCAGCGGGGCTACGCGGGACGCCTGCCGACCGACTACGAGATGAACATGTCCCTCGGCTACAACCTGAACGTCGGCCCGGTGACCATCACGCCGCAGTTCTACGCGTTCCAGCTCCTGAACCGCCAGACGGCCACCTCGATCGACGAGAACTTCAACGTCAACGGTTCCTTCGTGACCGACCCGACCAGCCCGCTCTACGGGCAGCCGGGACTGATTCCCGACGGCACCTGCCCGGTCAACTCCGTGACCGGAACCTGCTCGGACAACGTGAACTACCGCAAGACCCTGACCCAGACGGGCCCGCGCCAGTTCCGCTTCGCGCTCAAGGTGACGTTCTAAGGCCCCTTCCCGGATTCGCATCGACGAAGGGGCGGCTTCGGCCGCCCCTTTTTTTTTGAACCTGGAGGTGACCCGGCCCGGAAACTGGAGGATTCGTAGTTCCAGCGCCGCCGGCCGTTCTCGAGTCGTATGATCGTCATTCCCTGGAGGCTCCCATGCGCCGTTCGCTCGGACTCGGACCGCTGCTCCTCGTCGCCGCCGCTTCCGCTGCCGCCGCCACGCTCCCGTCTCTCTTCTACAAGGCCAAAGAACAGTTTCGCCTCGCGGCCTACTCCGATTCGCTCGCGACCCTCGACCAGATCCAGGCCGAGGTCGATCGCCCGGGCAACGAGGCGTATCGCGCCCAGATCGCCCCGGCGCTCGCCTTCTATCGCGGCGCGAACGACGCGGCCCTCGGCCGCGCCGACGACGCGCGCACGAACTTCGAGACGTATCTCGCGTATCAGCCGAACGCCTCGCTCGACCCGTCTCTCTATCCCCGGAAGGTGATCACCGCTCTGGACGATGCGCGCAAGAATCTCCAGAAGCCGGACCCGGTTGCCGCGTCGGGCCAGGCCGCCTCTTCTTCTCCCGCGGAGACCGGCAGCTTCGCCGCCGCCTACCGCGCGTTCCGGTACGAACCGCAGGCGAGCGAGGGCGGGGACGAGAACTGGTCGGACGGTCCGGTGCGCTACCTGCTGACGAACGAGCAGCGCGCGGACTACCAGCGGCTCTCGACCCTCGCCGAGCGCGAGGAGTACATCACGGAGTTCTGGAAGGCCCACGATCCGAAGCCCGAGACGCCCGAGAACGAGTTTCGCCTCGAGTTCGAGCGGCGCGTCGCGTTCGCGGATCAACATCTGGGGCAGGACGAGACGCGCGGAAGCCTGACGGATCGCGGGATGCTCTTCGTCCTGCTCGGTCCCCCGACCTGGGTCGGGCGAAAGCCCCTTGCCGTCGGCGAGGACACCGCGGACCCGGAGGGAATGTCGCGGCATTCGAGCTTCGAGGCCGACGCGGCCCTGAGGGGCGCAACCAGCGCCCAGGCGGCCGCCATTCTCGCGAGCATGTCGGGACCCGCGAACACGGCGCCGGAGTCCGAGACGAGCTGGCGGGAGGTGTGGCACTACCGCCGCGAACTGTTGCCGAAGGGAGTTTCGTACCAGCAGGTGGACTTCGAGTTCCTGACCAAGCGCGGCTATGGGAAGGACGTCCTGCAGCGGGACCCGACCTCGCTGGCGACGCTCGCCGCGGCCGAGACCGCCAGCAGGACCGTGACCTCGCAGAAGGCCTCGAAGTAGGCGCCTGGCCGGTCTGTCCGACGGCCTGAGGCCGAGCAAAGCTCCGGGGTCGGAGACGCCGCGTCCGAACCGGAGCCGAGCGCTGCTCGCTCTGCTCATCGCGGCGGCGGCCTGTGCCGTGCAGCCGGCGGTGTCGGTCTTCGAGCTCCCGCTCTCGAGCGTCCGTGTTCCTCCGCCCCCGGGGGGATTCAACGCCGAAGAACGCTTTCAACGCGGCCACTACCTCGAGGTGCAGAAGTATCTCGAGTCGCTTTCCCCCGCCACCCTCGAGAAGAGCGCGCTCGACCTCGCGCTCCTGGGCAAGGTCCTTCTCGCTCGCGGCGACTTCGACTCGGCGTGGCCCGTCCTCGAGAAGGCGCGCGCGCTCGAGGGCCGGGCGTCGCGCCGCGCGGAGATCGAGTGGGCGATTTCGCAGGGAGCGGTCCTCTGGGACGACTTCGGGACGGCCGAGGAGTACGCCCGCAGCGCCGTCATCGACGGGTACGGACTCGTGCCCGGATTCATCCACTTTCTCTCGGCGATGCGCGACGTGGACGTCTATGCGGGGCCGGCCATCGGCCAGGCCGGCGAAGGCGCGTTCGAGATGCACGGTTTCGAGCTCATCCGCGTTCCCGTGCGCGTCAACGGCGTGGATTCGGCGGCGATCGTGGACTCCGGCGCCGTGTACACGATCGTGACCCGATCGTTCGCCCGCGAGGTCCGCGTGCAGATCATTCCCGACTCGCGGACGTCGGGCCGCGGACTGCACAAGAAGGAGTTCCCGGTGGACTTCGGCATCATCGAGGAGCTCGGCTTCGGCGGTCTCACGGTGCGCGGCGTGCCCGTGATGATCATGCCCGACGAGGCCATGCTCTTCGAGACGGACCGCGGCCAGTTTCCCGTGCCGATCGTGCTCGGCCTGCACCTGCTGAAGGAATTCACGACCGACATCGACTACGCGGGCCGACGGATCCGGTGGGTCCGCCAGGACTTTCGCGTTCCGAAGCGCTCGGCGGATCAGAACCTCTTCTTTCGAGGGGGCCGGGCGTACGTCCGCGGTTCGATCGACCGCAACGGCTTCTACCAGTTCCTCCTCGACACGGGCAGCGAGCCGACGCTGATGACGTCGGCCGGCGCCGCGCGCGCGAACCTCCCGCCGTCGAACAAGGTGTTCCCGAAGAAGGTCTACGGCCTCGGGAAGACCCAGGTCGAATGGGGCCGCATCTCGGAAGTGACGCTCGGAATCGCGGGTTTCGCCGCCCGCTTTCGCGACCTGGCGGTCAAGGAGGACGACAACGCGCTCGAGGATGGCGTCGTCGGGACCACGCTGCTGGAGAACTTCCACGTCGGAATCGATTTCCGCCGGATGGTCCTCACGTTCGAGCGGCCGCGCTGACCCGACGTCCCGGAAATCCGCAAACCCTTTGCCGTGTTAAGGTTCGGGCCGTGCGGAAGGGCGGCCTTCTGGATGAATCGTCGTAGCCTCGGGCGTCTTGCCGCCATCTGTGCCGCGGCTCTCGCCGCTTCGTCCTGTCGGCGCGGGGCCGGCGAGAATCCGCAGAAGGCGGCGGCGCCCACGCCGCTCGCCTCGACGTCGAGCGGCCTCGTCGATCCGGACTCCGCCTCCCGAAAGCCCCGGGCCGCCGGGGGGCGCGCGCCGGTGATCTGGGTCGGGTTGGACGGTCTCGACTTCGAGCTCGTCGACCGGCTGGCCGCGGAGGGACGCATGCCCCACTGGAAGCGTCTCGTGGCCGAAGGGTACACGGCGAGGCTCGAGTCCTTTGCGCCCGTGCTCTCTCCCATCGTGTGGACGACGCTCGCGACCGGAGTGGGCCCGGACGTCCACCGCGTCCTCGATTTTCAGGAGGTCGACCCCGCGACCGGGCGAAAGGTGCCGATCTCCGGGTTTTCGCGCGCCGTTCCCGCGATCTGGAACGTCGCCTCCGCCGCCGGCCGCTCGGTCGGTGTCGTGGGGTGGTGGGCGACGCACCCGGCCGAAGAGGTCTCGGGCTTCTTCGTCTCGGATCACGCGAGCCCGATTCTCTTCGAGGGTCTTCCGCGCGCCGGCGTCGCCTACCCGGCGGCGCTTTCCGCCGGCGTCGAGCAGATCGCGGCCCGCGAGGCGACCGTTTCCGACGCCGATCTCGCGCCGTTCCTCGACATGCCCGCCGACGAGATCGCCCGGGCGCGGGGCGGGGAAGGCCTCTCCAATCCCGTGGCCGCCCTCGCGCGCATCCTCGGGGGAACGCGCGTCGAGCAGCGGATCGCCCGGGACCTCTACGATCGGTTCCTGCCCGACCTGATGATGGTCTACTTCGAGGGCACCGACGTAATCGGCCACGTCTTCGCGCCGTTCGTCGCGCCAAAGACGTCGTGCGTTTCGGACGCCGACTTCGCCCGGTATCACCGCGCGGCGGACGAGTACTACGCCGTCGTGGACGAGGTGATCGGGCAGTGGATGCGGCGCGCGGAGGAGGACGGAGCGACGCTCATCGTCAACTCCGACCACGGATTCAAGTGGAGCGCGGACCGCCCCTGCGAACCCGCCTCGGATCGCGCCGCTCTGTCCGGAATCTGGCATCGCCTGGACGGAGTCTTTGCGGCGTGGGGCGCCCGCGTGCGCCCATCGGCCCGTCGCGGGTCGGCTTCCGTCTTCGACGTCGAGCCGACGGTCGCGGCCCTTCTCGACCTGCCGGTCGACCGGCGCGCCCCCGGCGCCGTGATCCGCGCGGCGTTCCCGCAGGCCGCGACGCCTCCCCGGCGGGACCCGCTCCCCATGACGGCGGTGCGCCGGGTCTTCGCCGAGGCGGCCTCCCGGAAGGAGGCCGACGAGCAGGCCGAGCGTCTCCGATCGCTCGGATACCTCTCCGGCTCGGAGCCCGAGAAGCTCGCGCCGACCGGCGGAGACCACCCGGGACTGACGGAGGTCGCCTGGAACAACCTCGGGGTCTATCTGCGCGACCACGCGAAGGATTTCCCGGCCGCCGATGCGGCCTTCGAGAAGTCGCTCTCCCTCGCTCCGGGCTATGCCACGCCGCTCTTCAACCTCGCCGTGCTCGACCGGATGCGCGGCGAGGATCGCCGGGCGATCGACGCGCTCTTTCGGGCGTTCGACGCGGGGCATGCCCATCCCGAGGAAACGATCCTCTCCTGGTACGTCGAGGATCTCGACCGGGGCAAGACGTCCGCGGCGCGCGAGCTGATCGAGCGCGGATCCCGCCGCTTTCCGGACAGCGAGGCGATCGCCCGCGAGCTCGGCCTCGTGCGGTTCCGGGCGAGGGATTGCGCGGGCGCCTGGGAGCCCGTGGCCCGCTTCGAGGCCACGACGAAGGACCCGGATACGTTCAACACGCTGGCGATGATCCAGACCTGCCTCGGCCGCCGGGACGACGCGGCGGCCCTCTTCCGAAAATCGCTGGCGATCAGGCCCGACCAGCCGGCCGTCGTCCGGTCGCTCGAGGTCCTCGCTCGGGCTCCCGCCGTTCGCTGACGGAGACTCTTTCGCCGGGTCGCCCCTCGGAGCCTCGCGCCGACCCGGCGACGCGGCGTTCTCTCTCCGCGGCCCGGAAATCCGCAAGCCCTTTCGCGTGTTAAGGTTCGCGGCGATGCGGCGCTTGCTCTTCGGAGGCCTTTTCCTGCTCGCCGCGGTGCGTCCGGCGGCCGCGGACGAGGCCGCGCGGGCGCGGGTGGAGCGGTACTTCACCGGCTGGTATTCGGTCTGTCCGGGGACGAAGGTCACGGTGACCGAGGCCCGCGAGGTGGCGATCCCGGGCTATGCGGCGTACCGGGCCGACCGGGCCTGCGAGCTCAAGAACCGCAACGACTCGAACATCACGCTCGTCGACGACGGCGGCCGGGAGATCTTCGTCGGCCAGGTCCTCCACGACGACTCGCGGCACGGCCGGCCCTTTTCGGCCGCCGCGGACCTGCCGGTCGTTCGCGGCGTGCTGCAGGACCAGTTCGGGCTTCCCTCGACCGTCGCGACGAACGGCTCGCCGCGCGGCGCGCTCGTGCCGATCGAGGCGCGGATCCAGGAGGCTCCCGGCGCGCTCGCCACGCTCCACGGCTTCATCTCGGAGGACGGGGCCTCGATCCTGCTCGGCGAGTTCTTTCCGCTCTCGGAGGCTCCCGCGGCGGCCCGGGCGCGGCTCCTCGCCGGGGCGGCGCCGGCGGCTTCCTCGAAGGCGATCTTCACGATTACGGAATTCATCGATTTCCAGTGCGAGCGCTGCCGGGTCCGCGCCCCGCAGGTGCGCGACTTCGCCTTCACCCACGGAGGCGCGGTCGTGACGCGCTATCTGCCGCTCGTCAAGGTTCACGACTGGTCGTTTGCCGCGGCGGAGGCCTCCGCGGCGCTCGAGAAGATCTCGCCGAAGCTCGCCGACCAGTACGAGAGGGCGATCTTTCCGCGGGCGGCCGGCATGAACGGGAAGGCCGCCCGGGACCTGGCGGCCGACATCGCGGAGGCGGCCGGCTCGCGCGCCGCGTTCGACGCCGAGATCTCGAGCGGACGCGCGCGCGACCGGGTCGTCGCCGACATCGACCTGGCTCTGCGGCTCGGACTGAACGGCACGCCCATGTTCTTCTATCGCGGAGCGTGGCTGACGTCCGAGCCCGATCTCCTCGAGCATTTCATCGAGGCGAGCCTGCAGGAGCCGGCCGGGTCCGCCGGAAAGAGCTCGAGGCGTTGACGCGACTCCGGTTCCTCGGGCGCCGCGGCGGCGCCGCCGTTCTCTTCGGGGCGCTCGCCCTCGGCTCGGGCTGCGGCGGCCACGCGCCGTCCGGGAAGGACGCCGCGGCGAAGACGCCGGCTCCGGCCGAAGCGGGGGAGCGAGCCGAGTCGGACGTCGCCGCACGGGCTCGCCGTCCGCCGGGACCGCGCACGCCCGTGATCTGGATCGGGCTCGACGGCCTCGACTTCGAGCTCGTGGATCGCCTCGCCGCGGAAGGCCGGATGCCGAACTGGAAGCGCCTGACGGCGGAGGGTTACACCGCGCGTTTGAAGTCCTATGTTCCGATCCTCTCGCCGATCGTGTGGACGACGGTGGCGACCGGGGTCGGCCCGGACGTCCACCGTGTTCTCGATTTTCAGGAAGTGGATCCGGCGACCGGCCGGAGGGTGCCGATCTCCGGAAGCTCGCGGGCGGTTCCGGCCATCTGGAACGTGGCGTCCGATTCGGGGCGGACGGTCGGCGTCGTCGGCTGGTGGGCGACGCATCCGGCGGAAGAGGTGAAGGGCTTCTTCGTCTCCGACCATGCCAGCCCGATTCTGTTCGAGGGGCTGCCGAAGCAGGGCGTCGCCTTTCCTCCGTCGCTGGCGGCGGCCGTCGAGCGTCTCTCGGCGCGCGAGGGCGCCGTCACCAGCGATGATCTCGCCCGGTTCGTCGCCATGCCGGCGGCCGAGATCACCGCGGATCTGGCGAAGGACCAGAGCCTGTCGAACAAGCTCGTTCTTCTGTCGCGGACGATCGGTGCGACGCGCGTCGAGTCCCGGATCGCCCGCGATCTGTACGACCGCACTCTTCCGGATCTGATGATGCTGTACCTGGAGGGAACCGACGTGGTCGGACACCTCTTCGCGTCCGAGGTCCCCCCGCGGATGCGCTGCGTCTCGGACGCCGACTTCGCGCGGTACCACGGAACCGTCGACGGGTACTACGCCTTCGTCGACAGGGTCCTGGGCGAATGGATGCGACGGGCCGAGGAGGACGGAGCCACCCTCATCGTCAACTCGGATCATGGGTTCAAGTGGGGAGAGGACCGGCTCTGCGAGGAGGGGTCCCTCGACCCGGTCACGGCGGGATTCTGGCATCGTCTCGACGGCGTCTTCGCCGCCTGGGGCGCCAGGGTGAAGCCGAGTCCCGAGCGGGGTCACGCGAGCGTCTTCGACGTCGAGCCGACCGTGGCCGCGCTCCTGGATCTGCCCGTGGACGAGCACTCGCCGGGCAGCCCGATGCGCGGCGCCTTTCGCGATCTTCGGACGCCGGCCCGCGAGGATCTGCGGGCGAAGGTTCCGGTGCGGCGCCTCGCCGCCGAGTCGATGTCGGAGAAGGAGGCGAGCGAGTACGCGAAGAAGCTGATGGCCCTGGGCTATCTCTCCGGCGGCGGGTCGGAAACGCTCGCTCCTTCCGGAGGCGACCGGCCGGGCGTGACGGCATCGGGGTGGAACAACCTCGGGCTCTACCTGTCCAACCGGGGCGGCGCCGGCGACCGGGACGCGGCGGTGGCGGCTTTCAAGAAGTCTCTCGAGCTGCGGCCGGGGTACGTCTCGGCGAAGTTGAGTCTCGCGTTGGCGCACCGAATCCGCGGAGAGGAGCGTGAGGCGATCGACGGGCTCTTCGGCGCCCTCTCCGCGGGGCAGGCGAGCCCCGAACGGACGGTCCTCGACTGGGCGCTCTACTATGACGAGAATCACAAAGCGGTCGAGGCGCGCGAGGTCCTCGAGCGTGGAGCAGAGCGATACCCCGACAACGAACCCATCCATCGGGCGCTGGCGATTCACTACTTCCAGGAGAAGGACTGTCGCCGCGGCGATGCGACGCTTTCCCGCTTCGAGGCGACCACGCAGGAACCGCAGACGCTGAACACGCTGGCGTTGATCCGGGCGTGCGTCGGGCGCCGGGACGACGCGGTCGCCCTCTTCCGCCGCTCGCTCGCCCTCGTCCCGGGCCAGAAGACCGTCGTTCAATCGCTCGACCTGTTGCAGGGCCGTGCCGCGTCGAGCCAATGACATGGGTCTGTGCGCCGCCATGCGTCTGACGCCTCGCCGCCTCGCCGCCCTTCTCGTCCTCGGCGCGCTGTCCTGCGGCCCGTCGGAACGATCCTCGTCCTCCCGGCCCGCCGTCGGCTCGACCCCCGCGCCTTCCGCCGAGTCCGTGGACGCTTCGGATTCCGCAAAGCGGTCCAGGCGTCCGCCGGGTGGCAGGCCCCCCGTGATCTGGATCGGGCTCGACGGCCTCGACTTCGAGCTCGTGGATCGCCTCGCCGCGGAAGGCCGGATGCCGAACTGGAAGCGACTCGCGGCCGAGGGCTACACGGCAAGGCTCGAATCCTTCATGCCGATTCTCTCGCCGGTGGTCTGGACGACGCTCGCCACGGGCGTCGGACCGGACGTGCATCGCGTCCTCGACTTCCAGGAGGTCGACCCCGCGACGGGTCAGAAGGTGCCGATCTCGGGCCGCTCGCGCGCGCTGCCGGCGATCTGGAACGTGGCCTCGGCGAAGGGGCTCTCGGTCGGCGTGGTCGGCTGGTGGGCGACCCATCCGGCGGAAGAGGTCAAGGGATTCCTGGTGTCGGATCACGCGAGCCCGATTCTCTTCAGCGGCCTGCCGCGGCGCGGGGGGGCGTATCCCGAAGCGCTCTCGGAGGCCGTCGATCGGGTGGCCGCGCGCGAGGAGCCGGTCTCCGACGAGGAGCTCGGCCGCTTCGTCGCCATGTCGCCGGCCGACATTCACCGCGAGCGGGCGGGAGCCGTCGGGCTCTCGGACCCCGTGGCGGCTCTCGGGCGAACGATCGGCGCGACCCGCGTGCTGGCCCGCCTCTCACGCGAGCTCTACGACCGCCAGTTCCCGGATCTGACGATGGTCTACTTCGAGGGAACCGACGTCATCGGTCATCTCTTCGCTTCGTACGTGCCGCCGAAGATGCGCTGCGTCAGCGATGAGGACTTCGCTCGCTTCTCCCGGACCGCCGATGACTACTACGCCCTCGTGGACCGGGTGCTCGGACAGTGGATGCGGCGGGCCGAGGAGGACGGGGCGACCCTCATCGTCAACTCGGACCACGGATTCAAGTGGGGAGACGACCGCTCCTGCGAGCGCGGATCGCTCAACCCGGAGACCGCCGGCTTCTGGCATCGCCTGAACGGCGTGTTCGCGGCGTGGGGCGCTCGCGTGGTGCCGCGGTTGCCCCGAGGGCAGGCGAGCGTCTTCGACGTCGAGCCGACCGTGGCGGCACTGCTGGGCCTCCCGATCGACCGCCGCGCGACCGGCAGGCCGATCCGCGCCGCCTTCCGCGACCTGCCGGCGCCGGCTCGCGAGGACCTCGCGTCGAGCGTGCCGGTGCGCCGGCTCGCGGCCGACGCGATGTCCGAGAAGGAGGCGAGCGAATATGCGAAGAAGCTGGTCGCGCTCGGCTATCTCTCCGGGGGCGAGCCCGGGAGGCTCTCGCCGGCGGGCGGCGACGCTCCGGGACTGACCGAGAGCGCCTGGAACAACCTCGGGCTCTACCTCTCGAACAACCCGGGCAAGACGGATCTCGCCGCGGCGGAGAAGGCGTATCGCAGGGCCCTCGAGCTCGCCCCCGACTACGACTCGGCCCGGATCAATCTGGCGGCCGTTCATCGAGCCCGGGGGCTCGACCGGGAAGCCATCGGCGAGCTCTTCGGGGCGCTCGAGGGGCGGCCCGATCCCGAGCAGATGATTCTCGACTGGAGCCTGTCGTATGAGCTCAAGAAGGACAGGGCTCATGCCCGCGAGGTCCTGGAACGAGGCGTGGAGCGGTACCCGAACAGCGAGCCCCTGGCGCGGGCATTCGCCGTCATGCTCTACGAAGAGAAGGACTGCCGGCGGGCCGACCAGAGACTGACCGCCTTCGAGACGGGCACGCAGAGTCCGGAGACCCTGAACGCGCTCGCCCTCGTGCGCGCGTGTCTCGGCCGCCGCGAGGACGCGGTCCGTCTCTTCCGCCGCTCGCTCGCCCTCGCGCCGGACCAGCCCAGGGTCGTCCAGTCGCTGACGGTGCTCGAGGGTGCGCCCGCCAGGGGGAACCCCTCCTGAGGCGGCACGGCCTCGCCCTCGCGGCCGCCGCGCTTCTCGGCGCCGCGGCCTGTGGACGCCGCCCCGAGGCTTCGGCGGGGACTTCTTCGCCGGCCCCGCGTCCCGCCGCGGCCCCCGCCTCGCCCGCCGTCGACGCTCAGGACTCGGCCTCGCGGACGCGACGCCCGGCGGGCGGCAAACCCTCGGTGATCTGGCTCGGCCTCGACGGGCTCGACTTCGAGCTCGTGGACCGGCTCGCCGCGGAGGGCCGCATGCCGAACTGGAAGCGGCTCGAGGCCGAGGGCTACACCGCGCGGCTGAAATCTTTTCTTCCGATTCTCTCGCCCGTCATCTGGACGACCCTCGCGACGGGCGAGGGACCGGACGTCCATCGGGTTCTGGATTTCCAGGAGGTCGATCCGGCGACCGGACAGAAGGTGCCGATCTCGGGCGCGTCGCGGGCCGTGCCGGCGATCTGGAACGTCGCGTCGGCCTCGGGCGTATCGGTCGGCGTCGTCGGCTGGTGGGCCACACATCCCGCGGAGGAGGTCAAGGGCTTCTTCATCTCGGACCACTCGAGCCCGATTCTCTTCGAGGGCCTTCCGCGGCAGGGCCTCGCCTACCCGGCTTCGCTCTCCGCCGGCGTCGAACAGATCGCGGCGCGGGAGGGCACGGTCCGGGACGAGGAGCTCGCGCGCTTCGTCAACCTGCCGCCGGACGAGATCGCCCGCGCCCGGTCGAGCGGCGAAGGGCTCCAGAATCCGGTCATCGCGCTCGCACGCACGATCGCCGCCACGCGCGTCGAGTCCCGGATCGCCCGGGAGCTCTACGACCGCAACCTGCCCGACCTGATGATGTTGTATCTCGAGGGGACGGACGTCATCGGCCACATTTTCGCGTCGTACGTCGCGCCGAAGCTCTCCTGCGTCTCCGACGCCGACTTCGCCCGGTATCGCGGAGCGGTGGACGAGTACTACGCGCTGGTGGACCGGATCCTGGGCCAGTGGATGCGGCGCGCGGAAGAGGATGGCGCGACGCTGATCGTCAACTCGGATCACGGCTTCAAGTGGGGCGAGGATCGCTCCTGCGTCCGCGACTCGCTCAATCCCTCGACGGCCGCCTTCTGGCATCGCCTGGACGGCGTGTTTGCGGCGTGGGGAGCGAGGGTCCGGAAGGGGAGCGAGCGCGGCAGCGCGACGGTCTTCGACGTGGAGCCGACGGTGGCCGCTCTTCTCGGCCTGCCCGTCGATCGGCGGGCCGCGGGAAGCGTCGTGAAGGGCGCGTTCCCGGGTCTCGCCGCTCCGGTCCGCAAGGATCTCTCGGGCATCCCGGTGCGCCGAGTCGCGGCCGAGCCGTTGTCGGAAAAAGAGGCCAGCGAGTACTCGAAGCGTCTCCTCGCCCTCGGCTACCTCTCGGGAGGGGAGCCCGGCCAGCTCGCGCCCTCCGGCGGAAACCGCCCCGGTCTGACGGAGGGAGCCTGGAACAACCTCGGCCTCTACCTTTCGGTCAACCGCGAGAAGGCCGATTTCACCGCCGCCGAGGCGGCCTACGAGAAGGCCCTCGAGCTGCGTCCCGGCTATCACTCGCCGCAGTTCAACCTGGCCGTTCTCTACCGCCGCCGCGGAGACGACCGCCAGGCGGTCGACTGGCTCTTTCGCTCGCTCGAGTCGGGCCACGCCGACCCCCAGGGAACCCTGCTCGAGTGGGCCGGCCACTACGCCTCCCAGGGGAAAGCGGGGCCGGAACGGGAGATTCTCCAG
Organism: uncultured Acidobacteriota bacterium; assembly: GCA_963736455.1. GTDB lineage: Bacteria > Acidobacteriota > Thermoanaerobaculia > UBA5066 > Gp7-AA6 > DAHUXD01. The sequence continues at coordinate 380,028 of CAVTON010000002.1, forward strand.
AGGGGCTCGAAAAAGTACCCCGACAGCGAGGCTCTCGCCCGGGAGCTCGCGGTGCTGCTCTTCAAGGGCCACGATTGTCCCGCCGCGGAGGCCGCCGTCGCCCGCTTCGCGGCCGTGTCCGGGCAACCGGATACGCTCAACGTGCTGGGCCTCCTGAGCACCTGCCTGGGGCGCCCGGACGAGGCGATCGCCTTCTTCCGCCGGTCTCTTGCCCTGAAACCCGATCAGCCGGGAGCCATCCGGTCCCTCGATCTGTTACAAAAGGGCCTGCCCACGGGCCCCAAACAGCCTTGAAAGGGAGAGGAATGAAAACGCGCACCCTGGGACTCGGTTTGATTCTCGCCGTCGCGGGATGCTCTCGTGCCGGCGCCACGGCCCGACAGGCCGCGAAAGCCGCGCCGGCCGCCGCCGTCGAGTCGCGGCTGCCGGGATACCTGAACAACTATCTGGCGTTCGATCCGGGATCGAAGGTCACGGTCGAGAAGTCCAGCGACCGATTGCCGGGGTTCCAGGGCTACAAGATCAAGCGCACCGGAAAGTACCCGAAGCTCGCGGTGGACCAGACGGTGTACGTCTCCGACGACGGCAAGTGGTTTTTCGACGGAGACAACGTCGCCAATCCCAACCCCAGGCCGGTGCATAGCGACGCCGACCTCGCCTGGATCGAGGCGCGGACGCAGGCGCTCTACCGGACGCGCGCGAAGGCGACGTTGACCCCCGACCGCGACGCGGCCGGACTGAAGGCCGTCACCATGTCGATCGAGACGGGCTTCGGCCCGATGCGCGTGCCGGGCTACGTGTCGCCGGACGGGACGAAATACTTCAGCGGAATGCTGTACGACTTTCAGATGGACCCGCGCGAGGAGCGCAAGCGGCGCATCGACCTTTCGCAGGGGCGGTTCGAAGGCAAGCCGAACGGCGCGATCACGATGGTCGAGTACGCCGACATGGAGTGCGGGTACTGCAAGTTCCGCGGCCTGCAGATGGACCAGCTCCTCGAGGCGAATCCCGGGCTCTCTTACAAGCGGTACTACAAGTTCTTCCCCCTCTGGTTCTCCCACGTGTGGTCCATGAAGGCGGCCTCCGCGGCCGACTGCCTCTTCCGCTTCGCGAAGGGGCCCGCGATGTTCGCCTTCAAGAAGCAGGTCTATTCCCAGCAGGCCGTCATGACCGCCGACGGGATCGACGAGCTGGCGCTGACGTTCGCCGAGTCGGCGGGCATCCCGCGCGCCGACTTTCTGAACTGCTATCTCCGGGACGACAGCCTGGCCGACGTCCGCAAGGATCTCGACGAGGGGCAGCGTCTCGGGGTCAAGTCCACGCCGACGTACTTCATCGACGGCACCGAGATCACGTGGATCGAGGACAAGGTCATGGAGGACTTCCTCCGCACGAAGGACCCGTCGCTGAAGTCGATCGAGTACCAGGCGCCCAAGTGACCGCGCCGCCGCACGCGGCGCGGTCATCCCGAGGGCGTGAGCCCGAGGGATCCCTTTCAAACGCCGGCGAGGCGACAAAGGGATCCCTCGTCGCTACGCTCCTCGGGATGACAGCGGAGAGCGAAGGTCCGCACAGCGGCGCGGTCGTCCCGAGGTGTGAGCCGCAGCGATCCCTTTCAATCGCCGGCGAGGCGACAAAGGGATCCCTCGTCGCTACGCTCCTCGGGATGACAGCGGAGAGCGAAGGTCCGCACAGCGGCGCGGTCGTCCCGAGGGTGTGAGCCGCAGCGATCCTTTCAATCGCCGGCGAGGCGACAAAGGGATCCCTCGTCGCTACGCTCCTCGGGATGACAGCGGAGAGCGAAGGTCCGCACAGCGGCGCGGTCGTCCCGAGGGTGTGAGCCGCAGCGATCCTTTCAATCGCCGGCGAGGCGACAAAGGGATCCCTCGTCGCTACGCTCCTCGGGATGACAGCGGAGAGCGAAGGTCCGCACAGCGGCGCGGTCGTCCCGAGGGTGTGAGCCGCAGCGATCCTTTCAATCGCCGGCGAGGCGACAAAGGGATCCCTCGTCGCTACGCTCCTCGGGATGACAGCGGAGAGCGAAGGTCCGCACAGCGGCGCGATCGTCCCGAGGGTGTGAGCCGCAGCGATCCTTTCAATCGCCGGCGAGGCGACAAAGGGATCCCTCGTCGCTACGCTCCTCGGGATGACAGCGGAGAGCGAAGGTCCGCACAGCGGCGCGGTCGTCCCGAGGGTGTGAGCCGCAGCGATCCTTTCAATCGCCGGCGAGGCGACAAAGGGATCCCTCGTCGCTACGCTCCTCGGGATGACAGCGGAGAGCGAAGGTCCGCACAGCGGCGCGATCGTCCCGAGGGTGTGAGCCGCAGCGATCCTTTCAACGCCGGCGAGGCGACAAAGGGATCCCTCGTCGCTACGCTCCTCGGGATGACAGCGGAGAGCGAAGGTCCGCACAGCGGCGCGGTCGCAAAGGGATCCCTCGTCGCTACGCTCCTCGGGATGACAGCGGAGAGCGAAGGTCCGCACAGCGGCGCGGTCGTCCCGAGGGTGTGAGCCGCAGCGATCCTTTCAATCGCCGGCGAGGCGACAAAGGGATCCCTCGTCGCTACGCTCCTCGGGATGACAGCGGAGAGCGAAGGTCCGCACAGCGGCGCGGTCGTCCCGAGGGTGTGAGCCGCAGCGATCCTTTCAATCGCCGGCGAGGCGACAAAGGGATCCCTCGTCGCTACGCTCCTCGGGATGACAGCGGAGAGCGAAGGTCCGCACAGCGGCGCGGTCGTCCCGAGGGTGTGAGCCGCAGCGATCCTTTCAATCGCCGGCGAGGCGACAAAGGGATCCCTCGTCGCTGACGTCCCTCGGGATGACGTCGGGGAGCGAAGGTCCTTCCTACGGCTGGAAGGGGATCGGGACCGACATCCAGGTCTTGACCGGGACGCCGTCCTTGACCGCGGGGTCGAAGGTCCACTCCCTGACCGCCCGGACGGCCGCCTCCGTCAGGCCGGCCCGCCCGTCCCGCACGACGGAAATCTCTTCGGGCAGTCCTTTCTCCGAAACGAGCACGCGGAGCAGGACGATGCCGCCGACGCGCGCCTGGAGGGCCAGAGGCGGGTAGGTGGGCTTGACGACCCGGGCCACGCGAGGCGGCGTGTCGACGCTCTCGAGCGCCACGAGCGCCCCTTCGCGCGTCGGGATTCGCGTCGGCGGCGGGGCCGGAATCGGAGGGGACGTCGGCTCGAGCCGGACATCGCGCGCGGGCTCCGGCTCGGGCTCGGCGGGCGCGGGCCGGGGCGTCGCCTGGGGCAGGGGCGCCGGGGTCGGCGCCTCGACGGCGGGAACGAGCGACGCGGCCGCCGGCGCGGGCGCCGCGGACTCGGTCTGACGTTCCGGCCGGCGCCGCGCCGGCGGCTCGAGCTTCTGCACCTCGATCGCGAGCCGCCGGGCGACTTCCTCGCGGAAATCGGCCTCGGTCATCGTGCTCGTCGGACTCGCCGGCGTCGTGGCGAGCTCGGGCAGAGCCGTGGGAGTGAGCCGCGGGTCGGAGGCTGCGGCCCGAAGCGCCGGGGCCGGCGGCGCGGGCCGACGCGAGATTGCATAGACGCCTCCGGCGACCGCCGCCACCGCGAGAATGCCGCCCACGGCGGCGAGTGGTCCGCGGTGTGGCGCCGAAGCGAGACGGAGCGAGGGCGGCTCCGGAGGATCCGGGCTCGTCGTCGAGAGCGAGGAGGGCCGTGCGCTTCGCGCGGGTGCCGCGGTCCTCGGTTCCTCGCCGGCGAGCGGGTCGGAGAGACGGTCGCGCGTCTCGGCGTCGATCTCGGTGCGAAAGGTCTCGTTCAGGAAGTAGGCGAGGTTGAACGTCGAAGGCGAGTAGGGGCCCGAGAAAAGCAGCTTTCCGAGCTCGCGACGCAGGTCGCCGCTCGAGCGATAGCGTGCCTCGGCCGGTGCCAGCGCCATTCTCAGGACCGCGAGGATCTCGGGCAGGACCGGCGGCGGAGGGCCTCCGGCGACGCCCTTCACGAGCGCGAGCGGATCGTGGGGAGCGGGCTGGCCCGTCAGGAGCTCGAGGAGGATGACGCCGACGGAATAGACGTCGGAATTCTTTCCGGCCGCGCCACGGTCCCGTTCCTCGGGGGCGACGTACGGAGCGATCTCCGCCGCGAGGTGCGGCTGGCGCAACGACGGGAGGATCCCGGACGCGAGGCCGAAACCCCCGAGGCGGATCTCGCCGTCGTCGGAGAGCGCGACGAAACCGGGCCACACCAGGCCGTGAAGCGTGCGGTCGCCGTCGATCGTCGTGTTGTAGGCATGATCGAGGGCCGTGGCGATCTTCTCGGCGATCAGGAGCGCGTGCTCGACCGGAAGCCGGCGCTCGGCCTCGCGGCACCTCGCGATCAGCACGTCGAGCGTCCGTCCGTTCGGCTGGCTCCAGGCGACGTAGGGGACGCCGTCCACCGCGTCCATGTCCACGCCCCGGGCGATGGCCGCGTGCTTCAGGAACTCGTGGACTTCGCCGTTTTCCTCGATGGCTTCGAGGATCGGTTCGGCGGAGAGCTCCTCCGTCTCGAGCACGCGGAGGTAGATGAACGACCGCTCGTCGCCCGATCGCGTCGCCCGATAGGCGGCGCCGAGCGCATCTTTCCCGAGGGCCGCCGTCAGCACGTACTGTCCGAACGGACGGGGCAGCGTTTCCTTAGTCATCGAGGGGTTGGATCGATTGTGGCCCCCTCACCGCGGATGGTCAAGGAGCGCGGTCCGCGGCGGCGAGACTCAGCGGCCCGAGTTGCGGCCCGGCGGATCCGGATTCCTCGGCGGGTCGGGCGCCTGGTGATGGGCGGCGGCGATGGCGTCGAGGTGCTCCTGGAACGTGCGCGAAAAGGTGTGGTTGCCGGCTCGATCGGCGACGAAGTAGAGAAACTCCGTGTGCGCCGGGGCGACGGCGGCGCGCAGCGCGTCGACTCCCGGATTGCAGATCGGCCCCGGAGGCAGGCCCTCCGCAAGGTACGTGTTGAAGGGCGATTCGTAGGCATAATCGGACCGGTAGAGGGTGCCGGTCCACTTCCCGTCCCGCTTCAACGCATACGTGACCGTGGGATCGGCCTGGAGCCGCATGCGCCGCCGCAGCCGGTTCCAGTACACGCCGGCGATGAGCGCCGCTTCGCTCTCGAGCGAGGTCTCCTTCTGAACGATCGAAGCGAGGATCACGGCCTGGCGCTCCGAGAGGCCGATCGCCTGGGCTCTGGCGCGCATCTCCGGAGTGAAGTGTCGCCGGAAATTGGCGAGCATCGTCTCGACGATCTGGCGGGCGGAGGTCGAGCGCGTCACGACATAGGTGTCGGGGAAGAGAAATCCTTCGAGGTCGGGCGCTCCCCGCGCCATCGACGTGATCAGCTGCGGGTTGATGAGAGCATGGCGGAACGCCTCGGGCCGGCTGATGCCGCGGCTCCAGAAGAGCTCGAACGTCTCCTCGGCGGTCAGGCCCTCGGGCACGACGATCGTGTGGCGCAGCACGTCGCCTCGTCCCATCCGGGCGAGGACGGCCGACAGCGGCGTCGGCCGTGCGAACCGGTACTCCCCGGCCTGAAGGGACGTCGCGCTCCGGGCGAGCCGGTAGTAGAGCTCGGCCAGCCACGCCGGATGGACGACGCCTTCGGCGTCGAGGCGGCGGAAGATGTCGGTCGTCGGCGTGCCGAAGGGGAAGTAGACGGTGACCTCTCCGCCGGCCGGGGCCGCCGGCGGATACTCGATCGTCCGATAGAGGTAGACGCCGACCGCGATCGCGAGCAGCGCGAGCAGGAGACCGATTCGAAAAACACGCCGGGCCGCGCTCATCGACGCTCCGGACGGTGATGCTGGAGGTAGTCCTCGAGGAGCACGGCGGCGGCGGTTCGGTCGACATCCTCGCGGCGGGCCCGGCGGGGAAGCCGCCGATGGGCCTCGTCGGACGTCAGGGTCTCCTCGTGAAACTGCACGTCGAGGCCGGTCTCCCGGGAGAACCGCGCCGCGAAGGACCGGATTCGATCGGCGAAGGGACTCTCGACTCCCTCCGGCGAGCGCGGAATGCCGAAGACCACGAGGCTCGACTCCTCGTCGCGGCAGAAGCGGCCGAGCGCCGCCACGGCCTCGGCGTCGCTCCTGCGTGCGAGCGTGATCCGCGGCGTCGCGAGCAGGCCCGAAGCATCCGACGTCGCCACGCCGATGCGCTTCTCGCCGAAGTCCACGGCCACGACGACGGACATGCCGAAAGAGTAACCCGGAGGGCGCCGGGAAGGCGGTATCATGACGCATCGTGAGCCCGATCACTCGAGCCGTGCGGCGATCGGTTCTCGTCGCGGCGGCGCTGCTCCTTGCTGTCAGCCGCGCGAGCTCCTCGGCGGGCGGCGCGAAGGCCGAAGCAACGGCGACCTGCGTGCTCTCGAACCCGGCCTATTCCGGAGCCTGCACCGAGTCCGTTCCCCTCGCGCAGGGGTCGACGGCCGCAGAGGCGTGCCAGAGCGTGTTGCAGTGCATGAACGACGTGAATTGCCTCAAGACCTACTGCAACGCCACCACGGTGCGTTCGGGCTGGAAGCTCGAATCGGCCAGGTAGCGCGCGGCGTAATTCGCTGCGGCGGACATAGAATCCGCCCCCTATGAAGAACCTCGTGATTCTCTCGGCGGCCCGCACTCCGATCGGTTCCTTTCTCGGAAAGCTCTCGGCCCTGCCGGCTCCGGCTCTGGGCTCGGCGGCGATTCGCGGCGCGCTGGCGCGCTCCGGAGTGAAGCCCGACGAGGTCGAACAGGTCGTCTTCGGCAACGTCCTCCAGGCCGGGATCGGCCAGGCCCCGGCGCGCCAGGCCTCGCTCGGTGCCGGCATCCCGAACACGGTCCCGTGCGTGACCGTCCACAAGGTCTGCGGCTCGGGAATGCGGGCGGTGATGGACGCCGGCAACGCCATCGAGGCCGGGGAGTACGAGGTCGCGGTGGCCGGCGGGATGGAATCGATGTCGAATTCTCCGTATCTGCTCGAGAAGGCGCGGACCGGCCTGCGGATGGGCAACGGAACGCTCGTGGATTCGATGATCAAGGACGGCCTCTGGGACCCCTACAAGGACGTCCACATGGGCACGTGCGCGGAGCTGTGCGTCGGCAAGTATCACTTCACGCGCGAGGAGCAGGACGCCTACTCGCTCGAGTCGTACCGGCGCGCGCAGAACGCCGCGAAGTCGGGCCTCTTCGCCGACGAGATCGTGGCCGTCGAGGTCCCGCAGAAGAAGGGAGACCCGGTTCGCATCGACGCCGACGAGGAGCCGTTCTCGGCTCCCCTCGAGAAGATGCCGACCCTGAAGCCGTCGTTCCAGAAGGATGGGACGGTGACGGCCGCGAACTCGTCGAAGATCAACGACGGCGCCGCGGCGCTGGTCGTCGCATCCGAGGAGAAGGCGAGGGCGATGGGGTGGAAGCCGATCGCCCGCATCGTCGCGTCGGCCGGCGTCGCCCAGGCGCCCGAGTGGTTCACGACCGCGCCCGTCGGTGCGATGCAGAAGCTCTTCGCGAAGACCGGGCTCGGCGCCGGGGACGTCGATCTCTTCGAGATCAACGAGGCCTTCGCGGCCGTCGCGATGGCGGCGATCCGCGAGCTCTCGCTCGATCCGGCGAAGGTCAATACGCGCGGCGGCGCGGTCGCGCTCGGGCATCCCATCGGGGCCTCGGGAGCGCGCATCCTGACCACGCTCGTCCACGCTCTCCGCAAGGACGGGAAGAAGCGCGGCGTGGCGGCCATCTGCATCGGCGGAGGCGAGGCCACGGCGATGCTCGTCGAGACGGTCTGACGGCGGCGGCCCGGGGCGGGCCTGCCGGAAGGTTCGATCTCGTCGCCGGGGGCGCGCCGAGGTTCCGGGCCGAGGCGCCATGGGCGTGGCGGCTGATCCTGCGTTTCCTGCGCCGGGTGCCGGCGCAACGAAGCGTCGAGGTCCGGTTTCGGGCGCCCGTCGTGGCCGACGCCGCGGGCGACAGCCCGATCGTCCTGGTCCACGCCGACGCCGAGGCCTACATGGTTGCGGAGGCGGCCTCGCGCCTCGTCGCGAGCCTCGAGGCCCGGCCCGAGCTCGACCTGGTCCTGCCGGTCACGAACGAGCCGTGGTGCGAGGCCGCGCGGTGGACGCCGCCGTTCGCCTACGTGACGCCGACGCTGCTCGAGGAGGCCTCGGCGGCGGCGGCTTCGAACGCCGGCCGCGGTCTCGTGGCCGTCTCGACGCCCTCGTCGCCGGTCTATGCGATTCGCCGCTCCGTCCTGGCGCGCCTGGATTCTTCGGCGCCGCTCGACCGCGTGCCGGAAACGGGGGGCCTTCGCGCGGCCGTGGACCCGGGCGCGTACCTCCATCGCTACGGCGCCATGGATGCTTCGCCCCGGGTCGATCTGGCCGCGCTCGTGCCCTCCGGAGCGGCGGCCGTGCTGGACGTCGGGTGCTCCCGCGGCGCCACGGCCCCGGCGCTGCGGCAGCGGGGCGTGCGTTTCATCGCGGGCATCGAACCGGATCCGGAGGACGCGGCCGCCGCCTCCGAGGTCTACGACGAGGTCCTCGGCGCGCGCCTCGAGGAGATCCCGCCCGATCGGTTCGCGGGCCGCTTCGACGCGATCTTTTTCGGCGACGTCCTCGAGCATCTCGAAGACCCGTCCGATGCCCTCGCCCGCGTCCGGCCATGGCTCGCGTCGAGGGGAGTCGTCGCCGCGTCGGTCCCGAACCTCGGTCACTGGGCCGTCGTGGACGACCTGCTGCGGGGACGCTTCGATTACGTTCCCTACTCGATCCTGTCGGGAACGCACGTGCGGTTCTTCACCCGCGGGACGCTGACGGATCTCTTCGAAGCCTGCGGCTATCGGCTCCGCTCGATCGACACCGTCGTCCTGCCGCCTTCTCCGGAGGGAGCCGCGCGGCGGGATCGGCTGCGGGCGCTGCCGGGCTCCTCCGCGGATCTCGACGTCGCGGAATTCCTCGCGGTCGCGGAAGCGGATGGCTGATCGCGGACGGCTCCGCTATCATCGCCTGAGATGATCCAGAAGGTCGTCGCCTCCGCCGACGAGGCCGTCCGGGACGTGCCGGACGGCGCGACGCTCGTCGTGGGGGGGTTCGGCCTCTGCGGGATTCCCGAGAACCTGATCGCGGCCCTCGTCCGGCGCGGCGTCAAGGGCCTGACCGTCGTTTCGAACAACTGCGGCGTCGACGACTGGGGCCTCGGCCTGCTTCTGCGCACGCGCCAGATCCGCAAGATGGTCTCTTCCTACGTCGGCGAGAATGCCGAGTTCGAGCGCCAGTTTCTTTCGGGCGAGCTCCAGGTCGAGCTGGTCCCGCAGGGCACGCTCGCCGAACGGATGCGCGCGGGCGGCGCGGGGATCCCCGGTTTCTACACGCCCGCGGGGGTCGGGACGCTCGTCGCGGAAGGCAAGGAGACCCGGAGCTTCGACGGCCGCGACTACGTCCTCGAGCGGGGAATCGTCGGCGATTTTTCGATGGTCGCGGCGTGGAAGGCCGACCGCCTCGGCAACCTCGTGTACCGGAAGGCGGCGCGCAACTTCAACCCGATGGCCGCGACGGCCGGAAGGATCTCGATCGCCGAGGTCGAAGAGCTCGTCGAGGTCGGTCAGCTCGACCCGGAGTCGGTCCACACACCCGGCGTCTTCGTCCAGCGCGTCGTCGTGGCGCCGCGCGAGAAGCGGATCGAGCGACGGACCGTGAGGAAGGCGTAAGCGGATGCTCGATCGCGAGGGGATCGTCCGCCGGGCCGTGAGGGAGCTGCGCGACGGGTACACCGTCAACCTCGGCATCGGCATGCCCACGCTGGTGGCCAACCACATTCCGCCCGGCATGGAGGTGATCCTCCAGTCGGAGAACGGGATCCTCGGTCTCGGTCCCTACCCGACCGATGCCGAGGTGGACCCCGATCTGATCAACGCCGGCAAGGAAACGGTGACGGTCCGCCCGGGAGCTTCGTATTTCTCTTCGGCGGACTCTTTCGCGATGATCCGGGGTGGCCACATCGATCTCTCCATCCTCGGCGCGATGCAGGTGGACGAGGAGGGCTCGATCGCCAACTACATGATCCCGGGCAAGATGGTCAAGGGCATGGGCGGCGCGATGGACCTCGTCGCCGGCGCCCGCCGCCTCGTCGTGACGATGGAGCACACCGCGCGATCGGGGGAGCACAAGATCCTGAAGCGCTGCGCGCTCCCCCTGACCGGGGTGCGCTGCGTCCATCGCATCATCACCGATCTCTGTGTCTTCGACGTCCTCTCGGCCGGAGCGGGCCTCGAGCTCGTGGAGCTCGCGCCCGGCGTCGGTATCGACGAGGTCACCGCGAAAACCGGGGCCGCCTTCCGTCCCGCCGCCTCGATCCGTGCCATGGACGCGTGAAGGCCCTCGGCGCCGCCTTTCTGGTCCTCGGCATCTCCTTCTCGGCGCTCGCCCAGGATCCCTACAGCCAGGCCGACCCGTTCGAGTCGCGCTTCAAGGAAAAGCCCAACTTTCAGATCAAGTTTCATCCGCCCGAAAAGGGCGGTGAGGTGCGGCTCTACACGAAGCAGCCGGTCAGGTTCGAGAAGGACCGCTTCTGGGAGGGCAGCGAAGAGGTCGTCATCGAGTACCAGGACATCAAGATCCGGGCGGACGCGGCGACCTACGACTTTCCGACGAAGACCGCCGTGCTGACCGGCCACGTCGTCATCGATCAGGGGCCGACGCGCCTGTCGGGATCGCGGGGCACGTTTCACCTCGACACGAAGACCGGCGTGCTCGAGGAGGCGACGGCGGACCTGCCTCCGTCGTACCACATCGTCGCCGACACGATCGAGAAGATCGGCGAGGCCACGTACCGCGTGCACCACGGCCTCTTCACGGCCTGCGACCTGCCCAAACCCTCCTGGTCGTTCACGATGGCGGAAGCCACCATCACGCTCGACGACTACGCGCGGATGAAACAGGTGGCCTTCCGCGCGGGAGACGTGCCCCTGCTCTGGACGCCGTACCTGGTCTGGCCGACGAAGGAAAACCGGGCGTCGGGATTTCTCGTCCCCGGCCTCGGCTACAGCAACCAGCGCGGAGGGTATCTGGGCCTCAACTACTACTGGGTGACCGGCCGCTCGACGGATCTGACCACGCAACTCGACGTGTTCGCCGACGGAACCGTCGGCCTCGGCGAGGAGGCGCGGTGGCGGCCGACCGCGGAATCGGCGGGGATCTTTCAGGGCTTCGCGGTGCACGACAAGGACGCCACCCTCTGCGTCCCGCTGTCGCAGACGCCCCCGAACGGGGGAAACGGTCCGTGCACGCTGCCCAACGGCTCGCTCGGCGTCTACACGACCGGTACCGAGAATCGCTGGAAGGTCGCGCTCGATCAGGTCGCCGACGACCTTCCGTACGACGTCCGCGGCGTCGTCTCGATCCGCGCCTATTCGGACGAGGAGTACCTCCAGGACTGGGAGAAGAACTTCGCGCTCAACTCGGCCAAACAGATCCAGTCGTTCGGCTACCTGACCCGGAACTTCGGCGCCGACTCGCTGAACCTGCGGTTCGAGCGGGACGAGACGTTCTACGCCGCGACGATCATCCAGGAGCGGCTTCCATCGCTCGAGTTCTTCCATCGCACGGCCCCGATCGGCGACTCGCCGTTCTTCCTCTCCCTGGAGTCGTCCCTGTCGGGGCTCTATCTCAACAAGGGGCAGGGCCTCGTGCACGGGTCCTACGGCCGCTTCGACCTGTTTCCGGTCGTGTCGTTTCCGTTCAAGGAGATTCCGTGGCTCTCGATCCTCGCGCAGGCCGGCGGCCGGGTCACCGAGTACACCGACACGACCGACGAGGGACAGACGACCTTCACGGGCCAGTCGTTCCTCCGGACCTACGCCTCGGCCGGACTCTCCCTGGTCGGGCCCTCCTTCTCGCGCATCTACGACGTCTCGATCGGTCCGTGGGACAAGATCAAGCACGTGATCGAACCGCGGGTGGACTACACGTACGTGTCGAACGTGGATGATCCGGAGCGCATCCCGGCCTTCGACACGATCGACACGACGCTCGGCCAGAACCAGGTCCGCTATGCGATCGTCAACCGGCTGCTCGCGCGCGCCGCCGGGGGCGCCGCGGGCTCGGCGGAGGAGATCGCGTCCCTCGAGATCGCTCAGACCTACAACTTCACGCTGCCCCAGACCCTCTTCACGCCGGGCGAAATCCTCACCCCGCAACGCCAGAGCGGACCGGTCGAGGCGATTCTCCGCGTCGCCACGGGTGCGCTCTTCCACATGGATGCGAGGATGGACTACGACCCCATCGCGTCGCAGCTGACGAACGCGAGCCTCACGGCGGGGGCGAACTGGGCGGCAAACTACGTCGCGCTGAGCTGGTTCGGGACGTTTCCGGTCACCCTCCCGGGACAGATCGCCGCCAGCTCCGACCAGTACCGGCTGACGGGCGGCATCGATTTGAATCCGATCTTCCGAGTCGACGCGAGCGTCGCCTACGACGCGGAGCAGAACCTCCTCCAGGAGGGCCGGTTCCTCGTGACCTACAAGGGCTCCTGCTACACGGTCTTCCTGGAGTACCGGGACCTCGATCTGCCGCCCACGCCGCGGCGCGACGTCCGCCTCGTGGTCAACCTCAAGGACATCGGCACTCTGCTCGACGTGAACGGATCGGTCAACGCCCTGTTGGGTCAATAGCAGAGAACCGGGCGCGGCGGATTTGACTCGTCCCGCATGCGGCGGCTACCCTTGAGCGTTCCGAACTCGCGCTTGATCGATTCCGGGTCGCCTTCGCCGATCGCCGTGCGAGGACCGTGGGCCATTCGGCTCCTCTTCGGCCTGCTCCTCGCCGCGATCGCCTTCGGTGCGTGGACCGGATTCCCGGTTTACGACGACGCCTACATGGTCCTGTTCCTGCGCGAAGCGGGTGTCGCCGCCCTCGAGGCGCAGCATCCGCATCGTCCCCTGTTCGGGCTCCTCCTGAAATGGGCCGCCGAGGCCTTCGGAACGCGCCCGGGTCCGTACGTCGCGATGGCGGCCGCCTCCTGGGCGGTTCTCGTCTGGCAGACGGCGAGGTTGTGCCGCCGCATCGCGCCCTCGGCGGGAGCCGTCGCGCCGGTCGCGGGCCTTCTGACGCTGGCGCCGATCCTCGTTTCGACGCAGTACACGACCGCGACGACGGTGCTGCCGGCGAACCTTCCCGTCTCGCTGGGGCTCGCGGCCCTGCTCGTCGTTCTCGGAAACGACGAAGAGCCGAGCCGGGCGAAACTCCTCGGCCTGGCCCTCCTTCTCGCGGCGTCGGTCCTCTTGAGCGAGTACGGCATCGCCGTCGGGGCGGCCGCGGTCGCCCTGCTCCTCGTCGCCGGACGCTTTCGGTCCGCCGCCGCATTTTCCGCCGGGATCGGGGTCGGCTACGCCGCCTTCCATTCGACCGCCGACCTGAGCGTTCGCGTGAAACAGTCGCCCGCCGCGCAGCTCGGCATCCTGGCAAGGCATCCGCACGCCGCGGTTCTGAGGTTCCTCGAGGGCCTCTGGACGAGCCTCGTCGGTTCCTGGGGCGCCGCCGCGGGGGCGGTCCGGCTTTCGGCCGCCGACCGGGGGACGTGGCTGGCCGCGCTTGCCGGTCTCGGTGCGGCGGTCCTGATCGGGCGGCGCGCCCGGCGGTCGGATTCCGACGCCTCCAAGCCCCTGCGCCACGGGGGCGAGATCGGGCTGGTCGCCGCCGTTGGCGCGGGAATTCTTCCCGTCGTCCTGGCCAACCGTTCTCTCGCTGGAGGCGATCCCTACGAAACCCGTTACCTTCTGCCGGTCCTTCCGTTCGCGGCGGCGGCGGTCGCTCTCGGGCTCTTCCGCGTCGCGTCGCCCCGGTACCGAAACCTCGTGCTCGCGGCCGTCGCGTTCGTCGCGGCGGACCGGATCGTCGCCGGCGCCTTCGAGACGCGGAAACAGCAGCGGAGGATGGAGGAGATCGGGTCGCTGCTGCATCCCCTGGTCGCCGGATCGGCCGGGATCACGATCGCCGTCGTTCCCGACGAGTGGAGGCTCGACGGAAGCGACATGACTCCCAAGGTCGCCTGGCGATGGAGCGACGCGGATGCCCGGCGCGTCTGGGTGATGCCGGCTTCGCGCGCCGCCGTCGAATTCGGCGCGCGAGACCGATGCCACGACACCGAACGAGCCGCCCTCGCCGCGGAGCTGATGTCCACGCCGAGGGTCGGCGAGCTCTCTCACCTCGTCTGGCTTCCCTGGGCGGCCCGGTCCGCGGAGGACCTCGAACCGTATTGCGTGGGCCCGGTCCGCTGACCTTCGAGCGGCTCAGGCGTCCCTTCGGGCGCCCGGGTCCGCCGGGCCGACCCCGATGGACTGGCGGACGAGATAGAGCGGCCGCTGCTTGACCTCTTCGTAGATCTTCCCGAGATAGACGCCGATCACGCCCATCAGGATCAGCTGGATGCCGCCGACGATCGCCACGAGCATGATGACGGACGTCCATCCCGGCAGGGTCGTTCCGGTCACGAAGTGGACGTAGAGCGCGTAGAGCGAGTACAGAAATCCGAGGGCGGCCAGGGCCGTCCCGGCGTAGATCGCGACGTGAAGAGGGATCGCCGAGAACGAGACCAGGCCGTCCAGGGCGAGCTTCGCCATCCGCGCGGGGGTGAACTTCGAGCGGCCCTCCACGCGCGCGGGAGCGCGATAGGGAATGCTGGTGGATCGAAAGCCGGCCCAGGCGGTCAATCCGCGCAGGAAACGCGTGCGCTCGCGGATGCTCCCGAGCGCGCGCACGACGGAACGGTCGAGGAGGCGGAAGTCGGCGGCGTTGGCCGGCAGGTCGATCCGGCTGAGCGCCCGGAACAGGCGATAGAAGATCCCGCCGGTGGCCCTCTTGAACCAGCCGGCGTCCTCGGTCGTCTCGCGGACGGTGTGAACGACCTCGAACCCCTCCTTCCAGCGCTCGAGGAGCGAGCGAATCAGGGCCGGGGGATGCTGGAGGTCGGCATCCATCACGATGACGGCGTCTCCGGAGCTGAAGTCCATGCCCGCCGTCAGCGCGATCTGGTGCCCGAAGTTCCGGGAGAAGGAAACGAGCTTCACGCGCGGATCGGCCCGTGGAGGGCGGCCACCGCCCCGGGGGAACCGTCCGTGCTCCCGTCGTCGACGAAGATGAGCTCGAAGTCCGAGCCGGCGGCCTCGAGCTCGCGCCGGACCTGCTCGTAGAGGAGGGGAATGTTGCGTTCCTCGTTGAGGACCGGGACCACGACCGAGACCTTCATGCCTTCCTCCGGGAGCCGTTGACGCTGAATCTTAGTCGGGGTCGGGCGCCGTTTGCGGGATTTGCTCTTCGGCTTCGTGCGGCCTTCGACGCGTCCCGGGACCGGGCGCCGGCCCTTTCGGTATGATCCGGCACCAGTGAAGGGCCTCATCCTGTCGGGCGGCAAGGGGACGCGTCTGCGCCCGTTGACCTACACGAGCGCCAAGCAGCTCGTTCCGATCGCGAACAAGCCCGTCCTCTTCTACGGCGTCGAGGCGATCGTGGCGGCCGGGATCCAGGAGATCGGGGTCGTGGTCGGCGATACGAAGGACGAGATCCGCGCCGCCCTGGGCGACGGCTCCCGGTTCGGAGCCCGCGTGACCTACATCGAGCAGGACGCCCCGCGGGGGCTCGCCCATGCCGTCCTGATCTCCGAGGCGTTCCTGAAGGGCGAGCCGTTCGTCATGTATCTCGGGGACAACGTGATCGCCGATGGGATCACGGCGCTCGTGGACGACTATCGCCGGCTCGGCTGCAACTCGCAGATCCTGCTCGCGAAGGTGCCGAACCCGTCTCAGTTCGGCGTGGCGGAGCTCGAAAACGGGCGGGTGGTGCGCCTGACGGAGAAGCCGAAGGAGCCGGGATCCGACCTCGCCCTGGTCGGCGTCTACATGTTCGACGACTCGATCTGGGAGGCCGTCCGGTCGATTCGCCCGAGCGCGCGGCAGGAGCTCGAGATCACCGACGCGATCCAGTGGCTCGTGGACCACGGACGCAGCGTGCATCCGCACCTGGTCTCGGGCTGGTGGAAGGACACGGGAAAGATCGAGGACATGCTCGAGGCCAATCGCATCATCCTCGACACGTTCACGGCGCGCGGCCTCGAAGGCGTGGATCCCGCTTCGAGGGTGGAGGGCAAGGTCGTCATCGAGCCCGGCGCCCGGCTCGAGCGAGCGGCCGTGCGCGGTCCGGCGATCATCGGCGCCCGCGCCGAGATCCGCGACGCGTTCGTCGGACCGTACACCGCGATCGGGGCCGACTGCCGCATCGACCGCTGCGAGATCGAGAACTCGATCGTCCTCGAGGGCTCGCGCCTGGAGCGGATCCCGGTGCGCATCGCCGATTCCCTGATCGGCAAGAACGTGCGCATCCACCCGGGGCTCGAGCGGCCGCGCGTGCACCGGTTCCTGGTCGGCGACAACTCCGAAATCGGACTGGTATGAAGCTCCTCGTCACGGGCGGCTGCGGCTTCATTGGCTCGGCCTTCATCCGGCACGTGCTCGAGTCCCGGGGCGACGGCGTCTCGGTCGTCAACCTCGACAAGCTGACCTATGCCGCCAATCCGGCGAACCTCGCGGATGTGGCGCACCGGCACAATTACCGTTTCGTCAAGGGCGACATCGTGGATCCCGACGTGGTCGCCGTGGCGATGGACGGCTGCGACGTGGTCGTCAATTTCGCCGCCGAGACGCACGTGGATCGCTCGCTGCTCGGCGATGCCTCGTTCATCGAGACGGACGTGCGGGGAGTCTTCGTGCTCCTCGAGGAGGCGCGCCGGCGCGCCCTACGCCGCTTCGTGCAGATCTCGACCGACGAGGTCTACGGTTCGATCGCGAGCGGATCCTTCACGGAGGAGTCCGCCCTCAATCCCCGCAATCCGTACGCGGCGTCCAAGGCCGGCGGCGACCGCCTGGCCTATTCCTACTGGGCGTCCTACGGCCTGCCGGTGATCGTCACGCGAGCCTCGAACAACTACGGACCGTACCAGTATCCCGAGAAGCTCATTCCCCTCTTCGCGACCAACGCCATCGACGATCGGCCTCTGCCGCTCTACGGCGACGGCCGGAACGTGCGGGACTGGCTCTTCGTCCGCGACCACGCCGCGGCGATCGACTTTCTCCTCGACGCGGGAAAGCCCGGGGAGACCTACAACGTCGCCGGGGGCAACGAAGCGGAAAACGTCGGCATCACCCGGCGCGTCCTCGCCGAGCTCGGCAAGCCCGAGAGCCTGATCCGCTTCGTGGACGATCGGCCGGGCCACGATCGCCGCTACTCGCTCGATGCCTCGAAGCTCGCGCGCCTCGGCTTCTCCCCGGCCACGCCGTTCGAGGAGGGCCTCGTCGAGACCGTCCGCTGGTACCGCGACCACGAGGCGTGGTGGCGGCCGATCAAGGAGCGCGACGCCGCATATCGGGACTTCTATCGCTCGCAGTACGAACGGCGCCTGGCCACGTCCTCCGCGACGGCGAAAGAACCGGGGTAGCCGGACGAGCCATGGCGGACGCGGGCGGTTTCGCGTTCGAGACCCACGCGGCCGTGCTCACGGCGCCCCGGCCGGCGCTCCGCCGGCGCCGACGCGTGCTCGTCACGGGCGCCTCGGGAATGCTCGGATCGGACCTCGTCCCCGCCCTCGCCGCGGCCGGCCACGAGGTGTTCGGGCGGGCCCGGGCGGAGCTCGACATCACCGACGCGAAGGAGATCGCGCGGACTCTCCGCGACCTCGCGCCGGACGTCGTCGTCAACTGCGCCGCGTTCACGAGGGTCGACGACTGCGAGACGGACCCCCGCGCGTTCGAGGTCAACGCGGCGGCGGTCGGACACCTCGCCGATGCCTGCGGGCATCTCGGCGCGCAGCTCGTCCAGATCTCGACCGACTTCGTTTTCGACGGCGAGAAAGGCTCGCCGTACACGGAGGAGGACCGGACGCGCCCGCTCTCCGCCTACGGCTCGAGCAAACGGGGCGGGGAAGAGGCGGCGCTGCGCCTGCCGGGCAGCCTCGTCGTGCGCGCCTCCTGGCTCTTCGGCCGGTGCGGCTGGAACTTCGTCGAGGCGATCCTGAAGCAGGCGGACGCGGGAAAGACGAGACTGTCGGTCGTCACGGACCAGGTCGGCCGACCGACGGCCACGACCGATCTCTCCGAGGCCGTCGCGGCTCTGCTCGAGGCGGGCGCAACGGGGATCTACCACTTCGCCAACCGGGGCGAGGTCTCGTGGAACGAATTCGCGCGCGAGATTCTGTGGCGCGCCGGATGGGGGGAGGTCGAAGTGGATCCGACGACGTCCGAGGCGCTCGGCCGTCCGGCGCGCCGGCCCGCGTACTCCGTCCTCGATACGGGCAAGTACGAGCGGCTGACGGGCCGCCCGATCCGCCCGTTTCGGGAGCCGCTCGCCGACTATCTCGCGCTTCGCGCGCGGCCGGAGGCCTGACTCCGGGTTTTCCGCCATAAACTTGCCGCGTCACATGCGCCGGTCGGTCCTCGGACTGGGAGTGTTGCTGGCGGCGGTCCTCCATGCGGAAGGCCCGACGCGGCCGCTTCGGCTCGACGACCTCGCGCGGATGCGGGGCGTCGCGGACGCCCGGATCTCGCCGGACGGCCGGCGCGTCGCCTACACGGTGCGCACGACCGACGTCGCGGCCGATCGCGGCGAGTCCCACGTCTTTGCGGCGAGCTGGGACGGTCGGGAGACGGTGGCGCTGACCTCCGGCCGTGGCTCCGAGTCGCGGCCGCGATGGAGCCCCGACGGACGCTTCCTGGCCTTCCTGTCGAGCCGCGGCGACCCGAATCACGGTTCCCAGGTCTGGACGCTCCCGATGGACGGCGGCGAGGCCGAGCGAATCACCGCCCTCGACCGCTCCGTCGAGGACTACGACTGGTCGCCGGACGGAAAGCGCATGGTGCTGGTGCTCGGCGACCCGGAGCCAGGAGCGGGCGCGGGGAAGGAGTCGTCGCGGCAAAGGCCGATCGTCGTGGACCGCTATCAGTTCAAGACCGACTCCGAGGGTTATCTCGGCACCCGCCACTCGCATCTGTACCTGCTGGACGTCGCCGCCCGGAAGGTCGAGCCGCTGACCGCCGGCGACTTCGACGACGACATGCCGGCCTGGTCGCCCGACGGAAAGACGATCGCCTTCGTCTCCAAGCGCGCCCCCGACGGCGACCGCACCGACAACTGGGACGTCTTCGCGATCGAGCCCCGGGCCGGGGCCTCCGCGCGGCCGCTGACGAGATCGACCGACGCCGACAATCATCCGGACTGGGGCAGCGGCCTCGCCTGGAGTCCCGACAGCCGGTGGGTGGTCTACCTGCAGGGCGGCCCCGACAAGCTGATCTATTACGCGATCCACAAGCTGGCGATCGTGCCGGCCGCCGGAGGCCCGCCTCGCGTCCTGACGCCGGATCTCGACCGCAATCCGCTCTCGCCGCACTTTTCGCCGGACGGGTCGGCGGTGCTCTTTCTGCTCGAGGACGACCAGGCGCAGCACCTCGCGAGGGTCTCGACGTCCGGAGGTCCGATCACCCGCGTCGTCGGCGGGCGGCAGGTCGTCTCGGGCTTCTCGGTCGCTCGCGACGGCCACATCGCCGCGCTCATCGCCACGCCGCTTTCCCCGCGGGAGCTCTTCGCGATCGAGCCGGGAGGCCCCCGCCGGCTGACGCACGAGAACGACGCGTGGCTCGCCGAACTGCGGCTCGCGCCGGTCGAAGAGACCCGGTTTCACAGCGCGGACGGCACCGAGATCCATGGATTCGTCGTGAGGCCTCCCGACGCCCGGCCCGGGCAGAAGACGCCGGCGATCCTTCGCCTGCACGGCGGTCCGGTGGACCAGCTCGCGAACTCCTTCGACTTCGACTGGCAGCTCTTCGCGTCCAACGGCTACACGGTCGTCGCCGTCAACCCGCGAGGCAGCTCGGGCCGGGGCGAGAAGTTCCAGGCCGCGATCTATGCCGACTGGGGCCACCGCGACGTCGAGGACGTCCTCGCCGGGGTCGACGACGCCGTCGCGCGGGGTCTGGCCGACCCGGATCGGCTGGCCGTCGGTGGCTGGAGCTACGGCGGGATGCTGACGAACTACGTCATCGCGTCGACGACGCGATTCAAGGCGGCCACGAGCGGTGCCGGAAGCGGCAACATCTTCACGGCGTACGGCATCGACCAGTACATCCGGGAGTACGAGCAGGAGCTCGGCCCGCCCTGGCAGAACGTCGAGGCCTGGATGAAGGTCTCGTATCCGTTCTTCCACGTGGACCGGATCACGACGCCGACCCTGTATCTCTGCGGAGACGCCGACTTCAACATGCCGCTCTCGAACTCGGAGCAGATGTATCAGGCGCTCCGCAGCCGGGGCGTGCCCACGGAGCTCGTCGTCTACCCGGGCCAGCACCACGGAATCCGGCGGCCGAGCTTCGTGCGCGACCGCCTCGAGCGATACCTCGCCTGGTACGGGAAGTACACCGGCCCGGCCGGTTCCTCCGCCTCTCGCTGACGCGGACGGGAAGAAAGGAAGCGATGCGAAGACTCGGACTCGGCCTCGGCTGTCTGCTCGCGGCCGGCGCGGCCGCGGGCCAGCCTCCGCGCCCGTTCGGCCTCGACGACCTCGCGAAGATCCGCGAGGTGTCGGAGCCGGACCTCTCCCCCGACGGAACGCAGGTGGCGTACACCGTGCGCACGACGGACCTCAAGGAAGACAGGCACGAGACCCACGTCTGGATGACGAGCTGGGACGGCGGGGAAACGGTTCGCCTGACGACCGGCAAGGAGTCCGAGACGAATCCGCGCTGGAGTCCCGACGGGAAATTCCTCGCGTTTCTCTCGGACCGCGGCGACGAGAACGACGTCTCGCAGCTCTGGCTGCTGCCGCGGGGCGGCGGCGAGGCGGAGAAGATCACCGAGTGGAAGGGCGGCGTGGAGGACTTCGACTGGGCGCCCGACGGCGGGCGGCTCGTCCTCGTCGTGCACGACGCCGAGCCGCCGCCGGCCGATTCCGAAGACGCCAGGAAGCCGAAGAAGCGTCCGATCGTCATCGACCGTTTTCAGTTCAAGCTCGACGAGTACGGATACCTCGACCAGAGGCGCGACCACCTGCGGATCCTGGACGTGGCGACGCGAAAGCTCGATGTCCTGACGTCGGGCAACGACGACGACGAGCTGCCCGCGTGGTCTCCGGACGGCAAGACGATCGCCTTCGTCACCAAGCGTGGCGCCGATCCGGATCGGACCGACAACTGGGACGTCTATGCCATCGACGCGAAGCCGGGGGCGTCTGCCCGGCCTCTCACGACCTACGAGGGCTCCGACAATCAACCCGACTGGGAGAGCCGGCTCGCGTGGAGTCCGGACAGCCGCTCGATCGCCTATCTCCAGGGAGGCCCCGACAAGCTCATCTACTACGCCGTGCACAAGCTCGCGGTCGTTCCGGCGGGCGGAGGCGCGCCCCGCGTGCTCACGCAGGGCCTCGATCGGAACGTGCAGTCGCCGCGCTTCACCCCGGACGGATCGGCGATCCTCTTCACCCTCGAGGAGGATCAGGCGATCCACCTGGCGCGGGTTCCGGCCGCGGGGGGCGAGGTCGAGCGGATCGTCGGCGGCCGAAGGGTCGTCGCCGCCTTCACGGCCGCCCGCGGGGGGCGCGTCGCGATCCTTTCGGCGGAGCCGTCCTCGCCGGACGAGATTTACGCCGTGGAGAAGGGCGGCGCGAGGCGCCTGACGCACCAGAACGACGCGTGGCTCTCGGAGGTGAAGCTCGGCGCGGTCGAGGAGACCCGGTTCACGAGCAGGGACGGCTCGGAGATCCACGGCTTCGTGGTGAAACCGCCCGACGCCCAGCCGGGCCGGCGCTACCCGGCCGTTCTGCGAATCCACGGGGGTCCGGTCGGCCAGTTCGAGAACGCCTTCGACAGCGAGTGGCAGTGGATCGCGGCCAACGGGTATCTCGTCATCGCCGCCAACCCGCGCGGCAGCTCGGGCCGAGGCGAGAAGTTCCAGTCCGCGATCTATGCCGACTGGGGACACCGGGACGTCGAAGACGTTCTGGCGGCCGTGGACGACGCGGTCGAGCGCGGCCTCGCCGATCCGGACCGGCTGGCGGTGGGCGGATGGAGCTACGGCGGGATGATGACCAACTACGTGATCGCCTCGACCCCGCGCTTCAAGGCGGCGACGAGCGGGGCCGGCTCGTCGAACGCGCTCGCCGGCTACGGAACGGACGAGTACATCCGCGAATACGAGCAGGAGCTCGGCACGCCCTGGAAGAACTTCGAGAACTATCTTCGGGTCTCGTTTCCGTTTCTCCACGCCGACCGGATCACGACGCCGACGCTCTTTCTCTGCGGCGACGAAGACTTCAACGTGCCGCTGATCAACTCGGAGCAGATGTATCAGGCCCTGCGCAGCCTCGGGGTGCCCGCGGAGCTGGTCATCTATCCCGGCCAGCATCACGGGATTCGCAAGCCGAGCTTCCAGCGCGACCGGCTCGAACGCTACGTCGCGTGGTACGACCGCTACGCGAAGTCCGGGCCGCCGGGCGAGACGAACCGCGCGGCGGGCCACTGACCGCGCCCTCTCGGATGACCCCGGAGGAGTGGAAGCGCAAGGCGATCCACGCCGGAATGGGCCTCTTCGCACTCGCTCTGCGCTGGCTCGACTGGAGGGGCGCGGCCGCGTGCGCCGCCGCGGCGCTCGTCTTCAACGTCTCCGCGATGCCGCGGCTCGGCCGCGGGGTCTACCGCGATCGCCTCCGAAGGCACGACCCGGGGATCGTGGCGTACCCGGCGGTGGTCCTGCTCCTCATTCTCGTCTTCGGCGACACGGACCTTCCACTCGTCGCCGCGGTCTGGGCCATGATGGCCTTCGGCGATCCCGCGGCGGCGGTCGCGGGACGGACCGTCGGCGGCCCGCCGTTGCCCTGGAACCCGCGCAAGACGTGGATCGGGTTCTTCGCGGACTGGGCGGTCGCCTCTGCGGCGTCGATCGCGGTGTTTTCCTTCGTCGCCGCGCGAACACCCGGGCCGGATACCGTCGCCGTGCTGTTTCTCGGGGCGGGAGTCTTCGCCTTCCTCGAATCGGTCGAGTCGGGGCTCGACGACAACGTCGTCGCGGCGTTTCCCACGGCCCTCGTGCTCTACGACCTGAGCCGGCACTGGCCGCCCGCCCTGGCGTCGGGGCCCCCGTCTCTGGCCGCCGTCGCGATCGCGCTCGGCGTCAACGTCGTCATCGGCGCCGCCATGGGCGCGCTCGGCGTCGTGAGCCGCTCGGGAGCCGTCGCCGGCGCCGCCGTGGGCTTCCTGATCCTCGCGGCCGGCGGCTGGGGCGCCTATGGCCTGCTCTGGGCGTTCTTTCTGCTCGGCACGCTGGCCACCCGGCTCGGCTACTCGCGCAAGGCCGCCGCCGGGACCGCCCAGTCAAACGAGGGACGACGCGGCGCCGCGAATGCGGTGGCCAACACGATCGTGCCCGTCGCGCTCGTCCTGCTCGGCCTTCCCGGAGTCGCTCTGGCGGCGGCCTTCGGCGCCGCTCTCGCCGATACGCTCGGGACCGAGGTCGGAACGCTCTGGGGCCGCCGGGCGTTCTCGCCGCTCGGCTTTCATTCGTTGCCGCCGGGAACTCCCGGAGCGGTTTCCCTTCCGGGCACGGCCGCGGCGGCCGTCGGGGCGGGACTCATCGCTGGCTCGGCGCGCCTGCTCGGCGTCGTTTCCACGCCGGGAGCCGCCGTCGTCCTGCTCGCCGGGTTTCTCGGAGCGATGTCGGAGAGCTGGCTGAACGACTTCGGCCGGCGCGCGGGCTTCGGCCTCGATCACGAGTTCGCCAACGCTCTCAACACGTTCGTCGGCGCGATGGTGGCGCTCCGGATCGGGGCGCCGTGAAGCGCTACCTTCGCCTGGCCCGGCCGTTCACGCTGCTGCCGCCGCTCGTCGGCATCGTGTCCGGCGCGATCTGCGCGTTCGGCTCGGCGCATAACCCCGACCCGTCGCGGCGCGTGACCTGGGCCGTAGTCCTGACCGTCGCGATCGGGTCGCTCTGCGCCTCGGCCATGAACGCCGCGTCGAACATCGTCAACCAGATCGCGGACCTCGAGATCGACCGCAAGAACAAGCCGGACCGTCCGCTGGTCACGGGAGAGATCGCGATCCGACGGGCGTGGGCGGTGGCGGCCGTGCTCTACGTGGTCTCGATCGTTCCGACCTGGGTCGTGGTCCCGTACCCGCACGAGAGCCTCGCGGCGAGGCTGACCGCGCCCCTCCCGCTCCACGCCGCCTTCTTCATCTACCTCATCGGCGCTCTCGCGACCTTCGTCTATTCGTTTCCCGCGTTCGGGCGCACGAAGCGCCACTGGTTCGCCGCGAACTTCACGATCGCGGTCACGCGCGGAGGCCTGCTCAAGGTCGCCGGATGGTCGTTCGTCGCATCGGTCCTGTGGGGCGAGGCGTGGATGATCGGCGGGATCTTCGCGCTCTTCCTGCTCGGCGCGACCTCGACCAAGGATTTTTCCGACATGGACGGGGACCGCGCGCACGGCTGCATCACGCTTCCGGTCCGCTTCGGCGTGCGGCGCGCGGCGCGGATGATGGCCCCGTTCTTCGTCGTTCCCTGGCTCCTGATTCCCGTCTTCGCCTGGATGCCGGGCCGCGTGCACCTGACCGGAAACCGGGCCTTCCTGACGGCGCTCGGCTTCCTGCTCGCCGGCTGGGGCGCCTACACGGCGCGCCTCCTGCTGCGCAATCCCGAGGAGCTCGCCTCGACCGAGAACCATCCGGCATGGACCCACATGTACCTGATGCTGATGTGCGCGCAGGCGGGGTTCGCGCTCGGGTACGTCGTCTAGGAGCGGGCCGGCCCCGCACGGGCGGCGTTACAATAGGGGCCACATGAAACAGACTGCGGCGCCGGTCCTGGCGCCGTCGGCGGAGGAGCCGGGTTTCCGGGTCCGCTGGAGCGGTCTCGCCGTGACGTTCGACGAGAAAACGTTGAACGCTCTCGTGCATCGCCTCGTGGATCGCATCCCGGACCTGCAGGACCTGAAGATCCGCGTCGCGCCGGGGGAGCTGTCGGCGACCCTCGCCGTGCGCCGCTTCGGCGTGCCGCTGTCGGCCCGGGCGTCGCTCTCGCAGCTCCGACTGAAGGACGGCTTTCTCGCCTTCGTCCTCGATCGCGTGCAGGCGCTTTCCTTCATTCCGATTCCGGATCAGCTGCTGACGTACCTCGTGCAGAAGGCCCCGGACGGCCTGCTCACGTGGTTTCGCGAAGACCGGATCATGGTCGTCAACCTCAACGACTGGATGCCTCCCGGGGCCGACTTCTCGCTCGAGCGGACGGCATTCGACGAGGGGCAGCTGACGCTCCACCTCGCTCCGGGCTCCTACGACCTGGCGTCCATCCTCGAGGATCGGGGCGAGTCCGACTGACCTCGCGCCGCGAGGGCCGGCTCCCGAGCTAGAGCGTCGCGGAGCTCAGAGGCCGGGAGATCGCGGCGCCGAGGATCCGGGCGATCTCGGAGGGCGGAGGTGCGGAGGCGGGACCGCACCCGAGATCCGGATGGCCGAGCACGACGACCGAGATCTTTCCGTCGGTCTCGTAGGCGTCTCCCGAACCATTTCGTCCCGGCCCGGCCGGACGCCCTCCGGCGAACCGGTCGAGGCGGGCCACGCGGTTCGCGTTGCCCAGGTCGACGACGAGCTTGTCCCGCTCGGTGTCCACGTAGGTGGCGATGTGGTGGATGACCTCGCCCGTGTAGGGAGAGAGACCGAGGCCGCGGTCGTAGGTCGCGGCGCCGACCCAGACGGTCTCGTGGGCGTCGGACGGCCGATTGACCCGCCAGAGGCGGACGTGGTGCCGCTGCCGGGGACTGCCGCCGACGATCTGTTCGAACGCGAGGTCCTGAGGCCGTCCGGCGAGCAGATGGGTGCTGACGGGCGCAGAGACGTAGGGCCGGTGAAACACGACGCTGGTGGCGTCGCGGATGCCGGAACGCAGCGAGATGCGATCCGCGGCGCACCAGCCCGCGGCGCCCATCGCCGCGGCGACATCCTCCGGGGTACCGACGAAGGCGACGTTCAAAGGATCGGCGGGAATGCCCTCGGCGGTCCGCGTCACCGCGGCCTCGGCGGTTTCGCCGGCCAGCCGGTGATACTGGCGCCATGAAGCGGGCATGACGACGTAGGCGAACAGGGCGTACGCCGGAATCAGGAGAAGCGCCGCGGCGGCCGTCCGGATGATCCGCTTCATGAAACCCGAACGATGCCGCAACGCCGATGAACCGAAGATGAATCCACGGGTCAGACTCCGGGCCAGTATGGCCGGGCCGCGCGGGCGGCGTCCTCGAGGACGCCCTCCGACAGGGCGGACGGCGGCCCGGGATCGCCGGGATCGGCCGGGTCTCCGAGAAGGATTCTCGTGCATGCCGCCGCGGCGCCGGCGATCGCGTCGAGGTCGTAGCCGCCCTCCAGGGCGAGGACGACCCGCCCCTGCGCCAGCCTCCCGAGGCGGCCGGTCATCTGGGCGTATCCGCGGGAGGACAGGCGCATCGCGCCCAGGGGATCGCCCTCGGCGGCGTCGAATCCCGCAGACACGAGAACCAGGTCCGGAGCGAAGCCCTCGGCGGCGGGCGCGAGGATGCGGTCGAAGGCGGCCAGGTATTCGGCGTCGCCGCATCCCGCCGGCAAGGGGACGTTGAGCGTGTGGCCGCGGCCGGGACCTTCGCCCATCTCGCCGATCGAGCCCGTGCCCGGATAGAACGGGTACTGGTGGATGGAGAAATAGAGGACCGTCGGGTCTTCCCGGAACGTGTGCTGCGTCCCGTTTCCGTGGTGGAGGTCCCAGTCCACGATGAGAACGCGCCGGGCCGATCCGCTCGCCTGGGCGGCTCGTGCGGCGACGGCCACGTTGTTGAAGAGGCAGAAGCCCATCGCGCGGTCGGCTTCGGCGTGATGCCCCGGCGGCCGGAGCAGCGCGAAGCCGTTGTCGAGGCGTCCGGAGGCGACCTCCTCGACGAGGTCGACGAGACCCCCGGCGGCCAGACGCGCCGCGAGGGCCGAGTCGCGGCAGGTGTACGTGTCGGGGTCGAGCTGGAGGAAGGGCTCCGCGGCGGTGGCGTCGATCGTCGCGATGTGCGCCGCCGTGTGGACCCGCGAGAGCTCTTCGTCCGCCGCCTCCCGCGCGGGAACGCGGCGGCACCGCGCCGCGAGGCCGTCGACCTCCAGCCGCCGCCAGATGGCGGACAGCCGGCCCGGATGTTCCGGGTGGTCGTAGGGAGCGCGATGGGCGAGAAAGCGCTCGTCGTAGACGAGTCCGGTGGTCACGGCGTTTCGATCGCCTCGGAAAGCGCGGCGGCGTCCGAGACCGGCGCCCGACAGGCGAAGTTCGAGCAGACGTAGGCCGCCGCGGGACCGCCGAGGGAGGCTCGGCTTTCGCCAAGCGCCTCGAGGCCGGGGGTCCGCGCCGCCGAGTCGGCGTGGGCGATGACGCGGTTCAAGACCGGGCTCGCGAAGACGGCGGCGCGAAGTCTCTCGAAATCTTCGCGTCCCGGCGTGCCGGCGAGAACGATCTCGAGGGCCGGGCCGGCGGCGAAGTCCGCGGCCGAGAGCAGCCGCGGAACCGCCGTCGGCGCGCTCTCGAGGAGGTGCGAAAGGCTCGCGAAGACCTCGTTCGCTCGCCGGCGATAGCGGTCCTCGCCCGTGAACGCCGCCAGGCGCAGCAGGTTCGCCGCGGCCACCGAGTTCGAGGACGGAGTCGCGCCGTCCCAGGTCTCCCGCGGGCGCACGATCAGCCCGTCGTGCGAGGAGGCCGACAGGAGATAGCCGCCGCCCGCCTCGGCGAAGCGCTCCTCGAAGGCGCGCTGGAGGCGCGCCGCCTCCGAAAAGTAGCGGGTCTCGAAGGTGGCTTCGTAAAGATCGAGCAGGGCCTCGATGAAGAAGGCGTAGTCCGTCGCGAATCCGGAGATCCCCGCCGCTCCGGCTTTCTCCCGATGGAGGAGGTCGTCTCCTCGAACGCAGTGCGCCAGGATGCGGTCGGCGGCGGTGCGGGCGGCGGTCTCGTAGCGCGGCTCGTCGAAGACGCGCGCCGCGAGCGCGAACGCCGAGACTCCGAGGGCCGTCCAATCCGTCAGGAGCTTTTCGTCCGTGCCCGGAGCGACGCGCCGCGCGCGCGCGGCATACATCTGCCGGCGGGCTCGATCGAGGATCCCGGCGATCTCGCCTTCCGATTTCCCGAATTCCGAGGCCAGCTCCGCGATCGAGCGGACGACCGAGAGCACCGTCTCGCCGCCATGCTCGAAGTTGCCGTCCGGCGTGACCCCGAAGCGCGCCGCGACGATCGGTGCGGCGGACCCGCCGACGGCCTCGGCGAGATCCTTCGGGTTCCAGACGTAGTAGGTGC
Source organism: uncultured Acidobacteriota bacterium (assembly GCA_963736455.1). Lineage (GTDB taxonomy): Bacteria > Acidobacteriota > Thermoanaerobaculia > UBA5066 > Gp7-AA6 > DAHUXD01. The sequence continues at coordinate 408,365 of CAVTON010000002.1, forward strand.
CCTCTTCGCCTCCCGAGTCGGCGTCCTGCGCGGCATGGAAGCCGCCCCCCTCGGGCGTCATTTCCGCGAGCAGGTAGTCGAGCGTCTCGCGGGCGATCCGGCCGTAGGGCTCGCCTCCGAACGTCCGGTGGGCGAGGAGATAGACGCGGGCGAGCATCGCGTTGTCGTAGAGCATCTTCTCGAAGTGGGGCACGAGCCAGTGCGCGTCCACCGAGTAACGGTGGAAGCCCCCGCCGATCTGGTCGTACATGCCTCCCGCGGCCATTCGGACGAGGGTCGTTTCGGTCATGACTCTCGCCTGCGGATCCCGCGTCCGCATCCAGTGGCGCAGAAGGAGCTCCAGGCGCATCGACGGCGGAAACTTCGGCGCGCCGCCGAAGCCGCCCTGTCCGGGGTCGTACTGCCGCTCGAGCATCCGCACGGCGGCGGCGACGACACCCTCGGGCGGCGGCGCCGGCTCGCCCGACCGCGACGCGCTCCCGCGGCCCGCCTCGAGATGCGCCAGCATCTCGGCGGCCGAGGTCTCGAGCTCTTCGCGCCGGTCGCGCCAGGCCGCCGCGATCGCCGCGAGCACCTGCGGAAACCCGGGTCTTCCCCAGCGCGGCGACGGAGGGTAGTACGTTCCTCCGTAGAACGGCCTGCGATCCGGCGTCAGGAAGATCGACAGCGGCCACCCGCCCTGTCCCGTCATCGCCTGGACGGCCTGCATGTAGATGTCGTCGACGTCCGGCCGCTCCTCGCGGTCCACCTTGATCGCCACGAAGTCGCGGTTGAGCGCCTCGGCGATCGACGCGGTCTCGAAGGATTCGTGCTCCATGACGTGGCACCAGTGGCACGTCGAGTAGCCGATCGAGAGAAAGATGGGCTTCTGCTCGGCGCTCGCCTTCGCGAAAGCTTCCTCGCCCCACGGATACCAGTCGACCGGGTTGTCCTTGTGCTGGAGGAGATAGGGGGAGGGCTCGAGGGCTAACCGATTGGCCACTTCACGAGGATATCGCCAGGGCCTCGCGGAAGGGGGTCGCGCGGGGACGGGCATTCGAGGGCGCCGGCGCGAGAGCGACGATCCCTCCCTCGTCCGTCGGCCCGCGGAGCGGGCCGCTCGAGATCCGAGCCCGGGAAACGTGGAGTCCGTGCCGCCTCCGGGCCTGGGCCGTGATCGTGATTTCGGTGTCGTGGTCCTGGATCTTCACGACGTCGCCCGGGCCGAGCTCGTCGAGCCTGCGCAGGATCTCGCTCGTCGAGATCCGGCCGTCTTCGGTCAGGGCCGCGACGAGGGCCCGCGGCAGCCGCAGGTGAACGTGCTTGTCCCAGTCGTCCTTCACGTCGATCTCGAGCGCCTCGCCGTCGGACTGGACCTCGATCGTGGCGTCGTCCTTCTTCAGAATCTCGGGCTTTCCGGGCTCGCTCTTTTCGGCGGCATCGAGAATCTCGCGGGGAGTCACGTCGCCCCTGGCCCAGTCGGACCGAATGTCGCCCCCGATTTCCTTGAGGGGGGCGAGATGCGCGATTCGGGCGAGCAGGTTCGACGGAACGTCGAAGGCCATCGTCTTCGTGTTCCCATTGTCGCGAGATCGGACCTCCACGCGGAACCCCTGGATTCGTGTGAATTCGGCGGCCGGCCGCCGCCAGAACGCCAGCGCCACGGCCGCGAGAACCACGACGAACAGACCGAGGACGACGGCGCGCACTTCTTTGCTCATCGGGCGAAGTCTCCCACCGTTCCAAACGCAAGGGGCGGCCGAATGTTCGGCTGCCGGCCGCCGTCTGCGGGCCTGCCGGCGCTTGTGGTACTTTTTCCTCTGGGAGCGTGCCCGGCCGCCTCCGACAAGGGGTTGTCGGAACGGGATTTATGCCTCATTTCATCACCGAAACGTGCATCGGGTGCGGGGTCTGCGAGATCAAGTGCCCGACCCACACGATCACCGGCGACAAAGCCGAAAAGTACGTGATTCACGCCGACCGGTGCATCGACTGCTCCGTCTGCGCCCGCTATTGCCCGGTTTCGTGCATCCAGGATCAGAAGGGGGAGCTCGTCGAGAAGGTCAAGCCCAAGGAGATCCCCAAGGCGATCGTGGACCGCGACCTCTGCACGGGCTGCGAGTTCTGCATCGACATCTGCCCGTTCGACTGCATCTACCTGATCGAGGACCCACTGCACGAGACCTTCCACAAGATCGCCGAGGTGGACGCCGGGCCGTGCGTCTCCTGCCGCCTCTGCGAGACCGTCTGCGAGAAGGACGCGATCTTCGTGCCGAACCCGATCACGCAGGCGAAGCGGTATCTGCCCGTCCTGTGACCGAGACGCCCAGGGAGCCAACGCCCGCCGCGGACGACGAATTCACCGAGGAGCCCCGCAGCGCCGGAAGGCTCCTCGCCCGGTTCTTTCTCCTTCCCCTGGCTGTCGTCGTGGCCGCCGTCGCGATCTTCCTCGTCTTCAATTACATGACCTTCGAGCGGCGCGGGCCGCGCGACTATCTCCAGGAAGTGCGCGGTGGCACGGCGAACCGCCGCTGGCAGGCGGCCTTCGAGCTGTCCCGTTCGCTTTCCGGCCTGACTCCCGAGGAGCGCTCCGCGCTGGCCCCGGAGACCCTCCGAATTTACGAGGGCCTCTCCGGAAAGCGTCCCGACGACCAGCTCGTGCGCCGCTACCTCGTGCTCGTGCTCGGCCGACTCGGCGATCCGGCCGCCGTCCCCTCGCTTCTGCAGGCCGCAAAGGCCGAGGACCCCGATACGCGGCTATATGCCGTCTGGGCTCTCGGCAAGATCGGAGATCCGGCGGGCTTCGATGCGGTGCTCGCATCGTCCCATTCCGAGGACGCCGGAGAGCGCAAGATGGCGGCCTACGTGCTCGGCGCGCTCAAGGATCCTCGCGCGATTCCGCGCCTCCGGGTTCTGGCGGAGGATCGCGTCGCCGACGTCCGCTGGAATGCCGCCATCGCGCTCGGCTCGCTCGGCGATCGTTCGGGGCTGCCGGTCCTGCACTCCATGATCGACCGCGCCGCGCTCGCACGCCAGGCGCCGCTCTCGGGCGATCAGGCGGAGGCCGCGATGGTCAATGCGATGAAGGCGCTCGTGCTCCTGCGCGACACGGAGAGTCTTCCCGCGCTCGAGCGCATCGCCCGCGAGGATCCGAACCTCCGTGTGCGGGACGCCGCGCGCAAGGCCATGGAGGCCCTTCGCCCGAAGGCATCTCGGCGTCTTGAGGGCCGCGACCCGGATTTGATAGGCTGAGGCCTGGAAACGATGTCCAGCGCTCCCGAACCGCTCCGGTCCGACCCCCCCGACGTCGCGCTCGACGGCGTCACCCGCCGCTCCACCCTGAAATGGATGGCCCTGGCCTGGACCGGGTTCGCGGCGGCCACCGTGGCCGGCCTGACGGCGACCATGCGGTTCATGTTCCCGAACGTGCTCTTCGAGCCGCCCACCCGCTTCAAGGCCGGCGACCCGTCGAGCTACGCCCTCGGCGTGGACGAGCGCTGGAAGGAAAAATACGGCGTCTGGATCGTCCGCAACACCAACTCGATCTATGCCCTGATCGCGGTATGCGTTCATCTGGGCTGCACCCCCAACTGGCTCCAGGCTCAGAACAAATTCAAGTGCCCGTGCCACGGCTCGGGCTATTACATGTCGGGCATCAACTTCGAGGGACCGGCGCCGCGCCCTCTCGAGCGCGCCGAGATCGAGGTTTCCGGCGAGGACGGCCAGATCATCGTCGACAAGGCGTTCCGATTCCTCTACGAGCGCGGCCAGTGGACCGATCCGAAGGCGTTCATCAAGATGGCGTGAGGACGCTCGCGGCGTCGGCATCCGGGCACCCGAAAACCCTTCCAGCGGAGGTTCGATTTGGGCTCTCGTTGGCGTGATCTGCAACAATCGATCGTCTCGAGCCAGCTCTGGAAATCGATCTTCCGCGTCGGCATCCCGAACACGAACCGCAAGCGTGTTCTGGCGATGCTCGGCAACGTCGTCCTCCACCTGCACCCGGTCAAGACCCGCAAGTCCGGCGTCAAGATGCGCTACACCTGGTGCGCCGGGGGAGTGACGTTCTTCCTCTTCCTGGTGCTGACCTTCACGGGCCTGCTCCTGATGTTCTATTACCGGCCGACCGTCGAGTACGCGTTCGTGGACATCCTGGACCTGCGCGAGCAGGTGCCCTTCGGAGTCATGCGCGAGGTGCACCGCTGGGGCGCCCACGCGATGGTCATCTCGGTGTGGATCCACATGTTCCGCGTGTTCATGACCGGCTCCTACAAGCCGCCGCGCGAGTTCAACTGGGTCATCGGCGTCCTCCTGCTCGTCCTGACGCTGTTGCTTTCCTTCACGGGATACCTGCTGCCGTGGGACCAGCTCGCGATCTGGGCCATCACGGTCGGCTCGAACATGGCGTCGGCGACGCCTCTCCTCGGCATCCAGGGGCCGGCCACGAGCCTGCTGAAGATCGGCGACATCCAGCTCGTCACCTCGACCAACGACGCGCGGTTCGGCCTTCTCGGCGGCCGGTTCGTCGGCGCGGGCGCGCTGCTGCGCTTCTACGTCCTCCACTGCGTGGGGATTCCCCTCATCGCGGCGTTCCTGATGGCCGTGCACTTCTGGCGCGTCCGCAAGGACGGCGGCATCTCGGGACCGATGTGACCGTCGCGAACGCTGCACTCCGCGTCTGCGCCTGGTGGCGCACCGGCTCGCGGCTCGCCCAAAGGGGCTCGACCGCGAGCCTGACGCCTCGCTCCGCGTTCGCTCCCGCGGCGCGAGGCTCCTCCCTCGGTTACTTCGGGAGACTCCTCGCGCCGCGAACGGGGGCGACGCTTTGATTCTGGTCGACTGGATCAAGAACGCGATCGACTTCCTGTCGGCGCCGCAGTACCTCGTCACCGGGGCCCTGATCGGGCTGGTTCTCGCCATCCACTGGCGGCCGCTCTGGACGAAGAGGGGCGGCCTGGCGCTGCTCGTGCTCGTCGCGGGCGGCATCGGTCTTTCGTATCTCGACCCCAACTTCAACAAGGTCGCGACGCTGCCCGACAACGTGCCGATCGTCGGCATGATCTTCCTCGTCGGCTTCTTTTTCTGGTTCTCGATGAGCCAGGCCTACGAGAACGACCGGCGCATCTCGCTGGGCCGGCCGCCGATCGAGGGCGAGGACTCGGCGCAGAAGGTGTTTTCGTGGCCGGACCTCGTGTACGTCGAGCTGATCTGCCTCGTCATCGTGATGGCCGTCATGATCATCTGGTCCGTCTACCTCAAGGCGCCGCTCGAGGAGCCGGCCAACCCGACCGACTCCCCCAATCCCGCCAAGGCGCCCTGGTACTTCCTCGGGCTGCAGGAGATGCTCGTCTACTTCGATCCGTGGCTGGCCGGCGTGGCGTTCCCGTCGGTCATCATCGTCGGCCTGATGGCGATCCCGTACATCGACACCAACCCGAAGGGCAACGGCTACTTCACGTTCAAGGAGCGCCGCTGGGAGATCACGATCTTCCTGACGGGGTTCCTGGTGCTCTGGTGCATGCTGATCGTCCTCGGGACGTTCCTGCGCGGCCCGAACTGGAACTTCTTCGGGCCCTACGAGTTCTGGGACATCAACAAGCTCGTTCCGCTGAACAACATCAACCTGTCCGAGATCATCTGGATCAAGCTGCTCAAGCACCAGATGCCCAATTTCTGGCTCTTCCGGGAGATCTTCGGGCTGGCGATCGTCGGCTTCTACGTCGCGGCGCTGCCCCTGGTCTTCTCGAAGACGCTGCTGCGGCGCTTCTACGAAAAGATGGACCCGCTGCGGTACTTCATCGGAGTCTCGCTCGCGCTGATGATGCTGGCGCTGCCGATCAAGATGTACCTGCGCTGGATCTTCAACCTGAAGTACATCGTCGCGATCCCCGAGTTCGCGTTCAACATCTAGCGGACCCGTCGCCATGCCCCGTAAGCCTCCCGCCGAGCCGATCGATCACCACTACGACATCCCGCGGCTGAACCGCGCATTCTGGTGGTCCGCGGTCGCCCTGACCGTCGCGTTCGTGGTGATGATCGCGGCCGATTACGAGCGCGACTGGAAGCTGTTCCAGCGGACGTTTCTTCACCTGGACGCGAAGCTGACACGCGAGACGGCGCTGGCCGCCCGGCAGAAGGCCCTCGACGAGGAGCATACGAAGCTGATCGCGGACCTGAGGCAGGCCCGCGCCGAGGTCGCGACGCACAAGGAGTCCATCCGCCGGATCGAGGCGAAGCTCCAGGACCTGAACCCGAAGATCTATCTCGCCGACCAGCAGTACAAGTTCACGAAGGCGTCGTTCGACGCCGAGCGGTACAAGTACGAGGATCGTCTCGCCAACGATCCCCGGTCCGCGCCGGGCGCCAAGAAGGACCTGGACGCGCTGACGCACGAGCTCGACGAGAAGACCGTGGCGCTCGCCACGTACAAGAAGCAGGAGGCCGAGCTGCTCGCGGAGGTCGATCGCATCCACGCGCGCCAGAAGGACCTCGAGACCACCATCGAAAAGAAGACGTCCGCGTTCCGGCTGTCGCGCTCGAAGTACGCCAGCCTCAAGCAGGACGCCCTCTTCCAGATGCGCAACGCCGCGATCCTCGACATGATCAACCCCACGCTGCGCGTGCAGCAGGTGCAGCTGCCGGACCAGTTCATCAACGTCAACTTCATGAAGATCCCGAAGGTGGACCGCTGCACCACCTGCCACATCGGCGCGGACCGCAAGGGCTTCGAGGATCCGCAGATCAAGACCGTCTACCGGACCCATCCGCGGATCGAGCGCATGGTCGGCAGCGATTCCATGCATCCGGCGATGACCTTCGGCTGCACGCCCTGTCACGGCGGGCGTGACCGGGCGACCTCGTTCTGGTCGGCCGGGCACTCGCCGCAGTCGGAGGCGCAGCAGGCGGCGTGGACCAAGAAATACGACTGGGAGTTCGACAAGTTCAACGAGAACCCGGTGCTGCCGCTCAAGTACGCCGAGGCCGGCTGCTATCGCTGCCACACGAGCGAGGTCAACTTCCCGGAGGCGCCGACACTCGATTCCGGCATGCGGGTCGTCGAGACCCTCGGCTGCTGGGGCTGCCACCGCATCGAGGGGCTCGACAAGCAGCACCTGCCGAAGGTCGGCCCGTCGCTCGAGAAGGTGGCCTCCAAGGTGACCCGCGAATGGGCGACGCGTTGGGTCATGAACCCGCCCTCCTTCCGCGCCAACACGCGGATGCCGAACTTCTTCTACCTCGAGAACTTCGTGGACGTCTCGGGCCCGCGGTCTCCCACCGAGGCCCAGAAGAAGATGAACGTACAGGGCCGGGTCGAGAACGACACGATGATCAACGCGATCGTGTCGTACCTCTTCGACGAGTCGCGGCCCTCCGAGGTCCCGGCCGTCGCGGGTCGGGGCGACGCGGCGCACGGCGCGAAGCTCCTCTCCGAGCGGGGCTGCTTCGGGTGCCATCTCGCCGATCCCAACGCCCAGCGGGACCTGACCGGGACGTACCGTCAGTTCGGCCCGAATCTCTCGGGCATCGGGTCGAAGGCCTCGCGCGACTGGATCTACCACTGGATCTCGAACCCGAAGGAGTGGAACCCCGACACGAAGATGCCGAACCTGCGCCTGTCTCCCGAAGACGCGCTCGACATCGCCGAGTACCTCTCGACCCTGAAGGCGCCCGCCGGCTTCGAGCAGGCCGCGCTTCCGAAGACCGACGAGAAGACGCTCGAGCAGATCGGTCTCTACTTCGAGATGTCGACCAAGACGCTCTTCGACGCGAAGGCGGATCTCGCGAAGATGGACCTGCACGGCAAGGAGGCCTACGTCGGCAGGAACCTGATCGCGCACTACGGCTGCTACGGGTGCCACGCGATACCGGGGTTCGAGGACGCCAAGCCGATCGGCACCGAGCTGACCGAGGAGGGTTCGAAGGCCGTCCACCGGCTCGACTTCGGGTTCATCCACCTGCCGCACACGCGTCAGGACTGGTTCTGGACGAAGCTCCATACCCCGCGCGTCTTCGACCGCGACCGAGCGCGCGGCTGGGAAGAGAAGCTGCGGATGCCGAACTTCCGATTCTCGGACCGGGAGCTCGATCAGGCGACCACGGCGGTCCTCGGCTTCCAGCAGCTCAACGCCGCGGCGAGCGTGGTCAAGGAGCTCTCTCCGCGCGAGGAGGCGATCGAGCGCGGGCGGCGCATCGTCAAGAATCACAACTGCCAGGGTTGCCACGTCATCGAAGGCGTCGGCGGCTCCTTTCGCTCGATCGTGGCCGATCCTTCGCTCGCGCCGCCGATCATCCAGGGCGAGGGCGCCAAGGTCCAGAGCGACTGGCTCTTCTCGTTTCTCCAGGCGCCGAAGACCGGGCAGATCCGTCCCTGGCTCGAAGTCCACATGCCGACCTTCGGATTCACCGATCCGGAGCTGAACGACCTGACTCTCTATTTCGCCTCGCTCGACCGGGCCGAGTATCCGTTCGTCGTCGCCGACTACGTGACGACGCCCGACACGTGGGCCGCGGGAAAGAAGGTCTTCGAGCTGCTGAAGTGCGCGCAGTGCCACCCGCGGTCGCTCGAGGACATGAACCGTCCCGGCGTGGACCGTGCGAGCCTCGCCCCGAACCTGCAGATGGCGGAGACGCGCCTGCGGCACAACTGGATCAACAGCTGGATCCTGCGGCCCGACGAGTGGATGCCGGGCACTCGCATGCCGACGAACTTCCCGAAGAACGACGAGGGGCATCGGATCTCGCCGCTCGGCGGCCTCGTGGATCAGCCGAGCTTCGCCAGGGACCGCGAGGAGTTTGCGAAGCTCATGGGCGGCGATCAGGCGGCCAAGGACTTCCTGTCCAACCCCGACGCCATTACCCGGGCCCTGCGCGACTACGTCTGGACGCTCGGCTTGAACGGCGGAACGGCGCCGGCGCCCCTCAAGCCGGCGGGGGACACGCGCACGGCCGGCGGGTTCGGCGCGTCGCCTTCGCGGTCGACTCCGGCGGGCACGCGCTGAGGCTCCCACGCCGGCCGATCTCGACGTCGTTCTCTTTTACGGCAGCCTCGGTCTCTCGGCCGCCGCGGTCGTCCTGTTCCTGTGGCTGATGCGGCGACCGAAGGGCCCGAGAGGCTGAGGGAGTTCAGTATGCGTCGTCGAGGACGAAGAGCCGCATCATCGGCTCTCCCTTCGACCAGGCGGCCTTCCAGTTCGCCTCGGGGCTCTCGAAAATGATCAGGTAGAGCGCGTTGGTCCTGGAGTTGCCGACCGCCAGCACGTTCATGAGCAGGGGAGAATGGCCCGTCTCCGTCCTTCGGATGCGTCCGCCGATGCCCTTGAGCACCCCCGTTTCGGATTCCCAGGCGTCCTGAAGCTCGTGTCCCGGGTTCTGGGCGAGTGCGGCAATGATCGCCGTGGCGCGATCCTGAGCCCGCTCTTCCTTCAAATGCGAAACGTTGACCGTGAGTCCCGTCTCGAACTGACCCTTCCGGTCGATGTCTTCCTGCGTGATGAAGAAGGCCCGGGTTTCGTCTTTCCGTTCCTCCTTGAAGTGCCAGCCCTCGGGCACCAGGAAGGTGGCCTTGACGGAGTCGATTTTCTTCCAGGCGAAGCCCTCGGGAGCCTTGGGAGGATCTTCTCCGTTGGCGACCGCCCCGAGAAGGGCCAGGGCGAACGCCGCGATTGCCCGGTTTGGTCTGGCCATGCGCCTCCTGTCGAGCCGAAACGGAGACCTAGGATGCCAGAAGCTGGTCGATCCGCGCGCGCAGATCCGGATCAGCCCAATCCACGGCGCCCTGGACGCGAAAGAGGACTCGGCCCTTCTCGTTGACGACGTAGGTTTCCGGATACTGAGTGGTGCCGAACCGGCGCGCGGTGGCGGCGCCGGGATCGCGGAAGAGGGGAATCGCGCTCGGGTTTTTCTTCATGAAATCGTCGATCGTCTTCCAGTCCTTGTCGACCGAGATCGCCAGGAGCTCGATGTCGTTGCGCGTGCGGTACTTGTCCCAGAAATGCGACAGCGCCGGGATCTCCTCGACGCACGGCGGACACCAGGTCGCCCAGAAGTGGATGATGAAGAGCTTGCCCTTCTCCTTCGAGAGATCGGTCTTCGCTCCGGCGCGGTCGAAGACGGGCAGCTCCGGCGCGGCCGAGAGGAACTGCAGCGATCCCGTCGGCGACTCGGGCGGAATGAGCGACTTGATCCACACGGTTCCGGCCGCGACCAGGGCGACCGAAAACGTGATCGTCAGGAGCGATCGCGTCGTCACGACGCCATCCGCGAGGGCATGGCGCCGGCGGCCGCGCGCGCGAGACGATGACGCCCGATCGAGCAGGGCTCCTGCACGGGGCAATCTTCGCACAGGGACCGGCGCGGGTCCGGCTGACAGATGTCGAGAATGCCGATGCGGCAGAGGGCGTAGTCGAACCGCACGGGATCGCGCGCATCGAACCGGGACAGGGATCGCGTGATCTCGCGCGCGGCCTTCCAGTCGGCGGTCCTGCGCCGGGTCAACCTCAGGCGGCGCGCGATGCGGTGGACGTGGGTGTCCGTCGGGATCACGAGCCTCTCGGTTGGAATTCCGGTCCAGATCCCGAAGTCGACCGCGTCGCGACGCACCATCCAGCGCAGGTACAGGTTCCAGCGCTTGCAGGCGGAGCCGTCGGCGGGATCCGGGAAGAAGAAGCGGACGGGAGAGCCGGCGGGGAGCCGGCGCGTTCCGAGCACCGGACGGTAGTCGAGATCGAGGATGCGGGAGACCGCCCGCGAGAGCAGGCCGCCGACGTCGGGATCCTCGTCCCTCGAGCCGGCCTCGAAGAACGCCCGCGCCGAGCCCCACCGGGCGCGCACCCGGGCGATCACGTAGAGCAGCGCGGCCGCGTCGCGGGCTCCATGAAAGCGGTGGCGGAAACCCGGGAGCCTGTCGCGGGCGAAGGCGGGGAAATCGCCGATCGCGTCGAGCCCCGCCGCGGGTTTCGGCCCGAGCGCCTCGAGAATCCGGCCGACGCTCGCCTGGATCGTCGGCACCTGGCCGTAGGCGAAAGCCGACGCGATCCAGCCTGCCGCCTCGCGGTCCTCCGGCGCCGCGTAGCGCCGCGGAAAGAGGATCGGGTCGGTTTCGACGGTCTCGGGGCCGTAGAGGCCGTACAGGGATTCGAGCCGCCGACCGAGAAGCGCCGCCGCCGGGGAAAGCCGGACCATCGCGAGGCATACTACCGCGCGCCCCGATACAATTCCGGCGTGGCCCGTATCCCCGTGCGTGAGCGCGTCCTCGTCGTCGGCGTCGCGCCGAAGGGCGTCCCGCGCGCGGTCGCGGAGGATCAGCTCGACGAGCTCGAGCGCCTCGTGGACACGGCCGGCGGCCAGGTCGTCGGACGGTTCCTGAAGGAGCGCGCCGCCCCGGATCCCGCGACGTACATCGGGAAGGGAGCGGTCGAGCAGATCGGCGCCTCGGCGAGGGCGGAGGATGCCGGTCTCGTCGTTTTCGACGACGAGCTCTCGGCGGGACAGGTCCGCAACCTCGAGAAGGCCTGGGGAGAGGTCCGGGTCCTCGATCGTCCCGGCCTGATTCTCGACGTCTTCGCGCTGCATGCGCGTTCGCGCGAGGCCCGCACGCAGGTCGAGCTCGCGCAGCTCCAGTACCTGCTGCCGCGGCTGGCCGGCGCGTATGGGCACCTCTCGCGCCTCGGCGGGGGCATCGGCGGACGGGGAGCGGGCGAGCAGAAGATCGAGCTCGATCGCCGCAAGATCCGCGACCGCATCGCGAGACTCCGGCGCGACCTCGACCGCATCGAAGTCGCGCGGCTCGTCCGGCGGCGCGGCCGGCGGCGCCACGCCCAGGTCGCGATCGCCGGCTACACGAACGCGGGAAAGACGACCCTGTTCAATCGCCTCACCCGCGACGCGGCCTTCGCGGCCGACCGGCTGTTCGCCACGCTCGATGCCCGCGCCGCCCGAGCCGCGTCGGCCCGGCTCTCGAACGTGATCTTCGTGGACACGGTCGGCTTCGTCCGCAAGCTGCCGCCGTCGCTGGTGGCCTCGTTTCGCTCGACGCTCTCGGAGATTCGCGAGGCCGACCTCGTGCTCCATGTCGTCGACGCCTCCTCGCCGCGCCGCGACGAGGAGGAACGCGTGGCGCGCGAGACCTTCGAGGAGCTCGGCGTGCCGAAGGAGCGGATCCTCGCCGTCGGCAACAAGGTCGACGCCGCCGGCCGCGTCGCCGGGACGGGCGTCGCGGTCTCGGCGCTGACCGGCCGGGGTCTCGAGGGGCTGGAGCAGGAGATCGCGCGGCGGCTCTCGCCGGAGTCCGAGCAGTTCCGCGTCCGCATTCCGTACGCGAGCGCCCGCGCCATCGCCGCCGCACGGGCCGCGTTCCGCGTCGTGGACGAGCAGGACCGCGGCGATTCGCTCTGGATGCTGCTCTCCGGCGACCGGAGGAACCTGAAGCCTCTCGAGAAATTCGTCGAGGCGCGCTAGCGGTTCTCGGGAGAGAGCGCCGCCGCGACGTTCCCTCCCTCGTCGGTCGGGCCGCGCAGCGGCCCGCTCAGAATCCGAGTTCTAGTAGAAGTCCGAGCAGCTCATGTAGTAACCGCACTCCCGGTTGGGGCAGAGGAGCTTGCACTTGCGCTCCTCGAGGGTCGAGCCGCAGTTGGGGCAGGTGCGCGAGGGCTCGCGATGCTTGGAGGCCTCCGGCGTTTCGGTTTCGGGGACCGGGGCGCCCGTCGGTTCGTCCACGCGGCCGATCGTGCTACTTCGCGGCCGTCGGCGATGCGGCCGGAGTGGGCACCGGCGCATCGAGCTTGAGCACCAGGCCGGCGGGTGTCCTCAGGACCTCGATGGGCGTCGTGTCGGGAGTGGGGGGCGCCGGCGCCGGGGTCGCTTTTTCCTCGACGTGCCGGCCCGCGTGGGCGGGGGATCCGCAGCCGAGCGCGGCGGCGGCGGACGCGGCGAAGATCGCCGCGAAGGCTCGATTTCGAATCACGTTGACCTCCGGATCGCGGCGCATTCTAACGAACAATCGACAAATATTGTCGGTTCGATACCTCCAACGTGCCCGCCTTTTGCTCGGCGCCGACGGGGTTCCTCGCGAAACCCCCGCAAATCGCGGGTTTCCGAGGTTCTCCGCGCTGGTACGCCGTTTGAAATGACCGCACGGCAAGAAGGGTGTCGGCATGGGAGTTCCGGCACTGACGGAGAGGGGGGAATCGGCCGATTCCCCCCTCGTTTTTGAGGGCCTTCGTTGCGCTCAGCCGTCGATCGAAGCGGGCTCGCGCGCATCGAGGATCTCGCGGACCTTGCGGGCGAGCGTCTCCGGCGTGAATGGCTTCGGCAGAAACGACGCTCCTCCGTCGAGAGCCACGTGCGATGCCATGGCCGCGTCGGTGTAGCCCGAGACGTAGAGCACCCGGGTTCCCGGCCGGCGCTCGAGCAGGCGCGTCGACAGCTCCGGCCCGGACACGCCGGGCATGATCACGTCGGTCAGCAGGAGGTCGAGACGGCCGTCGAACCGCGAGGCGACGTCGAGGGCTTCCTCGGCGCTCGCGGCCTGGAGGACGGTGTAGCCGGTCGCCTCGAGACACCGCCGCGTGAGGCCTCGGACGGCTTCCTCGTCCTCGACCAGAAGGATCGTCTCGGATCCCCGGTGAAGCGCTCCGGCCGGCGCGGCCCCCGTCGGGGCCACCGGCTCCTCGACGCGCGGCAGGTACACCGCGAACGTGGCGCCGCGCCCCGGGGCGCTGTCCACGAAGATCTGTCCGCCGCTCTGGCTCACCACGCCATAGACGGTCGCCAGCCCGAGGCCCGTCCCGCGCGGCGTCTCCTTGGTGGTGAAGAACGGCTCGAAGATGCGCTTCTGCGTCTCCGCGTCGATTCCGACGCCGCTATCGGAGACGATCATCGCGACGTACCGGCCGGGCGCGATGCCGAAGTGCCGCCGCGAGGAGGCCGCGTCGACGTCCGCGTTTTCCGTGCGGACGGTCAGCGTGCCGCCGTCCGGCATCGCATCGCGGGCGTTGACGGCGAGGTTCACGATGACCTGCTCGAGCTGTCCCGGGTCCGCCCGGACGTTGCCGAGGCCCGGGTCGAGCTTCGTGACGAATCGGATGTGCTCTCCGATCAGACGCGCGAGCATCCGGCTCGAGTCGGCCATCAGGGCGTTCAAGTCGAGGACCCGCGGCTCGAAGACCTGCTTGCGCGAAAACGCCAGGAGCTGGCGGGTGAGGTTGGACGCGCGCTCGCCGGCCCGCCGGATCTCCGTGATGTCCTCGCGGATCGGGTCGTGGGGCGAGAGCTGCGTCAGGGCCATGTCGCTGTAGCCGAGCACGGTCGTCAGCAGGTTGTTGAAGTCGTGCGCGATGCCGCCGGCGAGCTGTCCGATGCCCTCCATCTTCTGGGACTGGCGCAGCTGGTCCTCGAGCTTGCGCCGCTCGGTCACGTCCACGACCGTGCCCTCGACGATGACCTCGCCCGCCTGCTCGTCGGCGAGCAGGGCCGCGCTCTGGAAGGTCCAGGCGGCTCCGCCGTCCTTGCGCTCTCCGCGCAGCTCGTAGCTCGAGAGGTTGCGCTCGCGCAGGAGCGCGTCGAAGAAGGCGCGGCGCTGCCGGTGGTCGGGATAGAGCACCGCCATGTCCCGGTCCACGAGCTCCTCCTGGGAGCCGTACCCGAAGATGCGGGCGAGCGCGTCGTTGCACTCGAGGATCCGGCCGACCAGCGTCATGCGGTAGACGCCGGCGAGGTTGCGCTCGAAGAGCAGGCGATACCGCTCCTCCGACTCGCGGATCGCCTCCTGGGCGCGCCGGCGCTCGAGGGCGACCGCGATGTGCTGCGACACGAAGTTCAGCAGCTCCTTGTCGGCCTCCCCGAAGCGGTAACGCGGGTCGTAACTCTGGACGACGAGCACGCCGTCGGTCCGGCCTCCGCGCTGCAGCGGCACGCCGAGCCACGCGATCGAGTTCGACCCGATGAGCTCGACCTCGCCGCGGCGGACCATCTCGTGAAAGTCCTCGTCGTACGAGAGCAGCGGCTGGCCGGTGCGCAGGACCCACGCGGTCAGGCCGCGGCCGGGGCGCATGGGCGTCGGAGTCGCGTCCACCTCGTCCACGCAGTAGGGAAAGGAGATCGTGTCCGACCGCGCATCGTAGGTCGCGACGTAGAAGTTCTCGGCGTACATCAGCTCGCCGACGATTCCGTGAATCGCCGCGTAGAACTCGTTGATGTCTTCGGTCGAGCTCGTCGTGGCGGCGATGCGGTAGAGCGCCGACTGCAGCTTCTCGGCGCGCTTGCGCGGCGTAATGTCGGTGACGCTGCCGCGGATGAGGCGGCGGGTCGCGGAAGGCAGGCGGACCAGGCGGACCTCGCAGGGGATCTCGGCGCCCCGCGAATCGCGGTGGACCCACTCGAAGACCGGAGCCTCGCCGTGGAGCGTGCGGTCGACGTTGGCGGCGATCGCGGCGGCCGACGGGCGGCCGTCGGGCTGCTCGGCCGGCGAGAGCGCGACGGGATCGGTCTGGAGGAAAGCCTCGCGGGACATCCCCCAGAGCCGCAGGGCGTTGTCGTTGGCCTCCACGAACCGGCCCGCGTCCACGTCGAAGACGACGATCGCCTCGGGCGCGTTCTCGACCTGCGTCCGGTAGCGGGCCTCGCTCTCCTTCAGGGCCTCCTCGGCGCGCAGCCGCTCCGTCAGGTCCGCGGAAACCCCGAGGACCTGGTGGGCGTGGCCGTCTTCGCCGATGACCGGCCGCTTGACCGTCTGAAGCCACCGGACGCCGCCGGACGCATCGGTGATCTTCTCCTCCGGAATCACCATTTCGCGCCGCGTGTCCATGACGGCCAGATCCGCACGCCGGAACGACGCGACCTCTTCGATGTTGGCGTTGAAGTCGGCGTCCGTGCGGCCGATGAGTCCCTCGACGGTCGTTCCGTAGGCGTCGGCGACGGCCTGGTTGACGAGCGTGAAACGGCCGTCGCGGTCCTTCGCGAAGATGAAGTTGGGGTTGATGTCGATCACCTGGCGCAGGAAGCCGCGCTCCTTGCGGAGCGTCTGCTCGGCGTCCCGCCGCTCGGTGATGTCGATCGCCGTTCCGACGAATCCTCCGAACTGGCCGTCCGCCGTGAATCGGGGCGTCGCCGTCTCGAGCACCCAGCGCCACTGTCCGTCGGCGCGGCGCAGGCGGTACTCGGTCTGGAAGGGCGTCCGGGCCGCGGCGGCGTCGTCGTAGATCGCGACGAATCGCGGCACGAGGTCGTCGGGGTGAATTCCGTCCCGCGAGCCCCGTCCGAGCTCCTGCTCGAGCGTGCGGCCGGTGAAATCGAGCCAGGGCTTGTTGAAGTACGTCGACATGCCCTCGGCGTCGTCCATCCAGATCATGACGGGAGCGGCATCGGCGATCAGGCGGAAGCGCTGCTCGCTCTCGCGCAGGGCCTGCTCGTTGCGCCGGCGCTCCGTGACGTCGCGGATGATGCCGATGACGCCCACGATCTCGGCGGCGGCGTTGCGGTGAGGGCCGAACGTGCCCACGACCCAGCCCGACCGGCCCGTTCCCTCGATCGTGATGAGGAGGTCCCCCGAGGACACCGTTTCGCCGGCGAGGGCGCGTTGGAGCAGCTCGTCGCCGATCCCCCTGGCGTCCGGAGTCATGTCGAAGGCGGTCCGGCCGAGCGCGCGGTCGGCCGGGACTCCCGTCAGCTCCTCCATGTAGCGGTTCCAGACGATGCGGCGCAGCGCCCGGTCGTAGACCACGATGCCCTCGCTCGCGCCCGAGATGATCTCGTCGCGGAACTGATTGGACTCCTCGAGCTCCTCGCGTGCGCGGCGGCTCTCGGTGATGTCCTCGACGAGACCCTCGTAGTGGAGCAGGCGTCCGTTCGGATCCCGGATCGCCCGGATGTTCTCGCGCACCCAGATCAGCTGCCCGGCGTACCGTCGCCAGCAGACCTCGAGGTCGCGGACTTCGCCGGCCTGGTCGAGCAGCCGCCGCATCCGGTCGTGGGCTTTCGCCTCGACGTAGAGGCTGCAGAGGTTGCCGGCCATCAGGGCTTCGCGCGAGGGGTAGCCGAGCATCCGCACGAGCGCCGGATTGGCGTCGAGGACCTGACCCGTCGGCGTCGAGCGATAGAGACCGACCGGCACGCCCTCGAAGAGCTTCTGGTAGCGCGTTTCGGATTCGCGGCCGATCCGCCGGCGCGCGGCGTCGTCGAGGGAGGAGCGAACGGCGGAGACGAGACGGGGGAAGTGGTGCGGGTGCTTCAGGACGTAGTCGTCGAAACCCGCCTTCATGGCGGCGACCGCGAGCTCCTCGCTGCCGCCGCCGGTGCACAGGAGCACGGGCAGATCGGGGTCGAACGAGCGCACCTTCCCGAGGACGTCGAAGGCGTCGACCCAGCCCGGCCGGTGATCCGCAACGACGACGTCGAAGTCGCGGCGCGCGAGAACGGCCGCGAGCTCGCCCGGCTCGAGGAGCGTCGAGGGCCGCGAGGCCGGGAGCCCTGCGCGCAGGGCATCGACGATCCGCTCGCGGTCCCCCGCGCTCTCGTCGATGACGAGGATTCGCAGAGCCTCCCCGCTGGCCTCGGCCCGGGAGCCGGGACCGAATCGAGCCGTGGAATCGGATGACATCGTTTGGACTGGTTGAGTTGGAATTATGCCCGAAAGACGGGCGTCCGGCGAGGAAAACGGGCGCCGCCCCCGCCCGGAAATCGTCCGGGCGAGGGCGAGCACGAGATGCGGTCTCTACGGGCAGGACGCCGGGAACGCCGCGGTGTCCTGGATCGGTGCGAAGGGCGTGCTCTGCGGGTTTTCCCTGGTGTAGACGGCGCCGGTCGTCGTGTCCACGACCCTGAGCTGGACGTCCACGTTCGTCAATCCCGCCGCGAAGACCCAGTAGGCGTTGTCCAACGCACACCCATTCAGGACCTTCAGGGTGACCTCGATGTTGGAGGAGTCGAAGAACCAGAAGTAACCCGAGTCGTCGGTGAGCGAGATCGCCGTTCCGTGGCCCGAGGTTCCGTCGGTCCTGGCCCACTCCGCCGTCACGGCGAAGCGGCCGCCGTTCAGGCACAGCTGTGTCGGGCTGACCACGCACGGTCCGTTCGAGGCGGCCGCCGGAAGCACGACGACCTTGCCGGTCATCGCGCTCTCGTGCATCGCGCAGTAGTACTTGAAGACTCCCGCGCTCGGGAACGTGTCGGAGAACATGAACCCGGCGGACTGGAGACCCGTGCTCGTCCACGCCGTGCCGGGCGTGCACGTGCCGCCGCCGTACGCGGCGCCCGCCGGGGTCGTCGAGCCGTAGCCGCCGCCCCCGCCCCCGCCGTTGTCGTCCGGGCAGCTTCCCGACGTCACGCTGTGCGACATCGTGCCCTCCCAGACCCACTGGACCGTGTCGCCGGCCTGGATCGTGGTCGTGCTCGTGCCGCTGACGTCGTCGACGAAATGCGTGCCGCCGCGCCCCACGTGGACCAGCCACGTCGTCGCCGCGGAGGCCGGGCCGGCGACGGCGAAGAGCGCCGCCGCCGGAAAGAGAAGTCGGAGCGACCGGAGTCTGCTGGTCATCGTCGTTCCTCCGTCAGGGACAGGAAGTCGGAAACGCCTGCGTGTCCTGGATCGGCGCATACGCATTGCCCTGCGCGTTGGTCTTCGTGTACGTGATCCCGGTCTGGCCGTCGATCACCGTCAGCGTGACCTCCACGTTGGTCAACCCGGCCGCGAACACCCAGTAGGCGTTCGTCAAGGCGCACCCGTTCAGGACCTTGGTCACGACCTCGATGTTGGAGGGGTCGAAGAACCAGAAATAGCCCGAGTCGCCCGTCAGCGATACGCCCGTTCCGTCGCCCGAGGTGCCGTCGGTCTTCGCCCAGTGGGTCGACACCGCGAAGCGCCCTCCGTTCAGGCAGAGGGTCTGGTCGCTGACTACGCACGGCAGGGGTCCGCCGGCGGAGACGGTGACGCTCTGGGTGGTCGTGTTCGAGCCGGCGGCGTTCGACGCGGTCAACGCGACCGTGAAAGTGCCGGCCGACTGGAACGTGTGCGTCGGATTCTGGAGCGTGGAGGTGTTGCTCGTTCCCGACGCCGGATCGCCGAAGTCCCAGCTCCAGGAGGCCGGCGTCCCCGTGGACTGGTCCGTGAAGGAGACGGAAGTTCCAATGACCGGTCCCGAGGGCGAGAACGAGAAGCCGGCCGCTGGCGCGGTCCCTCCCGCCTGGGCGATGACCGTGCCCTGCATCTCGGAGCCGTGGACGACGCAGTAGTAGGGGAAGGTCCCGGCCGCCGTGAACGTGAACGAGAACTGATGCGGCGCGCTTTGGGCGCCCGAGTCCCACATCCCGTTCGGCGTACAGTTGCCGCCCGGGCAGCTTCCCGACGTCGTCGAGTGGAAGCTGGCGGACCAGTTCCAGAGGACGGTGTCTCCGACGCTGATCGTCGTCGTGCTCGTGCCGCTGGCGTCGTCCACGAACCGCATTCCGCCCTGGCCGACCTCGACCTGGTGCGTCGTCGCTCCCAGGGCGACGCCGGCGGCGAGAAACAGACCCAGGGCACCGATGCGCCGACCCACCGAGGAAAACAACCCGAATCGCTTCGAGCCAAGCATGGGGGTCGCCTCCTTAGCGACTGACGCGAGCCTAGTGGCGCTCGACGGCCATCCCCCCGCCTTTTAGGCGGCGCTAAGTCTTTAAGGCTTCGGTTCTTAGGCGTTTCTTAATGTGCATACCGGCGGCCCCTGAGGGCTTCGGCTGCCGAGACGCGAAGGCCTCGATCGCGAGTCCGCCTTGGGCGCGTGCCCGCGATGCCGGACGAGCAGCGCTCCGAGCTCCGCCAGCTCGCGGCTTCCGGCGAGCTCGGCCTCGACAATGACGGTCTGATCGCGAAGCACCTGCGGCTCGTCCGCGGGCAGGACCGAGGCGAGTACGAACGCGACCGGCCGGGTCGGCGGCGCGTTGGAGGCCGCTCCGAGGTCCGCGGCCCGAAAAGCCCGATCTCCGCCCCGAGGAGCCGAATCGCTCTGATCCATCGCATGTTTCCTCCCGCCGTCACTTTTTCTGTACGCGGCGGTCGGAGCCTTCCTCGAAGGCGGCTGGGGAGT
Source organism: uncultured Acidobacteriota bacterium (assembly GCA_963736455.1). Taxonomy (GTDB): domain Bacteria; phylum Acidobacteriota; class Thermoanaerobaculia; order UBA5066; family Gp7-AA6; genus DAHUXD01. The sequence continues at coordinate 428,401 of CAVTON010000002.1, forward strand.
CTTACGAGGTTGACAGGGATCCGGCCCCCTCATAGTCTCGAAAGCAATGATTCGTGCGGTTTTTCCCGTTGCCACGGCTCTGCTCGTCGCGAGTGCGGCTGTTTCGGAACCGATCGTTTTCACGTCGCCCCGGCCCGGCGAGACGCTTCAGGGCGGCCAGGTCGTCGAGATTCGATTCGAGGGAGTTCCGGACGACGTCGAGGAGTTCGAGCTCCTGCTCGGGGCCGGCCCCGGCAGCGCGATCACGTTCCGCCTGACCGAGATGCTCGATCCGGCCACGCGTTCGTTCTTCTGGACCGTCCCCAACCTCTCCCTTCCGGAGGCGACCCTCCGCCTGAGAATGGGTCAGGACGAAGTCGAGATCGAAAGCTCGCCGAGCGAACCCTTCGCGATCGAGACGTCGCGCTCGGAATCGGCCGCATCGCTCGACTTCCGACGGGGCGAGCTCTGGGTCGGGACGGGAGGCGCCGGCGAGATCCTGCCGTACTCGCTCCCGGGGCTCGACATGACGCCGCTTCGCCTCGTGGAGTGGCGTCAGGATCGGGCGATGATCCTCCTGCCGGATCGGATCCCGTCCCCGTCAGAGCTCCACGACGGCGGCATCGCTCCCCCTTCTTCGGCGATCTCGGGGCTCGGACCGCCCGGTCCTGGCCATCATTCCCGCGCTCCTCGCGACGTTCCTCGGAGGATTTGAGACCGGCCCTCCCTCGATCGCCGATGTGCCCGTCCTCCCCTCGGAGGCGGGCAGCCTGAATCCCCTGGCCGGCCTCGGCCGGCCCATTCAAATGAGGACACGGAGGATGACAACGCCTACCGGCGGGGCCGCGCGCTGGCGCGGGCTCCTCGCCCATCTCATTGCCCTGGGGCTCTTGCTCGCGTTCTCGAGCTCGCTCCCGGCGCAGACCCCGGCGACTGGCACGGTCCGCGGCCGCGTCCGGGACAGCTCCGGCGCGACGGTCCCGGGGGCCACGATCGTGCTCACGAGCCCGACGACGGGCGTCACGCGCACGGCCAGGACCGACGCCGACGGCGTCTATGCCATCGGCGACGTTCCGCTGACCGGGACCTACAAGATCACCGCGTCCCGCGAGGGGTTCGCCTCCCAGGAGAAGGGGCCCTTTGCGCTGGGAGGAAGCCAGACCGCCACCTTCGACGTGACCCTGGCGCCGGCAGGCGTCACGGAAGAGATCCGCGTGACCGGAACGGTCAACGGCGTCCGCTCCGACTCTCCCCAGCTCGGCACGCGCTTCGAGAACCAGAAGATCGAGAACACCGTGCTCTTCGGAAACAAGCTCACGAACCTCCCGCTCCTGAACTCGGCCGTCCGATCGGCCCGCGGCACCGGCGACCTCTTTCTGAACGAGAACCTCTTCGTCATCGACGGGGGAGGGCGCCGCCAGGCCACCTACACGGTCGACGGAAGCACGGGAGACGATTCGTGGGGCCGCCAGACGATCGCGACGACCCTTCCGCTGCCCTCGGTCCAGGAGATGAACGTCCTGACGAGCGCCTTCTCGGCCGAGTACGGCCGTACGACGGGCGGCGTCATCAACCTGGTCACCAAGGCGGGCACCAACGGCTTTCACGTGGACGCCAGCGGGATGTATCGCCCGGGCAGCCTCTCCGCCGACCAGCCGGTCACGGGGACTTCCGGCTACGACAACCTGTGGCAGGGCGGCGGCCTCATCTCCGGCTCGATCGTCCCCGACAAGGTGTACTACTCGGTCGGCGGCGAGTACAACAACGAGCACCGCGATGCGACGATCACCTCGCCGCTCGACCCGGGCATCTACCGCGGAAACTTCGAGCAGGGTCTGATGTTCGCGCGGATCGACGCCGACCTGAACGAGCAGAACCACGTGTTCGGAAAGTTCACGGGCGACGATTTCCACGACACGAACCCGCAGGACACCGTCGGCGGTCTCGTCCTTCCGAGCGCCGGCCGCGTGTTCACGCGCAAGACCTGGTCGTACCAGCTCGCCGACACTGCGACGCTGACGCCGGCGCTCTTCAACAACGCGCGCCTCGCGTACCTCGACGCGAATCCGATCACCGAATTCGAGCCGACGGACCCCTCCACGCAGTACGTGCGTCCCGGCGTCTCGACCGAGGGCGAGTCGCGCTCGGCGTTTCTGACGAACCGTCAGTGGCAGTTCGCGAACACCACCTCCTACACCTTCGGCGATCACTTCGTGAAGCTCGGAGGCGACGTGATCCGGGCCAAGTCGGGGGGCAACGGCCAGGAGTTCGGCGCGCCGTTCGTCCTCGGGCAGTTCACGTTCCAGCCCGGCATCTCGCCGACCATTCCGACCTCCGATCTCACGATCGACCAGGTCACGCGCTACACGCAGGGATTCGGCAACGTGACGTACTCCGTCCTCGACACGCTCTGGTCCGTGTACCTCCAGGACGACTGGCGTCTGCGCCGCGACCTGACCGTCAACCTCGGGGTGCGCTACGACCGGCAGAGCCTCACGGACGCGACGGGCAACTTCCAGCCGCGCGTCGGCGTCGCGTGGCAGCCGGGCGGCGATCCGAAGACGACCGTCCGCGCGAGCTATGCGATGTACTACTCCCAGATTCCCGACAACACGGTCGCCTCGTGGGACTTGAACGGCCCGACCGGGTTCTTCCAGTATTCGGCCGCGCCCGGGCAGCTCGGCTTCCCGACCTCGCTCGATCCGCTGACCGGCTTTCCGCCCGGGGCCGTTCTCCCGCCGCGGGACATCACGATCCGGCCGGGGATGGCCAGCTACTACGACCAGTTCTTCGACGTGTCGAAGCTCGAGGACTACCCGGACCAGCTCCTGAATCCCCAGACGCAGCAGTGGACCGTGGGCGGTGAGCGCGAGATTTTCCCGTCCTGGATCCTCGGCTTGGATTACGTGCACGCCCACACGGTCGACATCAACCGCAACCTCGACCTGAACGCTCCGGCGCCCTTCGTGCGGACCGAGCCCGGCCAGACGCGGCCCGCTTCGGCCGCCGACGCGACCCGGCCGATCACCCCGGTGCCGAACGGCTACAAGCGCATCCTGGTCACGGTCAACCAGGGGGAGAGCCTGTACGACGCGCTGCAGTTCAACTTGAACCACAACTTCTCCGGCAAGGCGCAGGTCCTTCTGTCGTACACGTGGTCGCACTCGCGCAACAACTTCGAGCCCGACGCGACCGGCGGCGATCCGAACGACGTCAATTTCCTCGACCAGGAGTGGGCCAACAGTCTTCTCGACCAGCCCAACCGGCTCGTCCTGAGCGGCTGGTACACGCTTCCGCTCAACATCGTCGGCGGGGGCGCCTTCACGTACGCCTCCGGACGCCCCTTCAACATCGTGACCGGCGTCGACAACAACGGCGACGGCGGCTCCGCCGACCGGCCGGTCATCGACGGCGTCGTCGTCGGGCGCAACGCGGGCGAGGGGACGGACATCATCGACCTCGATCTGTTCCTCTCCTACGAGTTTCCGATCGCCGACGTCATGCGCCTGCAGCTACGAGGCCAGGTCCTGAACGTGACCAACCACGCCAACATCGTGGGGCGCAACGGAACCTACGGAAACGCCGCGGACGGCACGCCGCTTCCGAGCTTCGGCCAGCCCCTCGGCGGAATTTCGAACGTGGACCCCGGCCGCCAGTTCCAGTTCCTGATCCGGGTGATGATCTAGGATTCTCTCGATCCGGCCGCTCCGGCATGCACCGGGGCGGCCGGTTTTCCCGGGCCGCCTTCCTCTTCGAAACCGCCGCGCGCCGATTACGTATCTCTCGATGCCCAACGGGCGGAGGTGCGCGTGTCGAAGACGATCTGGCAGAGACTCCGGGTCCTCGCTCCGGCGGCTTCGGCCGCTTTCATGGCCGCGACCCTCCGGGGAGCGGTGGATCCCTCCAAGATGGACCCGAAGATCTCCCCATGCTCCGACTTCTACCTGTACGCGAGCGGCGCCTGGCTCGCCCACAATCCGATCCCGCCCGACCGTTCGAGCTGGGGCGCGGGAAGCGAGCTGCAGGAGGCGAACTATCGGCTGCTGCGCCAGATCCTCGAGGACGCGGCTGCCGACCGCAGCGCGCCGCCGGGGTCGGTGAAGGCCAAGGTGGGCGAGTTCTTCCGCGTCGGCATGGACGAGGGACGGATCGACCGGGACGGCATGAAGCCGGTCCAGGCGGAGTGGGACCGCATCGCCGCGATCGGGGACTCTCCGGCGCTCGCCCGGGAGCTCGCCGCGCTCCATCGCGTCGGAGCCGGCGCCGCCTTCGCGGTCTTCGTGAACCAGGACTACCGGAACAGCACCGAGGAGATCGGTCAGCTCTACCAGGGAGGCCTCGGGCTGCCCGACCGCGACTACTACGTCAGCGACGACCCGCACATGAAGGAGATCCGGACGAAGTACGCCGCCCACGTGCAGCGGATGTTCGAGCTCGCGGGGGAGCAGACTTCCGCCGCGGCCGCCCATGCGAAGATCGTCCTCGATCTCGAGACGCGGCTCGCCCGCAAGTCGATGACGCCGGTCGAGCAGCGCGATCCGAAGGCCGTGTACCACCGGATGTCGCCGGCCGAGCTCTCGGCCGCGGCGCCGGGTTTTCCCTGGAACACCTATCTCGTCGTCGGTCGGCCTCGGCGCCACCCATGACGTCGTCGTCGGCCAGCCGGACTTCTTCCGGGAAGTCGGACTCATGGCCCGCGAGGTCCCGCTCGACGACTGGAAGACCTACCTGCGCTGGCACGCGCTGACCGACGCCGCGGCCTATCTGGGCTCGCCCTTCGTCGTCGAGAACTTCCAGTTCTACGGGCAGACGCTCAACGGCCAGAAGCAGATCAAGGAGCGCTGGAAGCGCGTCCTCCGGTCCGTCGACACCGAGCTCGGCGAGGCCCTCGGCCAGCTCTACGTCGAGCGGGCGTTTCCGCCCGAGTCGAAGGCGAAGGCCCTCGCGATGGTCAAAAACCTCCAGGCCGCGCTCGGCGACCGCCTGCGCACCATCGACTGGATCGGCGACGCGACGCGCCAGCAGGCGCTGCGCAAGCTCGACGCGATCACGATCAAGGTCGGGTATCCGGATCGCTGGCGCGACTACACGGGTCTGAAGGTCGACGGCGGCTCGTATCTGGCCAACGTCCACCAGGGCGAAGAATTCGAGTTCCAGCGCAACCTGAACAAGATCGGAAAGCCCGTGGATCGGATGGAGTGGGGGATCACGACCCCGACGGTAGACGCCTATTACAACCCGCAGTTGAACGAGATCGTGTTTCCCGCCGGGATCCTCCAGCCGCCGCTCTTCGACGCGAAGGCGGACGATGCCTCCAATTACGGCGCGATCGGCGCCGTCATCGGCCACGAGCTGACCCACGGGTTCGACGACCAGGGCCGCCAGTTCGACGCCGACGGCAACCTGAAGGACTGGTGGACCGCGGCCGACGGGAAGAACTACGAGGGAAGAGCGAAGGCCATCTCGAAACAGTACTCGGCCTACGTCGCCGTGGACGATCTGCACGTCAACGGCGACCTCACGCTCGGCGAGAACATCGCGGACATCGGCGGGCTGAAGATCGCCTATGTGGCTCTCCAGAAGGCGCTCTCCGCGAGGCCGGCCCCCGGGAAGATCGACGGGTTCACCCCCGACCAACGCTTCTTCATCTCCTTCGCGCAGGACTGGCGGCGCAACACGACACCCGAGGCGCTCCGCGTGATGATCGCGACCGATCCGCATTCGCCGGCGCCGTTTCGCGTACGCGGTCCCCTCGCCGACACGCCGGCCTTCCGTAAGGCTTTCGGCTGTCCGGAGCAGGCCGGCGCCGCGACGGCCGAGATCTGGTAGCGGGAATCGGCCGGCCCTCGCGGGCAAGCCGCGCCCGCGGAATAGAATCCCCGTGGCCGTCATTCGATGACAGCGGCACCCGGCACACGCTTCGGACCTTACGAGATTCTCGTCCCTCTCGGAGCGGGCGGGATGGGCGAGGTGTACCGTGCTCGCGATACGCGACTCCTGCGCGACGTCGCGATCAAGATCCTCCCTGCCCGCCTGTCGGACTCCGTTGACGCGCGGCAGCGCTTCGAGCGCGAGGCGAAGGCGATCTCGCAGCTCACGCACCCGCACATCTGCACGCTCCACGACGTGGGGAGCCAGGACGGAGTCGAATACCTGGTCATGGAGCTGCTCGACGGGGAGACGCTGGCGGATCGCCTGGCTCGGGGAGCGCTGCCTCTCGAGCAGGTCCTCCGCTTCGGCCAGGAGATCGCGGATGCGCTCGACCATGCCCACCGTCGGGGGATCGTGCACCGCGACCTGAAGCCGGCGAACGTCATGATCACGAAATCGGGCGTCAAGCTTCTGGACTTCGGCCTCGCCAAGGCGATGGCAGGTCCGAGTCGGGCGTCGAGCCTGACCTCCCTGCCGACCCAGCAGGGATTGACGCAGGAAGGCACGATTCTCGGGACCCTTCAGTACATGGCGCCCGAGCAGCTGGAGGGCAAGGAAGCGGACGGTCGGACCGACGTCTTTGCCTTTGGCTGCGTCCTGTACGAGATGGCGACCGGAAAGAAGGCGTTCTCGGGCGCGAGCCAGGCCTCGCTGATCTCCGCGATCATGTCCTCGGATCCGCCGCCCCTGTCGGCCGTGCAATCGATGACGCCGTCGTCGCTCGACCGGGCGGTCAGGACCTGCCTCGCGAAGGATCCGGAGGACCGATGGCAGAGCGCCGGGGACCTTCGCCGCGAGCTTCGGTGGATCGCGGGCGGCGGTGCGGACGGTCCGAAAGTTGCGGCGGCGAAGCCGAGTAGGTCGCGCGTGGTTTGGATCGCGGCCGCCGCTCTCGTTCTGGCCGGCGCCGCGCTGGTGCTCCTGCGCCTGCGCATGCCGGCCGCGGCATTCCCGGGTGCGATTCGATTCGAAGTGCCGCCTCCCGAGCGCGGACGCGTCGTCGTCTCGAGCGTCACGGCGACCTATTTCGCGCTGTCGCCGGATGGACGCAAGGTCGCCTTCTGCGCGATGTCGCCGGCCGCCGCGACGTCCTGGAACGGCGCGCAGATTTTCGTCCGCGCACTCGACTCTGCGGCGGTCCTGCCGATCGCGGGAACCGAGGGCGCCTATTCCCCCTTCTGGTCGCCGGACGGCTCCTGGATCGCGTTTTTCGCAGACGGAAAGCTCAAGAAGGTTCCCGCCTCGGGCGGACCGCCGGCCACGATCTGCGACGTCCCGAGGGGCGGCACGGGGACCTGGGGACGAGCGGGCGCGATCGTCTTCAGCGAATGGGGTTCGAGCGCGAGCGCGCTGAGCCAGGTCCCCGCGGCCGGCGGAAAGCCGTCGCCGGCGACGCGGCTGGATGCTTCGCGCAAGGAGCGCTGGCAGACCTGGCCCCTGTTCCTCCCGGACGGCCGTCGGTTTCTCTATCTGAGCGAAGCGGGCGGCGCGTGGCCCGCGTCCGAGCGTGGAATCTATCTGGGCACGCTCGGTTCCTTAGGGGCGCGTCTGGTGGCGAAGGTGGATTCAGAGTTCGGATACGTGCCTCCGGGTTTCCTGCTGTTCGCTCGGGAGGGAGCGTTGCTGGCGCAGCGCTTCGACCTCCGCTCGCTGACGGTCCGGGGAGAGCCGGTCGCGGTCGCCCCGGAAGTCCAGTCGTACGGGCCGACCGGCGCGGCCGACATCGCCGCGTCCTCCGACGCGCCGATGATCGCCTACTCCGAAGGCGGTTCCCTCGGCAGGCTGGCCTGGGTCGATCGCACCGGGAGGGAAGTCGGCGTCGTCCGCGGTCCCGACCGCTACAGCGCCATCCGGCTCTCGCCCGACGGAAAGCGGCTCGCTTACTCGCTCGTGGACCGGCGGCTCGGCACGACCGACATCTGGGTGGACGACCTCGACCGCGACACCGCGAGCCGCATCAACTTCGGACCGGCGAGCGAATCCTTCCCGGTCTGGTCATCGGACGGAGGCAAGCTCTTCTTCTCGGCCGATCCGGGAGGACAGCCGCCAAAGCTGTTTCAGGTCGATCTGTCCGACATGAAGAACACGGGGCTGCCCGGCGGCCCCGGCACGAACTTCGCCTCCGATGCTTCGCCGGACGGCCGCTTGCTCACCTACAGCGTTTACAACGGGGGCGAGAACGTCATCGAGATGATGAGCCTCGATGCTCCGGCGAAATCGTGGCCGTTCCTGCCCGCCGGAAGCAGCGGTGCGCTCGCTCGCTTTTCCCCGGATGGACGGTTCGTGGCATATACCTCGGACGACTCCGGGAAAGTCGAGGTCTATGTGCGGCCGCTCTCGGGATCCGGCCAGTGGCAGGTCTCGCACGACGGCGGTGAGACGCCGGTCTGGAGCCGGGACGGCCGGGAACTCTACTACCTCGACGGCGATTCGGTCATGGCCGTCCCCGTGCGGCTCGATCACGGGTTCGAACCGGGTCTGCCGCGGGCGCTCTTCAAGGCCGATTTCAAACGTGGCTTCGGTGGCGCACGCGACTTCGACGTCTCCCGCGACGGCCGTTTCCTTCTCCTGCTGCACGACTCCGCGCGCCGGCAGGGGATCCAGATGATCGCCAACTGGGGAACGGAACTCGTGCACTGAAGGTTTTCGGAACCGCCGGGCCGCTTTTTCGGTTCCATCGGGCCGTGTTATTCTTCGCGCCCTCTTCTCGCGTGGGGCTGTAGCTCAGTTTGGGAGAGCGCCTGAATGGCATTCAGGAGGTCGACGGTTCGATCCCGTTCAGCTCCACCATTCAAACCCCCGTTCCGACCCGCTCGAGCGCCGATTTCCAGTCTGGCTCGCAACCTCAGGCCGGTTGCCTCGTCGCCGGCGCGGCGACACCTTTGATGAGCAGCCACAGCGCGAGCACGACTTGGAAGACGAGTGCCGGCAGCCACAGGTAATATCCGGTCAGCGGCCCCGCGGGGAAACCGGCGAGCTGCAGGGGCAGTACGACCACGAGCAGGCCGAACGCAAACACGCCCAGCCATGCGATTGAGACGGGGACCATCCGTCCGCGCAGGAGGAGATAGGAAAAGATCAAACTCCCCACGGCAAAGAAGAACGCACCGAGGGGGACGCTCGTGCCCGGCATCAGCAGAAACGCGCGCAGCGCGTTCGTTGTGGGGATGTCCGGGACGCCCGTCCCGACCCCCGCCTTGGCCAGCCACAGCAGTCCCAGGTAGGCTGGAATGTTGTTGAGCGAACCGAGAACGCCTTCCGCAACGCGACAGACCAGGCCTAGGATTGCAAGCTCGTGGTCCTCGGCGCGCGTGATTCCGTACAGCGTCACGCCCAGCACGAGGGCCGAGAGGCACTCGAGCAGCGTGATCACGATGGTCAGGCGCACGTTTGTTGCATACTGGCCGATACGCGCGAGTTCCGCGGCACCACCGTCGACGCCCCTCGCCTGGTGCATCAGCACCTCGCTGCAGATACCGATCGCTGCGTAGAAAAGGTATGTGAATCCGGCGATTCTTGCGTTTGTGTTGCGTGTCATCTCAACTCCTGAGCGCTCTCGTGGCTCCCAACGCCCATGTCCACCTCGCGGCCGATACGAGTGATTCAGTTCCATGACGCTCCGGCCTAGGTTGATTCACCAAGCCCGTGCCCGATCGGGCGCAGCTCCGGAAGGTGGTAATCCCTTCAGCAGGAGCCAAAACCCCATGGTCAGCTCGAAGAAGAAGATAGGGGCTCCAAAAATCTCCACGGGGATGACCCTCGCAAGCCCCGGAAAAATGATGAACAAGAACGCGCACGCTCCCATCAGGAACGACGCACCCATTCCCCATGCCGCCAATGCTCTTGGGATGAAGCGGGACCTGAACCACAGGTAGCAGAACGCAGTACTCCGAAGCCCGGCGAGCACCAAGCCGACGTTATACACATCGCCATGCGCGCTGACCGACAGCCTCGCCAGAGCCTGCAACTGGTTCACTTCGAATACCTGCAGGTAGTCCGCACCACCGAGTATCCGCAAAACATCGAAGTCACTGAGCGTGACGGCGACCAGGATTGCCGTCTCGATCAGCCCCCAGCCCGTAGCCAGCAAAGCGAGGCTTCGATTGACTGGCATGAGGACCACGAAAAGAGAAATGATGAGGACGACATCGAGCGCGAAGACGGTGAGATTGCTGGCGATGCCCAGGCGAAAGAGCCGTTCATGCGCCATGATATTCCGCGCCGTTTGTGCGGCATTGTCGAAGGCGACGAGCTGGGTGCGTACATAGAACTCGGCGAAGATCGCCGGCGGCAGCGCAAACAGATAGGTAAATCCCACGACTCTCGCTGCTTTGCGTTGTGATTCGTCTACGGTGCCGAAAGTCATTCCGCTTCCCCGTCGCATCGACTTCTAAGCCTCCGCGAACTGGACGACGTGTGAGATGGCAGACGACAGCCGCCGCCAGTTCGCCGTCTCCGATTCGAGCTGCTTTGTGCCGAGGCGTGTGAGCGAGTAGAACTTCGCGCGCCGGTTGTTCTCCGACTGCTTCCACTCGGCCTCGATCCAGCCTTCCTGCTCCAGCTTGTGCAGCGCCGGGTAAGAGCGATCCTTCGCTGACCTGCAGCACGTCTGAAGACAACGATTTGAGACGCAGGCTGATGGCCCAACCATTCAGAGGCTCCAGCGTAAGGATTTTCAGGAGGAGCAGGTCGAGGGTGCCCTGGACCAAGTCGTTCGGTTTGCTCATATCGGTTTCCGAGGGGAGTGTACGACGTCTCCTCTCGGTAAGCAAGGGGTGATTACCTCAGATTCCCGCCTTGGGGATCATCCGAGGTTTACGCCGAGCCTTCGACCCAACTCGTACCAACCTGTCCTGACTCGACGCCCGTGCTTCCGTTTCCCGACGGATGGCCGGGGCGAGGCGGGACGACGCGAGACGCTCAGAATCGCCTGAATGGCATTCACGAGGTCGCCGGTTCGATCCCGGTCAGCTCCACCAAACCGTCGCCTCCGCTTCGTTCGGAATCTGCGCGCCTCGACGGCGCGCACCGCCGGGCGGCTCGTCCGGATGCGGGCTCGACCGCCCGGCTGACTCCTCACTGCGCTCCGGCTCCCGCGGCGTGAGCTGGCTCGGACTCTGAGCGGCCCGCTGCGCGGCCCAATGGACGAGAGAGGGGACGTCTCGAGCGAAACCCCTTCCGGTCAAAGCCCTCATGTCTCCACCCGCGAGGGGGGGAGCGGGGGAGCGCGAGGGGGCTCCCCTCGCTACGTGGAGCGTCGGCCGCGGCCAAAGGCCGCGACTCGCGAGCCGGCGAGCGAAGGCAGACCCTCGGCAGTAGGCAATGCGGACAGCGTCCGCGTTTAGCGAGCGGCCGGCAGGGGTGATGCCGTTGCCGCTTCGCTTCGGCTCTCGCGGCGCAGGTCGGTTCGCTTCTACGGATCGGGCGATTTCTCGAGCGCCTCTGCGGCCGCCTGTTGAAGCAGGGTCGCCTCCGCCGAGGGAATGACCAGCCGTGCACCGCCGACGAGATTCAAGCTCGCCGGCAATCCCACGGCGGACTCTCCCGTCAGCCTTCCGTAGACGACGAGCGCTGCCAGATATGAACCGGCCGGCGTGGGATGAAGGCCGTCGCTCGAGTAGAGCTTGAGGCCGGGATCTCGCTTCCAGGCGAACTGCCACGCTTGGCCGGCCGGGAAAAACCTACCGCCGACGCTTCGGGCAGCCTCGCGATACGACGCGGCGACGTCGTTGAACTCGGAGCGCCGGCTGGTCGGAGGCCATACCGAGTAGAGCGCCGGCACGCCTCCCGCCTTGCGGATCTCGGTCGCGAACCGGCGCGTCCAGAGGATCAGCGAAGCTCTCCCCTCGGCGGAGGCCGACGGCCCCTGCTGGAGAACGACGACGTTCCAGCTTCCCCGGCGGATCGTCGCGAGGGCATCGCCGTGCTGCCAGTGGTCCTCGAGGTCGTAGCCGCCGCTCACGACGGCCTCGCACGAGATGCGTTGTCCGCCCGAAGCCTCCGCAAGAGCGCTCACGATTGCCGGAAGGTCGTTCACGTAGGTCAGGCTGTTCCCGATGAACAGGACGTGCAGCGGCCGGGGTGACTCGGAGCCTTCCCCTCGAACCGCGAGGAGGGCCAGGATGGCCGCGCATGCAACTCGCCCCGGGATCCGAAACATGCGTCGGGATACGGCGGACTCCGGGCAAGGTTGCGGCAATCGTTCGTCCCAACCGGATCCGAATTCCGGTCCATAATCCCGCCCGGAAGCGCACGGGGTCCGGTGACCCTCGCGGACTTCAAATCCGTCGGCGTCGCGGCCTCGCGCCGGGACGGGTGGGTTCGACTCCCACACGCTTCCGCCAACTTGTTGGCCTCGTGCCGACGCAAATTGAAGTTGCGGCGGCATGTCTTTTCTGGCGATGAGTGCGCTGGACTCAGGGCAGAAGGCGGCTAGCGGCGGACAGTTCGCTCCATCTCGCTGACAGGGCACCTGTTGCTTGAATCCGAGGTGCTGGTCAAAGTGCCGCTTGACGACCGGCCCGGAAAGTTCTATAAATCTCGATCTATGGGTAAGACGGCGGCGGGTAAGGCACTCGAGATCGTGACCGTTTGCAAGGCTCTCGGCGATCCGACCCGCCTGAAGATCCTCGAACTGCTGAAGTCGAAGGGCCGCTCGTGCTGCGACCTGATTGCGCGGGACGAGAGGGGCCTCTGTGCGTGCGACATCGAGCAGGCTGTCAAGCTCTCTCAGGCAGCGGTATCGCACCACATGGGGTTGCTGAAGCGGGCGGGCCTCGTGAATGGGGAGAAGCGGGGCCGCTGGATGTACTACTCCCGCAACGAAGCTGCCATCGCCGGTCTGGCGGATCTGCTGGCGACGGCGGTATGAAAAAAAATTGCCTCGATCTATCTATAGTTTTCGATCAGTAAAACAGGAGGAAACATGTCAGCGGTCCATATCTCCCTGAATGTCTCGGACCTCTCGAAGTCGGTGGAGTTCTACCGAGGGTTCTTCGGTGAGCCGAAGAAGCTGAAGGAGGACTATGCAAAGTTCGTCAGCACGATGCCGGAGATTCACCTGGCCTTGCAGCCGGGCCTCTCGGGGGCATCCTCCAGCGGCTCGCTTTCACACCTCGGCATTCGAGTCGAGTCGAGCGACGAGGTGAGGCGCTGGCGCAGCGATCTGAAAGCCCGAGGCGTCGTCTCGGATGAGGAAAAGCGGGAAGCCTGCTGCTACGCCCTTCAGGACAAGTTCTGGCTGACCGATCCCGATGGGAACCGCTGGGAGGTCTACACGGTCATCGAGGACATCGAGGCCGTGGCTCCAGAGGCGCAGGCGGCCTGCTGCGCACGCTGACCCGGTACGACGTTTTGGTGAACATGAAGCAAACCAGCAGCCGACGAATGGGGGCTTTTGAACGCTATCTGTCGGTCTGGGTTGCCGCGAGCATGGTGGCGGGCCTCCTGCTCGGAAAGGCGCTTCCGGGGCTGACCGCTGCGCTGCGTGGCCTGGAGTTCGCGGAAGGCTCCCACATCAACGTTCCCATCGCAGTTCTCATTTGGCTGATGATCTACCCGATGATGCTCAAGATCGACTTTCGGTCGATCAAGAGCGTCGGTCGAAAGCCCCGTGGGCTACTCGTCACCCTTTTCGTCAACTGGTTGATCAAGCCGTTCTCGATGGCCTTCTTCGGGTGGCTTTTCTTCCGCCACATCTTCTCGCCGTGGATCGGCCCAGAGTTGGCCGGGCAATATATCGCCGGAGTCATCATCCTCGCCGCCGCGCCCTGCACGGCGATGGTGTTCGTCTGGTCCTACCTCTCGGACGGCGATCCCGCCTACACGCTCGTGCAGGTTTCCGTCAACGACCTCGTCATGCTCGTCGCCTTCGCGCCCATCGTGAAGCTCTTGGTAACTGGCGCGGCGGGCCTCGAAGTGCCGTTTCGAGTCCTCCTGATCTCGGTCGTCGTGTTCGTCGTGGTCCCTCTTGTCGCCGGTGCGATCAGCCGAAGCACTCTGATTGCTCGGCGCGGCACGGAATGGTTCGACGACCAATTCGTGCGTCGGTTTGCCCCCGTGACCATCGCGGCCCTGCTTGCGACCCTCACGCTGATTTTCGCGTTTCAAGCTGAGAACATCACCGCGCGTTGGCTTCATGTTCTCTTGATCGCGGTCCCAATTCTGCTGCAGGTGTACTTCAACTCCTCGCTGACCTACGGCCTCATGAGGTTGTTCGGAGTCGAGTACGCCGTGGCCGCTCCGGGCGCGCTCATCGGGGCGTCGAACTTCTTCGAGCTTGCGGTTGCGACGGCCATCGCGCTCTATGGCCCAGGCTCCGGCGCGGCGCTGGCGACCGTCGTGGGAGTTCTTGTCGAAGTGCCCGTGATGCTGTCGGTCTGTCGTCTCTGTCTCGCAACGCGGCACTGGTTTCCTGCTACGGCGTCCTGAAAGGAGCGAGCCATGAAGGACTCTGCCCCTGCGAAGAAGTTCAAGATCCTTTTCCTGTGCACCGGCAACTCGGCACGAAGCATCCTCGCCGAGTACTTTCTGCGGCGGCTCGACCCGGTCCACTTCGAGACTTTCAGTGCCGGAGCGAATCCGAAAGGGCACGTAAATCCCTACGTCCTCGACCTTCTGAAGGACAGCTACCACATCGACGCCAGCGGGGCACGAAGCAAGTCATGGGGCGAGTACCGAGACGTAAAGTTTGACTTCGTGATCACCGTTTGCGACAACGCCAGAGAGTCTTGCCCCGTGTGGCCAGGTCAGCCAATCGTGGCCCATTGGGGTTCTCAAGATCCAGATAGCGTTGAAGGCACGGAAGAACAGAAGCGACAAGTGATCAAGCAGGTCGCCGTCGAAATTTACCGCCGCCTCGGCCTTTTCACGGCGCTGCCAATCCAGTCACTGGATCGGCTGCGACTCGAGCAGATGACGAAGGCCATCGGCAAGAACTAGTAGCGGGACGTGAGGATGCAGTAGGCCGCACAGCCCGGAGCGCTGGTCCGGCTCTACAAGTCGTATTCGGCAACTCTGAAGCGATGCTAGACGGTCCGCATCCGTTCCATGGCGAAACGCGCCAGGCGCGGGCCTGCCGCGCGTGCGGCGACCCCTGCCGCCGCCGGATGCAGCATGAACCTGCGGAAGACCGACCCCCAGCCGAAGCGCCGGGCGAAGAAGCGGTTCCAGGCGTCGGCATAGTCGCGGGCGGCGTCGTCCGTGGAAATCTGCCCCGCGAGAGCTCGCCCGAGGATTTCGGCCGCGAGGATCCCCGATCGGAGCCCCGCCGCCTGGCCTTCGCCGGAAAAGGGATCGATGACGCCGGCGGCGTCGCCGACCATCAA
Organism: uncultured Acidobacteriota bacterium; assembly: GCA_963736455.1. Classification (GTDB taxonomy): domain Bacteria; phylum Acidobacteriota; class Thermoanaerobaculia; order UBA5066; family Gp7-AA6; genus DAHUXD01. The sequence goes on from CAVTON010000002.1 coordinate 443,637, forward strand.
CATCCCGTTTTCCACGGGCGGCTTGACGGTGAAGAACACGGGTCCGACTCCGAGGAACGTGCCCGGGCCTTCCCGCAGGTCCGCCATGAGCTCGTCCAGGGGGCGAGGGCATGGGCGACGAGCTCCCGCCAGATGCGTGACGCCCGTCTCGACCCGGGAGAGACCGCAGTAGCCGCCCGGGAACAGGAAGAGGTGAACCTGACCGGCCAGCGTCTCGCCGCCGCCGGTGAAGTCGCGGCTCCAGCCGAAGTATCGCGACCCGTCCTGGAGAAATCGGCGGTCGAACCCCCGGTCGAGCGCGTCCCATCGTCCCCACGCGCCGATGACGCTGCCGGCTTCCAGAGTGTCGGGAGTCCGTCGGCGACGAACCGGATCTGGAACCCCGAGTCGTCGCCAGGTTCGATCGCCGTGACCCGCGCGCCGTATCGGACCTGCGCTCCGAGCTCGTCGGCTCGGCGCGCGAGCAGATCGTCGAGGCGGAACCGGGAAATGCCGAGGGCCGGAGTGGGCAGCTCGAACGCCACCGACCGGCCGGGGCCAAGGTGCAGGAAGCCGCGCTCGATGCGCTCAGCTTCGGCCTCGACGGCTTCGAGGACGCCGATCTGCTCCAGGTCCGCCTTCGCGGCGCCGGACAGAAACTCGCCGCAGACCTTGGCGCGGGGAAAGCGGTCCTTCTCGAGGACGAGGGGTCGATGCCCGGCCATGGCGAGGGTTGCCGCCGCCGCGGATCCGGCGGGCCCCGCGCCGACGATGAGGGCGTCCCACGCGCTCATGCGTCGGCGGTGACGAGGAGGCCGTAAGGGCGGACGCGCAGCGCGCGGGCGGTCGGGGCGACGCTGCGCGCGATCGCCTGCGCCTCCGCCGCGGTGTAGGCCTGCCGCACGGAGGCGACGCCGTCGAGCATCGAAACCCGGCTCCGGAAGAGCGCACGGCCCGCCACGGCGACGAGGGCGGGCGGCACACGATGCCGCCGCAGGTCGAGCACCGCAAATCCGACCCGGGAGACGCGCAGCAGCTCGGCGAGGATCGCGCGGTTCTCGTGACGCAGATCGGGGGCCGCGGCCGCGTCGAGGAGGAGCTGCTGCGGCGCCAGCACCATCCACTCCTTTGCTTCGACGATGTCGGCCTCGCCGGCGGGCCCCCACGTCTCGCCGAATCGCCGCGCGGCCGCTCCGTCGGCGACGATCGTCCGGATCGAGTAGGTGTCGTCGGCGACCGTCGCCTCGGTCGTCTCGTCCCACCGCCCGGCCCGGACGTCCCAGATCTCCACGGTCCGTTCGATCTGGGGGATCCAGGGGCCCTCCGGCCGCTCGGACTGCTCGAGCAGATTGCGATAGCCGACCCATTCGAGCCGCAGGGTCGACATCGATGAAAGCGTCGCCGGGCCGCCCATGCGCTCGATGGCGGTTGCGACCCACTGTCGCGCCGACGCGTCGGTTTTGACCGTCGCGGCCGACGCGTGTGCCGCGAGAAGCAGGGCGTTCAGCATGGGATCGTTCTCCTGCGATGCTTGCGGAGCCCGAGCCCGAACGCTACCTCACGAAGCGGCTCGCTGACAAAAATCCCGGTCATGCTGACAAGGTCGTGAAAATCCAGAGCAAACTCGAAATCCCATGAGATTTCGACTCCCACACGCTTCCGCCAATTGCTCACTTCTCCTCGACACGAGTTCCGATGCCCGCTCCCATCGCGGCTTCTCTCAACCCCTGTAGCGCAACGCTATGACGCGCATCCCCGTGATCCTTTTGAGCGATTTTGTTCGTTTCGACGACGACGACGTTCCGTCCCAGGAGCTCGTCGCAGCACCGTTCCAGGTACGCATTCGAGAATCCGGACCATCCCCGACAGGCGGTCGTGCCCGGCCCCGCCAGATCGCAGGCGATGCGGGCGCCCGTCCGAACCTGCTCGCAGAGCTGCCAGAGATCGGCGAGCCGCTCCATCTGCGCGCGCGTCAGGTGACTGCTCTGCCCGATGATTCTCGTCCAGCGGCGAAGGAACTCGTCGTCGTTCCACTGGCGGAAGCCGCGGCAGAAGACGCCGAGCTCCGCGGCCACCGAGCACATCGAGTGCTCGCCGTCCGAGAGCGCGAGCAACGCCTCGCGCAGTCGTGCGATCGCCGTCTGGCGGGTCCAGATCTCACAATCCGCGCCCGCGGCGGCTTCGACTCGAGGAATCCATCCGTTCACCACATCCTCCTCGTGCTCGTCACTCGACGGCGGTGAAACATCCGGTCAGCTCCACGAGGGCACCCTCGAGGGCTTGGTTGTCGAACCGGTTCCAGCCATCGCAGCCGCAGTGCTCGCGAGTTTCGACGTCGCAGCAGAGCGAGAGGCCCGACGCCTCCTGGCGCCCGAGATGGTAGAGACTGATCAGCCGCTCCAGCTCCTCGCGCGACGCCTCGGGCCTGCTGCGCGCGATCCACGGGAATCGGTCGCGGAGCTCGCGGTCCGTCAGTGCGCGAAACCCTCCACAGAAGACGTTCCACCGGGCCGTGGCGGCGCAAGCGCACTGGTCGTCGCCGCAGATGGCTTTCAGCCGCTCGCGGAGGGCCGCGATCGCCTCCGGCCGTGAGAGACGCTGGCTGGTGAGCGGGACAGGTTCTTTCGTCGTTGTCATGGGTTCTCCTTTCATCCGGCCGAGAGGCTCTCGGCGATGTCCTCGGACCGGGCCTGGCCGAGGGACAGGACGAAAGCCGTCGCGACGAGAAATGCCACGAGGAACAGTGCGTAGAGGCCGGGACCGGAAGGCGAGGACCAGAGCCGGAACAGGGCGAAGTAGAGATACAGCACGACGACGTCCACGAGGTCCCGGACCTTCCCCTGCACGGCGGCGCGAAGGAAGAGGAGCGCCAGCACGCCGATTGCAAAGAGAACCCACTCGGCTTGCGCGGGCCGGGACGCGCCGCGCAGGGCGCCCAGGTCGGTCAGGGGAAGCAGCAGGGCGGCTGCCACGAGCAGAAGCCGGGGGCCGACTCCCAGAGACCGATCCAGGAAACGCTGACTCCGTTCGATGTTCGCTCTCATCAGAGCCTCCTCGTCAAAGCGACTTCTTCGACTCCGTGCTCGGACCGAGCGGTCTGGCGGACCTGCTCGGCGCGATATCGATAGTGCCCTCCCGGTGTGCGAACCGCGGCGATCAGCCCGGTTCGAGCCCAGCGGGTGACCGTCGACAGCGAGACCCCGAAGAGGCGGGCAACCTCTCGGCGGGACAGAAACGCGGATTCAGGCTCCGGGGCGATGCGGAGGTCGTGAGATCCGTTGACGCGCGCGCTGACGAGAGCCTCGTTCTCCATGGAGGAGATTCTCGGCGGCGGCGGGATTCACCGCATGATGCGTATGAATCAATTGAGCGATATTGGCGGGATTTCGATCGCGTTCATCGGGCGCCGTCGCTAAGTCCTGCCCAGCTTGAGCTTGACGAACTCGCCGACGAGGATCGACGCGGGATAGAGGACCTCTTCCTCCAGCTGGGCGTGGAGAATCAGCTTCCGGGCGAGCCGGGCGTAACCGGAGTGCTGCTCGGCGCTGGCCGCCTTCAGGAACACCTGCAAGGCCTGCACGATCTGCTTGTGCTCGTTCAGCATCCGCGGCAACTCGGACTTCAGCAGCTCCGTCCATCGCAGCACACTGGCCATCTCCGGCGAGAACTCGCCGCGCGCGAGTCTCGGCAGCAGGATGAGCGGAGGGATTCCGAACTCTTCCTCGAGCAGGACGTGGGGAAACAGAACGCGGATCACCGCCTTTGCGGCGGCGCCGGTTTCCCCGCCCAGGCGGGTCGCCAGAGCCATCTCGTCGTGCAACTCCTCGTGCGCGATCTGCAAAGCACCGGGAAGCTCGGCCCTCGACATGGATGCCTCCGTCTGGTTTCCGGGAACCCGCGTGAAGCAAAGATACTCCCGTCGCCCCCGCCAGTCTGTCCGATGCACGGCGGCCTGGACCGTCGCCGCCGGACAGGCTGCTAGTGAACCGTAACAGTTAAAACGGTAGTATGATCGTGCGCATGAGCGGCACGATTACGTTATCGAAAGGCGAGCGGTTGGAGCTGACGCAGCGAGCGACGAGTCAAGCCGGTCGAGCGGACGATGCGCGTCGCGCGCGGCTGATTCTGAGGCTGGAGGCCGGGGATGCCTGGGCAGAGATCCGCGACAAGCTCGCCTGCAACGACGCGTTCATTGACCGCTGGAGTAAGCGTTTCGTGGCCGAGCGGCTGGCGGGCCTGTTCTCGCGCCACGCCGGGCAAGGCGCAAAGATCCTGACGCCGCAGTTGGAGGCCCGGATCCTCGAGTGGACCGTCAAGCGCAAGCCCACGGATGGCTCGACGCACCGGAGCACCCGCAAACTTGGGGAGCGGCTTTCGGTGTCCCACATGATGATCGCTCGCGTCTGGCGCAGGCACAGCCTCAAGCCACACCGGCTGGATCGGTATGAACCGCCCCGGGAAGTCCGGAGGCTGGTTTATCTGAGTCCAGCCGCGATAGCTGGACCATTCTGACTGCGATAATAAATCTCCTCGTACTCGGCTGGGGGGAGGTATCCGAGAGGTTCGAGAAGCCTTCGGTTATTGAACCAGTCGACCCATTCGAGGGTGGCGAATTCGACGTCCTCGATGTTTCGCCAGGGCCCGCGGCGCCTTATGACCTCGGTCTTGAACAGGCCGATGACGCTTTCGGCCAGCGCGTTGTCGTAGGAGTCACCGACGCTGCCGCCGGACCGCTCGATGCCGGCCTCGGCCAGGCGCTCGGTATAGCGGATCGAGAGGTACTGCACGCCGCGGTCGCTGTGGTGGACCAGCTCGTCCGTGCGCGGCCGGCTGTGCAGCGCCTGCTCGAGGGCGTCGAGTGCCAGATCGCTTCGAAGCGATCTCGAGACGCGCCAGCCCACGATCGAATGCGAGAAAACGTCGATGACGAAGGCCACGTACACGAAGCCGGCCCAGGTGGCCACGTAGGTCAGGTCCGCGACCCAGAGCTGGTTCGGGCCGCTCGCGCGGAACTCACGCTCGACCAGATCCGGCGGATACGCCGCGGACCTGTCGGCCATCGTCGTGATCTGGAAGGCACGCCCGCGAACCACGCCGCGCAAGCCCAGAGCACGCATCAGCCGTTCGACGGTGCAACGGGCTACTCCGATGCCCTCCCGGCCGAGCTGCCGCCACACCTTCTCCGCGCCGTATACCCCGAAGTTCTCGTCAAAGACCCGCCGGATCTCAACCATGAGCTGCTCGTTGCGCTTCTCACGCACCGGGCGCTCGTCCGGGTCGAGCCTTCGGGCACGGTGCTCGTAGTAAGTCGCTGGGGCGATCGGCAGCATGGCGCAGATCGGCTCGACCCCGTACTCCTGGCGGTTCTCCTCGACGAAACTCACCATCACTTCGCTCGGCGGTCGAGCTCCGCCTGCGCGAAATACGCCGATGCCTTGCGCAGAATCTCGTTGGCCCTCTTGAGCTCCCGAACCTCGCGCTCCAGCTCCTTGAGCCGCTCACGCTCGCTCGTCGTCAGCCCGGGCCGCGCACCAGCATCTCGCTCCGCCTGCCTCACCCACGTTCGAGGCGCCTCGGCCGTGCAGCCCATCTTCCCCGCAATCGAACAAATCGTCGCCCACTGCGACCCGTACCCACACGCTTCCGCCAATCTATTGGCCTCTTGCCCGTTTCGTTGAAGTCGAGGTCTCTATTTCCGCGGTGACGGCCGGCATCAGGGGCAAAGACGGTCGAGATGTCGTCCGGCGGGTTGTCGAAACGGCTCCGCGCGCTCGACGGTCTGCCGTCCGGCGACCGTCCCTCCCCTACGGTCCGTAGAGGAGAAGGCCGAAGGTCTTCACCAGGAAGGGCGCCATCTGCCCCCGCGTCGTGGCGTTGCCCGGGCAAAAGTTACCGCTGCCGCATCCCGCCGCGATCCCACGGTGAAAGAGATCTTCTATCCAGGTCGCGAACGGGTTCGAACACGGCACGTCCGCGAAGAGGCCGGTACAGGCGGGAGGAGAATAGGTCGAAAGGAGGAGGGTTTTCAGGAGGAAGACCGACATCTGCTGGCGCAGCACCGGGTTGCCCGGACAGTAGGTGGGTCCCGCGCCGCACCCGGCGACGACTCCGCGTCGGAAGAGCTCCTCGATCCAGGGAGCGAACGGGTCGGAGCTCGGCACGTCCGCGAAGATCCCGATCGCGGGAGGCGGCACGTATGTGGCGCCCTCCTTCGCCTTCAGCACGAAGACCGCCATCTGTTTGCGCAGCGTGGCGACCGCCGGGCAATAGTCCGTGCCTCCGCATCCGCCGGTCACGCCATTGTGGAAGATGTTCTCGACGAAAGGATAAAACAGGCTGGACGTCGGAACGTCCGCGAAGCTCTCGCCGATGTGCAGGCGCCAATCCACCGCCCGGCCGTTCGAGAGACTTTCGTGGACCGTCGCGTCCCAATGGGTTGCGGGGCGCACTGCCGGATTGCTGACCGAGACCGAATAGCAATCGCCAGTGTCGATGCAGCTTCCGAAACCTCCGGGCAAAACGGTGCCGTAGTTCGCCGACCCGTCGAGGATCGTGTAGGTCGCGCCGGAGGGGCCGGTGAGATTCGAAATCGAACCCGTGAGGGCAAGCGAGGCATCGCAGAAGTTGAAGAATGTCGGGCTGAGCTCGACCGACTCGCCCGGTTCCCACACCTGGTTGCCGGAGGAATCGAGAGCGAGCTCCAAGGGCTCCGGCACGGACGCGCAGAGGGCGGCGAGGGCGTCGACGCGTCCCCAGCCGAAGGAGTTGTTCGGAATCGAGCCGCTCGGAGTTCCTCCGCAGGTCTGAGCCGGAGTGACAGTGACCGGCACGGACGACGCGATGATGAAGGACTCGATCGCGTCCGGGTTGCCCCGGAGTTCCGGATTCGCGGAGAGAAACAGGGCGACGAGCCCCCCGACGTGCGGCGCGGCCATGCTGGTTCCGCTGAGGACCTGGTAGGTGTTGTTCGTGTAGCTCGATCGGACGTTGACTCCGGGTGCGCTGACGTCGGGCTTCAAACGGTTGCTCCCGTCGACCGTCACGGGACCCCGGCTCGAAAAGGCTGCGATGGCATCGCTGTTCGTCGTCGCGCCCACGGAGAAAGCCGCGTCGTAGATGGCCGGAGGTTCTCCGATGGTGCTGCATCCCGGACCGGAGTTGCCGGCAGCGGCCACGAGCTCGATCCCTGCCGCGCGGACGCTTTCGACCGCCGTCTGCAGAACGGTCGGGTCCGTACACCCATCGGCCGAGGAACAGCTCCACGACGTGTTGACGACGTCGGGCGCTTCGGAAGGTTCGGGGTTCTGGTTCGCGAGGTTCGTAGGGGCGATGAACCACTGAAGGCATTCGGTGTCCGTCGCCGGCGTCCCGATGCCCTGATCCAGGTTGCGGCAGCCGATCCACTTCGCTCCCGGCGCCACTCCGACCTGATTTCCGCCTCCGTCGTCGCCGACCATCGTCCCCATGGTGTGCGTGCCGTGTCCGTTGTCGTCGCAGGGCGCCGGGGCGTCCGCCCCGCAGATACCGCTGCTCGAGTGGATCGCGTCGTGCCAGTTGTAGTTGTGGTCCGCCGAGGATCCCAGCCAGCCCCGGTAGTGGAACTTGAGAGCCGGGTGGTCCCATTCATATCCGGTGTCGCTTCCGGCGACGACCACGCCCTGGCCCGTAAATCCTAGGGCCCAGACGTCGGGCGCGTGGATCTGAGACACGTTCCACTCGATCGTCGCCGGCGAGGAAGGCTCGGCGACCGGAGGGGCGACCGGGCCTTCGAAACGGACCGCCGGGTTCGCATAGATGTGGAATACGTCGTCGCGCGCGGCGAGATCCTCGACGAGACTCCGATTTCCGCGAACCCAGATGACGTTCGCAACCCAGTAAGCGTGATGCGGTGCACCGCGCGCGTCGAGGAGGGCCAACACGGGTGCCTGGGTGAGCTCCGCGGTGGATCGCAGCGCGTCGAGCACGAAGGCGCCCTTCTCGCTCTTCGTCGAAAGACTGCGTACTCCGCCCAAATCCGCCTGCTGGCGCAGCATGACGAGGAACTCGACTTGGCCCCCATCTGCTTTCTCAAGGACCCACGGGTCGATCTTGGGAAGCCGGCCGTCGGCGACTAATACGGCACAGAACATCCAGAGGCACAGCGCGACGGCAATCCGTGAACCGCGAGGTTTCGTTTGCCTCATGAGCGCAAGTATAGTCAAGGAGGCTGCCAGGATTGCTCGCAGGTCTTGTTGGGTCGACTTGCGAGAACGGCAGATGAGATGAACCAGAAGAGGAAGGCCGATTCGACGAAGGCCGAGTCACCGTCGCGCCTGATCGACGGGAGGATCAAAGAGCTGGGCGACTGGCGCGGGGAGGCGCTCTCCCGGATCCGCTCCCTGATCAGGAAGGCCGACCCGGAGATCGTCGAAGAGTGGAAGTGGGGCGTCCCGGTCTGGTCCCACGATGGTTTGATCTGCACCGGCGAGACCTACAGGAGCGCGGTCAAGTTGACGTTCGCCAGGGGTGCTCGGCTGAAGGATCCCTCGGGGCTCTTCAACTCGAGCCTCGAGGGCAAGGTGAGGCGCGCCATCGACGTCCATGAAGGCGAGAAGCTGGACGAGCCGGCGTTCAAGGCCCTCATTCGGAGTGCGGTGGCGCTGAACATCGTGACGAAGCGAGGCTAGTCGAGAACGAGCGCATCAGCTCCCATACCGCTCGAACCGATACGCCAGCTCCGGTCCACCGTCCCCCTCGTACGCGAGCCGGGCGATGAGAAGGCCGAAGGGCTCGGAGTAACGCGCGGTCCGCAGGGGCCCGGAGTCCACCGGATCGAAACCGACGTCTCGGATCAGCGCGGCGGCGATTTTCTTGCTCCTCGCATCGTCCCCGCAGTACACGAGGCCGGGTCGGGCCGCCCTGCGCCGCGCGTCGAACACGCCAAAGAGCACCTCGCTCGGCACGGTATGGAACGCGGAGACGACCCGAGCCTCGGGGATCTTCCGGGCGAGCGCCTCCGCGCCCGAGGAGGTATGACCGATCGCGAGGTCGGTGCTTCGAGAGTTCATCGGGAGCGAGCAGCTGACGATCACCTTCTTCGACAGGTCGCCGGCGCGGCCCAACGCGTCGTCCACTCGGGACCAGGGCACCGCCAGGAGGAGCGCGTCGGCGTCCTGGGCGGCCTCGCGGGGCGTGCCCGCTCGGGCATGAGTCCGGCAGTCGCGCGCCAGCTTTTCGAGCTTCTCCCTGCGGCGCGCATAGCTGAAAACCACGTCGTGGCCGGCGCGGGCGAACAGCGTTCCGAGCTTGCCGCCCATCAGCCCCGAACCCAGAATACCGACGCGCATCCGCGGCTCCTTTCGGATCAGCGGCCGACGAGCTTCTGCAGGTGCTCGGGATACCGGGCCCCCTGCACGGTGACGCGGGAAGCGGCCTCGTCGATCTCACGGACATCGTCCGGCGTCAGTTCGACGGCGGCCGCGCCGAGGTTCTCTTCCAGGCGATGACGCTTCGTGGTCCCCGGGATGGGAACGATCCACGGCTTCCGGGCGAGCACCCAGGCGAGGGCGATCTGAGCCCGTGTCGCTTTCTTTCGTTCGGCGACGCTGCCGAGCAGATCGACCAGGGCCTGGTTCGCCTTCCGAGCCTCCGGCGTGAAGCGCGGAACGACGTTGCGAAAGTCGGAACTGTCGAACGCGGTCTTCTCGTCGATCGTTCCCGTGAGAAATCCCTTTCCCAGAGGACTGAAGGAAACGAGCCCGATTCCGAGCTCCTCGAGGGTCGGCAGCACTTCCTTCTCGGGCTCTCTCCACCACAACGAGTATTCGCTCTGGAGCGCCGTGACGGGCTGGACGGCATGCGCGCGCCGGATGGTCTGCGCTCCGGCTTCCGAGAGTCCGAAATGCTTGACCTTGCCCTCTCGGATCAGGTCCTTCACGGTTCCCGCTACGTCTTCGATCGGCACGTCGGCGTCGACCCGGTGTTGGTAGAAGAGATCGATCGCGTCGATCCGGAGCCGCCCGAGGGAAGCCTCCGCGACCTCCCGGATGTGGGCCGGCCGGCTATCCAGGCCCCGTTGCGGGCCGCCGGAGCCGAGTCGGAACCCGAATTTGGTCGCGATCACGACTCGACCCCGAAAGGGAGCGAGGGCTTCGCCCACGAGCTGTTCGTTCGTGAAAGGGCCGTAGGCCTCCGCCGTGTCGAAGAACGTGACGCCGCGTTCGACGGCCGACCGGATCAACGCGATCATCTCTGCCTTGTCCGCCGCGGGGCCGTAGCCATAGCTCATGCCCATGCAGCCGAGGCCGATGGCCGAGACCTCCAGGCCGCTCCTTCCCAGTTCCCGTTTTTCCATCTCTTCTCCGACGTCAGCCTATTTCAAGCTCGGGTCGCCGCCGGGGCGGACGGGGAGAAAGCCAGGATCGCCATGCGAACCCGCTCTTCGTCGATGCGCCGGTGCTGATCTTCTGCGCGGGCGATGAGCGCCGAATAGTCCGGTCCCTCGAGGCGCGTCTCGTAGGGCGCCGCGGCCTCGAGCGCCTCCCAGAGTGCGCGCTTCCCAAGGATGCCCATCGTGAGGCTTTCGAGCGCCTCCACGCACGCGAGCGGCCCCGCAACGGACGCGTCCAGCTTGAGTCGTGAGAGTTTCTCGCCCAGTCGCGCGGTCGTCTCCTTGAGAGGACTCGGGCCGGCCTCGACCTTCGCCGCGAGCCGTTCGAGCGTCTCCCGGTCCGCCGCGATCTCGGAGCGAATCGGCTCGAGAACGGCGGCGAGCCGCTCGTTCCGGTGTCGGTCCACGAGATGGTCGAGAATCTGGAGCGCTCCCGTCGCGCCCGCGAGGTGATCTTCCAGGTATTTTCCGAGAAGTCTTTCGGTCAACGTTCTACCTCCGGCGTTCGTCGGTCCGCGGCGTCGACGAGACGAGGGACATTTCCTGCAAGAAGCGTGCGTGAGCGAGGGCGCACGAGGCCTCCTGAAAGCGATTCGGTCGGAGTGAAATCCCAAGCAGCTCAGGTGGGATCGGTACGACGATCGGCCCGCGTCAGATGCGCTTGGATCGTTCGATATTCGCCTCCTCGAGCCGGCGCCTGTGCGCGTTCGGGAGCACGACCCAGAACGTCACGAAGACGAGGAACAGGACGGCGGCAATGGCGGAAACCCGGGCGTCTTCGACCACGGCGAAGCTGACGAGATAGAGCTCGAGACAGATTCCGACCGCCAGCGGCCACATGCTGGCGACCAGGAGCCTGGAGGAAATGCGCAGGAGCGACTCGCTGATGGATCGAGGGTACGCCTGTCGGTGATACGCGGCGGGCGCGAGAACGAGCGCGATGGCGACCGTCGTCAGGACGGTCGAGGCGAGGTGCAGCCTCTTCAAGCCGGCCGGAAGCGGCGGAAAGCCCGAGCTGAGCACCGCGACGAGTTGAAAGCCGAAGAGCGCCTGGATTCCCGGAAGGACCATCCGGCATTCCTCCAGCAATTGTTTGATGGCGTCGGACAGCTCGAGAGGTTCCGGGACCTCCGGCTCTTTCGCCGTCATTCCTCGTGGAGCGCGGCCTCGTAGCCGTCCAGAGTCCGAGGCAGGCGCCCCGCTTTCTTTCGAGGCCTGTATTTCCGGCGAGCGGTCTCGATGAGCTTCCAGGCGCGCCGGGGTCCAAACCAGCCGAGCGGACGGAACTCCTTTCCGTCTTCGGAGTTGTAAGTCTGAAAGAACCGTTCGTACTCCCGGCGCCGCCGGGCCTCGATGCTCGACACCGAGCGTAGACCTGAGAACTGTTCGTCCTCGGACGGCACGGCGAACAGCCGGTCGTTTCTCTCGGTCTTTCCCTCCTCGGTCTGCTCGGCCTCCATCACGCCGATCGGGCGGCCCGCGAGCAGCGTTCCGGGCGGCACCGGATCGCGCATGAAGAGCAGGACGTCGAGCGGATCGCCGTCCGCGGCGAGGGTTCCGGGAATCGAACCGAAATTGAGCGGAAACGTCATTCCGGCCGGTAGAACCCTCGTCAGGCGGAGGAGGCCGACCTCGTAGTCGAACTCGACCTTGCTCCTCGTTCCCTGAGGAGTTTCGACGATGATCGGGATCGTCTTCGGCATCTCGACCTCGGCCTCCGAGAACTAGAAGTGGCTGAACAGGCCGATCAGGATGATGATCGGAATCGGAATGCCGAGGAGCCAGAGAAGAATCGAACGCATGGTCAACCTCCGAGCGCCTCAGCGCCAGACGTAGTCGCGCCGCCTTCCGCCGTAGATCGCCGCATAGCTCGCGGCGAACGCTCCGACGAGAAGAGCGACCACGAGCCAGTACAGGGAATGGGCGATCGCCTTTCGCGCCTCGTCGGCCGCCTCCCGCTCCGCGGTCAGGACCTGGTCGACGCGTCGGGCGGCGTCCGTCTCCGACATTCCGGTGCGCCCGGCGACGAGTGATGCGAGATAAGACCGGTCGCCCGCCGGCATTTCCTTCCCGGTCACGCCCCTTGCGAGGATCGCGGTCGTTTCAGACCGCAGCTCCGGCGTCAGGATGGACGGGCTCGGCGGCGCGGTGCGAAAGAGCGAGTCCGAGAAGTAGGCCGCCGGATTGGTCTGAGAACCCTGCGCGACTCCCGCGAGGTCCTTCGTGATCGAGCTCGCCAGGGTCGAGAGAAATGCGACGCCGAGAACGAGGCTCACCGCCCAGACGAGGAGGCCGTGGGCGGTGTCGCGGAAGAAGACCTCGTGCCCGTGGACGCCGACCCATCGGCTCCGCAGGCGGCCCGCCAGATAACCGCCCAGAGCGCAGGATGCGAGCTGGACGAGGATGATCCAGAGGATCGCTCCCGGCGCCACGCGATGGGGCGAGACGGCCGCGGAGGGCCAGGCCGACATCGAGGAGAGCCCCATTCCGGCTCCGAGCGCCATCAGGAGCGTCGTGACCGCGGCGGCGGCGAAGGCGCCGGCGATGACCGCGGACCAGGAGACACCGGAAGACACGTTTTCGAGGGTGAGCCCCGGCTGGGGCACGGGCGGGTTCGCCACCGTCGCGGCCGGACGCATGGGTGTGCTCATCGTTCCTCAGGCCCTCGCCGGGCGGCCGGTCTTCGACCCGGCTCTCGCGGTTCTCGACTTGCTCCCGCCGGCAAGTTTCTGCTTCAGGGCGACCATCCGGCGTCCGAGCTCCTCGAGCTCGTCCTCATCCATCTCCTTCTCGGCCTCGGGGAAGAGGTCCTTTTCTTCTTCGTCCGCATGATGTTCGACGCTCTCCTTGAGAACGGTCGCCTTCGACTCGAAGAGATCCTCCGAGCCATCCAGCCCCCGGAGCTCCTTGATCAGACGCTTGACGATGAGGTGTTCCTCGACCGACTCGCCGACCATCTTGCGCGCCTCCTCGTCCGTGAGCTTCCGGCAGGCGGGGTAGAAGATCTTCTCTTCGAGCTCCGCGTGGATCTCGAGCTTGTCGCTCGCCTCGTCGATCAGCCGTTTGCGCGTCGCGTGCGCGTTTTCGCCGGACTTTTCGTACTGGCGAAACAGCTCGCGCACCTCGTCGTGCTGGGACTTGAGCAGTTTCGTCGCGGACGGGGACTCGTCCGTGTCCGAGCCGCCGCCCATCGAGCGCACGACGCGATCCACGATCCCCGGCTTCTTTCCTTCCGTGTCTCCGTTTCGCTTGTTCATGGCACCTTCCTCCGCGGGGAGCCAGAAGCAAGAGGCGTGCCGGAGAATTCAACAGGGCGAGGGGACGTGAACGGGCCCGCGACGGGCCCCTCGGACCGGCCCGGTCTTGCGCATCGGGGGGCGGAGGAGGAGCGTCAGCGGGCCGGCTTCGCTGGGCAGGGCCAGTGGTCGAGGTACGCCGCGTACAGGAGCTCGATTCCGGAGAGGTGGAGCTTTTCCGGGTTCGCCTTCAGGTAGTCGTGGAAGACGCGAATGTCCTGGTCGACGGTCGCGTCGGCGGGGACGCAGATCTTCGACGTCGCCCCGGGATTGCGTCGGCGGGCGACGGCGACGTCGAGCTCGTGCGCCGCGGTCGCGCCGTAGACGAAACCGACGCACCGGCCGGCGTCCGCACCGGCGGCGGAGGACCCCGCCGCGGCCAGCGCGTCGCCGCAGGATCGAAGCAGGTGGCTGCCGTCGAACTGGTCCTCGGCGGCGGCGACGCCGGTGAAAGCGGCGAAGAGGGCGAGAACCGTGAGACACGAGCGAGTCGGCGGCCGCATGAGAGCCTCCATGATTCGCATCGGGGTCAGGGTTTCGGCGACGCCGACGCCAACAGATTAATCAGGTCGTCGGGCCGCACCGGCTTGACCAGATGATGGTCGAATCCGGCGGCCTGTGAACGCAGCTGATCTTCCCTTTGTCCCCAGCCCGTGACGGCGATCAGAATCATGTCCCGCCCCCACGGCTGCTCCCGGATGCGCCGGCAGGCGTCGTGTCCGTTCATCCGCGGAAGCCCGATGTCGAGCAGAGCGATGTCGGGCCGAAACTCCCGCGCGGCCTCGACCGCGGCGATGCCGTCGTGGGCCGTGCGGGTCACGTAACCGAGCGTCTGGAGCAGGAGCGAGAGGGATTCTGCGCCGTCGCGGTTGTCGTCGACGACGAGGACCCGTCCGCTCGTCGTGAGCGGGGCCGGGGCGATCGCGGGCTCGGCGAGCATCTCGGCGTTCGCGGGCAGGGCCGGAAGGCGCACGACGAACTCGCTTCCCTGTCCCGGGCCGTCGCTCGAGACGCTCACGGTCCCGCCGTGCATCTCGACGAGGCTGCGAACGAGCGTCAAGCCGATGCCGAGGCCCCCGACCGAACGCTCGAGCGACGTGTCGACCTGCATGAACATGTCGAAGATCTTCGGGAGATCGTCGGGGGCGATGCCGACCCCTCGATCGCGCACGCGGATCAGGGCCTCGTCGCCGGCACGTTCGACCGTGAGCTCGACCCGCCCCCCCCGATCCATGAACTTGCAGGCGTTGTTCAGGAGGTTGCCGACGACCTGCGCCAGCCGTGCGGGATCGGCTTCGACGAAGATCGGCTGCGGAGGCATCTTCACGATCAGCGCGTGCTCCATGTCCTGGGCGAGCGGGCGCGCGGCCTCGACCACCTGTTTCAGGATCGGCGCGAGCTCGATCCGCTCGCGGCGAAGCTCGATCCTGCCCCGGCTGATGCGGCTGACGTCGAGGAGATCGTCGACGAGGCGAACGAGCTGCTTCACCTGGCGTTCGAGCATTTCGGTCATGGCCCGGACCGAGGCCGCGTCGCCGTCGCGCTGGCGCAGCACGTGGATGGCGTTGCGGATCGGAGCGAGCGGATTGCGCAGCTCGTGGGCCAGCGTGGCCAGGAACTCGTCCTTGCGGCGATCCGCGTCGCGGAGCGCCCCCATCGCGGCCTGGAGAGAAGCCTCGCCGTCTCGAAGGGCCTGGTCGCTCTTCCGGTGCTCCGTGATGTCGGTTCCGGTCGGGTGGATGTGAATGACGGACCCGGCTCGATCGCGGATCGGGTACATCGCGAAGTCCACGATCCGCTCGGTGCCGTCCGCCAGCCAGTACGGCAGCTCCTCCCGGAACACCGATCCGGCGGCGGCCTCGCGCGCCGCCTCGCGGATCCGCGCCTTCGCCGCCTCCGAGCCCCTCCACCAGGGAGTCTCCCAGAGGGCGCGGTCGAGCACCTCCCCGCGCGTATACCCGCATCCCTCGACCGAAAGGTCGTTGGCCTCGCGGAGCGTGCCGTCGAGGTCCATGATCCCGGCGAAGATTCCGGACTGGTTGAAGACCGCCTCGAACTTCGCTGTCGCGGCGATCAGCTGCGTTTCGGCGCGCTTTCGTTCGGTCACGTCCCGGGCGATCTTGGAGGCTCCGACGATCCGCCCCGCGGCGTCGGTGACCGGTGAGATCGTCAGCGAGACGTCGACGCGCCGGCCGTCGCGCCGGACGCGAACCGTGTCGAAGTGATCCACGCGCTCGCCCGCGCGGATGCGGGCGATGATCCGATCCTCTTCGCTCGCCCGCTCCGCCGGAATGATGATCGAGATGTGTCGTCCGACGACTTCCTCCGCGGAATAGCCGAAGAGACGCTCCGCTCCGGCATTCCAGCTGAGAATGATTCCGTCGAGCGACTTGCTGACGATGGCGTCGTCGGAGGATTCGACGATCGACGCGAGCAGGCGGTCGGCGGCCAGCCGGTCGGAGGCCGCCGGAGCGGCGTCGAGGCGATTCGTCTCTTCTTTCGGGTGGTTGGGAGGTTGCGCCATGGGCTCCGGCCTTTTTGGCCGGAAGGGATTTTCTCACCGATGGGGCCGCGAAGGGAGAACGGCCGGACGCCGCGAGGGAGGAACGCGCCGTGCCGGGTCCAAGTCGGCGGCGGCGCGCGGCGGCGTCCGGCCGGGAAGACTACGTGGAGAGGGCCGCGCGGAGGCGGGCGACGTGGTGCCAGCTGTGCCGCAGCGCGTGGTCCTCGATGACGAACTGGGCCGTCACCGGCGCCCCGAAGGCGAGCGAGAACGGGGCGGCCTGGTCCAGGTCGTCGTCGGTGAAAGCGCGGACGACCTCCGCGGCCTCGCGGCTGTTGTGGCGCAGGAGGACGAGCGCTTCCTGCCTGGTGACGGCCGCGTGGTCGCGGGCGTGCCGCGCGTTCAGGTCCGCCACGGCGTCCCAGCTCACGTCCGTGACGGCCTTGCCCTCCGCGATCATGCGGGCGAGGTCGATCTCGATGGGATAGGCGGCCGCGACGTGATGGACGACGACGCCGACGGTGCGCCGGTCGGAGGCGCTGATCGGCGTCCGCCACTGCGCGTCCGTCAGGTTCTCCGCGAAGGCGGCCAGAAGCGCGGCGCCCTCCTCGATGCGGTCGGCCAGCGCCGCGGCGCGGTCGCTGCCGGGATGGGGCCGGAACCGAAGAGCTCCCGAGTTTTCCTTCGTCATCTTGGACCTCCGGACGCAACTAAGGCGCCCGGACGGCCCCGGATTCCGGAAATCGCCCCTCTTTAGGACCTCCTAAGGTGCTCCGGGACGGTCCATGGCACAGAGGTTGCTCGGTTCGGTTCCGAGGAGGAGTTATGAAGTCCCAGCGTTTCCGGTTCCTTTCCCTGCTCGGCGTTGCCCTGGTGGTTCCGTCGTTCGTCGTGGCGCAGAACCCCCCGGCTCCGACCGACATGAAAATGTCGCCGATGGCTTCGGCGGCCGATCGCAGCTTTGCCGACAAGGTGGCGGTGGCGGGCATGACGGAGATCGATGCGAGCCGGCTCGCCCTCGAGAAGTCGAAGGACGAGAGCGTCCGCACGTTCGCGCAGCGCATGATCGACGACCACACGAAGGCGGGGGATGCCCTGAAGGCCGCCGCTTCGAAGGAAGGGATCACGATCCCGTCCGAGCTCGATGCGCAGCACAAGGAGACGATCGACAAGCTCCGTGAAGTGTCGGACGCGCAGTTCGACGCCGCCTACAAGACGCAGATGGTGAAGGACCACAAGGACGCGGTGGCGCTCCTGAAGGGGGAGGCGAGCGCGAGCCCGTCGGCGGTCCAGGAGTTCGCGAGCAACACCCTTCCGACGATCGAAACCCACCTGAAGTTGGCCGAGGGCCTGCACCCGAAGTCGTAGGCTGTTCCCTGCGGCTTCGAAAAGGAGGCGCCCCGATCGCTCGGGGCGCCTCCTGTCCTGCCAACCGGGACTCAGACGTTGCTTCGCGAGCGAGACTTCTCGGAGCCCTGGCTCGACGACGACTTTTCGGAGCCGTTGCCGTGCTCGACGCGCAGGCGGTTCTGGACCTCCTTGACGCCCGGGCAATCCTCGGCGACGTCTTCGGCCATCCGCTTCATCGAGCGATCCGAGAGCGTTCCTTCGAGCGTGACCTCTCCATTCTTGACCTGCACCGTGATCTCGGAGGCGTCGATGTCTCCGTGCTCCTCGAGCTTCTCGCTGACCTGTTCCTTGATGCGCTCGTCCGAACGGGTATAGCCCTTGGGCCCCTTCCCGGCGAAGCGGCCCGTGCTCTGATGCGATCCCCCGAGCGATCCGCCCCGGCGCTGTCCCGTCTCGCCGATGCCGTAGCGGCCGCCGTAGCTCTGGCGGCCGTAGTCGGCGCCTTCGCCGGATTCGTAGGAGCTCGAACGGCTCGGCCCTGACCGCCCGAAGCTTCCGCCGCCGTAGCCATAGCCTCCCTGGCCGGATCCGTATCCGCGCCAGGTCACCGGACCGGAGAACGATCGGTCCGACGGACGTCCCCGCTCGCCGGAGTACGCGACCCCGGATCGGCCCCACTCGCCGCCGCGCTCGCGGTCGTCGTTCTCTTCCGTGCGATTCCCGAGCCGGGAGCCGTCCCAGCCGCCGCCGCCCTCGGAGCCATAGGTCGAGCTGCCGCCGACTCCGGCGCGCCCGTCCCGTTCCCGGCCGTCCGAGCCCGAGCCGAGCTCGCGGCGTGATTCGTTCTGAAATTCGCTGGTCGGCTCGTACATCGGGCGGCGGCCTCTCTGGTCGTACTCGTAGTCGCCCCGCCCGGACGCTCCGCCTTCGTGGTCCCCTCGGCCGGACGATCCGCGCTCGTTCGCCCGGCGTCCATACTGATCATTCATTGTCCGATCCTCCTTTGAGTTGGTATCCCGATACGATTTGAGATTCCTCTGGCGTTTCGGGGCTTTTGCAAGACTCGTTCCGCAGTGGCGCGGGCCTTGCTCGGAGGTCGACATGCGCATGCGCCGTTGGGATTTCATCATCGTGGGAGGCGGAGCGGCCGGGCTCGCGGCGGCCGCCGTGCTCGGCGATTCCGGCGCGCGCGTTCTGCTGCTCGAGGGCCGCCGCCGGCTCGGCGGGCGGATCTGGACGCGGCGGCCCTCGGACTGGCCCGCGCCCGTCGAGCTCGGCGCGGAGTTCGTCCACGGCCGAAACCCGGCGATCGTGCGGATCGTCCGCGAGTCGCGGCTCCTGCTGGGAAGGATCCCCAACGTCCACCTGGAGGCGCGCGGAGGGCGCCTTCGGGACATGGGTAACGTATGGCGGCGTTTCGATGCATTGACTCGCAGACTCCGAAACGATGGCCCGGACCGCTCGGTCGCGGACTTCCTCGCCGCGCACCGCCTTGCCCCGCGGGACCGGCGGCTGCTCTCTTCGATGATCGAGGGCTACGACGCCGCGCCGCTCGAGCGGGCGAGCGAGAAGGCGATCTCGACGCGCGGAGACCCGCCTTCCTCGCCGTCCGAGAGGGCGCAGCTCAGGATCCTCTCGGGGTACGACGGCGTCGTCGCCCATCTCGAGCGGCTCGCCCGGGCCTCGGGCTGCCGGATCGAGCGCTCGGCCGTCGTGCGCGGGGTGCGCTGGCGCCGCGGCGACGTCGAGATCGAGCTGAATTCCGGGCGGCGATTCCGAGCGCACCGCGCCGTCGTGACCGTTCCGGCCGGCGTGCTCAAGGCGCGCCCCGGCTCCGCCGGCGCGATCCGCTTCGATCCGGAGCCCGAGTCTCTGCGGCGGGCGCTCTCGGGCATCGAAATGGGAGACGTCGTCCGTCTCGTCCTCCGTTTTCGCGAGGCCTTCTGGCGGACCGCCCTCGGGGACCGCGAGAACGCGGCCTTTCTCCATGCGGAGTCCTCGTTTCCGACGCTGTGGACCGCGGCGCCGCTCGATCTGCCGATGCTGACGCTCTGGGCGGGGGGCCCCGCGGCGACCGCGCTGCGGTCCGGCGGGCGGGGGAAGGTCCTCGGCGAGGCGTGTCGAGCGCTTTCTTCGCTCTTTCGAGTCTCGACGGCCCGGGTGCGGGAGCAGCTCGTCGGCGCGCACTGGCACGACTGGACGTCGGATCCGTTCGCGCGCGGCGCGTACAGCTATGTCACCGTCGGAGGCTCCGCGTCGCCGGCCCGGCTCGCCCGGCCGGTCGCCGATACGTTGTTTTTCGCCGGAGAGGCCGCGTCGTCGCAGGAAAGCGGCACCGTCCCCGCGGCGATACAGAGCGGGAGGCGCGCGGCCGGCCGGGCCCTGGGCTCGCGCTGACGAAGCCGGGAATCGACCGAGAGATGACGGGGAGGAACCGGTTTTTCACCGGTCGTCGGATGGGACGTCACGGCCGTGGACATCGCTTCGGCGCGACCGCCCCTCCTGCTCGCGCAGCAGGTCGCCCTCCCCGGAAGCTGATCGCCGCTGCAAGGAAGAAGCCAGCGCCGCCTTCGATCTCAGTTGGGCTTCTCGATCGGCACTCGCCGCAGGTCCCGCGCGAGAACCAACCAGGACCTCGCGCACGTCGCGCAGATCGCCCGGCACTCGGTGTCCTCCAGCCTGGCTCCGCGGGAGACGATTCCCGCCGGAAGCTCCCGGCCGCAGGACCTGCAGTTGACGACGAGGAGAAAGTGCTGCGGACTCAAGGTCACACCTCCACCCGTCCGAGGGTGCAAGAAGGCGACCAGCGGCGGCCCGCCGGCCCGTCGCTCGACCACCTGGCCCTCCGTTTGCACGAAGACTTCCCGGAGGACGGAGTCGTCTTCCTCTGCCAGGAGGGTTTCGTGAAGCATTCCGTGGTTCTGCTGACCGCGTTCTGCCGGCGGTGTGGCCGCAGGTTCTCGACGGGCATCCGAACGGATCCCGGAGTTCCCTATCGCGTGAAGGGGTGGAATCGTCGCTGCCCGTATTGCGGCGCGGAGCAGCCGCTGAACACCGATGACCTCCAGCCGATGCCGCTTCTTCCGGGGCCCGAAAGCGTCCGGCGCCTGTCGCTTCAGCCGCTCCGCGCGATCGAGCCGTTCGCGATCAGCCGGGCGAGCCGCCGCTCGACCGCCGCGAGGGCGCCCGCCGAACCTCGCACGAGGGTATCGAGCGCCGGAGGATCGGCCAGAAGGCGCCCCCTCGCGAACGCCGCGAGCACCTCCGGGCTGACGTAGGACGCGCGGCAAACCGCCGCCGTGTTGCCGAGCAGCCGGGACGTCTCTCCCATCGCCCGGGCGACGCGGCTCCGGACCTCCCGCGCGGAGGACGGCGGCGGAAAGCCGAGGCGCGCCAGGGCGCAGGCTCCGAAGAGCGTGCCGGCCCAGGTCCGGAAGTCCTTCGCGGTGATTCGCACGCCGCCGATCTCCCGGAGGTATTCGTTGATCGATCGCCTTCGAACGCCGACCCAGTCGCCGGACTCCGAGCGGTATCGAAAGACCTGGGCTCCCGGTTCGTGCTGCGCGAGCAGCGCCGCCACCACGCGGGCCGCGGCCGCGTCGTCGATCTCGCGCATCTGCGGCTTCCCGCCCTTTCCGGGATACGACAGCGTGATGCGCCTTCCGCGGACGCGAACGTGCTTCGGCCGCAGGGTCGTCAAGCCGTAGGTCCCGTTCTCCCGGGCATAGACCTGGCTTCCCGGACGAAGGAATCCGCGCAGCAGGAGCCGGGTCATCGCCGCGAGGACGCGCTCCCGCGGCAGACCCTCGCGGCGCAGGTCGGCCGCCGCGCGGGAGCGCAGAACGGGCAGCGCCCGGAGAAATGCGAGGAGCCTCTCGCGCTTTCGACGCTCGCGCTTGCCGATCTGAGCCGGAGAGTAGCGATATTGCCAGCGGCCCGCCCGGTCGCGGCCGATCGCCTGGACGGCCGCGCCGGGTGATGGGTTGACGAAGACCTCCGTCCATCCCGGCGGAATCGCGAGGCCCCGGATGCGCGTGCCGTGCGCGCCGTTGACCGCCGCGCCTCGCGGCGTCTCGTACCGAAATCCGCGCGCGGACGACCCGAGGCGCCGGAATCCCCGCTCCTGCAGGCGCTCGATCACGGTCATTGCCGTGGCAAAGAGCAGGATCCGTGCCCGAGCCGGCGGCTCGAGGCATGGTTCTTGAAGAACGGTCTCGGCGGGAGCCATGATGGTCCCCGCGAAGACCATGCCGCTCGAGCAATATCGCCGCCGCCGCCGTTTCGGCGTCACTCCGGAGCCGAAGGGGAAGACCCCGCGCCCCCGCACGAAGAAGCTCGTCTACGTGATCCAGAAGCACCGGGCCACGGCCCTCCACTACGACTTCCGTCTCGAGTGGAAGGGCGTCATGCGGTCGTGGGCGGTTCCGAAGGGACCGTCGCTCGACCCGAAGGACAAGCGCCTCGCGATGCCCACCGAGGATCATCCGCTGGAGTACAACCGGTTCGAGGGAATCATCCCGGAAGGCGAATACGGCGGGGGGACGGTCATGATCTGGGACCGCGGAACCTGGGCGCCGGAGACGCCGGACGTGGACGCGGCGCTGAAGAAGGGGGAGCTGAAGTTCGCGCTCGACGGCGAGAAGCTCCACGGCGGCTGGGTCCTCGTCCGCCTGAACCGCCGGGACGGCGACGGCAAGATTCCGTGGCTCCTGATCAAGCACCGGGACGAGTTCGTCGAGAAGGGCTCGATCGAGGACGACGCGCCGCGCTCGGTCGTCTCGGATCGTCTCCTCGTCGAGATCGCCCGCGACGAGGGCGGCAACATGGAGAAGGCGGCCGACGGCGATCCTCCCGCTCTCCTGCGGAAGATGCTCGCCGAACCGAAGCGGGTCAAGCCGGCGAAGACGTCGCGCAAGAAGTCGGTCTGGCACTCGAACCGGAACGTGTCGTGAAGGGCGCCCCGGCCGCATCGGCCGCCGACACGATCCGCGGAGTGCGCGTCTCCCATCCGGACAAGGTCTACTGGCCCGAGGAGGGCTACACCAAGCGCGACCTCGTCGAGTATTACGCCGCCGTCTTCGAGCGCCTGAAGCCCTACGTCAAGGATCGAATGCTCTCGCTCGAGCGCTGCCCCGACGGAATGAAGGGCTCATGCTTCTTCCAGAAGGAGAAGCCCGAGGGGCTGCCGGAGACGACGCCGACGCAGAAGATCCAGCACGCGAAGAAGGCCACGAACTACGTCGTCGGAGGACGGCTCGACACGGAGCTCGCTCTCGCCAACCTCGGCTGCATCGCCGTCCATGTCTGGGGCGCGCGCTGCGCTTCGCCGCGCCGGCCCGACTGGGTCTGCGTCGACCTCGATCCGTCGGGCCCTCGATTCTCCGACGTCGTCAGCGCGGCCCTCAGGGTTCGTGAGGCGCTCGACGCCCTCGGCCTCGTCTCCTTTCCGAAGACGTCCGGCGGGAAGGGCCTGCACGTCTTCGTGCCGATCCGCACGGGACCCGACGCGGACGAGGTGCTCGGCTTCGCGGAGGAGCTCGGACGGCGTCTGGCCGCGGCGTTTCCGCGGATTTTCACGACGGAGGCGCGCGTCGCGGACCGCAAGGGAAAGGTGTACCTCGATCCCTTCCGCAACGGCTTCGCCCAGACGGTCGTCGCGCCGTATTCCGTGCGGCGTCGTCCCGGAGCGCCCTTTTCGCGGCCGCTCGCATGGCGGGACGTCAAGCGCGGTCTCGATCCCCTCCGCTTCAATCTCGGCAACTACGCGCGGGAGCTCGAGAAAAAGGATGCGTGGGCCGACTTCTGGAAGGCGCGACAGCCGCTCGGCCCCGCGATGGAGGCCGTCAAGAGACTCTAGGACCGGCCTTTCTGGCCGAAGTCTTGCTCCGGTAGTGAGCATGGAGACGCGAGACGTCGTCGTCCTTGGCGCATCGGCCGGCGGTGTGGAGGTTCTCCGGCGGATCGCGGCCGATTTCGATCCCGAACTGCCGGCGGCGGTCTTCGTCGTCCTGCACCTCTCCGCGGAGCAGCCGAGCGCGCTGCCGGAGATCCTCGATCGCGCAGGGCCTCTTCCCGCGTTCGTTCCGGAGGATGGCGAGCCGATCGCGAGGGGGCGGATTCACGTCGCTCCTCCGGGCATGCACCTGATGCTCGAGCCCGGGGTGGTTCGCGTGGTGCACGGCCCGAGGGAGAATCGCCACCGCCCCTCGATCGACGTCCTCTTCCGGAGCGCCGCGAGAGCGTACGGGCCGAGAACGATCGGGGTCGTGCTGTCGGGGTCGCTGGACGACGGGACGGCCGGCGTCGTCGCGATCAAGATCCGCGGCGGCATTGCGGTCGTCCAGGACCCGGGGGAGGCCTTTTGCGCCGATATGCCCCGCAACGCGATGCGCTATGTCGAGGTGGACCACGTCGCCCCGGCGCTCGAGATCGGAAAGCTCCTGAACCGGCTCGTCCTCGAACCCGTCGACCCGGAAGCTGCAGCGCCTCCTTCGCGGGAGATGATTCCGGAAACGAGAATCGCGCGGCTCGACGATTGCGAGATCTCGAGCGACGACAAACCCGGAGTGCCGTCGGCCGTGGCGTGTCCCGACTGCCGCGGGGTTCTCTGGGAGATCCAGGAGGCCGACCTCCTCCGCTTTCGATGCCGCACCGGCCATGCCTTTTCGCCCGAGACTCTCCTCGAGGCCCAGGACGAGGGCGTCGAACAGGCGCTCTGGGAGGCTCTCCGGGCGCTCGAGGAGCGTGCGGCGCTGCGGCGCCGGCTCGTTCAGCTGGCTCGCGAGCGGCGCCTTGACAGCCTCGCGGCGGACTTCGAGGAGCGGGTTTCGCAGCTGGAAAGGGCGGCGGCCAGCCTCCGCGGGCTCCTTCTCCAGAAGGTCGGCGCCCAGGATCCGGACGCGAGCCTTCGACGAGTGCATATCCCATAGAATTGTCCCTTCGCGAAGGTTCGGCCCGGCGGAGGAAACGGTTTGAGGAGGACCGTGATCCACTCCCGTCAGAGAAAGAGGATGGATCGGCCGCGGCCGAAGAAGGCGGCGGCGAAGGCGAAGCGTCAGGCCCCTTCTCCCCGGAAGCTCGTTCCGACCGAAACGCTCGGCGAGTGCGACGGCTTTCCGGTCGTCGGGATCGGCGCCTCGGCCGGCGGCCTCGAAGCCTTCACGAAACTCCTCGAGAAGCTCCCGCCCGACACGGGAATGGGGTTCGTCCTCGTGCAGCATCTGGACCCCAAGCGCGACTCGATGCTCCGGGAGATCCTGAGCCGCTCGACGTCCATGCGGGTGATCGAAGTCCGCGGGGGCCTGCGCATCGAGCCGAACACCGTCTACGTCATCACCTCCAACACCGAGATCACGCTCGATGACGGCGTGTTCCGGGTCGAGCCCCGGCCGAGGGGACGAGGCCACGAGCTCGCGATCGACCACTTCCTGCGCTCTCTCGCCGAGCAGTACAAGGGGCGCGCGATCGGCGTCGTCCTTTCCGGGACGATGTCCGACGGGGCGCTCGGCATGCGGGCGATCAAGGCCGAGGGAGGGCTGACGTTCGCGCAGACGGAGGAGTCCGCCCGGTTCTACGACATGCCGCGCGCCGCCATCGCGGCCGGAGCGGTCGACTTCGTTTTTCCTCCCGAGAAGATCGCGCAGGAGCTGGCCCGGATGGGCCGCCATCCCTACGTGTGGCCGACCCGTTCCGAAGACCAGCCCGAGCAGAAGGTCGAAGGCCCGGATCACGGAAAGATCCTGATGATCCTTCGCAAGGCGACGGGCGTGGACTTCACGAACTACCGGCAGACCACCATCCGCCGGCGGATCGCCCGGCGCATGGCTCTGAAGAAGGTCGAGTCCGTCAGGAGGTACCTCGAGAGCCTGCGCCAGGAGCCGGAAGAAGTCCTCGCCCTGTACGAGGACATCCTCATCACCGTGACGGCGTTTTTCCGTGATCCCGACGTCTTCAAGACCCTCAAGGGCCGGGTTTTCCCCGGGATCCTGAAGGATCGTCCGGCCAACCTGCCGATCCGGATCTGGGTGCCGGGCTGCTCCACGGGCGAAGAGGTTTACTCGATCGCGATCACGCTCTTCGAGGTCCTCCAGGGCGCCGAACGCAATCCTCCGGTCCAGATCTTCGCGACGGACGTGTCGGAGTCGGCGATCGAAAGGGCCCGCTCCGGCGTGTACCTCGAAAACGCGGTGGCGGACATGTCTCCCGAGCGCCTGAAGCGCTTCTTCTCGAAAACGGATGCGGGGTGGCAGATCTCCAAGGGCATCCGCGACGTTTGCGTCTTCGCCCGCCAGAACGTGACGCTCGATCCGCCGTTCTCGAACGTCGATCTCATCAGCTGCCGCAATCTCCTGATTTATCTCGAGCCGGTCCTCCAGAGACGAGTCGTCCCGCTGTTTCACTATGCCCTGCGCTCCAACGGGTACCTGATGCTCGGCAGCGCCGAGACGATTTCGGGCTTCGCGGACCTCTTCGCGCCGATCGACCGCAACCAGCGCATCTTTCTCAAGCGTCCGGGAGCCGCGCGGCCATTTCTGGATTTCGGTCGCCGACGCACGTCTGCGGGGGCGGAGGCTGCGGGGAGCCGGACTTCCGAAGTGACGCCCGCCGACCTCCAGAAGGAAGCGGACCGGCTCGTGATCGGCCGCTACGGCCCCGCCGGCGTTCTCATCAACGACAACGACGACGTCCTGCAGTTCCGGGGCCGCACGAGCGCTTACCTCGAGCCCCCCTCCGGAGCCGCGAGCCTCAACATCCTGAAGATGGCCCGCGAGGGTCTTCTCTTCGACCTGCGCTCGGCGATTCTGAAGGCGAGAAAAAGCAACAAGTCCGTGCGAGCCGAGGACCTCCGGGTTCGCCAGGATGGCCACTCGCGCCGCGTCAACCTCGAGGTCGTTCCCCTGCCGCACGGCGGCTCCGGCGCTCCGCATCTCCTGGTGCTTTTCGAGGAAGCGCCGCAGAGACGCAAGGCCGCGCCGCCGCCGCCTTCCCGCCGATCGCCGGGCCGCACGACCGAAGAGACGATCGTCACGCTCGAGCAGGAGCTGACGGCCACGAAGGACTACCTGCAGACGACCATCGAAGAACAGGAGGCCTCCAGCGAGGAGCTCAGGTCCGCCAACGAGGAGATCCTCTCCGCCAACGAGGAGCTCCAGTCGACCAACGAAGAGCTCGAGACCGCCAAGGAGGAGCTCCAGTCGACCAACGAGGAGCTGACCACGGTCAACGACGAGCTGCAAAACCGCAACGCCGAGCTCACGCACGTCAACAACGATCTTCTGAACCTCCTCACGGGGACCTCGATCGCGATCGTGATGCTCGACAACGAAGGGAGGCTCCGTCGATTCACGGCGCAGGCGGAGAAGCTCCTGAACCTGGTGCCGGCCGACGTCGGGCGGCGCCTCCGGGACATCAAGCCGAACCTGAAGAACGTCGCGTTCGAAGGGCTGCTCGCCGACATCGTCGGCAACGTGGCCACCCGCGAGCGCGAGGTCCAGGACGAAGATGGCAAGTGGTACCTGATGCGCGCCCGGCCGTACCGGACGATGGACAATCGGATCGACGGGACGGTGCTCGTCTTCTTCGACATCGATCCGATCAAGCGCAGCCTCGAGCAGGTCAACCGCTCCCGCGACTACGCCGAGTCGCTCGTCGAGACCGTTCGCGAGGCGCTCATCGTCCTCGACGCGTCGCTCTCGGTCCGGACGGCCAACCGCTCCTTCTACAGGATTTTTCAGACGTCGGCGCTCCAGACGGAGGGCAAGAACTTCCTGGAGCTCTGGGGGCTCGATCAATCGGCGCCCCAGCTGCGCGGCTTGCTCGAGAAGACGATCTCCGAGGGGCACGGGGTTCAGGATCTCGAGGTCGCCTTCGACGCCGAGCATCTCGGCAGGAAGACGATGCTGATCAACGCGCGGAGCATTCGCATGCCGGGCGAGTCGGAATCGCTCATCCTCCTCGCGGTCGGCGACATCACCGAGACGAAACGGGCCGAGGACGCGCTCCGTGCCTCCGAGTCTCAATATCGATTGATCTTCGAGACCGCGCGCGAGGGCATCTGGCTGATGGACGCGAAGACCGGCGTCCTCCTCGATGTGAATCCGTTCTTCCAGGACCTCGTCGGCTATTCGCGGAAGGATCTCGTTGGACGGAAGCCGTGGGACATCGGGCTCTTCGACGACGCGGCCGCGGCCCGATCGCGCTTCGAGGCGGATCTCGCGGGCGGATTCGGCTTCGAGCAGGAGGTCGAGCTGCGCACCCGGGACGGGCAACCGGTCTGGGTCGAGGCCGTCACGAACACCTACCCGCTCGGCGAGCGCCTGGTCACGCAGGCCAACCTCCGCGACGTGACGGACCGCACCAAGCTCCAGGACCAGGTCCGCCAGATGCAGAAGCTCGACTCGATCGGGAGGCTCGCGGGGGGCGTCGCGCACGACTTCAACAACCTGCTCAACATCATTTCTGCCCACGTCGCGGTCCTGGCCCGGGAAGGATCCGCGGCGGGCAAGAAGGTGGAAAGCGTCCGATCCGTCGAGAAGGCGGTCGAGCGGGGGACGGCGGTGGTCCGGCAGCTCCTGACCTTCGCCCGGAAGACGGACGTCGCTTTCGAGTCGACCGATGCCAACACCGTCGCCAGGGAAGTCGTCTCGATGCTGCGGGAGACGCTTCCCAAGCAGATCAAGGTGTCGATCCGTCTCGCGGACGATCCGCCGAAGATCCTTGCCGATCCGAACCAGCTCCATCAGGCGCTCCTCAACCTGGCCGTCAATGCGCGCGACGCCATGCCGGATGGCGGGGTCCTGACGCTCGGAACCGACGTCGTCACCGGCGAAACGCTCCGGGCGAAATTCCCGGAGGCATCCGGGGCGCGCTACGTCGAGCTCTGCGTCTCGGACACGGGATCCGGCATGGACGATTCGACGCGCCGGCGGGTTTTCGAGCCCTTCTTCACGACGAAGGGCGACAACGGCCAGGGGCTCGGTCTCGCCGTGGTCTATGGAATCGTCAACGCCCATCGCGGCTTCATCGACGTCGAGACCGAGGCGGGCAAGGGCACGACGTTTCGGATCTACATCGAGGTCCCGGAAAACGAGCCTGCCCATCCGTCGGCCGCAGGCCACGAGAGACCCGCGCGGAGAAAGGACTCTCGGCGGTTCACGGCGGCGCCGTCGCGAGCCGCGGGGCCCCCGACGGTTCTCCTCGTGGAGGACGAGGAGCTCCTGCTCAATCCCGTTCGGGACCTGCTCGAGGAGAACGGGTACTCCGTGCTGACGGCGCTCGATGGCGCCGAGGCGGTTCGCTGCCACGCCGAGAACTCGACGCGCATCGACATCGTTCTTCTCGATCTGAGCCTGCCGCGTCTCGGGGGTTGGCAGGCGTTTCTGAGGATGCGCGAGGTCAACCCGCATTTGAAGTGCATCGTCGCGAGCGGGAATCTGGCCGTGGAACAGCGCGCCGCCATGGCGCTCGAGGGCGTGAAGACGTCGGTCCGCAAGCCGTATTCGGGGGACCAGATCCTGCAGGCGCTTCGGTCGATTCTTCAGTGAGGAGCGCGGAGGACGTCCGCGAACCGAACCCGGCTCTCGCGCTCGACCTGCTCGAAGGTGCACTGGCGGGGGGCCTTGTCGGGACGGAAGCGCTCGAATCGCGTGCCGTGGCGAAAGCGTCCCTGCGAGAAGTGGTCGTAGCGGACCTCGACCACGAGCTTCGGGCGAAGCGGTTCCCAGTCGCCGCTGCGCTCGGTCGACCACCGGCTCGGTCCGCCCGGCGCCCGGCCGGTGAACCCGGGAGGCCGGACGAGCTTCTCGAGGCGGGGCGTGAGCGCGCGTCGCTCCTCGCGCGCGATGGCGGAACAGAAGCCGACGTGGTCGAGCCGGCCTTCGGAGTCGTACAGCCCGAGCAGGAGAGAGCCGACGATCTTCTCCTTCGCCGCGTATCGAAATCCGCCGACCACGCAGTCCGCCGACCGGATCACCTTGATCTTCCGCATCGCGCTGCGCTCCCCGGGGCGGTATTCCGCGTCCGCGAGCTTAGCCACGACGCCGTCCATGCCGCCGCCCGTCGCGGCGAGCCACCGCTTCGCCGTTCTCGGATCGAGTGTCGCCGGGGACAGTCGCACACGCCCCTCCCCGTCGGGAAAAGCCTTCGCGGCGAAGCGCTCGAGGGCCGCCCGCCGGCGGGTCCACGGCTCCGATAACAGGGATCGTCCTCTCTCGTCGGCGAGCAGATCGAAGACGAGGTAGACGGCCGGCGTCTCGACGGCGAGCTTGCGGACACGGCTCTCGGCCGGATGGATCCGTTGCAGCAGGTCGTCGAAGGACAGCGAATCGCCGACGGGCACCACGATCTCGCCGTCGAGGACGCAGCGCTTCGCGGGAATCTGTCTGAGGGCGGCGACGATCTCGGGAAAGTATCGGCCGAGCGGCTGACCGGCCTTGGACCGAAGCTCGACGTCCTCGCCATCGCGAAAGGCGAGGCACCGGAAGCCGTCCCACTTCGGCTCGTAGACCCACTCGGCTCCCCGCGGGATCTCGGCCGAGAGCTCGGCGAGCATCGGCTCGAGGGAGGTGGGGACCGGGAGGGTCACAGGAGCGCCTCGAGGCGGAAGCGGCGGCTGGCCGCGTCCACGGGCTTCCACAGGTCGCCGACGCGGCGCACGCGCTCGCGGACGTTGTCGATGCGGAAGTCCTCGGTGCGCACGCCCCGCTCGACCTCGTCCCAGGTCAGGGGCGTCGAGACGGCCGCCTCCGGCGTCGGACGGACGGAATACACCGAGGCGAGAGTGCGCCCCCAGGCGTTCTGGTTGTAGTCGACGAGGACGCGGCCGCGCGGCCGCTTCGCCTTTCGATACTCCGCGGTGACGAGCCTCGGGTGGGCGGCTTCCATCTGCCGGGCGAGATCCCTGGCGAACGTCCAGACTTCCTTTTGGGTCGGTCCGCGCCGGATGGGCACGTAGACGTGTATCCCGCGCGAGCCGGTGGTCTTGGGAAAGCTCGGCATCTTCGAGGCGCTCAGCGCCTCGCGGACGAGGAGCGCGGTTTCGAGAACCCGCTCGAACGACGCGCCCGGAACGGGATCGAGATCGAAGTGGAGGTAGTCGGGCCGGCTCACGTCGTCGCACCGCGCGTACCAGGGATTCAGGTCGATGCAGCCGAGGTTGACGACCCACAGCAGTGAGGCGAGGTCGTCGACGACGGGAAAGTCGATCACGTTGCCGGAGGCGTGCTCGATCGCGCAGGTTCGGAGCCAGTCCGGTTTCGGCGACGGGGTGCGCTTCATGAAGAAGAAGTCGCCGGCGGCGCCGTTCGGGTATCGCTTCATCACCATCGCCCGTCCGCGCACGTGCGGCAACAGGGCGACCGCGATCTCGGCGTAGTAGCGAAGCAGATCGCGTTTGGTCAGCCCGAGCTCGGGCCAGAACGGCTTCGAGAGGTTCGTGAGATGGACCTCCCGGTCGCCGGCGAGAACCCGCGCGTCGGAAATCGCGCGCGGGATCGGCGAACTCGTCATGGCCGCACCCGGCTTCGCGGATCGAGCCTCGGCGGCCGTGGACCGTGCCGGACCGCGCCGGCGACGGGGACGTAGCGGAGCTCGACGCCTTCGCGCGCCGCCCGCAGCAGCAGTCCTCCCCGGCTCATGTCGCCGCGGCCCACGAAGTCGGGCGGGAACAAGAGCCTTCGTCCGAAGACCTCGAGAAGCGTGGCGACGTACTTGTCCGATGCGATCGAGCCGAGGAGGACGACCTCCGCCGCGGGTCCGCAGGCCCGGCGAAGGGTCCGGAGGCTGCGCTCGAAGGGCCACCGAAACGCGGGCTCGGAAGCCGCGATCGGGATCCGGCCCTGCATCCGGAGCTCCTCGAGCCGGACCCGCGCGTCGGGGGCGAGCAGGCCGGAGCCCGCGGTGATGACGAAGCTGGCGCCCGGGGCGAAGCGTTCGGCGTAGGCGAGCTTGCCCCGGAAGTAGAGGCCCGACAGAAACGCAAATATCTCTCCGAGCGGCGCCCCCTCGCGCGAGCGCAGCGCCGTCGCGAGATCGAAGGTGGCGGCCTCGCGCATCAGGATCTGCGCACGTTTGCCCGAGGTGGATGCGGGGGAGAGGAGAAAGACCCGGCGCGGCGTCACGATCGCGGCGCGCCGGGTCCCCGATTACAGCCTGCCGGTCAGGAGCAAGATGACGACGATGATCAGGATGACGCCGAGAACTCCGCTCGGCCCATATCCCCAGCTGCGGCTGTACCCCCAGCGAGGGACGGCTCCGAGGAGGAGCAGCACCAGGACGATCAAAAGGATCAGGCCCATGAGACCTCCTTCGACGCGGTTACTTTGCACGGACGGTGCCAGCGAGGGGCGGCACGCTTCTTGAAAAAGCCGTGGGCGGGAAGACCTGACTCTTTCCCACCACAAGGAGGTTCTCAATGACGGATCGCGATAACCGTTCCACGCAGGGGCAGGGCGGCAGCCACGGCTCGAACCCGAATCCGGGGAGCAAGAGCTCGAACCCGGGAGGCAAGTCCCCGCAGAGAGAGAGCGAGCAGAAGCCGGGTCAGTCGAAACAGACCCAGGGAAACCCGAATCCGCCGCGCGACTCGCATGGTCAGTTCGAGAGCGGACGCTCGGGCTCGCAGGGACAAACCGGGAGCAAGAAGGGCTCGGACACCGAAGAAGAGAACGAGTAAACCGGCTTCCGATCTGCACGACCGGCGGATCGCGAGGTCCGCCGGTTTTTTCGTGGGCGCGGGGGACCGGCGAATTCTCTGGCATCGGCCTTGCGACGGTCGCTCGCATGAGCACCCTTCCGCTGGGCGCCGCGCGCCCGGACCCCCCGGCGGCCCCGCCGCGCAGGAACCGCGCTCGGCGGCGAGTCGTCGCGCGCGTCGGCCTCGTCGTGGCCGGGGTCGTCGTTCTGATCGGCCTCGTCGGCCTCTTTCCCAATGAACCGATCCGGCGCTCGATCGAGAGCCGGATGAACCGGAGCCTTCGGGGCTACTCGGTGCGCATCGGTCGCGCGCGCCTGCAGCCTCTCGGCGGATCGCTTTCGCTCGAGGACGTCGTTCTCCGCCAGACGGCGCATCCCGATCCGCCGATCCTTTCCCTGCCTCTTCTTCGCGCCAGCATCCACTGGAGAGATCTCCTCTTTCTCCGTCTCGTCGCGGATTTCCGGCTCGACCGTCCCCGGATTTACGCCAACCTCGCGCAGCTCCACGCGGAAGCCTCGGATGCGGTGCCCGTCGGGGAGAAGGGCTGGCAGCAGGCGGTCGAGGCGATCTATCCGCTGAAGATCAACCAGCTGCGCGTCGGGGACGCTTCCATCACTTACGTGGACGCGGATTCCCGGCGCCCGCTCGAGCTGACTCATCTCGACCTGAAGGCGGCGAACATTCGCAACGTCCACTCGCGGGACCGCACGTACCCTTCGTCGATCCAGGCCCGCGCCGTCGTCTTCGGCGCGGGCCGGGCGACGCTCGATGGCGCCGCCGACTTTCTCGCGGAGCCCTACGCCGGCGTCAAGGGCCGGTTCCGCCTGGAGTCGGTTCCGCTCGATGCCCTCGGGCCGGTCGGGAAGCACTGGAACCTGATCGTGTCGGGCGGGACGCTGTCCGCTTCGGGAGAGATCGAGTATTCGCCGAGGATCCGCAGCCTGCGGATGCCCGAAATCGCGATCGACCGGGTGGATCTCGGCTACGAGCGCGGAGGTCCTCCGAGGGGCGACGCCGTTTCGGCCTCGAGCAAGACGCGCGAGACCCCGCCGTGGAGCCTCGCGGTCGACCGATTCCGCATGACCGATTCGAGGCTCGAGCTGGTCGATCGCTCGCGCTCGCCCGGTTACCGCCTTTCGGTGAGCCACCTGCGCGCGGACGTGGACGGGCTCGCGACCGAGCCTCCCGGGCGGACCGCGCATGCCGTCGTTCGCGGAAAGTTCATGGACCAGGGCGACGTCCAGGCGAACGCCTCGTTTCAGCCGCGGCCGCGCGGCGGAGATCTGCGCATCCGGCTTCAGGTCGGACCGACGGACATGACGCGATTGAACGATCTCTTTCGTTCCTACGGGAAGTTCGACGTCGCCGCCGGGACCTTTCAGCTGTTCTCCGAGGCTCGCGTTCACGATGCCTACATGACCGGCTACGTCAAGCCGATCTTTCGTGGCGTCGAGGTCTACGATGCGGCGCAGGACGCGAAGAAGGGTTTCTTCAAGAAGATCTATGAGGGCGCGATCGACGTGGCCTCCAGGATCCTCAAGAACCAGAAGCACGACCAGATCGCAACGGACGCGTCGATCGACGGCCCGGTCGGCAACACTCGGTCGAGCCTCTTCGAGATCCTCGGCGGCGTCCTCGAAAACGCCTTCGTTCGGGCCATCCTCCCTGGATTCGACCGTCAGGTTGGAGTCGAGCGCCGGTGAATTGGGCGCCGGCCGCCGCCGCCGTCGGTCGATGGCGCTCGTCGCCGCGGACCCCGGGCCGCTCCAGTGGCATCGATTCTGCAGCTTCGGAGGGGCGGAGGTTGTGGTCATGAGGCGCCCCTTACTCGTTGGAACCTGCACGTTTCTGGCCGCGGCGTTCGCGTTCGGCGAGTCGGCGGCCCATCGCTACGTCCTCGAGCTTTCGGATGGCCGGCGGGTCTCGGCCAGCGATGCGCCCGTCGTCCGCGGCTCCGTCCTGACGTTTCGTTCCCCATCGGGAACGCTGACCGGCGTACCGAGGGAGATGGTTGTGCGGGTTCGCGGCGACGAGGTGCGTGCCGCGGATGTTCTGCCGGCGGCGGGGGAGAGGGAAGGGACGGGCCTCGAGCTCGAGGCGGCGGCGCCTCCTCTCGAGCCGGGTGAGCTCGTGATTCTCGGACCGCTCGCGCAGCCGGCTCCGGCGGCGCTTCCGGCGGACGCGAACACGGCGGCCCGGGGAGGCGGCCCGGCCGTCTCCGGCGGAAGTTTCGGCGTCGGAAGCCCTTATGCCAACGGCGTCGGCGGAGCCACCGTCATCGACTCGAACCTGAACGGCATCGGTCCCGACGGCCTGCCGCGAGTGCTTTCGAGCACGGATTTGAGCCGCGCCCTGGCGGCGCCGGGGACCTCACCCGTCGCCCCCAATGGATTCCCGGCGACGCCCTCGGCTCCGACCGTGATCGGGCCGGACGGGACGCCCACGCTCGCTCCCTCGGCGTCGGAGACTTCGATGACCGTCATCGGCCCGAACGGCACGCCGGCTTTCGCATCGTCGGCGACGCCGGTCGTCGGCCCGAACGGCACCCCGGTGCTCGCGCCGGCCGGCCAGCCCGGATCGGCCGCGCCGGTCATCGGTCCCAATGGAACCCCGAATCTCGTGCCGGCGGGCCAGCCTGGTTCGGCCGCTCCGGTCATCGGGCCGAACGGGACCCCCGTGCTGGCTGCGCCCGGACGTCCGGGCTCCGGCGCGGCATCGCCGTCGACGGCGCCGAACGGAACGCCCGCCTCGGGCGGAAAGCCCTGAGGCGAGCGGCGAAAGGGTAACGAGATGCCTGCGTTCCGAATCACTTCCGTCGTCGCGGCTTCGGCATTTGCCGCGGTCGCTCTCGCCGGGTCTCCCGAATCGGGCGTCGCGGGTGCGAGCGGGGCTCGTCCGGCCTCGACGCGCATGGCAATGCAGGCCCGAACCGGGACCCTTCGAAACTATCGCGCCGGAAAGTCGGTCGTCATCGCCGGCCCGGATGGAACGTTGCACCGGCTCCCCGTCGATCCGGCGGCGCGGGTCGACCGCCACCTCGCGCGAGGGCAGCGGGTCAACGTGATCTCCGTGACGGACGAAGCGGGACGGGAGCGAGTCAGCGCGATCGCGAGGGCCCCCGGATCGGCCGCCGCGCCGGAGACGAGCCCGCCATCACCCCGCCCTTGACGGGATTTCCGCTCAGGCCGAAGGCGCGAGCGTGTCGAGAAGCGTCTTCATGTCCTCGGCGTGCTCTTCTTCCTTCCCGAGGATGTCTTCCATCAGCCGCCGGCTCGTCGGATCGTTCTCCCCCAGGTAGCGGACGATCTCCCCGTAGGACTCGATCGCGATCCGCTCGGCGACGAGGTCCTCGCGGATCATCTCGATCAGAGAAGCGCCCTCGACGTACTCCGAGTGGGATCGCGTGGCGAGCCCGTCGGGGTTCAGGTTCGGCTCGCCGTTTAACTGCGTGATGCGCTCGGCGATCCGGTCCGCGTGATCCTGCTCCTCGGCGGCATGCTCGAGGAACTCCTGCTTGACGGCCTGGGCATGAATGCCGGAAGCCATGAAGTAATGGCGCTTGTAGCGCAGCACGCAGACGATCTCGGTCGCCAGCGCCTCGTTCAGTATGCGAACGACGTTTTCCCGGTCGCCTTGATAATTGTCGGTCACGGCGCCGGCCTGCATGTGGCGCCTCGCCCGCGCGCGCAACTCCTGGATGTCCGAGAGAAAGCGCCGGGCGGGCGCGGGACCGGGGACTTCGACCGGGCGATTCTTCTTGTTCCTGGCTTTCACTTCATCCTCCTCGCTTTGGCGGAGATCCGCTGGGAATGCGTCCGAGCGTATCTTCTCCTGCTCTCATCGGTTCAAGAATCGTGCCCGCGTGCTCCGGACACCCGCCCGCGGGCTCGTTCTTGCCTGGCCTCCGCGATGCCCGCGGCATTGGGGTCTCGGGACGCCTTCGTGCCTCACGGTTCGGCGGAGACGCTCGATTCCGCGAGCTCGGCCGCCGTCTCGTGGAGCAGGACCAGGGGCCGAGCCCGGTCGATTCTCATCGAGAACGCCGATCGGACGTCGACCCCGATCAGGACGATGCGTGGATCCTCCGGACCCCCGTCGCGGACGCCTCCGACGTCCGGAAACCAGCTCTTCCAGCTCGGCTCGTAGAGCTCCCGGATCCGGAATCGATCGCGCGAGGGAGCGATCCACGCACCTCCCGCCTCGAAACGGCCGGGATCGCCTCGCGTGACCGGCTCGCACGGCCCAGCTTCACTCGGCGGCGGGTTCGAGCTGTGAAGCGGCGAGGGTCGGCTGGGAAACCGTGCGAACCACGTCGGCAACCTGGCCGTCCTCGCCCCGCAACGCCAGGTCTGCCTGCGCGAGGATGCCGCAAACCGCTCCCGAGTCGTTGACGACCACGATCCGCCGCACTCGATTTCCCTCCATCAGCGCGAGGCAGTCCTGGAGGGACATGTCCTCCCCGATGGTGACGCAGGGAGCCGTCATGCAGTCGAGGGCGCGCAGGTCGAGCGGATTCCGTCCGGCCGCGACGGCGCGGCAGGCGATGTCGCGGTCCGTGACGATTCCCACCGGGCGGCCGCTGTCGCGGTCTTCGACGACGGGAATCGCGCCGCAGTCGTGACGGGTGAAGAGGATCGCGACTTCTCCGATCGGCGTGCCCGGAACGCAGCAGGCCGGAGACGGCGTCATGACGTCCTTGACGCGGCGGGGTCGTTCGGAGGGCGCCCTCATCGAGAGTCTCCGGGATCATCGGACGATCCGCCCGCCCCGCCGTCGCGCTCGATGGAATCTCCGTCCTCGTCGGGATCCTCGCGCAGAAAGGCCACGTCGGCTTCCTCCGGGAGCTCGCTCACGGATCCCGCGTTCTTGCGGCGGTCGGCGGGCCCCGGAGGCTCACCGGCCGTGATGCGAGACGAGTCTTTCGGATCCCGCCGCATGGAGCACCTCCTCCTTTCGGAGCGCTGCAAGAGTCGGACCACCGCCGAGCATCGGCACGTCGATTGCACGACCATGTTCGGAGAGCGACCGAAGGCTACGAGACCGTCGACGAAAAGGAGACTCGGATGAACCTGGATCGTTTGGAGCGATCAGAGCGGCGCGAAGCGTCTCGGGAAGCGCTCGAGGAGTTGTCCGAATACGGTCCGCCGCCGCCCGATCCGCCGAACGCCGAGAGGCCCGGGGGGTTCGTGGCGTGGCCTCACCCGTCGGGCTTCTATGGTGAGCGCAACTGGGAGAGGGAGGGTGTTCCGCGCGGACCGTATTCGGGCAGGGGCCCGAAGGGTTACCGCCGCTCGGACGAGCGCCTTCGGGAAGACGTCAGCGAGTCGCTGAGCGCCGACGGCGAGCTGGATGCGTCGGAAATCACCGTGGGTGTCGAGGACGGAGAGGTCACGCTCGAAGGAACGGTCGGCGACCGGGCGTCCAAGCGACGCGCCGAGGACCTCGCCGAACGCGTGGCGGGCGTGCGCGACGTCCACAACCGGCTTCGCCTCGCTCGCTGAGAACGCGGGCGTCGGAGGCCGAGAAAGGGCCCCTCATGGAACCGATCGTGGGGATCTTCTCCTCCGGTTCGTCGGCGAAGACCGCCGCGAAGAAGCTCTCGGACGTCGGCTTTGCGGCCGACCGGATCTCGATGCTGCTGCCGGGCGAATCGCATGCGCCGGCGGACCTCGAAGAGGAGGTCCCGACCGAAGACGCCGAGCAGTCGGGCACGGGGCAGGCGGTCGGAGGAGTCATCGGAGCGGCCGCCGGAGCCTCGGCGGGCTTCGGCGCCGGCGCCGTCGTGGCGAGCCTCCTCGTTCCCGGCATCGGAGCGGTGACCGCGATCGGCCTGGCCGCGGCCGCACTCTTCGGCGCCGCCGGCGCGGTGGGAGGCGCCCGGGCCGGCGAAGCGCTCGAAAGCGGCTCGCGCGCCGGGATCCCGAAGGACGAGCTCTACCTCTACGAAGACGCGCTCGCCCAGGGCTTCGCCGTTCTCTTCGTGGAGCCGGAGACCGAGACGCAGGCCGAGACCGCGCGACGGATCCTCGTCGACTCCGGAGCGCGTTCGCTCGAAGCGGCCCGCGACGCGTGGTGGGTCGGGATCCGCGATGCGGAGAAGGCGCACTTCGATCCCTCCGAGGGGGATTTCGAAAGCGCCGAAGAGATCTATCGCCAGGGACTGCTGGGCGGCCTGCAGCCGGAGGCGCGAGGGCGGACCTTCGAAGAGGCACGGCCCGTGCTTCGCCGGCGGTTCGGCGAAGCCGTCGAGCATTCCGCCTTCCGGCGGGGCTTCGCGCGCGGCGCCGAGAGGGCCCGGGAGCGCGAAGAATCGCTCGCGCCCGCGCGCCGCTCCAAGTAGCTTCGAAGATCTGGCAGGGCGATTGCTCGGTCGAGGGCGGGGCGTGAGGCTCCGGGAGGTTCCCATGAACAGGAAGGTCGCGGTGCTGGCCGGGTTCGACCCCGATTCATTGGCCGTCTGGGAAGCCGTCCGCGTGGTGGGAATCACGCCGGAGGGCGCGATCCCGTTCCAGCTCGACCGCCCGCCCGGCTGGCGGCCGACGGTGAAGTTGCCCGGACTCCAGGGCTCGCACCCGCTCGACGCGGTCCCTCTGATCCAGCGGCGGCTGCGCGAGGAGTTCGGTCTCGACGCCGGCGAGCTCATCGTGATGTCGCGCTACGGCATTCCGACGGGCGCCCGCGGCCGCGCCACGATCGTGCTCGCGCCGCGGGTGCGTGTTCTCGATGCGGGTGGCGCCGATCTCTCTCTCGTCGCGCTTCCGGACGTGACGTCCTGGCTCGATGCGCGCAAGAGCGAGGGCTGCCGGGTGGATCTGATGGTCCGCGTCGGGCTGCTGCTCGCCGAACGGCACTTTCCCCGCTGGGCCGGGTCGCTCCTCCGTGCCGCCATCGAGGAGCTCCGTCGCGGCGAGACGACGACGACGCGCGGCTCGCGCAGAGACCTCGGTCCCTTCCGGGCCCCCGCGCCGCGCTACGCGCACTGACCGGGTCCCCGGCCAAAGGCGCGCGAGCGGGTCAGGACTGCGAGGGCGCCGCCGCGTGCACGAGATGGCGCGGCGGAGGAACCGGGCGGCGATGCTTCTCCATCGCGAGCGTGGGCCTCTGGCGGCGCTCGTACTCCTCGAGGCGGATCACTTTCCCCGTGCGCGCGGAGTCGAGGAGCGCACGGATCACGCGAACGTCCGCCAGCCCCTCGCGGCCGGACGGCTCCGGCTCCCGGCCCGAGAGGATGCAGTCCGAGAAGTCGACGAGCTCGGGGGCAAACTGATCCCGCTTCGGGAAACGCTTCTCGCGCGTCCGTCCCTTTCGGGTCAGCCGCCGCACGATCGGCTCCGCGTATTCGTAGGCCGGGTCGAGCTTCAGGTCTCCCTTCGTGCCGACGATCTGATACCAGCCGGCGTCGGCCGCTCCGAAGCTGCAGGTGAAGGCCGCGAGCCGCTCTCCCGGGAACCGGAGGATGCAGCTCATCATCTCGGGGCAGCGGGCGAACCGCTCGTCGCGCCCGGAGGCGCTGACGGCAAAGGCCTCCGTCGGCTCGGCTCGGAACAGATATCGCGCCGCGTTGATGCAGTACGTCCCGATGTCGTAGATCGGCCCGCCGCCGTGGTCGCTGTCCGCGAGGCGGATGTTGTCGTCCGCGACCTGCATGCTGAACATCGACTGAAAGAGACGCGGCTCGCCGATCCGGCCCGAGCGGACGATGTCGATGGCCTCGAGGTTCGCCTTTTCGAAGTGGAGGCGATAGGCCGTCATCAGGCGCACGCCGTGCTCCCGGGCGGCGTCGATCATCTCCTCGCAGTCTCGGGCCGTCACTGCCAGCGGCTTCTCGCAGAGTACGTG
Organism: uncultured Acidobacteriota bacterium; assembly: GCA_963736455.1. Classification (GTDB taxonomy): domain Bacteria; phylum Acidobacteriota; class Thermoanaerobaculia; order UBA5066; family Gp7-AA6; genus DAHUXD01. The sequence goes on from CAVTON010000002.1 coordinate 483,665, forward strand.
CTTGCCGGCGCGCGCCGCGGCCACGGCATAGTCGCGATGCAGGGCGTTCGGAAGGGCGATGTAAACCGCGTCGACGTCCGGCCGGGCGAGACAGTCGGAGTACTGCTCATAGTCGAACGTGTGCCGGACGGAAAAGCGGCGGGCGACCGCGGAGCGCTTCTTCGGGTCGTCCGACACGAGCGCGACCAGGCGCGAGTTGCGCCGGGCGTGCGCGAACGCCGGCAGCACGGCGGCCTGGGCGATGTAGCCGACGCCGACGACGGCATAGCCCACCGTTCTGCCGGATGACGAGCGTGGACTCGCGGATCGAGACGAGGATGCACGGCGTCGCATGAGGACCTCCCGCGGGAGGCCCGCGGGCGACCCGCTCCCTCGGGCGATGCAACCGCCGTTCCAGCCTTCGATGGCTGGCGTGAAACTCGCATTGCTCGAAGACCGTGACGGTACGCATCACGAACCGCGACTCCCGCTTCCGATGGCTCGCGCTTCCCAAACCGACCCGAACGGCCCGTCTGTGTCTCGGAGCCGTTTCGGCCTTGTCGGAAAGCGCCGGCGCGCTTTGCGCGGAGTTCGTCTTCCGTCATCCGCCCCGTTTTCGGGCCACGCGGCGCGAAATCGCCAGGCTCTCCGAGGGAGTTCCCTGTTTCGTCCGCGGCCGCCAGGGAGAGATCGCCATCTGGCAGTGGGGGCACGGCCCCCGCGTCCTGCTCGCGCACGGCTGGGGTTCTCACGCCGGACGGCTGACGCCGTTCGTCCCCGGGCTGCTCGCGGCGGGATTCGGCGTCACCGCGTTCGATGCGCCGGGACACGGCGCCTCGCGCGGACGCTTCGCCTCGCTGCCCGAGTTCATCGAGGCGCTCACGCTCGTGGCGCGGGCGGTTTCCCCCGTGGCGCTCGTCGGCCACTCTCTCGGAGCCGCCGCCGCCGCGCTCGGCCTGCACGGCGGTCTCGAGGCCCGGGCGGCTGTGCTCCTGTCCGTTCCGGCCGACCCGGCCGGCTACACGCGCCGGTACGCGCGCTGGATGCGCCTCTCTCCCGCGGTGACCGAGGCGATGCGGCGCAGGCTCGAGGCGCGTTATCGGTCGCGCCTCGACGAGTACCAGCTTTCCGGCCGCCCTCCCGGCGTGCCGACGCTGATCGTCCACGATCGGGGCGACACGCGCGTGTCGATCGGCAACGCCCGCGAGCTCGCGAAGGCATGGCCGCAGACCCGGCTCGTCGAGACGCGGGGGCTCGGCCATCATCGGATCCTGCGCGACGCGGCCGTTCAGCGCCTGGTCCAGGGGTTTCTCGCCCACGCCATCCTTGGAAGGGCACCCGAATCGTGGCCGTCCCACCGCGCCGCCGAAGCCGCTTCGGCGACGAGCGTGGCACGGTTCTTGAAGCCCGAAGCCGTGGCCCATTCGAGGGCCGAAGGAGGTTGCCAATGAAGACGCGGATTCCCGGCCTCTCGGCAGTGGCGCTGGGTCTGCTCATGGGCGGCGTGGCCGTCGCCGTCGCCCAGGAACCGGTTCACACGGAGTCGACGGTGAAGACCACCGGCGCGGGACCCACGACGAAGACGAAGATGGAATGGGTCAACGGCACCGTCAAGGAGTACGAGGCCGGCAAGAAGATCAAGGTCGAAGGACCGGGTGAGAAGAGCTATTCGTTCGATCTCGACGAGAACGCCCATGTCCAGGGCTCGATCGTCGTCGGGCAGAAGGCGAAGGTCGGATACACGAAGTCGGCCGATGGGGTGGAGCACGTCTCGGTGATCTCCGAGGCCTCGGCCGCGTCGGAGCGGGACGCCGCGGCTCCCCGGATGCACACCGAGTCGGTCGTGAAGCACACCGGGCCTGGTCCGAACACCAGGACGAAGACGGAGACCGTGGTCGGAACGGTGAAGGAGTACACGGAGGGCAAGTCCATCAAGGTCACGGGACCGGGGGACAAGAACTATTCCTTCGATCTGAACGAGGGATCCGGCGTCGAGGGGTCGGTGACGATCGGCGAGCGCGTCCAGGTGACGTACTCCAGGATGGCCGACGGCGACAAGGTCACGACGATCAAGCCGTACCACGGGAAGTAACGCCGGCCTCGCATCGCTCATCAGACGGGGGAGGCGCCGCGCTTCCCCCGTTCTTCGCCACGGGAGGTCCGATGGCCAGTTTGCGAATCTCGCTGACGTGCCTGGTTCTGACCGTCACGGTTCTCCTGCTTCCGTTCGCGATCGCGAAGATCCTGGCGGCCATTTTCGGTTTCCTGTTCATCGTCTTCCTGGTCGTCGGCCTGGCGGCCGTCGACAACCTCGCGGCCTGAGCCCGGGCGCGCGGGTCAGTTCGCGGCGCCGCCGTCGAGGATCTCGCCGAGAGCCAGCAGAAGCTGCGTCACGTTGACGGGCTTCGACAGGACGAGCCGAACGCCCGAAGCGCGGATCCGGCGCGTGTCCTCGTCCGCGGTGACTCCCGTCAGAGCGATGACGGGGGGCGTGACGAGGCCTTGCCGTACGCGGCGCTCGAGCCACGCCGCCCCGTCGCCGTCGGGAAGCGTGACGTCGAGCAGGACGATGTCCGGCATGGCCGCCTCCAGTCCCCGCTCGGCCTCTTCGATCGAGCCCGCGGAGTCCGCGACGTAGCCTTCGGATTCGAGCAGCGCCGAGAGGCCGTATCGCGAGGGCCCGTCGTCCTCGATGATCAGCACCCTGGCGCGGCGCTGCGCGGTCCGGGGAGGGGGCGCGACAGACTCGTGCGGCCCGAGGTTCTCCGCGGAAGGCAGCTCCGGGATCGTGAAGCGAACGGTCGTGCCCTGGCCCTCGCGGCTCTCGAGGATCAGGTCGCCTCCCATGATCTCGACGAGCTGCTTCGAGATCGAGAGTCCGAGGCCCGTCCCGCGCTGCGCCTCGCCCGAGCGAGGCTGGATTTGCTGGAAGGGCTCGAAGGCCCTCGCGATCGACGCCTCGGGGATCCCGTCGCCCGTGTCCCGAACCGTGAAGGTGACCGATCCCTGCCAGGCGGAGGCCGACACGACGACCCGTCCCTGCCGCGTGTACTTGACGGCATTGGAAAGCAGGTTCACCAGGACCCGCGAAACCTTGGCGCGGTCGAGCGTCAGGGTGGCGGCGAGCCCCGGATCCATTTCGACCTCGATCGGGAGGCCCTTCTCGCGGGCCTGCGGCTCGAGGAGGTCCGCGCACTCCTGAAGCAGGCCGGCGACGGCCACCGTCTCGGGATGGAGGTCGCGCTGACCGGCGTCGAGCTTGGCCAGGTCGAGGATGTTGTTGATCATCAGCCGGAGCGCTTCGGCCGCCTCGCGGAGCAGTCGCAGGTCGCGGTCGTGCCGGACCTCCAGCCGTTCGGCCCGGGGCAGCTTCTCGAGACGGTGAGCGAGGAGCACGATCGTGTTGAGCGGCGTCCGCAACTCGTGCGACACCGTCGAAAGAAACGACGACTTGAGCCGGTCCAGGTCTTCGAGACGGCGATACGCCAGCGAGCGCTCGTGGCCGACGCGGCGCTGCTCCCGGATCGCCCGGCCGGACCGGATGAGCGAGCGGGCGCGGGCGCGGAGCTCGGCGGTCTCGATCGGCTTCCCGATGAAGTCGTCGGCGCCGGAGGCGAAGCCCTTCTCACGGTCGATCGTTCCGGCGGTGACGAGCAGGACCGGGAGATAGTCGGCGCCGCGCTTGAGCTCCCGGGTCAGGCTGTAGCCCGACTCGGTGCCGAGCAGGATGTCGATCACGGCGAGCTCGAAGGGCTCGTCCTCGGCCAGCACTCGGGCCGCGGCCGCGTCGTGCGCGACCGTCACGTCGTGGCCGTCCGCCGACAGATCCTCGGCCAGCAGCCGCCCGACGTCTTCGCGATCTTCGACGACGAGAATTCGGCCGGGTTCGTTCCCCTCGGAGGCGGCCGGCTCGTCGGAGGCGGCCGGGGCGGGGAGGGAGCCATTCAGAAAGTCCGCCACCTGGCCGGCGAAGGTCTCCTCGTCGATGGGCTTTGCGATGAAGCCGGTGCAGCCCGCGGCCATCGCCCGCTCGCGGTCGCCGTGCATCGCATGAGCCGTCACGGCGACGATCGGAGTCTGCCGCCCGGCCGGATCCTGCCGGATCTGCCTCGCCGCCTCCCAGCCCGAAAGCAGCGGCAGCGAGAGGTCCATCAGGATCAGGTCCGGGCGCCATTCGTGCGCCGCCGCGACCGCGGCCCGTCCGTCGGCCACGGCGGAGATCTCGTTGCCGGCGCCGCGAAGGAGCATCGCGATCAGCGCGCGGATGTCGGGCGAATCCTCGGCGATCAGGATTCGCGCCATGTCGCCTTCCGCATGGACGGGTTCTCCGGGCGATCGAGCGCGGAGGCGGCGTCGTCGCCGCCGCCGGGAAGCGCCCGGCGCCTCTCGTCCGTGATCGTCTCGCCCGGACGATCCCTCGACTCCGCGGGCAGCTCGCGCGGCAGATTGACCGCGAAGGACGCTCCGTCTCCGGGCACGCTCTGGACCGAAACGGTCCCGCCGAGCAGCCGGACCATCTTCCGGACGATCGCGAGGCCGAGGCCCGTTCCGCCGCGGCCCCGATGGGCCTCCGATTCGCCCTGTCGGAACTCTTCGAAGATGGATTCGTGTTCCTCCGGAGGTATGCCGATTCCCGAGTCCGTCACGATGAGGGCCCACCGGTGGGTTCCGCGGGGCTCCGCGCGGACCTCGATGAATCCGCGTTCCGTGAACTTGAGCGCGTTGCCCACCAGGTTCGAGAGGACCTGCGTCAGCTTGGAGCCGTCGCTGACGACCGTGTCGAGCTCGGGAGAGGCCGAGGTCTTGAACGCGAGGCCCTTGCTTCGCGCCATCTCGCCGAAGTCGGTCTCGACCCGCTGGAGCAGGTCCGAGACGGAGAGGGCCTCGCGCCGGACCTCGGTCTTGCCCGATTCGATCCGCGAGATGTCGAGGACGTCGTTGATGAGGCCGAGCAGCAGCCGGGCGTTGCGGCGGACGCGCTCCAGGCTCTCCCGCTGCGGATCGGTCAGGGGCCCCTGCGTGCCGCGCAGGACCGTGCCCGTGAAGCCGAGAATGACGGTCATGGGGGTCCGGAGCTCGTGCGAGACCGCCGCGAGGAAACGGTCCTTGAGCGCCGAGGCGCGCTGCAGCTCGCGGGCGGTGCCGGCGATGCGGCCGCGCTGCTCCTCGAGCAGCTCGTTTTGCTCGGAGAGCCGCCGCGACTGCTCCGCCAGGCGCTCGTTGGCCGACGCGTTGGCGAGGGCGACGGCGAGGCTGGGAGCGATGGCGGTCAGGGTGTTGCGGGCCCGGTCCGAAAAGGGCGTGACCGCGCCGAGGCTGAGGACGCCGACCGCCTCGCCGAAGTAGAGCAGCGGGAGATGGAGGCTCTCGCGCGGAAGGATGCGGCCGTCGAAGAGATTGACAGTCGGCGTGCGCGCGTCGACCGACACGAGAATCGGTTTTTGTTCCCGCATCGCGCGGCGGGCTTCGTCGCGTCCGCCCTCGCCCTCGGCCCCGCCGATCCCGACGGCGGGCACGACGTCCCCGGCGCCATCGGAGACGTAGAGCAACACGCTCGAGGCGCCCGTGACCTCGGCCACGCGCTCCAGGACCTTCGTCCCGAAGCCGCGGAGGTCGTTGATCGTGGCCGCGGCGGCGAGGACCGCGTTGACCGAGGCCTCGATGTCGCGACCCTCGAGCGCCTTTCCGCGCTCGGCGTAGAGGCGGGACGCCGCATTGAAGTTGGACGCCAGCTCCCCGATCTCGTCGTTCGAGACGTCGGGAAGACGCGGCGGAACGCGGTCGGAGATGAGGTCCGCCAGCGCACGGGAAGCCGCCGTGCAGGGCGAGACGATGCGCCGGTTGACGTCGGCGAGCAGGGCGAAGAGGCCGAGGAGGATCAGGGCGGCCAGGACGACGAGGGCGGTCGTGGCCGCGTCCCGATTGGATCGGAGCTGAAGCTCGCCGAAGGCCTGTCCGCGGGAGAAGTCCCGTTCGAGACTCGAGAGCTGCTCCAGCAGGACCGAGGCCGCCGGCAGCGCCTGGTTGTCGCGGACCTCGAAGGGCGCACCCGGCTCCTGCGAGTTTCTCGCCGCGATGGCCCGCGCCGCGGCCTGCGCGTAGGTCTCCTCGGCCGATTCCGCCTTGCGGAGGACGCCGAAGCTCGCGACGGGCAACGCCTGGAGATGGATGGCTCCGAGAGAGGTCTTCAGGGTCGCCAGCGCCGCGTCGTGCTGCGAGAGGTCATAGCCCTGTCCCTGCCGGAGATAACGGTCGAGGCTCTCGGTGCTCTCCTTCACGGCTGCCAGAGCGTCGGTCACCCTCTGCCGCAGGTCGTTGTAGCGGGCGGTCTGGAGGGTCGAGTCATAGAGGCCGAGCACGGCGCTGATCGCGAAGTAGAGCCACGCTCCGACGACCAGAAGACCGATCCCGGCCTGGATGCGTATTCGGGTTCGAAGGGAGCTTCGCTCCGCACGGGCCGGCCGGGACCGCGGCGGAGTCGGCGCAGCGGGAAGGACGAGATCTGACATAGGATCTTCGACGTGTCTCTTATGCATAAGAAATGCCGGAAATGACCGACCCCGCCGAAGGGGATGCGGCGAGGCTTCGCCGGTTCTTCCACGACCTGGCGACGCCCCTTTCGGCCGTTTCGCTGCACCTGGAACGAGCCTCGCGTCAGATGGCGCGGGGCGAAAGCCCGGAGGACGCCCTGTCGACCGCGCGCCAGCAGCTGGATCGGGCCTTCGACCTGCTCGCAAGGGGCCGCGAGGAGCTGCTGCGATAGAGCCATGAGGGTCCTCATCGTCGAAGACGACGTCGCGATTCGGAAGGGCCTCGAGAGCGCCGTCCGCGACCTCGACGGCCAGCCGAAGTCCGTCGGGACCGTGGGCGAGGCCACGCGCGCTCTCGAGGAGTTCGACCCCGAAGTCCTGATCGTGGACGTTCACCTGCCCGACGGCGACGGCATCGAGGTCCTGCGCGCCGCGCGGGAGGCAAAGCCCGAGCGCGACGGCATCGTCCTGACCGGGCAGGCCTCGCTCGACAGCGCCGTCGAGGCCCTGCGGGCGGGGGCCTCCGACTATCTGCTGAAGCCCCTTCGCGGAGCGCAGCTCGAGGTCGTCTTCCAGCGTCTGAAGGCCCGGCGCACCCTCGAGACCGAGGTCGAAGCCCTCAGGGCGGAGCTGCAGGAGACGGGGAAGCTCGGCGAGCTGATCGGCAAGGCGCCGCCGATGGTCAAGGCGTTCGACGCGATCCGCCGCGTCGCGCGGTCGAACGCTCCGGTCCTCATCACGGGCCAGAGCGGAACGGGCAAGGAAGTCGTCGCGCGGACGATCCACCGCCTCTCGAGGCGAGCGGCGGGGCCCTTCGTCGCCTTCAACTGCGGCGCGATTTCACCGACGCTGATCGAGAGCGAGCTCTTCGGCCACGAGCGAGGGGCCTTCACGGGCGCCGACAAGCGGCGCATCGGATATTTCGAGGAGGCCAACGGCGGGACCCTCCTGCTCGATGAAATCACCGAGATGGGCTCCGACCTCCAGGTCAAGCTCCTGCGCGTGCTCGAGGCCAGGACGGTGCGCCGCGTCGGCGGAACGCAGGACCTGCGCGTCGACGTGCGGCTCGTGTCGGCCACCAACCGCGACCCGGCCGAGGCGATCGCACAGGGGAAGCTGCGCGAGGATCTCTACTACCGCTTGAACGTCTTCCCGATCACGCTGCCGACCCTGTCGGAACGCCGGGAGGACGTCGCCCTGCTCGCGGAGCACTTCCGGCGGCACATCGAGGAACAAGAAAAGTCCGGCGTGACCTCGTGGTCGCCGGGAGCCCTGAAGCTCCTCGAGTCCTACGACTGGCCGGGCAACGTGCGGGAGCTCCGTAACGTCGTGCATCGCGCGTACGTCATGACCGAGGGCGACACGATCCTTCCCGGCGTCCTCCAGGATCTGCTGCCCGGAGCCGGCTCGGGCTCGAAACCCGCGCGTTCGACCGCCCGCAAGAGCCGCAAGCGCTGAGGCGACGCCGCCGGCGGGGCCGGCAGCCTGGCGCGGCTGGCACGTCTTTCGCTCAAGGCATGGCAGGGGCCGCGGGGGCCCCGGAACAAAAAGGGGGCTCCATGCTGTGGACCATCTTCGTCATCCTCCTCGTCCTCTGGCTGCTCGGACTGATCACGGGCTACACCCTCTCGGGCTTCATCCACATCCTTCTCGTGATCGCCGTCATCATTCTGATCATCAACCTGGTGTCGGGCCGACGAGTCGCTTGAGCGCTTGAGCGACGGCGCGGCCGTTTCCGGCGGGCCGACGCGAACGCCTCCCATGCTCTGCGGCGGCACCGAGGGTGGGCTCGTTTCCAGCGAACAGGACGTGACGGTTCAGTTTGTCCGAGGCGTCAGGCCGCGCCCGCGCGCCGCCGCGCGGAAGGGCGCCGCGACCCGCTCTTCGACTGCCCGAGGCTCTTCTTGAGCGCGTCCATCAGGTCCACGACGTTCCCCGCGGCCCGCTCGCCTTTTTCCTCGGGCTGGCCCAGGGTGAACCGCTTTTTCGAAGAGAGCAGCTTGCGCAGGGCCTTGCGGTACTGGTTCGGATGCTCGGCCGGTTCCCAGCCTTCCTCCGACATCTGATCGACGAGCATGCGGGCCATCTTGACCTCGGCCGATTTCTTCGCGTGCGCCGGGACGCCCAGGCGCGCCGGGTCGCGAAGCTCCTCGTAGGCGCGCAGACTCTCGAGGGCCAGGGCCGTCGGTCCCGGCAGCAGGGCGGCGAGCGTCGGCCGCTTGCGAAGGACGAATCGGACGATCCCGACGCGGCGGGCTTCGAGCAGCGCGTCCCGGAGGACCCCGTAGGCCTTTTCGCCGCCCTTTCGCGGCGACAGGTAGTACGGATGATCGAAGGAAAGAGGGTTGACCGCGCCGAGCTCGACGAACTGCAGGACCTCCATGTCCTCGGTTCCGCCCGCCGCTTCCTGCTCGGCCCGCTCGATGTCCTCCTTCTCGACCACCGCGTACTCGTCGTCTTCGACCTCGTAGCCGCGCACGATCTCGTCGTTCCCGACCTCCTTGTCTTCCTTGCTGCAGAACTTCTTGTAGACGATCGGCGCCTGGTCCTTGCGGTGAAGGAGCCGGAACGAGACGTGCTCGGACGATTCGATCGCCGAGTGGAGCGAAACCGGGATGGTGATCAGGCCAAACGTGATGTGGCCGTTCCAGATCGGGCGCACGGCTCTCTCGTTTCTAGACGGCGGCGCAATCGGGATGGCCGCACGCGCACGAGCCCGCCTTCTTCTGCCGCTCGGCGTCGGCGCACCGCTCGCTGCAGAACCTCTTGCCGTCCCGTTCGACGTTCGCGTCGCTGCAGTGACATCCGGTGTGAGAGCAGTTCATGATAAGTACCTCCAGGATCGGAGGGAGCAATTTGCCTGCCAGCCCGATCCGCGTTCAAAATGCGGCACGAATTCTGCAGCCCCTGCTCAAGGAGAATGCAACCGATCCGCGCCGGGGTCCGGCGAAGCCGTGGAACGGGCCGCGTGCCCTCCCTTTGCCTCGGGGACCTCGGTCTCTTCTTCGAGCGCGTGCGGAGCGCGAAGAGACGAGGCTTGTTGCTCGATTACGACGGCACGCTCGCGGCGCTGACGCCGGACCGCCGGCGGGCGGTTCCGTATCCCGGGATGCGCGCGGCGCTCGTGACTCTCGCGCTCGCGCCGCGGCCGACCTCGATCTGGATCGTCAGCGGCCGGTCGGTCGCCGATCTGGCGAGGCTCGTCCGCCTCGACCGTCTCGCGGATCTGTGGGGCTCGCACGGCATGGAGCGCCGCACGCGACACGGCGGCTGGATCGGGCCGGCTCCGTCGCCGGCCGCCTCGGCGCTGCTCGAAGAGATCGTCGAGGCCCTCGTCCGGCGCGGCGCCGGGGATCTCGTCGAGCGGAAGTCTTACGGCCTCGCGCTGCACGGCCGCGGCGCGGACCGGGCCACGTATCTGGCGGCGCGGCGAGCGCTCGTGCGGCAATTCGCCACGCCCGCCGCGCGGGCGGGTCTCGATCTGGCGGCGTTCAACGGAGGGCTCGAGCTGCGTCCGGCCGGGTTCCACAAGGGGTTGACGGTCGAGCGCGCGTTCGCGGAGCTCGGGGCCGACGCCGCGATCGCCTACCTCGGCGATGACCAGACCGACGAGGACGCGTTCGCGGCTCTCGGCGACCGGGGCCTTCCGGTGCTGGTGAGCGAACGGCCGCGGCCGACGCTCGCCCGGGCCTGGCTCGAGCCGCCCGCCGGGGTCCTGGAGTTTCTTTCGGACTGGAACGCGGCGTGTTTCGGGGCGCGCCCGTGAACCTGGTCGTCGTCTCGAACCGCCTTCCCTTTACCGCGGCACGCGGCGAGGACGGGGCCTTTGTCGTCGAGCCGGGCAGCGGGGGCCTGGTGACCGCGCTCCGCCCGGTGCTGCAGAATCGGGGAGGCCGCTGGATCGGCTGGTCGGGGGCGACGAGCGAGGAATTGCCCGACGCGGCGCCGCTCTTCCACGACTCCCGGCGACGCTTCGGCTACGAGCTCGTTCCCGTGGCCCTCTCGGCGGCCGAGCGCGACGGCTTCTATTCCGGCTTCTCGAACGAGATCGTCTGGCCTCTCTTTCACGACCTCGTCTCGCTCGCCAACTTCGACCCGTCGTACTGGAAAGCCTACGAGGCCGTCAATGAACGGTTCGCGGAAGTCATCGCGCGGACCGCGTCGCCCGAGGATTTCATCTGGGTGCACGACTATCACCTGATGCGCGTCGCCTCCGCGCTGGCGGCCCGGGGGCGCCGTTTCCGGACGGCCTTTTTCCTGCACATCCCGTTTCCGCCTCTGGACGTGTTCCTGAAGCTGCCGTGGCGCTTCCAGGTCCTCAACTCGCTGCTCGAGTACGACCTCGTCGGCTTTCAGACGGTGCGCGACCGACGCAACTTCATCCAGTGCCTCCGCCTGCTCCTGCCGGACGTGCGGACCTCCGGCCGCGGCTCGGTCTGGAGAGTCCGGTCGGCTTCGCGGGAGCTGCGGATCGGGTCCTTTCCGATCTCGATCGACTTCGCCGACTTCGAGTGGCGGGCCGGGCGGCCCGAGGTCATGGAACGGGCCGCCGAGATGCGCGCCTCGGAACAGGGCCGCCAGCTCGTCCTCGGCATCGACCGCCTCGACTACACGAAGGGGCTGACCCAGAAGCTCGAGGCGTTCCGCACGATGCTGCGGCGCCACCCGGACCTCCAGGGCGGCGTGAAGCTCGTCCAGGTGGTCGTGCCGAGCCGCGCCGACATCCCGCGCTATCAGAAGCACAAGACCCAGGTGGATCGCCTCGTCGGAGAGATCAACGGCGAGTTCACCCGGGGAAACTGGGCGCCGATCCGGTACGTCCACCGCCGTCTCGAGGGTCCGCGACTCTCGGCGTACTATCGCGCGGCCGACGTGGCGCTGGTCACGCCGCTCAAGGACGGGATGAACCTGGTCTCGAAGGAGTACTGCGCGTCGCGGGTGAACGGGGACGGCGTGCTCGTCCTGTCGGAGTTCGCGGGCGCGGCGGCCGAGATGCAGCGGGGCGCTCTGCTCGTCAACCCCTTCGACGTGGAGGGCGTCGCCGAGGCCCTGCGGACCGCCCTGACCATGCCGGAGGCCGAGCGGCGCCTCCGGATGCGCAAGTTGCGCCGGGTCGTTCGCGAGCACGACATCCACCACTGGCTCGACACGTTTCTGCGGGCGGCGGCCTCGCACCCGCTGTCGGACTTTCCCCTCGTCGAGGACTACCTCCCGGCGGAGGTGTCGTGAACTACCCCCCGATCGAGCACCACGGCGTCATCGGCGATCTCCATACGGTCGCCCTCGTCGCCCTGGACGGCACGCTCGACTGGCTCTGCCTGCCGCACTTCGATTCGCCGTCTCTCTTCGGCGCCCTCCTCGACTCCGAGAAGGGCGGCTTCTTTCGAGTCACCGCCACCTCGGAGGAGGCGCGCCGGCGGCAGATGTATCTTCCGGACTCGAACGTCCTCGTCACGCGCTTCCTGACGCCCGACGGCGTCGGAGAGGTCGTGGACTTCATGCCGATCCGGCCGCCCACGGGGCCCAAACGGCGCGAGGACCACCAGATCATCCGCATCGTCCGGGGAGTCCGCGGGGTGATGCCCTTCCGCATGGAATGCCGCCCCGTCTTCGATTACGGGCGTCGCCCGGGCCACCCGAGCCCGACCTCCTTCGGCTGCCGGTTCTCATCGGAGGACGACGCGGTGGCGCTGGCGACGGGCCTTCCACTCGCCCTCGACGGGGGCGGGGTCGCGGCCGATTTCGTCCTGCACGAAGGCGAGGAGATTCCGCTTCTCCTGTCGCAGGCGCCCGAGGCGCCCGGCGCCGAAGACGGCCTCGCCGAGCGGTGCAATCGCGAATTCCATCGCACGCTGAGCTTCTGGCAGAGCTGGATCGGGCGGAGCCACTACGCGGGCCGCTGGCGCGAGATGGTCAAGCGGTCCTGCCTCGCGTTGAAGCTCCTCACCTTCGAGCCTTCCGGAGCGATCGTGGCCGCGCCGACGATGAGCCTGCCCGAGAAAATCGGCGGCTCGCGCAACTGGGACTATCGCTACACCTGGATTCGCGACGCGGCGTTTACCGTCTATGCCTTTCTTCGTGTCGGATTCACCGACGAGGCGCGCCACTACATCCAGTTCCTCGAGCGCCGGTTCCGCGACCTCGGCTCCGACGCCAGCCTGCAGGTTCTCTACGGCGTGGACGGGCGCACCGATCTGCCCGAACAGATCCTCGAGCATCTCGACGGCTATCGCGGATCGCGTCCGGTGCGGGCCGGCAACGATGCGGCGCGGCAGTTCCAGCTCGACATCATCGGCGACCTGATGGACTCGATCTATCTCTACAACAAGTACTGCGAGCCCGCCTCGCACGATCTCTGGATGGCCGTGCGGCGCCTGGCCGACTGGGTCTGCGAAAAATGGAGGGAGCCGGACGAGGGAATCTGGGAGGTGCGCGGCGGCCGGCAGCAGTTCACGTTCTCCAAGATGATGTGCTGGGTGGCCCTCGACCGGGCCCTCCGGCTGGCGGCCCAGCGCAGCTTCCCGGCGGACATCGCGAAGTGGACGGCCCAGCGCGACGAAATCTACGCGACGATCATGGAGCGCGGCTTCTCGCGCAAGAAGAACTCGTTCGTGCAGCGGCTCGATGGGGAGGTCCTGGATGCCTCGTTGCTGCTGGCGCCGCTCGTGAAGTTCGTCGCGCCCTCGGACCCCCGCATGCTCGGCACCCTCGACGCGATCCAGCGTGAGCTCGAGAGCGATCACCTCGTGCGGAGATACGACCCGCGCGTCTCTCCCGACGGTCTCGACGGCGAAGAGGGAACGTTCTCGATCTGCACGTTCTGGCTGGCGGAGGCGCTCGCGCGCTCGGGCCGCGTCGACGAGGCGCGGCTCACCTTCGAAAAAATGCTCGGGTATGCCAACCACCTCGGCCTTTACTCCGAGGAGATCAGCCTCACGGGCGAGGCGCTCGGCAACTTTCCGCAGGCCTTCACCCACCTCGGCCTCATTTCGGCCGCGGTCAACATCAGCCGGGCGCTGGACGGAAAGCCCGCCGGCCGCCACGGCCTGTCTCCCGCGGACTGAGGCGGTCCGGCCGAGCGGAAATGGGCATGCGGGTTGCACATCGGTCGGGCAGGCTCGACCTTGGGCCCTTCTTGAGGAGGAACAGATCATGAAGAGGACGCTGACCCTGGTTGCTTTTCTGATCGCGGGGGCGGCCGCGCTCTCTCTGGGGTGTCAGAAGCCGGAGACCTCGACGACGACGACGGAAACCAGCACGACGACGAACACCTCGACGGCGTCGGGCACGCCCGCCGCCTCGACGGAGACGTCGACGACGACCTCGACCGTCGACGTCACGCCGCCCGCGCCGACGACGACTCCGTAGAGACGCCGGCCACCTCCCCGGCCCGGCGTCTCGATCCGAGACGCCGGGTGCGGAGAGAAAGCTGCAATCCGGGCTACTTCGTGACGCCGACCAGCGCGACGTCGAGCGATCGCACCGCCGCGAAGCGTTCGGCCACGTCCTTCCAGTCCCAGACGTTCCACACGGCCTCGAAGAAGTCGGTCTTGCGGTTCTGGTACTGAAGGTAGTAGGCGTGCTCCCACGCGTCGAGCACGAGCAGCGGAACCCCCGCCTGGGCGAGATTGGACTGGTGGTCGTAGATCTGGGTGGTCAGCAGCCGGCCGGCGAGCGGCTCCCACACGAGCGCGCCCCAGCCCGAGCCCATGATCGTCGAGGCCGCGGCGGTGAGCTGGCGCTTGAGGCTCGCGAATCCGCCGAAGTCCTTCTTGATCGCCTCGCCGAGCTCGCCCTTCGGCTCGCCGCCGCCCTTGGGCGTCATGTTCTGCCAGAAGAGCGAGTGCAGGACGTGTCCGGACAGGTTGAAGGCCAGGGACTTCTCGAGAGAGCCGAGCCGCGTGAAGTCTTCCTTCTGCCGCGCCTCGCCGAGCTTCTCGAGCGTCTCGTTGGCTCCCTTCACGTAGCCCGCGTGGTGCTTGTCGTGGTGGAGCTCCATGATCTTGCCGGAGATGTGCGGCTCCAGGGCCGAGTAGTCGTAGCGCAGGTCGGGCAACTGGTAGTTGGTCATCGAACCTCCTTGTCATGCCCCGGGAAAGATTCCTGCCCGGCTCGCGGGGTCATTTCGAGCCGGACCGGTCACGAGCCTGCCCGCGGGCCTTCGCGGCCGCACGACCCCGGGCTTCTTCGATTGAATGCGACTCGAGGACGCTGGCGGTCTTCCCGGCCAGTTTGGCGAGCTCGCCGTAATGCTTGTGGAGCGTGTCGATCTCGGCCTCGGAAAGGCCCTCGACGTCGATCAGCCGGTTGCTCGCTCCCTCGATGGCCGCCACGATCTCGTTTAACTTCAATTGGATCGCTTTCGATTCCTTGTTCTGGGCCCTCTGGATCAAAAAAACCATGAGAAACGTGACGATGGTCGTGCCGGTATTGATGACGAGCTGCCACGTATCCGAGTAGTGAAACACGGGCCCGGTCAGCCCCCAGACCACGATTACGGCCACCGCCGCGCCGAAGGCCCACGAGCTCCCGGCCCATCGCATGGCCGCGAGCGAAAACCGCTCGAGCGCTCCGCCGAGTCCCGGACGTCCTCGACCTCTCGCTTTGCCCATGGCTCGAAGCCTCAGGAGGCCGCGGAGATCGACCGCGGGCGTGAGGGGGCGGGCGGCTCATCGCGGACGCCGACCCGGTGCTCGTAGGCGAGCTTTCCCCCGAGCCAGCCCGCGCCGCCCATCGCCGCGAAGCCCGTCAGGAGCAGGATGAACGCGACCGCCCAGCGGGAGCCCGTCGCGGCCCCGCCGCTGCGGCGCAGGATGAAGGTGCACCCGAAGAGCACGACGGCCGCCCCGTTCAGGACGGCGTGCCAGCTCGCCAGACGAAACGCCCGGGAGCTCATTTTGACGCCCAGGTAGTCCACCGCCCCCGCGACGGCCGCGAGCACGGCGAAGATGAGGCCGATTCCGAGACAGGTGAACGAGAAGTCGTACCAGAACGGGTCGGCAGGGGTGGCCGCGTGAAGCAGGTCGCCCACGAGAGCGAGAAAGAACGCGCCGATCGGAATCGGCACGAGCATCGGATGAATCGGATGGCCGCCGATGGCCGCCTTGCTTTTCATGAGATCTCCTGTTTCTCCACGATGCAACGGAAGTGCCACGTCGGCGAGCCGCTGGCACGGCGAATGCACGGACCGAATTCGATGACCGCCGGACGGTCCGGCGGCGAAACCAGTCCGTTTCACAGGAGGTCCCATGGCCACGGTATCCGCTCCACGCCGCACACTCACCGCTTCGACGCTCAAGGGAGATTCCGTTCGGAACGCCCAGAACGAGGATCTCGGCAAGATCGAAGAGCTCATGATCGATCTCGAGAGCGGGCGCGTCGCGTATTGCGTGCTCTCGTTCGGCGGTTTTCTCGGGGTCGGCGACAAGCTGTTCGCCGTTCCCTGGCAGGCGATGACGCTCGACATGGAGAACCACGCCTTCATCCTCGACGTCCCCAAGGATCGGCTCAAGAATGCGCCGGGCTTCGACAAGAACGCCTGGCCCGACCTGACCGACGCCCAGGTTCGATCGCAGATCTACGGCTTCTACAACGTCCAGCCGTACTGGGAGTAATCGGGCAGCCGGGGCCTCGGCGAGGACACGCTAAACTCGGCCGCGTGAATTCCGCGTCGCCGGGCGCTCTCGTCGAGGCCGCCGGCCTCTCCCGCTCCTATCGGCTCGGCGAATCGGTCGTGCCGGCGGTCCGCGGTGTATCCCTGTCGATCGCTCCCGGAGAGTTCGTCGCGCTCCGCGGACCGAGCGGTTCGGGCAAGACGACGCTCCTGAACCTGCTCGGTCTGCTGGACCGGCCGGACGAGGGGATGGTGCGCGTGGACGGGCGCGACGGCCAGGCGCTTTCGGAAGACGAGCGTTCGGACCTGCGGCGAGACCGTTTCGGCTTCGTTTTCCAGACGTTCAACCTCATTCCGGTGCTCACCGCCGAGGAGAACGTCGCGTACCCGATGGCGCTCGCCGGCGATGACGCCGCGGCGCGCCGGGCGAAGGCGCGTGAGCTGCTGTCGTCGGTCGGCCTCTCGGAGAAGCTCTCGGTCCGTCCGGACCTGCTGTCGGGCGGCCAGCGCCAGCGCGTCGCGATCGCGCGCGCTCTGGCCAACGGCCCGTCGGTGGTGTTCGCCGACGAGCCCACGGCGAACCTCGATTCCCATACGGCGGAGGAGATCCTGGACCTGATGAAGGCGATCAACGCCTCCCGCGGCGTCGCCTTTCTCTTCGCCACCCACGACGCCCTCGTCGTCTCGCGCGCACGAAGAGTCGTCACCCTGCACGACGGCGCCCTGGCCTCGGATACGTGGACATGAGCTCGCTCGCCCTCGCCTGGCGAAACCTGGTGCGCCAGAAACGCCGCAGCTTCCTGATGATCGCCGTCGTGGCGTTCGGCTTCGCCGCCTTCGCGCTGGCCGGAGGATTCATCGCGCAGTCCTTCGAGGGCCTGAAGGACGGCACGATCAAGAGCGTGGGCGACCTGCAGATCGTGGATCGCCGCGCCGTCGGAAAGGCCGAGGAGACCACGCTCGAGTTCGGCCTGCCCGACGCGAAGCGCGCTCGCGCGCTCGCCGCCGCGGACCCCGCGGTCGCCTCCGTGCTGCCCCGCATCGACTTCGTCGGCCTCGCGACGACGGGAGCGAAGTCGGTGCCGTTTCTCGGCGTCGGCGTCGATCCGGCTCCGGAGGCCGCGGCCACCCTCGCCCCGGAGCTCATCGTCTCGGGGAAGTATCTTTCGGGCGACGGGGACGACGGTGTGGTCCTCGGCACGGGCCTTGCTGCGGCGTTGAACGTGAAGCCGGGAGATCGCGTGACGCTGATGGCGACCACGCCCGACGGCTCGCTCAACGCGGTCGACGGCATCGTGACGGGGCTCGCCGACGTGCGGATCAAGGAGTTGAACGACCGCTACGTGGCGGCCGGAATCGGCCTGGTCTCGCGCCTGCTGCAGAGCGGCGAGACGGTGTCGAAGCTCGTGGTCTTTCTGAGGAAGGGGGCGAGCGAGTCGAAGACGGCCACGCGGCTGGCGGCCGTGTTCGAAAAGGCCGGCTATCCGATCGCCGTCCGCCACTGGCGTGAGCTCGCGACGTTTTACGAGCAGGTCAAGCTCCTCTACATCGGCATCTTCGGATTCGTCGGCACGGTGCTCGTGGTGATCGTGATCCTCTCGGCCGCGATCGTCATGACGATGGCGGTTTCCGAGCGCATTCGGGAGATCGGAACGCTGAGGGCCATCGGCACGCGGCCCTCCGGAATCCTCCGGATGTTTCTCGCCGAGGGCGTCGTCATCGCCCTCTCGGGCTGCGTCGCCGGGACCGTCCTCGCGCTGATCGTACGGGCCGCGCTGAACGCCTCGGGAATCATGCTCCCGCCGCCGCCCGGCGGCACACACGGGATGCCAATCGACGTGAAGCTCTACCCGCTGGCATACGTCGCCGGTCTCGCGGCGATGCTCCTGACGATGGCGATCGCCTCCTACTTTCCGGCGCGGCGCGCCTCGCGGATCCAGATCGTCGAGGCCCTGACGCATGTTTAGCGCGGCGCTGCTAACCCTCGCTCTGGCGGCGGCATCCCCCGAGCCCTCGGCGGCCGAGGTGCAGTCGTGGCTGCAGGCCGTCGACGACGCGCGCACGGCCTTCGGCGAGGCGAAGATCACGGCGCGCGCCACTCAGTCGGAGAACGGTAAGGACACGGGCAGCACCGACTTCGACATCTACGTCAAGGGACGCGACCGCGCGCTGATCGTCTTCCGCGGCGGAAAGAACGACGGGCGCAAGGCGCTGACGGTCGGACAGAAGATGTGGCTGATCGTGCCCGGCGCGGAGAACCCGGTGCCGATCACGCCGAACCAGCGCCTGATGGGCGGGGCCTCGTTCGGCGACGTCGCGCGGATGCGCTTCGCGGAGGATTTCACGGCCGCGGTGCGCCCCGGGACGGAGACGATCGAAGGCCATGTCTGCCGGGTGCTCGACCTGACGGCGGCTTCGCCGAAGGCGTCCTATCCCCGCGTCACGCTCTGGCTCGACGCCGAGGGGGAACACCTGCCGCGAAAGCTCCTGTTCTTCCTTTCCTCCGGCAAGGAGGCCCGCGAGGTGTCGTTCACGAAGTTCCGGAAGGTGCGCGGGAAGACCGCCGTCTCCGAGATGGAGATCCACGATCTCCTCGGTCCGAACGCGCGGTCCGTGACCCGTCTCGAGTATCTCGACATTCAGCCCGCCCGGATCGACGACGTCATCTTCACGCCGGAGGGCGCGAAGTTTCTTTAGCAGAGCGACTCAGGCGCGGCCCGCGGCCAGCCGCGTCAGGGCGGTCCGCACGAGGCCCTCGCCGCCCAGCCGGGCCGCGAGCGATGCCGCCGCCGGGTGAAGCATGAGCCGCCGCAGCGCCGATCCCCAGCCGACCCGGCCGCGAAACTCCCGCTTCCAGGCTCGGGCATATTCCTCCGCGGCGGATTCCATCGAGAGTCGACCGGCGAGCGCCGAGTCGAGCGCCTCGCCCGCGAGGATCCCGGACGCCATCGCGGCCGCGATTCCCTCGCCGAGAAACGGGTCGATCACTCCGGCCGCGTCTCCGGCCATGAGCGCTCCACCTTCCACGCGGCGCTTGGTCGTGAAGTAGATCGGTCCGGTGCCGAGGTCGCCTTCCGGCGACTCCCGGCCGTCCAGCGGGGCGAGGTCGCGATCGAGCTCCGGATTGCCAAAGCGGGCGTGCGCGACGACGGCCTGCCATCCGTTCGGAAGACTTCGGCGCCGACGCTCCGAGATCACGCCGGCGAGGTGAATCCGGCCGTGCTCGACCCTCGAGAGGCCGCAGTAGCCGCCGGGGAAGAGATAGAGCCGCACTTCGCGGGCGAACAGGCCGGGGACGCCGTCGTAGTCGCGGCTCCATCCGGAGAAGCGCCCGCGGCGCCGCAGAACGCCGCGCCCGAGGCTCCGATCGAGGACATCCCAGCGCCCCCACGCGCCGACGACGCCGCGCCCGAGGATCTCCTCCTCGCCGCCCGCCGCCGCCACCCGCAGCCGAGCGCCGCCGCGAGGCCCGGGCTCGACCGAGAGGACGCGCGCGCCGAAGCGAAGCTCGGCGCCGAGCTCTTCCGCACGGCGAGCCAGAAGCGTGTCGAGTCGCCGGCGGGAGATCCCGAAGGCACGGGAGGCGAGCGCGAACGGGACGGAGCGGGCCCGACGAAGGTGCAGCGACCCCCGCTCGATCGGTTCGGCCTCGCCGGCGATTGCCGCGAGCAGGTCCAGTCGCGCCAGGCTCTCGCGCGCGCGACCCGAGAGAAACTCGCCGCAGACCTTGCGCCGCGGAAACCGGTCCCGCTCGAGCACGAGCGTGCGCCGTCCGCGTGAGGCGAGCGCCGCCGCGGCGGCCGAGCCCGCCGGGCCCGCGCCGATCACGACGGCGTCGTATTCGGTCACGGGCCGCCCGTGACGAGGATTCCGAAGGGAAAGACGTCCACGGCCCGGCCGCTCGGCGAGACCGCCCGCGCGAGCGCGGCGGCTTCTGTGCGGGTGTAGGCCTGGCGCAGCGAAGCCACGCCGTCCCGGATCGAGACGTGCGTCCGAAAGAAGATCCGCCCCGCGAGATCCAGCGTGAGCGTCGGCACGACGTGGCGCCGCAGATCCAGCACGGCGAAGCCCTGGCGCGCCACGCGCAGAAACTCCGACAGGAGCGCGCGGTTCTCGGGAGGAGAGAAGTGGTGCATGAAGAGAGTCGAGACGGCGAAGTCGAAGGCCCCGTCGGGAAACGGGAGCCGGAACGCGTCGGCGCCGACGGCGGGGGGCCGCGCCGGACCGCAGAGCGTTCGCCCGGCGGCGAGGTGGCGCCACTGCAGGTCGAGCGCCACGACGCGGGCCCGGCCGCCCCGTTGCGAGAGCGCGGCGGCGAGCCGCTGGGCGACGGTGCCGGAGCCGGCGCCCACGTCGAGGATGCGGGCCGGGCGCCCGATCGCCCGAATTCGAGGGGCGAGATGGCGGACGAGAGCGTGCGCGCCGCGCCACCGGCGATGGACGAGGTCGATGTCCTCGAGCGAGCGCCGCATCTCTTCGGAGGGGAGCCTCGGATCGTCGAGCAGCTCCCGGCTGGGCCGCCGGGGAGGAACGAGCAGGCTCACGGCGTTCGAGAAACGACGAGGGCGCTGTTCTTGGAGCCGAAGCCGATCGTGTTGCACAGCGCGTTTCCGATCGAGGCGCGCCGTGCCTCGTTGGCCACGTAGTCGAGATCGCATTCGGGGTCGGCGCGCTCGAGATTGATGGTGGGCGGGAGGAACCCGTCGCGCATCCCGAGGACGGTCGCGGCGAGACCGGCCGCGCCGCAGGCGCCCTGGGCGTGGCCGATCATGGACTTGATCGACGATCCCGGGACGCGTCCGGCCGCCTTCCCGAGCACGCGTCGAGCCGCTCGCGTCTCGACCCGGTCGTTCAACAGCGTGGACGTGCCGTGGTAGGCGACGTAGTCGAGCTCGGCGGCCGGAAGCTCGGCCTCCTCGAGGGCGAGCGCCATGGCGCGCGCCGGCTCCTCTCCGGTCTCGTCGAGACGGACCCGGTGGTGCGCGTCGCAGGTCGAGCCATACCCGCGGATCTCCGCGTAGACGCGGGCGCCTCGGGCCCGGGCGCGCTCGAGGTCTTCGAGGACGAACATCCACGCGCCTTCGCCGAGCACGAAGCCGTCCCGATCCGTCGAGAAGGGGCGCGACGCCCGGGCCGGCTCCCGTTCCCAGGCCGTCGACACGATCCGCATCATCGCGAAGCCCTCCATGATTCCGCGCACGACCGTGGCGTCCACGCCGCCCGCGAGCACCGTGTGCCCGAGGCCGAACCGGATCGTGCGGTACGCGTAGCCGATCGCATCGGTGGACGAGGTGCAGCCGGTCGAGACGACGTGCGATGCGCCACGCAGCCCGAAGCGCATCGAAATCTCCGAGGACAGCGTCCCGATCGTTCCGGACGGGATGGCGTAGACGGACGCCTTCTTGACCTGGTTCGTGTAGTAGAGGTGATACATCCGCTCCGAGAACTCGATGGGTCCGCCTCCCGACCCGAGCAGGACGCCGATCTCGCGCCGGTCCTCCACGGACAGCGCTTCGGGATCGAGGGACGCGTCCGCGAACGCTTCGGCCGACGCCGCGATCGCCATGGGAACGGCGCGCGAGACGTGGCGGACGTCCTTGGCCTCGAGGTGGACGGCGGGCTCGAAGCCCTTCAGCTCCCCGGCGATCGTCGCGGGAAGGCCCTCCGGGTCGAAGAGCGAGATCCGCTCAACGCCGCTCGTGCCGGCGCGCAGAGCGCGACCGAAGGCCTCGCGGCCGTTGCCGTTGGGGGCGAGGCATCCGATGCCGGTGATCGCAACCCGACGCAGCTCCATCTCCCGATTCTATGCATCCGCCGTGCCCCGGACCCGTGTTGAGAAAACGCTCAGGCGCCGCTTCGGCGCCGGCTCATTCGGGCGGCGCGTTCTCTCCGAGCCACCGATCGAGCACGCGCAGGAGGCGGACCGGGACCGCGGCGACGAGGCCGTCGGCATGGAGCGAGCCCGGCAGATCCAGGTGGACATGGTCCACGGGCCGCGCCGAGGCCTTCTCCAGGACGAGGCCGTGCGAAGGGTCGACCAGCCAATCGCCGGCGGACGTCACGATGAGCTTGGGAAACGGAAGCCGTCCGACCGCCTCGGCCGCGCGCGGCCAGGGCGCGTTCAGCGCCTTCGCGGCCAGTCGGGGAACGCGCACGGCGTGCCGCAGCCGGACCTGCCGGAGCGCGCCGAGCCTCCAGGGCTTCGGCCGCAGCGCGCGAAGGTCTGCGGGCGAGGAGATCATGACGAGGGCGCGGCACGGCAGGTCGGGCCGCTCCGCCAGGGCCCCGGCCGCGATCGAGCCGCCCATCGAGAGGCCGACGACGGCGAAGCGCTCGTACATCCGGCCCGGTCCGACGAGCTCGTCGACGACGGTCAGGAAGTCGCCGTGCTCCGCCGCGCCGAAGGCATAGCCGCCGCCGCTGTCGCCGTGACCCCGGAAGTCGAGCGCGGCGACGTCGTAGCCCCGGCGCAGAAAGTGGTGGGCGAGAAAGAGATTCTCGCGTCCGAGACGGACCCGCCAGAAGCCGGGCGCCAGGACCAGGAGCTCGCGCGCCGGACGGCGCCAGAGCGTGTAGGCGATCGAGACACCGTCCGGGGCCCGGGCGCGTCGATGCCGGATCTCGGTCGAAGCGGACGTCTTCGCGGGGCGCGTCAACGGAGAGCCCGAAGCAGGAGGCACTCCGCGAGAGCCCCCGCCGCGAGACCGCCTTCTCCGGCCGGGATGCGAAGCAGCGCGTTCGCCCTGGCGTGCGCGGCCAGGTCGTGACTTCCGAGGCCGTCGAGCGGTGAGAATTCCAGACCCGAGCCGTCCGACGCGAGGACTCCGTCGCGGAAGGTCTCCCGCCCGCCGCGAACGGAAACGTCGCGGGCCACGCGCGCCGAGATGAACGCGGGGCCCGGGTTCGTCGACCCCGCGAGCGCGTCGAGGGCCATGGCGCCGAAGAGATGGAAACAAACCGAGGTCGACACCGGATTGCCGGGCAGTCCCAGCCAGAGGGACCGCCCCCTTCGGGCGAACACGACCGGCTTCCCGGGGCGCATGAGGACGCCGTGGAAGAGCAGCTCGAAGCCCGCCTTCTCCGCGGCTCGAGGGAGCAGGTCGAGGTCGCCGGCCGACACGCCGCCGCTCGTCACGAGCAGGTCCGCGCCGACGCCAGCCTCGGCGAAGAGGCGCCGGACCTCGGAGTCTTCGTCGGCGACGGCGGCGCGGCGGAAGGCGAGGGCGCCGCGCTCCTCGCACAAAGCCGCGATCATCGGACCGTTCGAGTCGCGAAGCTGGCCGGGCCCGGGTTTGCTCGAGGCGGCCACGAGCTCGTTGCCCGTGACCGCGATGGTCACGCGAGGCCGGGCATGGACGGAGATCGGGTCCGCTCCGGCGAGGGCCGCCAGCGCGATTTCCGAAGGGCCGAGCCGGCGCCCGCGTTCGAGCAGCCGGGATCCGGCGTGGAGACTCTCGCCGCGCCGGCGCACGTGCTCTCCCGGCCGGGGCGCGGACAGGGCGACGACCCGTCCGCCTTCGCGCCGCACCTTCTCGACAGGCACGACGGCCTCGGTGCCCTGCGGAATCGGCGCTCCCGTCATGACGCGAACGGCTTCGCCGCCGCCGAGCGGGGCGGGAGGCAGGTCTCCCGCGGCCACGAGGCCCGCACGCTCGCCGAGCGGCCGGCCGCCTGCGGCTTCCTCGACGCGGACGGCGTAGCCATCCATGGCGGACGTATCGAAGGGAGGCCAGTCCACGTCGCTCGCCAGGTCCTCGGCGAGAACGCGTCCGGCGGCCTCGGCGAGCGGCGCCCGTTCGGCCGGACAGGGAAGGCAGGCGGCGCGCACGATGGCGAGCGCCTCGGAGACGGTGGTCACGGGACCATTCTACGGGTGGACTGCTGTTAGGATTTCGACATGCCCCTGTACGAATACGTCTGCGGGTCGTGCAAGAAGACGACCGAAATGATTCAGCGCGTCGGCGCCCCGCAGTTGAAAGTCTGTCCGCATTGCGGCGGGAAGCTGAAGAAGGCCATCTCCGCGCCCGCGATTCAGTTCAAGGGAAGCGGCTTTTACATCACCGACTACGCGCGAGGCTCCGCGCCGGGCTCGAGCTCGGGCTCCGGTTCCGGGGAGGGGTCGAAGGGCGCCGGCGAGAAGTCCGACAGCAAAACGGACAAATCGGACAAATCGGACAAGTCGGACAAGTCGGACAAGTCGGAAAAGGCCGGAAAATCGGAGAAGGCCGAAAAGAGAGCCGAGAAGAAGGAGAAGAAGGCCTCTTCGGATTAGCCCAGGGTCCTTCTTTCTTCCGCCTCCGGCTCTCCGCGACTACAGCTCGAGACCCTTCAGGTACTCTCGGAACGGCCCTCCCAGATCCTCGCGCTTCAACGCGAACTCCACCGTCGCCTTGAGGAATCCGAGCTTGTCGCCGGCATCGTAGCGGCGGCCCTCGAACAGGTATCCGTCGATCGGCCGACGCTGGAGCAGCGTCTTCAGGGCGCTCGTCAGCTGGATCTCTCCGCCGACCTCGGGTTTCGTCTCTTCGAGGATGCCGAAGATCTCCGGCGGCAGCAGGTAGCGGCCGATGATCGCGAGGTTCGAGGGCGCCGCCTCCGGCGAGGGCTTCTCGACCATGTCCGTGATCCGGACCACGCGGTCCTCCTGCTTCTCGCCCGCGACGATGCCGTACTGCCGCGTCTCGGAGCGCGGGACCTCCTGGAGCGCGATGACGGGGTTTCCGCGCCGCTCGTAGACCCGCATCATCTGTCCGATGCAGGGTTCGTCCGCATCCACGATGTCGTCGCCGAGCATCACGGCGAACGGCTGATCGCCCACGAGATCCTTCGCCTGGAGCACCGCGTGGCCGAGCCCGAGGGCCTGCTTCTGGCGCACGTAGGAGACCGGCATGATCTCCGCGACCTCGCGCACCTCCTCGAGCAGCCCGTTCTTGCCCTTTTCCTCGAGCATCTTCTCGAGCTCGAAGGAGGTATCGAAGTGGTCCTCGATGGCGTTCTTGCCGCGTCCGGTCACGATGACGATGCGGTCGATCCCGGCGTCCCGGGCCTCCTCGACCACGTACTGGATCAGGGGTCGGTCCACGAGCGGCAGCATCTCCTTGGGCTGCGCCTTGGTGGCCGGAAGAAACCTCGTTCCGAGCCCGGCAGCCGGAAAAACGGCGACGCGGATCTTGGCCATGAGACCAGTGTAGCCCCTCGCGGCGGGAGAACGCCGCGTCGAAGGCGGGGCCGAGCAAAGCGAGGCCCCGGCTTCGAAAAGAGAAGGGCCACGCGGCGGGAGACGCCGCGAAAGGGGAGAGCCGAGCCCTTACAATACGGAGGTGAACGTGAACAGACGACGGCGGCTCCGGGGGGCGCTCGCGCCGCTCGCGGCCGCGGCCCTTCTCGCCCTGGCCGCCGACGCCGAAGCCGCGGCCTGGTGGAGGCTTCCGGTCTGGGGCGCCGAGGTGCGCGCCTTCGCGCTCGATCCCTTCGAGGCGGGCGTCGTGTACTGCGGGACGTCCCGCGGCAACTTCTACGTTTCGCGCGACGCCGGCGCGACATGGGGCGCGCTGAAACCGGGACCGGCCTTTCCCGGGTACTACGTGACCGCCCTCGCCGCCGATCCGGCGGTTCGGGGCCGGCTCTGGGCGGGTCTCGTCGGGGAGCTCGGCGGCGGTCTCTTCGTCGAGAGCGACGATCGCGGAGAGACCTGGACGGTCCTCCTCAAGTCGGAGAAGAGCGTCCCGGCGCGCGCGCTGGCGCTGGCTCCCGGCGCGCCGAGGCTGCTCGCGGCCGGAGGCGACGACGGCGTCCGTCTCTCGGCCGACGGAGGGCGAACCTGGACGCGGACGGGCCAGGGCGTCGAGGGTCTCCAGCAGGTCGAGTCGCTCGCGTTCGATCCGGCCGACCGTCAGACGCTCTATGCCGGCACCTGGCGGCAGGCGTTCCGGACGCGGGACGGCGGCGCATCGTGGAGCCGCATCGCGGACGGCATGGTCCTCGATGCGACGGTCTACGCCTGGGA
This sequence comes from uncultured Acidobacteriota bacterium, assembly GCA_963736455.1. Classification (GTDB taxonomy): domain Bacteria; phylum Acidobacteriota; class Thermoanaerobaculia; order UBA5066; family Gp7-AA6; genus DAHUXD01. Next base: position 509,793 of record CAVTON010000002.1, read on the forward strand.
TTTCGCGGCGGCCGACACGCGCGACATCTGGGTCTCGACGTGCGGCTGGGTCTATCGGTCGCGCGACGGCGGCGACCGGTGGACGCGGTTCACGAGCGGATTCACGAACCGGCGCTCGCACGCCGTGCGGCGGGATCCGACGCGTCCCGGAGTCGTGTACGCGGCGACGGTCGGCGGCCTGCACCGCTCCGAGGACGGCGGGCTGACCTGGAATCGGATTTCTCGCGAGTCGCTGGTGGTCACGGCGCTCGAGGTGGATCCCAAGACCGGCCGTCTCTACGTCGGAACCGAAGGCGAGGGCGTCTTCACGTCCGACGACGAGGGACGCACGCTCGAGGCGGGGTCTCGCGGCTTGCCGGAAGCCCGCGTGACGGAGCTCGCGGCCGATCCCAACGATCCGTCGCGGGTCTACTTCTACCGCGCGTTCGCGGGCGAGGAGACCGGCGTGTGGGAGGCGACGGGCCGGCAGGTGCGCCAGGTCTCGAGGGACCCGCTGCCGGCGACCGCTTCACTGGCCGCGTTTCGCGCGCCGAACGGCCGGACCGCGCTCCTCGTGTCGAGCTCGGCCGGACTGAAGGTCTCCTTCGACGGCGGGGTGCGCTGGCAGGCTCCGGCCCAGCCGCCCTCGGGTGCGCCCCTCGTCGTCTACGGTTCTCCGTTCGAAAAGCCCCTCGTCGTCACGACCGAGGGGCTCTTCGCGAGCTCCGACGGGACCCGCTTTTCCGCCGTGCCCGGCGGATTGCGCGCCGTCGAGACGGCGGAGCTGCTCGCCGATCCGAACGGCGGCCCGATCGTCGAAGTGCGCGCCGGGGCGACCATCGCCTACTGGGACGGCATCAGCTGGTCCACGCGGAAGAAGGCCGCTCTCGGCGGCGGAATCTTCATGCCGGCCGCGAAACCGTCGAGCGACTACTTCACGCTCCAGGAAGTCGGCGGGACGCTTCTCTGGCAGGAGGGCAGCAGCCGCAAGGCCTTCACGAGCCCGCGCGACGACCTGATGCTCGCCTCGGCGGCGGAGGTCGAGGGCGGACGCGTCTACGTCGGGACGATGGGAGACGGACTCTTTCTCTTCGAGCCCTGAGCGTCATGGGCTCGACGATCGGGCAAGCGCGTCCGTAAACCGATCCAGCCGATGACGAGCCCGAAGCAGCGGAGATCTCTCGGCGCGGTGGCCGGCTCGTTGCTCGGCCTCGGGATCGCCCTCCTGGTCTGGCCGCGGCTGTCGTTGCGCGCCGCGGCGGGCCAGCTTCCGGGTCATGCGTCCGCCGCCGGATTCGATCCGCGGGGCGAGGTGCTGCGCCTTCTCGTGGTCGTGCTGCTGCCGATGGCCGGGGGCGCGGCGGCGTGGCGCTTCAACGGTCCCCGCACGCGGACCTGTCGGGCCGGAGCCGGGCCGCGCCGGCCGGTTCCGGGGCGTCGGAGAGCCGCGGCCCCGCCGCGGATCCTGATCCCGGCGGTCGCGGCTCACGCCCTCACCGCGTGGGTCTTTCTCGTCACGCCCCTCGGGGCAGGGTGGGTCGCCCCGTTCGTCGAGCTCGCCGTGCTTCTCCTCTGCAGCCTCGGCCTCGCGGCCGCGCTCGGCGCCGGACGCCTCGAGGAGGGCGCCGCCTACCTCGGCGCCGCCGCTCCGGTCCTGCCGTTCGCCCTGCTCGGATCGAGACCGAACGCCTTCTGGTGGAGCGTCGGTCTTGCGGCCTACGCGCTGCCGGCGCTCGCTCGCCTCGTCGCCATCGTCCGCCCGGCCGCCGCGCGAATCGCGCGCTCGCTCGTTCTCGTCGCGCTGCTGCCGGGCAGCGTGACCGCGATGGCCGCCGCCGGCATGCGGGCGCCGTACATCGTGAGCGTCTTCGAGGACGGTCATGCGCTTTTGCCGGCCTCCGAGTACATGCGCGGGAAGCTTCCCTATCGCGACGTCCTCCCCGTCCACGGCCTCGTCAGCGACGGTTTGCTCGCCCTGGCGCAGCTGCGGTTCTTCGGCGACGACTACGCGGGCCTGAAGCGAGGAGAAAAGATCTCCGGCGCCTTCTTCTGGCCCGCCTTCTACGCGGTCGGGTATGCCGCGACCGGAAACCCCGCCGTCGCGTTCGGCGGCCTCCTCCTGTCGTTCCTCTTCGCACCTCAGCTCGAGCTGTTCCGGGCGACGGCGTCGCTCTGGACGCTGGCCCTGGCGCTCTACGCGTCCCGAAGTCGAAAACCCCGAGCGTGGGCGGCGTGCGGCATGGCGCTGCCCCTGTGCCTCTGCATCGCGGTCGAATTCGCGCTCTACGCCGCCGGGGGCGTCGCCGTGGCGCTCTGGGTCGCGCGGGGGCGGCGCGGCGATCACCTGCGCCGGCTCGCCCTCGGCGCCCTGACCTCCGGAGGCGCGATCGCGCTCTTTTTCGCGGCCCACGGGATTTTCGGAGAGTTCCTGCGCACGACGTTCGTGTTCGTGCCGTCCCTGCTGCCGGTGTACGCGCTCGGGTTTCCGAGAGTCGCCCTTGCCGGCAACGGGCCGCCGGTCATGGCCGCGATCGCGAACGAAACCCTGCTCCTCTACGGATTCGTGGCGGTTTCGGTCGTCCTTCTCGGGGCGTGGCTTCCGCGCGCCCCCGCGGTCGGCTCTCGCGCCCGCTCCGTGCTGCCGATCTGCGCGTGGGCCGCGCTCTCGCCGCTCTCCGTCCTGGAGCGCCTCCACACCGGGTACGGAGCCCTGGTCGTTCCGATCGGGCTGCTGCTTCTCGCCCGATGGCTGCGGGGAGGGAGGCCGTGGACGAGCCCTCGCGCCTGGATTCCAGCAACCGCGCTCGTCCTGCTCGCTCGCTGCGCAGGCCGGTGCCGCTCGTCGTCATAGCCGCCGACGCGATTTCGAGGGCCCAACCTCCGCCCGGGCTGGTCGCCCTCTCGGAGCCGCGTCGGGCTCACGGAGGCCTGTACTCGAGTGGCGACGCCGCGCTCGTGGAGGCGACCGGGGAGGCGCTGCAACGGGCCGGCTTTCGCGACACCGACACCTGGCTCGATTTTTCGAGCATGCCGGGCCTCTACTACCTTTTCGACCGCGAGTGTCCGATCCGATATGGCGAGGTCGGATTCTTCGAATCGGAGAGCGCGCAGCGGGAGGTCATCGGGGCAATCGAGCGCAACCCGCGCGTGCGCGGCGTTCTCATGAGCTCGACGAGTTGGTTTGCAATGATCGACGGCGTCGCGAACTCGAAGCGCGCGCCGCTCGTGAATGCCTACATCCACGAGAACTTTCATCCCTTCTACCGAAAGGGCGAAGTCGAGTTCTGGCTCAGGAACCCCGCGGACCGCGATCTCGACCGAGCTGCGCCCGCCGAGAGTCCACGCTGATCCTGCGTGGACGGCTACTGGGAGGGGCCGCCGCCCGAGGTGTCGAGGAGCGTCAACGTCGAGCCGGCGGTGACCTTCTCCTTCGCCGCCATGCCGCCGGCGATCTCGAGGACCTGGTGCGCGGGCACCTCCGGACCGTACGTCGCGCAGGGCTCGGCGCGGCACGGCGGAGTGTCCGCGGAGACGAAGATCACCTTGCCGCTTTCGTCCATCCAGATCATGTCGAGCGGGATCATGGTGTTCTTCATCCAGAAATGATGTGTGCCGGACTCGTGGAACACGAAGAGCATTCCCGTTCGATCCGGAAGGCTCTCGCGGTACATGAGTCCCTGGGTCTGCTGCTCGGGGGTGAGCGCGAGCTCGAGGCGATACACCGCGCCGGAGGGCATTTCGGCGCGCGGGCCCGACACGGCGGACGCCGGGGCGGAGGCCGCCGGCGTCGGCCCGGCCGCGGAGCCTCCGGGCGCCGCCCCGCAGGCCGAAGCGAAAACGGCGGCGGCTGCGGCCGCGGTGAACCCTCGCCTGATCAAGCGGGGCCGCCCTTCGCCTCGGCCGGGCCGTCGTCCTCGCCCTCGTACATCTCTTCGCGGTGCACGAGGTTGTATTTCTTGGCGTAGTAGCGGAAGGACCGAAAGGACATGTGGAGCAGCTCGGCCGCCTTCGTCTGGACGCCGCCGCAGCGATCGAGCGCCTCGCGCATGAGGCGCTTGCCCACGGTCTCGAGGTACGCCTCGAGGTTGATTCCCTCCTCGGGCAGGCTCTCGAAATCGGGAACGCGCGTCCGGACGCCGAGGACGATCGCCTCGGGCAGGCTCGACGCGTTGATGACCGGTCCCGCTTCGAGGGCCACGGTGCGCTCGAGCGTGTTCTCGAGCTCGCGGACGTTGCCGGGCCAGGGATAGGCCTCGAGCAGCCGCATGGCCTCGATCGAGATCCTCTTTTCCGGGATCTTCTGTTCCCTGCAGATCGCCGTGATGAAGTGCGAGGTCAGCGGCGCGATGTCCTCCGCGCGGGATCTCAGGGGCGGCAGCGCGATCGGAATGACGTTGATCCGGTAGTAGAGATCCTCGCGGAACCGGCTCTCGGCGACGAGGTCGGTCAGGTCGCGGTTGGTCGCGGCGATGATGCGCACGTCCACCGAGACCTCGTCGTTGCCCCCGACCTTCCGGATGAGCTTTTCCTGGATCGCCCGCAGCAGCTTGACCTGCATCGTCGGCGTCGTCTCGGAGATCTCGTCGAGGAAGAGCGTCCCGCCGTCGGCTTCCTGGAAGAGGCCGCGCTTCTCGCGCACCGCGCCGGTGAACGCCCCGCGCTCGTGCCCGAAGAGCTCCGATTCGAGCAGCGTCTCCGGGAGCGCTCCGCAATTGATCGACACGAACTTGCGGTCCTTGCGGATGGACGAAAAATGGATGGCGCGGGCGATGAGCTCCTTGCCCGTCCCGCTCTCGCCCGTCAGCAGGACCGTGGAGGAGACCTTTCCGATCCGCTCGATCGTTCGGAATATCTCCTGCATGCGGCTGCCGCGCCCGATGATGTTGGCGAAGGTGTACTTGCCCGCAAGCTCCTGGCGCAGGTACAGGTTCTCGTCCTGGAGCTGTTTCTCGCCGAGGGCCCGGCGCACGACGAGGACCAGCTCGTCGTTGTTGAAGGGCTTGGAGATGTAATCCACGGCGCCCCGCTTCATCGCCTCGATCGCGTCCTCCGTGGAGGTATGGGCCGTGATCATGATGACCGGCGTCTCGATCTTCTGGTCGCGGAGTTTCTTGAGGAGATCCAGGCCGGTCGGCGCGTCATCCCCCATGCGGATGTCGCAAAGCAGGACGTCGGGGTTGCCGCTCTCTGCGGCGGTCAGGCCTTCCGCATAGTTGGATGCCGTGAGGACTTCGAATCCCTGCTTGTGGAACAGAAATGCGAGCATGTCCCGGAGAGACTTGTTGTCGTCGACGATCAGGAGCCGCGGGCCGCTCACTGGACGGCCTCCGGGCTCGGGGCCGTCCGTCCCGTCGTCACGCGGGCGCCGGCTTCGCGCGGCAGCAGTATCGTCACGGTCGTTCCTTCTCCCGGCCTGGATTCCACGTCGATCGCGCCCCCGTGGTCCTCGACGATGCGCCGGACGATCGCCATGCCGAGCCCGGTTCCTCCGTCGAAGGCCGTGGAGAAGGGCGTGAAGATGCGGGCCAGCTCTTCCACGCTCATCCCCCGGCCGGTGTCGCGGAACTTGATGCTATACCAGGCCGCGTCTTCGCGGCCCTCGACGCGGAGCGTCCCTCCCTCGGGCATCGCGCGGACGGCGTTCTTGGCGACGTTGTAGATGATCTGCCGGATCTGGTCCCGGTCGCCGGACAGCAGCGATTCGGCCGGCTGAACGTCGGCCTCGATGCGGTGCGCGTCGGACACTTCGTCCGACAGCTTGAAGAGGTCGAGGACCTCCTGGATGTTCCCCGCGACGTCGAACCGCGCGACGCGGCGCTCCTGCGGGCGGACGAAGCGCAGGAACTCCTCGAGGATCTTGGAGAGACGATTCGACTCGGAGACGATGATCTCCATCAGGCGCCGCTCGGCCGAGCCGACCGAGAGCTCGTGGGAGAGGACCTGGACCGAGCCGGAGATCGACGCCAGCGGATTGCGGATCTCGTGCGCGATTCCCGCCGCGAGCTCGCCGACGGCCGCGAGCTGCTCGTTGAAGCGCGCCTGCCGCTCGAGCTTCTTGACCTCGGTGAGGTCCTGGAAAACGATGAGCGCGGCGTCCTGGCCGTCCGGATCCTTGAGGGCGCGCACGGAGTAGCCGATGACGCGCCGCGAGGCGCCTCGCTCGACGTCGATCTCCGCACGGAAGCCTTCCCGGCCGCGCGTGCGCTGGCGGATCTCGGCCCAGTCGCTCGGCAGGACGAGGCCGATCTCCGCGAGCCGCTTGCCGACCGCGCGTGCGGGCACGATGCCGAGGATGTCTCCGCCCGCCTGGTTGAGAAACGTGACGCGCTCGCGAGAGTCCGCCGTGACGAGCCCCGAGGACATCGAGGCGATGACGTTGGCGTAGAGGGTCTGGATGCGGGACAGCGCCTTCTGGCGCTCGCCGAGCTCCTCGCGGGCGCCGCGGAGCTTCTCGGAGAGGTAGGACACCATGAAGGCGACGCCGTAGAAACCGGCGACCGTGATCGTGAGGTTGTAGCCGATCCGCTCGACGCTCGAGTGGGGCGTCGGGGCGAGGGCCGGGCGGGCGAGGACCTCGTAGGCCGTCAGCTCCACCATGAGGCCGTGCAGCAGGGCGGCGGCCGAGGCGATGATGAGGGCGCCCGTGCGGTAGAGAAGAAACGCGGCGGCGCCGATGACCACGAGATACAGGAAGGTGAAGACGGAGGAGATTCCGCCCGAGGAGTAGACGAGCACGCACACGAGGCCGAGGTCGCCGAGGATCTGGAGGTAGGCCTCGGCGCGCGTCGGCAGGAGGCGGCCGAGCGTCCAGTCGAAGACCGAGAGGACGACCGCGGCCGCGCAGAGGCCGTACAGGTACGAGATCGCGACCTCGGCCCCCGACCCGGCCTGGACCAGGATCGCCGACAGGAGAATCATGACGAGGACGACGATGCGGACCGTCGTCAGCCAGAAGAGCGAACGCCGGAGAGGGGAGTCGTCCATGGACGAGTCGTCAGTTACAGTTGTCAGTCGTCAGTTTCGGAACTGAGAGCTGAGAACTGCGAACTGACAACTCGCTTTATCCGATCTTGTTGATCAGCGTGAACATCGGGAGGTACATCGCGATGACGATGCCGCCGATGACGACGCCGAGGATGAAGATCATGACCGGCTCGAGCAGCTTGACGAGGCCCGCCACGGCGATGTCCACCTCGTCCTCGTAGAACTCGGCGATCTTGTTGAGCATCGAGTCCAGGGCGCCCGTCTGCTCGCCGACGCCGATCATCTGGACGACCATGTTGGGGAAGACCTCGGAGTCCTTGAGCGGCTCGACCAGGGTCTTGCCGTTTTCGACGCTCTTGCGCGTCTCGACGATCGCGTCCTCGACGATCGCATTGCCGGCCGTGCGCGCGGTGATGTCCAGGCTCTCGAGGATCGGCACGCCCGAAGACGTCAGGGTCGCGAGCGTCCGGCAGAACCGCGCGACCGCGATCTTGCGCAGGATCATGCCGAGGATCGGGGCCTTCAGCATGAAGCCGTCGACGACCCGGCGCCCCCGGTAGGTCTTGTAGTAGCGCCGGAAGAAGAAGATGAACGCGGCGATGCCGATGACGAAGAAGATGAAGTAGCGCGCGAGGAAATTGGAGGCCCCGATGACCACGCGCGTCGGGAACGGGAGCTCGGCGCCGAGGCTCGTGAAGAGAGCGGCGAAGGTCGGGATGACCTTCAGGAGGATGACCGCGACGACGATGGCCGCGATGCAGATGACCGCGACCGGATAGATGAGGGCGGCCCGGACCTGCGAGCGCAGCTTGACGGCCTTCTCGATGTACGTCGAGAGGCGCTGGAGAATCGTGTCGAGGATACCGCCCGCCTCGCCGGCGGCGACCATGTTGACGTAGAGATCGTCGAAGGCCTTCGGGTGGCGGCGCATCGCGTCGGCCAGGGTCGAGCCCGCCTCGACGTCCTGGCGCACCTGCAGGAGGATCTTCGCGAAGTTCTTGTGCTCCTGCTGGTTCGCGAGGATCTCGAGGCACTGGACGAGCGGGAGCCCCGCGTCGATCATGACCGAGAACTGGCGGGTGAAGACCGCCAGGATCTTGGGCGGGACCCGGAAGCCCATCTTGGTGAGCGAGATCTCCTTGCCGCGCTCCCGGATGCCCGTGACGACGATGTTCTGACGCCGGAGAGTCGCCAGCGCGACTTCCTTGGTGTCGGCGGCGAGCACGCCCTCCTGGACGAGGCCGGTGCGGTTTCTTCCCTTCCAGGCGTAATTCGGCATGGACTACCTCTTTCCGGCGGTGGCCCCGGACGTCGGCACGTTGACGCCGACGCCCCGGTTGATCAGCTCCTGCAGCTCGTCCGGCATCGACGAGCGAGAGAGCGCCGCCTCGAGCGTGATCTGTTTCTTCAGGTACAGGGTCGCGAGGGACTGGTTGAACGTCTGCATTCCGAACTTGGCCTGTCCGGACTGCATGGTCGAGTAGAGCTGGTGGATCTTGTCCTCGCGGATCAGGTTCCGGATCGCGGCGTTGGGGACGAGAACCTCGAGGGCCATGACGCGCCCCTTCCCGCTCGAGCGCTCGATGAGGGTCTGGCACAGGATCCCCTCGAGGACGAACGAAAGCTGGGTGCGGATCTGGCTCTGCTGGTGCGCGGGGAAGACGTCGATGATGCGGTTGATCGACGTCGTCGCCGAGTTCGTGTGCAGGGTGGCCATCGTCAGGTGGCCCGTCTCGGCGATGCGCAGCGCCGCCTCGATCGTCTCGAGGTCGCGCATCTCGCCGACGAGGACGACGTCGGGATCCTCGCGCAGGACCGACTTCAGGGCGTTGGAGAACGAGTGCGTGTCGGCGTGCAGCTCGCGCTGGTTGACGAGGCACTTCTTGTGCTGGTGAAGGAACTCGATCGGGTCCTCGATGGTGACGATGTGCAGCTGCTTCTCGCGGTTGATCTTGTCGATCATCGCCGCCTGGGTCGTCGTCTTGCCGGAGCCGGTCGGTCCGCACACGAGGATGAGCCCGCGCGGCTTGTCGCACAGAAGTTCGACGACCGGAGGCAGCCCCAGCTCCTTGAAGCCCAGGATCTCGTAGGGGATCTGCCGGTACACGCCGGCGACCGCGCCGCGCTGCTGGAAGTTGTTTGCCCGGAACCGGGCCATGCCCTTGACGCCGAAGGAGAGGTCGAGCTCGAGGTTCTCCTCGAACCGGTGCTTCTGGGCGTCGGTCAGGACGGAGTACGCCAGCTGCTTGGTCTCCGGAACCGTGAGCGGCGGATAGGGAAGCGGGATGAGCTTTCCGTCGAGGCGCACCATCGGCGGCGATTGCGTCGTCAGATGAAGGTCCGACCCCCCCATCTCCACCATTTGCTTGAGCAGGCCGTGGAGCGTGGTCTCACTCGCCATACAGCGGTCCCCCGATTGTTGTGTCGCAGTAGTTTACGCCTGTTGGAGGGGTAAGGAAAGACGGCAGAAGGGGCTCCCGGTAAGGTGTGGGTCGGCGGTTTTCGAAGGTCCGCTGACCGGATCTCTGCCCTAAAGGACAGTCTCTCGCAGCACCTCGTCCAGGGTGGTCTGGCCTTCCTTGATCTTCTGGAGACCGGACATGCGGAGGCTGATCATCCCCTCCTCGATCGCCTTGCGCTTCAATTCGATGGAAGAGGCGCCCGAGAGGATCATGTCGCGGATCTCGTCGGTGAAGGAGAGCACCTCGAAGAGGCCCACGCGGCCCTTGTAGCCGGTGTTGTTGCAGCGCTCGCAGCCCCGCCCGCGCTTGATTCGCATCGTCTTGACCTCGTCCGGCGCGTATCCGACCTGCATGAGCATCTGGGGCGGCGTCTCGACGTCCTCGGAGCATTGCGTGCAGATGCGGCGCACGAGCCGCTGGGCGCAGATGCAGTTGACCGAGGTTGCCACGAGGAAGGGCTCGATGCCCATGTTCATGAGGCGGTTGATCGTCGAGGGGGCGTCGTTGGTGTGGAGGGTCGAGAGAACCAGGTGTCCGGTCAGCGCCGCCTTGACCGCGATCTCCGCGGTTTCGAAGTCGCGGACCTCGCCGACGAGGATGATGTCGGGGTCCTGCCGGAGGAAGGAGCGCAGCGACGATGCGAAGGTCAGGCCGATCTGCTCCTTCATCTGGACCTGATTGATCCCGGCGAGGTTGAACTCGATCGGGTCCTCGGCGGTCATGATGTTGACGGTCGGATCGTTCAGCGCGGCGATCGCCGAGTAGAGAGTGTTCGTCTTGCCCGAGCCGGTCGGTCCGGTGACGAGGACGATTCCGTACGGCCGGTCGATCGCATCCTTGAACCGCCGCAGGGGCTCCTGGTCGAAGCCGAGCTGGGTCATGTCCAGCTGCAGCTTCGACTTGTCGAGCAGCCGCATGACGACCTTCTCGCCGAACTGGGTCGGGACACTCGAGACGCGCAGGTCGAGGTCGCGCGAGCGCTCTTCGACGCGCAGGCGGATCTTGATGCGGCCGTCCTGCGGCAGGCGCTTTTCGGAGATGTCGAGCTTGGCCATGATCTTCAGGCGCGAGATCAGCGGGTCCCGGGTCCGCATCGGGAGCGCCATGATGTTGTGGAGGATCCCGTCCACCCGGAACCGGACGCGAAACTCCTTCTCGTAGGGCTCGACGTGGATGTCCGAGGCGCCGGCCTTGAGCGCCTCGATCAGGATCAGGTTCGACACCTTGATGATCGGAGCCGACTCGCTCGATTTCGCCAGGTCGGAGAGGTCGATCTCCTGCCCCTCCTCGCCCCGGACCACGTCGACGTCGGCGCCGGTGTCGAGGCCCGTGATCTCGTCCATGTTGAGCTCGCCGAGGCCGACGCTCGCCATGTCGTCCATCGTCAGCGCGGAGGAGGCCATCACGTCGTCGAGGCTCTCGGTCGAGGTCAGGGAGGCGGAGCCGCCGCCCGTCTTCGCGCGCTCCTTCAGAACGACCGAGCGCGGCGTTCCGTAGTGCTTGTCGATCGCCTTGCGCAGCGCGATCTCGGACGCCACGACCGGCTCGACGTTGTAACCCGTCATGAACTTGATGTCGTCCATGGCGAACACGTTGGTCGGGTCTCCCATCGCGATCGTCAGCGTCGCGCCGGTTTTGTTCACGGGCAGGACACCGTACTTGCGGGCCACCTCGCCCGGCACGACCTTGATGATCGCGGGGTCGATCTCGAAGTGGGCGAGATCGATGGACGGCACGCCGAACTGCTGGGAGAGCGTCTCGGTGATGTCGCTCTCCGAGACCGCTCCCACCCGGACGAGGGCTTCGCCGATCTTTCCGCCCTCCTCGCGCTGGAGCTTCAGGGCGGTTTCGAGCTGCTCCTGCGTGATCAGCTTCTGCTTGAGGAGAAGATCTCCGAGTTTTACGGCCATGGAATTGAAGAATGGTAGGGGTTTAGAGCGTCGGTGTCAAAGGGCCGCGGCCCTCGCGAGCACGTCGGCGTCCGTGACGTTTCTCATGTCGGCGATGACGCCGTTGTGATTTCGGTACGGTCCGTTGCGGCGCGCGTCCGTGGGACCGAACAGGGCGAGCGTCGGCGTACCGAGCGCGTCGGCGAGGTGCAGAGGCCCGGTATCGCCGGCGGCGAAGAGGCGCGCCGCCGCGGCGAGGCGGGCGAGGCCCGGAACGTCGAGAAGGGGCGCGCGCGTGGAGCCCGGCACGAGCGACGCGAGTCTCTCCGCGCGCGCTTCGTCGCCCGGCCCCCACGAGATGACGGGGGCCCATCGGCGCTCCGCGAGCAGCCCGCGTGCGAGCGCCGCGAACCGCTCTTCGCCCCAGGCCTTCTCCGGCTTCCCCGCGCCCGGGTGGAGGACGGCGAACGGCTTCGGGAGCCGCGAAACGAACGCTTCGGCCTCCGGGCGAGGCCGGGCGAGCAGGTAGCTCGCGTCGGGGGAGCGCCGCGCCACGCGGATTCCCGCGGCGGGGAGCAGCGCCAGGTTTCGATCCACCACGTGCCGCGCGTCCGGGCCCGGGTGGACGCGAATGCCGCAGAGCAGGGCCGAGGCCGGCTCGCGGCGGGCGTCGGCCGCGAAGCCGACGACCGGCACGCCCGCCGCCCGCGCGACGGCCGCCGATTTCCAGAGGCCCTGCGCATCCACGACGACGTCGGGCGCGAACTCCGCGATTTCCGAGCGCAGCCGCGACAGTCCGCGCCACGTCGCCGGGGCGAACGGATGCGCCCGCCACATCCTGCTCTCCGCGACGATGAGGCGATCGCAGCTCGGATTTCCCTCGAGCGCTCCGGCAAACGGCCGCTCGACCGCCCACGCGACCCGCGCGCCCGCGGCCTTCGCGTTCTCGGCCAGCGGCAGGGCGTGAATCACGTCCCCGAGCGCGGAGAGGCGGACGATGAGGACGCGGCGCGCTTCCCCGTCGCCGAACCTCACGGCGCGAGCAGCGCCCGGTCCGCGTCGACGGCCGCCTCGAGCTCCTCCCGCTTCACGACGGCCGTTCCCATCTTCATCACGACGACGCCGCCGGCGAAGTTCGCGAGCAGGGCCGCTTCGAGCGGTTCCGCTCCGGCCGACAGCGCGAGCGCGAAGGTCGCGAGCACGGTGTCGCCGGCCCCCGTGACGTCGGCGACCTGGTCGGTGCCGTGAACGGGAATGCGCTCGGGTCCTCCTCCGGCCGTGAAGAGAGCCATTCCGCGCGAGCCTCGGGTGACGAGAAGGCAGCCACAGCGCATCCGCTCGCGCAGGGAGGCGCCCGCCGCTTCGAGCCTCGCGTCCGAGTCGTGGAGCGTCTCGCCCGAGGCCTCCTCGAGCTCCTCCTCGTTGGGAGTGGCGGCATCCACGTCGGTGTATGAGGGAAGGCGGTGCCGCGAATCCACGCAGATCCGCGCTCCGGGCCCGAGGATCGATCGCAGGGCCGGGATCGCGCCGGGCGAGACGGCGCCGTAGCCGTAGTCCGACAGGATCGCTCCGTGCGCTCCTCGCGCCGCGTCGGCGAGCCTCGCCGAGACTTCGGCCGCGGCGTCCTCGGGAAGCGCGTCCTCGACGTCGTAGCGGACGATCTGCTGCTTGATCGCGTGGGGCGCTCCGGCGAGGATGCGCGTTTTCGTCGGGGTGCGGTAGTCCGCGACCTCGACGAGCCCGCGACAGTCGATGCCGCGCGCGCGGAAGGCGTCCCTCAAAGCCTTCCCGGCTTCGTCTGCGCCGGTGGCGCCGACCGGCACGGGGATTCCGCCGAGCGCCTGCACGTTGGCGGCGGTGTTGCCGGCGCCGCCCGGAATGCTCTCCTCCCTCACGTAACGCAGGATCAGCACGGGCGCCTCGCGGCTGATCCGCCGGGGGTGGCCGTAGAGGAACCGATCGAGAACGAAGTCTCCGGCGACGACGAGGCGGCGGCCCGGAAGGCGGTCGACGAGCTCGCGGAGGCGCCTGCGGGCAACGGGGAACGGCACGGGCGCGGATTATAATGAGCGCCCCGAGAACGACCATGCTCGACTCCCAGGTGCTGGTTCTAAATCGCGTCTTTCAGGCCGTCCAGGTGACGTCGGTCCGAAAGGCGTTTTCGCTGTTTTACAAGGGGCACGTGAAGGCCGTGCTGCCCGACTACACCACCTACGAGTTCGAGAACTGGTGCGACATCCCGGTGCAGCCCCAGGACGAAGTCGTGCTCACGCCGTCCATGGCCATCCGGATTCCGCGGGTCGTCGCGCTGAAGGAATTCGACCGTCTGCCGCGCCAGGACGTGAAGTTTTCCCGCCACAACATCTACCTGCGCGATGGGAACCGGTGCCAGTACTGCGGCCACAGGTTCCCGTCGTCGGAGCTGTCGCTCGACCACGTCATTCCCCTTTCGCGGGGAGGCAACTCCTCGTGGGAAAACGTCGTGTGCGCGTGCCTGTCCTGCAACGTGAAGAAGGGCAATCGCACGCCGCACGAAGCCTCGATGCGCCTGATCGCCGCGCCGCGCAAGCCGCGCTGGCACCCGGTCGGCCAGTTCGGCTCGAGTCGCCTCCATCCGTCGTGGCGCAACTTCCTCGACCTGGCGTACTGGAATGCGGAGCTGAAGTGACGCGGCCGCAGGCGCGCGTCACTTCATCCCGAGCGCAGCGAGGGATCCCTTTCGAGCCTCGCGGCGGCTTTAAAGGGATCCATCGTCGCTTCGCTCCTCGGGATGACGGAGGCAGGATGGCGCTCGCTTGTCATCCGCGCCGCTTGTCATCCCGAGCGCAGCGAGGGATCCCTTTCGAGTCTCGCGGCGGCTTTAAAGGGATCCCTCGTCGCTTCGCTCCTCGGGATGACAGAGGCAGGATGGTGCTCCCTTGTCATCCGCGCCGCTTGTCATCCCGAGCGCAGCGAGAGATCCCTTTCGAGTCTCGCGGCGGCTTTTAAAGGGATCCCTCGTCGCTTCGCTCCTCGGGATGACGGGGACTACTTCCGCGTTAGTTCCTCCAGCGCCCGCAGGACGTCCTCCACGCCGATCTCCTCCATGCATTCGTGCGCATACGGGCACTCCGTCTTGAAGCACGGGGAGCAGAAGACGTAGCGGTCGAGGACGCGGGAAGGCGATCCCGACGGACCGGTCCGGCCGGGATCGGTCGGACCGAAGAGGGCGACGACGGGCGTGCCGACCGCGCCGGCCAGGTGCATCGGCCCCGAGTCGTTCGTTACCGCGGCCCGCGCGAGGGAGAGCGCGGCCGCGAGCTCGACCGGATCGAGCCTGGCGCCGAGGACCGCCGGGCGGGATCGAGCGCCCGCCGCGATCGAGCGGCCGAGATCCTCTTCGCCCGGACCGACGAAGACGGCGGCGCGTTCTCCCCGCGCGGCGAGCGCGTCCGCCAGGGAGGCGAAGCGCTCGGCGGGCCAGCGCTTGGTCCGGGCGAACGCGCTTCCCGGAGAGAGAGCGACGAAGGAGCCGTCCGGCAATCCCGCCGCGCCGAGGGCCGCTCGCGCCCGGCGAAGCGCGCCGTCCGAGAGGGGAAGACGCGGCGCGTCGAAATCCGGCGCCACGCCATGTTCTTTCAGCAAAGCGTCGTAGTCGCGAAGCTGGTGCAGGGTTCCCGGAGGCGGCGAAAGGGCGCCGGTCAGAAGCCAGCCGCGTCCCTCGGTCGCATAGCCGATGCGGCGGCCGGCGCCCGAGGCCGCCGCGAGCAGGGCGGCGCGGTACGAATTCGGAAGCAGCCAGACCTCGTCGAAGCGTCCCCGCCGCGCGGCCAGCGAGTCCGCCGCGAAGGAGGAGCGCTCGAGGACCGCGTCGGCGCTCCCTTCGGCGCGGTAAATCGAGGCGGGGCCGCGGCGCGCCAGCACGGCGAGTCCGCCGTCGGGGCGGGCGCGGCGAAGCGCCCGCATGAGCGGCAGGGACATGACGGCGTCGCCGATCCAGTTGGGCGCGATGACGAGCCGCTTCACCGGTTCTCCGGCCTCGTCCGCCACCGGTTGTGCATCCAGAGCCAGGCCTCGGGCTTCGCCCGGATCACCTCTTCGGTGACTTCCATGTAGCGGGCGGTCGCCCGGTTCACCGCTTCGTCGCGGCCCCCGCCCACGGAGCGGAACTCGTCGGCGAGGATCGGGGCGCCGAGCGCCAGCCGGTACCGGCCGCCGCCCTCGGGCCAGACGAAGGCGGGCACCACGGCCGCGTCGGTCTTGAGCTGGAAGAGAGCCAGCGCGGGCGTGGTGGCCGCGAGCCTTCCGAAGAAGGGGACGAAGACGGCCTCCTCCGGAAGGACGTTCTGGTCGACGAGGATCGCGACCGTGCCGGCTTCACGGAGCGTCCGGAGCACGTCGCGCGCCGCGTCGCTCTTGGCGATGAGCCGGTTTCCGAAGCGCGTGCGCCGGCGGGCCAGCTCGCGTTCGAGGTACGGGTTGTCGAGCGGCCGCACGACCGGGGCGATCGGTTCCGCGATCAGTCCGGCCCGGATGGCGCCGAGCTCCCAGCCGCCGAAGTGCGCGGACAGCAGGAACACCCCGCGGCCCCGCGCCCGGGCCGCCGCGAGATGCTCCTCGCCGGAGACGCGCACGCGCGAGCGGATGTCGGCCTCGGACATCCGGGAGACCTGGAGGAACTCGACGAAGGCGCGGCCGAGCCAGTCGGCCGACGCCCGGGCGAGCGCTTCGCGCTCGGCCTCGCCCTTCTCGGGAAACGCCGCGCGCAGGTTCGCGTGGAGGATCCGGCGGCGCGATGCGCCGATCCGGGCGTAGACGCGGACGAGCCACCCTCCGAATGCGGCCGCGGCGCGGCGCGGCATCAGGGCGAGCAGGCCCGCGCCCGCCCGGAACGCGGCGAGCTCGACCAGGTTTCGCGCCGGCGAGCGGCTCACGATCGGCCGGAGGCGCGCGCCGGGAGGCGCGACGCGAGAAAGCCGAAGAACCCCGGCTCCTGGACGTCGACGCCGAGTCGGACCGTGACGAGGGGCAGGGGAGCGCGGCCCTCGAGTTTCACGGCGTCCTTCTCGGTCGTGACGAGGAGGCTCGCTCCGCTGCGCTCGGCGGCGGCCCGGATGCGGGCGAGAGACCGCTCGCCGTAGCGATGGTGGTCGCGGAACTCGAGGCGCTCCTCGGGCGAAACGCCGGCCTCGGAGAGCGTCGAGGCGAACTCGGCCGGGTTCGCGACGCCGCAGACGGCGATGACCCGCCGGGGCGCGATGGAGTCGGCCTCGATCGGCGCGCCGTGCTCGTCGCGAAGCCCCGATGCGCGAATGCGCGCGTGAAAGACCGGCGCGCCCGGCGCGAAGCGCGCGAGCACCGCTCGGGCGTCCGCCGCCGGGGCGCCGCGGTCCACGCGCGTGAACACGATGGCATCGGCGCGCCGCACGGCGCCGACGGGCTCGCGCAGGCGGCCGGCCGGGGCGACCCTCCCGCCGCCGAAGGGGTCGCGCGCGTCGAGCAGGAGCAGGTTCACGTCGCGCCGCACCGCGAGGTGCTGGAACCCGTCGTCGAGGATCAGCAGATCCGCGCCGAGGTCCGCCGCGCGCCGGGCCGCATCGGCCCGCCGTTCGCCCACGACGACGACGATTCCCGGCATCGAGCGCGCGAGCGCCACCGGCTCGTCCCCGCCCTCCTCCGCCGAGACGATCGGTCCCTGCCCGGCTCCGACCACCACGACGCCGCGCGATCGGCGTCCGTAGCCTCGGGACAGGACCGCGGGCCGCCAGCCCTCGAATCGCAGCCGCCGCGCGAGAAACTCGACGAACGGGGTCTTGCCGGTGCCTCCGAAGGTCAGGTTGCCGACGGAAATGGAAGGCCGCGGCAGCGGTCGCGACGCGAGGCGCCCCGAGGCGTACCAGTCCGCCCGGAGGGTCGCGGCTCTTCCGTAGAGCGCGCCGAGAGGCGACAGGATCACGACGCGGCCCCGGCGACGGCGCCGTCCGGAAGCAGGGCCAGGGCCGCGGAGGCCGTCCGCTCGGCGGCGCCGCGGTTCTCGGCGACGAAGGCGGACGCCTGCTCGCCGCGGCGGCGGGTCGCCTCGGGATCCGCGAGCGCGGCCGCGAGGGCCACGGAGAGACCGGCCGCATCGGGCACTCGGACGAGCAGGCCGCGCCGCTGTCCGGCCGCGGCCACCTCGCGGAAGTTCTCCATGTGCGGTCCGGCGACGACCGTCGTGCCCGCGGCCCACGCTTCGATCGGATTCTGGCCGCCGCGCGCGACGAGGCTTCCGCCGACGAACGCCACGGCGGCTTCCCGGTACGCCGACGCGAGCTCGCCGATCGAGTCGAGGATGTAGACATCCGACACCCCGGCGGGGCTCGCGGCATCCGATCGCCGGAGCACCCCGAGCCCTCTCGACGCGCACCTCCGGGCGGCCTCATCGAAGCGCTCGGGCCGGCGGGGCGCGAGGAGCAGAAGGGGCCTCGGCGGGGCGAGCGCGGACCAGGCGTCGAGCACGAGCGCGTCCTCGCCCTCGGCGGTCGAGCCGGCCGCGACGATCGGACGCCCCGCGGCGGCGCCGCGAAGGCGCGCCGCATCGGGGAAGGGCGCCGGCTCCGGCAGGTCGTACTTGAGGTTGCCGGTGACGCGAACGCGGCCGGCCGGAGCGCCCAGCTCGACCACGCGGCCGGCGTCCTCGGCCGATTGCATCGCGAAGAGCGATATGCGGGAGAGCGTCTCTCTCATGAACGCGCGCGCGAGGCGGTAGCGGCGAAGGGAGCGCTCGGAGATCCGGCCGTTCACCAGGGCGACGGGAATGCCGCGCCGCTGTGCCCGTTCGAGAAAGAGCGGCCAGATCTCCGTCTCGGTCAGGAGGACGAGCCCCGGGCGCCCCTGATCGAGCGCCCGGCCGACCGGCCCGGCGAGGTCGAAGGGGAAGGCGAAGACGGAGGCGTCCGGGAAGACCGTGCGCTCGGCGAGCTCCCGTCCGGCCGCCGTCGTCGTGGAGACGCCGAATCGGCCCTCCGGACGGAGGCGTCGGATCGCGGCGAGGAGGTTTCTTGCGACCCCGACCTCTCCCACCGACACGGCATGAATCCAGATTCCGCCCCGAAGGTCCGGCCATCTCGAGAAGCCGAGGCGCCCTCGGATGTCCCCGAGACGGCGCCGTCCCCGCAGCGAGCGCAGCAGCGCGACGGGAGCGTAGGCGGCCAGTGCGACGCCAGCCACGACGCGATAGAGGAGCAAAGCAGCCCGATTATCTCCGCTTTGCTTGCTCGGACGGAGCCAAAGATTTAAGATTCAATGGCTTAGGCCGGCGGAAAAGTCCCCAACGTCAGGGGGGCCAGGTCCGTATACCCGGCAGGAGGGACCTCTTCGAGCGACATGGAACTCGTCTATAGCGAACGGGCACAGCGGCAGGGAGCGGCGGAGCTCTCGGATCGCGATCTGGCCGTCCGGGCCCGGGGCGGGGACATGCTCTGCTTCGAGGCCCTCGTCACGCGCAAGACGCCGGCCGTGGTTTCCCTCGCCCGCCGCATCGTCGGCAACGGCGAGGACGCGCGCGACGTCGCCCAGATGGTCTTCCTCCGCGTCTGGAAAGAGATCCATCGCTACGACGAGCGATACTCGCTCAACACCTGGCTCTATCGCATCGCCACGAACCTTTCGATCGACTTCCTGCGCTCCGCGCGCAGCCGGGAGCGCGCCCACGGCGCGACGCTCCACCTCGTTCGGGAACGCGAAGAGTCCACGGCCGACGGCGCCACGCGCTCGGCCGAGGACCGCGAGCTCTCGCGCCTCTTCGAGATCGTGTCGGGGAGGCTGTCCGAGAAGCAGAAGGCGGTCTTCGTCCTGCGCGAGATGGAGGACTGCGAGACCAGGGACATCGCCGAGATCCTGAGCTGCGGCGAGTCCACGGTGCGCAACCACCTCTTCAATGCCCGCCGGATCCTGCGCAAGGAGATCGCGCGGCTCTATCCCGAGTTCCTTCGCGGAAGGACGCGGTCGTGAGCGCGATCTGCCCGCTCGTCCGCGAGGGCCTCGGAGACTATTTGACGGACCGCCTCCCGGCGCCCCAGCGCCGGATCCTGCGGGAGCACCTGGCGTCCTGCGAGGCTTGCCGCGACGCCGCCGGAGCGCGGGACGCTTCGCTTCTCTTCGCGCGGCCGTTCTCCGCCGAAGAGGTCGGGACGGGCGAGACCGCGGCGATCCTTGCGTCGGTACGGACCGGCGTCGCGCACATCGAGACCGAGCGGCGCATCGCCGCCCCGCACCCCGCGCGTCGCCGCGCCGCCATGGCCGCGGCGGCCGCCGCGGCCGTCCTGCTGCTGTGGCTGGTTCCGGGGGGATCGCGGCGCGAGACTCCGATCGCGGCCCTTCCCGCCTCGGCGTCCACGCCCCCGCCGGCGCCCGCCGCCCCGGGGCTCGCGGCCGCCGCGATGCCCGATGAGTCCGCCGCGCCGTCGAACGCAACCATCTACGAGCTCAACCCCGGCGCCGGCCGGGAGGAGCCCCGCGTCGTCTGGATCGTGGATCGGGGGCTCGATATTTAACGGGGTCCGCGCCGACCGGGCCGGCCGCCAAAGGGGCCGGGGATAAGTCATTTCGAGTGAAAAAGAACCTGCTTCTTCTCGCCGCGCTTCTGCTCGCCGTTGCGCCCCTCCGGGCGGCGGACGACGCGTCGGTGCGCGTCTACGTCCTCAAGCACAAGCGGGTCGAGGAGGCGGCGCTTCTCGTCCGGCCGCTCCTGTCGGACGCGGCGTCGGTCACGCTGACCCAGAAGCTGAACGCGATGACCGTGACCGATCGCCCCGAGAAGCTCGACCAGATCGGCAAGATCCTGGCCTCGTTCGACGTGCCGCCGCGCGGCTACAACTTCGCGATCAAGCTCGTGCGGGCCCGCGCCGACGTGCCCTCCGGCACGATCGCGAGCGAGATCGGGGGCCTCGGCGCGAAGCTGAAGTCCCTCTTCCAGTTCAACGACTACGCGCTCATCGACTCCGTCGTTCTGCGCGGCGTCGAAGGCGGGATGCTGCGCTATCAGCTCGGGTCCGATTACGCGCTGACCTTCATGATCCGTTCTCCCGGAATCGCGGGGGGCCGGGAGCTGCTGCTGTCTCCCTTCACGCTCTCGAAGCTGTGGAGGCCGGTGCCGCCTCCGGGAAAGAGGGCCGCCGTATCGTCGCCCGGCCTGATGCGCCAGCTCTACCAGACCTCCGTTCCGATCACGCTCAACCAGACGCTCGTCCTCGGCGCCTCGCGCGAGGAGAGCTCGAAGAGCGCGCTGATCCTGATCCTGCTCGCCGAGGACGCCGCGAACCCCGGCGCCGAGAAGGGCACCCCCGGCCCGAAGTCCGTGGAGAAACGGCCGTGACGGAATTCCGGGTCAAGGCCGGCTGGCCCGACGGCTCGGTTGCCGAGCAGTCGGTGATGGCGATGGACATCGGCGCCGCGCGCATGGAAGTCGAGCGCCGGGGCGGGCACGTCTTCGAGGTCAAGCGAAGGGGATTCGCGCTCCGAAGCACGCGGGTCAAGCGGGGCCGGATCAAGATGGCCGAGTTCCTCATCTTCAACCAGGAGCTGATCGCGCTGCTGAAGGCCGGGCTTCCGGTCGTGCGGTCCTTCGAGATCCTGCTCGAACGGCAGAAGAATCCGACGCTGCGCCGCGTGCTCGGCGACGTGCGGGAGCGGGTCAACTCCGGGATGTCCATCTCCGAGGCCTTCGCGGAGGAGGGCGACCTCTTTCCCCGCCTCTACTGGACGTCGCTGAAGGCGGGGGAGAAGTCGGGCGAGATCGAGGCCGTGCTGCGCCGCTATCTCAAGTACCAGAAGACGGTGGTGGCGCTGACGCGGAAGGTCGTCTCGACGCTCGTCTATCCGGCGATCCTGATTCTTCTCTCGGCCGGCCTGATCACGATCCTGATGACGTACGTCATCCCGCGGTTCACCGAGTTCTTCGCCGATTTCAACGCCGACCTTCCCCTGCTGACGGTCGTGGTCCTCAAGGTCGCGAACTTCCTGCGCTCGAACATCCTGATCCTCGCCGCGGGGATCGGCGCCTCGGCCTACCTCGCGTCGCGGTGGATCAAGACGGCGCGCGGCCGGGAGTGGATGGATGCCGCGATCCTGAAGCTGCCGATCGTCGGCGGGATCTTCCGCCGCTTCGCGATCACCCAGTTCACGCGCAGCCTCGCGACGCTGCTCGGCGGCGGGACCCCGCTCGTGCCCTCGCTCGAGAACGCGGCCGACGCGATCGGCAACAGCTCCGTCTCGCGCCGCGTGCGGGAGGTCGTCCCCCGGGTCCGCGAAGGCCGCGAGCTCTGGAAAACGCTCGACGAGACCGGGATCTTCACGGACCTGACGATCGAGATGATCAAGGTCGGCGAGTCGTCGGGAGCGCTCGAGGAGATGCTCTCGGCGGTCTCCGAGTTCTACGACGAGGAGATCGACCAGCTCCTGGCGCGGGTCATCTCGTTCGTCGAGCCCGCGATCCTGGTCCTGATGGGCGGCGTCATCGTGACGATCCTGCTGTCGGTCTATCTGCCGATGTTCCGGCTGATGTCGGCGATCAAGTCGTGAGGTCCTGATGGCCAAGCAGATGTCCAACGGAAAGTCGGTCGCGGACGCCGTCAAGTTCTCCTCGCGGGCCGAGGAGGAGGCGCAGGCGCTGGCACTGTCCGAGCGGCTGGGGCTCCCGTTCGTGGATCTCGCGTCCTTCCGCGTGGACGCCGAGCTCTTCCGGTCGGTTCCCGTCGAGTGGATGCTGCGCTACGGGTTCGTGCCCGAGTCGAAGACCGAGAAGGCGATGACGATCATCTGCGCCGATCCGTCCGACGTCGTCCACCTCGACGAGCTCGAGCTGCTCCTCGGCCTGTCGCTCCGGGTCAAAGTCGGCAGCCGCGCCGCGATCGCCGACATCCTCCAGAAGAGCGAGTCCTCGCAGCGCGTCCTCGACGAGGCGACCGAGGACTTCCGCATGCAGCTCGTCCAGGAGGACGAGGAGGGCGAGGGGACCCTGACGATCGACCGGATCGCCCAGGACAGCTCGCCCATCATCAAGCTCGTCGACTCGGTCGTGTTCAACGCGATCCAGCGGCGCGCCTCGGACATCCACATCGAGACCCAGGAGCACGTCGTCCTCATCAAGTACCGCATCGACGGCGTGCTGTACCAGGCGATGGATCCGATCGACAAGCGCCACCACGGCACGATCATTTCCCGCATCAAGGTCATGTCGGAGCTCGACATCGCCGAGAAGCGCATCCCGCAGGACGGCCGCTTCAAGCTCCGCGTGCGCGGGCGCACGATCGACTTCCGCGTCTCGATCATGCCGACGGTCCACGGCGAGGACTCGGTCATCCGCATCCTCGACAAGGAATCGGCCAACGCGGAGTTCAAGAGCCTGAACCTCGAGGTCGTCGGGTTCGACGCCGAGACCAAGAAGAAGCTGCGCAAGTTCATCCGCGAGCCGTACGGCATGGTGCTCGTGACCGGGCCGACGGGATCGGGCAAGACGACGACGCTCTACGCGTGCCTCTCGGAAATCCAGTCCGTCGAGGACAAGATCGTCACGATCGAAGATCCGGTCGAGTACCAGCTGCGGGGCGTCACGCAGATTCCGGTCAACGAGAAGAAGGGTCTGACGTTCGCGCGAGGACTGCGCTCGATCCTCCGCCACGACCCCGACAAGATCATGGTCGGAGAGATCCGCGACGAGGAGACGGCGCAGATCGCCGTCCAGTCGGCCCTGACGGGCCACCTCGTGTTCACGACCGTCCACGCGAACAACGTCGTGGACGTGCTCGGCCGGTTCCTCAACATGAAAGTCGAGCTCTACAACTTCGTCTCGGCCTTGAACTGCATCCTCGCCCAGCGGCTCGTGCGCAAGATCTGTCCCCACTGCAAGGCGGCGGTGGAGATCACGCCCGAGGGCCTTCGCGAGGCCGGCGTCGATCCGGAGACCGTGAAGGGCCAGACGTTCTACGAGGGCAAGGGCTGCCTCGAGTGCGACGGCACGGGCTTCCACGGCCGGATGGCGATCGCCGAGCTGCTGGACCTGTCGGACCGCATCCGCGGGCTCATCCTCGAGCGCCGCCCCGCCTCCGAGATCAAGAAGGCGGCCAAGGAGGAGGGAATGCTCTTCCTGCGCGACTCCGCGCTCGCCAAGGTCTTCGAGGGCTCGACGACGTTGAAGGAGATCAACAAGGTGACCTTTGTGGACTGAGGCGCCCCGGCGATGAAGATCCCGTTTCTCGCCCCGGTCGTGCCGCCGCACGTGTTCTGTCTCCTCGACGACGGGGTGACGTACGCGCGGCTGCGCG
This sequence comes from uncultured Acidobacteriota bacterium, assembly GCA_963736455.1. Taxonomy (GTDB): domain Bacteria; phylum Acidobacteriota; class Thermoanaerobaculia; order UBA5066; family Gp7-AA6; genus DAHUXD01. Next base: position 533,388 of record CAVTON010000002.1, read on the forward strand.
GGGAGGCGCCGGCCGGCTTCGCCGAGACGCGTCACTTCAAGTATCCGGCGGGCTCGCTCGGAGGGCCTTCCGGCGGCGCGCCGCTCCTGACGCGCGAGGCCATCGCCGAGGCGGTGAAGGCGGCGGGCGCGCTCTCGGGCGGGCGCCTCTCCCGCGCCTCGGTCGTCTACCCCGACTCCTGGGCGCGCATCGTGCCGGTCGAGCTCGACGCGATGCCCTCCAGCCGCGAAGCCGGCGTGGAGATGGTGCTGTGGAAGTTGAAGAAGCTGCTCCCGATGCTGACGGGCGACGTCGAGGTCGTCTACGAGCCGATGCCGGTTCTCTCCGAGGAGAAGCGGGTGCTCGCGGCGACGACGGCGCGGGCGGCGATCGAGGCGATCGATCGCTCGTTCCTCGAGTGCGGCGTCCGCCTCGGGTACGTCGCGCCCGCCTCCCTCGCCCTCTTCGAAGGCCTCGCGCCGCTTCTGTCCGCGGCGGCCGGAGGCGACTACGCGCTGCTCCACCGCTCCGGCGGGACGACTTCGTTCTTCATCGGCCGCGGCTCGGATCCGATCTTCTTCCGCCAGCGTCCTCCCGGAGGCGGCGAGGATCAGGACCAGGAGGCGCGGCTCTCTCTCTCCTATTACGCCGAGCGGCTCAAGGGTCCCGGTCTGCGCGCCGTGTACGTCCACGACACGGGAGGCGGAGGCGATCTGGAGAGATTGAGCGCGTTCCCGGTCGCCCCCGTCGCCCTGTCGGGCCGGCTCTTCGAGGCGGACCCCGGCTTCGACGAGCGCGTCCGCGCGCGCCCCGAGCTGATGGCGGGGTTCGCCGCGGTGCACGGAAAGTCATGACGGCGAGCTGGAACTTCGCGAAGCGGCCGTTCCGCGACGACCGGCCGGCCTACGGCGGCGCGGTGGCCCTCTTTCTGGCGGGCGCCGTGCTGCTCGTCGTCAACCTCCGGCTCTTCACGAGCGACCGCCGCGCCGTGGCGGACACCCGCGCCGAGATTGCGGCGCTCGAAGCGCGTCAGCGCGACGCCGATGCGAAGGGGCGCGAGGCGAAGACCGCGCTCTCCTCGTACAAGCTCTCGGCGCTGGCGGAGCAGAGCCGCGAGCTCGCGCGCGTCGTCGCCGAGCGGAAGTTCTCGTGGATCGGTCTTCTCGCGAGGCTCGAGCGGACCCTGCCGTCCGACGTCGGGATCCAGAGGCTTCAGCCCGAGTTCGGAAAGGACGCGCACATCGCCCTGACGCTCCAGCTCGTGGGCCGGAGCCGCGAAGCGGTCGTGCCGACGATCGCGGCGCTGACGAAGGACCCGGCCTTCACCGGCGTGGAGCTGCGCACCGAGTCGCAGCCGGAGGGCGGCGGCGCCGATCCGTTCACGTTTTTCATCGCGAGCCGCTACGAGCCCGAGGCCGTCGCCGAGGCGAACCGTCCGGGCGCGAAGGGGGCGAGCCGAACCGACGCGAAGAAGCCGGCCGCGCCGGCCGGAAGCAAGCCCGGCCGCGCGGCCGGGAAGAACCCGGCGGGGGCCGGATCGGCGCCGAGGCCCGGCTCGCCCGCGAAGGCGGCCCCGATGCCGAGACCGGTTGGGCCGGGTGCGCGGATGGTTCCGACCCCGAAGGCGAAGGGGCGCCCATGAGGATCGCCCTGAAGGGCCGCGCGCTCCCGCTGCTGATCGCCGCGGCGATCTTCGCCGCGGGCAATCTCGCCTTCTTCATCGCGTATCGGTCCGGGACGCAGTCTCGCCGGGCGGGGCTCCAGGCGCGGCGTGACGAATTGCGCAAGGCCGTCGAATCGACCGAGGCCGACGCGGCGAAGGTCACCGGCCAGAAGGATCGTCTCGGCGGCGTCTCCGAGGCGATCGACGAGTTCTACGGACGGCAGATCGGGACCGAGCGCGCGACGCTCGCTCTCGTCGTGGACGAGCTCCACTCGATCCTGCGGGAGACCGGCGTGGCCGTGCCCCAGATCTCCTACACCACGGCGCCGGTCCCGAAGCTTCCGCTCGTCCAGATGCAGGTCGTGTTCACCGTGCGCTGCGATTACAGGCGCTTCAAGCAGCTCCTCCGCGCGTTCGAGTCGAGCCCGAAGTGGATCGCGGTGCGAGGCATCGGCATCGCGCGCGACAACGACCGGCCGGGGTCGGTGCAGGTGCAGATGAGCCTCGTGACCTATTTCGCGGAGCCCGGGGAGCCCGGGCCGGCCGCGGAGGGCGGAGCCGGCACGCTCGCGGCGCGGAGGACGGGCTGATGCCGCCGCTGCCGAAGCTCGGGTCCCGCCGGCAGGCGATTCTGCTCGGCGGTCTCGCCGTGGTTCTCTGCCTGGCCCTCGTGCGCTGGCGATCGGGGCCCGGCGCCTCCGCGCCGAGCCCGGCGCCGGCGCCGTTGCGCCCGAATCCGACCGCCGCCGCCGGAGGCTCCGAGGCCGACGCCGCTCCGGCCTTCGGGCGAGGCCGCCGCGTCTCCGCGAAGGAGGTCAATCCGGACGACGTGCCGGTGATCTCGATCAGCGACTTCGTGCGGACGCCGGCGGCGCCGTCCTCGGATCCGGGGCGCGATCTCTTCGAGCTGCGCGACCCGACCCGGCCGCCCCTGCCCACGGCCACGCCGGCGCCGCCGGCGCCGGGCGACGCGCGCTTCATCGGTCCGCCGCCGCCGCCTCTGCCGACGCCGACGCCGCGGCCCCCCGACATCGCGTTCAAGTTCATCGGAACGTTCGGACCGAAGGAGCACCCGATCGCGGTCGTGCAGGAGGGCGACGAGGTCTTCAACGTCCGGACGGGAGACACGCTCTTCGGAAAGTTCATTCTTCGCAAGGTGGGCTACGAGTCCATCGACGTCGGCTTCGTGGGCTTCCCGGAAGCCGAAACCCGGCGGCTGGGGATTACGCCGTGAGCCGCGCGGCACTCGACGATCGGAAGGGGAAGGTTTCGATGCTTTCAAAGTTCTCGAAGATGGCCCTCGCGGCCGCATTGCTCGCCGCCGTCGGCTGCGCGGGGGCGAGGTCGTTCCAGGACGCCAGGGAAGAGGAGGAGCTCGGCCACTACGACATCGCGGTGATGGACTACGCCCGGGCCCTCGAGCTCGACCCCACGAGCTCCCAGTACAAGGCCTCGCTCGCGCGGGCGCGCGTCAAGGCGTCGCAGTTCCACTTCGAGAAGGGCAAGATGTACCGCAACTCCGGCCAGTTCGATCTCGCGGTCGTCGAGCTCGAGCAGGCGGTCATCCTCGACACGACGAACGACTATGCCGCCAACGAGCTCAAGCACGCCCGCGAGGACAAGGCCCGCCAGGACGCCGAGCGCAACGCCGATTCGAACATCGAGAGGCTCAAGAAGAAGGTCAAGGGAGCGCGCGCGACGGCGATCATCCTCGAGCCGTCGAGCGACCGGCCGATCAACCTGAACTTTCCGCAGCCCAAGCCGATCAAGCAGATCTACCGGGCTCTCGCCGACGCGGCCGGCATCAACGTCATCTTCGATCCGCAGCTGAAGGACGACAACGTCTCGATCGTCCTGACGAACATCGAGTTCCAGAAGGCGCTCGAGACGCTGCTGCGGCAGGAAAACCACTTCTACAAGATCATCGACGAGCGGACGATCCTGATCGCCGCCGACACTCCCCAGAACCGCAAGACCTACGAGGATCTCGTCATCCGGACGTTTTTCCTCTCGAACGCCGACGTCACCGAAGTCGCCAATGCCCTGCGCGCACTGCTCCAGACGACGCGGATCTCGGTGAACAAGGCGGAGAACTCGGTCACGCTCCGCGACACCGCCGACAAGGTCGCCGTCGCCGAGCGCATCGTGGCGCAGAACGACAAACAGGTGGCCGAGGTCGTCGTCGACGTCGAGCTGCTCCAGGTCAATACGGACAAGCTGATCGACCTCGGGATCGCATTGCAGCCGGCGAACATCATCGCGGCCTCGATCCCCTCGCCCGGGACCGGCGTGACGAACCTCGGCGCAACGGTCGCCAGCGGCTTTACGTGGAACCAGCTCAAGCAGATCAACATCAACTCGTTCGGGTTCACGATTCCCTCGGTCCAGCTCTCCTTCATCAAGAACAACACGGATGCCGAGCTGCTCGCCAAGCCGCAGCTTCGAATCGCCGAGGGGCAGAAGGCGCAGCTCCTGATCGGCGACAAGGTGCCCATTCCGGTGACGAGCTTCAGCACGTCCAACATCAGCGGCGGAAACGTCGTCCCGGCGACCTCGTACCAATACCAGGACGTCGGCATCAAGATCGAGGTCGAGCCCCGCGTCCATCACAACAAGGAAGTCACGCTCAAACTCATGACCGAGGTCTCGAACATCAACGGCGGTGTCACGAACAACGGGATCACGCAGCCGATCATCGGGACCCGGACGATCTCGTCGAACATCCGGCTGAAGGACGGCGAGACGAACTTCCTCGCCGGCCTCTACCGCACGGACAAGGCCGTGACGAAGAACCTGATTCCGTTCCTGAGCGACATCCCGATCGTCGGGCTGCTCTTCACGCACAACAACACCGACAAGAAGACGACCGATCTCGTGCTGACGCTGACGCCGCACATCATCCGCATCCCGGACATCACCGAGGAAGACGTGACGCCTTACTACGTCGGCACCGACGCGAACATCTCGTACCAGGGCGGGCCTCGGATCGAGAATCCGACGCGCGACCAGGGGCCCTTCGAGCCGCAGCCCGGGAGGGTTCAGGCGCCCGCCGGAGGCCGCCAGGCGGCGCCGCCCGTTGGCAATCCCGCGATCAACCTCGCTCCGAGCAGTGCTCCTTCGGACATCTTCCGGCCCGCGCCGGCGGCCCCGGCTCCGCCGGCCGGAGCTCCGCAGCCGCAGCCTCCCTCGGGAGCCGCGCTGACGACGGACTCGGCGTCCGTCCCGACGCTGGCCGCGAAGTCGGCGCCCGACGTCTCGCAGGCCGTGCTCCTCGATTTCGACCCGCCGTACATTTCGGTCGCGCCCGGAGCAACGCAGACGGTCCTGGTGCGCGCCACCGGCGCCGGAGGTCTTCCCGGAGGAACCGTTTCGATCCGCTTCGACCCTTCGGTCGTCGCCGTGCTCTCCGCGAAGCCGATTCTCGGCAGCGACTCCGGGATGGCGGAGGGACGCGTGGACGACGGCAACCATGTCGTGCTCGCGTTCCCGGGCGCCGAGACGCTCGGAGGCACGCGAGCGCTGGCCGAGATCACGCTGCGGGGCATCGCTCCGGGCCGCTCGGCGTTCACCTTCGATCCGCTCGACCTCGGAGGCGTCTCCGTGACGCCGTCACAGCTGGTGGTGGACGTCAAGTGACCGCGGCGAGTGAACGCCGCGTCGGCTCCCGGGCCGAGCGAAGCGAGGGCCGGGGGCCGAAGGAAGATGTGGCGAGAGAACGCCGCGTCGGCGCCCGGGCCGAGCGAGGCGAGGGCCGGGGGCCGAAGGAATGCGCGGCGAGTGAACGCCGCGTCGGCGCCCGGGCCGAGCGAGGCGAGGGCCGGGGTGAGGCCGGCTTCACGATGGTCGAGGTCGCCATCGTCGCCGTGATGATCTCGATCCTCGCGGCGATGGCCGTGCCCGTGGCCCGATACTCGCTGCGCCGCCAGAAGGAGCTCGAGCTCCGCTACCAGCTGCGCATGATGCGCGACCAGATCGACCAGTACAAGAAGCTGTCCGACGCGGGCCTGATCCCGATGCAGATCGGCGGCGAGGGATATCCGCCCGATCTCGACGCCCTCGTCAAGGGAGTCACCCTCATCGGCCAGGTCGACAAGAAACAACGGTTCCTCCGGCGGATACCGATCGATCCGATGACCGGCAAGGCCGAGTGGGGCCTGAGGTCCTACCAGGACGAGCCCGACTCCTTTTCCTGGGGCGGGCAGAACGTTTACGACGTCTATTCCCTGTCCGAAGCGCGGGCGCTGGACGGGTCGAATTACAAGGATTGGTGATGCAGGACAGGGCAGCGGCTCGGAGGCGAGCGGAGGAGGGCGGCTTCACCCTGCTGGAGCTCCTCGTCGTGATGACGATCATCGGCATCCTCGCGGCGATCGCGGTGCCGGCGCTGCGCGACTCCCCCAAGCGCGCCAAGGAGGCGACGCTGCGCGCGGACCTCTTCACCTTCCGCAGCGTGATCGACCAGTACAAGGGCGACAAGGGCAACTATCCGGCCGACCTCTCGGTGCTCGTCAAGGACGGGTACATGCGCAAGATCCCTCTCGACCCGATGACGAAGGCCTCCGACTGGGTGATCACGAAGGAGGAGGAGGACGAGCCCGCCCCTTCCGACGACCCCGACGCCCAGCCGGTGCCCGGAATCATCGACGTGCACAGCGCGTCCAAGGATAAAGCGCTCGACGGGACGCTCTACAGCGAGTGGTGATGCGGGATCGGACGAATGTGTCCGGCTTCACCCTCGTCGGAGTGGTCGTGGCGATGGCGATCATCGTCATCCTGGTCGCCGCGGTCGGTCCGTCGATCTCCATGATCCTGGAGCGCAACCGCGAGGCGGAGCTCATCTTCCGGGGCAAGCAGTACGGCCGGGCGATCCTCGCCTTTCAGAAGCGGTATGGCCGGCTGCCGAACGAACTGAAGGAAATGATGACGATGAAGCCGAGGACGATCCGGCAGCTCTGGAAGGATCCGATGTGCGACTGCGACGACTGGGAGGTCATCTTCGCAGGCAGCCCCGAGGCCGTGCCGATGGGTCAGGCGCCGCCTCCCGGCCTTCAGACGCCCAACGCGACGAAGACGACGCGGACGCCCAATTCGGGCTCCTTCGGGTTCGGAGACAATGCGACACCGACACCGCCTCCGTTTCTCGGGGGCGGCGGCCCCGCGCGCACGCCGACGCCCTCGTCCATCTTCGGCCAGGAGGGCAAGAAGGTCGGCCCGATCGTCGGCGTCCGAACGAAGGTCCGCCGCCAGGCCCTGAGCGCGTGGCGCGGCCGCGACTTCACCGACGAATGGCGCTTCATCGCCGGAGACGCCGACAACGACCAGGGAATCGGAGGCGTCGCCGGGGGAGGGCTTCCCGGAGGAGCTCCGCACCCCGTGACGCCGGGATTGTGAAGTCCACAACCGTCGTTCGCAAAGTCCTCGACGGCGGAGTCACGGTCCTCGTCGATCGGATGACGGACGTCCGCTCCTTCTCGCTCGGCTTCTTCGTGCGAGCCGGCTCGGGCGACGAGCCGCCGGCCCGACAGGGGCTGTCGCACTTTCTCGAGCACCTGCTCTTCAAGCGGACCCGCCGGCGCACGAACGTCGAGATCGCGCGGGCGATCGACCGTCTCGGCGGCGAGGTAGACGCCTTCACGACCAAGGAGTACACGGGTTTCTACGCCCGCACCCTCGACGCGCGCTTCGCGGAGGCATTCGATTTGATCGCTGACGTCGTCCTCGCGCCCGCGTTCGCGAACCCGGACGTCGAGGTCGAGCGCGGCGTGATTCTCGAGGAGATCGGCGAAGCGAACGACAATCCCGAGGATCTCGCCCACGAGAACTTCGTCCGCGAGTTCTGGAAGGGACATCCGCTCGGAGCGCCGATCCTGGGCACGGCGGAGACGGTCCGCGCGATCGCGCGGGGCGACCTCTATCGTTACCACCGCGCGCGTTACGGGCCCGCGAACCTGATCGTCGCCGCCGCCGGGCGGGTCCAGCCGGCCGAGGTCTTCGGAGCTGTGGACCGGCTCTTCCGGCGCGGGAGTCGCCCCTCGCGGCGGCGGGCGAAGCCGTCCGAACGCGCTCCGCGTCCGCACGCGCACGTGATCGTCCGTCCGCGCCGCGGGCTCGAACAGGCGCATCTGTGCATGGGAGTCGCGGCGAGTCCGCAGACCAGCCCGCGGCGGTATGCGGCGGCGCTGCTCGACGTCGTGCTCGGCGGAGGGATGTCCTCGCGCCTCTTCCAGGAAGTGCGGGAGCGGCGCGGCCTCGTCTACACGATCGGCTCGTCGCTCTCGGCGTACCGTCTCGGGGGGTACGAGGCGATCTCCGCCGCCTGCGCCCCGAAGAACCTGCGCCGGGTCCTCGACGTGACGCTCGGCGAGCTCCGCAAGCTGAAGCGGTCGGGCGTCCGGCCTCGCGAGCTCGCCCGGGCGCGGGAGAACCTGACCGGAAGCATGATCCTCGCCCTCGAATCCACCGTCTCGCGCATGTCGTCGGCGGCGCGGCAGGAGCTCTACTTCGGCCGGACCGTGAGCCTGGAAGAGATCATCGCGAAGATCGGCGCCGTGACGGCCGACGAGATCGGCGAGGAGGCCGGCCGGATTCTCGACGGACGCTCGCTTTCGGTTTCGGTCGTGGGCGATGCGGGCGGCCTCGCGATGTCCGCGGCGGACCTCGCCGGCGCGCTCTAGCGTTCCGTAACGAAAGTCTCGGCCGGGGAAGGGGCGTCGGTGCGGGGCTCGTAGCGGCCCGCGGGCGGCCCCAAGGGCCGCCCCTACGGAAGACAAGGCAACACGGGGCTTGCCTCACGGCGCTCTAGGCTACGATCTCGCCGCCGTGGCGAGCGAAACGCCCTTCGATCCCTGCGAGTCCGCCGAGGTCGCCGAGTGCGTCCGGCAGATCGCGGGCGCGGGAGCGCCGCTCGTGACGCGCATCCATCCCGCCGACGAGATGTTCCGGTTCGACCTCGCCGCTCCGCACAGAAACCGCGCGACAGCGTCGATCTTCTACTTCGCGACGGGAGCGGCGATCTTCCGGACCGTCTCGGAGATCGCCGCGTGGCGGTTCGGCGGCCCTGGCGAGCTCCGGTCCCTGCTCGACTTCGCGAGCGGATATGGACGGGCCACGCGGTTCTTCGCGCGGGCGATCCCGGTCTCGAAAATTACGGCCGCGGACATCGATCCCGCGGCCGTTCGTTTTCAGCGGGAGGCGTTCGGGGTGCGCGGCTGCGTCTCGACGCCCCGGCCGGAGGATCTCGCGCTCGGGGGGCCCTTCGACCTCGTGCTGGCCGTCTCGCTCTTCAGCCACCTCCCGCCCGAGATCTTCGAGCGCTGGCTGGCGCGGCTCTACGAGCTCGTCGGCGAAGGGGGCGCGCTCGTCTTCTCCACGCACGGACCTTCTCTTCCGGACGGGGAGGCCATGTCGGCGTCGGGAATCGTGTTTCGTCCGGTCAGCGAGACGACGCGCCTCGACGGAGCCGAGTACGGAACGTCCTGGGTCAGCGAGGACTTCGTGCGACGGGCGGCGGATCGCGCGAGCGGCGGCAAGGCCCGGCTGTCCGCCCATCCGCTCGGCCTCGGAGGACATCAGGACCTGTACGTCATGAGCAAGCCGCCGCACCGGACGAACGAGCCGCTGCGCCTCGCGCGCGACCCGTCGGGGACGCTCGAGCTCGCCGCGATCGAGAATGGCGTGGTCTCGGCGCGCGGGTGGGCCGCGGGCGATCGGGACGAGAGGCCGCCCGACGTCAGGCTCCGAATCGGCGCCGAGATCGTCTCCGTCTCGCCCGGAGCCGGCGGCCCGGGCGAGCGGCGCGACTGGAGATTCGAGTTCCCCGCGTCCGGCATCGCTCCCGACGCCGTCATCCGCATCGAGGCCGTGAGCGAACGCGGCGCGACGCGGCTTCTCGTGGCCGAGACGCTGCGGCCGTATCTGCCGAGATGATGGTCCGCGCCACCGGCTCTTTGTCATCCCGACGAGGGACCCCCTTCGGTCGGGACGCGGCATGAAAGGGATCCCTCGCTTCGCTCGGGATGACAAGTGAGCGCTCGGGATGACAAGTGAGGGCCATCCTGCCTTCTGTCATCCCGAGGAGCGAGGCGACGAGGGATCCCTTGGAAGCCGCAGCGAGGCTCGAAAGGGATCCCTCGCTTCGCTCGGGATGACAAGTGAGCGCTCGGGATGACAAGTGAGGGCCATCCTGCCTCTGTCATCCCGAGGAGCGAGGCGACGAGGGATCCCTTGAGAAGCCGCAGCGAGGCTCGAGGGGGATCCCTCGCTTCGCTCGGGATGACAAGTGAGCGCTCGGGATGACAAGTGAGGGCCATCCTGCCTCTGTCATCCCGAGGAGCGAGGCGACGAGGGATCCCTTGGAAGCCGCAGCGAGGCTGAAAGGGATCCCTCGCTTCGCTCGGGATGACAAGTGAGCGCTCGGGATGACAAGTGAGGGCCATCCTGCCTCTGTCATCCCGAGGAGCGAGGCGACGAGGGATCCCTTTGGAAGCCGCAGCGCGACTCGAAAGGGATCCCTCGCTTCGCTCGGGATGACAAGTGAGCGCTCGGGATGACAAGTGAGGGCCATCCTGCCTCTGTCATCCCGAGGAGCGAAGCGACGAGGGATCCCTAGAAGCCGCAGCGACTAGGGATCCCTCGCTTCGCTCGGGATGACAAGTGAGCGCTCGGGATGACAAGTGAGGGCAATCCTGCCTCTGTCATCCCGAGGAGCCAGGCGACGAGGGATCCCTTTGGAAGCCGCAGCGAGACTCGAAAGGGATCCCTCGCTTCGCTCGGGATGACAAGTGAGCGCTCGGGATGACAAGTGAGCGCTCGGGATGACAACTGAGCGGTCGGGGTGGACAAAAGCGAGCTCTCCCCGTCGATCGGATGTGATTCGATAGCGCTCCGATGACCGAGATCGCGCTTGCCTTGACTGTCCTGCCGCACGGCGAGGGACTGGAGCTGCCGACCTATGCGACTCCGGGCGCCGCCGGCTGCGACCTGCGCGCCGCGGTCGGCGAGTCGCTGACGATCCTGCCCGGGGGACGCGCGCTGGTTCCGACGGGCATCGCGGTCGCGATCCCCGCCGGGTACGAAGGCCAGGTGCGCATGCGCAGCGGCCTCGCGATCCGCCACGGGTTGACGCTCTTAAACGGCCCCGGAACGATCGACAGCGACTACCGCGGGGAGATCCGCGTGATCCTCGCGAACCTCGGCGCGGAACCCTTCACGCTCGCTCGCGGCGAGCGCATCGCCCAGCTCGTCGTCGGCCCGGTCGCGCGCGCGCGCTTCGAGAGGACGGCGGAGCTGCCGCCGACGGACCGCTCCGGCGGCGGATTCGGCTCGACCGGAAGATAGAGCCCTCGGAGGCGCAACGCTATAATCCGTCCGTGCGCGTCACGATCCTCGCGTCCGGCTCCGGCGGCAACGCCTGTGTCGTCGAGGCGGGACGAACGCGCGTGCTGGTCGATGCGGGCCTCTCCGCCCGCGAGATCGAGCGGCGGATGGAGCGGCGGGGCATCGCGGCGGAGACGATCACGGCGCTCCTCCTGACGCACGAGCACAACGACCACTCGAGCGGGGCTCCGGTCTTCGTCCGGCGCTGGGACTGCCCGGTGTATGCCACGGCGGGCACGGCGGCGGCGATCGGGCTCGAGGGCGACCTCTTCACTCCGTACGTCCGCGTCTATCCGGCGCGGGACGAGCGCATCGGCGAGATCGGGTTTCGGGCCTTCGCTACGCCGCACGACGCCGCGGAGTCGGTCGCCTACGCGTTCGAATCGGACGACGGCGCCCGCATGGTCGTCGCGTCGGATCTCGGCCGCGCGGAGGAGCCCTTCGTCGACTTCCTGCGGCACGCGACGACGCTGATGGTCGAGATGAACCACGACGAGGACATGCTCCGCGACGGTCCTTATACCTGGCCCCTGAAGAAGCGGATCTCGGGCGGTTTCGGCCACCTCTCCAACGCGCAGTCGGCCGGAGCGATGTTTCGGGCCGTCGGGCCCCGGCTGCGGAGGATCGTCGCGACGCACCTCTCCCGGACCAACAACACCCCGGAGATCGTCGGGGCGATGCTGACGCGGCTCGTCGAGCGGTCCGGCTGCGGCGTCCCGTTCTCGATCGCCGATCAGATTCAGGGCCTGGAGGCATTCGACGCATGAAGGTGGAGGTCCGGGTCTATCCGAAGGAAGGCGTCCTCGATCCGCAGGGCAAGGCCATCGCCGCGGCCCTGGGCCGGCTCGGCCACGGCGCGGTGCGCGAGGTGCGCGCCGGCAAGGTCTTCTTCATCGAAATCGCCGGCTCGGACGCGCGGGCGGCGGAGGCGGACGCGAAGAAGATGGCCGAGGAGCTGCTCGCCAACACCGTCATCGAGGGCTTCGACGTGCGGGTGGTGGCCTGACGTGAAGTTCGGAATCGTCGTCTTCCCGGGATCCAACTGCGACGAGGACTGCCACCACGTCGCGAAGGATCTGCTCGGCTGCGAGGCCGACTTCATCTGGCATCACGAGCGGGACCTCAAGGGCGCGGACGCCGTCATCCTTCCCGGCGGCTTCGCCTACGGCGACTACCTGCGCGCGGGGGCGCTGGCGCGCTTCTCGCCGGTCATGGAGAGAGTGGCCGAGTTCGCGAGGAAGGGCGGAGCGGTCCTCGGCATCTGCAACGGCTTCCAGGTCCTCCTCGAGGCGGGGCTGCTGCCGGGCGCGATGCAGATCAATCGCGGGCTGCGCTACGTGTGCCGCGACGTGACGATGCGCGTCGAGAACGACCAGACGCCTTTCACCTCGCTCTATCCGAAGGGCAGCCTGGTGACGATGCCCATCGGCCACATGGAAGGCAACTACACGGCGCCCCCGGAGACCCTCGACGCGCTCGAGCGCGAGGGGCGGGTCGTCTTTCGTTACTGCGACGCCGAGGGCCGCGTCGTCGACTCCGCGAATCCGAACGGCGCCGCGCGCGGCATCGCGGGCATCTGCAACCGCGAGGGCAACGTCGTCGGCCTCATGCCTCACCCCGACCGCTGCTCGGAATCGCTCCTCGGCAACGACCAGGGGATCCGGATGTTCGAGTCCGCGGTCGCGGCGCTGGCGACCCGCTGATTCACTGTCCGGATCCTCCGGACGCATCGGTGAATGCCCGGGTATCGGCGCCGCCGCAGAACGGCGTCGCGCTTTCGTAAGTCTGGACCTCGCCGGTCACCGAATCCGTGACCGTGAGCGTGTAGTCGAGGCTCGTCAGGCCGGTGTGAAAGAACCAGAAGTTGCCGTTGACGGGGCGCCCGTCGATCATCTTGACGACGACCTCGGGGAATTGAGGATCTCCGCTCACTTCGGGCAGGCTGAAGAATCCGAATTGATCCCCCGAGGCCATGGCGGTGCCGTGAATGATGGCCTCCGAGCCGGGCCGGTGCGCGTCGAGGGTGACCGAGAATCGACCGCCGAGCAGCGACAGCCCGGCGGCTCCGGCCTTCGGCGCGTCCTGCAGCAGCATCGCTTCGCCCGACGCCGCCTGGGCGATGTGAAATCCGCCGCAGAAGGGCGCATCCGCCTTGCTGGTGTACGACTCCGTTTGTCCGGTCGCGGTGTCGGTCACCGTGAGAACGTAGGGAAGGGTCGTCAGGCTGGAGTAGAAGATCGGAGGGCCGCTCGCACCGAAGGTCCCTTCGGGAAGCATCTTGACGACGACCTCGGGCAGGTCGGGATTGCCGGTGGCGAAAGGCAGGGCGAAATACCCGGACCGGTCGCCCAGGAGCCGCGCGACTCCCGGAACCCACCCACTGCTTCCGGGCAGCGTGGCGACCAGATCGACCGCGTAACGGTTGCCGACGAGGCAGAGGCGCGATGAGCTCGGGGCACACGCGGATGCGGGAGCGTCGGCCTGGAGATCGAGCTCAAAGACGCCGACTCCCGCCGTGCCGGCATACAGTCGCCGGCCGTCGGGCGAAATGACCAGCGCGTCGGTCTGAAGCGGCGCCAAGCCGTTCGAGAACGGCTGCCAGGTCTGAGCGCCGTCTGCGCTTCGAAAAACACCATCGAGCGTGGCGCAGTACAGGACGCCGGAGTGGACCGGGTCGGCGACGATCTGGAGAACCTGGCTATAGAGGATCAAGCCCGCGAAGGCAGCGGGGTTGGGCAGACCCTGCCTCGCGCTCGCCCAGGTCGCTCCGCCGTCCGTGCTGCGGTACACGCCGTCCGCGCCGGCGTAGAGGACGCCATCCTGAAAGGGATCGGCGGTGATCGCGTAGACCGCACCGCCGAACTCGTGAGAGTTCTTCGTGAAGCTCGCGCCGTCGTCGTGGCTGACGAAGATCGAGCCGTCATAGCTCTGGGGGTAGCTGAAGTCCACGTCCCAATAGGACCCGGCGTAGATCGTGCCCGGGTGCCGCTCGTCGATGAGAATGCTGAAGATCGCTTGTGAGATCGAAGCCGGCGCCCAGGTTTTCGCGCCGTCGTCGCTCCGGAAGAGTCCCCCGGAGCCCGCCCAGACCCGCTGAGGCGTGTCGAGATCGAGTGCGAGCACGTTCAACGACTGTTCGACCTCTGGTAGGGAGGAAGACGCCCAGGTCTGGCCGCCGTCGTCGGTTCGGAAGACCGCTGACCAGCCCGCGTACATCGTCGTCGGATGATCTGGATCGATCGCCAGGGCATCGACGCCGATCGGGCCCCCGTTACCCCCCGCCGAGGACCAGGAGAGGCCGGCGTCGGCGGAACGGAAGAGCCCAGGCCCGGATCCCCAATTGCCGATGCCGCCGGTCCAAACCGTCGAAGGATCTTGCGGGTCGAGCGCGAGCGCGCCGATCCAGATCGACTGCAGTCCAGCGCTGCTGGACGTCCAGCTGTCTCCACGGTCCTGGCTCCGAAAAACCTGCGTATCCGTCCCGGCGAGCACGAGCGATCCGGAGGCATCGGAGGCGAGGGCCGGCAGACGGCCGTCGACGCCCTCGCCGGCCGGCGTCCATGTGGCTCCACCGTCCCGGCTGAGAAACACCCCCTCGAGGGACGAGACGAGGAGGCGCGGGGTCGCCGGACCGTCGCCCGGGACCTCGATGATGCGGGAGTCGTAGTAGGGAGCCAGGCTCGTCGAGCATGTCCAGGTGGCCGCCGAATCCGCGCTTCGGCAGAAGCCCGCCGATCCCGCTGCGTACACGACCCCGGCAGCCGAGCCGACCGCGACGGAGGTGATGGAGCGGAACCCGGCGGTTCCCCCCGGCTGCACGCTGCTCCAGGCCCGGCCCCCATCCGCGCTCTTGTAGAAGTTGTCGGCGGTCAGGATGTAGACCGCGTCGGAACTGACGGCGAGGGCCAGAGGAGGTTCGTTGACGGGGGGCGTCCAGACGGTCTGCCAGTCCGCGCCCGCGTCGGTCGACTTCCAGATGCTTCCGTCGGACGCAGACCCGACGTAGACGGTCGAAGAGTGTAGAGGGTCGATGCCCACGACGATCGCCGCATCCTGGCCGGGAACGCTCGACCAGGTTTGCCCCGAGTCCTGTGAAACGTAGAGGTTTGGAGCTGGCCAGACCGCGGAGGCCAGCGCAAAGACGGCGGCCGAGCCGGGGCGAGCCGCGACCTGGAGGATCGAAACGCCCCCAAGTCCGGACGGCTGCCAGGTCGCGCCGTGGTCGCTCGAGCGGAAGACGCCGTTCAGCGTGGCCGCGTAGGCCACCGAGCCGGCGATGGCCAGGTCGTTGATCCATCCGACGTCGGTGGGTCCGTGAGAGACCCACGCGTTCTCCTGGGCCGGCGCGAGAGCCGCCAGGGTCGTCAGGGCGACTGCCGAAATCGCATTCCGAAGGGGAACCGGGAACATGGGACGCATGATCTCCTCCTCGTAGCCTCCGGTTTCAATCGGTGGCCTACTGGACCTCGATGAACTAGTGGACTGTAACGTCTGATGTGGGAGTGATTCGTCTGGAAGGATCGAAGTACTTCCACTTCACGGTTTTGGGTGCCTGGTTGTAGTGACGGATGTAGCGCATGAGTTTTCGCTTCAGGTCTGGGACGGAAGTGAAGACGCCACGGGTGATGACGTCCCGCTCGATCTTGGCGAACCAGAGTTCCACCTGATTGAGCCAGGAGGAGTAGGTCGGAGTGAAGTGCATGTGGACGTTACGGTGACGTTGGAGGAAGTCGGCGACCTGGCCGGTTTTGTGCGCGGAGAGGTTGTCGGCGATCACGTGGATTTCTTTGCCTCGGGGCTGGTTGACGACGATATCGGTCAAGAAGGCGACGAACTCAGCCGAGGTGTGGCGGGCAGCCGTCTTGCCGAGGACTTCCCCGGTTCGAGTGTTGAAAGCCGCGTACAACGAGAGCGTGCCGTGCCGGTAGTACTCGAAGCCATGCCGTTCGGCGCGCCCTGGCGAGAGAGGCAACACGGGATCGAGCCGATCGAGTGCCTGGATGGCGGTTTTCTCATCGACACAGAACACCGCGGCATGCTGCGGCGGGTGCAGATAGAGCGCAAGGATGTCGGCGGCCTTTGTCTCGAAGTCGGGGTCATCGGAAGCCATGTACCGATCCAGCCGGTGCGGCTTGAGGCTGTGCCTGCGCCACACCCGGGCGATCATCATGTGAGACACCGAAAGCCGCTCGCCAAGCTTGCGGGTGCTCCAGTGCGTCGAACCGTCCGCGGGCTTGCGCTTGACGGTCCACTCGAGGATCCGAGCTTCCAGCTGCGGCGTCAGGATCTTTGCGCCTTGCCCGGCGTGGCGCGAGAACAGGCCCGCCAGCCGCTCGGCAACGAAACGCTTACTCCAGCGGTCGATAAACGCGTCGTTGCAGGCGAGCTTGTCGCGGATCTCTGCCCAGGTGTCCCCGGCCTCGAGCCTCAGAATCAGCCGCGCGCGACGCGCATCGTCCGCTCGACCGGCCTGACTCGTCGCTCGCTGCGTCAGCTCCAACCGCTCGCCTTTCGACAAGGTAATCGTGCCGCTCATGCGCACGATCATACTGTCGTTTTAACTGTTACGGTTCACTAGTCGCTGAACGCGTGCGTGTCCGCGCCGCCGCAGAACGGCGTCGCGCTTTCGTAAGTCTGGACCTCGCCGGTCACCGAATCCGTGACCGTGAGCGTGTAGTCGAGGCTCGTCAGGCCGGTGTGAAAGAACCAGAAGTTGCCGTTGACGGGGCGCCCGTCGATCATCTTGACGACGATCTCGGGGAACTCCGGATCTCCGCTCACTTCGGGCAGGCTGAAGAATCCGAATTGATCCCCCGAGGTCATGGCGGTGCCGTGAAGGATGGCCGCCGAGCCGGGCCGGTGCGCGTCGAGGGTGACCGAGAAGCGACCGCCGAGCAGCGACAGCCCGGCGGCTCCGGCCTTCGGCGCGTCCTGCAGCAGCATCGCTTCGCCCGACGCCGCCTGGGCGATGTGAAATCCGCCGCAGAAGGGCGCATCCGCCTTGCTGGTGTACGACTCCGTTTGTCCGGTCGTCGTGTCGGTCACCGTGAGAACGTAGGGAAGGGTCGTCAGGCTGGAGTAGAAGATCGGAGGGCCGCTCGCACCGAAGGTCCCTTCGGGAAGCATCTTGACGACGACCTCGGGCAGGTCGGGATTGCCGGTGGCGAAAGGCAGGGCGAAGTACCCGGACCGGTCGCCCAGGAGCCGCGCGACTCCCGGAACCCACCCACTGCTTCCGGGCAGCGTGGCGACCAGATCGACCGCGTAACGGTTGCCGACGAGGCAGAGGCGCGATGAGCTCGGGGCACACGCGGATGCGGGAGCGTCGGCCTGGAGATCGAGCTCAAAGACGCCGACTCCCGCCGTGCCGGCATACAGTCGCCGGCCGTCGGGCGAAATGACCAGCGCGTCGGTTTGAAGCGGCGCCAAGCCGTTCGAGAACGGCTGCCAGGTCTGAGCGCCGTCGGCCGTTCGAAAGACACCGTTGAGGGTGGCGCAGTACAGGACGCCGGGGCGGACCGGGTCGGCGACGATCTGGAGGACCTGGCTGTAAAGGCTCCCGAAGCCCGCGAACGCGGGCAGGCCCTGCCTCGTGCTCGCCCAGGTCGCGCCGCCGTCCGTGCTGGTGTAGACGCCGTCCGCGCCGGCGTAGAGGACGCCGTCCTGAAAGGGATCGGCGGTGATCGCGTAGACGGGCATACCGAACTGGTAGGAGTCCTTGGTGAAGCTCGCACCGTCGTCGTGGCTGACGAAGATCGAGCCGCCGTAGCTTGTGGGGTAGTCGACCCCGACGTCCCAATAGGAACCGGCGTAGATCGTGCCCGGGTGTCGCTCGTCGATGAGAATGCTGAAGATCGCTTGTGAGATCGAAGTCGGCTCCCAGGTTTGTGCGCCGTCGTCGCTCCGGAAGAGTCCCCCGGCGCCTGCCCAGACCCGCTGAGGCGTGTCGGGATCGAGCGCGAGGGCATTGAGACCTTGCTCGGGCGCGGGAGGAAAGGAAGAGGAAGCCCAGGTCTGGCCGCCATCCTCGGTACGGAAGACGCTCGACTCGCCGGCGTACATCGTCGAAGGGTGATTCGGGTCGATCGCCAGGGCATAGAGGCCTTGCGGTCCCCCGGCACCGGTCGCCGGGGACCACGAGAGGCCGGCGTCTGCAGAACGGAAGAGACCGGGGCCCGAGCCCCAATTGCCGGTGCCGCCGGCCCAGATCGTAGACGGCTCGTGCGGATCGAGGGCGAGGGCGCCGATCCGGATCGACTGCAGTCCTTCCCGGGACGGAATCCAGCTGTCGCCGCCGTCCGTGCTCCGGAAAACCTGCGTGTCGGTTCCGGCCAACACCAGCGATCCGGAGGCGTTCGACGAGAGCACCGGAGAATACGCGGACGCGAGGCTTCCCGCGGCCGGCCTCCAGGTCACCCCGCCGTCCTCACTGAGGAGCACACCGTTCGGTGAGGCGACGAGCAGGCGCGGGGTCGCGGCACCTCCGGTCGGGACTTCGAGGATGCGGGCGATGTAGTAGGTGGGCGGGTTCGACGTGCACGTCCAGGTCACCGCCGAGTCGGCTGTCCGGCAGAGGAATCCGCCGGAAGCCGCATAGACGACCCCCTCGGCCGCGCCGGCAGCGAGGGCGGTGGGCCCCCCGGGAGGAGGCGCGGCGGCGGTCCAGCTTACGCCGCCGTCCACGCTCTTGTAGAGATTGCCGTAGGTCAACAGAAACACGGCACCGGCATTGAAGGCGAACGCTTGAGGACGGTCAGGGCTGATCGAGACCTGCTCCCAAGTCACTCCGGCATCCGTCGACTTCCAGATGCTCCCGTCGGACCCGGACCCGACATAGACGGTCGACGAGTGTTCGGGGTCGATACCCACGGCGATCGCCGAGTCCTGGCCGGGGACGCTCGACCAGGTCTGGCCCGAGTCCCGCGAAACGTAGAGATTCGGAGATGGGTACACGCCGACCGCCAGGTACTCGGACAGATCTTCGGCGTTCATACTGCCTCGCGCGAACACCGCGGGAGCGCCCGGGCGCGCCGCGATCTGGATGATCGAAACGCCAGCCAGCCCCGCCTGTTTCCAGGTCGTGCCGCCGTCGTCGGAGCGGAAGACGCCGTTCAGCGTGGCGGCGTAGACCACCGCGTCGGCGATGGCGAGGTCGTTGACCCACCCGACATCCGTGGGTCCGTGAGAGACCCACGCGTTCTCCTGGGCCGGTGCGAGAGCCGCCAGCGTCGTCAGGACGATTGCCGAAATGGCATTCCGAAGCGGAACCAGGAACGTCGGACGCATGATCCCTTCCTCGTAGACTCAGGTTTCAAGCGGTGGCCTACTGGACCTCGAGCCAGTAGTCGCTGAACGCGTGCGTGTCCGCGGCGCCGCAGAATGCGCCCGGGCTCTCGTAGGTTCGAACGACGCCGGGGACGGAATCCGTCACCGTCAGCGTGTACTCGAGGCTCGTCAGTCCCGTGTGGAAGAACCAGAACTCGCCGTCGATCGCGCGGACGTCGATCATCTTGACGACGATCTCGGGGAATTGAGGATCTCCGCTCACTTCGGGCAGGCTGAAGAATCCGAATTGATCGCCCGAGGCCATGGCGGTGCCGTGGAGGATGGCCGCCGAGCCGGGCCGGTGCGCGTCGAGGGTGACCGAGAATCGACCGCCGAGCAGCGACAGCCCGGCCGCTCCGGCCTTCGGCGCGTCCTGCAGCAGCATCGCTTCGTCCGACGCCGCCTGGGCGATGTGAAATCCGCCGCAGAAGGGCGCATCCGCCTTGCTGGTGTACGACTCCGTTTGTCCGGTCGCCGTGTCGGTCACCGTGAGAACGTAGGGAAGGGTCGTCAGGCTGGAGTAGAAGATCGGAGGGCCGCTCGCACCGAAGGTCCCTTCGGGAAGCATCTTGACGACGACCTCGGGCAGGTCGGGATTGCCGGTGGCGAAAGGCAGGGCGAAATACCCCGCGCGGTCGCCGAGCGACTTGGCCACGCCCGGATTGCTCGGAACGTCTCCCGCCCGTGCGGCCAGCAGCTCGACGGCGTAGCGATTGCCGACGAGACACAGTCGTGCCGCGGTGGGAGAGCACGGATACGAGCTCTCCAGGTCGAGATCGAAGACGCCGCCTCCGAACGTGCCGGCGTGAAGCCACCGACCGTCCACCGAGATGACGAGCGATTGTCCTCGGAGCGGCTCGATACCCGAGGAGAATGGCTGCCAGGTTTGTGCGCCGTCGATCGTTCGATATACGCCGCCGTCGTCGGTCAAGCAGTAGAGATGGCCGGGCCTGACGGGATCGGCGAGGAGCGACAGGACGCGAAAGGAAGGCAGGCCCGCGCTCGCACCCTGCCAGGTCAGGCCGTCATCGGTGGTGCGAAAGACGCCTTCGGCCCCGACGTAGAAGACACCGTCGAGAAAGGGATCCACGGCAATCGCGAGGACGGAGCTTCCGAAGTCGTACGCGTTCTTGGTCCAGCTCGCGCCGCTGTCCCGGCTCACGAAAATGGAGCCGCCCTCGGGGCCTGGATAATAACCGCCCTCCACGTCGTCGAAGTCGGACCCGGCGTAGATGGTGCCCGGCCGTTTGCTGTCGAAAAGGATGCTGTAAATCTCCTGCGCCACGGCCGGGGTGCTCGCCCAGCTCTGCGCGCCGTCGTCGCTTCGGACCAGGCCGCCAATGGAGGCCGCCCAGACCCGCCCGGGCGAGCCGGGATCGACCGCCAGCGCCCAAACGTAATCGCTGCCAGGGAAAGCGGAGCTCGCCCAGTGAGCGCCGCTGTCGTTGGAGCGATAGACGGCAGATCCGCCGGCGTAAAGCGTCGAGGGATGCTCCGGATCGATCACGAGGGCGCGAAAAGGCGAGGACGAGCTCGCGGGCCCGCTGCCGAGCGACCAGGAGAGGCCTGCATCCCCGGATCGGAAGAGACCGGCGTCGCCGATGCCCCAGACCGTCGAAGGATTCTGCGGGTCGGCCGCGAGCGCGTTGATGGCCGCCGAACGCAGCCCTACGCTGGCAGGCGTCCAGCTGTCGCCGCGGTCCGGGCTGCGAAAGATGCCGATCGTCGTACCGGCGAACACGAGAGATCCGGACGCGTCGGAAGCGAAAGTCTGCACAATGCCGCTCGAGTCGGGCGCGACGGCTATGCGCACCCACGTCGCCCCGTCGCTGCTGGCGTACGCACCGGCGTCGGAGATGGCGAGGACGCGCGGAGCGGCGCCCGAGCCGTCACCCGGGACCTCGCGGATGAGAAATGGAGCCTCCGTGGACGGGAAGCTGGAGCAGGTCCAGGTCGCCGCGGAGTTTGTGCTCCGACAGAAAGTCCCCGATCCCCCGATATCGACGAGCCCGGAAGCGGCGTCCGCCGCGATGGCGGTGGGGGAGGGTATCGGAGTCGACACGCTGGTCCAGCTTACTCCGCGGTCGAGGCTCTGATGGACCTCGGGGTGGGGACTGGTGAGCTCGTCCCAGCCGAGGACGTAGATCGCGTGCGAATCGAAGGCGAAGGAAACGCCGTCGCTGCCGGTAGGAGCGGTCGAAAGCCGCTGCCAGCTCGCTCCGGAATTCGTCGACTTCCAGATCCCTTCGTAGCCTCCGGAATAGAGCGTCGAGGGTTCTCCGGGATCGATCGCCGCCGCTTGCGAGTTAACGCCGGGGACTGGCGCCCACGTATCTCCCTCGTCCCGCGAAAAGTAGAGAGTGGGCGATGCCACCGCCAGGACAAGGGTCGCTGCAGGGCTCGCCACGACCTGCGGGATCCATTTCCCGGCCAGTGTCGTTTGGATCCACGTCGCGCCGCCGTCGCGGGAGCGGAAGACGCCCGTGGGAGTCGCGGCGTAGGCAACCCCGTCGCCGACCGCGACGTCGTTGACCACGCCGGCACCCGTGGGGCCGTGAGAAGTCCAGACGCTCTCCTGGGCCGGCGCGGCCGCCGCCAGAGCGATCCCCAGAAGGGCCGAGACGGTCGACGCGTACCGGGCAATCTTCATGACATCCTCCCTGGGCCGTCTTCCGTGTACGCCTCGTTCCCGCGGCGCGCAAACCGATTTTCGATCAGCGTTTCATCAGCAAAACGAAACCGCTATCGTGTCGGTCGCGCCGCCCGCATCCGTGCTACGACCGGCGTGCTCGGCAGAGGCCGTGGAGGCGAGAAAATGAGACCTGGCAGCGCGAAGAAAGCCCGAAGAAAAGGCCGGTAGTCCCCGGTGTGTAGCGGGTGCCTTCCATGGGGTTATCCCTTTCGCTTGTGCCTTTCTCCCGTGTACGCTTCGATCCCGCCGGCACGCAAACCGGATTGCGATCAGCGATTCATCAGGAGGCCGAAACCCCAGGCTCGGGGTGCTGCGATAGGATCGCGTTGGCGGCGAGCCGATTTCTCGGGTGGCACTTGTTGTTGGCCGGTTACCGATGAGGCTTACGTTCGGCGACTTCGTCTTTGATCGGGACACTCGCGAGGTGACCCGCAGCGGCCGGCCGCTGCCGATTTCACCCAAGGCCTTCATGCTGCTCGACCTGCTCATAGAGTACCGGCCCCGGGCGGTGTCCACGGAGGACATCCGCTCGCGTCTCTGGCCCGACGTCCACGTCTCCGGCGCGAACCTCGGAAACCTCGTCGTCGAGCTGCGCTCCGCCATGGCCGATGACGCGCGCAAGCCCCAGGTCATCCGGACGGTTGCACGTTTCGGCTACGCCTTCATCGCTCCGGTCGCGCAGGAAGGTGGCCGTGTGGGGATTGAGGCCGGGTCGCCTGGTGTCGCCTATCGGCTGGTCTGGGGACGTCGCGAGATTGGCCTCGAACCTGGAGACAATCTCATCGGCCGGGATCGGGAAGCCGTCGTCTGGATCGACGACGAATCGGTTTCGCGCCGCCACGCCAGGATCTCGATTGCCGACGGAGGGGCCTCGATCGAAGACCTTGGAAGCAAGAACGGCACCTGGGTCGACGGGAACAGGATCCGGAATGCCGTGTTTCTGGCGGCCCGCGCCGTGGTCCGGATCGGGCCCGCGACGATGACCCTGCGCGTCCTCAAGCGGACGGGTTCGACTCGCTCGACCGTGAAGGAGCGTTCTTCCCAATGACGCTGCTTGCGGGTACGCGGCTCTCCTCCTACGAGATCGTCCGGCCGCTCGGGGCCGGCGGCATGGGCGAGGTGTATCGGGCGCGCGATACGAAGCTCTCGCGGGACGTCGCGATCAAGGTGCTTCCGGCGGCGCTGGCGGGCGATGGCGAACGCCTGGCGCGCTTCGAAAAAGAGGCGCGCATGGCCTCGGCACTGAACCACCCCAACATCGTCACGATCTACGAGATCGGCCGTGCGGACGGGACTTCGTTCATCGCGATGGAGCTCGTCGAGGGGAAGACTCTGAGAGAGCTCGTTGCGGGCGGCCCCATCCCGATCAAGAAACTGCTTCCCCTGGCGGCGCAGATGGCCGACGGTCTGGCCAGGGCTCACGCCGCCGGGATCGTCCACCGGGACTTGAAGCCCGAGAACCTCATGGTCACGAGAGACGGGTTCGTGAAGATCCTCGACTTCGGCCTGGCCAAACTCGTGCGCACGGGTTTCGAGGCCTCGCGCGGAACGGACCATCTCACGGTATCGCGGGGGACGGAGGCCGGGACGATCCTGGGCACCGTCGGGTACATGTCGCCCGAACAGGCCAGCGGGGAGCCGGCGGATTTCCGGTCCGATCAGTTCTCCTTCGGCTCGATCCTGTACGAGATGATCATGGGCGGGCGCGCCTTCGAGCGTTCGACCCCCGCGCAGACGCTCTCCGCAATCATCGAATCGGAGCCGGAGGCCCTGGCCTCGGTGGCTCCGAGGACTCCCGCTCACCTCGTGTGGGTCGTCGAGCGGTGTCTTTCGAAGGATCCCGAGGAGCGGTACGCCTCGACCACGGATCTGGCGCGCGATCTGGCGGCGCTGCGCGACCGCGCCTCGGGGATCTCCATTTCCGACGTCGAGCCGCCTGCCGCCCGCCGGCCTCGTCTGTCGCGCCGCGTGCTTGCCGCGGTGGCGAGCGCGATCACGGCTGCGGCCATACTGGCTGCCGTCTCCATGGCACGCCGGAGCGTCCGATATCAACCGCCGACCTTCCAGCAGATGACGTTCCGGCACGGAAGAGTACTGCGTGCTCGCTACACTCCCGACGGCGGATCCATCATCTACGGCGCCACCTGGGAGGGGGCTCCCTGGGAGATCTTCACCTCGCGCCTCGACGGCACGGAGTCGCGGCCCTTCGGCGTCAAGAATGCGGACGTCCTCGCGGTCTCGTCAAA
This sequence comes from uncultured Acidobacteriota bacterium, assembly GCA_963736455.1. GTDB lineage: Bacteria > Acidobacteriota > Thermoanaerobaculia > UBA5066 > Gp7-AA6 > DAHUXD01. Next base: position 557,668 of record CAVTON010000002.1, read on the forward strand.
GGGAGAGTTGGCGGTTCTGCTCAAGAAAACGTTTGCCGCGAGCGGCACCCTCGCCATCATGCCTCTGGCGGGCGGGGCCACGCGGGAGCTCCTCGAAAACGTCGTCGCGGCGGACTGGAGCCCCGATGGGACGCAGCTCGCCGTGGCGGTACGGGAGAACCACGAGATGAGGATCGAGTACCCGATCGGACGGATTCTGTACAAGACGAAGGGCCGCCTTGGCTATTCGATGCGCGTCTCGGGCAGCGGAAAGCAGATCGTTTTCGTCGAATCCCCGCCGTCCACGCAGGCTCTAGCGCCCGACGAACACGACCTCCGAATCGTGGACACGACGGGAAAGGTGACGACGCTGGTTCGTGCCCAGACCCCCCAGGATCTCGTCGGGTGTCTCTGGTGGCGGGGCGATCGGGAGGTGCTGTTCGCCTCCCTGTCCTCGGATACCGTCAAGGGACACACCTCCGACATCGACGTCGTCGACCTGAGCGGCCGGGTCAGGACTCTTTACCGGGCAACCGGCGATTTCCTGCTCCACGACTCGTCGGCGGACAGGCGAGTGCTTGTCGTGCAGCAGAAGTTCAGCGTTGACCTGATGTTCGGGTCCTCGACGGAGCCCTCCGAGAGAAACCTCGGGTGGCTCACCAGTTCCTGGCTCGATGACATCTCGGAGGACGGCGGGACGGTGCTTTTCCACGACACGACCGAGGTTTATCTTCGTCGCACGGATGGCTCTCCGGCGGTTCCCCTCCTTACTCAAGTTCGCAATGAGAAATCCTCCCTCTCGCCGGACGGCAAGTGGGTTCTGAGCGCGTCCGAATCGGAGCACGAGCTCAGATTGACTCCGACGGGGCCGGGGCCGGGCAAAACAATCTCGATCGGCGAGCTCGTGCGCGAGGACTTCGGATTCATGCCGGACGGCAAATCGATCCTTTTCACGGCGACCGGGAAGGACGGGCAGAAACGCCTGTATGTCTCCGACGAGACGAGCAAGGCCCCGCGCGCCATCTCGGAATCTGGCAGGCCCGACGAATTCCTCGTATCTCCGGACGGAAAGGAGATTGCCATAAAGGAGTCCGTGGTCTTGAAGGACACGGCGGGCGGACTGAGGATCTACCGGGTCGATGGCGGCCCATCGCGGGCTGTCGAGGGCTTGACTCTGGGAGACCACCTCCTGGCCTGGAGCGAGGATGGACGATCCCTGTTCGTTAGCCGCGACGGCCTCCCGGTGCGCATCGAGCGATTCGACCTGGCGACCGGACGAAAAGAGCTCTGGAAGACTCTCACTCCTCCGGACGCCGCGGGCTCGTATTATGTCGGCCCTGTTCTGGTCACGCGGAACGGACGCTATTGGGCCTACAGCGTCAACCGTGCGTCGCTTTCCGAGCTCTGGCAGTTGACCGGCCTCGCGACGCAGTGATCGGGCCGGGCGGGGTGCGAGAAGCCCGCGAGTTTCTGTATGCTGCGGGCCCGATGACCGCGATCACTCCCGATCTCGTCGCGGAACACAACCTCTCCGAAGAGGAGTACCGCAACATCCTCGAGATCCTGGGCCGCGAGCCGAACCTCGTCGAGCTCGGCATCTTCTCGGCGATGTGGAGCGAGCACTGCTCCTACAAGTCCTCGCGCGTGCACCTGCGAAACTTTCCGACCACCGGGCCGCGCGTGATCCAGGGTCCGGGCGAGAACGCCGGCGTGGTGGACATCGGAGACGGCCTCGCCGTTGCGTTCAAGATGGAGTCGCACAACCATCCGTCCTTCATCGAGCCCTACCAGGGCGCGGCGACCGGCGTGGGCGGGATCCTGCGCGACGTCTTCACGATGGGCGCCCGGCCGATGGCTTCGCTCAACTCCCTGCGCTTCGGGCGGCTCGACGCGCCGCGCATGAAGCACCTCGTGGACGGCGTCGTGCGCGGCATCGCCGGCTACGGCAACTGCATCGGGATCCCGACGCTCGGCGGAGAGACGACGTTTCACGAGGGCTACGACGGCAACATCCTCGTCAACGTGATGAATCTCGGAATCGTGAGGAGCGATCGCATCTTTCTCGGCCGGGCCGAGGGCGCCGGGAATCCGGTCGTCTACGTCGGGTCGAAGACCGGCCGCGACGGGATCCACGGCGCCACGATGGCGTCCGAGGAATTCGCGGCGAACGAGGCCAGCCAGAAGCGGCCGACGGTGCAGGTCGGCGACCCGTTCACCGAGAAGCTGCTGATGGAGGCGTGCCTCGAGCTCTTCCAGACCGACGCCGTCATCGGGATCCAGGACATGGGCGCCGCGGGCCTGACGTCTTCCTCCTTCGAGATGGCCGGCCGCGCCGGGAGCGGCGTCGAGCTCGATCTCTCGAAGGTGCCGGTGCGCGAGACCGGCATGACTCCTTACGAGATCATGCTCTCGGAGTCGCAGGAGCGGATGCTCCTCGTCGCCCGGCGCGACCGCCTCGACGAGGTCTACCGGATCTTCCGCAAGTGGGAGCTCGACGCCGTCGAGATCGGGACCGTCACCGACTCGGGCCGCGTCGTCCTCTTCTTCGAGGGAAAGATCGTGGCCGATCTGCCGGCCGCGCCGCTCTCCGATCGCGCTCCATGCTACGACCGGCCGCGCGCGGCGCTTTCTCCGTCGAAGGGGCCCTTCCGGTGGAAGGACGAGCCCGAGCCCGCCGATTACGGCGACTGCCTGAGGCGCCTGCTCGCCTCGCCGAACGTCTCCGAGAAGTCGTGGATCTGGACGCAGTACGACCACATGGTGCAGTCGAACACGGTCCAGAGGCCCGGCGGCGACGCCGCGGTCATTCGCGTGAAGGGCACGACGAAAGGCATCGCGATGAAGAGCGACGTCAATCCTTTCTTCTGCACCTTCGATCCGTATCGCGGCGGCGCCATCGCCGTGGCGGAAGCGGCGCGCTCGATCGCCGCGACGGGAGCGCGCCCGCTCGCGATCACCGACTGCCTGAACTTCGGCAACCCCGAGAAGCCCGAGGTCATGGCCCAGTTCGAGGCGGCCGTGCGAGGAATCGCCGACGCCTGCCGCGCCCTCGAGGTGCCCGTCGTCTCCGGCAACGTCTCTCTCTACAACGAGACCGACGGCCGGGCCATCCCGCCGACGCCGACCGTCGGCATGGTTGGCCTGATGGAGGACGTCCGCAAGAACGTCCGCGTTGCGTTCCGGCGCGCCGGCGATCTCGTCGCGATCCTCGGCACGACGCGCGACGAGCTCGGCGCGTCCGAGTTCCTGCGGACGATCCGCGGCCGCGACGAGGGCCCGTGCCCCGAGGTGGATCTCGACGCCGAGAGGCGGCTCGTCGATCTGCTCGCGGCACTCGCGGAGAGAGGCCTCGTCGCGTCCGCTCACGACGTCGCGGACGGCGGCCTCGCGGTCGCGATCGCCGAGAGCGCGATGCAGGGCGGCCCCGCGGCGGGAGAACGCCGCGTCGACTCCGGGGCCGAGAGAAGCGAGGGCCCGGCGTCGAGAGGGGGCCTCGCGGCGGGGGAACGCCGCGTCGACTCCGGGGCCGAGAGAAGCGAGGGCCCGGCGTCGAGAGGGGGTCTCGGAGCGACGCTCTCGCTCGAGCCGGGCGTGCGGATGTCGGCGTTTCTGTTCGGTGAGACCACCGGGCGCGCTGTCGTTTCGTTCGCGCCGGAGAACGAGGCCGCCGTACGGGCACTCGCCCGGGAGAAGGGCGTTCCGTTCGCCGCCGCCGGCTGGATCGGCGGCGAGCGGCTCACGATCTCGGTCGGCAGCCGGGTGGTGGTCGACGAGAGCGTCGCGGCGCTGGCCGAGCTCTGGCGTACGGCATTTCGCCGAGCCCTCGAATCGGCCGACGTCCTCTAAGTCCGGTGCGGGGCCGCCGCGGTAAGGTTCGCTTCGTGCTTTGGACGATCGTGGCCCTGGTCGTCCTCCTCGGGGCGTCGGCCGTATGGATGACGCAGCCGGTGTTCTTCGTTGGCGCGCCCCAGAGCACCGGGCGGGCTCCGGATCGCGCGCGCATCGAGCGCCGGCTTCGGAAACTGGTCGAGGAGTTCCACCCGCGCGACGGCGGACATCCGGCGACCATGGCGCGAGCGGCCGCCTTCCTCGCGGAGGAGCTTCACCGTTCCGGAGCCGTCGTGTCGTCTCAGGCGTTCGAGACGGCCGGCGCCCGATACGAAAACGTCGTCGCGTCGTACGGTCCCGATACTCCCGACGTCGTGGTCGTCGGCGCGCACTACGACGTCGCGGGCGAGATGCCCGGGGCCGACGACAACGCTACCGGAGTCGCGGGCCTCCTCGAGCTGGGCGACCTTCTTTCCGGAGCGACGCTCTCGCGACGCGTCGAGCTCGTCGCCTTCGCGCTCGAGGAGGCGCCCTACTTCGGCACGCCCGGGATGGGCAGCGAGGTCTACGCGAGCGCGCTCGAAAAGTCCGGCCGGCGCGTGCGCGCCATGCTCTGCCTCGAGATGATTGGCTGTTTCACCGACGCGCCCGGCAGCCAGGGATTGCCGTTTTCGGTTCTGAAGCTGATCTACCCGACGCGCGGCGACTTCATCGCCGTCGTGGGCTCCGTCGGCGACCCGGGCATCGTTCGTTGCGTGAAGCGGTCGATGCAGGAGGCGTCGGCGCTGCCGGTCCGCTCGATCAATGCGCCGCGGTTCGTCCACGGCGTCGATCTGTCCGACCACTCGACCTTCTGGAAACGCGGGCAACCCGCGGTGATGATCACCGATACGGCCTTCTACAGAAACCCGAGGTACCACACCGAAGCCGATACGCCCGAGACGCTCGACTACCCCCGAATGGCGGAGGTCGTCGCCGGGGTTCGCCGAGCGGTGCTGGATCTGGCTCGTTGAGCCCGTCGTGGACCTCGGGACGGCTGCCGGAGGGATCCGGATTTCCGGAAGGCGGTCCATCGCGCCGTGCATGGGAGCGCTCGTCGGCGTGCCGGGTCCAGGCTCAACACTCTGCCTGACGGGGCTTCGCTCCGTTGCCGTATCGGGCAGGCTCCTTGCTAACAGGGGAGGCTCTGTCATGAACGAGACCGTGGAAACGGACGAAGGAGCCGTTGCGATCCTGACGCGGCTCAATCAGCAATACATCGACGCCTTCATGCAGGCCGACGTGCCGTGGTATCAGGCAGCCCTTGCCGACGATTTCGTGTGCATCGAATCCGACGGCTCGATCCTCGACAAGGCGGCATTCCTGCGGAATGCCTCGCGCCGCCCGGACGTCGCGACCTACAGGCTCGAGGACGTCCGAATCCGGATGTTCGGGCAGGTCGCCCTCGTGCACGCTACGGGACGCTTCACACGCCGCGATGGGTCGAGCGGAACGAGCCGCTACACCGACGTGTACGCGCTCCGCAACGGCGCCTGGAAGGCCGTATCCGCCCAGGTCACCAGAACCGGAGGCGGGTGAGGGGGCCGCGACTCAGACGCGACGCCCCCACGCGAGGATCCTCCGGAACGTGAAGAAGAGCGGCCGCTCATCGGGAACCATCGCGAACAGCGCCTCGCGGTAGCGCTCGACGAAGCGGGGATAGAGATCGGCCGGGAGCATGCGCCGGTACTCCGAAAGCAGCGAGCCCTCGACCCAGGCCACGATGCCCTCGCGCGAGTCGAGGTGATGGCCGTAGACCTGCAGGCGGACGACCTGCTCGCGGTAGCCGAGCTGGTCGAGGATCGCGGAATAGTCCTCGGGCGCGAGGACGTGGCGGGGATGCGCGGCGCCGGCGAGGATGCTCGCGAAGGGCTCTTCGGCGGCGACGTGCTCGGCGGCACGGTGCGACGCGTGATCGAAGTTGTCGGGGACCTGGAAGGCGAGCTGGCCTCCCGGCGCGACCGCGCGCGTCAGGCGTCCGAGAAGCGACGGATGGTCGGGGACCCAGTGGTATGCGGCGTTCGAGAACACGAGGTCGTACGGGGCGCGCGGCGTGAAGGTCGCGATGTCTCCGCGCTCGAATCGCAGTCCGGCGCCGGCAAGGGCGGAGGCCTTCGCGAGCATCGCCTGCGACGAGTCGAGTCCGAGCGTCTCGGCCGCCTGCGTCTTCCGGTGAAGCTCGCGTGTCAGCTCGCCCGTGCCGCAGCCGAGGTCGACGGCTCGTCCTCCCGGAATCGGCGACACCAGCGCCAGCAGGTCGACGAAGGGCCGGCGGCGCTCCGCGGCGAAGCGCGCATAGGTCTCGGGCTGCCACGCGTCCTTCGTCAATAGAGCACCCTTTCGAGGAAGAGCCCGGAAGGCGGCGCCGTCCACTTGGCGGGCGCCTCGGACCTTTCGCGCAGGAGCTTCTCGAGTCCGGCGGCGTCGAGGTGTCCGCGTCCGACCTCGACGAGGGCGCCGGCAAGGCGACGCACCATCTTCCAGAGGAAGTGGGATGCCGTGATCCGGAAGTGGATCTCCTCTCCCGACTCGACGACCTCGCTCCTTTCCACGACGACGATGGTGGACTCCTGCCCCTCCGGGTTCTCGCAGAAGGACGCGAAGTCGTGCCGGCCCTCGAAGAGCTTCGCGACGCGCTTCATCGCCGCCGCGTCGAGCCGGTCCTTGACCCACCAGACGTAGGGCTTCCCGAACGCGGTGCGGCGCCGGGAGATGCGGTAGAGGTACGTCCGGCTCTTCGCGTCGTGGCGGGCATGGAATTTCGGCGGCGCCGTTTCCACGGCGAGATCACGTGAACGTCGAACGGCAGCTTTTCGTTCAGGCGCCCATGCGACGTCGTCTCCCGGCATGGCCTTGTGTGCCTTGAGGTGGGCGACCTGCGCGATCGCGTGCACGCCGGCATCGGTGCGGCCCGCCCCGCCGACCGTCGCATCTTCGCCGAGGAGCTCGTGCGCGGCGCGCGGTCGATCATTCCCTGCACCGTGCGGTCGGTATTCTTCTGCGCCTGCCAGCCGCGGTAGCGCGTCCCGTCGTATTCGAGCGTCAGCTTCCAGGTCGGCACGGGGCGTCAGTCTATGGGAGCACGGCGTCATAGAATCCAGAAGCGGTCCAATGACTCTTGCCACCGGAACCCGCCTCGGTCCCTACGAGGTTCTCTCGCCGCTGGGCGCGGGCGGAATGGGGGAGGTGTACCGGGCCAGAGACGAGCGGCTTTCACGGGAGGTGGCGATCAAGGTGCTGCCTTCGGAGCTGTCCCCCGACGCGGAGCGTCTGAAGCGGTTTGAGAAGGAAGCGCGGTCGGCGTCGGCTCTGAATCATCCCAATATAGTCACGATCTACGACATCGGGTCTTCCGAAGGTGTTTCCTGGATCGCGATGGAGCGGGTGGAAGGGACGACGCTTCGGGAGCTCCTGGCGCGTGGTCCCTTGCCGGTCAGAAAGCTGTTCCAGACGGCACCGCAGATCGCCGAAGGTCTGGCCAAGGCGCATGAGGCGGGGATCGAGCACCGGGACCTTAAGCCCGAGAACGTGATGGTGACGAAAGACGGACTCGTCAAGATCCTGGACTTCGGACTGGCAAAGCTGATGTCGACGACGTCGGGCAGCGGGCAGGGGTCGCACCTCCCGACGATGACGGAGACGACGCCCGGGATGGTGGTCGGTACGGTGGGGTACATGTCGCCGGAGCAGGCGAGTGGCGTTCCCCTCGACTTTCGGTCGGATCAGTTTTCGCTCGGGTCGATCCTGTACGAGATGGCGACCGGGAAGAGGGCGTTCCAGAAGAAAACGCCCATCGACACTCTGGCGGCGATCCTGAACGAGGATCCCGAGCCGATCGGCGCCCTCAATCCGCTGGTCCCGGCGCCGTTGCGCTGGATCACCGAGCGCTGCCTGGCGAAGGATCCGGACGACCGATACGTCTCGACGAGAGATCTCGCTCGAGAGATCGCGACGCTCCGCGATCGAATCGCCGAGGGGTCCCTGTCTGGAGCCGCAGTCGCGTCCTCGAAAGGGATTCGGGTGCGCGCAATCGTCCTGGCGCTCGCCTTCGCCGCCGTGCTCGCTCTCGGAGTCTTTGCGGGCCGGCCGCTCTGGAAGGCGCGTTTCGATACGCGTCCGACACTCCGCCAGGTCACCTTCCGCCACACCGAAATCAGCCACGCGCGATTCGGGCCGAAGGCCCAGACGATCATCTTCTCGATCGCCGCCGTAGGCGGAGAGCCCGAGCTCCAGTCGGCGCAACCGGGGAATCCGGAATCGAAATCGCTGGGCCTGCCTCCGGCCGAGGTTCTGTCGGTCTCGACATCCGGCGAGCTCGCGATCCTTTTTGGAGGAGGTTCAATTCGAGGCGGGACGCTCGCCAGGGTGTCCCTGGCTGGAGGTGCTCCGCGAGAGCTCATGGAGCAGATCCGGGATGCCAGCTGGGCTCCGGACGGAAAGACTCTTGCCGTGCTTCACGGGGTCGATGGACGGTTTTGGATCGAGTACCCCCCCGGGAAAGTTCTGTATCAGCCGCAAGGCGAGGTCTGTGACATTCGGATCTCCGCAGCCGGCGATCGTCTTCTTCTCAAAGAATCCGGGAGCATCGCGGACTTGGAGAGCCTCATCGTGTTGGATCTCTCCGGGAAGCCGAGGAAGATCGCCTCGGTTCCTTACGAAGCGATCTGGTCGCCGCGAGGCGACGAGGTCTGGTTCAACGAGATCGGGGGCGGCACGACCTCGATCTACGCCGTGACAATCTCCGGGAAGCGCCGTTTCGTCGGCGCCTTCCCCGGAGACTTCGACCTCCATGACATCTCCCGCGACGGACAAGTGCTGCTCGAGAGAGAGTCCATGGAGTACGAGATGATCGGGCGGGCCGCCGGCCAGCCCGCGGAGCGGAACCTCTCCTGGCTCGATGGCTCGGTGCCCGTGGATCTGTCGGCCGACGGAAGCCTCCTGCTGTTTTCGGAAGTCGCGATGGGAGGCGGACCCGCCAAGGCCATCTACAAGAGAAGGGCTGACGGCTCGCCCGCGGTGCGCCTGGGCGACGGTAATCCACTCGCTCTGTCCCCCGACATGAAATGGGCATTGAGGGCTCACGACACCTCTCATCTGGTCCTTCTCCCGACGGGCCCGGGCCAGTCGCGCGAGATCCTGCTCCCCGGCATCTCTCTTTTCGGGGCGCTCCCGGGGCCTGTTTTCGTCGGGCAGGGCGCGTACTTTTTTCCGGACGGGAAGCGCATCCTCATCCGCGCGATCGACGCGGATCAGAGAATCAGGCTCCATGTTCTCGACACCGAGACGGGCAAGGCTCACGCCGTCACACCCGAAGGAGTACACCCTCAGGCGCCTTTCCTCCTGTCGCCCGACGGCGAGTCCATCATCTGTTACAGAAGCGGGGTGGGATACGAGCTTTACGAGCTTTCGGGCGGTCCCGCCCGAAAGCTCCCCGGCCTCTCGACCATTCAGGAAGGCATCGCGTTCAGATGGTGTGCCGACGGCCGTTCTATCTTCGTCGAGGAGAAGGATGCGGGGCTCGTGAAGGTCTTTCGACTGGACCTGGCGACCGGGCGTCGAGCGCCCTGGAGAGACCTGGCGATGACTGGTCTCGACACCCGCCCCGGCCGTCGTCGTGATACCGACGCCCGACGGGAAGTCCTACGTCTATGGTTACCACAGATACTCCGCGGACCTCTTCATCGCGGACGGGTTGAGATAGGGGCTCCGGGCAGGCCGAACGCTCGGGGATTCTTGCGCGTTAACATCGCCGCAGAGAGCTCGGGATGACGCTGACTGTCGGTACACGTCTCGGCCCCTACGAGATTGTCGCGCCCCTGGGTGCGGGCGGGATGGGGGAAGTGTACCGGGCGCGGGACACTCGGCTCGAGCGCGAGGCGGCCATCAAGGTTCTACCGGCCGAGCTGGCGTCGGACGGGGAGCGTCTGAAGCGATTCGAGAAGGAAGCGCGGTCAGCCTCTGCGCTCAACCACCCCAACATCGTAACGATCTACGACTTCGGGTCGGAGGGAGGGGTCTCTTATATCGCGATGGAGCGGGTGGACGGGCCGACGCTTCGGGAGTTGCTCGCGGGCGGCCCACTTTCCGTCAGGAAGTTGTTCCAGATAGCGCCGCAAATCGCCGAGGGTTTGGCCAAGGCGCACGAGGCGGGGATCGTGCACCGGGACCTGAAGCCCGAGAACGTGATGGTGACGAAGGACGGGCTGGTGAAGATCCTGGACTTCGGCGTGGCGAAGCTGACGTCGACGATGTCGGGCAGCGATGCGGGGTCGCACCTGCCCACTATGACCGGGACGAGGCCCGGTATGGTGGTCGGCACGGTGGGCTACATGTCGCCGGAGCAGGCGAGCGGCGAGCCCCTCGATTTCCGATCCGACCAGTTTTCGCTCGGCTCGATCCTGTACGAGATGGCGACGGGCCGGAGGGCGTTTCAAAAGAAGACGGCGATCGACACACTGGCGGCGGTCTTGAACGAGGAGCCGGAGCCGATCGCGTCGGTCAACCCACAGGTCCCCGCTCCTCTGCGGTGGATCACCGAGCGATGTCTGGAGAAGGAGCCGGATGGCCGATACGTCTCGACACGGGACCTGGCGCGGGAGCTCGCAACGGTGCGGGACCACGTGTCGGAAGCGTCGTTGTCGGCACTGGCGCCCGCGGTCGCGTCCCCGAAGGGGATTCGCGTTCGAGGTGTCGCTGTGGCACTGGCCCTCGCCGCGGCGCTCGCCGCCGGGGTCCTTGCAGGACTTCTCGTATGGAACGCCAGACTCGGCGTCCAGCCGTCCCTGCGCCAGGTCACGTTCCGCCGCGTCGGTATCAACTGGGCGCGGTTCGGCCCCGACGGCCAGACGATCATCTACTCGCTCCGCGTCGGCGGTCCGGGCGAGCTCTACACGTCGCAGGTCGGGAATCCCGAATCTCGGTCGCTGGGCCTGCCTCCCGCCAACATTCTGTCCGTGTCGGCGTCGGGTCAGCTCGCGGTCCTCGTCGGAGGCACTCCGAATCGGGGGACGCTCGCCACGGTGTCGCTGGCGGGCGGTGCGCCCAGGGAGCTCATGGAGAACGTCTGGGACGCGAGTTGGGCTCCGGATGGAAAGAATCTCGCTGCGGTCCACGAGGTCGATGGACGAACGCGGATCGAGTACCCGCTGGGGAAAGTGTTGCACCAGCAGTCAGTCCCGACCCACTTCATCGAGTTCTCTCCAGCCGGAGACCTGATGCTCTTCGTCACAATGGAGGCTGGGGTCGCCGGCGCCATCCCCAAGAGCGCCATGACGGTGGATCTGTCCGGAAGGACGAGCCGGATTGCCGCGATCCCGTACGAGGCTCGCTGGTCGCCTCGGGGCGACGAAGTCTGGTTCAACGAAATCAAGGACGGCACGACATCGATCCGCGCCGTCACCCTCTCGGGGAAGCAGCGTTTCCTCGCCGCCTTCCCGGGAGACTTCGCGCTCCACGATGTCTCCCGCGATGGACGCGTGCTGCTCGAAAGGTCATCGCAAGAGGATGAGATGGTCGGGCGCGCTGCCGGCCAGTCCGCCGAGCGAAACCTGTCCTGGCTCGACGGTTCGGTTCCGGCCGATCTCTCCGCCGACGGGACTGTCCTGCTCTTCACCGAAGTCGGGATGGGAGGCGGGCCCGGACGCGCCGTTTACAAGAGAGGAACTGACGGCTCGCCGGCTGTGCGCCTAGGGGAAGGCGTTGCCCTCGCCCTGTCGCCCGACGGGAAGTGGGCGCTGGCCTACCAGCGTTCTCAGCTCGTCCTTCTCCCGACCGGCCCCGGCCAGCCGCGAGAGCTGCCGTTCCCCGGGATGAGTCCCATCGGGGAGGGGGCATGCTTCTTTCCGGACGGGAAGCGAGTCCTTCTCCGTGCGATGGACGCCGACCAGAAGATTCGGCTTTATGTCTTCGACATCGAGACCGGCAAGGCCAGCGCCGTCACCCCCGAAGGGATTAACCCCCAGGTGCCTTTTTCGCTCTCGCCCGACGGCAGAGTCGTGGTCTGCTATAGAAGCGGGAGCGAGCTCTACGAGATCGACGGAGGATCCGCACGAGCCGTGCCGGGCCTCCCGGAGAATCTCCTGCCGATCAAATGGTGCGCTGATGGGCGCTGCCTTTTCGTGCGAACGACGGACATCAACCCGGTCAAAGTCTACCGTCTCGCGCTGTCCACGGGGCACCTGGAGCTCTGGAAAGAGTTCTCCATCCCCGATGTCGGAAATCAGGGCATGGACGTGTTTCCGACACCCGACGGAAAGTCCTACGTCTACGGTTACACGAGATACTTTGCGGATCTCTTCATCGCCGAGGGGTTGAGGTAGTCGGCCTCCGAATCAGGTGTTCGCGAGATCAGATCCTCGGCGTCGGCGCCATTTCGGGGACATTAGCCGAGACCCAACGAATGCCTGGACTTGATCATGCGCCGGCCCGAGCACAAGAACGCGTTACTCCGAGCATCGCGAAGCGGGGACTCGACGCTGAGCGCCCTTCCACGCCGTGACGCCGGACGGGAAGTTCGTCGTGGGCTCCACGACAGGATGGCGGCGCTCTGTGCGCTGGAGTCGAAGGACGGTCCGGTCGTACCGATCCCGGGGATCGCGGCGGACGATCTTCCGATGCAGTGAAGCGACGATGGGAAGGCCCTCTACGTTCGAAGAGACGACGCGGAAGGCAAGATCTGGAGGATCGAGCTTGCGACCGGGCAGAAGCGGCTCATTCCGTCGATCCAACCGACAGAGAGCAGTGGCGCGGAACCGGACGGAGAACGCTTCTGACGATCGCCATCACGCCGGACGGCGGTGCGTGCGGGTAACGCCCGACGGGAGCGCCTGGATGGAAGTCCTTGGATTCTCCGGCCTTTCTCCGGCTTTTCCCCGGGGAACTGGTTCGGCGGCGCTGACGCGACACCTTTGAGTTAGCCTCAAGCCATCGGGTTTTCAGCCCCCGGTGCCCTTTCGGGTTCCAGCTCGGATTCGGTTCGGAGGTCATTCGAGACGAAGGTCGGTCGAGGAGGGGGTATGAAGGTGGCGACGCGCCGGTCCTCGCTCGCTGCGCAGTCCTTGGCTCTCTTTCTGTCCGCGGGCGCTCTCCTTGCGCAGACAACGGGGACGCTCGAGGGTCAGGTGACCGAACAGAGCGGCGCGGCCCTGCCAGGGACGACGGTGGAGCTGACGGGCGTCCCGCTGCAGGGCACGAGGGCGGCGGTGACCGGCGCGGATGGCCGTTACCGGTTCCTGTCCCTCGTTCCAGGCGACTACACAGTCACGGCTCGGCTCGACGGCTTCGCCTCGGCGCAGAAGAAGGCGACCGTCACGCTCGACGCGCTGACGACCGCCAACATCCCGATGACGGTCGCGGCCTCGGCCGACGTGGTCGTCACGGGCGAAGCCCCGCTGATCGACGTCTCGTCGACAACCGCCGGCTCGAATTACGCCGGGAAGGTCATTGACAAGTTGCCCCTCCCAAGCCGCAACTATGCCGACATCGTGTTCACGCAGCCGGGCGTCCAGGCCGACAACGGTGAGACGCAGGGCCGTTCGCTCGCGATCTCGATCTACGGCTCGACGTCGGCCGAGAACTCGTTCCTGATCGACGGCGTCGACACGACGAACGTCATCAAGGGCATCCAGGGCAAGGACATCAACAACGAGTTCGTCCAGGAAGTCGAAGTCAAGACCTCGGGCTACCAGGCCGAATACGGCCGCAACACGGGCGGCGTAGTCAACGTGATTACGAAGGGCGGCGGCAACGAGTTCCACGGCGGGATCTTCGGCTACTACAACAACCTGTCGCTGGCCGCCGATCAGAAAAACCTCGTCACCGCTCCCTACTCGGAGACGGGCAATTCGCAGACGACGACGATCACGACGAAGGACACGCGCTCGGAAGGCGGGCTCGATCTCGGCGGCTTCATGGTGAAGGACCGGGTCTGGTTCTTCGCCGCGTACGACCGGGTCATCACGGGGACCTCGATCGAGCCGACGAGCGGCGCCGCGACGGGCGTCGACTTCCCGGCGACCTACACTGAGAACAAGTACTCACTGAAGCTCACGCTGAATCTCGCGCCGAACACGACGCTTCAGGGCGTGTACTTCTCGGACCACCAGTCGCAGGTCGGGACGATCTCGAAGAACCCCCAGAGCTTCAATCCGAACGCCACTCAGGGTCGCATCGACGTCGGCGGACCGGACTACGGCGCGCGGTTGAACCAGCTCTTCGGCTCGAGCGGCATTCTGACGCTGGCCTACGGCCAGCATGCCGACCGGTACCAGGTCAAGCCGGCGGGACAGAACGATGTGCAGGTAACCGACACGACGACGGCCCCCACCAACGACGGTGCCTTCGACTACTATGGCGGCTACGGCGGGGTCTTCGGCACGGTCAGCAACAATCACTCTTCGCGCCAGGCGTATGCCGCCTCGTATACCGGATATGTCGGAAACCACGAGTTCAAGGCGGGCGCCGACTACGAAAGCGTCGCGACCGCGGGCTCGTCCTACCTCACGGGCGGACAGCTGCTCACCATTTCCGCATGCCAGCAAACGGGAGGCCGAACGTGCGATCTCGACCAGGCTCCGCTATGGACGAATTCTCAGGGATACACATACCCCGTCTTCTACGGGCACGTCTTCCTTTCGGCCAACGCGGATCCGGCGAGCGTCATCCGCGATGCGCCGTTCGAAACGCCGACGAAACGGTACGGCGCCTATGTACAGGACCAGTGGCGCGTCCTTCCGACACTCACGGCAAACTTCGGCTTACGCTACGACACCGAAACGCTCTATAACGGCTTGCAGCAGAAAGCCTTCAGCCTCACTAACCAGTGGGCACCGCGCTTCGGAGTGACCTGGGATTTCGCGGGTGACGGCACTTCTAAGCTCTACGCGTCAGCCGGCCGCTTCTACTATGCGATCCCAACCGACCTGAACGTTCGGGTCTTCACCGCGAATACGATCCAGTCAGTCTGGAACTACAGCCCCACCAGCCTGATCCAGGGTCCTTCGGTGTGCGCTACCGGAGCGCCGACTCCCGGCTGCGTCCCGAGCCCCTCATTCACCCAGGTCGGCACCGTCCACGGCGAGCCCGTGGATGCCGGCATCAAGGCCTCGTACCAGGACGAGTTCACGATCGGCATCGAGAAGGCGCTCGATTCCACGCTCTCGGTCGGCCTGAAGGGCACGTATCGCTCGCTCGGCCGGGCGGTCGAGGATCGCTGCGACCTGGACTACAACACGAGCCCGTACGGTGCTTCCTGCGCCCTCATGAACCCGGGCGCCACGGGTATCGACAACCCTGCCGCGAGCGGCCTCTACAGCAGTTGCGACGGCTCGGACAATCCGACCGACCCGAATAGTGCTGCCTATCCCGGCAACGACGGCCAGCGCGTCTGCACTCCTCCGGGTCAGGGTACGCCGAGTCCGGCGGCGAAGCGCATCTTTAAGGGCATCGAGCTCGTCGTCCGCAAGCAGTTTACGAACGAGATCTGGGCTCAGCTCTCCTATCTCGGCTCGACACTGACGGGTAACTACTCCGGGGCGATTCGCGAGGCCTCCGGACAGACGGATCCCGGCATCAACGCCGACTTCGATTACCCGGCGTTTCTCGTCAACGCTGCCGGCCGCCTCGAGCTCGACCGGCCGAACCAGGGCCGGCTCGATGCCGTCTACAACGCGCCATGGGGTCTGTCAGCGGGGCTACAGTTTTACGTTCGCACCGGCACGCCGACGTCGATCGCGGGCGACTACGGAAGCGGCTATACCGAGGAGCTCTTCCTTTCCCAGCGCGGCTATGCCGGTCGCTTGCCGACGGACTACGAGATGAACCTGTCCCTGGCGTACAACCTGAACGTCGGTCCGGTGACGATTACGCCGCAGGCCTACGCGTTCCAGCTCCTGAATCGTCAGACGACCACGTCCACCAACACGGCCTTCAACCCGTACTCGACGTTCGTCACGGACCCGACGAGCCCCTTCTACGGGCAGGCGGGCGTCCAGCCCGGGACCACGGGCCCGAACGGCAACTTCTGTCCGGCGACGGCAGCGAGTCCGTGCAAGGACAATCCGAACTACAAGAAGACGACGGCCCAGACCGCACCGAGGCAATTCCGGTTTGCCCTGAAGTTGACGTTCTAGGGCTGGAAGAATCGGTGCCTGAGTGCGCAGTCGATGGCTACACGAAATACCTCGCAGACCTCTTCATCGAGGAGGGCTGAAGTAGGCGGCCGCTGAATCGACATCCTTTTCGTCAGCGACCATGCTACCGCGTCTTGAATCGGCTGAAATGCAACGCCCGAAGGATTCGTGTAGGGATTCGTCGCGCCGGTCTGCGATTCCTGGACCGTGAGATTCACGAGAACGTCCGTCAGGTCGCCCACGCAGACCCAGTAGTGACCGTTGATGGCGCAGCCGTTCAGCACCTTGACCACGACCTCGACGTTGCTCGGATCGAAGAACCAGAAGTAGCCCGTGTCACTCGCAAGCCTGACCGCTCAGCCAGCCGCAGACGATCAGAACAACGACCGGGGTCTTATTCGAGGCCACCGTGTTGTAGGTGCGAGAAAACCGGGCCTGTCTGTTTATGGCTGCTCCTTCGTGCGCGCCCGTGCGCAGTGCCGAGAGAGCTGCGCGATAATCACGCTGTCCCGCCCACTGCGCCGGAGTCGTCGGGAAGGCGTGAGGAACTTCCGGCTTTTTTGCTGGAGCGAGGGTGCGAGTATCGTTCGGAGACCACGTTCTCGATTCCGGCACTCGGCAACTGTTTGTCGGGGGCGGGGAGGTCCATCTCCAGCCCAAGGCCTTCCGGGTCCTCGAGCTCCTGCTGGAGAATCGCCCGAAAGCCGTCTCGAAGCTCGAGATTCACGAGAGGCTTTGGCCGGGAACGTTCGTGTCGGATGGAACGCTGACGAGCCTGATTGCCGAAGTTCGCGACGCAATCGGCGACGATGCCCACGAGCCGCGGTTCGTTCGTACCGTGCATCGGTTTGGTTACGCCTCCCGGGGTCGCTCAAGAAGTGCGCGACCGCCCGCCGGATCTTGCGGTGCCGAAGTACGTCTACTGGCTCCTGCGGGGCCGCCGCCGGATTCCCCTCGAGCCGGGCGAATCGATCATCGGGCGCGATCCCGGTGTCGGCGTTTACCTCGACGACGCGAGCGTGTCGCGCCGCCACGCCCGCATCCTCATCTCGGCCGTGGACGCGATTCTCGAAGATCTGGGGAGCAAGAATGGGACGTTTCTGGGAAAGAGAAGGATCGATCAGCCGGTACCTCTCTC
The DNA here is from genome assembly GCA_963736455.1 of uncultured Acidobacteriota bacterium. Classification (GTDB taxonomy): domain Bacteria; phylum Acidobacteriota; class Thermoanaerobaculia; order UBA5066; family Gp7-AA6; genus DAHUXD01. Next base: position 574,780 of record CAVTON010000002.1, read on the forward strand.
CGACAGCGACGCGATCCGCATCGGTTCGGTGGCTCTGACGATCCGAATCTTCCCGGCGTCCGATTCGACCGAGACCGACGTCGAAGGCCCGCCCTAACCGGTCAGCGCGATCGGGTCTCGCCCAACGCGAGCGGCCCCTCGTGACTCTCACGGCGTTCCTGGTCGACCTGTCAAGATGTGAGCGGCGACTGCATGACTTCGCCCCCCCGGGATCGCCCATAATCGCGGGCCATGTCCGCGCCCGCGTTTCCCGATTCGGGCCTCGAGCAGCGCGACACGCTCGTCGGCGGGGTCCGCTGGCACTCGCGCGAGGCGCCGGGAGCCGGAACGCCCGTTCTCTACGTGCACGGACACCTCGCGTCCTCGGCCACGTGGGAAGACGTCCTGCGGGCCGCCTCGGCCGGGCATCCGGCGATCGCCGTCGACGTGCCCGGCTTCGGCGCCTCGGATCGTCCCTGGCCGTACGACTACTCGGTCGTCGGCGAGGCGCGTTCGCTCGTCGCCTACCTCGACGCGCGGGGGATCGAGCGGGCCATCCTGGTCGGCAACTCTCTCGGCGGCGGGGCCGCGCTGCTTGCGGCCGCGGATCATCCGGAACGGGTCGCCGCGCTCGTGCTCGTTGCGCCGGCGACTCCCGAGGCGCCGATCTCCTGGCCGGTGAGATTGATGCGGACCCCGGTGCTCGGAGAGCTCGCGCTCGCGCTCGCGAATCGACTCCTGGCAAGACACGGCCTGAGGTCGTGGCTTTTTGCAAACGCCGGCCGCGTGACGCCGCACGTCGTCGACGACGCCTGGAAGCCGATGACGATCCCGGGCACGCGGCGGGCGGCGCTCGAGGCGATCCGCTCGGACCCGAGGTCGCACGTGGGCGTCGAGCGCCGCATCCGAGTGCCGACGCTGATCGTGTGGGGCGCCGAGGACCGCCTGATCCGCTCGTCCGACGCCGCGCGGGTCCAGGCGAAGATCGCGGGCTCCCGTCTCGTCCTCATCCCCGACGCCGGCCATCTCCCGCAGCGCGAGCAGCCCGAGGCCTTCGCGCGCGCGGTGGCGGAGTTCATCCGGGCTACGGACCGCAGCGCTGGATGACCCGATCGGTGATCTCGGAGGGCAGGGGAGGACGCTCGCGCAGCCCGAGCGTGTGGAGCGCCTCGTGGATGACGATGTTCGCCGCGTAGCCGGGCTTCTGGCGCTGCCAGTACGAGAACTGGCTCCAGCAGACGTGGACGGCTCGGCTTCCCGGGGACGTCCAGGCGAGCACGCGCTCGTTCACGCACGTCTCGGTCTCGCTGCCGTCGTAGAAGAGGACGAGTCCGAGGTAGCCCGGCATCGTCTGTCCGATCCGGCGCAGGTTTTCGTCGAGCGTCCGGCCGTCTCCGTCGGAAAAGTCGGTGAGCAGCTCCTGGCAGCGGCTCTCCGACAGGCGGCGCGCGGCTTCCACGAGGCTGGGCTCCAGCCCGCCGCCGAGCCGGCGCTCGACGAAGAAAAGAATCGAGGGACCCGGCGCGCCGGGAGCGGGCAGCGAGCGCGAGGATTCCGCCGCCGCATCGGCGGCGGTCGAGAGCGCCGCGAGAAAAGCGAGAACGACGAGCCGGTGCCGCCGGCCGAGCTCGCGAACGATGGCGTCCATGCCGCGCCTCCCGCGCCGGAGCGCGCTCGATCGGGAATTCGGCAAGCGCCTCCGCCGCTATCCCTCACGATCGCGGCGAGAGGCCTCGCGGGTCTTGAAGGTTCGCTTCGGATTTCCTGACTTTTTCGTGAGGTGATCCGGGATGGCGATTCGATTCGGCGAGTGCACGTACGACGCGCTCCGCCGGGAGGTCCGGCGCGGCGAAGCGGTCGTGCATCTCTCGCCGCACGCTTACGGATTCCTGGCGCTGCTCGTCGAGCGCCGGCCGAACGCCGTTTCGAAGGACGAGCTGCTCGCCGTCCTCTGGCCGGAGAGCTTCGTCACGGAAGCGAGCCTCGCCGGCCTCGTGGCCGAGATCCGGCGTGCGATCGGCGACGATGCGCGCGAGCCGCGGTTCGTGCGCACCGTGCACGGCTTCGGATACGCGCTCTCGGACGGGGCGACGATGGCGCCGGACGAAGGCGCGGTTTGCCGCGTCGTGTGGGGCGCCCGGGAGATTGAGCTCGAGGAGGGCGAGAACCTCGTGGGCCGCGACCCGGACGCGGCGATCCCGATCGACGACCCACGGGTCTCCCGCCACCATGCCCGCATCGTCGTCGGGGCGGCTCGCGCATCTCTGGAGGATCTCGGCAGCAAGAACGGCACCTGGCGGATGGGCCGGAGGGTCCTCTCGCCCGAGGCGCTCTCGGACGGCGACGAGATCCGCATCGGTCCGGCGGTCCTCGTCTTTCGCGCGTTCGTCCCCGGCGGGGCGACCGCGAGCGCCCTCGAGTAGGCGGCCCGCGGCCGTTCCGCGTTTCCGTCCTCCGGAGCGCGGGCTCCGTCACCCGGGCCGAAACTCTCCGAGGACCGCGCCGTATCCAGCGATGGCCGCGACCCTCGAGAGGGGCCGCGCCCGCGAAACGAAGATGACCATTACCGAAGGAACCCATCTCGGGCCGTACGAGATCCTGGGCCGTCTCGGTGCCGGGGGAATGGGAGAGGTGTTTCGCGCGCGGGACACCCGGCTCGGGCGCGAGGTGGCGATCAAGACCGTGTCCGACGACGGTCTCGATTCGACGCGCCTTCGCCGGTTCGAGGCCGAGGCGCGGTCCGCCTCGGCCCTGAGCCATCCGGGCATCGTCACGATTCACGAGATCGGACGGGAGGCGGCGACTCCCTTCATCGTGATGGAGCTCGTCGACGGGCGGACGCTGCGCGACCTCCTCCACGCGGGACCGCTTTCCCTCCGCCGCACACTCGACGTCGCCGCGCAGCTTTCCGACGCCCTGGCACGGGCGCACGAGGCGGGGATCGTCCACCGGGACCTGAAGCCCGAGAACGTCATGGTCACGCGGGACGGCTTCGCCAAGATCCTGGACTTCGGGCTCGCCCGCGCGGACGCGCGAGGAAACAGCCGGGGGACGGGCGAGAATCCGACCGTGACGGAGGAGATCCCGGAGGGATCGATCGTCGGAACCGCCGGCTACATGTCGCCGGAGCAGGCGAGCGGTCAGCCCGTGGACTTTCGGTCGGACCAGTTCGCGTTCGGGGCGCTCGTCTTCGAGATGCTGACCGGCCGGCGCGCGTTTCTCCGGCCGACGCGCGCCGAAACGCTCGCGGCGATCATCCGGGAGGACCCCGAGCCGCTCGCGGCGGCGTGCCCCCGGGCGCCGGCGCCTCTCGTGTGGATCGTGGAGCGCTGCTTCGCGAAGGTTCCCGAAGATCGCTTCGCCTCCACGCGAGACCTCGCCCGGGACCTGAAGAGCCTCCGCGACCATTGCTCCCAGATCGACAGCGGCGCCGACGTGGCGGCGCTTCGTCTGGAGGCGCTCCCGCGCTCGTCCCGCCGGAGTCGCGGCCCGGGGATCGCCGCCGTGCTCGCCGCTCTGGCGGCGTCGGCCTTCGTTCTCGGGGAGGCGCACGCCCGGCGGAGCCGCCGCCGCTCCCTCGCCGGGTCGGTCCCCGGCCGCCGGACGGCGGATCAGGCGATTGCGCCGAGCCGCCGGGCCGGGTCGCAGGGATAGCCCGGAAAGACAACCTCGAGGTCCGTGACTCCCATCCGCTTCGCGAGGATCTCGGCGAAGACGTCGCGGAAATCGGTCGTGACGGCGAGGTCCCGTCCCTCGTAAAGCTTCGCGTCGTCGAGTCCCGGCCAGCGGCCGTAGACGCGTCCGCCCCGCACGCCGCCGCCGAGAAGGAGCATGACGTTGGCGTGGCCGTGGTCGGTGCCGCGGTTCCCGTTTTCCCGGACCGTGCGGCCGAACTCCGACAGAGTCACCAGCGTCAGGTCGCCCATGCGCGAGCCGAGGTCCCGGGCGAAGGCCGCGATCGCCTCGCCGAAGTCCCGCAGGCGGTTGGCGAGCGTGCCCTCGCCGCCGCCTTCGCCCGCGTGCGTGTCCCATCCGCCCACGTCCGTGAACGCGATCTCGAGGCCGACGTCCGCCCTGATGAGCTGCGCGATCTGGCGGAGGGCCGCGCCGAGAGGGCCTCGCGGGTACACGGTTCCGTTCTCGGGGGCGCGCGCCGAAGGGTTTGCCTCGCGCAGCACGCGCAGGGCGTCGAACGACTCCCGGGCGGTCGCGCGAAGATCCGGCGATGCGGCCGCGTCGTACATGGACTCGAAGCTCCGCGTGTCGCCGTCCGCGTCGGCGCCGGCCCGGATGCCGAATTGGTCGAGGCTGCGCATCGCGACGGCGGCCGACGACCCCGCCAGAATCCGCGGCATCGCGGGCGACAGGGCGACCGCGCGCAGCGCGTCGGATCTCGGAGGGGCCGGCGGTTTCGCGGCGCCGAGCGCTCTCGCCAGGAACCCGTCGCGCGTCGTCTTGACGCCGGGCGTGCCCGATTCCATGAAGTCCTGGGCGTCGAAGTGCGAGCGGGTCGCGTCGGGGCTTCCGACCGCGTGCACGAAGGCGGCCGAGCGGTCGCGGAAGTACGGCCGGAGCGATGAAAGCGAAGGGTGGAGGCCGAAGTACCCGTCGAGATCGAGCGCGCCCGACGATGCGGAGCCGGGCCGCGGGACGGCGATCGTGGGCCGCGCCGCGTAGTAGGCGCTCTCGCCGTAGGGGACGATCACGTTCAGGCCGTCCACGGCGCCGCGCTGGAAGATCGCGACCAGCACGCGCTTCGACGACCCCGGCGTGGCCGCCCGGGCCATCCGGACGAAGACGTTCGGCAGAAGACCTCCGCCGACCAGGGCGAGGCCCGTGGACTTCAGGAAGAGGCGGCGGTCGAAGGCGCTCATCGGCGCTGGAACTCCGGGCTTCCGATGAGGAGCCCCGCCATCACCTCGCGGGGGGACCCGGCGCTTTTCCCATCGGTCATCCGCTCCGCGATGGTTCGGACGGTTTGGGCCGAGACGTCGGTTCCGACGAGGAGCCTGGCGGTCTCCTGGATCGAGCGATCGGATCCGACCGTGGGCATGGGCAGCGTCCGCGCGTCGAACGAAACCCCGGGAATGCGGCCCGCGGTCAGGGAAAGCGCGAAATTGAGCCGCGCCAGCAGGGCCCCCGAGTCGATCCAGGCCTCGGCCGAGTCGGAGTAGCCCGTCGGCGGCTGGCAGAGATAGAGCGGCTCGCCCATCTCGGCGACCTCGCGGCCGAGGCCGCGTCCCTCGATGGAGGCCCCCGCGGCGCGGATGGCGGAGGCGGCGTACTCGAACGGAGACTTGATCTTCGCGCGGTAGTAGAGCGGATCGAAGAACTCGGGGCTCGTGACGATCGCCCGGACGGTTTCGGTCAGGTCGCCTCCCGTCGCGAGGAAGCGCGCGGCGACGCGCTCGACGAGGGAGGGCGGAGGCTCGTCCGCGACGAGGCGACGGCAGAGCCCGGCGGCGATGTGGTGCGCCGTGGCGGGTTGACGGGCGAGCATCCGGATCGCGGCCTCGCCCTCCTCGATCCCCCCTCCGGCCGGAAAGCGTCTCCCGAGCACCGTTTTTTCGCCGGCGTCGTGCAGCCGCGCGCGGAAGACGAAGGCTCCGGGCTCCTCGCGGTCGAGACTTCGTCCCCGAGCCGGTCGGAACATCGCCTCGGGCCGATCGGCTCCGCGGGAGATCGACCAGCCCGTCAGCACGCGCGCGAGCTCGGTCACGTCCGCCTGCGAGTAGCCGCCGTCCACCCCGAGCGTATGGAGCTCGAGGAGCTCCCGGGCGTAGTTCTCGTTCAGGCCGGTCGGGCCGCGGCTCTCGCCGGCCGCGATCCTTCGCCCGGGACCCGCCGGCCGATGCGCCGCGTCGGCCACGGAGCGGGCGTTGTCGAGATAGACCAGCATGGCGGGCGACCGCGCGGTCGCGAGGAGCAGGTCCTCGAAGCGGCCCCAGATGCGAGGACGAATCGCGTCGCGCTCGAAGGACGCGATGAAGATCCGGTCGAGTCCCTTGCGGGCGTCCACGTTGAAGTGATTCATCCAGAAGTCGACCATCACCTCGTTGAACTGCCGCTCCGAGGAGACGGCCCGCACCAGGCGGGCGCGCGTGAGGTCTTCGAGGATGCGGCGCGGCCGATTCTCCGGGGGCACGAGGTCGGCCAGGCGCGCGGCGTCGCCCGTCCCGCGCGTCTCGGCCGGGTCCGCGGAGGACGTCGACGCCTTCTCGGCCTTGAGGCGCTTCTTCGCCTCGCGCAGGGGAACCTCGAACTGGGCGACGATCTCGGCGTTCGACATCGCGAGGGTCGGAATCTGCGACAGCCGCGCCTCGACGGCGCCGTCGGGAATCCGGCCGGGATGGAGCTGCTCGTCGACGTACGCGGAGACTCCCATCGCGACGACGCGATCCAGGTCGCCGGGCCGGGGGCCGAAGGCGAGGCGATTCAATACGTGGAGGGCGCGCTGGCGTTCGGTCAGCGCGGGCGGCGTGTTCGGAGCGGCCGCCGCGAGCGAGAAGGCGCCGAGGAGCGCCGCGCCGCCCAGGAGACGACATCCGCGAGGGGCCGTGAGATTCACCGTCTTCATCCGACGAGCGCGCGACGCTCGCGGGTTACGGCGCGCCGGGATTAGGGCGAGGCGCGCCGATGTTAAGATGAGCCTTCAATGGGCCACCGGAGCGGTTTCTCCGACGAATGCGGCATCTTCGGAGTCTGCGATTCGGAGGATGCGGCCAACCTCGCCTACCTCGGTCTCTATGCCCTCCAGCACCGGGGACAGGAGTCGGCCGGCATCGCCTCGCTCGACGACGAGGGCCGGATCCACGTCGAGCGCGAGATGGGCTACGTCGCCGACGTCTTCGACGAGGCGCGCCTGTCGCGCCTTCCGGGCCGCACCGCCGTCGGGCACGTGCGGTACTCGACGGCCGGGGCCTCGCTTCTGGCCAACGCCCAGCCCATCGTGTTCGCGACCGGACGCGGGCCGCTCGGCCTCGCGCACAACGGCAATCTCGTCAACGCCCGGGAGATCCGCGCCTCGCTCGAGGCCAAGGGCGCCCTTTTCACGACGACCTCCGATTCCGAGGTCATCCTTCACCTGGTCGCGCGGTCTTCCGCGACGACCCTCGCGGGCGCGATCGCCGATGCCCTTCTCGAGGTGCGCGGGGCGTACTCGCTCGTCATCCTGTCGCGGGAAGGCATCTTCGCCGTGCGGGATCCCCACGGCATCCGCCCGCTCTCGCTCGGATTGAGGGAGGGCTCGCCCGTCGTCGCCTCCGAGACGTGCGCCTTCGACCTGATCAGCGCCTCCTACGAACGGGACGTCGAGCCGGGCGAGATCGTCCAGCTTTCGCGGAACGGCTTCACGTCCCATCGCTTCGCGTTCCCCATCTCGACGCCCTGCGTGTTCGAGCACGTCTACTTCGCGCGGCCGGACTCGATGGTCTTCGGCCGCAGCGTGGCGGCGTCGCGCCAGGGTTTCGGCCGGCGCCTCGCGCGCGAGCATCCGGCCGAGGCCGACGTCGTCGTGCCGGTGCCGGATTCGGGGATGTACGCCGCGCTCGGCTTCGCGGAGGAGTCGAAGATCCCGTTCGCGCTGGGGCTCGTGCGCAACCACTACGTCGGGCGCACCTTCATCGAGCCCAAGCAGGCGATCCGCCACTTCGGCGTCAAGGTGAAGCTGAATCCGGTCCGCGAGGTCGTCGAGGGCAAGCGCGTCGTGCTGGTGGATGACTCGATCGTCCGGGGCACGACCTCGCGCAAGATCGTCAAGATGATCCGCGAGGCCGGCGCGCGCGAGGTCCACGTGCGCGTCTCCTCGCCGCCGACCATGAACAGCTGTCACTACGGGATCGACACGCCGACGCGCAGCGAGCTCATCGCCGCCAACCAGTCGGTCGAGGAGATCCGGCGGTTCATCGACGCCGACAGCCTCGGCTATCTCTCCGTCGAGGGCATGCTCGATGCCTTCGGGCGTCCGCAGCAGGCGACCTGCACCGCCTGCTTCACCGGAATCTACCCGGTCGAGGTCGAGGAAGAGGAGCGCGAAAAGGAACACGCGCTCGACGCGAAGTAGCGGACGCTCTCGCCTCCGCCCGCACATTGCTCGGCTCGAGCGTACTGGCCGTCGTGATCGTGTTCCGGGGCGCCACGCTGATCGACGGGACGGCCGCGCTGCCCGTTCCGGACGCGCTGCTCGTGGTCGTCGACGGCCGCATCGCGTACGCCGGGCCGCCGACCGCTAAGGCGCTCGCGGACGTGCCGGCGGGCGCCGAGACCGTCGCGCTTCCCGGCCGATGGATCGTTCCCGGCCTCGTGGATGCGCACGTCCACGCCGAATCCGACGCCGACCTCGAGCAGATGCTCCGCTGGGGCGTCACGGCCGTGCGCCTGATGGCCGAGGACGTCGCCGCGGCGCGAGAAACGGCGCGCCGCGCCGCGCGTCCCGGTTCGAGGATGCCCGACGTCTTTCCGAGCGCTCCCATCTTCACGGCGAAGGGCGGCTGGTGGGCGCGGGGAGAGCCCGCCGACACGCACCTCGATCGTTTTCCGGCGACGCCCGCGGCCGCCCGCGCAGCCGTCGTCGAGGCCAGGGCGCTCGGCTCGACCGAGATCAAGCTCATGCTCGACGACATGGCCTGGTGCCGCGCGCCGCTGCCCGCGCTGCCGAAGCTCGATCCCGCCGTCGTGCGGGCGCTCATCCAGGAGGCGCGGCGCCAGGGAATGCGCGCGATCGTCCACGCCCCCGAGCGGGCGGACGCGGAGGCGGCCATGGCCGACGGCGCCACCGCGCTCGCCCACGGAGTGCTCGAGCCGCTCGAAGGCGCCGAGATCCTCGGGCCGATGAGGAGCCGCCCCGTCGACTACGTCCCGACGATGGATCTCTTCGAGTTCCTGGCGGATCCGCGCGCCTTCGTGGACTCCGTTCTCGCCGACCCGGTGACCACCGCCCCGGGCGGACTCCCGCCCGACACGGTCGCCCGGCTGCGGAGTCCCGAGTACGCCGCGATCTATCGGGAGCGCTATCCCAACTCGGCGAACGTGAAGCGGCGTCTCCCGGCGCTCTACGACAATCTCCGCCGGCTCCACGCGGCCGGCGTGCCCATCGCCCTCGGAACCGACATGTGGGCGTTTCCGGGCCTCGCCGTGTCGGTCGAGATGGGTTTCTTCGTCAAGGCGGGGCTGACGCCCCTCGAGGCGCTCCGCGCGGGCACGTACCGGTCCGCGCGGTCCCTCGGGATCGACGCGGACTACGGAACGCTCGAATCCGGCAAGCGGGCCGATTTTCTGGTTCTCGACGCGGACCCGCTCGTGGACGTGAAGAACGTGCGGCGGATCGGGGCGGTCTACAAGCGGGGCGAACGAGTCGGTCCGTGAGGCGCCGCGGAGCCCTGGCGGCGGGGCTCGCCGTCGCCGCCGCGTCGGCCGCTCTCTACCTGGTCTCGAAGGGCCTCTGGTCGGACGCCCTGATCGACTCCGGGCGCGAATGGATCGTGCCGGATGCGCTGGCCCGCGGCGAGCTGCTCTATCGGGACGTCGTGTACTGGTTCGGTCCGTTCACTCCGTACTTTCAGGCGGCGTTCCTGCGCGCCTTCGGTTCGGGGTTCGCGGCCCTGGTGGTCGCCGGAGCCGCCGCGGCCGCGGCGATCCTCGCCGTATTGCACGCGATGCTGCGCCGCGTGGCGGGTCGCCGCGCGGCCCTGGCCTGGACGGCGCTCGCGATCCCGGCGCTCGTCTTCATGCCGAACGCCGGCGGCGCGCTGCTCGGCATGGGATACCGCATCTGGCACGCCGCCGGGTTCACGCTGGCGGCCGTGGCGCTCGCGTCCCGCCCGCCGGGGCGCCGGCCGGCGCTGGTGGCGTTCGGTGCGGGAGCCTGCGCGGGGCTCGCCGGATTGTGCCGGACCGAGTGGGGCCTCGCCGCCGCGGCCGCGGTCGTCCTGGCGGGGATCCTCCGCGCGCACCGGGCCGGCGAAGGAGCTCGCCTCGCGGCGATCGGTCTCGCGGGCGCCGCCGCGGTCTTCGGCGCGGGCCTCGGCCTGTTCCTCTGGCGCGCCGGCGCGGGCCCCGTTCTCATCGACGGCCACGTTCTTCTCACCGGCCTGCCGCCGGAGACGCGGCATTTCCTGATCGCGTTCTCGGGCCTGCCCGACTGGCGGCGCGGCTCGATCGAGATGCTGTACTCCTTCGCGATGTGGGGCGGGGTCTTCGCGCTCGCGGCGTGGCTCGCCTGGCCGGGGTCGAGCCGGCGGCCGCGAGGGCTCGCCCTCGCGCTCTTCTCGATCCTCGCCGTCCTGGGCCTCACGGCCGCGCTCGGCGGCGCCGGCAGCGCCGTTCTCTTCAGTTCCGCGCCGCTCGTGTGCGCGACAGGGCTCGTCGCCGGCTGGCGGCGGCGCCCGGGATCGCCCGCGGCGATTCTCGCGGCCTCGGGATTTCTCGGGCTGGTGCTCTCCTACCGCCGGCCGTTTCACATCGGCGACTCGGCCTACGTCGCGCCGGCGCTGCTCTTCGCGTTCGTTTGCGCCGCGGGGCTCCTGCGCCTGGCCGCGGCGTCGCGCCGGCGACGCGCGGAGCGGGCGGGCCTCGAGAGGGCCTTCGCGAGGGTCGCCGCCCTTCTCGTCGCCGCCGCCTTCGCGGGCCGCGCCTGGCAGTACGCGTCGATCGAGGCGGAGCCGATCTCCGGCACGTCCGGGCTGCTCTCGGCCAATCCCGACCTTGCTCGGGAGATCGCGGAGCTCGCGGCGCAGGTCCGCGACCGGACGAAGCCGGGAGAGGGGCTCGCGGTCTTCCCCGAGGGCGAGCTGCTGAACTTTCTTTCCCGACAGCCGAATCCGATCCGGCATCAGCTCTACCTTCCCGGCTATCTTTCGAGCGGCAACGAGGCCGAGGTGCTCCGCGAGCTCGAGGCCTCGCCGCCCGGCGCGATCGTGCTCTGGCGCCGTCCGGTCAGCGAGTACGACCGGGCTCTCTTCGGTTTGGACTACGGCACGTCGATTCGGCATTGGATCGACCAGCGGTACGACCTCCGGCCGTTTCGTGCCTCGGGGGCTCCCGCTCGGACGAACCCGCGCTTCATCGTGGGCTGGCGGCGATGACGGCGGCGCCGTTCCAGCGCCTCGCCGCGGCCCTCGTGTCCCGTCCGTTCGTCTACGACCTGGTGCAGAACCTGGCCGGGCAGGCCCGCGTGGCCGGGCGCCTTCGCGAGATCGCTCACCGGCTGCCTCGGCGTCGAGTCGCGGACATCGGCAGCGCCTCCGGGGGGTTCTCCCTGCGCCTCGGCATCGATCCCGTCTTTCTCGACCTCGACCCGCGCGCGCTCAAGGCTCTTCGACGCAAGGCGCCGGGCGCGCGCGCCGTCGCCGCCGACGCCGCGCGTCTTCCGCTCGGAGACGCCGGCTTCGACCTGGCCCTCTGCGTGGCCGTGCTTCACCACCTCGACGACGCGACCCTCGCCGCGGTCGTGCCCGAGCTCGCCCGCGTCTGTTCCGGCCGGCTGCTCCTGCTCGAGCCGCTCCGCAACGACCGGCGCGCGGTCTCGCGATGGCTCTGGCGCTACGACCGCGGCCGGCATCCACGAACGCGGGACGAGATCGTCGCGAGCCTCGCCGGCCACTTCCGCATCGAGGAAGAGATCGCGTTCGCCGTGTATCACGAGTACCTGATCTGCGTGGCCGTGCCCGCGCGGATCAGCGAGCGGCGCGAACCGCGTCGATGACGCGCTCCTGATCCTCCTCCGAGAGCGACGTGTAGAAGGGAAGCCGGACCAGGCGCTCGCTGACCGATTCCGTGACGGGGCAATCGCCGGCGCGCCCGCCCCATCGGCGGCCCATCTCGGACAGGTGCAGGGGAAGGTAATGAAAGACGGCCAGGATTCCGCGCTCGCGGAGCCCGTCGATCAGCCGTGCCCGGGCCTCGGGAGTCGGAAGAACGACGTAGAACATGTGGTAGCTCGACGCACAGTCTGCGGGGATCGTCGGAAGCTGCGCCCCCGCATCCGCGGCCCACGATGCGAGGCCCTCGAGATAGCGCTCGTAGATCCGGCGCCGGAGGGCGAGCACGGCCGTCTTCTGCTCGAGCTGGCCGTAGAGATAGGCGGCCAGGAGGTCGGACGGAAGGTAGCTCGAGCCGAGGTCCACCCACGTGTAACGATCGACCTCTCCGCGGAAGAACCGCTTGCGGTTCGTTCCCTTCTCGCGAACGATCTCCGCGCGGTCGAGGAGCCGCTCGTCGTTGACGAGGAGGGCGCCGCCCTCGCCGCAGCTGAAGTTCTTCGTCTCGTGAAAGGAGAGCGTCCCGAGCGTTCCGAGCGTGCCGAGGGGCTGGTCCCGCCAGGTTCCGAAGAGCCCGTGGGCGTTGTCCTCGACGACCGCGATTCCGCGCGGCCTCGCGATCGCGAGAATCTCGTCCATCGCGCAGCCGACCCCGGCGTAGTGGACGGGGACGATCGCGCGGGTCTTCGGTCCGATGAGCCTCTCGAGCCGGCGTTCGTCGAGGTTCAGCGTGTCGGGCCGGATGTCCACGAACACGGGCCGCGCCCCGCGCAGGACGAACGCGTTCGCGGTCGAGACGAAGGTGAAGTCCGGCAGGATCACCTCGTCGCCCGGAGCGACGTCGAGCAGAATGGCCGCGAGCTCGAGTGCGTGCGTGCACGAGGTCGTCAGAAGGGCCGGCGTTCCGAGCTGCTCGCGCAGCAACGCCGAGCACCGGCGGGTGAATTCTCCGTCGCCCGACACGTGTCCGAGCGCCAGCGCCTCGTCCATGTAGCGGCGCTCGTGGCCGACGAAGGACGGGCGATTGAACGGGATCTTGACGGAGACGGTGCTCCCGCCGGGGTGCGATGTCACGGGGTTCTCTCTGGCGCCCGGCGACTCTTCTTGAACCGCGCCGAATACTGGGTCCCATCCACGATCTCGATCCGGGCAGGGACCTTGAACGGTGGCAAGATCGTCCGGCAGGCTTCGCGCACGCGGCGCCGGAGAGCGTCGGGCGCCTCCGGGCGCTCCAGGTTCAAATATGCCGCGACCATGTGACCCGTGAGGGGGTTCGGTTCTGCCATGACGAGTGCATCCCGGACGTTATCGAGCTGCAGCAGGACGCTTTCGACCTCGGCGGGAAAGACCTTCTGGCCGCCGACATTGATGGTCTCCGAGCGGCGTCCCCGGATCCGGAAGAACTCGCCGTCGACTTCGACCTCGTCCTGTGTGTTGAACCAGCCCTCGTCGTCGAAGGGGCTCGGCGCGTTCAGATAGCCGAGCATCGCCGAGGCCGCGCGGATCCAGAGGATGCCGTCCCGGACGTGCGTCTCGAAGCCCTCGCCGCCGAGTCGGACCCAGAGCGAGCCGGAGTCCTTCGAGCTCGCGCGCAGTATCCCGAGCTCGGAGAGGCCGTAGGTCTGAGAGAGACGCACACCCGGAAGCGCCTCGCGCAGGCGCCGGAGCGTCGACTCGGGCATCGGCTCCGTGCCGTAGGTCACGTGCCGGAGCGAGGACAGGTCGTGGCGCGTGTGCGCCTCCGACAGGAGCAGGAGGTTCAGGAAGGTCGGCGTCGTCGGCAGCACCTCGACGCGGTGGCGCTCGATCGCTTCCGCGATGGCGTCCGGGCTCCGCTCGTCCGTCGTGACGACGAGGCCGGCGTTCGAGAGGACGTGAAAGAGGGTATTGAGGCCCCCGATGTGATCGAGAAGGAGAAACGTCAGGGTGCGCAGGGCGGGGCGTCGCGTTCGGAACTTCTCGAGCAGGCGCGGGAAGGAGTGGAGCGCCGCCTTCGGCTCCCCGGTCGAGCCGCTCGTGAAGAGGACCAACCCCGGCTCACCCGCGTCGGCCAGTCGCTTGACGAGCGATCGCGGCGCGCCGCCGTGACCCGGAAGGTGCTCGCGTTCCTGGTCGGGCCCGAACCGGACGATGTGAGAGACCCGTGCGATCTCGAGGAAGCGCGGCCGCTGGCCGGCGACCGCCGACGTGAGCGGAACGACGATGGCCCCCCGATCGATCAGCGCTAGGAGACACGCGCAGACTTCCGGCGAGTACTCCCCCTCGAGCGCGACGATTGAGCCCGGCGCCACGCCCCGCGCCTCGAGCTCGTCTTCGAGCTCTTCCACGCGGCCCAGGAGCCAGGAGTAGGAGAACGTCCGCTCGCGCCACACGATCGCGGCCGCGTCGCCGGCCTCGCGAAATCGCTCGGAGAGCCATGCCGGCATGGGTCAGGGGCCGCACAGATAGATCGTCTGTCCGGTCACCGCCGCGCTCTCCGGCGCGATCAGGAAGTCCAGGACCTGGGCGATGTCCTCGAAGGTTCCGAGCCTTCGGATCGCCAGACGAGCGACGAGCCGGTCGATCGTCTCCTGTGGCACGGCTCGCATCATGTCGGTTCGAATGGGACCCGGTCCGATCGCGTTGACCGTGATGCCGAAGGGGCCGAGCTCGCGCGCGAGCACGCGCGTGAAGCTTTCAACCGCGCTCTTGGAGGCCGCATAGACCGCCTCGCCCTCGACCTGCAGCGGCGCCGCAACGCTCGAGAAATTGACGATGCGCCCGAAGCGCCGCCCGATCATCAGCTTCGCGCATTCGCGCGAGGCCAGCACCGTGCCGAGCACGTTCGTGCGGAGGATGTCCTCGGCGGTTTCGGCCGGAGTCAGGAGAGCGAGGTTCATGGAGGAGACGCCGGCGTTGTTGACGAGGACGGCAGGCGCACCGTGTTTGCGCCGGATCTGCGCGAAGAGCGCGACCACGGCGGCCTCCTGGGTGACGTCGGCGATGGCGTGCTCGTATCCCTCGAGCGTCGAGTCGGCCGGGCTGCGGCTGCAGCCGACGACCCGGTAGCCGCGTCCCACCAGATGCTCCGCGAGGTGGCGACCAATGCCCTTCCGAGCGCCGGTCACGACAGCTAGGGGAGCGACGTCCGAGCTCAGGGACGAGCCTCATCGAGCCGCGCGCGGACGTAGTCGGCCAGGCTCCTTACGGTCCGGAAAGGGCTGCGCGCCTGGGAAAGCGCGCGATCGTCCATGAGCGAGACCGAGCACCCCTCGCGGTCGGAGAGCTTCTGCTCGAGCTCGACGACGACCGAGACGAGGCCGATCGAGTCGAGAATCCCCGAAGAGCCATAGAGCGCGGTCTCGGCGGAGACCTCGGCCTCCGCGGGGCGCATCGCGATGCAGTACCCGCGGACCGTCTCGACGACGAGGTCGAGCAGCGCCTGGTCGTTCATCGGTCTGCCTCGAGATGAGGAGCGCCGGGGCGGATCCAGTGGTACACCAGCTCGGGATCATGGAAACGAAATCGGAGCGTGGCGTAGAGGTTCATCGCCGCGACGTTCGCGGCCGAGAGCTGAGCCGTCACGCGTTCGGCCCCGCGCTCCGCCAGATCGCGCAAGGCGCCAGCGAGCATCGCCGGTCCGGCGAGACCGGCCCGGACGGGATCAGCGGCGAAGAGCCGGACGTCTCCAATCGAGGCGGTCAGCTCGGTATGCACGAAGCCGGCGGGGTCGCCCGCCGGGCCCACCACGAGAATCCGCGTTCCCAACGAGGGATCTCTCAGGGCGCGCTCGATCCAGCGCCGGAAACGGCGCTCGGCGGCATCGCGCGGGAACAGCGGGTCGGCATGATATCGGCCGAAGGCGAAGGCGCTCTCGGCGATCGAGGCGAGCCGAGCGCGGTCGGCGCTCTCGGCGCGACGGACCGTGATGCGAGGCGGCTCGAGCCGCTGCGCTTCGAGGCGCGGCAGCGTCGCGCGGATCTGGAGTTCGACGAATCGAAAGCCAGCTTCGGCGAGTCGTCCCGCCGATTTCGTGTCGGCCGCGGGAACACGGCATGACACGAGCTCGACGTCCTCCCGCCTCGCCCACCGCTCGAGCTCTTCTCGGAGCGCGCTCCCGCCCGCCGCGAGCCCCTCGCCGGCCGGACGGAGGTCGGCGACCCGGAAGCCGAACGCGTCGGCATCCCATGGCAGGACCGCGATCTCTCCAAGGCCCGTCCGGGCCGCCGAGAGCGGATCGTAAGTGGCTTCGAACGCCGCACCGCGGACCGGTGACTTCGCGCTCAGGGCGTCCCCGCTCCGACGGACTCGGCGACCGCGTAGGTGGGCCGCTCCATCATGCGCGAATGCATCCGCGCCAGATACTCGCCGATGATCCCCAGGGCGAAGAGCTGTGCCCCCGAAAAGATGGCGATGATGGAGGCAAGGAACGGGAACCCGGGAACGCTCCCTCCTATGAGGAGATACCGGCCGACGACCCAGGCGAAAACGAGGAAACCGAGGGCCGTGAAGCCGAAGCCGAGCAGGCTCGCCAGTCGCAGCGGCAAGGTCGAGAAGCCCGTGGCGACAGTCAGGGCGTGAGTGACGAGGGCCCGCAGAGTGTAGTGCGAGCGGCCCACGGTCCGCGGGCGGTGCTCGACGTCCACGGCCGTGAAGCGCCGCGTGCCCCATGTCAGCAGGACGTCGATCGACACGAAGGGGCTCCGATATCCCTCGAACGCGCGCCGAAGGTCGGCACGGAACGCCCGAAACGCCGAAACCCGCCGAGCCGTGGCGGCGCCCATGGCCTTCTCGAGGACGAACTTCGTGATCCACGAGGACGCGTTGCGCATCAGCGAGTGAGGCAGCTTCTTCGGGGTTCCGTAGACGACGTCATAACCTTGAGACAAGGCCACGAGTAGCTTCGGAATCTCCTCGGGAGGATGTTGAAGGTCGTCGTCGAGCGTGATGACGATCTCGCCACGCGCGGCGCGGATGCCGGCGAGCAGCGCGTTGTGCTGGCCGTAGTTGCGCATCAGGTTCAGACCCACGATCGTGGGGTCCGCTGCGGCCAGCTCGCGGATGACCGGCCAGGACCGGTCGGAGCTGCCATCGTTGACCAGCACGATCTCCATCTCCGTCCCCGGCAGGGCCTCGTGGACCCGGTGGATGAGCAAAGGCAACGAGTCCTCGCTCTCGTAAACGGGGACGACGACGGAGAGGCGGATCGGCGCTGTCCGGGCTTCGATGCAGCCATTTTACAACGCCGGCCGTGCCGGCCTGCGTTTCCGGCCTGCGCGGTTATCATCGGGCGCAGTTGAGCATTCAGCCGAGGGCCACCGCCGGGCGCATTTCGCCGTTCGTGTGGATGGCCCTGGCAGTCGCCGTCTCCGCGACCTACACGCTTCCGTTCGCCCTGCGCGGCTGGATTCCGCACGACGAGGGAACCATCGCCCAGAGCGCGGAACGCGTGTTGCAGGGCCAGGTGCCGCACCGCGACTTCGACGAGGGCTACACGGGAGGCCTCTCCTACGTCCACGCGGCGGCATTTCGCCTCTTCGGCGTCCGGTTGGCCTCGCTGCGCTGGTTGTTGTACGGCGTTTTCCTGATCTTCCTGGCGGCGGTCTTTCGTCTGGCGCTCCGCCTCGGACCGCCCTGGCTCGCTTTCGGGCTGACGCTCGCCGCTGCGGTCTGGAGCGTCCCGAACTACTTCGCGAGCATGCCCTCCTGGTACAACCTGTTCTTCGCGACGTTCGCGCTGCTCGCCTTCGCGCGCTGGATCGAGACGTCGCGGCCCCGCTGGACGTTTCTCGGCGGCCTGTGCGCCGGCGCCTCCGTCCTCGTCAAGCAGGTCGGCCTCTACGCGGTGGCGGCGGGATTGCTGTTCATCGTGTACCGGGAGCGGCAGGAGTCCTCGCAGAGGCCGGCTTCGGGAAGGAGCTTCTTCTTCCTCACGGTCAAGACCATAGGGTCGGCCGCCTTCGCGCTCCTTCTCCTTTGTGTCTTCGGCCGGCGTCGCGAACCCATGGACGTCGTCGAGTTCGTGCTACCCGGAGCGCTCCTCGCCGGTTTCCTGGTGGTCGACGAGGCGCGGCTGGGACGCGGACGCGCGGCGGACCGCTTTCGCGGCCTGGCGAAAGCCGCGGGGCCGTATCTCGCCGGGGTGGCGCTGCCGCTTGCGCTCTTCGGAGCGGCGTTCGCCGCGGCGCACTCGCTGCAGCCGCTGCTCACCGACGTTTTCGTGCACTCGCTCGGTGCGGCCAGGACCGCCGAATCCGGACCCCTGGCCCCCGCCGTCCTCGCACCGGCGATGCTCTACGCGCTTCTCCTCGCATTTCCGACGATCGTTCCGGCGCGCCGGGAGAAGCGGGTCGCCGCGGCGCTCGGCCTCGTCCTCGCCGTGGCGGTCGCCCTGGCCGGACAGCCGGACGTCTACCAGACGATCTGGCGGGCTGCGCGTTCGCTGCCCCTGGTGATCGCAGCCGTCGCGGTCGCGTTTCTGGCGCGTCCGGCGGGCAGCGAGGGGGATCGCGCGAGAGTCTTCCTGCTGGCGGCGATGGCGGCGCTCGTGGGCCTCGTGCAGTTCCCTTTTCCGTCCCCCATTTACTTCTGCTACGTCGCCCCGCTGGGCCTTCTCGGGGCCGCCGCATTAGTCCGGACCGACGTGCGGTCCCCCCGGAGGATTCACGGCGTCGTCCTGACCTTCTTCGCGGCATTTGCCGTCGTCTGGATGAACCGGGGCTACGTCTTCGAGCTCGGCCGCGCCTTCTCGCCCTACGTCGCGCGCACACCGCTCGATCTCGCGCGAGCCGGCCTGCGGGTGCCGGCCGCGGACGCCCGCGAGTACGAGGCGCTCATTGGGACCCTCGCGTCGAGGGCTCCGCGAGGCGCGATCTACGCCGGACCGGATTGCCCGGAGGTCTACTTTCTGGCGGGCCATCCCAACCCGACGCGATCGTTCTTCGACTACCAGGGCGAACTGTACGGCCGGCCCAACGCGCTCCTGAGGCTTCTCGACGAGCTCGGCGTCTCGGCGGTCGTGGTGGACCGTGCTCCGGCGTTTTCACGCCCGTTCGAAGCCGGTTTCGTCGAGCAGCTCCACGCGCGTTTCCCGGGCTCCGAAGACATCGGACGCTTCACACTCTTCTGGCGGCCGGCGCCCGCCGCCGCGCCGCTCGCCTATAATCCGCAGCCTCGATGACCTCCCGATACGCCGACGCCGGCGTCGACATCGACGCCAAAGCCGCGGCGCTCGCGCGCGCGAAGAAGGCGATTCGCTCGACCTTCACGCCCGGGGTCCTCGGAGACGTCGGAGGATTCGGCGGGCTCTTTCGGCCGGACTTCTCGAAGTACCGCGAGCCGGTCCTCGTCGGCTCGACGGACGGGGTCGGCACGAAGCTGAAGGTCGCCATCGAGATGGGCCGCCACGACTCCTGCGGCGCGGACCTCGTCAACCACTGCGTCAACGACATTCTCGTTCAGGGAGCGCGGCCGCTCTTCTTTCTCGACTACATCGCGACGGGAAAGGTCGAGCCGGGCATCATCGAGAGCGTGATCGAGGGCGTCGCGCGGGGCTGTCGGGAAAACGGCACGGCGCTCCTCGGCGGAGAGACGGCGGAGATGCCGGGCTTCTACGCCGCCGGCGAGTACGACGTCGCGGGCACGATCGTCGGCGTGGTGGACCGCGAGAAGATCGTCGACGGCGCGGCAATCGCCGCCGGCGACGTCGCGCTCGGCCTGCCGTCGGTCGGCCTGCAGACGAATGGCTTCACGCTGGCTCGGAAAGTCTTCTTCGAGGCGATGGGCCGAAAGCCGTCCGATTGCCTTCCGGAGCTCGGCAGCCGTCCGATCGGCGAGGTGCTTCTCGACCCGCACCTGTCGTACCTGCACCCGATGGAGCCGCTCCTCGACGCCGGCCTCGTGCATGGCATGGCGCACCTGACCGGCGGCGGCTTCTACGACAACATCCCGCGGGTCCTGCCCGAGGGGCTCGACGTCGTCGTCAAATCGGGCGCGTGGACGGTGCCGCCGGTGTTCGAGCTCATCGCGCGGGAAGGCGCGGTCTCCTTCGAGGAGATGCACCGCGTCTTCAACATGGGCGTCGGCATGGTCGTCTTCGTGGCGCCCGGCGACGTCGCGCAGGCGGGCCGGATCTGGAAGGAGATGGGACAGCGCTGGTTCGCGATCGGCAACGTGAAGGCCGGCGGCAGCCGGCGCGTGACGGTCGAGCCCGCGCCTCGGGGCTGATGCCCGGGAAGCGGCGGCTGGCCGTCCTTCTCTCCGGCCGCGGCTCGAACCTCGTCGCGATCAGCGACGCGATCGGCGACGGACGGATTCCCGACGCGGCCATCGTGGCGGTCATTTCGGACGTGGCCGACGCTCCGGGATTGAACCGCGCCGTCGAGCGGGGCCTGCCGGCCTTCCCGATCCCGCGGGGAACCCTGACGGGCCGCGCGCACGAAGGCCAGATCCTCCGGATCCTCGAGGCGGCGCGCGTCGACCTCGTCTGCCTGGCCGGGTACATGCGCGTCCTCTCGCCAGGCTTCGTGGCGCGCTGGCGCGGCCGGATCCTGAACATTCATCCCTCGCTGCTGCCGAGGTATCCCGGCCTCGACGTCCAGCGGCGCGCGCTCGAGGCCGGCGAGCTCGAGTCGGGGTGCACGGTCCATTTCGTGGACGAGGGGACCGACACCGGTCCGGTCGTGCTCCAGAGGCGGGTCCCGGTCCTGCCCGGCGACACCGTCCAGGCGCTTTCGGACCGGATTCTGGCCGAGGAGCATCGGACCTACCCCGAAGCGATCGCGAAAGTCCTTTCCGGCTTGGCCGCGTCCTGAGGATGCCCCGGTTCCTGTGCATGGCGACGGCCGGGAAAGGCCCGGTTTCATTGGCGATTTCGCCTTTTTCGGAATTCCCTTGACAGGGGCTCGACCCGGCCCTATATTCCGCTTCCCCGCAAGGGTTGGTTCTTTCCAAGGGCTTCTTCCGGCGTGAGCCGTCGCGTCTTTGCGCAAGCGAGGCGCGGCCGATTTCGTTGACGAAGCCCACCGAGATTCGCTAAACTGGAAGGTCCGCCGCAAGGCGGATGTTCTTTCGGATTCGCGCCGGCGGTACGGCGCGGCTCCGGGGCCGGAAGCCCGGGGGCGCGGTTCCTTGAAAACTGAGTAGAGCGTGCCAGACGTCAATTTTTCTCTGGTTTCGTAAAACCAGAAACTGTTTTCTCAAAAAAACAGGGTTTAACTCGAATCGATCGGCGCGGGCCCGAAAGGTCCGCTCCGTGAGAACACTTTTAAGTGGAGAGTTTGATCCTGGCTCAGAATGAACGCTGGCGGCGTGCTTAACACATGCAAGTCGAGCGAGGCCTGGGGGGCAACCCCCGGAGTCGAGCGGCGGACGGGTGAGTAACACGTGGGTAACCTGCCCGGAAGTGGGGAATACCTCGGGGAAACTCGAGCTAATACCGCATGACATCTTCGGGACGAAAGTCCTGACGATCAAAGCGGGGTCGCAAGATCTCGCGCTACCGGATGGGCCCGCGCCCGATTAGCTAGTTGGTGAGGTAACGGCTCACCAAGGCTTCGATCGGTAACCGGCCTGAGAGGGCGATCGGTCACACCGGAACTGAGACACGGTCCGGACTCCTACGGGAGGCAGCAGTGGGGAATCTTGCGCAATGGGCGAAAGCCTGACGCAGCAACGCCGCGTGGAGGATGAAGGCCCTTGGGTTGTAAACTCCTGTCGGCTGGGAAGAAATCGTTCGTGGCTCATACCCACGGACGTTGACTGTACCAGCAAAGGAAGCCCCGGCTAACTCTGTGCCAGCAGCCGCGGTAATACAGAGGGGGCTAGCGTTATTCGGAATTATTGGGCGTAAAGGGCGCGTAGGCGGCCATGCGTGTCTTCCGTGAAATCCCTCGGCTTAACTGAGGACGTGCGGAAGAAACTGCAAGGCTCGAGTCCGGGAGAGGGGGGTGGAATTCCCAGTGTAGCGGTGAAATGCGTAGATATTGGGAGGAACACCGGTGGCGAAGGCGGCCCCCTGGACCGGTACTGACGCTGAGGCGCGAAAGCGTGGGTAGCAAACGGGATTAGATACCCCGGTAGTCCACGCCGTAAACGATGGGCACTTGGTGTCGCGGGTATCGACCCCTGCGGTGCCGAAGCTAACGCATTAAGTGCCCCGCCTGGGGAGTACGGTCGCAAGGCTGAAACTCAAAGGAATTGACGGGGGCCCGCACAAGCGGTGGAGCATGTGGTTCAATTCGAAGCAACGCGAAGAACCTTACCTGGGTTTGAAGATCAGTGGATCGGGGGCGAAATCTCCCTTCCCCGCAAGGGGCCGCTGGTTAGGTGCTGCATGGCTGTCGTCAGCTCGTGTCGTGAGATGTTGGGTTAAGTCCCGCAACGAGCGCAACCCCTGCTGCTAGTTGCCAACGGTTCGGCCGGGCACTCTAGTGGGACTGCCGGTGATAAACCGGAGGAAGGTGGGGATGACGTCAAGTCCTCATGGCCTTTATGTCCAGGGCTACACACGTGCTACAATGGCCGGTACAAAGCGCTGCAAAAACGCAAGTTCGAGCAAATCGCAAAAAACCGGTCTCAGTTCGGATTGGGGTCTGCAACTCGACCCCATGAAGCTGGAATCGCTAGTAATCGCGGATCAGCACGCCGCGGTGAATACGTTCCCGGGCCTTGTACACACCGCCCGTCACATCACGAAAGTCGGCTGTACCAGAAGTCGGTGTTCCAACCCGCAAGGGGGGAAGCCGCCTAAGGTATGGTCGGTAATTGGGGTGAAGTCGTAACAAGGTAGCTGTAGGAGAACCTGTGGCTGGATCACCTCCTTTCTAGAGCCTCTCTCGGCTCCTTCTTCTCCGGAAGAGAGCTCGAGACACTCGACGGTCGATACGTCTGGCGCCGATTCGATCGGCAAACGCCTCTACTCAGTTTTGAAGGCATCGGCCTCCTGGCCCTTAGGGCCACGGCCTGTGTTGTTCTTTGAAGTCATCGACGGAAGCTTGTCCCACCTGGGCCTATAGCTCAGTTGGTTTAGAGCACACGCCTGATAAGCGTGAGGTCGGTAGTTCGAATCTACCTAGGCCCACCATTTCAGACCGCCTCACGTGGGGCTGTAGCTCAGCTGGGAGAGCGGCGGCTTTGCAAGCCGTAGGTCGCCGGTTCGATTCCGGTCAGCTCCACCAATTTGGTACGCCGTAGAACCGGCGACCGATCGGGGGGTCCGGGGGCGAAAGCCCCCGGCGAAAAGGGAGCCCGCTGGAGCGACGCGAAGCGTCGCCGGTTCGATTCCGGTCAGCTCCACCAATTTCACCAGGAGACAGCGATGACTCGATCGGGTTGGACGCGGATGAGAAAGCTCCTTGCAGGCGCGAGGGGCTTTTTGATCCGCGGTGATCAGGATCTTTGACAAGAGAGTCGGGTAAACGAATAGATTCGCGTCTTAGGTATTTTATGGTCAAGCTACTAAGGGTGGACGGTGGATGCCTTGGCGCAGAGAAGCGATGAAGGACGTGGCAAGCTGCGATAAGCCTCGGGGAGCCGCAAACAGGCTTTGATCCGGGGATTTCCGAATGGGGCAACCCCTCCGGAGGCAAGTCCGGAGATCCCCTGCTGAATGAATAGGCAGGGAGAAGCAAACCCGGGGAAGTGAACCATCTCAGTACCCGGAGGAAAAGAAAGCAAATCAGCGATTCCGTCAGTAGCGGCGAGCGAAAGCGGAACAGCCCAAACCTCGAGGGCTTCGGTTCTCGGGGGGTTGTGGGGCGGAATACGGCGCAAGCCAGGAAGTCACAAAGAACCCGTCTAGTCGAAGGTCACTGGAAAGTGCCGCCAGAGAGGGTGACAGCCCCGTAGGCGAAAGACGAGGTTCCTTCCAATTCCGTTCCCGAGTACCACGGGGCACGAGAAACCTTGTGGGAATCCGGGTGGACCATCACCCAAGGCTAAACATTACTCTGCGACCGATAGTGAACCAGTACCGTGAGGGAAAGGTGAAAAGAACCCCTGTGAGGGGAGTGAAATAGTACCTGAACCCGTCCATCTACAAGCAGTGGAACCACCATGTCGCAAGACGGTGGAACCGCGTGCCTTTTGCATAATGAGCCGGCTAGTTAATTTCAGCGGCAAGGCGAAGCAACGTGCTGAGCCGGAGCGAAAGCGAGTCTGAATAGGGCGATTCAGTCGCTGGGATTACACGCGAAGCGGGATGATCTAACCATGGCCAGGGTGAAGCTGCGGTAACACGCCGTGGAGGCCCGAACTGGTGTTGGTTGAAAACAACTCGGATGAGCTGTGGTTAGGGGTGAAAGGCTAATCAAATTCCGTTATAGCTCGTTCTCTCCGAAATAGCTTTAGGGCTAGCCTCGCATGATTGACGACGGCGGTAGAGCTCTGGATGGACTAGGGGTGTTCCCACATTACCAAATCCAACCAAACTCCGAATGCCGTCGATCACAGTGCGGGAGTCAGACAGTGGGGGATAAGCTTCATTGTCGAGAGGGAAAGAACCCAGACCGCCCGCTAAGGTCCCCAAATCATCGCTAAGTGGAAAAGGATGTGGAGACGCCCAGACAGCCAGGAGGTTGGCTTAGAAGCAGCCATCCTTTAAAGAAAGCGTAACAGCTCACTGGTCAAGCGGCTCCGTGCCGACAATTCAACGGGGCTAAAGCGATGTACCGAAGCGGCGGATGTCGTGGAGGCTTCGGCCGACACGCGTGGTAGGAGAGCATTCTTAGCGCAGTGAAGACAGACCGCGAGGACTGTTGGAGCGCTAGGAAGAGACCCTGCCGGCACAAGTAGCGATAAAGCAGATGAGAGCTCTGCTCGCCGTAAATCTAAGGATTCCTGAGCAAGGTTAATCCGCTCAGGGTAAGTCGGTCCCTAAGGCGAGGCCGAAAGGCGTAGCCGATGGAAATCCGGTTAATATTCCGGAACCGCTCATTGGTCGTTATCACGAGGGGGGGACGCAGGAGGCTAGGCGTACCGGGTGTTGGATGTCCTGGGCCAAGCTCGTAGGCGGAAGGGGTAGGCAAATCCGCTCCTTCATTCAACGCCGAGAAGCGACGGGGAGGCCGTAAGGCCGCAAACTCGCCGATGCCACGCTGCCGAGAAAATCCCCTAAGGAGATCAATGGGTGACCGTACCGCAAACCGACACAGGTAGATGAGGAGAAAATCCTAAGGCGCTCGAGTGAAGCGTTGCGAAGGAACTCGGCAAATTAACACCGTAACTTCGGGAGAAGGTGTGCCTTGGAGCGTGTAAGGGTTCGCCCCTGAAGCGCCTCGAGGTCGCAGAGAAATGGGCCAAGCGACTGTTTACTAAAAACACAGGACTCTGCAAAGTCGTAAAACGACGTATAGGGTCTGACGCCTGCCCGGTGCTGGAAGGTTAAGGGGAGAGGTCAGCCGCAAGGCGAAGCTTTGAACCGAAGCCCCAGTAAACGGCGGCCGTAACTATAAGTTGACCGTTGTAGTTACGTTAATAAACCTGGCCATATGCTGGAAACCCTGAGAATCCCCTGCTACCGGAAACGGTGACAATGCACGGGGCGCAGGCAATCAGCAGGAAAGACTCGGAGCGATCCGAGAATCCTCAGAGACTGTACGCCAGGCTCGTCGCTTGAAGCGGCGAGATGAGACAGTCCGATCTGCATGGCGACATGCAGAGCCAGACGGAAACGATCTGGTCCTCGCGATAGCGGGAGTAACAGGAGAACGGTCCTAAGGTTAACGACTCGCTAGCCTTAGTTAAACCGAACCATATGCGGGAAACTCCTCGCACAGCCGCGCGGTACTCGTCAGCGACTCGCTGGCAGTCAAAATCCGCCGGACATGGGGACAATCCGCAGGGAAGGCCCACTTGCGATGGGAACCCTCAGAGACTTGACGTTCGGGATCAGCCAATGAAGCTCGACGCACAATGGATCACAGGTTTCGTGGACGGCGAAGGGTGCTTTCACATTGGTATCAATCCGCACTCCGACATGAAGACCGGCTTCCAGGTACTGCCGGAATTCACCGTCGTGCAACACGAACGCGATGTACAGCTGCTCTTTGCACTCAAGGCATTCTTCGGATGCGGCGTGGTTCGATCGAACCATGGTGACCGAATGGCCTTCCGGGTGAGGGGTCAGGAGCACCTGCTCCAGCGCATCGTTCCATTCTTCGAAGAGCACCCGCTGAAGTCGAAGAAGAGAGTGGACTTTGAAAAGTTCCGCTCGATCCTTCGGATGATGGAAGTGGGCGACCATTTGACGGCGGTTGGCGTGGAAAGGATCCGCGAAATCGCGCAGCGAATGAATCGAGGTTCGATCAAGGTAAAGTCCAGCCTTCTCGGAAACGAGTAGGACGAACTGAGCGAAATTCCTTGTCGGGTAAGTTCCGACCTGCACGAATGGCGTAACGATTTGGTCACTGTCTCCGCAACGCGCTCGGCGAATCTGTAGTACCGGTGAAGATGCCGGTTACCCGCACGTAGACGGAAAGACCCTGTGCACCTTTACTATACCCAGGCATTGAATTTTGGCGGTGTCTGCGCAGGATAGGTGGGACACTTTGAACCTGGGGTTTCGGCCTCGGGGGAGTGGACGGTGAGATACCACCCTGATGGCGCCGGAGTTCTAACTGAGACCCGTAATCCGGGTCCAGGACCATGCCTGGCGGGTAGTTTGACTGGGGCGGTCGCCTCCTAAATTGTAACGGAGGCGCCCAAAGGTTCTCTCAGGCTGATTGGAAACCAGCCGTAGAGTGCAAAGGCAGAAGAGAGCTTGACTGCGAGACCGACAAGTCGAGCAGGTACGAAAGTAGGGCTTAGTGATCCGGTGGTTCTGCATGGAAGGGCCATCGCTCAACGGATAAAAGGTACGCCGGGGATAACAGGCTGATCTTGCCCAAGAGTTCACATCGACGGCAAGGTTTGGCACCTCGATGTCGGCTCATCGCATCCTGGGGCTGAAGCAGGTCCCAAGGGTCCGGCTGTTCGCCGGTTAAAGCGGTACGTGAGCTGGGTTTAGAACGTCGTGAGACAGTTCGGTCCCTATCTCGTGTGGGCGCAGGAAATTTGTGAGGATCCGTCCTTAGTACGAGAGGACCGGGACGGGCGAACCTCTTGTGCACCGGTTGTCGCGCCAGCGGCACGGCCGGGTAGCGAAGTTCGAAAGGATAACCGCTGAAAGCATATAAGCGGGAAGCCTTCCTCGAGATGAGATTTCCCGGGAGCAATCCCCTGAAGGCCCGTGGGAGACGACCACGTTGATAGGAGGGGTGTGGAAGCGCTGTGAGGCGTGAAGCTGACCCTTACTAATCGGCCGAGCGGCTTGACCATAAAATATTTAAGGCGCGAATCGAAAAACGTTTACTACCGACTCTCTTGAAACCGGATTGGCCTGCCCAGGTGGGCGCGCCGATCGACGGAAAACTTTGGAAACAGAGTTTCCCGGTGACCTTAGCGAAGGGGCCACACCCGTTCCCATTCCGAACACGGCCGTTAAGCCCTTCAGCCCCGATGGTACTTCGCGGTAGACCGCGTGGGAGAGTAGGACGTTGCCGGGGAATTATTTTGAAGCTCAGGACTCGTTCCTGAGCTTTTCTTTTTTTGGGCTGGGATACAACTGCCCCGGCCATGACGGATCGGACGGGCTCCCGGCTCTTCGCGCTGGTGTCGGCTGCGGCCCTGTGCGCCTTCGGAGCCCTCCTGTTCGTCCGCACGTCGCGAGCCGTCGGTGGATCGGACTCGGCCGGTTATGCGAACACGGGCAAGGACATCCTGGCCGGCCGGATCGTGAACCCGGTCGCCGGGTTGAAGGAGCTCGGCCTCGACGCGAAATGGGCGCCCGTCTTCACGCCGCTCGCCCACGAGCCCGGCCCGCGCCCCGGCACGATGGTGCCGTTCTATCCGCCCGGGTTTCCGCTGCACCTGGCATTGGCCGCCGCGATCGGCGGCTGGAGCGAAGCGCCGTACCTCGTCAGCCCCATCGCGGGGCTTCTCTGTCTGTGCGCGACGTTCCTGCTCGGCCGGGAGCTCGGCCTGTCGAGGCCGTTCGCCGTCGCCGGCTCCGCGATCCTCGGCGGTTGGGCCATCTTTCTCTTCCACGCCCTACTGCCGATGAGCGACGTGGCCGCGGCGCTCTGGACGACGGCGTCGGTGGTGGCGGCCCTGCGCGCCCGCCGCCGCACGGGATGGGCGGCTGCCGCGGGCGCGTGTCTCGGGATGGCCGTCCTGGTCCGCCCGAGCGACGCGCTCGCGATTCTCCCGCTCGCCCTGGCCCTTCCCTGGCGGCTCGACGCCTTCGCGTGGTTCGGCGCCGGGGGAGCGCCCTTTGCCGCGTTCTACGGCCTCTGGAACCGGACGGCGTTCGGAAGCCCCCTCCGAAATGGTTACTCGCACGTGTACGGCGAGCTCGCCGTTCTTTCGAATTTCGTGCCGCGCTTCGTCCGTTACGGGTCGGAGCTCCTGTCCGAGCTCTCGTTTCTGGTGCCGTTCGGCGGCATCGCCGTCGCGGCCGATCGACGCGTGCCGGCGCGCGATCGACTCCTGCTCCTCGTCTGGTTCGGCGCGGTGTTTCTCTTTTATTGCTTCTGGGGCCCGTCCGACAGCTGGACGTACGGTCGCTATCTGCTTCCGGCCGCTCCGGCCCTGATCGTCGGGTTTCTCCTCGTCCTGCGCGACGCGGTCGCGCCACTCCGGAGGCCGGCCTTCCGGCGCGCCCTCGTCGCCGCGGCGCTCGTCCTCGTGTTCGCGGCCGAGATCCGCGCGGAGCGTCTGCGCCGTCCTCTCGGCGTGGCGACGGGACAGCGCGTGTTTCCCGAGGGTTGCCGCGCTCTCGCGGAACGAGCGGCGGGTCAGCCGGCGCTCGCGGTCTCGATGGACTTCTCGGCCGCGCTTCGCTTCTACGGAAACGTGATTCCCGTGCGCTGGGACTTCCTGAGTCCGGAGGACTTCCTGACCCTTCGCGTCCGCGCCGCCGAACGGGGATACCGGATCTTCGCGGTGCTGCAGCCGTACGAAGTGCCGCTCGCCATCGAGCATGTCCCGGGCCCCTGGGTCTTTCTCCGGAACGCCGGGAAGGCCGGAATCTGGGAGCTGCCGCCGGGACCGTGACACCGTGGGGCTTGCTACGATGCGGCCCCGTGGAACCGCACACTCAAACCGCCAGGTTCTGGAACGAGAACCGCGAGAAGGCGAACGACCCCGCCTTCTGGATGGCGCACCCCCTCTGCCGCCGGGCGATCAATCGGCGCGTGTCGGGATCACCGCACGAGTGGCCGCTCGACTGGTTCAAGCGGGTTCACGCCGCGGTCCCGTTCCGCCGCGGGATCACGTGGGGCTGCGGCCTCGGCGCGTTCGAGAGGGCCGTGATCCGCTCCGGCATCGTCACGCGGATCGACGCGTTCGACATCTCCGAGGCTTCGCTCGCCGACGCGCGGCGCCTGGCCGACGACGAGCGCCTCGGCGGCATCACCTACGATCCCGGCAACTTCGACGACCCACGGATCCCGCGAAGCACCTATGACGTCGCCTTCTTTCATGCGTCGCTCCATCACGTCTCGGCCCTCGAGCGATTGTTCCGCCGCCTGGCTCTCGGGCTTGGGCGCGGCGGCGCGATCTACGTCGACGAGTACATCGGGCCGACGCGCTTTGAATGGTCGACGGATAAGCTCCGAATGGCGCAGGAGCTTCTCGATGCGGTTCCCGCACGGGGAAGGCTGGCCGACACGATCCTCCTTCCCATAGAGCCCGACGATCCGTCGGAGGCGATCCGCTCCTCCGAGATCGCGGGCTTCCTCCGGGACTTCGTCGATCTGCGGGAGTGGCGCCCCTACGGCGGCCAACTCGTCGACCTCATCATGCCGAACGTCCGGTGCGAATGGGCGGAGACGCCGGAAGGGTGCGCATTCGTCTCGAAGTGGCTCGAGATCGAAGACGAGCAGATTCGAGAAGATCCGGAAACGAGTCATCACGTCGTGGCCTACGGGATGCTGAAACCCGTGTACCGGCTGCTCCGGCCCCTCGGGGGCCAGGCCGCCGCGGCGATCCGCCGCCGGGTGCCTCAGCCGGGATGGGTCGGCAGGCGGGCTGGCGCCGGCTCGGGCGCCGGAGTCCCGCGCAGCCGGTAGAGCGCCGTGCGGCGCTCGCCGCAGGTGGCGCAGGTGCCGACCGGATGGCCCGACCGAAGGCCGTCGCGGATGTTCCGGAGCGGAGTGCCTGCCGCGATGCGGTCGAGGCCGTCCGCGGGATAGAAGCCGATCGGATCCTTGTCCCAGTAGATGCACGGGTGGACGGCGCCGTTCGGGCGGATGACGTAGTTGCGGGTCGGGTAGGCGCAGCCGTAGAGACCCTGGTACCAGCCATGGCGGAGATACTCGAAACGGTCCAGTCCGGCGCGGAGACGCCAGAGCCGCCGTTTCGCCCTTGCCGCGAGACCCCGGGGCAGGTCCTCTTCGCGCTCGAACTGCGGGTAGGAGGAGAGGCGAATTCCGCGGCGGACGGCCTCCCGAGCCGCCCAGGCGAGCTCGCGGTTGAGCTGTGCGGGGTCTTCGTCGGACAGGAGCTCGGGTTCGACGTCCACACCGGGCGTGGGCGACACGTACCGCACGTCGATCTCCGAAGCGCCATGGAGCGCGGCGAAGTCGGGCAGGGCGGCGAGATCGGCGCGGTTCGACTTCATCCACGTGAAGATGATCCGCAGGTGCGGCGTCTTCGACCTCTTCGCGCGGCGGACGGCGTTCAGTGTGTCGAGGCAGGCGAGCAGGCGCTCCCATTTTGCGGGTACGCGGATCTTCTCGTACGTCTCCTTCGTCATGCCGTCGATCGAGACGGCCACGGTCGTGACGCGGTTTTCGACGATGGAGGCGGCGGTCGTCGGTGTCAGCGCCAGCAGGTTCGTCGGAAACCAGAGGTCCGGGATGCCGTATCGGCCGGCCACGGCGAGGATGTCGCGAAACCGGGGGTGGATCATGGGCTCCGCCGCGCAGGCGAGCGCGACGCGCCAGGCCCTCGGGAAGAGGTCGGCCGCGATGCGCTCGAAGACCTCGAGCGGGAGGTTGCCGTCGCTCGAGAGCTCGCGATCGAACGGAGGGAAGGCGAGGCGATCGGTGGCCGCGAAGTAGCACATGACGCACTTCAGGTTGCAGCGCGCCGTCAGGTCGAGGATGACATTCAGGGGCCGGGGCACCTCGGAATTATGTCACCCGGCCGCGTCTTCCCGCCGGCGCCCGACGTAGATCGCGAAAGCGTCGGGCAGTCGGCCGTCGGCCGCGAGAGCCTCCTCGGCGGCGCAGAGAACCGAGAGAACCCGCTCGTCTCCCGCCGCGTCCGCTCCGAACAGGGCGGCGCGGCCCGACAGAAGCGGATGGAGGAGCCCGCCGCCGCCCGAGTGGAGCGCCTCCCGCCGGAGGACCCGATCGGCGGTGGCGATCAGCTCCTCGCTGTGCGCGGCTTCGTGAGGGTGCGTGCGGGAAAGCTCGGCCGGATCCGGAAGTGCGAGACACCATGCGCGCCCGCCGTCGCGCGGGTCCCGGCGGAGTCTCTCGGGGAGCAGGCGCGCGTAGCGCCGCACGATCTCGAGCCGCGAGTCGGGGTACCGGAAACGATTGGGGCCGACGTATTCGACGAAGACGAGGCGCCCGCTTCGGTCGAGGCCGTCGTGGAGCCTGCGCAGGAGGGCCTCGGGGTCGGCCGCGTGATGCAGGACCCCATGCACGATGATCGCATCCCAGGGTCCGGGCGGTAGCTCCCGGGAATCCGGATCGAACGAGCCGTGCGAGACGGTGGTCAGACCGAGAGAACGCCGGCGCGCGCGCTCGAGAGCGGCGGCGTCCGCATCCACCGCGAGGACCTCTCCCGCGCCCGACATCCGGGCGAGCGACCGCTCGATGAATCCCCCGCCGCAGCCCACCACGAGGGCTCGCGTCAGCCGGGCCGGCAGGTCGCGGCGGCGGACGTGCGTGAGCCAGTCGACCCCGGGATCGCCCGAGGCGAGGCGGTTGAGGTGGCGCTGGAGTGCGGCCGAGGGAACCCAGAACGGCGCGCCGGGATCGGTCACCGTTTCCTCGCTCTCCGGGAGACGACGGCCGCGGCGGCGAGCAGCGCGAGCGTCGCGGCGGACACCGAAGCGCCGAGCAGGAGCCCCGGGGGACGGTAGAGCAGCCGGATCCGGTGGGATCCCGGCGCCACGCGCAGCGCGAGAAAGGGACCATTCGCGAGAAGGGTGGGAATCTCTCCCCGGTCGTCCCGCGCCGACCATCCGCCATCCTGGATGAGGGAGAGGACCACGAACGCGGGAGCGCCGCTGCCCACGCGCGCCTCGAAGGAGGCGGAGTTGGTTCTCTCGGCGTAGTTCGAGATCTCGACGGCGCCGTTGGCGGCCTCCGGCTCGCCTTCGTCCAGCAGCCACGCCGTCGCGCGCCAGTCGTCCGTCGCCGTGAGCTGCGGAAACGCCGGGCCGAAGGCCTTCGCCGCGTCGAGAACCGGCCAGGGCCGCGACGGCGGCGGCGGCACGCGTCGGATCCGTTCGGGCGAGAACGCTCGCGGAAGAACGCGCGCGTTCTCGAAGACCGTTCCGTCGGTCCCGGAATACACCGGCCGCCACCGCACTCCGGGCGCTGACGCTCCGGGTGCGTCGAGAACGTAACGCACGTTCAGAAAGTCGAGAGCCGGCGCGTCCAGGTTGCCGAGCTTCTTGAAGTAGTCGGCGTAGAGATACCCGCACGTGCGATCGAGAAACTCCATGTAGTCGCGGCGCTCCACCGCGTCATGCGTGCGGACGTCCTCGAGAAGCGCGAAGACGTTCGTGCCCGGAAAAAGGACCGGGCCCCGGCCGGCGACGCGGAAGGCCCCCGTCTGTCCGTGGAGGAAGTGAAGAAGCGGAGTCTCCGGGAAGAGCAGCGCCGGGGAGTACAGGCGATTGAGGCCGCTCCACTGGTAGAGCAGCTCGACGCCGCAGAGAAGGGTCAGGCTCGCCACGAAGACCTCCGGCCTCGCGCGGACCGTCCAGGCGAGGAGGGCCGCGGCAGCGAGAACGAGGAGGATCATCGCGAGCTGCAGCGTCTGAAAGCGGAGTCCGCCGCCGGTGCGGCGGAGTTTCCACAGGTACGCGTAGAGTCCGAGGCCCGACGCGCCGAGGACGGCCGCGGCGACGAGAATGGCGGCCGGTCCGCGGCGGCGTTCGCGCAGGTCCCGCGCGTACCGGTCGAGCTCGAAGGCCGCGATGACGGGCAGCGCGAGCGCCACCCAGGCGTTGAAGCGCAGCGGAAAGACGTATCGAAAGGCCGGAACGCGGGCGAAAATCTCGGCCAGCGGCCACAGGCAGACGGCCTGGCCGAAGCCGATGAGGGCGATTCCCCAGAGAACGGCCTCCCCTCGGGGCCGCGCGGAGCCTCGACGAAGGACGAGCAGCGCCGAAAGCCACGTGAGGACCCCGGCGTATCCCATCGCCATCTCGCAAAACGTTCCAGTGCCGCCCGGCACCGTCGGCGACTGGATGCCGTTGCCGAGTGTGTGCGGGAAAAACGCCGTCAGGATGCCCGTCCATTGCGGAGCGTGCGGCCGCAGCGACAGGAGCGGTTGCCAGTAGGGCTGCGCCGCGGCCGCGAGACGGGCCGAGGCGCCGATGGCGAGGATCGAGGGGACGAGCAGGAAGGCCGTCAGACCGAGCGCGGCGGCGGCCGCCGCGGCAATCGAGCGCGCGAGCCGTGGAAAATCGGGCAGGTCTCCGGCCGCCCATCGGCCGACCAGGAAGAGCGCGGCGAACAGCGCCCCGATGGCGGCCGACTCGGGATGGCCGGCCAGAACGATGAGAGCGAAGACGGCCGCGAGGGCGGCGACGCCGCGCGCTCTCCCGCGTTCGTCCCGACATCGCTCGACGAGGAAGAGCATCCACGGCCAGAGGCAGAAGACGCCCGACTGCGGGTACAGGATCCACGGCGGGACGAAGGTGAAGGACAGGGCAAACGCGACGGCCGCAAAGCCCGCCGCGTGCGCCGAGACGCGAAGCTCGCGCGTCCAGAGCCACATGCCCGCCGAAGCCAGGAAGAGCTTGACGGCGATCGCGAGTGTGATCCCCCGGGCGAGCGAAAAGAGGAGCGTCGCCAGGGTGATCGGAAAGAACACGGCCGAGACGCTGTTGGCGGCGAGCGGCGTGCCGCACCCGTTCCAGCGGTCGCGCCAGGGCAGAGAGCCCTCCTTCCAGGCGAGGCGCGCCGCCTTCGCCCACGGGAGAATCTGCGTCGCGATGTCGTTCAGATACGGGTTGAAGGGCGCCGCGTCGCCGGCGGAATACCAGGGCACGAGGAACTGCGCGTGGTCGAGCGGAAGCGGCGTCGCGTCCGTGACGAAGGCCCGCGGATATGGCAGCACCGAGAGAAGCAGGAAGCCGCCGAGGACCGCTCCCCGGATCGGCCGGCCGAGGAAGCGGGTCGCCGCCCCGACGCCCCAGGCCGTGCCGGCGAGGAGGAGGGCGACTCCGACCGCTCCCATGCGAGGCGGCTACCTCGACGTCAGGGCTTCGCGAAGCTCCTGCAGGAGGCCGGCCGGCAGAGTCTCGGGGCGCCCGTTCCCGGAGGCCTCGACGACGAGGACGTGGGGAAGCTCGGGCGTGTCGTTCCACGTCTCGTGGCGTTCGAGTCCGCGAAGCTCCGGCACCTCGCTCTCTCCGTAGGCGCGGAACGCGACGTTCGCGAACCCGGCGGCGCGCAGGGCGGAACCGAGCATCGGCCGGTTGTAGAGGAACTGGTGACCCCAGCCGTGGAAGGCGCGATTTAAGCGGATGCAGTCGAGCCCGCGGTCCTCTTCCGTGGCGTCGCTCCAGCGATAGTGGGTCGTGAGGACCCAGTCGAGGCTCGGCGTCGACAGCCGCAGGATGCCGTCGCCGGCGAGAACCCGGCGGCACTCCGTCAGGAACGCGATGCCTTCGTCGAGCGACAGGTGCTCGAGGAAGTGCTCAGCGTAGATCGCCGCGACGCCGGTAAACGGGAGCCCGTGCCGCACGTCGAGGACCTGGTCCACGCCGGGAAGCCCCTGGTTGTCGATGTTGATCCACCCGGCCATCGCTTCCTGGCCGCAGCCGATGTGCAGGCGCGTCGGCCCTCGGAAGGGATCCGGGCCGGTCGGCCGCTTGCCGAAGAGTGCCATGGCGACGGGTGTTTACCACACCCGGCGCCCCGCCGTCCGGGGCTACGAGCCGGAGAGCGCCCCGGCGAAAAAATCGCCCAGGTCCGCGGCGACCGCTCCGGGCCGCTCCATCGGCGTCAGGTGGGCCGCCTCGGGGATCCGCACCAGCCGAGAGCCCGGTATGGCCGCGGCCATCGCCTCGGAGTCGGCGGGCGGCGTCAGGACGTCGTCCTCGCCGACGAGAACGAGCGTTGGAATTCCGATTCCGGGCAGGCCCTCGCGGGCATCGGGCCGGTCGCGCATCGCGGCCAGGTCGGCTTCGACCGTCTCCGGCTTCTGCCGGCGCATGATCCTCTCCACCCGCTCGACGAGGTCGCGGTTCGTCCGCGACCGCTCGGTCAGGAGCTTTTGCACCATCGCCTCGGCGATCGGGCCGACTCCGGAGGCGCGGACCGTGGCGATTGCCTCGTCGCGTTTCGAGCGGCCGGCGTCGTCGTCGGCCGACGCACGCGTGTCCACGAGGGCGAGGGCCCGCAGGCGGGAGGGCCGGCGCCGCGCGAGCGCGAGCGCGACGTAACCGCCCATCGAGAATCCGGCGAGGCCGGCCGGGCCCGGCAGCGCTTCGAGGAGCCTCTGCACGAAATCGGCGTAGTCCTCCAGTCGGCCCTCCGACGGCGCGGCCGTCTCTCCGCGCCCCGGCAGATCGGGCTTGAAGACGCGAAAACGCGCCGCCAGAACGCGCGCGACGCCCGACCACATCGCTCCGTCGAGGGGGTATCCGTGAACGAGGACGACCGGAGGCCCCTCACCCATCTCACGCACTCGGGCGGGCGCGCCCTTCCAAACGAGGTCCATGGCCCGGCCTCGCCTCAGCCCGCGGCGAGGCCTTCGTCGACGCCGATCGTGGAGGAAAGGCCGCCCTCGGCCACGACGGCCTTCAGCAGCGCGACCGCGTCCCGGTCCCACCAGTTCTTGGTGACGCCCTCGGCGAGGATCTCGAAGGCCGTGTCGATGCGCAGGGCGCCGCGGTACGCGCGGTCGGTGGTGAGCGCGTCGAAGATGTCGGCGATCGTGACGATGCGGACCGTCATCGGGATCGCGGAGCCCGAGATGCCCTCGGGATAGCCCGAGCCGTCGAGCCGTTCGTGATGGTGGTAGACGACGGGAAGAGTCCGGCGCATCGTCTTCATGGGGGAGAGCAGGTCGTTGCCCACGACCGGGTGCTCCTCGATGATCGCCCGCTCCTCCGGCGTCAACGCCCCGGGCTTGCGGAGGATCGCATCGGGGATCACGATCTTTCCCAGGTCATGGAACAGCGCGCCCCGGCGCATGTCGTTGCGGGCGGCCGCGTCGAGGCCCATGCGCTGCGCGATCCGATCGGCGTACTCGGCGACCCGGCCGCTGTGGCCGGCCGTGTAGGGATCGCGTGCATCGATCGTCTTGGCGAGCGTGAGAATCACGTGCTCGGCGTGCTCGTGCTCGTCGGCGAAGAGCTTGAGCATGACGAGGGCGCGCACCCGGGGCAGCAGCTCTTCCTGCGAGAAGGGCTTGGCGATGAAGTCGGTGACTCCCTCGGCCTGGGCGCGCATCTTCTCGGTCGCGGTCGCCATGCCGGTGAGCATCACGACGGGCAGCAGGCGCGTGGACGGGTCGGCGCGGATCGCCTCGAGGACGTCGTGCCCGCTGCGGTCCGGAAGATGGAGGTCGAGCAGGACGAGATCGGGCGGTTCCGCGCGGACCCGCGCCATGCCCTCCTCGGCCGTCGCCGCCTCTTCCACGGCATAGCCGACCGGCGTGAGCAGCCGCCGCAGCAGACGGCGGACGTACTCGTCATCGTCGATGACCAGAATCCGGGCGCTTTGTGGTTCGGTAAAAAGCACGACTTTTCGGGCTGTTTGAAGAGAAATGATAGCAGACCGGGCCTCTACGGGCTCGCCCGGACCGCGGCTTCCAGGAGTCCGGCGGCCGCGGCGATGCGGCGCGTCAGTGTCGGGATGGCGGCCGCCTCGAGCCTCGCCGGCGTGAACCAGCGGAGCGAGGCCGGCTTCGCCGTTTCGGCCGTCAGACGAGGCGGCCGTCCTTCCGCGCGAGCGGCATAGACATGGATCTCGAGGCGGCGGTTCATGATCGTGTGCCGCGTCGTCGCCCGAGCCGCGCCGCCATCCAGCGCGAGCCCGAGGCGTCGGATCTCCCGGCGCAGGCTCGAGAGCGCCGCCGCGGGAGTGGATCCTTCGGCCGAAGGGAACTGCCAGAGCCCTCCGAGGCGTGAGGTCCGGGTCCGGACGAGCAGCGCCTCTTCCCCGCGCCGGGCGCAGGCCGCCGCGACGAACACTCCCGTCGTTTTCGGGCGAGACCGGCGGCGCGGGTAGCGCGCAACGTCGCCCCGTTTTCGCGCGACGCAGAGCTCGGCGACCGGGCACGCCGCGCAGGCCGGCCGCCGCGGCGTGCAGACGAGCTGGCCGAGATCCATCAGCGCCGCGGTGACGTCGCCCGGCCGGCCGCGCGCGACGAGATCCCCCGCGGCCGACGCCACGGCTCGCGCCAGGCGCCGGCTTCCCGCGACGCCGCCGAGCGCGTCGAGCCTCGAGAGCACCCGCGTGACGTTCGCATCGGCGGCGGGCACGCGCACGCCGAAGGCGAGCGAGGCGACGGCGGCGGCCACGTACTCGCCGAACCCGGGAAGCTCCCGGAGCTCGTCGGGGCGGCGCGGCCATTTCCCCCCGAGCCGGCCCTCCAGCTCCCGAGCGGCGCGATGAAGGTGGCGCGCCCGCGCGTAGTAACCGAGTCCCGACCAGGCCGCGAGCACGCTCTCCTCCCTCGAGCGGGCCAGGGAACGGAGATCCGGGAAACGCCTCAGGAACTCGCCGTAACGGTGGTGCACCGCGCCGACGGTCGTCTGCTGCAGCATCACCTCGGAGACCCAGATGCGGTAGGGATCCCGGGTGCCGCGCCAGGGAAGGCGCCGCTTCTCGCGCCGGAACCAGGCGAGCAGCTTCGCCCGGACGAGGTCGGGACGCGAGACCGGCTTCAGGAGACGGTCACGTCCGTCCGAGGAGCGATCCAGCCCGGTTCCTTCATCAGCCGGTGGACGAACTTCTTCTCGTCTTCGCTCGGCAGGGCTTCGGCGGCGTGCGTCGCGTACGCCTCGGGCGAGAGGAGCTCTCCCGCGATCGAGTACGTCTTCCCCGCGAACTCGCCGATCGAGCGGTGGAACTTCATGTCGGGCGCCGTCAGGGGCGCCGCGCCGGGCGGGAGCAGGCGGCTGATCGACTGGAGGAGCTTCTCGACCTCCTGCCGGTAGAGCTCGCGCGAGAGCTCGTTCAAGTGGGCCTTGTCGGGCTCGCCCTCCTGCTTCGCCTCGTCGTAGCGGCCCTTCAGGCCCCAGACGTAGAACCATTCCGCCGAGGACGACGAGTCCTTGCCGAAGAGGTCGTAGGCCGTCGAGAGCCACTTGTTGACGTACTTCTGGAGAAGCGCTGGCGGAACGCGCCCGGCCTTGACGATGCGCTGGAGGCCCATGTGCCCGGTGCCGAGGTGGAATCCCTCCTCGCGCAGCATCGGTCCCATGGAGCGGGCGAGCGGCGCGAACCCGGAGGTCGAGAGCATGTTGAGCTGGAACTTCCCGTCGCGATCCACGAACTCGGTGTACGTGAAGAAGTCCACCCAGTCGTCGACGTCGACGTTGAACGATCCGAGCAGGCGGTTGTTCTGCCAGGAGCGGCGCTCGAGGAGCTTGCGCGCCTCGATCTTCCCGGTTTCGCCGAAGTGGCTGACGAGGAGGTGACACATCTGCCAGCCGTGTCGCATCTCCTCGACCATGATCCGGCAGACGCTGTCGGTGTCGTAGTCGGAGGGCGACGTCTCGAGGAGGTTGCGCTGCTGCTCGACGGAGGCGAACTCGGTGTCGCCCTGGTAGACGATGAGGTTCAGGAGCGCGTCGCGGATCTGCTGATAGGGGATCTGCGTGACCCGTTCCCACTTGCGTTGGCCGCGGAAGTCGCCATACTGGATCTCGTCCGAGGGGATCTCCCCGTACTTGGCCTCGAACTCGTAATCGGCGTGCTTCGGCAGCCGGAGGCCGATGTCTCCCTGCCACGCGCGGAACGCGTCGATCCAGTCGTCGAAAGTCGCTATCTTCTTCATCGGTCCGTCCGTCTCCCCGAAACCTTTATCATATCGGGTTTATGCCGCCCGAGATCGACTGGGAAGGGCTGACCGTGGCCTTCGAGAATCGTTCCCACAAGATCACCCACTTCTACGACCGGCAGACCGGAGACGTGGTGCAGGTCCTCGATCGCGACGCCCCTCGCCACGCCGAGCTGTCCTCGGACCCGCGATACGCCGCGCTGCCGAAGGACGAGGGGGAACGGTCGCGCGGCGACCTCGACGCCTTCGCGGCGCACTGCGAGGACGCGGGATGCCGCCGCGATCTCGGCGCGGCGCTCGGCGCTCCGGATCCGCAGGACGCGTTCCGGTCGGCCCTTCGGAAGCACCCGAAGGAGGAGGCGCACTTCTTCCAGTTCAAGGAGCGGCGCGCGAGGGAACGAGCGGCGGAATGGCTTCGGGAGCAGGGGATCGCGCACTGACCCGGCGGGAACCGCCCGCTCAGACGGGCAGCGTCAGGACCCCGAACCGTTCCGGGACGTGGAAATCGGCCGGGTCCGCGAAGGTCGGCGACCAGGCGGAGAGCTCGTCGACGCCGCCCCGGTCGATGCGGTAGAAGTTGGCGCGCCAGCGCACGGGCACCGGCCCCGCGCACAGCTCGCGCAGCGGAATGCGCAGGCTCGCCGACCATCGGCGCGGTCCGCGGGTCACGCGCGCCTCGAACCCGGCGCAGTCCCAGGCCGTCTCGACGCGCATCGTCGCCCGGCAGAGGTCCGGCGAGGCGATCCGCGCGTCGAAGAGAGTTCCGAGGGGATTGACCTCGAACTCGAAGTAGCGGCGCGCCGGGTCTTCCGGCGAGAGGAAGATCTCGAACACGTCCTCTTCCCAGAGGGGCGCGTCGCGCCGCGTGTGGGTCGCCACGAGGCCGTCATCCCGTCCGTCGAAACGTACGCACAGGATTCCATCGCGGAGGCCGAGCCGGAGCGATGTTCTCAGGCGCGTTGGTTGTCCCGTGACGGCGTCGACCAGGAGATGCCCCGGAAGCGCGACGACGCGGGTCGTCGGAGTCAGACGCGGAACCGAGAGCTCGGGAGGATTCGGCATGGACGCCATCCTGTCATCTGGAGCGGAGCGAGGGATCCCTTTCTGGTCTCAGAAGGCGCAGAAAGGGATGCCGCGGACCTGCGGTCCTCGGGATGACTCGGCGGCGGTGCTCACGCGCGTGTCCGGGTCACTTGAAGTTCCAGGCGCGAAAGAGGTTGAAGCCGAGGTAGATGTTGCTCGCCGACCGGCCGAACGGGACGGCCTGCGTGTACTCGTCCACGGTCGTCTGGCGCTGGTTGCCCGCGAAGAAGGCGAACCGGTGGCGCAGAAGAGATTTCTCCACGGTCACGCTCCAGCCGACGCCGTTCGAGTTGACCTTCGAGAGCCGCGGGTAGACCTCGCCGTGCACGGTGATCGAGTGCGTGATCGCGATGGACGCGGCGATCGGAACGTTGAAGACGTTCTTGTAGAGGCCGGAGCAGCGATACGGGTTGAACTGGTCCGGCACGAGCTGGCACGAGTCGTCGTTGTGAATCGGCTGGGGAACGAAGATCGGGAAGCCGTTGGTCTGCTGGAGAAACGTCGGAACGGCGGTGAGGCGGACGTACGGCCCGAAGGAATAGGCCAGGATGGCCTGGGCGAAGAAGCTCGCTTTGGGGCTCGCGACTCCGGGCTCCGTGCGCCAGTCCTCGCCGGCGCGCAGAGAAGCTCCAAAGCCGGAGGCGCCGCCGAAGATCTGGTACTGCGCCGAGGCCTCGTAGGTGTTGAGGTCGGAGGAACGATACAGCCCGACGTTCAGGTTCTTGACCGGCGCGTACCAGAGTCCGAAGCCCCAGGTGTTTCCGCTGTCGAGCGTGAAGAAGTTGTTGATGCTGCCTTCCTGGACCCTCTGGACGAAACGGTGGGTGACGATGAAGGTCAGCGTCTTCTCGGTCGGGACCTCGACGGAAGGCAGGTTGACGATGACGTTCGCTTCGATCGGCCGGAAGTGGACCGGTTCCTTGAGGGCCTGGATCGGCGAATCCTCGGTCACGGCGGCGGGAGTGGGCGCGGGCGTCGGCGCGGGCTCCTGGGCGGCGAGGAGTCCCGGGACGGCGAAGAGCGACAGAACCACTCGGGAAACCAGCGTCAGGCGCATGCGACGTACCTCCAGTCGGTTGCGAGCTTAGGGATGCCGATCTCGAAACTGCGGTCGTCTCAGGAACTCTTCACATGAGCGTCGCGGCATCGAGGACCTCGCGCACCTTGCGCGCGAGGGCTTCCGGCGTGAAGGGTTTCGAGAGAAACGCCGTGCCCGGCGGCAGGATGCCCTGCTGGCTCATGGCGGCGTCCGTGTAGCCCGACATGTAGAGGACCCTCATGCGCGGCCGGCTCGCCGCGAGCACGCGCGCGAGCTCGCGCCCGTTCATGCCCGGCATGATCACGTCGGTCAGCATCAGCGCGATCGCCGCCTCGTGGCGCTTCGAGATCGCCAGGGCGTCGGACGGACCGCTCGCGGAGAGGACTCGGTAGCCCTTCAGGCGCAGCAGCTTCTCGACCAGGCGGCGGACCTCGGGCTCGTCCTCGACGAGCAGGATCGTCTCGGTCCCCGGCGCGGCTTCGCGCACGGGGGCCTCGGCCGCGCGCTCCTCGAGCGGTTCCTCGCAGCGCGGCAGGTAGATCTTGAAGGTCGTCCCGTGGCCCGGCTCGCTGTAGACCCAGATGGAGCCGCCGCTCTGCTTGACGATTCCGTAGGTCGTCGAGAGGCCGAGGCCCGTTCCCTTTCCCTGCTCCTTCGTCGTGAAGAAGGGCTCGAAGAGACGGGACTGAAGCTCCTCGTCCATGCCCACGCCCGTGTCCGATACGGCCAGCATGACGTGGGGGCCCGGCTGGATCGACGCGTAGTAGCCGGCGAACTTGTCGTCGAGCTCGACGTTGGCGGTCTCGAGAGTGAGGCGGCCTCCCCGAGGCATCGCGTCGCGCGCGTTGACGACGAGATTCAGGATCGCCTGCTCGATCTGCCCCGGGTCGGCCTTCGCGCGCCACAGCTCCGGATCGAGCGCGGTCATCAGCTCGACGTCTTCGCCGATCACGCGCCGGAGCATCCGCTCCATTCCCGAGATCACGGCGTTCAGGTCGAGGACGCGAGGCTCGAGGACCTGGCGCCGGCTGAACGCGAGCAGCTGTTGCGTCAGTCCGGCGGCGCGGCTGCCGGCCTGGCGGATCTCCTCGGCGCTCTCTCGGCGCGGATCGCCCTCGGGCAGCTCGCGCAGGAGAAGCTCGCTGTAGCCCGCGACCGCGGTCAGCAGGTTGTTGAAGTCATGGGCGATTCCACCCGCGAGGCGCCCGATCGCCTCCATCTTCTGAGATTGGAGGAGCTGCTCCTCGAGGCGGCGGCGTTCGGTCATGTCGAAAACGGTTCCGAGCAGGATCTCCTCGCCGTCCGGGTCGGATGCGACCAGCGAAACGTTCTCGACGATCCAGATGAGGCTTCCGTCCTTGCGCCGGCCCTGCCGTTCGAAGTTGACCAGGCTGCCCTCGCGGCGCAGGCGGTCGAGAAACTCCTCCCGGGCCTCCGGGTTGGCGTGAAACGCCGGCCCCGGCTGCGCCATCGCCTCGGCTGGCGAGCCATAGCCCATCATCTGGGCGAAGGCGCGGTTGCACTCGAGAAGACGTCCATCGGGGGTCGAGCGATAGACGCCGGCGAGGTTGCGCTCGAAGAGAAGGCGGTACCGCTCCTCCGATTCGCGGACCTCGGCCTCCATGCGCTTGCGTCCGGTGATGTCCCGCAGGATCGCCTGGGAAGCCCGCTCGCCCTCGAACTCGACGGGCGTGACGTGCAGCTCCACGGCGAACGTCGTTCCGTCGCCCCGCAGGCCGACCGCCTCGTAGAGCTCGGGCGCGGTGCGGCCCTCGTCGCGGTGGCGGACGAACTCCTCGACCTGTTCGCGGGAGCTCGGAGGAAAGAAGATCGTGACGGGAACCCCGACGAGAGACTTCTGGTAGCCGAACATCTCGACGCAGGCGGGGTTCGCGTACGCCACGCGGCCGTTGACGGAGACCGCGACGGCCTCCTGGGTCTGCTCGAGCAGCACTCGATAGCGCGCGTCCCGCTCCGCCATCGCCCGGTAGTAGCGGGCCTTGAGGCTCCGGCGACCCGCGTACCCGATCGCGATGAACGCGGAGAGGAGCGCGGCCGCCGCCACGAGGATCCAGAACTCGTGGCGCCGCGCTCCCGCGAGGGCCGCGTCGCGGTCCACCTCCACGACGACCGCCCAGCCGAGCTCCGGCAGGCGCCGGGCCGCCGCCAGAACGAGGTGGCCGCGGCCGTCGGAAAAATCGCCGCCGGCCGGCGCGCCCGGCAGGCCCGCGGCTGCGAAGGTCGAACGATCGGACGATGGCAGCCGGAAAGCCGGGCCGGTCAGTCCGCCTGCGGCCGGCCCGACGACGAGGAACACCCCCGGCTCCGGAATCACGAGGAAGAGGCGCTCGGGAATCCCCCCGGTCCTCGGAAATGCGTCCGCGAACGCGCGCCGCGCGTCCACCACGAGAAACACGGCGCCGGCGGCTTCGCCCGATTCCTCGACGACCGGCTCCGCAAACTCGACGGTGAGATCGTCGGTGCCGTCCCCGCCGATTCTCCGCACGACGGCCCCGCGGACCCTCAGGGCGTCGCGGACGGGACCGAGCCGATCCGCCGCCCGGCCTCCCGGAGTCGCCGCCAGGACCCGGGCGTCGCGGTCCGCCACGGCAATCTCCGTTCCGGGCGCTTCCCCGGCGGCCTCCTCGAGAGCGCGGCGAACCGGCGCCGTTCCCGAGTGCGCGTGGACCAGGGCCCTCACGCTCTCGAGCCGCGCGAGGCGATGGATCTCGTCGTGCCAGGCCCGAAGACTGTGCTCGGCCAGCGCGGCCCGGTCGTCGGCGATCCGGTCGAGCCGCGCGTGCCAGTCCGTCTTCGCGGCTTCGCGGTCGTGCCGGATCGCGAACGCCGCGATCAGCGCGAGCAGGACTCCCGTGACGGCCCAGGCGGCGAGCAGCCAGCCGGGCAGGTCCTCGGGCTCGGGTTTGCGTGAGGCGTTCGGGTCGGCGCGCATCGGTGAGCCGAACTCAGGCCCGCATCAGCGCGGCGCCCCAGTGCAGCCCGGCGCCGAGCGCCGTGAAGCCCACCAGGTC
Organism: uncultured Acidobacteriota bacterium; assembly: GCA_963736455.1. Lineage (GTDB taxonomy): Bacteria > Acidobacteriota > Thermoanaerobaculia > UBA5066 > Gp7-AA6 > DAHUXD01. The sequence goes on from CAVTON010000002.1 coordinate 618,894, forward strand.
GCCGGGGCGGATTCGGCCGGCGGCCTTCGCCTCGTGGAACACCAGCGGGAGCGTCGCCGCGGTCGTGTTTCCGTACTTCTGGATGTTATGGAAGACCTGGCGGTCCGAAAGCCCCAGGCTCTTCTGGACCGCCTCGTTGATGCGCAGGTTGGCCTGGTGCATCAGGAGCAGCGACAGGGCCGAAACCTCGAGGCCGTGGAGCCGCACCATCTCGCGGACGATCTCGGGCATCGCGGTCGTGGCGAGGCGGAAAACCTGCCGGCCTTCGACGACCGGCACGGTCCGGTCCTGCTCGAACATCTCGGGCGAAAAGTACGGGAAGCTCGCCGAGCCCCCGCCCGGGACGTAGAGCTTGTCCCAGTGCGCGCCGTCCGTGCGCATCAGGAAGCCGAGGAAGCCGGTTTCCTGCTCGGCGTCGCGCGCCTCGAGCACGAAGGCTCCGGCCCCGTCCCCGAAGAGGACGGCGCGGTCGCGCTGTGCCGTCCCCCACGCCCTCGCCTCGGGACGCACCGGGCCCTCGGACTCGCCGAAGAGCACGGCCCAGTCGGCGTCGGTCCAGGGGAAGAGCGAGGCATGGCACTCGGCGCCGACGAGAAGGATCCGGCGTGCGGCCCCCGCGCGGATGAACGCGTCGCTGACGTGCAGCCCCGACAGGAAACCGGCGCACTGCATGCGCAGATCGATCGCGTGCGTCCGGTCGAGGCCGAGCGATCGCGCGAGCAGCCCGCCGTTTCCGGGGAAGTAGTGGTCCGGGGTCATCGTCGCGAAGACGATCAGATCGAGATCGCCCGGCTCGAGGCCGGCGTCTTCGAGCGCCCGCCGCGCGGCTTCCGCGCCGAGCATCGCCGAAGACTGGCCCCGCCGCGCGAAGCGGCGTTCCGCGATGCCGGTGCGCTGGCGGATCCACTCGTCGCTCGTGTCCATGAGGAGGGAGAGGCGCTCGTTGGTCACGACGCCCTCCGGCACGAACATGCCGGAACCGCGGACGGCCATTCGGACGGGCGACACCTCCGGAATCTTACCGGAGCGGCTCTATTCGAGAGGCGTCAGATCGAAGTCGCCGGTGATGTCGTCGATCGCGGCCGCCCAGCCGTAGACGCGCATCCCGTCGCCGACGGAGACCGTCACGCGGCCCGCCGCCTGATTCGAGACGCCGAGGGCCGCGAACACGGGCCCCACGACCGTGGCGGAGTTTGGCGCCATGCTCACGTGGAGCGTTCCGGCCGAGGTGCCGTCGGCCTTGAAGCCGTCGATCGTGACGGTCCCCGAGCCTCCCCCGTTGTAGAAGAGCAGCAGCCCGCTGCGCGTGGCGGTCTGCGGAAGGCCGATGGCCGTGGCGCTCGCCGCCGACGTGACTCCTCCCGAGGCGTCCATGGCGTTGGCATAGGTGCCGTAGTCCCCGATGGAGACCGCCGTCGCGACGCGGATCGCGGCCGCCACCGGAACGCTCGAGGTCACGGTCAGGGCGCCCTGGCCGGAGCCGATCCCGAAGAGAGTCGACAGGACGTTCTCCACCGTCCGCGTCTCCTGCGGAGCCAGGGCCAGCGTCGCCGTGGGCGGCGCGCCGGCGGCGCCGATGCCGTAGTAGGTCAGCGTGATGTCCACCGGCGAGTCGGCGGATGGATTCGAGACCGAGAAGTCCGTCGCGAAGCTGCGGTCGCCGTTCGGAAACGCTCCGACCCAGGGCAGCACGGAGCTCGTCGATGCCGCGGCGGGCAGCGACGGCGCGACGTCGGTCGTTCCGGCGTCGAAGACGAGGGCCGAGGCCTGGAGGGTTCCCGCGGTGACGGCGATGCGCACGGCATCGCCCAGCTCGGGCGCGACGCCGAATGCCGAGGACGCCGGGTTGAAGGAGAGCGAGGCATTCTTCACGATGTCGAAATTCTGCGTGCCGCGGGCCGTCCCGTCGGGCGCGAAGAGCGTCATCGTGGCCTTGGCGTCCACGAGCGAGTACAGGTTCAGGATCGAGACCTCTCCCTCCGTGGCTCCGAGGAAGAGGGTCGTCGCCGAGTCCTGGGCCAGCGACGAGGCGGCCGAGTCGGCGGGGAAGAGGTAGCCGAAGGTGCCTCCGCCGGGAAGGACGCGGGAGGATCGGACGGTGCCGATCAGGTTGCCCGCCGTGCCGGTCGCGGTTCCGAGCCGCACGGGTCCGCTCAGCAGGTTGCTCGCGGCGGCCAGGGACGGGAAGGCGTTGGAAAGAAGGCTGGTCGCGCCGCCGGCGAGCGTGAAGCTGGCCTGCGAGGCGAAGGCGCCGGGCGAATAGAGGTAGTAACCCTGGCCCGTCAGCGCCGTGGAGCCGCGATTCGCGACCGTGACGTCGACCTGGATTCTCGAGTCGGGCGTGCCGAGGAGATCCGTGGCCATCGGGACGCCGAGGTCGGTCGATCCGCCGATCGCCTGGAGGTTCAGAGCCGCGAGCTGTCCGTCCGTCCCCGCCCAGACGCGGCCGCCCGAGACCGTGACCCCATAGGTGTTGCTTCCCGGGAACGTGGTCTGCAGGACTCCGGCGAGTATGCCGCCGTTCGTCACGGTGAACGTCGTGGGATCGATCGCGGTCGGAGCGGACGTGAAATCGGTGGGAACGATCGTCGTGCTGCGGACCGTGACCGGAATCGTCGGGACGCTGGACCCGACCGACAGGTCCAGCGGCGTGGTCTGGGTGACCGATGAAACGGGCGCGAGGTTGGGGTCGATCACCGTGATGGTGGACGTCGTCGAGATCGTCGTCACGTAGACGCGGTCCTGAAAGATGTCGAGATGGATCGGGTCCGGGACGTCGTAGCTGTAGAGCGTGCTGGTCACGGGATCCAGGAGGTCCACCCGGGCGCCCGAGCGCTCCGTGATCCAGAGCTTTCCAAACCGGTCGAGCTGGATCTGGGCCGGGTTCAGCCGGCCGCTCGAGAGGGGAAAATAGGACCAGGAGGTCTCGGTCGCGGCGCCCGGTACCCATCGCACGATCCGGTTGTTTCCAAAGTCGGCGAGCCAGAACGCCCCGTCCGGCCGCCACGACCATGTCGGCATAGGAGAACGTGCCGACGGACCGGTAGTTGAGGACCTCGAGCGTGTCGAGGCGGACCTGCTGGAGAAACCCCGCGCTCTGCGGCAGCCAGACGGTCCCGTCGGGCGCCCGGTAGAACGCGGCCGGGATCGATCCGGGGATGACCCATTCGGTCAGCTGGCCCGTCGTGGTGTCGAGCTTCCCGTAGGCGCACGTTCCGGCGTCGATCTGGCTCTCGCCCGCCTCGATGAACCAGATGACGTCGCCGTCGATCTGGAAGGCCACGGGCGTTGCGCCGATCTGGTCGCTGGGCCGGATCTGCCACTGGCGCATGACCCCGTCCTGGAGGCGGGCGATGATGTCGGCGGAGGACTCGAGGAACCAGACGGTCCCGTCCGAGGTCACCTGGATCTTCACGCCGTTGACCTGGGCGCTGTTCTGGGTCGGATAGAGGACACCGGCCGGCTGGGTCGTGGATTGCGCGCACAGGGCCGCACAGACGGCGAACAGGCAGGCGGAGATCGTCGGGAGACGGCTTTTCATGCGGCCGAGCGATGATAACCCACGGACCCGGCCGGGCATTTCGAGCGGATCGCCGGCGTTATCGTCGGGGAACGATGGTTGCTCCGAGCTCGTCCTCTCTCGCGGAGAGTCTCTCCCTTCGCACCGCGCCGGCCGCCCCCGAGCTGACCGAGGTCCTGCCGGACGGCCGGCTGCGCTGTCACGCCTGTGGACACCGCTGTCCCCTGCCGGAGGGGCGCGACGGCGTCTGCCGCGTCCGCTTCCGCCGGGACGGTGTGCTCCACGCGCCGCGCGGCTACGTCGGCGCGCTGCAGTGCGACCCGATCGAGAAGAAGCCCCTCTTTCACGCCCTGCCCGGATCGGACGCGCTGTCCTTCGGGATGCTCGGCTGCGACCTGCACTGCGGCTATTGCCAGAACTGGTTCACGTCGCAGTCGATCCGCGATCCCGAGGCGGCCGGATCCGCGCGCGACGTCTCGGCGGAGCAGCTCGTTTCGCTCGCGGTCGAGAACGGCGCGCCGACGATCGTCTCGACGTACAACGAGCCGCTCATCACGTCGGAGTGGGCCGTCGAGGTCTTCCGCGCCGCTCGCGCGCGGGGCCTGCGCACGGCGTACGTCTCGAACGGAAACGGCACGCCGAAGGTCCTCGATTACATCCGCCCGTGGATCGATTTCTACAAGGTGGACCTGAAGAGCATGGACGACAAGCACTATCGCGAGCTCGGCGGCGTCCTGCAAAACGTGCTCGAGACGATCGTCGGAATCGCCGAGCGCGGTATCTGGCTCGAGGTCCTGACCCTGATCATCCCGGGGTTCAACGACTCGGACGGTGAGCTGACACGCGCCGCTCGATTCATCGCCTCCGTCTCGCGCGACGTTCCCTGGCACGTGACCGCGTTCCACCCCGATTACAAGATGACCGACCGGGCAGCGACGCCGGTCGAGACGCTGCGGAGGGCATGCGAGATCGGCACGGCCGAGGGGCTGCGCTACGTCTACGCCGGCAACATTCCGGGCGGCATGGGAGAGTGGGAGAACACGCGCTGTCCGTCGTGCGGCGAGACCGTGATCGAGCGGCGCGGCTTCCGGGTCCTCGCGAATCGTCTCCGCGACGGCGCCTGCCCGAAGTGCGCCGCCTCGATCCCGGGCCGCTGGGACCGGCGGCTCGAAGGCACGTCCCGCACGCGCGGCTTTCCGCTTCCCGTCCTCCCCGCGTAAACCCTTCCCGCTCTCCCGGCGTCCATCCGGTCGAGGCGCTGCGAAGGAGGGTCCATGAGCGTGACTTGGACGCGCGACGCGGCGGCGCACCTCTATCGCCGCGCGGGATTCGGTGGGACGCCGTCGGAGGTCGATCTGCTGTACGCACGCGGCCTCGACGGCGCCGTCTCCTGGTTCGTCGACTACGACGCGATCGACCTCTCGGCCTACGAGGCCGCGCTCGCGGGCCGCGGTTACAACCTGCAGCGCCTGACGGGCCTTCAGCAGTGGTTCCTCGACCGGATGGCCCACTCACCCCGGCCGCTCGAGGAGAAGATGACCTACTTCTGGAACCTCCACTGGACCTCGGGACTCACGAAGGTCAAGGGCGAGACGCTCCTCCTCGACCAGAACGCGACCGAGCGCCGCCTCGCGATGGGCAAGTTCGACGACCTGGTTCTCGCGATCTCGCAGGACCCGGCCATGCTGGTCTGGCTCGACAACGCCACAAACCGCGCCGGCCGGCCGAACGAGAACTACGCCCGGGAGCTGATGGAGCTCTTCACGATCGGGATCGGAAATTACACCCAGACCGACGTCACCGAGGTCGCCCGCGCCCTGACGGGCTGGACCGTCCAGAATTACGACCGCTCGTCGAACTACGACGCCGCGACGTTCGTGGATCGAGCGGATTATCACGACGGCGGCGTCAAGACGATTCTCGGGCAGACCGGCAATTGGAATGGCGGCGACGCCCTCGGCATCATCCTCGGCCTGACGGATTCCGCCGGCTCCGTCTCGGGGCGGTTCATCGGCGCGAAGCTCTGGTCGTACCTGGCCGGCACCGACGCATCCGCGGCGGTCGTGGACGCTCTCCAGGGCGTGTACGTCTCGTCGAACCACTCGATTCGCGAGCTCGTGCGGGCGATCCTGCTCCGCGACGAGTTCTGGTCGGACGACGCGATCCGCGCCTGGGTGCGGAGCCCGGTCGAGTTCGCCGTCGCGTCCGTGCGCATGCTCGAAGGATCGAGCGATTTCTCGACTCCCGCCAACTCCCTGCCCGGCATGGGCGAGGCGCTCTTCAATCCCGCCGACGCGAAGGGCTGGGACTGGGGGCTCGCCTGGATCAACACGGGTTCGCTCTTCGCGCGGGCCTCGCTCGCGAACACCCTCGCGTCCAACCGCGGTGCGGCTGGGACGCGCTTCGAACCGGCCGCCCTGCTCGCCGGACAGGACGCTTCGACCGCCGACCAGGTCGTCGACCTGCTCGCCGGCCGACTGAATCTCGCGTCGGTCCCGCCCGAAGTGCGAGCGGCGTGGATCGCCTATCTGAACGCCCGGGACGACGGCTCGCCGGGCGCGTGGACGAACACGGCGGAGAACGTGGACGAAAAGGTGAGGGGGCTCGTGCACGTCATGTTGACGAACCCGGACTTCCAGCTGGCCTAGTCCGAGATCGCGGAGGATCCCATGGCATTTTCCCGGCGCGACTTTCTATTGAGGACGACGGGTTTCGTAACGGTCTCCGCCATGGTCCCGCGGTGGGCGGTGGCCGGCGCCCCGCGATTCGAGGAATCGGTCGGGGCGGGGGACACCGGCCGGACGCTCGTCGTCATCGAGCTGATGGGCGGCAACGACGGCCTCAACACCGTGGTCCCGTACGCGGACGGCCTCTACCCGCAGCTGCGCTCTCGCATCGGCATCCCGACCGGTGCCGTGCTTCCGCTCGACGGGCGGCTGGGCCTGAATCCGGTCATGACCGGGCTGAAGTCGCTCTGGGACGCGAACCGGGTCGCCGTCGTGACGAACGTCGGATATCCGAACTCGAGCCTCTCGCACTTCGAGTCGCGGGACATCTGGCACACGGCCGATCCGCTGCTCGCGCAGCGGCTCGGGTGGCTGGGGCGCTGGGCCGACGCCACGATCGCGGGAAACGGAAACCCACTCTCCTGCACGGCGATCTCGCAGTCGCTGCCTCGAACGCTGCTCGCCGACCACGTGGGAGTTCCGACGCTCCTGACGCTGGCGAGCTACCAGTACCAGACCGACGGAGCGTTTCCGGCGGACGGCGGCAACCAGGTGACGGCGTTTCTGGCCGAGAGCGGAGCCTCGTACCCGGCGGGCGGCCTCGAGGCGTCGCTCGGAGGCGTCGGGTCCGACGCGATCTCCTCCTCGAATACGCTGCAGGCGGTCGGAACCGGATACGTCGCGATGGGCGCCTATCCATCCTCGAGCCTCGGCAGCGGGCTCGAGCTCATCGCCCAGATCATCCACGCCGACGTGGGCGCGCGGATCCTGTACGTGACGACCGGCGGCTTCGACAATCACTCGGGCGAGGACGTGAGCCACGACCCGCTGCTGACCGACGTCTCCGATTCGATCAAGGCGTTCTTCGACGACCTCGACGGCCACGGAAAGGCGAAGGACGTGCTCCTGATGACCTGGTCGGAGTTCGGGCGCCGCGCGCAGGACAACGGCTCGAACGGCACGGACCACGGAACCTCCGCGCCGCACTTCGTCGTCGGCGACGCGGTCGTCCCGGGAGTCCATGGCGATCCGCCCGACCTCTCCCACCTCGACGCCAACGGCAACCTCTCGATCGAGAACGATTTCCGCTCGTATTACGGGACGATCCTCTCCGACTGGCTCGGCGCCGACGCGACCGCCATCCTCGGGGCCGGCTGGCCGAACCTCGGCTTCATGAACAAGAGCTACGGAGTTCCGGCGGGAGGCCCGCGCGGCACACCGAAACCGGTCGGCGGCTCGCGCACGCCAATCGTCGTGCAGTACCCGCCGCGCTAGAAGTTCGGCCAGTGCAGGCCGAGCGCCTTTGCGAGAAACACGGCCATCTGGCGCCGCGTCAGGTTGGCGTCCGGGCAGTAGTTGCCTCCGCCGCAGCCGGCCGTGACTCCCGACGCCACGAGCGCCTCGATGTACTGGAAACCGGGATCGCTCGCGGGCACGTCATTGAAGGTGGCCGTGGCCGGGGCCGGACTGACCTGGCGGTGCCAGATGACGCGGACGCCCTTGAAGGCGACCGACGTGTCGTCCGGCATGAGGACGTAGAACGTATAGAAGTCGGCGGCCTCCTGCCGGGTCACGCTGCCGCCGAGGGGCTCTCGCAGGTCGATGGTCCGTCCCTCCGCCTGTGTGAAATTGGCGAAGCCCGGCGATCCCGTGGAAGTCAACGAGCTCAGCCCGGCGTTCGCCGACACCGGCGATTGAGTCGTGTCGTCGTACCACTTCGAGAAGCCGACCGTGATGTCGTTCGACGCGCTTCCGTCGTAGTAGAGGACGGTCCAGGAGTCGAGATACGCGCCCTGCGGCAACGGGAGAACGGCGTGGAAAGCGCTCGCGCCCGTCGAAACGAAGTAGCCGAAGACGGGCCCCTCGAGCCATCCCGCGCTGCCCGTGAAGCTGGAGGCTGGAATCCACAGGTCGTTGCCATCCTGAACGCCGAACTCGTCGACGGCAGGATTCTTCGCCTGGGCCGAGGCGACCGCGGCGAGAACGAAAAGCGACAGAACCGACGCCAGAACCGGCACGGCACGAGGTCTCATGGTTCCTCCGTTTGTCGGAAGCGTCCATGATACGTCTGATAGGGTGCGCGCCGTGATCGCCGGACGCGCCACGCTCGAGGGAACTCGCCGTTTCGCCGACCGCTCCCCGGCGGCGCCCGGACATTTTCGGGACGCGATGGGATTGGTGCTCTCCTCGCTCGGCGTCGGGACCTATCTCGGAGACGAGGACGCGGCGACGGACGCGGGCTACGAGGCCTCGGTCGCCGTCGCGCTCGGCGCGGCCGTCAACGTCTTCGACTCCGCGATCAATTACCGCGGCCAGAAGAGCGAACGGGCGATCGGCCGCGCCCTGGCGCGGGCCTTCACGCGCGGCGCCGCACGGCGCGACGAAGTCCTGGTCTCGACCAAGGGCGGCTACCTTCCGCACGATGCCGACGACCCGCGGCCTCCCCGGCAATACCTGCGCGAGACGTTCCTCGAGTCCGGCCTCGTGCCGGAAGGCGAGATCGCGCAGGGCTGCCACTGCATGGCGCCGGAGTACCTGCGCGACCAGATCGCCCGCAGCCGCGCAAACCTCGGGCTCGAAACGATCGACCTCTACTACCTGCACAACGTCGAGACGCAGCTCGGCGCGGTGGACCGCACGGAGTTTCGCGCGAGGCTTCGCGCCGCGATCGAGCTTCTCGAAGAAGAAGCGGAATCGGGCCGGATCGCCGCATGGGGGCTCGCGACCTGGGACGGCCTGCGCGTGCCGTCCGACCATCCGGAGCACCTGTCGCTGCAGGAAGTCCTCGAGACCGCGCGGGGGGTCGCCGGTGACGGGCACCACTTCCGGGCCGTGCAGCTGCCGACGAACCTCGCCATGGCGCAGAGCGTGGTGTACCGCTCCCAGGAAGCGAACGGCGTGCGCGAGCCGGCATTGACGGCCGCGAAAGCCCTCGGCCTGGCGGCCTTCGGGTCGGCCTCGCTGCTTCAGGGGCGGCTCGCCGGCTACGAGTTCCCCGAGGAGGTGTGCGAGGCGTTTCCGGGAGCCGGGACGGCCCTGCTGCAGGCGCTCCAGTTCTCGCGTTCGGCCCCGGGGCTGACGACCGCGCTGGTGGGCGTGTCCGATCCCGAACATGCCGCCGAGGATTTCGCGCTGGCGGCCGTGCCGCCCGTTGACCCGGGCCGGGTGCTCGGGCTGTTCACCTAAAACGTTGGCCCGGAGGGCCTTGATGCGGAGGGGAGGGCCCGTCGGCCCGACGCGCTTTTCGTGCTTTTCGACCCCATTTCGTCGTAGAATGAGGCGTTCCCGCCCGGACCCTAGAGTCAGCGCGGCGGGGGTTTGGGAGTTCATGTCCGAAGATCCCTTGACCCCGGAAAGTCTTGCGTCCGTTGAGGTCCAACCGGAGACCGCATCTCACGCCGAGGGCTCGTCCCCGGACGGCCAGCCCCGCTCCCATCGTCGACGCCGCCGCCGGCGGCGGCGCGGCGGGCGCGGAGGCGCGAACGGAGGAGGGGGCGCGCCGGGCGGTTTCGAGCGTCCGGAGGACGCCTCCGCCGCGGGTCCCGAGCGGCCCGTCGAGGGCGTCCTGTCGCTTCCCCCGAAGGACAACGCCCCGGGCGTCCTCGTCTCGGCTCGGACGAACTATCTGCCCTCTCCGAAAGACCCGCTCGTCCCGCGCGAGCTGATCAATCGCGAGAATCTCGAGGCGGGCGCCTTGATCGCGGGCATCGCGGTGGACGGCAATCGTCCGCTGGTGCGCCGCGTCGAGACCATCGAGGGCCTCGAGCCCGGCGCCTTCCGCCAGCGGCCGTCCTTCAACGAGCTCATCTCGATCGACCCGAATTCCATCCTGCGGCTCGAGACCGAGCCCGACGAGATGTGCGGCCGCGTCGTCGATCTGCTCGCTCCGATCGGCCGCGGTCAGCGCTGTCTGATCGTGGCTCCGCCCAAGGCCGGAAAGACGACGCTGCTGAAGCGCATGGCGCATGCCGTGGAGGTCAACGATCCCGACGTCCACGTCATCGTCCTCCTCATCGACGAGCGCCCGGAGGAGATCACGGACTTCCGGCGCAGCGTAACCCGCGGGGAGGTCATCGCGTCCTCGGCCGATCTGTCGGCCGAGAATCACATCGCCGTCGCCGAGATCGTGGCCGAGCGGGCGCGGCGGCTGATCGAGTGCGGCAAGCACGTCATCATCTTCCTCGACTCGATCACGCGCATGGCGCGCGCCTACAATCACATGCAGAAGGGCGGCGGCAAGATCATGTCGGGCGGCATCGACGCCCGGACCATGGAAAAGCCGCGCCGCTTCTTCGGAGCCGCGCGCAACGCGGAGGGCGGCGGGTCGCTCACGATCGTCGCGACGGCGCTCGTGGACACCGGCTCGCGGATGGACGAGATCATCTTCCAGGAGTTCAAGGGAACCGGCAACACGGAGATCGTCCTCGACCGGGACCTCTTCAACCGGCGCATTTTCCCGTGCATCAACATTCCGCAATCGGGGACGCGCAAGGAAGAGAAACTCTACGGAGTCGAAGACCTGCCGAAGATCGTCAAGCTGCGCCGCGCGCTCGCCGCCGTCGACAAGATCCAGGCGATGGAGCTCGTCCTCGGCCGGCTCTCGAAGTTCCGGACGAACAGAGAGTTCCTGAAGAGCTTCTAGGCTCGGACTCGGAGCGGGCCGCGATGCGGCCCGACGGACGAGAGAGGGAACGCGTCGACCGGATCGACTCCCGGAAGAGTGCGGGGTCGCTCCTACCTTCGGCGGCTCTTGCGCTTCGTTCTCCCGAAGGCTTCGGCTTCGTCCGTTTTCGGCGAAGGCTTCGGCGTCTCCCGCCGCGGCTCGGGGCGCGAGCGGAATCCGGCGTGAGGACGGGGCGCCTGGTTGACCCGTCCGGATCGGATCAGGCCCTCGCCCGGCCACTCGACCGGTATCTTTCGGCCGACCCGCTTCTCGATCGCGTCCAGCGAAAACACGTAGTCGTCGCACGCGAAGGACACGGCGGTGCCCTCCGCGCCGGCCCGGCCGGTGCGGCCGATGCGGTGGACGTAGTCCTCGGCGTCTTCGGGCAGGTCGTAGTTGATGACGTGGGAAACGCCCTCGATGTGGAGTCCTCGCGAGGCGACGTCGGTCGCGACCAGGATCGCGAGCCGTCCGTCCTTGAACTCGTCCAGCATCTTCAGCCGGCGGTCCTGCGGGACGTTGCCGGCCAGGGCCCGCGTCGGATAGCCATTGGCCGACAGGCCCCGGACCAGATCGGCCGCGGTCGTTCTCCGGTTGACGAAGATGAGCACGCGCTGGCCTCCCTCCTTCTCGAGGAGGCCGAGCAGCAGTCGGAACTTCTCGGTCGAAGAGACGTGGTAGAGCACCTCGGTGATGCCGCGGGCGAGCACGCGCTCCGGTTCGATCTCGACTTTCTCGGCGTTGTTCGTGTGCTCGTAGGCGAGCTCCATCACGCGGAGCGAGAGGGTGGCGGAGAAGAGCATCGTCTGGCGGCGGTGATACGGCGGGCAGCGGCGCAGGATCCGGCGCAGGTCGCGGATGAACCCCATGTCGAACATGCGGTCGGCCTCGTCGATCACGAGAATCTCGACGTGGCGGAAGGACACCGCGCCCTGCTGCTCGTAGTCGAGCAGGCGCCCGGGCGTTCCCACGAGGACGTCGGGGACGCGCTGGACCGCCTCCCGCTGCAGGCGGTAGTCGATTCCCCCGAAGACCGCGAGCGTCGCCAGGCCGGTGTGCCGGCCGAGGACCTCGGCGTCGGCGCGGATCTGGGCGACCAGCTCGCGGGTGGGCGCGACGATGAGCGCCCGCGGGCCGCGCCGGCCGGCGGCCGGTTTGTCCAGGAGCCTCGAAAAGATCGTGATCAGGAAGGCGGCGGTCTTTCCCGTCCCCGTTTGCGCCTGGCCCGCCACGTCGCGGCCGGCGAGGGCGAGCGGCAGAACCCGCGCCTGAATCGGGGTCGCAAAGACGAAACCCGCTTCGGCGATGCCCCAGCGGACCTCGTCCGGCACCGGGTACTCCGAGAGCAGGTTTTCGGTGAGGTGATGTTCCGAGGAAGGCGCGGTCATGAAAGCCTCGACGATAATATCCCAGGACGCGGGGGCGGTTCAGCGCAGCCGGCGGCCGAAGTCCGCCATCAAAGGCTTGCCGGTGGCCTCGGCGAGTGCCACCCCGATGGCTCGTTTCTCGCGGGGCGAAGCGGCGCCCGCGACCGGGTGCCATTTGCCCCGCGATCGAGCCGCGAGCCGCGTGACCGCCCACGTCCACCACGGGGGCAGAGGCCAGAGGGTTTCGCGCCAGCAGTCGAGCTCTCCGAGAGGGATCGTGCGCGTTCGTGTGCGCTCGAAGACGGTCGTCCGGATCGTCACTCGATCGGGCCCCGCCTCGATCCGTTCCTCCGCGAAGGCGAGGGCCGCCAGGCCGACCAGGGCCAGGGGCGCCGACAGAATGACGGCGACCGAGAGAAACGCCATGAGAGGCAGCGAGACATCGCCGAAGTCGCCGCGGCGGATCACGGACTCCCATGCCCGGCCGAGCCGCAACGAGCCGAGCAGCTCCGCGCCGGCGACCGCGGCCGCCGTGACCGCCATCTTCCAGCGCCACCCCCGGTCCCCGGCCAGAGCGGGTATGGCGACCGAGATGCCGCCGGCTCGAGCCGTGATGGCGATGCGCGGGGGCTTTCCGTTCGACAACACCCCGATTGTATGATCCGAGTCCCGGCGGACGCCGGACTTGAGGAGGGACGGATCGTGGTGAAGAAGAGGAAAGCGGCCAGGAAAGCCTCGAAGAAGGGAGCCCGGAAAACATCGAGCAAGAAGGGGGCCGCCCGCAAGTCGGCCAGGAAAACTGCCCGGAAGGCGGTTCGGAAGACCGTCCGCAAGGCGGCGCCGAAGAGGAAGGCCTCCGCGGCCCGCAAGCCCGCGCCCCCGGCGAAAAAAACCGGGCGGCCCTCGCCCGCGCGAAAAAGCGGCCTGACGGGAGCGGCCTCCGCCGCCCTGCCGATGGCCGCCGCGGCTTCGGGGGCCGGAGAGGATTACGGGCGCGGGAGCTGGCGCGAGGAGGAGCTTTCCGCGGCCGAGCTCGACACGGATGCCCCGGAGCTCGACGAGCTCGAGTCCGAGCTCGACGAGGCCGAGCCGGGGGTCGAAGGCGAGGACGAAACCGAATGGTGACATCCGCGGGAAAAGGGGAGTAGGATCGAATCGACGAAGCTCCCATTGCCGGGCTCTTGCTCGGCTCGCGAGAAGAAGGTCCCGAGGAATCGGGACCTTCGCATTTTCGGGGGAGCCTTTCCGGAAGCGAGGCCGGCTTACCCCTTCGTGCGGATCGGCGTCGGACGCCGGTTCTTGTCGAGGTTCACGTAGGTCACCTCGGCCTCGGTGACGCGCACGCGGTTGCCGACGCCCTCGCTCGTCTGCGAGAAGACCTCCACCGAGATCGTGATCGACGTGCGGCCGATTTTCACGAGACGCGTGTAGAACGACACGAGATCGCCGACGTAGACCGGCTCGTGAAAGATCACTTCGTGCATCGCCACGGTCACGATGAATTCCGCGCCGCAGCGATGGGCCTCGACCGCGCCGGCCTGGTCGATGTATGAGAGAATCACGCCGCCGAAGATGGTGCCGTACGCGTTGGTGTCCTTCGGCATCATGATCACGCGGATCGAGGGCTCGCGCCCTTCGTCCGGCGCCGGCGAGACGGCGCTCAGTAGCCGCCGCCCTTCTTAGGGATCCGCGGCGTGCCGTAGACCGTGCTCACGCGAGCGACGGTTCCGTCGGTCAAGTTGATCGTCAGCGTGCCGTCGGAAAAGTAGTAAGTCCAGATCTCGTGCCTGGAGTCTTTGCCTTCCGTGCCGACCGCGAACGAAGCCTTGCCGATCGCGGCCTCGACTTTCTCGCCGGTCATTCCGGGGTCGACCTTCCGGCGCGCGTCGGTCATGCTCCCCGCCTGGAGCCGTGACCCGACGCCGGCGATTTCGCGGGCCTGCCGGAGCTCGCGGCCCTCCCACCAGCGCGGAAGCCACAACGCGGCCGCGAGGAGAAGCGGGACGAGGACGATGGCGGCGAGCAGTCCTCGCCGGGTTCGCGGCTCGTCGTCGGTCAACAGACGAATCCCTCCGAGACGCCGAGGACCCGCCGCATCGAGCGCTCGAGCTCCCGGGCCTGGCGCACGAGCTCGCGCGAGGAGCCCTCCCGGGTCGGCAGCCGCTCCGCCCGCTCCGCGACCTCGTCGAGGGCGGCCCGTGCATGCGAGGCGTCCACCTCGCGGGCCAGCGCCTCGTCGGCGACGAGCGCCTGCGCCAGCCGCGCCGGAATCGAGACGGCGGCCTTGCGCAGAAGTCGCGCCTCTTCCGGATCGCGCTCGGCGATCTCGTCCGCGACCGCGTAGGCCGCCTTCGCGAGCTCCATCGCCTGCGTCCAGAGCGGATGGTTCTTGTAGTCGGGGCGCTCCGGGATCACGCGAACATTGTAGCCCGGAGTCCGCGGCCCGGTTCCGTATAGAATCCGCGCTCGCATGAAGCAAAAAGTCACCGTCATTGGAGCCGGCAACGTCGGAGCGACCACGGCCCAGCGCATCGTGGAACGGGAGCTCGCGGACGTCGCCCTGATCGACATCGTCCCCGGCGTTCCCCAGGGCAAGGCGCTCGACATCATGGAGTCCTCGCCCGTCGAAAAGTTCGACGCCAGGATGACGGGGTCGAACACCTACGACGTCGCGGAGGGATCCGACGTCGTCGTGATCACGGCCGGTGTTCCGCGCAAACCCGGCATGAGCCGCGACGACCTCGTCGCGACCAACGAAGGGATCGTCGCGGACGTCGTCCGCAAGGTCCTCGCCGGCTCGCCGAACGCGATCCTGATCGTCGTCTCGAATCCGCTCGACGCGATGTGCGAAGTCGCCCGGCGGGTCTCGAAGCTTCCGCGCCATCGGGTCTTCGGGATGGCGGGTGTGCTCGACTCGGCGCGCATGCGCTGGTTCATCGCCGACGCGCTCGGCGTCTCCGTCGAAAACACGCACGCCTTCGTTCTCGGCGGCCACGGCGACACGATGGTGCCGCTGCCGCGCTTCTCGACGGTCGCCGGCATCCCCATCCCGGAGCTCCTGCCGAAGGAGAAGATCGACGCGATCGTGCAGCGCACGCGCGACGGCGGAGCGGAGATCGTCAACCTCCTCAAGACCTCGGCGTGGTACGCGCCCGCGTCGGCGGTCGTCGAGATGGTCGATGCCGTCCTGAAGGACAAGAAGAAGGTGCTGCCGTGCGCGGCCTTTCTCGAGGGCGAGTACGGCATGCGCGACGTCTATCTCGGCGTTCCGGTGCGGCTCGGCGCCGGAGGCATGGAGAAGGTGATCGAGATCGCGCTGTCGGAGGACGAGAAGGCGGCGCTCTCGCGCTCGGCGGAGGCCGTCCGCGAGCTCTTCCGCATCCTCAAGGTCTAAGGGGGGCGCGGCGCTGGACCAACCGGCCCGAACGCTGCCGCGCCGGCTCCACGCGATCTCGGGCGTCGTGCCCGTCGGGGCGTTCCTCGTCTTCCATCTCGCGGTCAACGCATCCGCGTCGCGCGGCGCCGACGCCTACAACGCGATGGCCCGACGGCTCCAGGAGTGGCCGGCCGCGCTTTGGATCGAGGCCGTGCTCATCGCCGCGCCGCTCGCTTACCACGGCCTCTACGGGCTCTTCCTCATCGCCGTGCGTCCGCCCGGGGGAGCGGCCGCGCCGGCCCGGCGGCGGTCTCTCGCCATCTTCCTGCGCGCCACCGGGGCGCCGCTCTTCGCCTTCATCCTGTTCCACCTCTGGACGACGCGCCTCGTCCAGGTCCGCGACCACGGGTCGATCGACCTGTTTCACTGGATGCAGGCGCTCTACGCGAGCCCGTGGATCCGCGCCGCCTACGTCGGCGGACTGCTCGCGGCCACGTCGCACTTCTCGGCCGGCCTCTGGAGCCTCGCGGAGGATTGGGAGCTCGCGCGGACGCCGGCCGCCCGATTCGCGGCGGCGGCGTTCTCGATCGCCGTCTTCGTCGCGCTCACTTCCCTCGGCATTCGCGCGCTCTCGGCGTTCCGGATCTGACGGGTTTCTTCCGAAGGCGGATATAATCCGCGGCTTCTCCGCGGAGAACCATGAGAGTTCACGAATACCAGGCCAAGGCTCTGCTCGCGCGATACGGCGTCCCCGTGCCTCGGGGCGAGGTGACCGACAGCCCGGCCGAGGCCCGCGAGATCGCGCGCAACCTGGGCGGCCGGGCCGTCGTCAAGGCGCAGATCCACGCCGGAGGCCGGGGCAAAGGCGGCGGCGTGAAGCTCGCGAAGGATCCCGAGGAGGCCCACGACCTCGCGAAGGCGATCCTCGGCATGACTCTCGTCACGCCCCAGACGGGTCCGGGCGGCCGGCTCGTCCGCAAGGTTCTCGTCGAGGAGGCGCTCGACATCGCCAAGGAGCTCTACCTCGGCATCACGCTCGACCGCTCGCGGGGCCTGCCCGTCCTGATGGCCTCGCGGTCGGGAGGCATGGAGATCGAGGAGGTCGCGGCGCAGGATCCGAGCGCGATCGTCCGCGAGGCCGTCGATCCCTCCACGGGCATGTTCCCGTTCCAGGCGCGCAAGCTCGCGTTCGCCCTGGGCCTCTCGGGGGAGAGCCTGAAGAAGGGCGTCGCCTTCATCCAGGCGCTGTTCCGCGCTTACATGGAAACGGACGCGAGCCTCGCCGAGATCAATCCGCTGCTCGTCACGAAGCAGGGCGACGTGCTCGCGCTCGACGCCAAGATGACTTTCGACGACAACGCGCTCTTTCGCCATCCCGACATCAAGGAGATGCGCGACCTCTCCGAGGAAGACCCCCTGGAGGTCGAGGCGTCGCGCTTCGGTCTGAACTACATCAAGCTCGACGGCAACGTCGGCTGCATGGTCAACGGGGCCGGCCTCGCGATGGGGACGATGGACCTGGTCAAGCTCGCGGGCGGCGAGCCGGCCAACTTTCTCGACGTCGGCGGCGGCGCCAACGAGGAGCAGGTCAAGAACGCGTTCCGCATCATCCTCTCGGACCGGAACGTCCGGGCCGTCCTGATCAACATCTTCGGCGGGATCATGCGCTGCGACATCATCGCCAAGGGCGTGGTCGCCGCGGTGCGCGAGATGGGCCTGTCGATCCCGGTCGTCGTGCGCCTCGAAGGCACGAACGTCGACCAGGGCAAGGCCATCCTGCGCGAGTCGGGTTTGAAGATCACGCCGGCCGACGGCCTCGCCGATGCGGCGCGTAAGGCCGTGGAGGCGGTGCGATGAGCATCTGGGTCGGAAAGAGCACGCGCCTCCTCGTCCAGGGTCTGACGGGCCGCGAGGGGACGTTCCATGCGCTCGCCTGCCGCGAGTACGGCACGCAGGTCGTCGCGGGGGTCACGCCCGGCAAGGGCGGCACGACGCACGAGGGCATCCCCGTGTTCGACACCGTGGCCGAAGCGGTCCGCGCGACCGGCGCGGACGCGTCGATGATCTTCGTCCCTCCTCCCTTCGCGGCGGACGCGATCGTGGAGGCGGTCGATGCCGGCATCGGGATCATCGCCTGCATCACGGAGGGGATCCCGACGAACGACATGCTGCGGGCCCGCGCGTTCCTGGATCGCGAGGTCGCGGCGGGGCGCAAGGTGCGCCTGATCGGGCCCAACTGTCCCGGCATCATCACGCCGGGGGAGTGCAAGATCGGCATCATGCCGGGCCGGATCCATCGTCCGGGGCCGGTCGGCGTCATCTCGCGCTCGGGGACGCTGACCTACGAAGCCGTCGATCAGCTCACGCACCTCGGACTCGGCCAGTCGACCGTCATCGGGATCGGCGGCGACCCGGTCAACGGCACCAACTTCATCGACTGCCTCGCGGCCTTCAAGGACGACCCCGGGACGGAGGCCGTCGTCCTGATCGGCGAGATCGGCGGCATGGCCGAGGAAGAGGCGGCCTGCTGGGTGGCCGGAAACCTGAAGAAGCCGGTCGTTTCGTTCATCGCCGGCCAGACGGCTCCGCCGGGACGGCGCATGGGCCATGCCGGGGCGATCATCGCCGGAGGCAGGGGAACGGCCGCCGAGAAGATGAAGGCGCTCGAGGCGGCGGGCATCGGCGTCGTCCGCTCGCCCGCGGACATCGGGAAGAAGGTTCGGGAGATGCTCGGGCGCTAGCCCGTCGTCGCGAGAGGAGACTCGAGTGGAACGGACACTGACCATTCTCAAGCCGGATGCCGTCGCCGCGGGACACGCCGGCGCGATCCTGGCCCATCTGGAGAAGGAAGGATTCCGCCTGATCGGGGTCCGGAAACTGCGCCTGTCGCCGGAGCAGGCCCGCGCGTTCTATGCCGTCCATCGCGAGCGGCCGTTCTTCGGAGGCCTGGTCACGTTCATGACCGAGGCCCCGGTCGTCGTCGCCGTGCTGGAGCGGCACGAAGCGGTGCCGCACCTGCGGCGCACGATGGGCGCGACCGACTCGCGCAAGGCCGAGCCGGGAACCGTGCGCCAGAAGTTCGGGACCGACATCGAGCGCAACGCCATCCACGGCAGCGACTCGGCGGACAACGCGGCGCGCGAGATCGCCTTCTTCTTCTCCGAAGCGGATCTGATTTAGCCGGCGTCGCCCGGCGCGGACAGGCGCAGCGCCACGAGAATCCGGTTCGCGATGCCTCGCAGGATCGCGACCTCTCGCGCCGAGAGAGGCCGTCCGGCGACGAGCCTCCGCCAGTCGCGCAGGGAACGGTCGCGGTGCCCCGTGTCGTAGAAGTCGATCGCCTCGAGGGCCCGGTCCCAGTGGCTCAACGCCGCTTCGATTTCCGCCGAGGGTGCCAGGGGCTCGGAGACGCGAGCGTCCGCGCGGTCCGGCGCAAACGCGCGGGCGATCGTGAGAACGGACGCGACCGCGTGCGAGACGTTCATCGTCGGAAAATCGGGCTCGGTCGGCAGCCGCAGACACGCCGAGCCGCGCGCCAGCTCGTCCTCCGTGAGGCCGCTCCGTTCCGGTCCGAAGACGAACGCCACGGCCGCGGAGCCGGTCTCCGCGAGAAAGCCCGGCAGCTCGGCGAGCCCGAGGTTGCGGGTCCGTCCGCGGGCCCGCAGGGAAGAGGTCGTGACCACGACCGGGTGGTCGGCCACGGCCGCCGGCAGATCGGGGAACCGTTCAATCGAAGCGAGAAGGTCGTCGGCGCCGGAAGCCAGGCGCGAAGACTCCTCGTCGGGCGCCACGCCGGGCTCGACGACCCGGAGGCGGCGGATCCCGAAGTTCTTCGCGACCCGGGCGGACGAGCCGAGATTCGAGGCATTTTGAGGGCGCACGAGGACGACCGCGAGGGGATCCGGAGCGGCTGGCAACGGGCGACAGTCTAAAGGGCCGAAGGGTTCGGGGGAATGCCTCGGCGGGTTTCGGGCCTTATAATTTGTGGGTGAAACCCCTTCTGGCCCTCCCGCTGCTTCTCGTGTCGGCTCTGGCCGGCGGCCAGGCCCCGAAGCCCGCCGAGGAGCCTCCCACCTTTTCGGAGAGCGCGGGCGCGGAATACGTCATGCTGCCCGTCCTCGTCACCGACAAGAGCGGAAAGTTCGCCGACGGCCTGCGCAAGGAGGACTTCGTCCTGAAGGTCGGCGACATCCGCGTTCCCGTCGACACCTTCGATCGGGACGAGAGCGCTCCCGTATCGTTCGCGTTCCTCGTGGACACCTCGGGCAGCATGGGCGTGGCCCACAAGCTCGACAACGCCCGGAACGCGATTCGGACCATCGTCCGGTCGCACAAGACCGGCGACGACTTCGCCCTCTTCGCCTTCTCGGAGGGAGAGGTTCGCCTCATCGAGGACTTTTCCGACGATCCCGCCCGGCTGCTGCGGGGGCTCGACGCTCTCGAAGCGTCGGGGCAGACGGCCCTTTTCGACGCCGTGGCTTCGACACCCGAGCGGATGATGAAGGGTCGAAACAACAAGCGGGCGATCCTTCTCTTCACCGACGGTGTGGACAACGCGAGCGAGCTGACGGCCGAAAAGATGGCGGAGCTCTTGCAAAGAGTGTCTGTGCCGGTCTACCCGATCGGCATGAAGGACTCGGCCTTTGACATTCTGAGCGACCGCCGGCGACCGGAGCTGTCGGTGGACACCCTGCAGATGCTCGCGGCGTCGAGCGGCGGGAGGCTTCACCTGGTCAGCAGCGACGACGATCTGCGGCCGCTGGCGGCCCAGATCTCCTCGGAGGTCCGGCAGCAATATCTTTTGGGGTTTGCGCCCTCCGGTAAGGGGGATGTAAAATACAGAATCGTATTCGTGTCCGTGGCCAAACCCGGTTCCTGGGTCGTCCGGACACGCCGGGGGTATCGGGGCACGGCCCCCGGCGGCTCGTAACCTTTTTTGAGGGAGGTGCAGATGGTCAGGGGACAGCGAATCGGTTCCACGCTCACGGTTGGAGCGCTTCTTTTGGGGTCCTTCGGGCTCACGGCGTGCGCATCGAAGAAGTACGTCGGAGAGGAGGTCGCCAAAAGCAGCGCCACCACGGACAAGAGGATCAACGACGTCGAGTCGCAGGTCGAGGCCACGCAGACCAGGGTGAAGCAGCACGATCAGAAGCTGGCCGAGCTCGACACGGCGACGCGCGAGGCGCTCGAGCGCGCCCAGCAGGCCGGCAAGCTGGCCGAGGGCAAGTTCGTCTACTCGCTGGTTCTCTCGGATGACGCGGCGAAGTTCCCGGTCAGCAAGTACGAGCTTTCGAAGGAAGCCAAGGACGCTCTCGATGGGTTCGCGGAGAGGCTGAAGTCCGAGAACAAGAACGTGTACCTGGAGATCCAGGGCCACACGGATGCCACGGGCTCGGATTCCTACAACATGCAGCTCGGCCACGATCGGGCCGAGGCGGTGCGCCGCTACCTGAACAAGCAGGGCGTGGCGTTGAACCGCATGTCCACGATCTCGTACGGCAGCTCGGAGCCCGTCGAGTCGAACAAGACCAAGGACGGCCGGGCGAAGAATCGCCGCGTCGTGGTCATCGTTCTCGCGTAGCGCGCGTTCTTTCGCGTTCCAACCGGCGGCCCGGCTTTGCCGGGCCGCTTTTTTTTCGGCCGCGCAGCGCGGAAAGGACCCGTTCGAAGTCCTCGGGGACCGGCGCCTCGGCCGCCACGGGCTCTCCCGTCCCCGGATGCGGAAATCCCAGGCGCCTCGCGTGGAGCATCTGCCGGGGCGCCGCGAGCGCTCCGGACGGAGTGTCCCCGTAGACGCGGTCGCCGAGGACCGGGTGGCCCGCGGCCGAGAAGTGGACGCGGATCTGGTGCGTCCGACCCGTCTGCGGTCGGATCGACACGAGAGAGGCGGGGCCGAGGCGCTCGAGCGTGCGGAATCGCGTGAGGGCTCGCCGCCCCTCCTGCCCGGGGCGAGCGACCGAGCGGCGAAGTCCCGGCTCCCGGACGAGATCCGCGTCGTAGGTGCCGCTCTCGCCGGGGTCTCCGGCCACGAGCGCGACGTATTCGCGATCGATCGCATGGGTCCGGAAGCGGTCCTGCAGGGCGTGGAGCGCCGAGCGGCTGCGGGCGAAGACGAGCGCTCCGGAGGTGTCCTGGTCGAGGCGGTGAACGATCCCGGCGTACGGCCGTCCGCCGTACCGATGCTGAAGGTAATGGAGCGCCCGGGACCAGAGCGTGTCCTTCTCGCGCGCCTCGGTCGGAACCGTGAGCAGGCCCGCGGGCTTGTCGACGATCAGCACGTCGCCGTCCTCGTACAGGACCAAGAGACGCGTGCGCACGCGGCGGCGCTGCGGCCGGTCGCGATGGAAGGCGAGCCGCGCGTCGGCCGCCACCTCCCGGCCCGGCTCGTCCACGGCGACCCCGTCGACGTCCACGCGGCCGGAGCGCACGGCCTCGCGCGCGGCGCGCCGCGACAGGCCGAACGTCCGCGCGGCCGCGAGGTCGAGCCTCATGGAGCCGCGGCCCTTCCCGGAGGCACCGGAACGGCCAGCTCGACGAAGAACTGCGAATCGCCGATCTGCGCTCCGGCCCGGGCTCCGGGCCCGAACGCCGCCGAGGTCCGATAGCGGGTGCGCGCGGCGGCGTCGAGATCTCGGAGGTAGTCGCGTCCGAAGGCCGGGGATCCTTCGCCCACCGCGAGGACGTTGGCCCGGAGAAGAACGTCGGGCGGCCGCGAGGCGAGCGTCGCGATCGCGCGGGCCTCGCCTTCCTCGTCCAGGTTGCCGGGGAAGAACTGCTCGAGCGGGAAGGGACTGCGCCGCCCGAGGACGTAATTGAAGAACCCGGTCTCCGGAAATCCGGCGACGGTCGCTCCCGGCGGCAGAGCCCGCAGTGCGGCGAGGACGTCCGAGGTCGTCGAGGCGATCGGCTCGAGGAGGCGGAGGCTTCCGGCCGGCGTTTCGACGGCGGCCCACGGCCGCCCGCGATAGAGGTCGACGAGGGCGGCCGTCCGGAAGATTCCGAACACGGCGAGCGCGGCGGCGGCCAGCCGCGGGAGAGCGCGGCCGGCGGCCGGGGCGAAGCGGTCGGCCGCGGCAAAGACTCCGCAGATCGCGACGACCAGGGGAAGAGGCAGGAAGAAGGCGTCGTACGGGCCGACGTACCCGGCGGCGAGAAAGAGCCGCGCGGCGAAGAGCGCCGCCATCCAGAGGACCGCGTCGGGGATCGTCGCGAGAAGTCCTCGCGGCGGCCCGCCGCGAAAGGCGCGGAGAATCCGCAGCGCCGCGGCGAGCAGGATCGAGGGCGGGACGACGCGGACGATCGGCGGCCAGAGCGACAGAGACACCGCGAGGGCCGCCGGAGGACGCGCCAGGAGGATCGCGGAGGCGGCGAGAACGCCGATCGTGGCCGCCTCCAGGCCGGCCGAGGCGATCCGGCGGCCGGACGCCGCGAGGCGCGACGCCGCCCAGGAGGCGGCGACCAGAAACACCGAGGCGAGCGCGAACGCCAGAGCCGCGAGCAGCAGCTCGGCCAGCCGGAGCGCCGGGCGATCGAGGCCGGCGTAGGCGCGGTAGACGTTCCGAAAGGCCGCCGGCGGACGGATCAGGCAGAGCCAGCCATCCGCGATCAGCGTCCGCCACGGCGTGCCGAGAGACAGGAGCGCGTAGCCGGCCGCGCCCGCCGCCACGGGGGCGGCGCCGAGCGCCACGATGCGGCGGGGATGCCTTCGTGCCGCGAAGGAAAGGATCAACGCACCCGCGAGGCCCAGCTCCGGGCGGGCGAGGACCGCCGCGAGCACGCCCGCTCCCGCGGCGGCGTCGGCTCGCGGAGAGCCGTTCTCGACGGCGAGCGCCAGGGCCGCGGTGAGCGCCGCGACGGCGAGCGCGACGTCGAAGCTGAACGGAAACATCCAGCCTCCGGGGCGGAGGAACACGGCCGCCGCCACCGCGATCGATACGGCGAGGGCCGCGCGAAACGGCGAAAGCAGGCGCCTCGACAGCCATGAGAGCGCCGCGAGATGGATCAGCGCGACGGCCGCGCACAGGCCGAGACGCGCCGGAAGCGACGGCCCGGCGAGCGCGTCCACGATCGCGGCGAGGTACGGCCCGAGAGGCCCGTGGGGAAACTGCAGGTCCCGATAGAGATGCTCGCCGTGGGCGAGGCGCCAGGGCACCATCAGCTCGCGGCCGGAGTCGATGTACGGCTCGATCCAGCGGTTCCAGGAGACGGTCGCGAGCAAGGCGAAAACGGCGAACGGAAGCGCCGCCGCCATGATCAGCCGTCCGCGGTCCGCCGTCTGCGGTCTCTCGATTTTCGTAGGATATCCCCCGTGCAGGAAAAGATGGCCACGCGCAACCCGCTGGCGCGGATCCTCGCGTCCGGGTTCTCGAGGCTCTGGTTTCCCGCGACCCTCGCCTTCACCCGGCGCCTGCCGCGCCTTTCGATGCACCGCGGCGGCCGGAGGCTGGCCACGATCTACTACCGGCTTCGTCCCAAGTACCTCGACGCGGCGCGGAGCAACCTCGCGGTCATCTTCGGCGCGCCGGAGGATTCGCCCGACGTGCGGCGGACGGCCTTCGAAATGGTCGTCTCGCACTTTCACGCGTGGGTGGATTTTCTGCACTTCGCGACCCGGCCCCCGGAGGAGGCGGCGCGCCTGGTCGAGGGCGTCGTCGGGTACTCGCGGATCGAGGAGGGCCGGCTCTCGGGCAAGGGCGTGCTGCTCCTGACCGCCCACCTCGGCAACTGGGAGGTGGGCGGCCTGATGCTCGCCCGGGTCAACCAGCCGATCCACGTCGTCCTCGTGCCGGACATGTTCCCGGGAGTCGAGCGCGAGCGGCGCCGGCTGCACGAGCGGTGCGGCGTTTCGGAGATCCGCGTCGACCGGACCATCGTTCCGACGCTCGCGGTCCTCCGCGCCCTCGGCAAGAACGCGATCGTGGCCATGCAGGGGGACCGCGACTTCGACAACACGGGCGTCGCGATTCCGTTTTTCGGCCGCGAGGCCTTCTTCCCTCGGGGCCCGCTGCGCGTCGCGATGGCCTCGGGCGCGACGGTCCTGCCGGCCTTCATCGTGCGCCTGCCGGACGGACGGTATCGCGCGATCATCGAGGAACCGCTGACGATCGACGTGGACGGAGACCGGGACGCCGCTCTGCGGACGAACCTGCTCCGCTACGTGGCGCTGCTCGAGCGTTACGTGCGCGAGTACCCGGATCAGTGGTACTGCTTCTATCCGTTCTGGGACGACCCCTCGCGCAAGCGCGAGACGGGGAGCCGGAAGCGGGAGGCGGGGGGCCTCATCGCGGGCGGCGGGCGCTGACCGCGGCGACGAAGAACGCGTCGTAGTGGCGGGCGAGCTCCTCGACGTCGGGAAGGATCCGCGGTTCCTCGAAGCCGGCGGCCTCGAAGGCCTTCCGCCAGTTCTCGGGGGTGAGGAACCCGTGGTTCGGGCGCGTCGCCGGGTCGAGCGCGACGCCGGTGAAGTTCTCGAGGAAGTTAAACACGAACTCGACGTAGATCGGCTGCCCGGCGAAGGGACGGATGCACTCGGAGAAGACCGCGGCGCCGCCCGGCCGCAGCGTCTCCCGGACGCGCGCGAGCGTGGCCGCGAGATCGCGGGCGATGTGGACGGTGTTGACGGCATAGACGACGTCGGCGCTCGAGGGGGCGACGCCCTGCGGCTCGAAGTCGGCGTTCATGTCGAGCCGTGAGAACTCGATCGGGATCTCGGGGAACCGGGCGCGGATCGTCCGCTCGGCCCGACGCAGGAACGTGGGGACGATCTCGGTGAACGCGTAGCGGCCGATCCGCGACAGCGCGCCGTCGCGGGCCAGGCGCTCGGCGAGGGCCGCCGCCGCGGAGCCCGAGCCGCCGCCGATCTCGACGACCGCGGCCGGGCGCGCGGAGGGAAGCGAGCGGACGACGGCCTCCGCTCCCAGCCGGTTGTTGATCTGGTAGAGCAGGTTGTCGTTGGAGAAGTAATCGAACCAGAGCGGAAGGCGCGTGGGCGCGAAGAGGATCTCCTCGCCGGTCTTCTCGCCGCGCAGAAACTCCGGCACGTGCTCGACCATCGCGCGCACGACGGCAAAGGCCGGGAGCGAACGGACGTCGACGGCCCGCGCGCGGGTTTCCGGAAGGTCGGGGTCGCCGGGAGGCAGAGGCCCGCGGGCGCGAAAGGTCGGATCGTCGGCCGGTCCGCTCGCCTCGAGGTAGCCGCCGGCCGCGAGCTTGGCGAAGAACCACCGAAGCGGCACCTCCGCCCGCGCCGCGAAACCTCGCCGGCGCACGAGATCGGGGGCCGACGTGCCGGCGGCGAGATCTTCGGAGAAACCGAGCTCGTGGACGAGACGCAGAACGAACTCGATCGTGAATCGATCGAAGTGCTCCGCGCAGAGGATGAACTCGTGCGAGAACAGCCGCCGGATCGCGGGATCCTCGATCCTCGCGAGCAGCGTGTCGAGATCCTCGGCGCGCCCGGTCACGGCCGGATTCTAGCCGCCCGCGGCAATGGTACGCGGCGGCCTCCGCGCGCTACACTGTCGATCCGACACGCATGAGAATCCTTCGAGCCGCCGTGGCCGCGCTGGTTCTCGGGGCGCTTGCGCCCGCCGCGGCTCCGGCGGCCCCCGCCCCGCCCTCGGCGGCGTCCTTTCCGGGCCGGGTCGTGATCCTCGGTTTCGACGGCGTCGACGCGCACATCGTCGAGGGGATGCTCTCGCGGGGAGAGCTGCCGAATCTCGCCGCGTTGAAGGCCCGGGGCGGATATTCGCCGCTGCTGCCGACCGTGCCGGCGCAGACGCCGGTCTCCTGGGCGACCTTCTCGACCGGCCTCGATCCCGGCGGCCACGAGATCTTCGACTTCCTCAAGCGCGATCCCGCCAATCGCATCCCGACGTTCGCGGTCGCGGAGGAGCTCCAGGTCCCGTTTCTCTTCGGCGCACGGACTCCGGCGATCCTCGCGGCGATCGCGCTCGTTCTGTTCGGCGCGCCGGCGCTGATCTTCGTCCGTCGCCGGCGCCTGGTCGGCGCGATCCTCCTGATCGCGGCGGTCGGACTGGGCGCGGCCGCCTTCCTCGCCGCCCGCGCCTGGCTGCCCGCGACCCGCCCGTGGGTCCGCAACAACCGGCGCGGACCGGTGTTCTGGACCGAGCCCGGAGCGCGGCCGGCGACCGTGATCCGGATGCCGGTGACGTTTCCTCCCGAGGCGTTCGAAGAGGGCCGCATGCTCTCGGGGCTCGGCGTGCCGGACCTCTCCGGCCGGATCGGCAAGCCGTCGTACTACACGTCGGACCCATTCTTCGCGCCGCGCGAGGGCAACGAGTTCTCGGTGGACATCACGCGGCTCGAGTCGAACACCGGGTCGCAGGTCACGCGGATCGCCGGGCCGCCGGGGCGCGCCTTCGGCCGCGAGGGCACGATCGACGTGCCGCTGACGCTGACCGTATCCGAGTCGCACGACCGCCTGACGATCGAGACGTCCGGCACCCGCGTGGAGCTGAAGCCGGGAGGCTGGACCGACTGGATCTCGCTCGTGTTCCGCGTCAATCCCCTCGTCTCCGTCCACGGCTACGCGAGGATGCGGCTGGCCTCGGTCTCGCCCGAGATCGGCCTCTATCTTTCCCCGATCCAGTTCGACCCGGATCGCCTGCCGCCCGGATTCACGATTTCCTCGCCGGCGAGCTTCGCCCGGGATCTCCTCGCACGGTTCGGCCGGTACAAGACGATGGGTTGGGGGATCGACACGTGGTCCATCCAGTCCGCCACGCTTTCCGAGGAGGCGTTCCTGGAAGACGTGCGCCAGACCTGCGACCAGGAGCGCCGGATCCTCGCCGGCCTGCTGGCCGGGCCCGAGAAGCTCCTCTTCCATTACTTCGAGTTCCCGGATCGGGTCGCGCACGTCTTCTGGCGCCTGCGCGACCCGGAGCACCCGGCGTACGACGCGAAGCTCGCCGAAAAATACGGCGACGTCGTCGAGAAGGCCTACCGCACGATGGACGACATCGTCGGCGACACGGCGAAGACCCTGAAGCCCGGCGACCTCCTGATCGTCCTTTCGGATCACGGCTTCGCGACCTGGCGCCGCTCGGTCAACTACAACTCGTGGCTCGTCGAGAACGGTTATCTCGTCCTGAAGGGCAGCGCGAAGCGGCAGAACCTCGAGGCCCTCTTCTCCCGCGGCCAGTTCTGGGAGGCCGTCGACTGGTCGAAGTCGAAGGCCTACGCCATGGGGCTCGGAGACCTCTACGTCAACCTGGCCGGACGCGAGGCCGGAGGGATCGTCGCGGCGGGCGCCGACTACGAGGCGCTGCGCTCGGAGCTGATCGCCCGGCTCACGGCGCTCGTGGATCCGAAGAACGGAGAGAAGGCGGTCTCCCGGGTCTTCAAGCGCGAGGACGTCTATCGGCGCTTCGACCCGCGCCTGATCCCGGACCTGATCGTCACGAACCGCCCCGGCTACCGGGTCTCCTGGCAGTCTTCGCTCGGCGTGCCGACCGGGAGCGTGTTCGAGGACAACCGCGACGTGTGGAGCGGCGACCACTGCTCGCTCGACCCCGAATTCGTGAAGGGGATCCTCTTCGCCTCGAAGGCATTCCGCGCGGACCCCACGCCGGGAATCGCGGACGTGACGGCTTCGATCCGGCGGATCCTCGGCGGCGCAGAGATCCCCGACGCCGCGGGGAAGTCGCTCTGGTGAGGCGGCTCGCCGCGGCGATCCTGCTCGCCGCGGCCCTTCCCCTCGCGGCCCGGCAGGCCGTCACCCCGGCCGGGTCCGACCGCGCCGCGGACCTCGCGCGGCTGCAGAACCGCATCGGCTCGCTGAAGTCGAAGCTCGCCGAGAGCGAAAAGAAGGAGGCGACCCTCGAAGAGGAGCTCAAGCGCCTGGAGCTCAAGCTCGAGATCGCGACGCGCGAAGGAGAGCTCGTGTCGGCGACCCGGGAGGAGTTCGGCCGCCGCCTCGCCGACGTGACGCGGCAGAGGGCGGAGGCGTCGGCCGCCGCCTCGCAGTACCGGAAGCTCCTGATCGCGAGGGCGCGCGTCCTCCAGAGGTTCGGCCGTTTCGGATACTTCCGCGTGCTGCTCGAGGCGCGGGACGTGCCTGCCTTTCTCGACTCGATCGAGCGCCTCGACAGCCTCGCGCGCCGCGACGGACGGCTGCTCGGCCAGTACCGGTTCGCCGAGGACCGGCTGCAGGAAAACCTCGCGCGCGAGCAGGCGTTGAAGGCGGAAATCGACCGCCTCTACGTCCGCAGCCGCCAGGAAGAGACCCGCGTGGCGAGCCTCAAGGTCGAGCGGGAGAGGCTCCTCGCCCACGAGCAGAACGCGATGGCCTCGCGCCGCAAGGAGGTTTCGGTCCTGACCGACAAGGCGGCGCGCCTCGAGCGGCTGCTCGAGACCCTGTCGCGCCAGTCCGAGCCCGAGGAGCCCGTCGGTCCGTCCGGGTCCATCCGACCGTGGAAGGGCGTCCTCGACTGGCCGGCGAAAGGAACGATCGTCGAAACCTTCGGGCGTCATCGCAATCCCCGCTTCGACACGTGGACGGTCTCGAACGGCGTGGGCGTCTCCGTGCCCCTGGGAACTCCCGTGCACGCGGTCTATGCGGGCCGGGCGGTTTACGCCCAGTGGCTCGCCGAGTACGGAAACCTCGTCATCCTCGATCACGGCGACGGCATGCTCACCCTCTATGCCTGGCTGCAGGCGGTCTCCGTCAAGCCGGGCGACGCCGTTCCCGTCGGAGGCGAGGTCGGCCTGGCCGGCTACGGTCCCGGCCGCGACGAGGCCGGCGTGTATTTCGAAGTCCGGGACCGGCAGAAGGCTCAGGATCCCGTGGCCTGGTTGAGGTAGGCGCGATCCCGGGCGCGCTCGGATCGTTTTCCGCGAATAGAGGGAGCGCTGCCCCTGTTTCGCAGGGTCGTGACGGGGAATCGCCGCGCGACGCCGCGGGACGGAATGGACCGGGCCCCACGGGCAGCGAAGGCGACGGTGTTACGATGAAAAAGATGAAATCCAACCTCTCCCGGGCGGCCTTCGTGGTGGTGTCCCTCTGCGGGCTGGCGTCCCTTCGTGCCGTCACCGGACCCGAGGGGTCGGGCCGCGACCCGGCGACCCAGGCCCTCTCGATCTTCTCGGAAGTCTTCTCACTGACCCGAACGAACTACGTCGAGCCGACGGACTCGAAGACCCTCCTCGAGGGCGCCTACGACGGCATGTCGGATGCGCTCGATCCGTTTTCGTACTACATCCCCGCGTCGTCCATGGCGGCGTACAAGGCCGAGCAGGCCGCGGCGGCGTCGAGTCCGGGAATCGTCTTCGCCAGGCGCGGAGGCTACCCCTTCGTCGTCGCTCCTCTGCCGGGCTCTCCCGCGGAGAAGGCCGGCGTCAAGGGCGGCGACCTGATCGACTCGGTCGACGGCAAGCCGATGCGCAATGCCGGGATGTGGCAGATCGAGGCCGCACTGGACGGGGCGGAGGGTTCCTCGTGCGAGCTGTCCATCTTCCGGGGCGGGGACGAGAAGAAGATCACGATCTCGGTTCCGAGGCGGCGCTTCGACGCGCCGGCGCCGAGCGCGCAATGGGAACGCGACGTGGCGATCATCAAGATCCCGACCTTCACTCCGGGCGCCGCCGCGGAGGTTCGCAAGCAGCTCGACGAGGCTTCTCGCCGGTCGATCGACCGGATCGTGATCGACCTGCGCGGCTCGATCGGCGGTTCGATCGCCGACGCCGCTCCCGTGGCGTCGTTGTTCCTCGAGAAGGGAACGATCGCGACGGTGCAATCGCGCAAGGCGCCCGAGAAGCCGCTCGAGGCGGCCGGGCCCGCCGCCTGGGAGGGGAAAGTCGTCCTTCTCGTGGACGATACGACCGCCGGCGCGGCCGAGGTCTTCGCCGCGGCGCTCCACGACCGCGCCGGGTCGAAGACGGTCGGCGAAACGACCGTCGGGATGGCGATCATCCAGCGCAACGTTCCGACCGAAGAGGGCGGCAGCCTCTACATGACGGTCGGCCGGTACGTCTCGCCGTCCGGGCAGGTGCTCGGCGGCAAGGGCCTGGTTCCCGACGAGCGGGTTCTCGTCATTCCGGGCGAGACCGGCGGCAGCGACCCGATCCTGAATCGGGGACTGGAGCTCGTGCGCGGCGACTCGGCGGCCCGCAAGGCCGCCTGATTCGGCCTCGCGCCCTTGAGCCGCCGCGGCCGCCGCATTTCGCCCGCGACCGTCTTTTTCGCCCTTCTCTCGCTCGTTCTCGCGGTCGCGCTCTACTGGAAGACGCGGCCGCCGGGAGGGGCCGCGGCGCCTGCTCCTCCTCCGTCTTCGCGGACGACGGCGCGCCCCGCGCCGCGGCCGCGACCTTCGCCGACCATCCGCCGCACGGGCCCCGGCTCGGAGAAGCCGCGCGGCGGCGTGGCGGAGATCTCTCCGAGGGCCGCCATCGTCATCGACGACCTCGGCAACGAACTGGCCCCCGCCCAGAGGATCGCGGGATGGAAATTTCCGGTGGCCGGGGCGGTGCTCCCGGACCTGCGCTGGAGCGCCGCATCGGCGGAGGCGCTCGTTCGCGGAGGAAAAGAGGTCCTCCTGCACCTGCCGATGGAGCCTCAGGGCTACCCGCGCGTGCGGCCCGGCCCGGGGCTCGTGCTGCGCTCCCAGTCCGATGCCGAGATCGAGCGGCTGATCGAGGAGGACCTGGCGACGGTTCCCGGGGCGGTGGGAGTGAACAACCACATGGGCTCCGCCGCCACCGCCGACGCCCGGGTCATGCGCGCGGTCGCCCGGGTGCTGTCGCGTCGCGGCCTCTTTTTTCTCGACAGCCGAACCACCGACGCGACGGTCGCCGAGACGACCGCCGAGCAGGCGTCGGTTCGTTCCGTTTCGCGCCGCGTGTTTCTCGACGACGTCGCCACCGAGGAAGCGATTCGCGCTCAGCTCGACGAGCTCGTGCGGAGGGCGCGGGCAGAAGGCGACGCCGTGGCCATCGGGCATCCCTACCCGGTGACGCTCTTCGTGCTCGAACAGGAGCTTCCGGGGCTTTCGAAGAGGGGTCTGCGCCTGGTGAGGGTCTCGGAGCTGGCGAAGTGAGGAGAGCTACTCCTCTCTCTTCGTCTCCTCCCAGTACTCGTCGAGCTGCTTCATCGGCACGTCCGAGACGTCCCGTCCGCTCTCGCGCGCCCGCCGCGCCACGCCGGCGAAGCGCTCGCGGAAGCGGCGGTTGGCCTGCCGCAGCGCGACCTCGGGGTCGATCCGGCGGCGGCGCGAGAGGTTGACGACCGAGAGAAGGAGGTCGCCGATCTCGTGCGCCTCGGCGCCGGCGTCGCCCGAGCCGGAAGCCTCGCTCCACTCCCGGATCTCCTCTTCGATCTTCGCGACGACGTCGGAATCGCGCTCCCAGTCGAACCCGAGATCCGCGGCGCGCAGCGTTTGCCGGTATGCGTTGGCGAGCGCCGGCAGCGCGTCGGGGAGGCTTCCGAGCGGGTCCTCGAGAGCCTCGGGCTGGCGCCGCTTGCGCCGTTCCCATGCGGCCTTCACGTCCTGTGCGGTCGCGGCCTTCGCGTCGCCGAAGACGTGGGGATGCCGCTCCGTCATCTTGGCGGTAATGCCGTCGGCGACCGCGTCCATGCCGAACCATCCCCGTTCCTCGGCGAGCCGCGCGAGGAAGAAGATCTGGAAGAGCAGGTCGCCGAGCTCGTCGCGCATGGCCTCGGGCTCGCCCTCATCGAGCGCCTGGAGCGTCTCGTACGTCTCCTCGAGCAGGTGCGTCTTGAGGGTGTCGAAGGACTGCTCCCGGTCCCACGGGCAGTCCCGCCTCAGGCGGGCGACGAGAGCGGCCAGGCGATCGAGGGCCTCGGACACGACGCGGATGATACCCGCGCCGTCCGATCCCGCTCGGGACGGTGCCGGCCCCGCCGGCCGGTGCTCGGCCGCCGCTCCTGCTAAAATTCGCTGATTCCCGGGATGGAGCGTGTGAGCGAGGAAGACAAGCCGATCCGCGTCGTCGACCGCCGGATGTTCACGCCCGAGGGTGAGCTGCGTCCGGACTATCAGCCGGAGGAGGCCCCCGAGCCTCCGAAGACCGCCGCCGCCCCGGAGCCGGGCCGGGAAGCGGCCCCGCCGGCGGGCCCGGAGACCGCCGACGCGGATCCGACCGCCGATCGCGCCACGTCGCAGGCCTTCGTGACGCTGATCAGCTTCCTCGCGACCAACGTCTACCACGCCCTCGGCCTCGATCCGATGACGGGGAAAACGCTCTCGCGGCGCGACACCGCGGCGGCGCAGCAGATGATCGAGTGGCTCGCGGTGCTCGAACACAAGACCCGCGGCAATCTCAACTTCGAGGAGACGGACCTGCTGTCGCGCGCGCTCTACGAGCTGCGCATGGCCTACGTCGAGGCGATGCGACCGCCGGGCCGCGAACCGCCGCCGCGGGCGGGCGGCTAGCGGCCCGCATGCGGAATCGACGCGCCGGGAAGCGGCGGGGGATCGGAGCCCGCTTCCCGCTTCCCGCCTTTTGCCTTTTGATCTTTTTCGGGGGCGCCGCCGGAGCCCGCGCCCAGGACTCCCTGTCGCCGCTGCCCCCGCCGGTGACGCGCGGGCTCTACCGGTCCCACTGGTTCGACTACCTGTCGGCGTTTTCCGAGGGGGATCGGCTCGCCGAGGAGAAGGCTCTCGAAGACATGGTGCGCGCCGGCCGGAAGGTCGGCGTGCGCCGCCTTTCGGATTTCTCACGGACCGCGGTTTTCATCGGCCGCCGGGCGGAGTCGCAGGGTCACCCGGATCGCGCCGAGCGCGCCTACGCGGCGGCCCTGCGTCTCGACGACTCCGATCCGGACGCCGTCTTCGCCCGACTCTCGTTTCTCGTGCGCCACGGGCGCATCGGAGAGGCCCTTCGGGCGATCCCGGACTCGGCCTCCGCCCTCCTCTCGACGCACGAGTCGCGCGTTGCCATTTTCTCCTCGCTCGGCGTCTGGGCGGGCGCGGCCGCCGCGGCGCTGCTGGCGGGAATCGTGCTGTCTCTGGCCCTGCGGCACGGTCCGCGGGCCCTCCACGACCTCAGGGAGAGAGCCGCACGCTCGTTCGGCCCGGCCGGTGTCCTGCCGTTCGGCCTCATCGTCGCGGGCCTGCCTCTCCTGATCGGCTTCGGCCCCATGTGGCTCACGCTCTACTGGGGCGCCCTTCTGTGGGTCTACGCCGACCGGCGGGAGCGAGTCGTCCTCGCGGCGAGCTTCGTCGGCCTGGCCCTCGTCGTTCCGCTGGCCGCATGGATCACCGAGGAGAACATCCGGCAGCGCTCGCCGCTCTTCGTCGCGGCCATGGACCTCGAGGAGCGGCGCGAGGATGCGAGCGCCGAGGACGGGCTGCGGCAGGCCTCGGCCGTCTTCCCCGAAGACCCGGACGTCTGGTTTCTGCTCGGCACGTATGCCGAGCGCTCCGGAGACCTGGAGCGGGCGCTCTCGGACTACGGCCGGGCCATGGCGGCCGACCCGGCCGACTACCGTCCCGTCCTTTCGCGCGGAAACGTCCACTTCACGGAGGGGGACTACGGCGAGGCGATTCGCGACTACACGGAGGCGGCCAAACGCAACCCCCGGGCCGCCGACGC
Source organism: uncultured Acidobacteriota bacterium (assembly GCA_963736455.1). Classification (GTDB taxonomy): domain Bacteria; phylum Acidobacteriota; class Thermoanaerobaculia; order UBA5066; family Gp7-AA6; genus DAHUXD01. Next base: position 653,119 of record CAVTON010000002.1, read on the forward strand.
GCTCTACAACCTCTCCCTCGCCCGGGGCGAGGCGTACGATTTCGACGGCCAGTCGCAGGCGCTCGCCGGCGCGCGCGCCCTCTCGGCCTCGCAGGTGTCCGCCTGGGCGAACAATCCGACGCTGGCCCGCGTCGTCTCGTCGGGTTACAGCGTCTCGCGCGCCCGCGACCGGATCGCGGAGTGGAATGCGCAGCCGAAGAGCCGCAGGCTGCCCGGCCACGGGACCGCGGCCTCGCCCTGGGTTTCCCTGTTCTCGCCGTGGATGTTCGCTCCGCTCGCCGTGCTGGCCGCGGGCATCCTGTTTTCCCGTTCACGCCCCGCGGTCGCCGCGATCTGCGAGCGCTGCGGCCGGGCGTTCTGCCACCATTGCCGCCGCTACGGCGATCCGCCCAACTACTGCGCGATGTGCTCGCGGGCATTTCGCAAGGAGACGCACGGAGACATCGAGATCCAGGCGGCCGAGGCGGCCGCGATGCAGAAGCGCGCGTCCTGGCGGGCGAGGACGAGCCGGGTCGCGTCCCTGTTTCTGCCCGGATCGCACGCCTTCCAGGAGGGCCGTCCGGTCGCCGGCGCGATCACGCTCTTCCTGTTCTTCTTCGGCCTCGCCGCGGCGGTTCTCGACGAGCGGTTCTTCTCGCCCCTGACCCTGCCCGGGCCCGCGGGCCTCCGCGCGACCGTCGTGCTCGGCGGCCTCCTCGCCCTGCTGACCTGGCTCAGGGCGCAGCTCGTCGGAAGGAGGGCGGCCAGTGGGGCTTGAAGGCACGCTGAAGGTCTTTTCGCTGACCGAGATCTTCCAGATGCTCGGACTCCAGCGAAAGACCGGCATTCTCTCGGTCGACGGAGAAGACGATTCGATCACGATCTCGTTTCTCGGCGGCTCGGTCGTGGCCGCCGAGTCGGAGGTCCGGCGCCTGGAGAACCGTCTCGGCAACCTCCTGCTGCGCGCCGGCTACGTGACCCAGGAGCAGCTCGACCAGGTGCTCACCATCCAGAAGGAGACGCGCCAGCGGATGGGCTTCCTTCTCGTGCGAGAGGGCCTCGTCGAGCCGGCCGAGCTGCGCGAAGCGCTGCGCCTGCAGATCTCGCGCATCGTCTACTCGGCGTTCCGCTGGCCGGACGGGCGCTTCCATTTCACCCAGGAGGGAACCGTCGACTACGACGCGGACCACATGGCGCCGGTCTCGACCGACACGGTGCTCATGGAGGCCGCGCAGATCGTGGACGAGTGGCCGCTGCTCGAAAAGAAGGTGGGCTCGCTTTCGACGATCTATCATCGCGCGCCCGGGGTCGAGAAGCTGAACCTCGTCATCCACCAGAAGAACACGCCGGAGGGCACGCTTTCGGTTTCGCGTCCCGAGGCGGAGACGTGGAGATGGATCGACGGCCGGCGCAGCGTCGGCGACATCATGGAGCGGGCGTTTCTCTCCGACTTCGAGGTGCTCAAGGGCACGGCGGACCTGACGGCGCGCAACCTGATCGAGATCGGCCGCATCGAAGAAGAATCCGCCGCCGCGGTCTCGACGGCCGCCGAAGCGCCGGTCGACGCTCGCGGCCGAGCGGGCCGCGCCCTGGGCCTCTGGGCGGCCCTCGTCGTTCTCGCCGCGCTGTCGGCATACCTGGTTCCGCGCAATCCGGCAAACCTGTTTCTGCGGCCGGCGGGCGAGATCCGCGCCGAGGCGGATCTGGCCAAGGCCATCTCCCTGAACCGCGCGGTCGCGATCGAGCGGGCCGTCCGGATCTACTACGACTCGAGCGGAAGGTACCCGAGGGGCCTCGAGGATCTCGTCGTGGCCGGCATTCTCGACGAGGACTCGCTTCGCGATCCGTACGGACGCTTCTATCGCTACATCCTTCGCGCCGAGGACGGAAAGTTCGGCCTCTACGGCCGGAGCGCTCGCGGCCAGATCGATCTCGATCTCTCTCTCGAGCGCAGCCTGGCGCCGGTCTCGGAGCTGCGTCCGGCGCCCAAGCGACAGCAGGAACAGACCGAAAAGCCGAGCGTACAGGTCGTCGAATAGACGCAAAATATGAGCCTATTAGACTTAGATATTTGATGAAAAATAGTTGACATCGCTTGACTCATATCCTATAGTCGGCATTCCCGAAAAGGGCTATAGGAGCAAGTGATGAGCAAGATCATCGGTATCGACCTCGGGACCACGAACTCGTGTGTCGCCGTCATGGAGGGCGGAGACCCGGTCGTCATCCCGAACGCGGAGGGCAACCGGACCACGCCGTCGGTCGTCGCGTTTTCCAAATCGGGCGAGCGGCTGGTGGGCCAGGTTGCGAAGCGGCAATCCATCACGAACCCCGCCAACACCGTTTACTCGATCAAGCGGTTCATGGGCCGCAAGTTTTCCGAAGTCTCGGAAGAGATGAAGATGGTCCCGTTCTCGGTGGTCCAGGCGTCGAACGGCGACTGCCGCGTCCGCGCGGGCGGCAAGGACTACTCGCCTCCCGAGATCTCGGCCATGATCCTCGGCAAGCTGAAGGAAGCGGCCGAGGCGTACCTCGGCGAGAAAGTGACGCGCGCGGTCATCACCGTGCCGGCGTACTTCAACGACTCCCAGCGCCAGGCGACCAAGGACGCCGGCCAGATCGCGGGACTGACGGTCGAGCGGCTCGTCAATGAGCCCACGGCCGCGGCCCTCGCCTACGGCCTCGACAAGAAGAAGGATGAAACGATCGCCGTCTACGACTTCGGCGGCGGCACGTTCGACATCTCGATCCTCGAGGTGGGGGAGGGCGTCGTCGAGGTGAAGTCCACCAACGGCGACACGCACCTCGGCGGCGACAACATCGACCAGCGAATCATCGACTGGATCCTCGCCGAGTTCAAGAAGGACCAGGGCGTCGACCTTTCGAAGGACGCCATGGCCATGCAGCGCCTGAAGGAGGCGGCCGAGAAGGCCAAGATCGAGCTCTCGAACGTCGTCGAGACCGAGATCAACCTTCCGTTCATCACGGCCGATGCCTCGGGCCCGAAGCACCTCCAGTTGAAGCTCAACCGTTCGAAGCTCGAGCAGCTCGTCGAGGACATCATCCAGAAGTCGGTCGGACCGTGCCGCCAGGCCATGAAGGACGCCGGTGTCGAGCCCAAGGACATCGACGAGGTCGTCCTCGTGGGCGGCCAGACGCGCATGCCGAGGATCCAGCAGCTCGTCAAGGAGCTCTTCGGAAAGGATCCGCACCAGGGAGTCAATCCCGACGAGGTCGTCGCGGTCGGCGCGGCGATCCAGGGCGGCGTGCTCGCGGGGGACGTCAAGGACCTGTTGCTGCTCGACGTGACGCCGCTCTCCCTCGGCATCGAGACGCTCGGCGGCGTGACGACGCGCCTGATCGAGCGCAACACCACGATTCCGACCAAGAAGAGCGAAGTCTTCTCGACGGCCGGCGACAGCCAGACCTCGGTGGAGATCAAGGTGCTCCAGGGCGAGCGGGAGATGGCCCGGGACAACAAGACGATCGGCGTCTTCCACCTGATCGGCATTCCGCCGGCGCCGCGGGGCGTTCCGCAGATCGAGGTCACCTTCGACATCGACGCCAACGGCATCCTCAACGTGTTCGCCAAGGATCTCGGGACCGGCAAGGAGCAGAAGATCACGATCACCGCGTCCTCCGGCCTCTCCAAGGACGAGATCGATCGGATGGTCAAGGATGCGCAGTCGCACTCGGACGAGGACCGCAAGCGCCGCGAGGAGATCGAGTCCAAGAACCGCCTCGACTCTCTCGTCTACTCCTCGGAGAAGACGTTCGACGAGAACAAGGCGAAGATGTCCCCGGCCGACGTCTCGAGCTTCGAGGCGGAGCTCGCCGAGGCGAAGAAGGCCCTGGAGGCCGGCGGCGCCGAGAACATGAACGCCGCGGTGGAGCGCCTGCAGCAGGCGTCGCACAAGCTGGCCGAGGCCATGTACAAGGGCGCCTCGGCCCCGGATGCCGGCTCGGCGCCGGGCGGGGGTTCCTCCTCCGGACCGGCAGGCTCCAAGGAGGACGAGGTCATCGACGCGGAGTACGTGGACACGGAGAAGAAGAGCTGACAGCCGTTTGCCGTAGGGGCGGGGACAAGCCTCGCCCCTACGGCTTACACTTAATTCCATGACGGTCTTCCGCTGGAATTCCCTTCAGGATCTGTTCGCCATCCAGGAGAAGGTCAACCGCCTCTTCGAGGAGACGATCCACCGCACCGAGTTCCCCGACGACGGCATCGATGCCGCGCTCTGGTCTCCGGCGGCGGACGTCTTCGAAAGCGCCGGCGAGATCGTGCTGAACATCGAGCTCCCGGGGGTGCATCTCGACGACGTCCGTCTCGAGGCTCTGGACGGCAAGATCCGCGTGTCGGGACATCGCCGCGCCGACGACGGCATCGAGCCCCGCCACTTCGTCCGCATGGAGCGGATCTACGGCACGTTCTCCCGGGACTTTCCGGTGCCCGGTTCGCTCGATCCGGGCATGATCAAGGCGACCCTGCGTTCGGGAGTCCTCCGCGTCGTCGCGCCGAAGGCCGATCGCGGCCAGGCGATCCCGGTGGAGCCTCGGAAGGCGCGATGAAATCGAGAGACGCGGGAGTCTTCCGCATCGGAGCAATCTCGGAGCGCTATGGCATCCATCCGCAGACGCTCCGGATGTACGAGCGGGAGGGGCTGCTGCGTCCCGCCCGCACCGAGGGCAACACCCGGCTCTACGACGCCGACACGATCGAACGCCTCGAGATCATCCTGACCCTGACCCGGCACCTGGGCGTCAATCTCGCGGGCGTCGAGGTCATCCTCCACATGAAACAGCGCATGGAGAAGATGCACGGGGAGGTCCAGAGGATGCTCGAGGTCTTCCGCGTCGAGCTCGAGACCAACCGCACCGGATCGCCCGGCCACAGCGTCGCCCTGGCACGGATCCCGGGGCGTCGGTACGCGGACAAGGGCTAGGTTTCCCGGGGGGCCCGCGGACGGCCGAAACCTTCGATTCGCAAACTGCCCTCGGGAACCTCTCGTCTGCTATAGAATCCCCGCTTTCGAAACGACCGTTCGGAGGGTCTAGTGAAAAAGATTCTGCTCGCTCTCGCCGGCCTCGCGATCTCGGTCTCGGCGCTGGCCAGTCTCGCGAAATACAAGGACTGGGACAAGGGTCCCGAGGCGTACTTCCTGACACCCGCGGAGCGGGCCGAATGGAAGAACCTTCAGACGGACGAGGACGCCGAGAAGTTCATCGCGGTGTACTACGCGAAACGGGGCGGGGAAGCCTTCAAGCAGGAGATCTCCCGCCGGATCGCCGCCGCCGACCAGCAGTTCAAGATGCAGCGTTACAAGCGAGGGGCGGACTCGGTCCGGGGACACCTGCTGATCGTGCTCGGAGCTCCGACGCGCGTCTCGCAGTCCCGGGCGCAGGAGGGGCCGGCCGTGGACACCGGCACGATCCAGAGCATCGATACGCGATCCAACCTCACCGCCGCTTCCGCGGTCCAGTATGCGTGGACGTACATGCCGGACAAGTTCCCGCCGGCCTTCGGCATAGGGGAGCTCAAGGCGCAGATCACCGTCGATCCGGCTCAGGGCCGCGACGTGCTGGACAACACGACGGAGGTCGAGAAGGCGATGGCGACGATCGCCGAGAAGTCGATCGTCGATCCGAATGCGACCGCGGCTGCGGCTCCCCCGGCGGGGGCTCCAAACCGTGCCGCGGCTCCGGCGGCGGGTGGCGCTCCGGCTGCGGCCGCGGCGTCCGCTCCGCCGGCGCCCCAGGTCCTTCCGCTGCCGGCGGCGGTGAAGACCTCGCTCGAAGGCGTGGCCGGCAAGAGCACGGGCGAGGCCGGTTTCTGGGCCGGGACGTTTCCCTCCGCGACCGGCAACGAGTTTCTGGCGCTTCAGTTCTATCTCCCGACGGACAAGCCCGAGTTCTCGTCCGGCGGGCCTCTCAAGTTCGGCGGCCTCGTGACCGACGAATCCGGCAAGGAGGTGGACTCCTTCTGGGAGGACGCCAACTTCGCCGAGGTCACCGAAGGGGCTCGCAAGGACCGGGTCTTCGACCGGTCCGTGACGCTTCAGCCCGGCAGCTACAAGGGCACCTTCGGCCTGTTTCCGGCGGAGGGGCAGCCTCCGGTCGCCTCGGCGTCCGTGAGCTTCAAGATCCAGCCGAACCCGACGGAGTTCGCGGTGTCGCCGCTGATTCTCGCGAGCGGACTCGTCCCGTTGAACAAGAGACCCGGTCCCACCGATCCGTTCGTCTTCGGAACCGACAAGCCGATCAAGGTGGACCCCAAGGGCGACCACGCGTTCTCCAAGGCCGACAGCCTCTGGTACTTCTACAGCGTCGAGAATCCGAGCGTCCCGCCGCCCGTGGGGGATTCCGCGGCGGCCCCGGCTCCGTCGGCGACGCCGGCCCCGGGTGCGGCGGCTCCGGCGGCCCCGCCCGCTCCGGTCCCGCCGAAGCCGAGGGTCATGACGAAGATCAACGTGCAGCGCAACGGTCAGGACGCATTCGCCCCCTTTACGGGACCGGCGGAGCTCGTCCAGACCGCGCCCAACGTCTACAGCGCCGGCAACGAGATTCCGCTGGCGTCGTTCGAGCCCGGGTACTACACGTTCAAGATCACCGTCTGGGACATGAACCTGAAGGGGCCGGAACGCAAGTTGATCGATCGCTCGGAGAACTTCGTCGTTCTCATGCCGGACGGCTCGATGCCGCCGAAGGCCGCCCCGAAGCCGGCGCCCGCCCCGAAGAAGAAGGCTTCCTAAGGGCGCACCACGTCCCCCAAACCCTCTCCCCCGCCGGGGGAGAGGGAGCTCTAACGAGCGGCACTGGTTGAGTCGCTCGCGGCGTGAGAAGTCACCCGAGCGGCGCGAGGGTGGAGGCTCACGCCGCGGGAGCCGGAGCGTAGCGAGGGGTCAGGCGTCCGGTCGAGCCCGCATCCGGGCGAGCCGGACGCCGATGCGCCCCAAAGGGACGCAGGCCCTGAGCGAAGCGGAGGCGACGTTTACTCGACGTGCACGTTTGCCCGCGCCGTGCCGAGCTTGCCGCTCGCGACATCGCGGACGTTGACCACGATCCGGTAATTGCCCTTCCGGGTCTGGAGCTGCGCCTTGTAGCGCAGGACGCTGTCTTCCTTCGACTTTCCCGCTTCGATCTGGAACGACGTCTCCTGCCGGGAGAGGTCGCTGGTGTTGCCCTTCTCGTCCACGGAACCGATGTAGAACTCGGCCCGGGCGACCTCCTTGTCGCCCTCGGGTACGAACGTCAGCGCGTTCGCCCGAACGAGGACGGTCATCGGAAGAATGAAGTACTTCTTGTCCGGCGTCGGCGCGGCCACCTCGACCCTCACGGGAATGCCGCTGTAGGAGAGGTCGGTCTCCATCGTCGCGCGCGCCCGAAGGGCCACGCGCTGCGACTCCGAGAGCGGCTCGAAGCCCTTGCGCGAGCGGACCGTGACGCCCGGCCGGTTCACGGCGACGTCCACCTTCTGGTATCCCGTGATGCCGAGCTTCGAGAGGGACACGCCGAGGGTGTAATACGTCGAGACCTGTTGATAGATGCGCGAGAGGCCGGCCTGGAAGTCGTTCGTGTTCAGAAGCGCGATGCCCCCGGTTTCGACGGCCATCTCCTGCATTCCGTTCTGGCGGTCCTGCCGCGCCTGGAATCCGAGGCTCGGGCGCTGCTGGAACGTGTTCAGCGACGGCGAGCTCTCCGACGCGGGGGTGCCATCCGCCGTCAGGCCCGTCGCGTCGACGGCATAGAAGGTGACCTGGTCCGCGTTGGCGCGCTGAATCATCGCGGAGATGCGCGTCGGCACGTCGCGGACGTTCACGTTGATCAGGCCGGTCGAGGCGAAGTTGCCGCCCGCGTACTGCGCCATGATCCAGCCGGGCTGGTACTCGAAACCCCCCGAGAGGAACAGGAACGCTCGCTTGCCGTTCAAGGGCGTCAGCGTGACGAGCTCCGACTGCATGCTGTCGAGCATCGTCTGAATCTCCATGCCGACCTCGGACCCGTACTGTCGGGCGAGCTCCAGGCGGGAGCCGACGCTGCGCCGCCCGCCGCCCATGCTGTCGATCTGCGCGATCGTCTGCGTCTGCGCCTGGAGCCGCGACATGCCCACGCCCTGGCGCTCCATGTCGTCGAGCGCCGTCAGCACGACGTCCTTGCTCGTCGTCCAGTCCACGAGCACCTTGGGAAGCCGGTCGAACACGACCACCCGCATGGCGTCGTTCGGCCCGAGTCGCGAGGCGAGATCGCGAATCGCATTGAGGCTGCGATTGCGGTAACCCGGAGGCAGGTATCCGAGGTCCACGTAGACCAGGAAGTTTCGCGGGACGTAGGCGTCCTCGCCCTTCCGGTAGGTCGCGAGCACCTGTTCGGGGGAGGCGGTCGCGAGGTCCGGCGCGTGGATCGTTCCCTCGTTGACGAGGGTGAAGTACTCGATCGGGACGGCCTTGCCGCCGATCTTGAGGACGAAGTCGTCCTTCTTGAGGTCGGTGACCGGATTTCCCCTGGCATCGGTGACGTCCACGTCCAGGCCGAGGACGCGCACCTCGATGCTTTCCGAGAAGGTCGGCAGATTCGGGGCCGGCTGCTGGGCGAGGGCCGTCGCGGCGCCGAGCGCCAGGGCCAGGGCCACCTTGCTTCGTTGCATCCCCATCCGTCCTTTCTCGAGGTGCGGCCAAAAGGTCTGCCGCGACCGAATCGGACAACGCTCCCGCTCGGGCGGGGATTCCGGAGTGTCCTGATCTTAGGAAAATTCTAAACCGGGTCGGCGGGGCGGGAATTCATTCGCGGACGGCTCCGACCGTCTGGAGGCCCAGGTACTCGAAGAGCATGTTCACTTCGCCCATCAGCTCCTCGACGTCGAGCTCGTCGGTGTTCTCGACGGCGAGGCTGCCGATCGCGCACGCCGGGACGGCGGCGCGGGCCTGGCGCACGACCGCGGCCGAGGCGCTCGGATCGGTTCCGTCGTCGGAGAGGACGGCTTCGAAATCGCGCGGGAGGCCCCAGATCTCGGCGCGGGCCCGGCCCACCGCCGGCCGGTACGTCTCGAGGATCGCGCCCCGGAAGGGGCCGGCCGGCAGGTTCATCTCCCGGACGATCTCGAAGAGGTCGGCGTACCCGATGCAGTGCAGCAGGCCGAGCGTGTAGCCGCGCTCCCTGCTGATCCCGTAACGCTCCGCGCTTCGGCCCGCGGCGACCGCGGCCGCGAGGCTCGCCCGGCGCACGGCGCGGGCGGCCGGGTCGTCCGACGCGAGGGCCGGAAAATCGCTCGACGAGAGGCGGTCGATGAGGACGGTCGCGGCGCGCGGGCCGATCCGCTCGAGGGCGTCCGGCACCGTCCCGACGGAATTCTCGCGGTCGACCGAGAGCGAGTTGGCGAGGATGAGCAGGTCGAGAGTCAGGTACTGGTCGAGGGCCGCGATCGGCGCGATCGCCGCGGGATCGAGCGGCGGGCGACGCTTCAGGAGCTCCAGGAGCAGCCTCGCCGTGTCCGAGTGGACCGGGCGCATCAGGTAATTGCGGATGAGCCGCTCGCGCAGGCGCCGCGCGAACTCGCGGAAGCGGGCCGCGTGGCCGCGGGCCTCGAGCGGATCGATGGTCGTGCCCATGCGCTCGGCCGCCTCCCAGAAGTGCTCCTCGATGCCGTCCGGAAGGAACGGGATCACCCAGGCGTCGGCCGCTTCCCAGGTCTCGCGCCGCTCCTTGCGGGAGAGACGGTGCGTGTCGTCGAGCTGTTTCACGCCCTGGAAGGCGAGCGCCTGCCCGCGCAGCGTCAGGCCGATCCGCAGGATCGGCTGCACCCGATAGGACGGGTCGTACTCGAAGTTCGCCTCGCGCCACTCGAAGATCTCGAACAGCAGCTTGCGCGCAAGCTCCTCGACGCGCAGCGACAGCCCGTCGAGCGTGTCGTGGTTCATGTCGAGGATCAGGCGCGTCAGGTTTTCCTGCGTCGTCATGTTGCGCGCGAGCAGCTCGTAGAGCGTCGCCGCTGGCAGAGCGCCGCTGCGGAGCAGGTGGACGCCGAGGCGATGGCGGGGCAGTGATCCGGAGACGTAGACGATCTCGCCCTCTTTCCAGTCGAGGGTGCGGCGGTCGTGGCCCCGCGTAACCGTCAGCCGGCCGGACCGGCGGTTCAACTCCATCCACTGGAGAAGGTCCGCGAGTCCGAAGACTTCCAGTCTTCCCCGGAAATGCTCGGTCATGACTGCTTTCGGAGCAATTTTAGCATTCGCCGGAGAGGTCCCTCGCGGGCTCGCCCGTGACAGAATCCGCGGCGTGACGTCCCCGAAAAAGGACGAGAAACGCTCGAATTTGCCGGGCGAAACCAGCTCCGGCATCCCGATCGAGCCCTTCTACGGCACTCCGGCGCCCGGGGAATTTCCCTTTACCCGGGGCATCTCGGCGCAAGGCTACCGGGCGCGGCTCTGGACCATGCGCCAGTACGCGGGCTTCGGGTCGGCCCGCGAATCGAACGCCCGCTACCGCTACCTGCTCGGGCAGGGTCAGACGGGCCTCTCGGTCGCCTTCGACCTGCCGACCCAGATGGGCTATGACTCGGACGATCCGCTCGCCCGCGGGGAGGTCGGAAAGGTCGGCGTGGCGATCGCGACGATCGACGACATGCGCGCCCTGACCGAGGACCTTCCGCTCGAGCGCGTCTCGATCTCGATGACGATCAACGCCACGGCGGCGATCCTGATGGCGTTCTACCTGGCCACGGCGCGCGAGCGCGGGATCCGCTGGGACGCTCTCTCCGGAACCGTGCAGAACGACCTGCTCAAGGAATACATCGCGCGTGGGACCTACATCTTTCCGCCGCGGCAGTCGCTCCGGATCACGACGGATCTCTTCGCCTTCTGCGGCCGGGAGGTCCCCCGCTGGAACACGATCTCGATCTCCGGGTACCACATTCGGGAGGCGGGCTCGACGGCGGTCCAGGAGGTCGCCTTCACGCTCTCGAATGCGATCGCCTACGTCGAGGCGGCGCTCGACCGGGGGCTCGCGATCGACGACTTCGCGCCGAGGCTCTCGTTCTTCTTCAACGCGCACTCGAACTTCTTCGAGGAGATCGCCAAGTTCCGCGCGGCCCGATCGCTCTGGGCCGAGATCGCCCGGGACCGCTTCGGAGCGAAGGACCCGAGGTCCTGGCGCCTGCGGTTTCATACGCAGACGGCCGGCTCGACGCTCACCGCGCAGCAGCCCGACGTCAACGTCGTGCGGGTCGCGCTCCAGGCGCTCTCGGCGGTGCTCGGCGGCACGCAGTCCCTGCACACGAACGCAAGGGACGAGGCGCTGGCGCTGCCCACGGAGGAGTCGGCGCGGCTGGCGCTGCGCACGCAGCAGGTGATCGCGGGCGAGAGCGGCGTCGCCGACGTCGTGGACCCCCTCGGCGGCTCGTTTCTCGTGGAAGCCTGGACCGGCGAAATCCGCGAGCGCGCGAAGGCCCTCATCGCGAAGGTGGATGCCCTCGGCGGGGCCGTCGCGGCGATCGAGCAGGGGTTCTTCCAGAAAGAGATCGAGGAAGCCGCCTACCGGGCTCAGCGCGAGATCGAGGACGGGCGCCGGCAGGTCGTGGGGGTCAACGCCTATCGCGAAGAGGACTCCGTCCCGCCCCCGACGCTCACGGTCGATCCGCGGATCGAATCGGAGCAGATCGAGCGCCTGAAGGCCTTTCGCGCGGCGCGGGATGCCGCTCGCTGGACGTCGGGCCTCGACGCCGTGCGCCGGGACGCCCGGGAGGGCCGCAACCTGATGCCGGCGCTCATCGAAGCCGTGGCCGCCGATGCGACGCTCGGGGAAATCGTGGCCGTTCTGAAGGAGCTTTACGGGGAGCACAGGCCCGGCGCCTGACTGAAGCCGGGCTTAAGTTTCGTTATCTGAGTCGCTTGCGCGTGTGGAAAAGAAACCGCTGCCCGTTTCGCGATGGCGAACTTCTGCACAAGAGCTTGGGCATCATGGCTAAATTGCTGACTCGAAACGAGTTGCCGCAGCGCACAGATGTCGGTGCAATCCGATGGCCGCCTTGCCGTTTTCGCCTTTTTCTGAGGGTTTCCGCAGGGATATTGACAGGGTTTTCCGCCGAATCTCCGGAAAACTGATTTTCGTCAAGCGGGCGCGAACTTCCGGCCGGCTACACGCCGATTTTCGGGCAGAGCGGCTCGACCGGACAGTCGCCGCAGAGCGGCTTCCGGGCGAAGCAGATCGTCCGTCCGTGGGCGATCAGGAGGTGGGCTCCCATCGTCCGGCGGCCCTTCGGCACGAGGGCGTTCAGGTCCCCCTCGACCTTCACGGGATCGGTCTCCCTCGTGAAGCCGAGCCGGCGGGCCAGGCGGCCGACGTGGGTGTCCACGACGAAGCCTTCGTCCTTGCCGAAGGCGTTGCCCAGGACGACGTTGGCGGTCTTGCGCCCGACGCCGGGCAGCTGGACGAGCGCCTCCATCGTGTCGGGCACGCGGCCGCCGTGCTCGGCGGCGATCGCCGCGCCGGCGGCCCGGATGCTCTTCGCCTTGGAGTTGAAGAACCCGGTCGAGCGGATCTCGCGCTCGAGAACGCCCTTCGGGGAGCGCGCGTAGTCGGCCGCGGTCCTGTACTTCGCGAAGAGGTGCGGCGTGACCATGTTGACGCGGACGTCCGTGCACTGCGCCGAGAGGATCGTCGCGACGAGCAGCTCGAGCGGCGTCGAGTGGTCGAGCGCGCACTTCGCGTCCGGGTAGGCCTTCGCGAGGCGCCGGAGCACCGCGGCCGCGCGCTTCTTCTTTGCGTCGAAAGGCTCTCGTGGCTTTCTCGCCATGCGCGGGCATTCTAGACTGGCGCGGATGAAACGGCTCGTGCTCGCCCTGGCCGTGCTCCTTCTCGCCGCGGGCCGTCTCGGCGCCGTCACCCTGACGATTCTCCACACGTCGGACCTGCACGGCCGCGTGCATCCGCAGGACGAGCTGGCCGATGCCGACCTCGGCGAGGGGCTCGCCCGCGTGGCGGCGGCGGTCCGGTCGATCCGCGCGGAGGGCCATCCGACGCTGCTCCTCGATTCGGGCGACACGATCGAGGGCTCTCCGACGCAGGCGCTCGTCTTCGCGGGCCGCATCGGCGGCGCGGCGGATCCGATCGTGCGGGCGATGAACCTCGTCGGCTACGACGCCATGGCGATCGGCAACCACGAGTTCGATTTCGGCGTCGACCGTCTGCAGGCGTCGCGCCGGCAGGCGGCGTTTCCGTGGCTGTCGGCGAACACGCTCGGCCCGGACGGGGAGCCGGCCTTTCCGCCGTACGCGGTCAGGGAGATCGCCGGCGTCCGCGTCGGAATCCTCGGCGTCGTGACGCCTCGGGTCGCCAGCTGGGAGAGCCCCTCGTCGCTGAAGGGCCTGCGCTTCGGCGACTCCGTCGAGGCCGCCCGCCGCTACGTCCCGATCCTGCGGGGCCGGGAGCGCTGCGACCTGGTCGTGGTGATCGCCCACGAGGGCTTCGAGCGCGACCCGAAGACGGGCAAGCCGCGGCCCGACGCCGGAGAGAACCAGGCGTATGCGCTGGCGACCGAGGTCGACGGGATCGACCTGGTGCTGTCCGGACACGCGCACCTCGTCGTCGCGCCGACCCTCGTCGGGAGGGTCTGGGTCTCGGAGCCGGGCCGGTGGGGAAACACGCTCACGCGTTTCGACGTCACGCTGGAGCGTTCGGGAGCGGCCTGGAGGGTCACGCGGGTCGCCGGGCGCAACCTCCGCATGAAGTCGATCGAGCCCGATGCGGCCATCGTCGCCGATTCCGCTCCCGAGCACGACGCCGCGATGAAGGTCCTCGCGGACGAGGCCGCGGTCCTCGAGGCGCCGGTTTCGCCGGCGGGAGCGCGCGTCCACGACACGGCGCTCGTGGACTGGCTCCAGGACGTCCAGCGCCGGGAAGGGAAGGCCGACCTCTCGTTTGCCTCGCTCCTGCCGGCGAGGCTCGCGGCATGGCCGGCGGGGCCGCTGACGGTCCGCCAGATCTGGCAGCTCTATCCGTACGAGAACGGCCTGGTCACCGTCGAGGCGACCGGGAGGCAGGTCCGCGCCGCGCTCGAGCGGTCGGCCGGCTGCCTCACCCGAATCCACGAGCTCGCCCGCGACTGCGACGCGCTCTCCGGCGCCGACTACGTCGTCGACCTCTCCCGGCCGGAGGGCCGCCGCAGTCGCATCGCTGACCCGAGGCGGCCGCGAGATCGAAGACGGCGACGTCCTCACGGTCGCCATCAACTCCTACCGGGCGTCCGGCGGCGGAGGGTATCCGATGTGGAAGTCCGCGAGGCGGATCGCCGAGATCGGAAGCCTGCGCGACCTGCTGATCGCCGATGCCCGCGCGAAGAAGCGCCTGCGGCTCGAGTCCGACGGCAACTGGAAAGTGGTGAGCGCGCCATGAAGCCCGGAGAAAAGGCCGTCGTGGACGCATTTCACAAGCTCTACTACGACGGGCCCGAGGGAGAGGGCCGCGTCTTTCACCGGACGACGTGGATGGGCGTGACGTGCCTGAAGTGTCCGCTCGATCTGTGGAACTACCAGGAGATCCTGGTCGAGGTGCGTCCCGACCTCGTCGTCGAGACCGGCACGCACCTCGGGGGCAGCGCGCTCTTCCTCGCGCAGATGCTGGACCTGATCGGCTCGGGCGATGTGATCTCGATCGACTACCGGGACCGGCCGGGGCGGCCGCGACACCCGCGCCTGGCTTACGTCACCGGATCGAGCTCGGACGCGAGCCTCGTGCGCGGCCTCCTCGAGGCCCGGCCCGACGAGCGCCGCCTCGTCATCCTCGACTCCGACCATTCCCGTGAGCACGTCACCAACGAGCTCGAGCTCTTCGCTCCGTGGGTCTCGGTCGGCAGCTACCTCATCGTCGAAGACACCAACGTCAACGGCCACCCGGTCCTGCCGGGCCACGGCCCCGGTCCCTCCGAAGCGGTCGCGGAGTTCCTGGCCCGACACGCCGAATTCGAAGCAGACGCCTCCCGCGAGAAGCTGCTGCTCACCTTCAACCCGGGCGGATACCTGAGGCGGATCCGCTAGCCGACGGAGCCGACGGGGTCAACCGTGCGTTCATGCGTTTGGCTCCGGGACGTGCCGGTCGCGACAATTCTTCGTTGGAGGTGTCGCGATGCCACGCCCGCTCCGGCTGGACTTCGATGGGGGCGTGTACCACGTCGTCGCGCGGGGGAATGAGCGCAAGCCAATCTTCCTCGACGACGCGGACCGCGGGGCCTACCTGGACCGGCTGGCCGAGTGCCAGGGCCGCTTCGACTTTCGCCTCTACGGCTACTGCCTTATGGGAAATCACGTCCACCTGGCTCTCGAGAGGGGGGCGGTATCGCTCTCCCGAATCGTCCTCGCGCTGCACTCGCACTACAGCCAGCGCTTCAACCGTCGGCACGACCGCGTCGGCCATCTGTTCCAGGGGCGATTTCGGTCGTTCCTCGTCGAGAAGGAGCACTACCTCCTGGCACTGCTTCGATACATCCACCTCAACCCCGTTCGGGCCGGACTCGTCAAGCGCGCACGAGCCTATCCGTGGTCGAGTGACCGGTCTCTTCGCGCCGGCGCCGGACCGGCCTGGCTCGACGTCGATGGCGTCCTTTCGATGCTCGCGTCGAGCCGATCGGCGGCGGTTGCGCGGTATCGCCGGCTCGTGGATGGGCCCGAGGCGGCGGAGTACGACGACTCGAAGACCATCGTGCCGTGGATTCGGGGCAGTGAAGAATTCGCCCGGCGCGTCATCTCCGTGCAGGAGACGCGCGTGCGATGGAAAGGGCGCTGGACGGTCGAGGAGGTGGTCGAGGCGGTTGCCAGGGCGTACGGCCTGACGGTGCGGGATCTGAAAAGCCGCCGCCGCCGCGACCGCTGCTCCGAGGCTCGTGCGGTCGCCGCCTATCTCGGCCGGGAAGAGGCCGGGATTCCGGTGTCTCGAACCGCGCTATTCCTGCGTCGCGACGAGTCGACGCTCGTTCGTCTCGCGTTGAAGGCCGAGAACGCCATGACGGGTGATCGGAGGCTCTCGACCCTGGTGCGCCGGATCGCTACCGACCTGTTCAGGCTAAACGCATGAACGCACGGTTGACCCCTAGCCTCTACCCCTAGCTTCTCGCGGCTCGTGGGTCCGGACGCCGGTCGGGAAGCGTACGCTCAGCCGCGCCCGCGCAGGTCTTTGGCGACCTCGCGGGCGGCGTTTGCGCCCGGTGCTCCCGTGACGCCGCCGCCGGGATGCGTGCCGGAGCCGCAGAGGTAGAGATTCCGGACGGGCGTGCGGTATTGCGCCCAGCCGAGGAGCGGCCGCATCGTGAAGACCTGGTCGAGGGCCGGCTCGCCGTGAAAGACGTGTCCGCCAGTCAGGCCGTAGGTCTCTTCCAGGTCGAGCGGGGTCAGGACCTGCCGGTGGGCGATCAGGCTCTTGAGGTTGGGGGCGTACGCCGCGACGGTGTCCACCACCGCGTCGCCGAGCTCCTCGCGCTTCGATTTCCAGTCGCCGTTCTTCAGCTTCGACGGCGCGAACTGGGCCACGATCGACATGACGTGTCTGCCGCTCGGAGCGAGCGACGGATCCGTCACGGTTGGGATCGTCACGTCGCAGTAGGGATGCGGCGAGAAGTCGCCGTACTTGGCGGCGTCGAACGCCCGCTCGAGATAGTCGATGTCGGGGCCGATGTGGATCCGGCCGGAGAGCGCCCCCGGGGCGCCGTTCTTCGCCGCGGTGAAGTCGGGCAGGCCGTTCAGCCCGAGGTGGACCTTTGCGAGCGTGCCGACCGAGCGGTAGTTCCGGATCTTCTGGATGAAATCGGGATCGAGGTCCACGGGATCGACCAGGCCGAGGAGCGTCTGCTTCGGATCGGCGTTCGAGACGACGGCGCGGGCGGGCACCTCTTCTCCGGTCGTCAGGACGACGCCCGTGGCGGCTCCGTCGACCGCCGCGACGCGCGCGACCGCCGCGCCCGTGCGGATCTCGGCGCCGAATCCCTTCGCCGCGGTGGCCAGGGCCTGCGTCAGCGCCCCCATCCCGCCCCGCACGAAGGTCGCCGATCCGGCGGCGTTCCCGTCGAGGGCCGCGCCGATCAGGACGCCGAGGCTCGTCCCCGCCGACCAGGGGCCGGCGAAGGTTCCGTAGATGCCCCGGGCGGCGACCGTCGCCCGCAGCAGCTCCGTCTCGAAGAACTCGGCGACCAGGTCCGCGACCGCCATCGGTCCCCAGCGCAGCAGGCGAAACGCATCGCGCTTCGGCAGCGCCCGGAACTTGCGGCCGACGCCGAGAAGCTGCCAGAGCTCGCCGAGAGACGGGTCGTCGATCGACGGGGGCGTCATCGTCAGGAAGGGCTCGAGGAGCCTGCCGATCCGGCCGAGCGACTCGTGGAACGCGAGATAGCCCTTCGCGTCGTGCGCGGAGACCTTTCCGATCTCCGCCGCCGTGCGCGCCGCGTCGCCGTAGAGCGTGAACGACCGCCCGTCGGGTCCGGGGGCGAAGACGCGGACCTCCGTCTGGATGAAGGAGAGCCCGTGCCGGTCGAGGCCGAGGTCCCGCGCGATCGACGGGAGGAACGGTCCGGCCGCGTGGAGGACCGACGACGTCCGGAATCCCGGCGCGAATTCCTCGGTCACCGCCACTCCGCCCACGACGCCGCGCTTCTCGAGGACGACCGTCTTCAGCCCCGCCTTCGCGAGGAAGCAGGCCGCGACGAGCCCGTTGGGGCCGCCGCCGACGATGACGACGTCTTTGTTCTCGGCCATGCGCGATCCGCTAGACCTTCCCGCGCTTCCAGTCTTCGAGGAGCTTCTCGGCGGCGTTCTTGCCGTTGGCGCCCATGATGCCGCCGCCCGGATGCGTCGCCGATCCGCACATGTAGAGGTTCCGGATCGGCGTCCGGTACTGGGCCCAGCCCGGCGCCGGCCTCAGGAAGAAGAGCTGCTCGAGCGACAGCTCGCCCTGGAAGATGTTGCCCTCGGAGAGCCCCCACTCGCGCTCGAGGTCGAGGGGAGTGACGACCTGGCGGTGCCTGATGATGCTCCGAATGTTCGGCGCGTGCTCGGCGATGGTGTCGACGACGGTATCGCCGAAGGCCTCGCGCTCCTTGTCCCAGTCGGAGTCCTTCAGCTTGTACGGCGCGTACTGGACGAAGCACGACAGGACGTGTTTGCCCGGAGGTGCGAGCGAGGGATCCGTCAGGGTCGGGATGACCATGTCGATGTACGGGCGGCGCGAGAAATGGCCGTACTTGGCGTCGTCGTATGCGCGCTCCATGTATTCGACCGAGGGCGAGATCGAGATCGCGCCGCGCAGGTGCGCGCCGGGGCCCGGGATCGACTTGAAGTCCGGCAGCGCGTCGAGCGCCATGTTGACCTTGCCCGAGGAGCCTCGGAACTTGTAGCGCTTGATGTCTTCGACGAAGTCCTCCGGCAGGTCCTTCTCGCCGATCATCTTCATGAAGGTCAGCCGCGGATCGACGCTCGACGAGACGGCCGTCGCGTCGATCTCGTCGCCGTTCTCGAGGACGACGCCCTTCGCTCGGCCAGCCGAGAGCTTGATCTTCGCGATGGGCGTCTTCGTGCGGATCTCGACGCCGGCCTCGCGAGCGGCGTCGGCGATGGCATTCGAGATCGCGCCGGTGCCGCCGCGGGCGAAGCCCCAGGAGCGGAACGCGCCGTCGATCTCGCCCATGTAGTGGTGCAGGAGCACGTACGCCGTGCCGGGGGAGCGCACGCCGAGGAAGGTCCCGATGATCCCCGAGGCGGACATCGTGGCCTTGAGCACGTCGGTCTCGAACCACTGGTCGAGAAAGTCCACGGCCGACATCGTCATCAGCTGGACCTGGTTGTACTGGTCCTCGGGCGAGAGCTTCTGGAAGCGCTTGCCGAGGAAGAGCAGGTCCTGGAGGCCCTTGAGCGCGAGCTTCGTCGGGTCGGGCGGCGTCATGCCGAGGATCGGCTTGACGAAACGGCCCATGTCGGCCATCGCCTTGCCGTACTCGTCGTAGGCGTCGGCGTCGAGCTTCGAGTGGCGGGCGATCTCGCGGCGCGTCTTGCCGTGGTCGTTGACGCGCCAGAGGTAGTCGCCGGAGAGCATCGGCGTGAACGTGCCGTCGAGCGGGAGGATCTCGAGGCCATGGCGCGGCAGGTCGAGGTCGCGGATGATCTCGGGCCGCAGGAGCGAGACGACGTAGGAGCAGACGGAGAACTTGAAGCCCGGAAAGACCTCCTCGGTCACCGCGGCGCCCCCGAGCACGTGACGGCGCTCGAGGACGAGCACCTTCTTGCCGGCTTTCGCCAGATAGGCCGCGTGGACGAGCCCGTTGTGCCCGCCTCCGATGACGATGACGTCGTACTTCGAGCTCATTCGCCTGCGATCGCCTCGAGGAATGACCTTGGGTTTTGCACGGCCGCCTTGCCGTGAGCGCGGGAGCATACTTATAATCCCGCGCCGCAACAAGGTCCGCGTGACTCCGCGTCATATGCGGGAACGCGACCGGATCCGAGGTCAGACGTGCCGATCGGGACCGCCGTACACGAGAGAACTTTTCCCCTCTGCGAAAGCCTGAACTATCGCGAGTGGTCGGGCTACTACGCCGTCAGTGCGTACGAAGCGCACCACGAGCACGAATACAACGCGATCCGCAACGCCGCCGCGCTGATCGACATCTCGCCGCTCTTCAAGTACCGCCTGACGGGCAGGGACGCGACGCGGCTGGTCGACCGCATCGTCACGCGGGACCTGAAGAAGGTTTCGGTCGGCTCGGTGATCTATACGCCCTGGTGCGACGAGCGCGGCAAGGTCATCGACGACGGCACGGTCTCGCGCCTCCAGGAGAACACTTATCGCTGGACGGCGGCCGATCCGAGCCTGCGCTGGTTCCACCAGAACGCGCTCGGCCTCGACGTCCAGATCGAGGACATCTCGGAAGAGATCGCGGCGCTCGCGCTCCAGGGCCCGACGTCGGGCCGGCTGCTGCGCGCGGTGGCCGAGGCGGACATCGAGAACCTCAAGTACTTCAAGGTGACCTCGGGAAGGATCGCGGGAGTCCCGGTGGACATCTCGCGGACCGGGTACACGGGGGATCTCGGCTACGAGATCTGGATTCCGTGGAAGGACGCGGTCCGGGTCTGGGATGCCCTGATGGCGAAGGGCAAGGCGTTCGACATCCACGCCGCGGGGATGCTCGCCCTCGACGTCTCCCGCATCGAGGCCGGGCTCCTGCTGATCGACGTGGACTTCAACGGCTCGAAGAAGGCGCTGATCCCCTCCCAGAAGTACACGCCCCTCGAGATGGGCCTCGGGCGTCTCGTCTCCCTCGACAAGGGCCGTTTCGTGGGACAGGACGCGCTGCGCCGCGAGGCGAAGACCGGACCGGCGCGCGAGATCGTCGGACTCGAGCTTTCCTGGAACTCGGTCGAGGCGATCTACGAGAAGCTGAACCTGGCTCCGCAGATCCCGGCCGCCGCCTCGCGCGTCTCCGTCCCGGTGTTCCGGGAGGGCCAGCAGGTGGGCAAGGCGACGTCCACGACCTGGTCGCCGACGCTGAAGAAGATGATCGCCCTCGCCACGGTGGCGCGAGGTGCGAGCGCCGTCGGAACGCGGCTCGAGATGGAGGTGACGGTCGAGGCCGTCCGCCACCGCGTGCCGGCGACCGTCGTGAAGATGCCCTTCTTCAATCCGCCGCGCAAGACCGCCACGCCGGTGGCGTAGCTCTCGGAGGCCCGATGGAAGCCTCGGTCAGGGAAATCCTCGACTCCTACGACGCGAAGGCCCCGCTCGAGAACGCCTGGACGATTCCCGCTCCCTGGTACGTGGACGAACGCATCGCGGAGCTCGAGCGGTCGACGGTTTTCTCGAACACGTGGCAGCCGGTCGGCCGCGTCGACCAGCTCGCGCAGCCGGGCCAGTACGTGACGGCGGTTCTCGCGGGCGAGCCGATCGTCGTGGTGCGCGGAGAGGACGGCGCGCTCCGCGGCTTCTTCAACGTCTGCCGCCACCACGCGGCTTCGGTGATGACCGAGTCCGAGGGGAAGGCGCCGATCCTGCGCTGCCCGTACCACGGCTGGACCTACTCGCTCTCCGGGGAGCTCAAGGGCACGCCGGATTTCGCCGGAGTCTGCGACTTCGACAAGGGGAAAAACGGGCTCGTTCCGGTCGAGACGGCGATTTGGGAGAAGTTCGTCTTCGTGCGGCTGACTCCGGGAGGCCCGTCGCTCGAGCAGTCGCTCGGGCCGCTCGTGGGCCAGTTCGCGAAGCTCGATCTCTCGCGCTTCCACTTCGTCGAGCGCCGCCGCTGGACCTTCGAATGCAACTGGAAGGTCTTCGTCGACAACTACCTCGACGGCGGTTATCACGTGCCCCACCTCCACAAGGGGCTGTCGTCGGTCCTCGATTACAGCGGCTACACGATCGAGACGGGTGACAACTGGTGCCTTCAGTGGAGCCCGATCGACCACTCGAACGCCGAGGGATCGGTCGCCGCGGTCCGTCAGGGCGAGAAGGCCCTCTATTACTGGATCTGGCCGAACTTCATGATCAACTGGTACGAGGGGGTCATGGACACGAACCTGGTCCGTCCGCTGGGCGCGGGCCGGGCCGAGGTGATCTTCGATTTCTTCTTCACCGACGTCTCGACGCCGGAGGCGATCGCGCGAAACAGGGCCTCGATCGACGTCGGCAACCGCGTCCAGGACGAGGACCTCGCGATCTGCGATTCCGTCCAGCGCGGCCTGGGCTCCCGGGCCTACAAGGCCGGCCGCCTCTCCGTGCGCCGGGAAGGCGGGGAGCTCCTGTTTCACCGCCTCCTCGCGGCGCAACTGAAGGCGGGTCTCGGCAAAGAGTAGAAGGCGGGAAGCCCCCCTCACCCTCGCCCTCTCCCCCCGCCGGGGGGAGAGGGTTTTGTTTCTTTGAGCCGCCGTCTCATCCTCTCCCTCTCCCCGTGAAGGGAGAGGGCAGGGGTGAGGGGCCTTCTAAGGTAGATCCGCCGCGCCTTCACCCTCTCGCGCTAATCTCACGCCGGGAGAACCGCATGGCCGACGCGCTCGACTCCGTCAAACCCCGCGCGACCGAGGACGACTGGGCGGACCGCTACGTCCTCTCCAAGCACCTCATGGACCCGAAGGCCGTGCCGCCGCGGCAGAGGTTCGAGTCGCTGTCGCGCTACGTACGGGACCTCATCGCGCGCCGGTGGGTCGAGACGCGCAGCGTGCGCGAGCGCGTCAACCCCAAGCGGGTCTACTACCTCTCGATGGAGTACCTGATCGGTCGGAGCCTCCACAACAACATCCGGAACCTCGCGGCGGACGCACTCGTGCAGAAGGTCCTCGCGCGCGAGGGCTGGAAGCTCGCGGACCTCATCGACGAAGAGCCGGACGCCGGACTCGGCAACGGCGGCCTCGGCCGTCTCGCCGCGTGCTTCATCGACTCGCTCGCGACGCTCCAGTATTCGGCGATCGGATACGGCCTGCGCTACGAGTACGGCATCTTCCGCCAGTCGATCAAGGACGGCTGGCAGGTCGAGCAGCCGGACCACTGGCTGCGCCGCCCGGATCCGTGGGAGATCATCCGGCCGGGGCGGACCTACCGCGTGCCGCTCGCCGCCTCGATCGTGCTCGAGGGCTCCGTCGTCCACATCGTGCCCAACCGCCCATCCACGCTGCTCGGGGTCGCCTACGACCGCCCGGTCGTCGGCTACGGCGCCCCGTGCGCCAACACGCTGCGGCTCTGGGCGGCCGCCGCGCCGGAATCCTTCGACTTCGCGGAATTCTCGAAAGGCGACTTCGTCGGGGCCGTCATCGACAACGTCGAGGCCGAGTCGCTCACCCGAGTGCTCTATCCGGACGACTCGACGGCGGCGGGGCGGACGCTGCGGTTCTTGCAGGAGTACTTCCTGGTCAGCTGTTCGCTCCAGGACATCGTGGCCCGCTTCCGGCAGGGGAGCGGACCGGGTTGGTCCGAGCTTCCCGAGCGGGCCGCGATCCAGTTGAACGACACGCACCCGTCGATGTCGGTCGCCGAGCTGATGCGCATTCTTCTCGACGAGGGAGGGCTCGGCTGGGACGAGGCCTGGGACCTGACCGTGCGGACGCTCGCCTACACCAACCACACGCTGCTTCCCGAGGCGCTCGAGAAGTGGCCGGTCGATCTCTTCGAGCAGCTCATCCCGCGGCACCTCGAGATCGTCTACGAGATCAACCGGCGCTTCCTCGGCGACGTCGGCCGCCGCTACCCGAACGACGGCGACCGGATCCGGCGCATGAGCCTGATCGAGGAGGGCTCGCCGCGGACCGTGCGGATGGCCCACCTCGCGTGCGTCGGCAGCCACAGCACCAACGGGGTCGCGAAGATCCACTCCGATCTGCTCCGCACCCGGGTGCTCCGCGATTTCGCGGAGATGTTCCCGAACCGGTTCCACAACAAGACCAACGGCGTCACGCCGAGGCGATGGCTGCGCCTGGCCAACCCGGAGCTCGCCGGGCTCGTCACGGACGCCGTCGGCGACGAGGAGTGGGTGACCGACCTCTCGCGCCTGAAGGCCCTGGCTCGGCTCGCCGGCGACGCCGCGTTCCGGGAGAAGTTCCGCGCGGTCAAACGCGGGGCCAAGGAGCACTTCGCCGCCTGGCTGAAGTCGTCGTCCGGCCTGACCGTGGACCCGGATTCGATCTTCGACTGCCAGATCAAGCGCATCCACGAGTACAAACGCCAGCTCCTGAACGTCCTGCACATCGTGATCCTGTACAACCGGCTGCGCGCGAACCCGAACCTCGAGGTCGCGCCGCGGACGTTCTTCTTCGCCGGCAAGGCCGCGCCCGCCTATCGCCTGGCCAAGCTCATCATCAAGCTGATCAACAACGTCGCCGGCACCGTGGACGGCGATCCGGCCGTGAAGGGGAGATTGCGCGTTCTCTTCCTGCCGGAATACAACGTCAGCCTGGCCGAGCGGCTCATTCCCGCGAGCGACGTGTCCGAGCAGATCTCGACCGCCGGCTACGAGGCGAGCGGCACGAGCAACATGAAGTTCATGATGAATGGCGCGCTGACGGTCGGCACGCGCGACGGCGCCACGATCGAGATGGCCGAGGAGGCGGGGGAGGAGAACTTCTTCCTCTTCGGCCTGACGGCGGACCAGGTCTCCGCCGGCCGCGAAACCTACGACCCCTTCTGGCACTACCGCAACGAGCCCGAAACGCGCGAAGCCCTCGACCTGATCTTCGGAGATCACTTCAGCCGCTACGAGCCCGGCGTCTTCGAGCCCATCCGCGAGACGCTCCTGACCTCAGGCGACCGCTACATGCACCTGGCCGACCTGACCGCCTACGGCCGCGCGCACACCCTCGTCGCCGCCGCCTACGCCGACCCGGGCGTCTGGTTCCGCAAGGCGATCCTGAACGTCGCCCACTCGGGAAAGTTCTCGAGCGACCGCGCGATCACCGAGTACGCGCGGGAGATCTGGGGAGCGAAGCCCTGTCCGGTGGAATGACCGATCTCCCCCTCACCCCAAGATTTCGTCGCTTTCCGCGGCAATAGGTCTGCAGTTCGCATCGCGAACAGTCTCCCGACCAAAGGGAGGGAGGAGGTTCGCGATGCGGGAGCCGGAGCGCGGCAAGGGATCAGGCGAACGGTCGAGCCCCTTTGGGCGAGCCGTTCGCCGGTGCGCCGCCAGGCGCAGATCCCTGGCAGCGTGGAGGCGACGGTTAAGTCTGACTCCAGAGCGCGATCTCTTCCTCGAGCTTGCGGTCGATGCCGTCGGCGGGAAGCGGACGGCTGACCCAGTAGCCCTGCATCTCGTCGCAGCCGTACTTCTGCAGGTACTGGAACTGCTCCTGCGTCTCGACTCCCTCGGCGATGACCGAGAGCCTGGAGCCGTGCGCCATCTCGACGATCGCGCGCACGATGCCGGCGTCGGCGGGGTTGGAGGGCAGGTCGGTCACGAAGGACCGGTCGATCTTCAGCGACGTGATCGGGAAGTTCTTCAGGTAGCTCATCGAGGAGTAGCCGGTTCCGAAGTCGTCGATCGCGATGCCGCATCCCATCGTGCGCAGCGTGTTCAGGTTCGCGACGACGATCTCGGCGTCTTCCATCGCGATCGATTCGGTGATCTCCACCTCGAGGTTCTTGGGCTCGAGCCCCGCCGTCGAAAGCGCGCTCTCGACGCTCGGGATGAGGGTGCGCTCGCGGAACTGCTTGGCGGAGAAGTTGACGGAAATGCGCAGGCCGATCACCTTGTCCAGCCACGTCTTCAGCTGGACGGTCGCGGCCCTGAGCACCCAGTCCCCGAGCGGCAGGATCAGGCCGGTCTCCTCGGCCATCGGGATGAACGTCACCGGCGGGAGGAACCCCCTCTGCGGATGCTGCCATCGCACGAGCGCCTCGAGCCCCACGATGCGTCCCGAGCCGAGGCTCACGAGCGGCTGGTAGTGGATGAGAAACTCGTTGCGGTCGAGCGCCTGGCGCAGGCCGTTCTGGAGCTCGAGCCGCTCGACGGCCGCGGCCGTCAGCTCGGGAGTGCACAGCTCGAAGCTGTTGCCGCCGAGATCCTTGGCGCGATACATCGCCGCGTCGGCGTTGCGCAGGAGCGTGTCGGCTTCGGAGCCGTCGTCCGGAAACGTCGAGACGCCGATGCTCGCCGTCACCTGGAGCGTGCGGTCGTCGAGCTCGACCGGCCGGCTCATCAGGCCGAGGAGCTTCTGCGCGAATCGCGACATGTCTCCCGACTGCCTCAGCTCGGGGACGAGGATCAGGAACTCGTCGCCGCCGATGCGGGCGATCGTGTCCACCTCGCGGACGCCCCGCGTCAGCCGCAGCGCGAGAGACTGGAGCAGGCGGTCGCCGGCGCCGTGTCCCCAGTTGTCGTTGACGAACTTGAACCCGTCGAGATCGAGGTGGACGACCGCGAGCTTGCGGCCGTAGCGGCGCGACTGGGCGAGCTCGATCTCGAGGCGCTCGAGGAAGCGCACCCGATTCGGCAGCCGGGTGAGCGGATCCACGAAGGCGCGCTCGGCCGCCTGCGCCTCCGTGCGCTTGCGCTCGGTGATGTCGAGGAGGGTCCCGATCAGGGCGGGCTGTCCGTTGATCTCGGAGGCGTTCTCGTGGACCTCGACGTCCACCAGCTCGCCGTCCTTGCGGATGGCCCGGAAGGCATAGGTCGTCGGGTCCTCGCCGATGGAAATGCCGCGGATGTGGCCGAGGACGTCCGGACGGTCGGATTCGAGGACGAGCGGGGCCACCTCGCGTCCGGCGAGCTCGTCGGGCCGATAGCCCAGGATCTCCGCGAGCTTCGGGTTGGCGTATCGGTACCGCTCTTCCTGGATCACGTACGTCCCGACGGGAGACTGCTCGACGAGGTAGCGGAACTCGGGCTCGCTCACCGCCATCGCGGCGGCCGCGGCCGGACGCGACGCGCGCAACCCGTGGCCGAGGACTTCCTCCGCGCCGAGGCGAATGTCGAACTGACGCCCGGCTTCCTTCGCGAGCGCCCGGAGAGAGTCGAGCACGCCGTCCGCCTTCTCGCGTGGCGAGACGTCCATCACGGACAGCGTGCCGATGGCTCCCGCGCGCACGGTCATGATGGGGACGCCCGCGAAGAACCGCAGGCTTCCCTCGGCGGCCTCGAACCGCGGATCGCGCGCCAGATCGGGCAGCACCATGCCGCGGGCCGATCGCAGCGTCTCGGTGCACAGCGCCAGAGCGCGAGGCGTGTCCGCCGAATCCGTGCTTCCTCGCGACTTGAACCAGTGATGCCCTCCGTCGAGAACGGAGAGGGCCGCGATCGCCGCGCCGCAGGCGTCGGCCGCCTGGCGTGCGAGATCCTCGAACAGCGCCTCGGCGACGGCGCTGACCGTTCCGCCGCGCTCCGCGGACCGCAGGCGGCCAGTGCCGCTGTCGCTCGGAGAGGTCATCGGTTGGGCGATTGGAGCCCTCTTATTGTAGCAGGGGCGTCCAATCGGCGGGCGGGGGGGCCGGAAGGGGTCCTCGAGCCGTCAGGCGCGGGCGCGCGCGGAGGGCCGCATCGGGACGATCCGGGCGCTGCGGCGCGAGGCGGCCACGGCGGCGGCCCGGGCCGAATCGAGCGCCGGCTCGAGCGCCGCGAGCAGCCGCTCGATCTCTCCCGCGAGAACCACGGTTCCCCGCCGCTCCGCCTCGTCGCGGCTCTCGGCGAGCCGGCGGCGGAAGGAGCGAAGGTCGTTCCAGCGTCCCAGCGACTCCTGCAGCGCGCTCTCGCGCGCGGCGTCGTCGGCCGTCTCGGGGATGCCGAGGGCCGCGAGGTCCTCCGACAAATAGCGCGCGCGCTTGACGGCGAGACGATAGCGGTGGAGCGTCTTGTCGTCGCGGCCTTCGAGCGATCGCGTCAGCACCTCTTCGGCCGCGCGCCGCGCCCTGCCGAGGCGCCGGGTCCCCCGGTGGGATCCTTTTCGCGCGAGCGCCTCCAGGCGCCGCCGCAGCCGCTGCATCCGCTTTCCGTCGGCCGCCCGAATGAGGCGGCGCGCGGTCCGGCTCGAAAGCTTCTCCCACCGCGCTGCGAGCGCGGTCACGGCGTCGGGCGAGAGCAGGCCCAGGCGCGCCACCCGTTCGAGCAGCCGGCGATCGACCTCGAGCTGGCGCGACGCCGAAAGGGACCGGGCGATCGCCTTCGCCCGGTGCGCGAGGCGCTTCTTGCCGAGCGCCAGGCCGGTCGCCGCCGTGCGCCTCAGGGCGACGCGCAGGTCGTGAAGCGCCTCCGGGTTGGCGCGCTTGACCGACTGCCTCGCCTCTTCGAGGTTGCGTCGCCGGAGCTTCCAGAGCGCGGACGGGGGCTTCACGGGACGCTATTATAGGAAGGAACTCGAGGATGCGGACTTCACGTTTCCTTCACGCCGCCTTCACCAAGTCCCTTCGGCCGGACGGCAGACTCGGGGCCGCATGAGGACTCTCGCCGCCATCGACGTCGGCACCAACAGCATCAAGCTCCTCGTCGCCAACGTCGAGGACGACGGAGCGCTGGAGGTCGTCCTCCGGGAGAAGGCGATGGTGCGCCTCGGCAGCGAGACGCTGCGCACGGGCCGCCTCTCGCCGGAGGCCATCGAGGCGGGCGTTTCGACCGTCGAGCACCTGGCCCGGCTCGCGTCCGGCTCCGGGGCCGAGGTCGTTCGCGCCGTGGCCACGTGCGCGGTCCGGGAAGCCTCGAATTCGGACGAGTTCGTCGCGGCGGTCAGGAAGCGGACGAGCCTGCGCCTCGACGTGATCTCCGGCGAGGAAGAGGCGCGCCTGATCAACCTCGCCATCCGCAGCGAGTTCCCGCCCTCGAACGACCCGCTCTTCCTGGTGGACATCGGCGGCGGCTCGACCGAGTTCGTCGTCTCGAACGGATCCCGCGTCCTCCTGACCGAGAGCCTTCCGCTCGGGGTCGTGCGGCTCGCCGACCGCCACGCCAAGAGCGACCCGCCGGCCGAGAAGGAAATCCGCGAGATGAAGAAGGCGATCCGCTCCGTGGCCAAGCGCGCGGCCCAGGCGGTCCGGAAGAAGGGCTTCAAGACCTGCGTCGGCTCCTCGGGGACGATCCAGTCCCTCTCGCTCGTCCACGAAGCCGCCGTCCTCGGCCGCGAGCCGAACCCGACCGGCCACCGGACGCTCTCGCGCTCGGCCCTGAAGAAGGTCAACCGCCTGCTCCAGCGAACGAACGAGAAGGAGAAGCTCCGGGTTCCCGGCCTCGACCCGCGGCGCCGCGACATCGCGGTTCCGGGCGGCATCCTGCTCGCGTGGATCCTGAAGCGCGCCGGCGCCGACGCGATCGTCGTGGGCGAGCGGGGCCTGCGCGAGGGCCTGCTGCTCGACTACGTGGCGCGCCACGGCGAGACGCGGGTCCCGGTGAACCGGGACATGCGGGCGCGCAGCGTGGATCGCCTCCTGCGCCGCGGCAACGCCGAGGTCCTCCACGCCGCGCACGTCGCCCGCCTCGCGCTCGAGATCTTCGACCAGACGCATCCGCTCCACCAGTTGACCGCGACCGAACGCGAGTGGCTGCAGTACGGCGCGCTGCTGCACGACGTGGGCTGCTACATCGGCTACGCCAAGCATCAGCGCCACTCGTACTACCTCATCACGCACGGAGATCTGACGGGCTTCTCGGCCGACGAGATCGAGGTCCTGGCGTCGCTCGCCCGGTACCACAAGGGTGGGCGGCCGAAGCTCACTCACGAGAACTGGCGCCGGCTCGACCCCTATCTCCAGGCCGTCGTCGAGAAGCTCGCCGCGATCCTCCGCATCGCCGACGGGCTCGACCGCAGCCACCGGCAGATCGTCACCGGCGTGGCCTGCCGCGTCCGCTCGCGGCGCTTCGAGCTCGTCGCGAGCGCCCGCGCCGACTGCGAGGCCGAGCTCGATGCCGCCCGGAAGAAGGCGAACCTGTTCGAGCGCGTCTTCGACCGCCGCGTGTCGCTGAAGGCGGTGCCGGTCGGAAGCGACCAGGCCGTGCATCAGAAAGACCTCGAGATCGTCTCGGCCGAAGCCCTCTGGAACTGACGCCCGAACGCGGACCAGGAGAATCATCGTGAAAGAACACTTTTCCGAACAGCTCGAGGACCTCCGGCGCCAGCTCATCCTCATGGGCGGCGAGGTCGAGCGGCAGATCCACCACGCCATCGAGGCCCTGACCGAGATGGACGCCGAGAAGGCGCGCAGCGTCATCGCCGCCGACGAGGAGATCGACCGGATGGAGATGGCGATCGAAGAGTCGGCGATCTCGCTGCTCGCCCTGCAGCAGCCCGTCGCCGTGGACCTGCGCTTCCTGGTCGGCGTTCTCAAGATCAACAGCGACCTCGAGCGCATCGGCGACCACGCCGTCAACGTCGCGGAGGGAGCGGAGCGCCTCGCGGGCCAGCGCCCCTTCAAGCCGTTCATCGACGTTCCGTACATGGCCGAGGTCGCCATGTCCATGCTCAAGCAGTCGCTCGACGCATTCGTGAATCGGGACGCGGACCTCGCCCGGAAGGTCATCAAGAAGGACGACATCCTCGACGAGAAGAACGTGTCGATCATCCGGGAGCTCCTGACCTACATCGCGGAGTACCCCGCGCTGACGACGTACTGCATCGAGCTGATCTCGATCTCGAAGAACCTCGAGCGCGTCGGCGACCTGGCGACCAACATCTGCGAGGACACGATCTTCATCGCCGAGGCGCGCTGGGTGAAGCACCACGCCACGGAGATCGGGAGGCAGTAGCCGGGCGTCAGGAAGCGGGCCGTCGGCGCGGGACCCCGAAAAGCTGGCCCGCCTTCTGCATCCTCTCTACCGGGTAGGCCTCTGTAATGCCGTCTTCTCCTTTTCTGTGGGGCGTCGCCACCTCCTCCTATCAAGTCGAGGGCGCGGCCGAGAACGACTGGACCGACTGGGAGCGCCAGGATCGGCTCAAGGTCCGCGACGAGCGGTGCGGCCGGGGCGCCGGGCACCGCGAACGGTGGCGCAGCGATTTCGCGCTGATTCCGGCCATCGGCGCCAACGCGTATCGGTTCTCGATCGAACGCAGCGCCATCGAGCCGAAGCCCGGATTCTTCTGCGACGAGGCCCTTCGCGCCGAGCGCGAGCGCGTGGATTCGCTTCATCGGCTCGGGATCGAGCCCGTCGTCACGCTGCATCACTACACGCACCCTCTCTGGTTCTGGGCGGAGGGAGGCTGGGAAAAGCGGGAGAGCGTGGACGCCTTTCGCCGTTACGCGGGGGTCGTCGCCGACGCCCTGGGCGATCGGGTGCGATTCTGGGTCACGCTGAACGAGCCGATCGTCTTTCTCCTCGGCGGGTATCTCGGAGGCCAGATTCCTCCGGGCCATCGGCGGTTCCGCGCCGCGGCGCGCGCCCTCGAGCACCTGCTCGCGGCCCACGTCGAGGCCGCGGCCGTGCTGAAGGAGAAGTCCCCGGGCAGCCGCGTCGGCATCGCCCACAACATGCTCGACTTCGCGCCGGACCGCCGCGGCAGCTCGCTCGACCGGCGCCTCGCGAAGGCGGGCGAGCGCCTGTACAACCTCGCCCTCATCGAAGCCATCGCGACCGGAAAGATGGACTGGTCGTTTCCAGGCGAGGGCCGCACGCGGATCGCCGTCCCCGATTTCCCGGCGGCAAACGACTTCGTGGGCGTCAACTACTACAGCCGCGTCCACATCCGCTTTCGCGGCGTGCCCGGTGCGTTCGGGCAGTTCGCGTATCGCGACCCCGAGTCGCGCGGCCTGACGGACACGGGCTGGGAGGTCCATCCCGAGGGTTTCGGGCGCGTGCTGCGGCAGGCGGAGTCCGCGGGCAAGCCCATCCTCGTCACCGAGAACGGAATCGCCACGCGCAACGACGCGCTCCGGCGGGACTTTCTCCGCGAGCACGCCCTCGTGCTCGCGCATCGTCTCGAGGCCGGCTCTCCGATCGAGGGCTACTTCTACTGGTCGCTGCTCGACAACTTCGAGTGGCTGGAAGGATTCCGCCCGCGGTTCGGGCTCTTCGAGGTCGACTACGCGACCTTCACGCGCACGCGGCGGCCCTCGGCGGACCTGTTTGCCGAGCTCGGACGGCAGTTCACGCGGGAGGAAGGGTCCACGCGGCCTTTTTCCGGCGCTCGAAGGTGACGAACTCCCGGACGCCGGCCGCGCGGGCGTGCGCGAGCGTCCGGTCGTACCCCCAGCCGACCTCGGCCGGCGCGTGCGCGTCGGAGGAAAACGTCACGGGGATGCCGAGCGCGACGGCGCGCGAGAGCAGCCGCCTCTCCGGGTAGGGCTCGCCGATCGCCTTGCGGAGGCCCGCCGACGAGATCTCGAGCGCGCAGCCGGCCTTCGCCGCCGCCTCGAGCGCTCCCTCCTCGGCCCCGGTCCGGGGCGAGGCCGGCCGATGCCCGTGCTTCTTCGGCAGATCGAAGTGCGTCAGCACGTCGAAGAGACCGGTGGAGGCGGCCCTGGCGAGCAGGCGGTAATACTCGTCGTAGAGGGCTTCCGTCCCCTCGAGCTCGAAGCGCGCGGGAGAGCGGCCGGGATCGTCGATCCAGTCGCCGGCGACCCAGTGGACGGATCCGAGGACGAGGTCCCAGTCGGCTCGGCGAAGCCACCGGGAAAGCTCCGCCTCGTGGCCTTCGGCGTAGTCCGCCTCGAGCCCGAGACGAACGGCGATCCGGCCGGCAAACTCCTGCTGGAGCCGCCGGACCTCCTCGAGGTAGCCCTCGAACTGGTCCTCGCGCATCGCGAGCTTCGGGTCCCGCCGCTCGGGAGGCAGGAAATAGAGCGGGATGTGGTCCGTGAAGCCGATCTCGCAAAGGCCGAGCTCGAGGGCGCGGAGCACGAAATCCCGCGAGGACCCCCCCGCGTGCCCGCAGCGGAACGTGTGGACGTGGTAGTCGGGAAGGCCGGGCACGGCGCGATTATCGCGTGAGGATCGTCTTCACACGGTCTTCATCCGGCTCGACCACGATCCGGGGATGATCGATTCCGGCGACTGCGTCTGCGGCCTGGCGCGCCTCGAGCCCGAAGGATCCGTTCCGGTCGAGGGGTTTTCCCGCGAGCTGCGGGCCTCGGCCGACGTCCAGCGCTTCCGATTCGCCTTCCCTCTCCGCGGCGACGCTCTCTGGCCGGTCCACCTCGTCTACTCCGCCTCGCTCGGCGTCGCCGAGGTCAAGGCCGGAGACCTGAAGGCGTACCGGGTCGAGGGCGTCGCGTCGCCCTGCGAAGCCCAGGCCCGCTGGATCGCCTGGTGGAAAATCGGACGCGCGAGGGTGCGGTTCGTCGAGCCCCGGCGCGCGGGCCGCGGCTACACGTCCGCCCCTTCATGATCCGATAACCCTCCCTTCCTCGAAACCTTTCGTCTCCCTCGCCGGGTCTTCGCGCCGGACGCCGAGAATCGGGGCGCTCGACATGCTGCTCTGCGACTTTCACATCCACACGACGTACTCGGACGGCGTCGTCCCGCTTCCGAAGGTCGTGGATCTCTTCGGCCAGTCGGGACACGACGTGATCGCGATCACCGATCACGTCGTGAACCACGACAGCGGGCTCGGAAAGATCGCCCACCGCATCCGCCACAGCCTGAATGCCGAGAGCTGGAAGCGGTACCGCGACGAGATCGCCCGGGAGGCCGAGCGGGCCTGGAGCGTCTACGGCATGCTGGTGCTCCCCGGCGCCGAGATGACCCGAAACACGATCAACCGGGACACCTCGGTCCACGTCCTCGCCCTGGGCCTGGAGGAGTTCCTCTCGGCCGACGGCGACCCGATCGAGATGCTGCAGGCGATCCGGGCCCGGGACGCCGTTTCGGTGGCATGCCATCCGCATGAGATGAGCGAGTGGTTCGCCAATACGTGGTACCTGTGGAATCGCCGGAAGTTCGTCGCGCCTCTCGTGGACCTGTGGGAGGTCGGGTGCCGGTGGGAGCTCTACCCGGTCATCTCCAGGGAAAACCTGCCCCATCTGGCCAACAGCGACTTCCATCGGCCGGAGCACCTGTACGCGTGGAAGTCGCTCGTCGACGCCGGGAAAAGCCGCGAGAGCGTCCTCTCGGCGCTCCGCCGCGGAACCGGCATCGGCGTGCTGCGTCTGGCTCCCGAAAAGGCCGCCTCGGCGTGAGGATACTCGGGGCCGTTGGCCTGGCGGGGCTCGGGATATCGACCCTGGCCTATGCGATCGCCGCCGCCGAGGTGCGCTGGCTGCGCCGGACGAGGCGCGGCCACCGTGTGCCGGGGTTTGCGCCGCCGGTCTCGATCCTGAAGCCCTTGAGCGGGCTCGACGAGGGACTCGAGCAGAACCTCGAGTCGTTCTTCCGCCTGCGCTACCCCCGGTACGAGCTCGTCTTCTCCTTCGCCCATCGCTCCGACCCGGCCTTCGCGGTCGCTCGGCGCGTCGCCGACCGCCATCCGCGCACTGCCGCGAGCTTCGTGGTGGATGCGCGCGACTCCGGAGGCAACGCCAAGGTGGATCGTCTCTCGGCGGCGGCCGAGCACGCGCGGCACCGTCTCCTGATGTTCTCGGACGGGAACGTGCGGGTGCGGCCCGACTTCCTCGCGCGCGCCGTCTCGTACTTCGCCGACCCGCGCGTCGGCCTCGTGTCGCACCTCTTTCGGGCGTCCGGAGCGGCGGGGCTGGCCTCGCGGATCGAGTCGCTCTACCTGAACGGGTGCCTGCTTCCCGGGACCGCCGCGGTCTCCGGCCTCCTGCGGATGCCGTGCGTCGTCGGGAAGTCCATTCTCGTCTCGCGGACGGCGCTCGATCTCGCCGGGGGGTTCGCGGCGCTCCGGCACTATCTCGCCGAGGATTACCTGATCGGCCGCGAGGTTCGCCGCGCGGGATACCGCGTCATCCTCTCCGCCGACGTCATCGACACGATCGAAGTCCACAAGAGTGCGCGCGCCGTCTGGGCCCGCCACCGCCGGTGGGCCATGATGCGGCGGCGGCTCGGAGGGCCTCTCTACCTCTCCGAGATGTTCGCGGGAGCGCTGCCCTGGGCCGTGGCCGCGGCGGCGGGAGGCGCGTGGCTCCCGGCGGCGGCGCTGCTCGGCCTGCGCTATGCGCTCGAGGGGAAGGTCGCCGAGGGCGTCGGAAGCCCGCGCTCCGCGTTCGACCGTGTCCTCCTTCCGGTCCGCGACCTCGGCGCCGCGGCCGTCTTCGTCGCCGGGCTGGCCGGCCGCTCCGTCAAGTGGCGCGGCCGCGAGATGGAGATCGGGCGGAACACGCGGATCGAAGCGAGGGCGACGTAAGGTCTCCCTCACACTCGGCCGATCGAGGCGATCAAGTTCTCCGCCTCACCCCAACCCTCTCCCCCCTTTCGGAGGGCGAGGGGGTAAGAGATGCGGGAGCCGGAGCGAGCGCCGGGATCAGGCCGGCGGTCGAGCCTTTGCGCGAGCCGCCGGCCGGTGCGCGCCCGAGGGCGCGCAGATCCCCAAGCGAGCGGAGGCGACGGTAGGGGAGGCGACGCCTATAAAGCCGGAACGGCTTTCAACCCTCGCCGTGCGAGACGGTCGAGGAGATCGTGCTGTGCGTCGCGCGGGGTCTCGCCGGGAGCGGGGTGGCGGCGCACGTATGCGCCGTCCGGCTGCAGGTCGCGCGCCCGGGAGTTGTCCGAGCGGAAGAGCTCCAGCACTTCCTGGCGGATCTTCTCCTTCGCCTTCTCGTCCAGGATCGGCACCATGAGCTCGACCCGCGCGAAGAAGTTCCGCGGCATCCAGTCGGCGCTCGAGATGTAGATCTCCTCCTCGTCGCCGACGCCGAAAGCGAAGGCGCGGCTGTGCTCGAGGAAGCGGCCGACGACGCTCGAGACGCGGATGCGATCCGACACGCCGGCCACCCCCGGACGCAGGCAGCAGATCCCGCGCACCGCGAGATCGATGGGAACGCCCGCCTGGGACGCCCGGTAGAGAGCGCGGATGACGGTCGGATCCACCAGGGCGTTCATCTTCGCCACGATGGCGGCGGGCTTGCCCTGGCGCGCCTTCTCGGCCTCGGCGTCGATGAGCGAAATCACCTTCTCGTGGAGCGCGGTCGGTGCCACGGTCAGCTTGCGGTACTTCGTCTTGCGCGAGAATCCCGTCAGGAAGTTGAAGAGCTCCGAGGCGTCGTGGCCGAAGTCGGCGCGCGCCGTGAAGAGGCCGAGGTCCGTGTAGACGCGGGCCGTCGCCCGGTTGTAGTTGCCGGTCCCGACGTGGACGTAGCGCCGCATCGCCGTGCCTTCGCGGCGGACGACGAGCGCGATCTTGGCGTGCGTCTTCAGGCCCTCGACGCCGTAGGCGACGTGCACCCCCGCGCGCTCGAGCGAGCGGGCCCACTGGATGTTGTTCTCCTCGTCGAAGCGCGCCTTCAGCTCGACGAGCACGGCGACCTGCTTGCCGTTCTCGGCGGCCCGCGCGAGCGCGGCGACGATCGGAGAGTCCGTGCCGGTCCGGTAGAGCGTCATCTTGATCGCGAGCACGTCCTTGTCGACGGCGGCGCGCTCGAGAAAGTGCAGAACCGGATCGAACGAGTCGTACGGCTGGTGCAGAAGGATGTCGCTCTTCCGAATGACGTCGAACACGTTCGCCGGCGGATCGAAGATGCCGCGCGAGGTCGGCAGATACACCGGGTCCTTGAGCTGCGGAAGGTCGAGCTTGAGAACGGAGATCAGATCCCCGGCGCCGAGCGGGCCGTCCACCTCGTAGACGTCGTCCGGCTCGAGCTCGAGCTCCGCGCGAAGCAGCTCCCGGACCGTCTCCGGGCAGCGCGGCTCGACCTCGAGGCGGATCGCGGCGCCGAACCGGCGGCGGCGGACGTTCTCGGCGACGCTGTCGAGCAGATCGCCGGCCTCGTCCTCGCGGATCTCGATGTCCGCGTCGCGGGTCACTCGAAAGGCCGAGGCCCCCAGAATCTGCATCCCGGGGAAGAGGCGGTCGAGGTTGGCCTCGACGAGCTTTTCGAGAAGGATGAACTCCATCGTCTTGTCCGCCGCGCCCGGGATCGGCACGAAGCGGCCGAGCGACGCCGGGACCTTGACCCGCGCGAAGGCCGCGTGCTTCTGCTTCTTCTCGGAGAGCTCGACGGCGAGCGAGAGCGACAGGTTCGAGACGAACGGGAAGGGATGCGCCGGGTCGAACGCGAGGGGCGTCAGGACCGGGAAGACGACGTTCTCGAAGTACGCCGAGAGCTCCTTGCGGCGCTCGGGCTCGATCTCATCCCACCCGAGGATGCGCACGCCGGCGTCGGCGAGCCTGGGGCGCAGGTCGTCGGACAGCGTCCGAATCGCGAGCTCCGAGTCGCGCAGGACGAGCTCGCGGATCATCCGCAGCTGCTCGGGCGCGGAGAGACCGTCGGCGCTGCGCTCGGTGACGGCCGCCTCGAGCTGCTCGTGAAGGCCCGAGACGCGGATCATGAAGAACTCGTCGAGGTTCGAGTGGAAGATGGCGAGGAACTTGATTCGCTCGAGCAGCGGCCACGACGGATCGAGCGCCTCCTCGAGGACGCGGCGATTGAAGGCGAGCCAGGAGATCTCCCGGTTGAAATAGAGCGAGTGGTCGTTCAGCCGGTCGTCCGGGGCGCCCGCGCTCCCAATGAATTGAACTTCGCTCATCGACGGGGAATCCCAACCTCCGGAGGAAAACGAAAGGTACCACTGCTGACCCGGACCGGTAT
Source organism: uncultured Acidobacteriota bacterium (assembly GCA_963736455.1). Taxonomy (GTDB): domain Bacteria; phylum Acidobacteriota; class Thermoanaerobaculia; order UBA5066; family Gp7-AA6; genus DAHUXD01. The sequence continues at coordinate 690,154 of CAVTON010000002.1, forward strand.
GAAGTCGGTTCCTCCGGAGAGTCGCGGTAGTGGTTTTGTCGACGTGGTCCGGCTGGCGGGAATGGCACCCAAGTTGCTCTAAACAGGGGCGGTCTGCGATTCGGGCCGTGGGGGAGCCGGAGGAGTCGATCGTGTATTGTCCAGATAATAATATGGACAGAATCGCCGCCGGAGCCGGCCGCTGACGTCCGGCCGCGTGCCGTCCGGAGCGGGCCTCTCCATAGGCGCCGTGGCGCGCGCGACGGGCCTGTCGCCCGACACGCTGCGCGTCTGGCAGAGGCGATACGGCTTCCCGGTCCCTCGGCGCCGTCCGTCCGGCCATCGTTTGTATTCCGTGGCGGACGTGCGCCGCCTGCGCCGCATTTCCGAAGCGCTCGCACGAGGTCACCGGCCCGGACAGGTCGTGCCGCTGGCCGAGCCCAGGCTCGAATCCCTCCTGAACGAGCGCATCCTCTCGCTCCGGCCGGACTCCGTCCGCGGGGCGCCGCTGCGGCCGCTGCTCGCGCTCGTCCGGGGACACCGCGGCGAGGAGTTGACGGCCGCGCTTCTCGCCGACGCCGCGCGTCTGGGCCCGCTCGAGTTCCTGCGCGCGCGCGTCGTGCCCATGATCGAAGACGTGGGGGAGGCCTGGTCGCGGGGCGAGCTCGGCATCCATCACGAGCACGTCTTCTCGGAACGGATCGAAGACGTGCTGAGGACGATCCGCCTGCCGTTCGAGAGGTCCGCGGCCGGGCCCCGCATCCTGCTCGCCGCGCTCGCGGGCGAGACGCACGGCCTCGGGCTTCAGATCGCGGCGTTCGTCGCGTCGTTTTCCGGACTGAGGCCTCACGTGCTCGGAACCGATTCACCGGCGGCCGAGATCGTGTCGGCCGCCCGTGCCCTGCGGCCGGGAGCCGTCGGAATCAGCATCTCGATCTCGACGGCGGGCCCGGCCTCGCGCGACCGGCTCGGCGAGCTCCGGCGAGCGATCGCTCCCTCGATTCCGATTCTCGTCGGCGGAGCCGGCGGGCGGCGCAGCCGTCCACCGGGAGGCTGCGTCATCGTGGACGACCTCGCCGGCACCCACGCCTGGATGCGCCGGATCGCCTCGGCGCCGCCGGCGTTCTAGCCGCGCTCGGCGAGGACTTCGCGGGCGAATGCCGAAGGCGGCTCGGCGAAGAGCTCCCGGCCTCGGCCGATCAGCTCCTGCGAGCTCGACCCGATCGCGGACCGAATCGCATCGAGCAGGGCCGGCGCGCTCGAAATGCGGCCCGCCTTCTCCCGTTCGCCGAGCGCCGCGAGGAGCACGACGAGGTCGGTGACCCGGCCGAGGTCTTCGGCGAGCGCCGAAAACCTCTTCTCGCGCTGCTTCGACTCGGAGCTGCCCGAGGAGGCGAGCAGCTCGATCTCATAGCGCAGCTCCTTGACCCGTTTTCGCCACTCGTGCAGGTCGATGAGGAGCCGGGTCGTCGCGGCGCGCTCGAGGGCCTCCTGCGCGCGCCGATAGCCGCGGGAAAGGCCGCGCGCGAGGTCGTCCATCGCGAAATCCTGCGGAAGCGTGACTCGAAAGGCTCCCGGCAGGGGCTGGAGCGTCCGTCCGCCCGTCCGCAGCGCCTCCGCGGCCTTCTCGCCGTCGCGCTGGCGCTCGCGATCCAGCGTCTCCTCGATCGCGGTCCGGCTCGGATCTTCCGCCGGCACCGACCGGAGGGTCTCGAGCAGGATGTCGGCATCGCGCAGCGGTCCGGTCTGGCCGAACGCCCGCTTGAGCTCGCCGGCGATTCCCGTGGCCGCCTGCTTGCCGAGCGCCGGCTGGACGAGCGAGACGACGGCCCGGGCGCGACGGATGGATTTCCGGAAATCGTGGACCGCTTCCTCGGGGTCCGCGAGAGCCTGTCGCGTTGACGCTCGCGCATGACCCAGAATGCGCTCAAAGGCTACGACCATCCCCTCTCTCAATGGAACACCCCGCGGCATAGCCAGCTTCCGCCGGCGAGACCGCCGGGGTTTTCCGGAGACCAGCCGGGGTGCGGAGGGGTTCGAGGACATGGACCGGCCGATCCTACTCCCGTTCGACCGGCCGCTGGACCTTCCCCGAGCTTCTCGTCGCCGGTCTCGCCGCTTCCGGGTCGGAGGATCGCGGCTGCGCCCACCGCACGGGCCTGACGATCCGAGAGTGTCTTCGTACCGGCGTGTCTTTAGAGCGATTTGACCTCTTGCAACGCTCGTCTTAACGGCATCGGAGAATAGTAGGACTACAGCGTCGCACAGTCTTTCCTTCCGCCCCGAGCGAATCGGGGCAATTTTTTGGAGCCGGATAGAATCGGTCGTTTTGGAGCCGGATAGAATCGGCGTGAATTTCTTCGAAGGGGTTGGGAAGCATGAGAAGGATGATCCTCGGCGTTCTGGCGACCGCGCTGACCGCAGCGTGCGCGTCCCTGACGCCGGAAGCCAGGAACGTGAAGGTGTATCAGGCCGACGTCGACGCGGCGGACGCCTTCGCGCCGCCCCTTCCCGGCGGATGCCGGCTTCTCAGCACCTGGGGGCCGATCGACCAGGAACAGCAGGCTCGTGAAATCAGCGACCCATACCAGCACGAGCGAAACCAGACCGCGACCCTCGGCGGCAACGTTCTCTATCTGCGCTCCTACCGTTTCAAGAACCTGATGAAGACCGATTGCCCCGTCGGGGACAGATCCGCAGGCTGCATGGACCAATCGCAGAGCTGGTACAAGGTGACCTTCAACGCCTACGCGTGCGACGCGAGCGCCCTGACCACGCTGGCGGCGGCTCCCAATCCGCCGAGCCCGGCCGTTTTTCGCTTTGAGTTGAAAAAGAAAACGCCCCCGCAGGTCCCGGAAGCGACGGCTGGGGCGGTTGCGCCGGCAGCACCGATTCCGGCCCCTCCGTCGCAGACTCGCTCCGCCGAGGCGGCGGCCGTGGCGGAATTGAAGACGAAGGTGCTCGCCCTGCAGCAGGAGGGCGTCGGTACCGACGTGATCGTTTCTTTCGTTCGGGCGAATCGTCCGGCCTCGGCGATGACGGCCGAGGAAATCATCGAGTGGAAGAAGGAAGGGATCTCCGACGAGGTGATCCGAGCGACTTTCCCGAACAACTGAGCCGCGCGCGAGCGCGGCTTCATGGCGAATTTACGGGAGCTTCCTCTTTCGTTGACGACCCCCGCTTACAAATCGCGGCGCTAACAAGAGGAGGAAGAGGAGCCATGAAGCAAAGGATTCGGTATTCCCTTGCCGCGTGCGCGATGTCCGCGCTGATGTTCGGGATGGCGGGAGGCGCCGGCGCGCAGGTCACCGTGGCCGCCGGGTACACGCCGCCCGACGACACGCCTCACGTCAACGTGGGAGGCACGATCTTCGCGGATTACACCTACGTTCAGGAGCCCACGGTCGCCGGCTCGAATGGCCAGCCGGTCCACACCAATGGGTTCAACCTGACCCGCGCGTACATCAACGTGACGGGGCAGATCAACCACCTCATCGCGTTTCGCATCACGCCCGACGTCGTCCGCGTCGGCCAGGTCGGTGGCCAGGACGTTTCGGGTTTGACCGGGACCCTGACGTACCGGCTCAAGTACGCGTTCGGTCAGCTCAATTTCAGCGACTTTACGACCAAGGGCTCGTGGATGCGGCTCGGTCTGCAGCAGACGCCCTATATCGACTTCTATGAGGGGATTTATCGCTATCGGTTCGCCGACCCGATCTTCGAAGACAGAAACGGGTTCCTGACTTCGTCCGACCTCGGCGCCTCCGTCCACTGGAATGCTCCCGGGGACTTCGGCGACGTCCATGCCGGCGTCTACAACGGCGACGGCTACACCAAGCCGCAGGACAAGGACTCGCAAATGTCGTTCCAGATCCGCGGCACGCTTCGTCCGTTGCCGATGATTCCAATCCTGAAGGGACTGCGTCTGACCGGCTTCTATGACGGCGATCATTACGTGCAGGATGCGAAGAAGGAGCGCGTGACCGGTCTGGCCACCTTCGAGAACCCCTACATCAACTTCGGCTTCGAGTACGACAACAACAAAGACCAGACGATCGCCACCGGACGGGTGATCGAGTCCAACGGCTACTCGGCTTGGGCGACGCCGCGGTTCGGCTGCGGCCTCGAAGCGCTGATTCGGTGGGATCGTCTCGACCCGGACAACACGCTGGCCTCGCGTCAGCAGCGCTGGATCGTGGGTCCCGCCTACTGGTTCCCGGTCACGAAGAGCGGCGTCGCGGCCGCCGTGATGATCAAGTGGGAGCAGCTTCGCTACATGGGCGCGCCGGGCTCGAAGCCGACCGAAGAGAGCCTTGGGCTTTTCACGCTCTTCAACTTCTAGTTAACCCGGATTTCACGCGGGCTTTACAGTAAAACTTCATTTTGCTGAGGGGGAGAAATGATGAAAGCAACTCGACTTCTGCTCGCGGCGGCTCTGGGAGCCCTCGTCGTGCTCCCGGCGGCGACCGGCCTGGCCCAGACTCTTCAGATCAATGGGGCAGGGGCCACGTTCCCCTACCCGATCTACTCAAAATGGTTCGACGAGTACCACAAGCTTCATCCCGAAATCGAGATCAATTATCAGTCGATCGGTTCGGGCGGGGGCATTCGGCAGCTCACCAATCAAACGGTCTTCTTCGGAGCCTCGGATGGCCCCATGACGTCCGAACAAATGTCTGCCGCGCCCGGCAAGATCCTTCATCTGCCAACGGTGCTCGGCGGCGTCGTGCCGGTCTACAACATTCCCGACGTCAACGCGGAACTCCGATTCACCGGAAAGGTCATTGCCGACATTATCCTGGGCAAGATCAGTAAGTGGAACGATCCGGCAATCACCGCCCTGAACCCCGGCGTGAAGCTTCCCGGGACCGACATTACCGTGGCACACCGCTCCGACGGTTCAGGCACCACGTACATCTTCGTCGACTACCTTTCGAAGGTCTCTTCCGAATTCAAGAGCAAGGTTGGCGTTGCGACCTCCGTCAACTGGCCGGTCGGTGTGGGCGGTAAGGGAAACGAGGGCGTCGCGGGTCTCGTCAAAGCGACTCCTGGTTCCTTCGGCTATGTCGAGTTGATTTACGCGCTGCAGAACAAGATCTCCTACGGCTCGGTCCAGAACATGGACGGCGAGTTCGTGCGTTCGAGCCTGGAATCGGTCACAGCCGCGGCGGCGGCCGCCACCAAGATGATGCCGGCCGATTTTCGCGTTTCGATCACGAACGCGCCGGGCAAGGGCGTCTATCCGATCTCCTCGTTCACGTGGATGCTTCTCTACGAGAATCCCAAGGACAAGCAGCGCGCGAAGATCATGGTGGACTTCATGAAGTGGGCGCTGACGGAGGGCGAGCGCTACGCGGCGGATCTGGGTTATGCGCCGCTTCCTCACGAAGTCGTCGCTCTCGAGCTCAATGCCTTGAAGCTCATCAAGCTTTAGTCCCTCGGGATCGAATTCCGGCAGGATCGAAGGAGAGCGCATGAAGTCCCCGTCCTCCAGCCGAAGCGCCGACGACCGCGGCTTCAGGCTGGGGACGGGGTTTTTCGCCCTCCTCGTCGTTCTGCTCGTGGCCGGGATTTTCTGGGAGCTCTTTCGGACCTCCCACCTCTCGATCGCGAAGTTCGGATTCCGCTTCTGGACCGGCAAGACATGGGATCCGGTTTCGGGCGAGTTCGGCGCGCTTCCGTTCATCTGGGGTACCGTGTATTCGTCGCTCCTCGCCATGCTGCTGTCGACGCCGATCGCGCTCGGCATCGCCATCTTCCTGTCGGAGCTTTCGCCGAGACGGCTGCGCACGCCGCTGGCGTTCCTGACGGAATTGCTGGCGGCCGTGCCGTCGATCGTCTATGGGCTGTGGGGCGTTTTCGTTCTCGTGCCCATCGTGCGACACCTCCAGTTGATCACCCCTGCTTGGATGAGGAAGATACCGCTCTTCTCCGGGCCGCCCCTCGGGGTCGGGATGGGCGCGGCTGCTCTGATCCTCGCGGTTATGGTCATTCCCTTCACGTCCTCGGTCGCCCGTGAGGTGCTGAAGGCGGTGCCCATGACACAGCGCGAGGCCGCCTACGCCCTCGGTGCGACGCGCTGGGAGGCGATTCTCGCGGCCCTGCGGTTCGGTCGCACGGGCATTTTTGGCGCCGTGATCCTCGGGTTCGGCCGGGCCGTGGGCGAGACGATGGCGGTCACGATGGTCATCGGCAACAACCCCCAGATCAAGGCTTCGCTTTTTGCGCCTCAGTACACGATGGCGGCCGTCATCGCCAACGAATTCACGGAGGCGGCCGACGACCTGTACCTTTCGGCTCTGATCGAGATCGGTCTCGTCCTCTTCATCATCACGGTCGTCATCAACGCGATTTCGCGCCTCCTCATTTGGAGCGTCACCCACGAAGGGAAGGCGAAGGAACCGAAGGCGGCGCCCGCCGTCGAAGCGCCGCAGGCGGCCGCATGAACAAGACCCGCCGTCGCAAGCTCCTCTCCGGCATCGTCGTGTTCCTCTGCGGCGCGGCGGTCGTAATGGCCCTGATCCCGCTCTTCTTCGTCTTCGCGTACGTGCTGGAGCGGGGGTTCTCGTCGCTCAATTGGGCGTTCTTCACCAGGATGCCCAAGCCCGTCGGTGAAACGGGCGGCGGCATGGCCAACGCGATGCTCGGGACGCTCTACCTCATCCTGATCGCCGGCGCGTTCGCGGTGCCGGTGGGTGTGATCGCGGGAGTCTACCTCTCGGAATACGGGAAGAAGACCTTCGGATCGCTCGTGCGTTTCACGGCCGACGTCCTGAACGGAGTTCCTTCGATCGTGATCGGCATTTTCGCGTACGGTCTGGCCGTTCTGCCGGTCAAGCACTTCTCGGCCCTTGCCGGCGGTCTCGCACTCGGGTTCATGATGATCCCGATCATCACGCGCACGACCGAGGAGCTGCTGAACCTCGTTCCCGGAAGCCTGCGCGAGGGGTCGCTCGCGCTGGGAGCGACGAGGGCGCGGGCCGCGTTCTCGGTCATGGTCCCGGCGGCGCTGCCCGGAATCATGACGGGCATCCTCCTGGCACTCGCTCGCATCGCCGGCGAGACGGCCCCGCTCCTCTTCACGGCCTTCAACAACAGGTTTTTCTCGACGAGCCTCGTGCAGCCGATCTCTTCGCTGCCGGTGCAGATCTACACTTACGCCGTATCGCCGTACGACGACTGGCACCGGCAGGCGTGGGCGGGCGCCCTGGTGCTGGTCGCCTTCGTCTTTGCCTTTTCGGTGCTCGCGCGCATCGTCACCCGGAGGCTCGAAAGGATGCATCGCACATGAGCGATACAGTGGCGACCGACATGCAGACTCCGACGGGAACGCCCGGGGGATCGCCCGGACCGGAGGGCATTTCGGCGTCGAGCCCCGCGGCCATGGCGGGGCGCCGGCTCCGGATGGAGTCGAAGAAACTGAACTTCGCCTACGGGCCGAAGCAGGCTCTCTGGGACATCTCGTTGCGGATCCCGGAGAAGACCGTGACGGCCTTCATCGGGCCTTCCGGGTGCGGCAAGTCCACTTATCTCCGATGCCTGAACCGGATGAACGACATCATTCCGGACACGCGGGTCGACGGCGACGTCCTTCTCGACGGCCGCGACATCTATGGGACGGGAACCGACATCGTGGACCTGCGTCGGCGAGTCGGAATGGTCTTTCAGAAGTCGAACCCGTTTCCGAAGTCGATCTTCGAGAACGTCGCGTACGGCCTCAAGATCAATCACATGTGTCCGCGCTCGGAGATGCCGGAGCGCGTGGAGAAAGCCCTCCGCCGCGCGGCGCTCTGGGACGAGGTCAAGGACCGGCTCGACACTTCCGCCATGGGACTGTCGGGAGGTCAGCAGCAGCGCCTGTGCATCGCCCGGGCGGTCGCCGTCGAGCCGGAGGTCCTGTTGATGGACGAGCCCTGCTCGGCCCTCGATCCGATCGCGACCACCAAGGTCGAGGAGCTCATCTACGAGCTGAAGCGGGACTTCACGATCGTCATCGTGACGCACAACATGCAGCAGGCGGCGCGGGTGTCCGAATTCACCGCGTTCTTCATGCTCGGCCGGCTGGTGGAGCACGACCAGACGGAAAAACTCTTCACGAATCCCGGCCAGAAGATCACCGAGGACTACATCACGGGGAGATTCGGCTAATTCCGACGGACCGGAGGCGAGAGACCATGAAATCCGCAGTGACGAAGCACAAGGACGGCGCCGCCGCGCGCAGCGACAGCTCCACCGGCGCGATGAAGCGGATCGCCCTCATCGAGGACGACGCCGACATCGCCTACACGATCCGCCTGAACCTGCGGAAGGAAAAGAGATACCAGGTCGAGCACTACGTCTCGGGTCTCGCGGCGCTCGCGGCCGTCCAGGAGAAGCCGTTCGACCTCGTGATCCTGGACCTGAACCTGCCCGACATCGACGGCCTCGCGCTCTGCCGCGAGCTGCGCCGCGCCGACGAGACGCGCAAGGTCCCGATCATCATGCTGACGGCCCGCGTCGAGGAGCGGGACAAGCTGCTCGGCTTCGAGATCGGGGCGGACGACTACATCACCAAGCCGTTCTCGATGCGCGAGCTCCTCGCCCGCGTGCACGCCCACCTGCGGCGGGTCGCGGCCTTCGAGACCTCCGAGGAGGAGGTCTTCCGGGACGGCGACCTCGTGGTCGATCGGGCGCGCTTCGAGGTCGCGCTCGGCGGCGAGCGGGTGCACCTGACGAAGAAGGAATTCGACCTCCTCTGGCTTCTGATCCGCAACCGCAACCGCGTCGTCACCCGCGACGCGATCCTCGCGCGCCTCTGGGATTACGATGCGGACGTGGAGACGCGGACCGTGGACGTCCACATTCGAGCCCTCCGGCGAAAGCTCGGGGACCGGCGCATCGAGACCGTCGTCGGCCTGGGTTACCGCTATCGCGAGGCGGCGCCTCCCGCGACGAAATAGTTTGCGGCTGCGAGCGCGGTTCACCGTCCTCTTCGCCGTCCTCGCGGCCGCGGCGGTGGTATTCCTCGTGATCGTGTCGGACGCGACCCTGCGCCGGGCGGTGGAGGATCGTGCGGCAGAGCGTTTCGGCCGCGAGCTCCAGCATCTGTCCGAGGACATCGCGCGAGCGGCCCCCGATCCGGCGTCGCGCGACGCGTTTCTGCGCAGCGCGGCGTCCGACCTCGACTGCCGCATCACCTGGATCGCCCCGGACGGACGCGTCCTCGCCGACAGCGACCTGCTGCCGGCCGACGTGCCCGCGATGGAGAATCATGCCAACCGGCCGGAGGTGCGCGAGGCATTGGCGAGCGGAACGGGATCGTCGCGGCGGCGGTCGCCCACGGAGCAGAAGCCGATGCTGTACGTCGCGCGGCGGCTTCCGGGCGGCAACGTCCTGCGTCTCGCGATCTCGGAGGCGCGGCTCTCCCAGGTCGAGACCGGATACCTCTGGGCGATGCGCCTGGCGATTCTCGCCGTCTGCGTCCTGCTCTTCGCGATCGGAGCGAGCGCCTCGCGCCGCTTCTCCGAGCCGATCGCCGAGCTGACGCGCGCGGCCTCGGCGGTCGCCGGCGGCGACTTCGCGCGCGACCTTCCCTCCGCCGGCGGCGAGGAGGTCCAGCTTCTCGGCGGCGCGATGCAGCGCATGAAGAGCGCGCTCAACCAGGCCGTCCAGCGCGCCGAATCGGAGCGGCACCTCACGGCAATGGTCTTCGAGCGCCTGCCCGACGGCCTCGTCGTCGTCGACGCGAAGCTCCGCGTCATCGAGGCGAACGGGCGCTTCGGCGAGATGACCGGGATCGCGACGCCGGCCGGCCGCGGAGTGTACGAGGTGCTCCGCGAGCGCCCGCTCTACGACTGCTTCGAGGCGACGGTCTCGAGCGGCGAAACGTCGGAGCGGACCGTGAGGCTGCCCGACGACCGCGTGTGGCAGATCGCGGTGGCGCCGCTGCCCGAGGGCCATCGGGCGGCCGCGGTCGGCGTGCTGCGCGACGTGACGCGCCTCGAGCGGACCGAGGCGATGCGCCGCACGTTCGTGGCGGACGTGTCGCACGAGCTGCGCACCCCGATCGCCTCGATCGCCGCGGCCGCCGAAACGCTCTCCGAAGGCCAGCCCGACCGGGCCGAGTCGGCGGAGCTGCTCGGCCTGATCCGCCGCCAGTCCGACCGCATGCGCGAGCTCATCGACGATCTGATGGACCTGGCGCAGATCGAGAGCGGCGCGGTCCCGCTCGCGCGCGAGGAAATCTCCCTGAGGGAGCTGCTCACGGAGGTCGCCGAGGACCTCGAGTCCGGCGCCCGGGAGCGCGGCGTGGACGTCCGCGTGACGGGCGACGAAAGAGTCACGGCCATGGGAGACCGAAGGCGCCTCGGCCAGCTCGCCCGCAACCTGCTCGACAACGCGATCAAGTTCTCGCCCTCCGGCGCGCCGGTCGTCGTCCGCGTGTTCCGCCAGGCCGGCCGGCCCGGATTCTCCGTCGAGGACCTCGGTCCCGGGATCCCGAAGGCCGAGCGGGACAAGATCTTCCAGCGCTTCTATCAGGTCGACCGATCGCGCTCGAAGCGGCGGCCGGGCTCGGGCCTCGGCCTGGCGATCGTCAAGCACATCGCCCAGCTCCACGGCGCGACGGTCGACGTCGAAGGCGAGGTCGGCCAGGGCAGCACGTTTCGCGTCAGCTTCCCCGCCGCCGCCTGAAGACGCGGCGGGAGAACGCCGCGTCGGAGACACGGGCCGGACGAGTTCCGGGCCGTGGCTCCGAGAAAGATGAAGCCGCGGCGGGAGAACGCCGCGTCGGAGACACGGGGCGGACGAGTTCCGGGCCGTGGCTCCGAGAAGCTTCCGCGCGGCGTCAATTCCGCCTGAAGTCCTGAGGTAGCATGACGCCACTTCAGGGTGGGCATGCTGAATTTCCTTCCTCGGGACGAGAAATACTTCGAGCGATTCAACGAGCTCGCGGTCCGCGTGCGCGAAGCGGCGGGGATCCTGCAGCGCTTCTTCCGCGGAGAGGCGGGCGTTCCGACGGTCCTCGGGGAGATCAAGCGGCTCGAGCACGAGTGCGACGCGATCTCCCACGAGATCCTTCGGGGAATCGACCAGACCTTCATCACGCCCATCGACCGCGAGGACATCCACCGGCTCGCCGTGCGCCTCGACGACGTCATCGACCTGATCGACGGCACGGTGCGGCGGCTCGAGATCTACCGGATCGACGCGCCGACTCCCATCTCGAAGGCCCTGTGCGAGCTCATCGTCAAGACGACCGCGGAGCTCGTCGAGGCGGTCGCCCTCCTGCGCAAACAGAAGGGCGTCATGGAGCACTGCATCCGGATCAAGCGGCTCGAGAACGAGGGCGACATCGTCTACCACGACGCGGTCGCGTCCCTCTTCGCCAACGGCCTTCCCGCCATCGAGGTCATCAAGTGGAAGGACGTCTACGACAACATGGAGCGGTGCATCGACTCCTGCGTCGCGGTGGCGCACGTGCTCGAGAGCGTGGTCCTCAAGCACTCCTGAGCGGGCAGGCTCGCCGACCGCCATGCCGTACGTCCTCCTCATCATCGGGATCGCCCTCGTCTTCGACTTCATCAACGGCATGCACGACTCGGCGAACTCGATCGCCACGGTCGTCTCGACGCGCGTCCTGTCGCCCCTGGTCGCGGTCGGGTGGGCCGCCTTCTTCAACTTCGTCGCGGCCTTCGTCTTCGGGACCGCAGTGGCGAAGACGATCGGGGCGGACCTGATCGACATCCGGGTCGTCAACTCCGACGTGGTTCTCGGCGGCCTCCTCGGGGCGATCGCGTGGAACCTGATCACCTGGTACTTCGGGATCCCGTCGTCGTCCTCGCACGCCCTCATCGGCGGCTACGCCGGGGCGGCCGTGGCGCGGGTCGGCATTCGGGCGATCGTTCCGGGCATGGCCTGGGTGAAGACGCTCTCGTTCATCGTGCTCTCGCCGGTCCTGGGCATGACCGTGTCGTGGGCGCTGATGGTCGCGGTGACGTGGACCTTCCAAAAGACGCCGTACGGCGCGGTCGACCGCTGGTTCCGGCGCGGCCAGCTCTTCTCGGCCGCGGGATACTCGCTCTCTCACGGCGCCAACGACGCCCAGAAGACGATGGGCATCATCGCGAGCCTCCTCGTCGCCAACGAGGCGCTCTTCCGGGATCCGCGCTCCGCGCTTCACTGGATGCACCTGCCGGACATGAGATCGATCCCGTGGTGGATCATCCTGTCGGCGCATTTCGCGATCGGGCTCGGGACACTCACCGGCGGGTGGCGCATCGTGCGCACGATGGGAAGCCGGATCACGAAGCTGAAGCCGTACAGCGGCTTCTGCGCCGAGACCGGCGCCGCGGCCACGATCGCGCTGGCCTCGCTGACCGGAGTGCCGGTCTCGACGACCCACACGATCACGGGCGCGGTCATCGGCGTCGGCGCGGCCCAGCGCGTCCGGGCGGTGCGATGGGGAGTCGCGGGCCGGATCGTCTACGCCTGGGTCCTGACGATTCCGATGGCGGCCGCGATCGGGGCGCTCTCGTACGGGATCCTGTCCGCCCTCGGGCGCCGCTGAGCCGCCTCCCGATCCTCCGACGAAAAAATAAGCCCCCCGTCGCCGGGGGGCTCCGAAGGAGGAGATCTGTGTCTCTGCCTGTATTACGAAGCGGGGCCGCCGCGCGTTGAGGTGTATTTTCGGACACGGAACCTGATGGGCCCGCTTCGCGGGCCCACCGACAAGAGAGGGAACGTCGCATGATCACCGTCTCCCGGACGATCCGCGGACTTTGATCCAGCTCCGGTTGAAGCCGGGGCGCGAGGCGTCGGTGCGGCGCCGGCACCCTTGGCTCTTTTCGGGCGCCGTCGCCCGCGTGGAGGGCGACGGTTCGGACGGCGTCGCCGAGGTCGCGGACGCGCACGGCCGCATTCTCGCGCACGGCGCGTACTCGCCGGATTCGCAGATCCTCGCGCGCCTCTGGACCTTCGACGGCCGGGTTCCGGACGCGGCGCTGTTTCGCGAGCGCTTCGCGGCGGCGAGGGCGCTGCGCGCTTCGATCGTGCCGCCCGAGACCACCGGCTATCGCGCCGTCAACTCCGAGGGGGACCGCTGTCCGGGAGTCCTTCTCGACGTCTACGGCGAGACGGCGGTTCTCGAGCTGCTGACGGCGGGGACGGAGGCGTGGCGCGCGGAAATCGATGCCGCCGCGCGCGAGGTCTTCGCGCCGAAGCACCTGGTCGTGCGGGAAAGCGGCGCGGCGAGGGACCGGGGAAAGCCCCCCTCACCCCTCCCTCTCCCGCCGGCGGGGGGAGAGGCGGGTTCAGGGGCCCAGGACCGCGCGCATCCTTCCTCGAGAACGGTCTGCGCTTCTTCGCCGACCTTGCCTCCGGACAGAAAACCGGCTTCTTTCTCGACCAACGCGAGAATCGCGCACGCCTCCGGGCGCTCGCGCGCGGCGGGAGCGTCCTGAACCTCTTCTCCTATTCCGGCGCTTTCTCGGTCGCCGCGCTTTCCGGCGGCGCCTCCCGGGCAGTCGACGTGGATTCCTCCGCCGCGGCCCTCGAGCTCTCGCGTGAGCACCGCGCCGCGAACGGTTTCGCGGCCGACGATTCCGACTTCGTCCAGGCCGACGTCTTCGAGGACCTGCGCCGCCGCGGCGCCTCGGGCGAGCGGTGGGACGTCGTCGTGTGCGATCCGCCGGCCTTCGCGAAGAAGAAGTCGGACGTCGAGCGAGCCGCCCGGGGCTACAAGGACGTCAACCGGATCGCGATGTCGCTCGTCGCTCCGGGCGGGCTGATGCTGACGTGCTCGTGCTCGGGGCTGGTCGACGCGGACCTCTTCCAGAAGGTCGTCTTCTCCGCGAGCCTCGACGCGGGCGTCCCGTTCTCGATCGTGGCCCGACAGGGAGCGGGCCCCGATCACCCGGTGTCCCTCGATTGCCCGGAGGGCGAATATCTCAAGGGAATCTGGCTGCGCCGGGCATAGCCGTCCGGAGGAGCGGCGTTATCATCGGCCGAATGATGCGAGTGGTCAGCGCGGGCAGGGGTTTGGTCACGGCGGCAATCGCCGCGGCGCTCTGCGGCGCGGCCGCCCTCGCCGCCGACAACCGGACCCCGGTCATCCAGGTCGGCGCGGCCCCGTACCAGCCGGCGGCTCCCCCGAAAGCCGCCCCGAAGGCGGCGGATCTTTCGCTCTCCGCCCAGCGCCTTCCGGCCTCGGCGCGGCACGATCTCGGGGAGCTGACGGCGGCGGAGCGCGAGAGTCTCCGGGAACCGGACCGCCGCACGGGCCCGGGTTTTCGGCCGAAGAGAGCGGCGGTCAAGAACGGCATCACGCGCAGCCTTCCCGGCCCCGTTGGGTTTGCCGGCTTGCCGAACCTCGCCACCGGAGAATCGCGGACCGAGTCGGGCGGGTTCCTGGAGCGCCTCGCCGACGGCACGCTGGTCTGGACCGCGTCTTTTTCGTCGACCGGCGCCGGCGCCCTTCGGCTCTATCTCCCGGAGGCGCGTCTCCCGCCGGGCAGCCGCGTCTACGTGTACGGCGACGACGGCGAGATCAAGGGGCCGTACGAATTCGCGTCGGGAACGCGGCCCGAGGGATTCTGGACGAACACGATCTATTCGGGCTCGATCTCGATCGAGGTGCGGATTCCGGCTGCATCCGCGGCCGATCTCGCGGGCGCGACGCTTCGCGTGGGCGGCGTCGTGCACATCATGAAATCCGGCGAGACGCTGCTCCGTCCCAAGGACGACTCCTGCTTCGTCGACCGCAGCTGCGTGACGCTGGCCGACTGGCCGAACGTCGTCCAGGCCGGCAACGCCGTCGCCCAGCTCACCTTCGTTGACGCCGGGAGCTCCTACATCTGCTCCGGCGGCCTGCTCAACACGACCGCCGGGCCGACGACGCCCTATCTCCTCACCGCCAACCACTGCTTCGACAACCAGTCGGCGGCGACGTCCCTCGAGGCGGTCTGGCAGTATCGGACGGCGACCTGCAACGGTCCGACTCCCGACGAGAGTCTCTTCCCGACGACGCTCGGCTCGACGCTGCTCGCGACCGGCGCGCAGCCGAACAAGAGCGATTACACGTTTCTGCAGCTCTCCGAAGAACCTCCCGTCAACAGCTACGCCCTGGGCTGGACGACGGCCGACCTCAGAAACGCCGCCGGCCTGGTCCTCTACCGCCTCAGCTACCCACTCGCCGCGAACATGTTCGACGTCGATCCCCAGATTTTCACGCGGGAGCAGATCACCCCGATCCCGAGCGACGAGGCCTGTGCGGAAGCCCCGACGGCCTCTTTCATCTACGAACAGGACATCGAGGGCGGCACGGGGGGCGGCAGCTCGGGCTCTCCGGCCATGCTCGAGGACCTGCGCGTCGTGGGACAGTTGTTCGGCGGATGCGGAACGAACACCGGCGACGACTGCGACAACGTCAACAACGATTCGGTCGACGGCGCGTTCTCATCCACGTTTCCGGCGGTGCAGCAGTGGCTCGCCCCGTCCTCCCTCGGAAGCTGCGTCACCGACCGGAACACGCTGTGCCTCGAGAATGCGCGATTCCGCGTGACGGCGTTCTGGACGAAGTCGGACAACACGAGCGGAGCCGGCACCGCGGTGTCGCTCTCGAGCGACTCCGGCTACTTCTGGTTCTTCTCCTCGGCCAACATCGAGCTGATCGTCAAGGTCCTCGACGGGTGCGCCCTCGATTCCAACTTCTGGGTGTTTGCCGGCGGCCTGACCAACGTCGACGTGACGATGCTCGTCGAGGACACGGTCACCGGAGCCTCGCAGGTATACATGAACCCACTGGGACAACCCTTCCAGCCCCTCCAGGACACGCAAGCCTTCGCCTGTCCGTAAGCCGCGGGCCCGGCTGGATGTCTCCGGCCTGCTGCTAAGATCCGCCTCCCATGAATCTGGAGCTCACGGAGGAGCAGCAGCTGCTGCAGGCCTCGGTCCGGGAGTTCGCGGAGGAGGTCGTGCGCCCTCGGGCGGCGCGGATCGACCAGACCGGCGAGTTTCCCCGCGACACCTTCGCGGAGGCGGGACAGCTCGGCCTCGCGGGCGTCGCCGTTCCGGCGGAGCTTGGCGGCTCGGGGATGGATACCGTTTCCTACGCGATCGTCATCGAGGAGATCTCGCGAGCGTGCGCGAACACGGGCGTGATCCTGTCGGTCAACAACTCGCTGGTCTGCGACCCGATCGACCGCTTCGGAAACGAGGACCAGAAGAAGCGCTTCCTCGCTCCTCTCGCGAAGGGAGAGAAGCTCGGCTGCTTCGCCCTGACCGAGCCCGACGCGGGCTCGGACGCCGGAAACCAGAAGACGCGCGCGATCCGGGAGGGCGACCACTACCGGATCTCCGGGCAGAAGGTCTTCATCACGTGCGGGTCGAACGCCGATCTCTGCCTCCTCTTCGCCATGACGAGCCCGGAGAAGAAGATCAAGGGCATCTCGGCGTTCGTCGTCGACGCGGCCTCGCCCGGTTTCGACCGCTCGAGGCACCAGGTCAAGCTCGGCGTCAACGCGTCGGGCACCGTCGAGATCTTCCTGACCGACGTGCGCGTCCCCGCCGCCGACCGGCTCGGCGAGGAGGGCGACGGGTTCAAGATCGCGATGTCCACGCTCGACGGGGGCCGCATCGGCATCGCGGCGCAGGCGGTCGGCATCGCGCAGGAAGCCTTCGAGGCGGCGGTGGGCTATGCGAAGGCGCGCAGGGCGTTCGGAAAGCCGATCGCGGAATTTCAGGCGCTGCGCTTCTATCTCGCCGACATGGCGACCGAGGTGGACGCGGCGCGCCTGCTGACGCGCAAGGCCGCGGCGGCCAAGGACGAGGTCAAGAAGAACGGCGGCCGCTATTCCATGGAGGCGGCCGTCGCCAAGCTCTTCGCCGCCGAGATGGCGCAGCGCGTGACGACCAAGGCGCTGCAGATCCACGGCGGCTACGGCTACACCAAGGAATACCCGGTCGAGCGCAACTTCCGCGACGCGCGCATCACCGAGATCTACGAGGGAACGAGCGAGATCCACCGGCTGATCATCGCCCGCGAGGTCTTCCGGGACGCCGGGCTGGCGATCGGATGAGAAGCACGGCTCGGTCCCGGCCCCTCACCCCACCCCTCTCCCGCCGGGAGAGGGAGAGGGCGGAGGCGGCGCTTCGCGCCGCGACGGAGTCTTAATGGGCCAGACACGAATGTTTCGGGACCGCGTGGTCTCGATGGAGCAGACCCTCGAGGGAGGGGAGAAGCATCTCCCGCTCCTGAAGGCGATCTGCGGCGAGGCGCTTCCGGATCTGGCGTTCCGCGAGCATTCGCTCGATCACGAGCGCGACCTCTTCGTCATGGACTTCGACGCGCCTGACGGAACGAGGCGGCGCATCGGATGGACGCGCATGGTGCTCTTCGACGCCGAGCGCATTCCCACGCTCACATCGGACCCCGCCGCCGCCCTGCGGGCGAAGATCGTGGAGCTGCTCCGGGCGCAGGCCGGAAAACCCGAGATCCTCGTCACGTTCCGCCATCTCGAGGAGGGCTGGGTGGACACCCCCGAGCCCCGCCGCGAGGGAGGCCGGCGCCGCCGGCGCGGAGGGCGAGGCGGGCGGGGTGGGGAGCGGGCCGGCCCGCGTCCGAGCGCCCCGCCGCGCGACCGCGAGCGGCGTCCGGGAGGCCGTCCGCCGGCCGGAGGCGCTCGCGCCTCGCAGCCGCCGTCCGCGGCCCCCGGTGCTCGTTCCGGCGGACCCGACCGGCGTCCGCCCGCGGCGGCCCCGGCTCCCGCCGGCGGCGCGGCTCCGGGCGGCGCGGGCAAGCGCCGCCGCCGCCGGCGCCGCCGCGGCCGCGGTCCCGGCGCCGGTTCGCCCGGCCCGGGCGGCGCTCCGCCTTCTCCGGGTCCGAGACCATGAACTTCGAGCTGACCGAGGATCAGAAGCGCATTCGCGAGGCGGTGCGCGACTTCGCCGCCGCGGAGATCGCTCCGCACGTGGCCGCCTGGGAGAAGGAGGAGCGCTTTCCGCGCGAGCTCATCGGCCGCCTGGGCGAGCTCGGCGTCATGGGAATCATGATTCCCGAAAGCCTCGGCGGCGCCGGGGCGGACGCGCTGTCCTACGTTCTCGCCATCGAGGAGCTCGCGCGCGTGTGCGCCTCGACGGCGGTGATCGTCTCGGTCAACAACTCCGTCGTCTGCTATCCGATCTGGAAGTTCGGCACCGAGGATCAGAAGGCGAAGATCCTCAAGCCGCTCGCCTCCGGGCAGGCCCTCGGAGCCTACGCTCTGACCGAGCCCCAGTCCGGCTCGGACGCGGCCAACCAGAAGACCCGGGCCGTCCGCGACGGCGAGGGCTACGTGCTAAACGGCGCGAAGGCCTGGATCACCAATGCGGGCGAGGCGGACTGGTACGTGGTCATGGCCATGACGGATCCTTCCGCGGGGACTCACGGGATCACCGCGTTCCTCGTGTCGTCGGCGGATCGGGGGCTGCGCGTCGGGGCGCCGGAAGACAAGATGGGTCTGCGCTCGTCGAAGACGGCCGCGATCTACCTGGATGACGTGCGGCTTCCCGGGGATCGGCGCTTGGGCGCCGAGGGCGAGGGCTTCAAGATCGCCATGACGACCCTCGACCATTCGCGGATCGGCATCGCCGCCCAGGGAATCGGAATCGCCCAGGCCGCCTACGAAGCCTCGGTCGAATACGCGAAGACGCGAGAGTCCTTCGGCCGCCGGCTGGCCGAGCACGAGGCGATCGCATTTCAGATCGCGGACATGCGCGTGCAGCTCGAAGCGTCGCGGGTCCTGACGTATCGCGCGGCGATGCGCTCCGAGGCGCCCGGGGCGCGCTTTTCGAAGGAATCCTCCATGGCCAAGGTCTACGCGACCGAGGCGGCCAACGCCATCGCCGCACGCGCGGTGCAGATCTTCGGCGGCTACGGCTATTCGAAGGAGTATCCGGTCGAGCGGTACTATCGCGATGCCCGTGTGACGACGATCTACGAGGGAACGAGCGAAATTCAGCGCATCGTGATCTCGAAGAACGTCCTCGCGGGGCGCTGAGAGCGAGGCGGCCATGTCCGACGATCCCGTTCCTCCGCCGGACGATCCGGCGTTCCTGCCCGACGACGACGCCGAGCTGTCGGAGCTCGCGTCGCTCGAAGCCGAGCCCGCCCCCGAGCCGCGCCCGGCCGCCGAAGCCGTGACCGGTGCGCTTCCGGAGCCTGCGCCCGTCCCGGCGCCCGCGCGCGCGGCCATGACGCCTCGCGCCCGGCCGGACCTGGCCGACCGCCGCGAACCGCTCTATCGCGATTGCCGGGGCTACCGGCTGCGTCTCGATCCGCCGGATCTGGCCCGACTCCGCGAGCTGCCCGGATCGCGCGGAAAGTCGGACTCCGAGATCGGCGAGGCTTTCTTCGACGGCCAGGCCGAGCGCCTCGCCGCCTCGATCGTCGACGACGTGCCCTCGCCGAACGAAGTCCGCGTCGTCGTGGACCCGTACTCCCGCCAGGCCTTCCTGGCGCTCGAGAACCGGATCCGGGGGATCCTGAGCTTCTAGGAGGAGCCGGTGGGGGGGGCGTTGGACTTAGATATCTGCCGTGATCACGATGCGGGTCGCCTTCGAGAGGCGCGCCTTCTTCTGATGGGGGTCGATCTCGACGGCGATCTCGCCCGGCTCGGCGCCCGCGGAGCTGAGGACGTCCGCCCAGGCCTCCGCGCGCGAGCGCAGGAAGTCTTCGGCGACCGCCGGCTCTTCCCGGCCTTCGAAATCGGCCATCGCCTTGAGTTTCTCGACGTTCGAACGATCGAGCACGAACGCGTATCCGTCCCGGCTCGTGCGGTAGGTGCGGCTTCGGTTCGGGGAGTTGGCGTGTTCCATGAAGGGGAATTTTAGGGCATTTCCTGCGTTTTTCGGCCTCGATGAAGCTCATACGAAGGATCTTCCCCGGCGCCTCGCTCGCCGTGGCGCTCGCTCTGGCCGCGCCCCTGTCCGCCGAGACGGTCCGCAATCACTTCGACACCGACACGATGGTGCGGCCGCCCGCCTACTTCGACCTCGCGGTCCTCGGAGCGCCGGGAACGGCGCGCTGGCTGGTCCTCGGGGACTCGAACGCGCCGTCCGCCCCCAACTGCCTCTCCCAGGTCGATGCGGACCGTCCGCCCGATTCGATCGCCGCCGCCGTCCGGCGCACTTACTCTTTTCAGGACGGCTCGGTAAAGACTTTCATGAAGCGCCTCGGCGGACGCGGCGGGCTGCTCCTGCGCATGGCCGGCGAGAAGGACTTCGTCGTGCTCGTCGCCGACATGAACACCGGCGACACGGTCCTGACTTCGTACCGCGACGGAAAGCCGACCGTCCTCGGCCGCGGCCGCGCCGCGCTCGACCGGGATTGGGAGCAATTCTCGGTCGTGGCCTCGGGGGCGTCGCTGACGGTGTTCTTCCGCGACCGGAAGCTCTTCGAGGCGAAGGATCCGCATCCCGTCGCGGGCAAGACCGGCCTCGTCGCCGAAGGCCCGGGTCAGGCCTCGTTCGACGAGTTCATCCTCGATTTCACTCCTCCGGCGCCCTAGTGTTCTGTAACGAGGGTCGCTAGAGCCGAAGCCGAAGGATCGCAGGGGCAGGGCTCCTCCCCGGCCGCGGGCGGCTGCAAGGGCCGCCCCGACGAAGACAACGCGACACAGGACTGCCGTGACAGGCCCTAGGGATTCGGCGTCACGGGGGCGATGGAGTCGGCGAAGCGGAAGCGGCCGCCTTCGACGCGGAGCACGACGGCCGGCTTGATCGGGTTTCGGTCGGCGTCCATCGTGATCGAGCCGGTGACGGCCGGAAAATCTTTCGTCGCGGCGAGCGCGTCGCGGATTCGCTTTCCCTCCGTCGAGCCGGCGCGCGTGATGGCGTCGGCGAGCAGGCGCATCGCGTCGTAGGACGAGGCGGCGATCGAGTCCGGATCGGCGCGGTATCGCGCGCGGTAGGCCTCGACGAACTTGCGCACGGCCGGCTTCGGATCGTCCACGGAGTAGTGATTCGAGAGGTACGCGCCCTCGATCGCCTCGCCCCCGATCTCGGTGAGCTTCGGCGAGTCCCACCCGTCCGCCCCGAGGAGCGTCGCCTTCAGGCCGAGCGACCTCGCCTGGCGAGCGATCAGGCCCGCGTCCGTGTAGTAGCCGGGGATGAACAGCACGTCCGGGCTCGACGGGCGCAGGGCCGTCAGCTGCGCCGAGAAATCGCTGTCCCCCTCCGAATACTTGGCTTCGGCGGCGATCGTTCCGCCGGCCGCCGTGAACGCCTTGCGGAAGCTCTCCGCGAGTCCGACGCTGTAGTCGCTGCGCGTGTCGGTCAGGATCGCGGCGGTTCGCGCGTTCAGGTTCCTGCGGGCGAAGGTCGCGAGCACCTGTCCCTGGTAGGCGTCGATGAAGCACGCGCGGAAGATGTAGTCGCCCTTCTTCGTCACCTCGACGTTGGTGGAGGTGGGGGAGATCAGCGGAACGCGGTAGCTCTGGGCGATCGGCGCCGCGGCCAGCGTCCGGGACGACGCCTGCTCGCCGATGAGCGCGACGACGTGATCGCGCGTGATCAGCTTCGAGACGGCCGTCGCGGCCTCGGAGGCCTCGCCGCGGTCGTCCTCGCTCAGGATCTCGACGGGACGGCCGAGGACTCCGCCGGCGCGATCGATCTCGTCGGCCGCGAGCAGGACGCCGTTCTTTCCCGAGATCGCGAAGGTCGCGGTCGGACCCGTCAGCGCGCCGAAGAACCCGATCTTGATCCCCTGCGAATCCGCGGCCGGCTTTTCCCCGCCGCACGCGCCGGCCAGGAGGGCGGCGGCGAGACAGGCCGCCGGGCTCGCGAGGCGTCTCATGCGGACCCGATTCTACGTTGCCCCCGAGATAGCATTCGCCGCCGGAGGAACGATGGCGAGAATCTCCCTGGTCGGCCGCTCGAAGACGTCGGGCGCGGTCCGCGAGGCGTTCGAGCGCAAGATCGCCGAGCGCGGAAACATCCCGAACATGTATCGCGTCTTCGCGCATCGGCCGTGGCTCCTGACCACGATGGACGCGCACTTCGCCGCGGTCATGGGATCGGGGACGGTGCCGCTCAAGCTCAAGGAGATGCTGGCGCTGCAGACGTCGCAGGAGAACGCCAGCCGCTACTGCTCGGCCTCGCACACGATCCTCGCCGGCCGTACCGGCTCGACACCCGAGCAGATCGCCGCGCTCCGCGACGTCGAGGCCGGTCCGTTCACGGATCGCGAGAGGGCGGCTTTGCGGTTCGGCCTCCACCTGACGCGGGACGCGAATCGGGTTCCCGACGCGGTCTTCGCCGAGCTGCGCTCGCACTTCGACGAGGCCGAGATCGTGGAGATCGCGGCGGTCGTGGGCCTCTTCGCCTACTTCAATCGCTTCAACAACGGCTTCGCGCTCGAGCCGACGAAGGCGGGGGAGGGCGTCGACTCCTGATCGGCGGCCCGTTTGATAGGCTCTCCGCCCTATGACGGAAGCCAAGACCTATGACCTCTGCATCATCGGTTCCGGGCCGGGCGGGTACGTCGCCGCGATCCGCGCGTCGCAGCTCGGCATGTCGGTCCTCGTCGTCGAGAAGGAGCCCCGCCTCGGCGGCGTCTGCACGCTGTGGGGATGCATTCCGACCAAGGCTCTCCTGCACACCGCGGACGTCCTGGAGGAAGCGCGCCACGCCGCGGAGGTCGGTGTCTCCGCCCGGGAGGTGCGCCTCGACATGGCGGCCGCGCACAAGCACCGCGAGAAGATCGTGCGGCAGTCCACCAACGGCGTCTCCTACCTGATGAAGAAGAACCGCGTCGACCTGGCGGCCGGCTTCGGGCGCCTCGCCGGGAGCGGGCGCGTCTCGGTGACCGGTGCCGACGGCGCGGAGACGATCTACGCGGCGAAGAACGTCATGATCGCCACCGGCTCGACGCCCCGCGCGCTGCCGGGGATGGAGATCGACGAGAAGACGGTCCTCTCCTCGACCGGGATGCTCGAGGTCGCCGAGGTGCCGAAGTCGCTCGTCGTGATCGGCTCGGGCGCCGTCGGCGTCGAGTTCGCATCGATGTATGCCCGCTTCGGGTCGAAGGTCACGATCATCGAGGTCCTGCCGCGCATCGTTCCGGTCGAGGACGAGGAGATCTCGCGCGAGCTCGCGGCCTCGTTCAAGCGGCAGGGCATCGCGATCTATCCCGACACGCGCGTCGAGCGGCTGACGCGCGGCGAGACCGGCGCCGAGCTGCTCGCGCGTTCGACGGGAGACAAGACCGAGACCTTCCGCGCCGAGAAGGTGCTCATGGCGGTCGGCCGCCGTCCTCTGACCGACGGAATCGGTCTCGAGGCGGCCGGCGTCGCGACCGAGAAGGGCTACGTCAAGGTCGACGCCATGATGCGGACGGCGGCGCCCGGCGTCTACGCGATCGGCGACGTGCTGCCCACGCAGGCGCTGGCCCACCTGGCGTCGGCGGAAGGCGTGGTCGCCGTGGAGCACATGGCGGGGAAGAATCCGCAGCCGATCAACTACGACCAGGTCCCGGGCTGCACGTACTGCTCGCCGGAGATCGGGTCCGTCGGCCTGACCGAGGCGAGGGCGCGCGAGCGCGGCTACGACGTCGTCGTCGGCAAGTTCCCGTTCTCCGCGATCGGAAAGGCCCGCATCCTGAACCAGGCTTCCGGCTTCGTGAAGATCGTGGCGGAGAAGAGATACGACGAGGTCCTCGGAGTCCACGTCATCGGCCCGTCCGCGACCGAGCTGATCGCCGAGGCCTGCGCCGCGATCAGACTCGAGGCGACCTCGGAGGAGCTCGTCCGGACGATCCACGCCCACCCGACTCTGTCCGAAGGCATCCACGAGGCCTCGGAGGCCGTCCTGGGGCACGCGATTCACATCTAGGCCTGGGGCGGGCGCTCCCTACTTCGCCGACTGGGAACCCTTCACTTTTGGGTGTGTGGCCGACGTCGCAGACGGCGTTGGACGTCGCGGCACGGCCGAATGGGCGGCCGGTCGGATGGTGATCGGCGCTGAGGCCTCCTCCGCGCTGATGCGCGTGGAGGTCTTGACGTCCGAGCGGCGAACGCTCATGAGCCTCCCGTCGGGGTACTCGTGGAAGACGACCATCTCGCCCTTTACCATCGGTTCGCCGATCGTCACCAGGTCACCCGAAGGCGAGAGGTCGAGCCGAAAGTAGGCCGGTCCCGCCGCGACCGAGGCGAGGTAGAGCACAGCCGCGAGGTGCAGCATCGGGCGATCTCCTTCGAGACGATTGTCACTCGCCGCCTCGGCGAACCCGTGTGAGCTGCGTCGCAGGCCGTGCCGCGGCCGGAGTCAGTCCGGCGGCCGGTCGGCGGGACTCGATGTCGTCACCGCGAGGCCGTCGGCGGTCGGGATGATGGTCGGACCGTGGCTGGCGGCGATCGCCTTCACGCCCGCCGTCGAGCGGCCCGGCGAGGCGGTCGTCGGCGAGCTACCCTGCATCGCGAGATTGCCGATCGCCTTGAGGGTTTCCGGAGGCGGTCCTGCGGCTTCCTTCGCCGTGACCCGCGAGTAGCTTCGGACATCCGCCCGGCGGAGGCTCATCAGTTTCCCGTCCGGGTACGCATGGAAGACGACCATCCCCCCCTTGACCACAGGCTCTCCGATCGAAACCCGGCTGCCCGATGGCGCGAGCGCGAGGCGGAAATACGCGGGTTCCGCCGCTGCGGTCGCGGCCAGAAATGCGGCGAGCGCCAGATGGAGCATGGTCGCCTCCCTTGATTTTGCCCGATTGTCGCACGGTCTCCCCTCAGGGTCGCGGGCGCGGACTCTACTTGCTTTGGGCGATCAGGGTGACTCGATGCGCGGCGGTGTTGGTGAAGCTCGCGGCGTGAGAAGTCACCTGAGCGAAGCGAGGTGGAGGCTCACGCCGCGGGAGCCGCAGCGAGCGCAGGGATCAGGCCGGCGGTCGAGCGCCTTTGCGCGAGCCGCCGGCCGATGCGCGCCCAGAGGGGCGCGCAGATCCCGAGCGAGCGAAGGCGACGTTATTGTGGCGGATTCTGTCCGTTCGTCAGGCTCGGAGCCGTCGGAGCGTCGCCGGTTGAGGACTGCGTCGCGTTCGCGGGCCCGTAGGCGAACGTTCTTCCCACCTGGTAGTCGTTGGCCGAATTGGGCATCGCCTCCGATTGTCCGGGAACGAGGTTGCTGTAGAAGCCGGGCCCCCCGATGGTGTTCGACGCCGGTTTGGGCTGCCCGATCACGCGCGCGTTGGTCGGTCCGCCCTGGGACGCTCCGCCCTGCATCGCGAGGTTGCCGATCGGGATCACCTGCTCGGCGGCGTTGCTCGCACGAGCGCTATTCGGCGCGATGGTCAGGACGCTCTTGACGTTGGCGCGGGGAAAGCTGACCAGCGTCCCGCTCGGATACTCCTTGAAGACGACCATCTGACCCTTCGTCACGGGCAACCCCCTGGAGATGACGCTGCCGGATGGGGCGAGATTGACCTGATAGAACTTGTCTTCGGCTCGGAGCGCGAAGGCGCAGGCGAGCAGGACCGCAAACGCGAGCAAGCGGCTCCTCATGACCCACCTCCTCGAAAAATGTTATCACGGCGCCTTCGCCCCTCCGCCGTCGGCGGCGGCCCCTCGCCGAGCCCACCGCCCGATGAGGGAGATCGGTCCTCCGAACGCCCGGGTGTCGAGAATAGAATGGCGGCTCGAATTTTCGAGACCATGAGCCAGGAAGCCCCCAAGCCCGCCGACCTGTCGGCCCTTCGCATCCAGCGCGAGCCCGAGCGCCGAAGCGGAGGCCGAGGAGGCCTGCTGCTCGGAGCGGTCGTCGTCGTCGCGGCGGGGATCGCCGCGTATTTCGTGGCCGGCCGAGGCCTTCGACCCGCCCGGGTCGAGGTCGTGACCGCCTCCGTCGTGACGGAGGGGCAGGCGACCACGGTCCTGACGGCGAGCGGGTACGTGGAAGCCGAGCGCAAGGCCGACCTCTCTCCGAAGATCACCTCGCGCATAACGGAACTGAACGTGACCGAGGGGACGCGCGTCAAGAAAGACGACGTCATCGCCCGCCTCGACTCGACGGACCTCGACGCCCAGCTCGCGGAGGCCAAGGCCAACTGGGTCAATGCCGCGGCCGAGCGCGACCGGCAGAAAAACCTCTTCGACCAGGGCCTCGCCCCGAAGTCCGCCTTCGATGCGGCGGTGGCGTCGGAGGCCGCCACGCGAGCCCGCGTGCAGTACACGGAGGCGCTCCTCGACTACACCATCATTCGGGCGCCCTTCACGGGCGTCATTACGGCCAAGCGCGCCTTCGTCGGCGAGGCGGTCTCGCCGTTCGGATCCTCGCCCTCGGGCGGCGGCTCGGGCGGCGCGATCGCGACGATCGTGGAATTTTCCTCTCTCTACGTCGGCGCCGACGTCAACGAGGCGAATCTCTCGAGGCTCGCGAAGAACCAGCCGGCCGAGATCTCGCTCGATGCCGTTCCGGACAAGGTCTACCATGGCTTCCTTCGCCAGATCGTTCCGGCGGCCGACCGGCAGAAAGCCACGGTGCGCGTCAAGGTCGCGTTTCTCGATCCGGACGACCGCGTCCTGCCGGACCTCTCGGCCCGCGTGAGCTTCACGAGCGCGCCGACCCAGGGCAAGGCGACGCGGGCGCGCATCGTCGTCCCGAAGGCGGCGCTGACGACGGTGGGCGGCCGCGCAGGCGTGTTCCGTGTCGTGGACGGACGTGCGGTGTTCACGCCGGTCACGGCGGGCGGCGACGTGCAGGGACAGGTCGAGATCACCCAGGGGCTGCAGGGCGGCGAGCGCCTGATCTCGCTCGCCGGCGGAGTCCAGGTCAAGGACGGGGAAAAGGTCCGAGTGGAAGGACAGGAGAGTTGAGCATGGCCGAGCCGCTGATTCGCATCGACCAGGTGGAGAAGGTCTACCGGAGAGACCAGATCGAGGTTCCGGTTCTTCTCGGAATCAACCTCGACATCCCCGAAGGGGAGTACGTCGCGCTGATGGGGCCGTCGGGCTCCGGCAAGACGACGCTCTTGAATCTGATCGCCGGCATCGATTCGCCGACTCGCGGACGGATCGCGGTGGGCGGCCGGGACATCGCGACGCTCGGGCAGACGGAGCTCGCGCGCTGGCGCTCGAACACGATCGGCTTCATCTTCCAGCTCTACAACCTGCTGCCGGTCCTGACCGCGTTCGAGAACGTGGAGCTTCCGCTCCTGCTGACCCCCCTGAAGAAGGCCGATCGCCGCAAACACGTCGAGACGGCCCTCTCGATCGTCGGCCTCGCCGACCGGATGGATCACTACCCGAGGCAGCTCTCCGGCGGGCAGGAGCAGCGCGTAGCGATCGCCCGGGCGATCGTCTCCGACCCGAAGATCCTGGTCGCGGACGAACCCACGGGCGATCTCGACGCGAAATCGGGCGACGAGATCCTCGACCTGCTCCGTCGTCTGAACGAGGAGTTCGGCAAGACGATCGTCATGGTGACGCACGATCCCAGGGCCGCCGGCCGCGCCCACCGCATGGTCCACCTCGACAAGGGCGTCCTCCATGCGGACGAGCGAACCGGCTCGATGAGGTCGGTATGAAGTACTTCCACCTGATCTGGAAGAACGTGTTCCGCAAGAAGCTGCGGACGACCCTGACCGCGAGCTCGATCGTGCTCGTCCTCGTGCTCATCGTCATCCTGACGTCGCTCCTGCAGGCGATGGTGGCGGATCCGTCCGGCGGACGGGGCGCCAACCGCCTGGTCGTCCAGCACGCCACGGGTCTCGGCAACTTCCTGCCGCTCTCCCAGCGGCAGAGGATCGAGCAGATCCCGGGCGTCGTGGCCGTGTCGCCGGAGCTCTGGTTCGGAGGCGTCTACAAGGACGACAAGCCGGAGAACTGGATCGGCCAGCTCTCGACGGATCCCGACATCTACTTCGACAAGATCTTCGACGACGCGAAGATCGACCCGCAGGTCAACGCCGAGTGGAAGGCCACGCGCAACGGCTTCGTCGCGGGCGCGAGCATCGCGAAGAAGTTCGGCTGGAAGAAGGGCGACCACATCGTCCTGAAGGGAACCTACATACCCCTGAACGCGGACCTCGTCTACGTCGGGCCGTACAACGCGGGAGACGAGTCGAACATCTTCTTCCACAACGAGTACCTGAATCAGTCGGACTGGGTGCTGGCGAACAAGGTGACGGGGCTGTACTACCTCAAGGTCGACAGCGGGGAGAACGTGCCGCGCGTGGCGGCCGCGATCGACAAGATGTTCGAGAACAGCGACGCGCCGACGAAGACCCTGACCGAGAAGCAATTCCAGCTGCAGTTCATGGAGATGATGGGCAACGTCAAGTTCCTCATCAACGGGATCTCGATCATCATCCTCTTCGCGGTCACGCTGATCGTCGCGAACACGGTCGCGATGTCGGCGCGGGAGCGCGTCACCGAGATCGCCGTCATGCGGACCCTCGGTTTCGGCCGCGGGCACATCCTCGGCTTCATCCTGTCGGAGTCGGTGCTCATGTCGCTGCTCGGCGGTGTCCTCGGCGTCCTGCTCGCGAAGTATTTCTTCATCCCCGGCCTCGTCGCGGCGGGCAACAAGACCTCCATCTCGGCGTGGCTGGTCAACTTCCGCGTCTCGCCGCGCACGCTCGTGCTGGCGTTCACGATCTCGGTCGGCGTCGGGATCCTCGCCGGCTTCGTGCCGGCGATCCGCTCCTCGCAGCGCAAGATCGTGGATGGCCTCCGGCAGGTGGTGTGAGATGGCAATTCCGCTGAAGTACAACCTCCGCAACCTGGTGGCCCGCAAGACCTCGACGGGAATGACGGCGTTCGTGATCGGTCTCGTCGTGGCCGTCTTCCTGTGCGTGCTCGCGCTCGTGCAGGGCGTGACGCGCACCCTCTCGGTGACGGCCTCGACGCGCAACGTGCTCGCGATGCGCGTGGGCTCCCAGGCCGAGATGCAGAGCGTCATCACCCGCGACCAGGCCGACCAGATGCAGGCCATGCCGGGACCCGAGCGGACGGGTTCGGGCCAGGCCTACGTCTCGCCGGAGCTGATCACGCTCATCAACGTGCCCCGCGAAGACGGCAGGTCGTACTCGAACGTGCAGGTCCGCGGAATGGCTCCCATCGGGTTCGAGATCCGCTCGGGCGTAAAGATGGTGGACGGGCGGATGTTCACCGCCGGCACCAACGAGGCGATTGTCTCGAAGAACCTGTCGAAGCGCTTCGCGAACATGAAGGTCGGCGACACGCTGAAGACCGGCAGCTACCGATGGGTGATCGTCGGCCTCTTCGACGCCCAGGGAAGCGCCTACGAATCCGAGATCTGGACCGACGTGCGGGATCTGCAGCAGCAGACCAAGCGCAACATGTACTCCTCGGTGTTCGTGCGTCTTCCCGACTCCGAGTCCGCCAGCCGGTACATCGAGGCCATCAAGGGCGACCAGCGGCTGAAGCTCGATGGCAAGACCGAGCGGAAGTATTACGACGAACAGATGATCACGGGAGCTCCCATCAAGGCGCTCGCCTTCATCGTCGGGCTCTTCACCGCGATCGGCGCGGCGTTCGGCGCGATGAACACCATGTATGCCCAGGTGTCGGCGCGCACGCGGGAGATCGGGACCCTGCGAGCGATCGGCTTTTCGCGCCGCTCGATCCTCGTCTCGTTCGTGATCGAGGCGCTGATGCTCTGCCTCGCCGGCGGCCTTCTCGGGGTGTTCTTCACGTTCCTCGTGTTCAACCTCTTCCTGACGAAGCCGACCGGAACGATGAACTTCCGGACTTTCTCGGAAGTCCTCTTCAACTTCCGGATGACGCCCCAGCTGATCGCGGGCGGTCTCGCGTTCGCCCTCGCGATGGGCGTCGTCGGCGGCCTGTTCCCGGCGGCCCGGGCGGCGCGCCTGAAGATCACGACCGCGCTGCGCGAGGTCTGATGCGAGCGTCGGCGCGGTCCGGGCTTGCGGCGGCGGCGATCCTTCTTTCGGCCGCCGCGCCCGGGCGCGCCGCGATCCAGACCTTCGTCATCGACGATCTCTATGACGGCGGGACCATCAACGTGGCCGTAGGAGACACCGTCGAGGTCCGCCTGGCGGCGCCGGCCTCGGGGTGTGCCTGGGCTCCGGCCTTCGGCGATGCCTCGGTCATGAAGCCCGACGGCGCCCCGGCTTCCGCCGGAGTCTTCCGATATCGCGCCGTGACGTCCGGATCGACGAGCGTGGGCCTCGCGTGTCTCAAGGCCGCCGATGCGCAGGCGCCGGCCGGAGGGCTCTTCCGCGTGCAGGCGGTCGTGAAGGAGTCGCTCTTTCCGCGAGGCATCGTCCTCGAGGCGCCCGACAGCGGGTCGGACATCTTCCTCACGCAGGGCGACGTCCTCCAGGTCCGGCTTCCGTCCACGCCGTCGACGGGCTATTCGTGGACCGTCGCCGGAAACGCTCCGTCGGTCCTGCGCGCCGTCGGCGAGGCGAGGTACGAACCGCCGGCAAAGGGCGGCGCGGGAGCCGCCGGAACGCAGACCTTCGAGTTCCGCGTCGTGGCCGGCGGGGGAGCGTTTCTCGATCTGGTCTACCGGCGTCCGTTCGAGAAGGACGTGGCGCCAGCGAGGCGATGGGGCGTCTTCGTGGCCGCTGCGGCGATTTCGCCGTAAAGAGATCCCCCTTCACCCCAACCCTCTCCCCCGCCGAGGGAGAGGGAGATAGACGAGCGGCGATCTCTGTCGAGTTCGCGGGAGCCGAAGCGAGCGCAGGGATCAGGCCGGCGGTCGAGCGCCTTTGCGCGAGCCGCCGGCCGGTGCGCGCCCGAATGGGCGCGCAGATCACGAGCGAGCGGAGGCGACGTGGACCCTTCGCTTTCCGCTGGCCTCGTCCACGATGACTCCCCACGGCACGTCGGGGTCGCGCCAGAAAACGCAGAGCCAGCCTTCGCGCACGGCGCGATCGACGAGCGCCTTTTTCCCCTGGATCAGCTCCACGGGGTAGCTCTCGCCGGCGACGAGCCACGCCGTCGGAACGTGCTCGGCCGTCGGAAGGGCGTCTCCGAGGTAGGCGGCCGTGCGGCCCTCCGAGTCGATTCGCAGGCCGAGGGATCCGTCCGGCAGCGAGAGCACGGTCAGGCCCGGGTAGATCACGCGGTCCGCCCTGTCGCCGGCGGAGGGCACGTGAACCGCGGCGTTCCGAAAGCGAGCCGCCATCGCGTCCGCCGAACCGCCCGCCTCGAGCCGGGACAGGATGAGCGCGTCCACGCGGTCCGCAAGCCGGTCCTTCCGGCCGTAGTCTCCCGGCGCGCCCGCCGCGAGCGCCGTGAATCCGGCGGCGCGGACGAGGAGCGCGCGACGGGCCACGCGGACCCGTCCTTCGGCGTCGGGAGGGAAGCGCCGCTGCCAGAGCGGCTTTGGAACGACGCCGAAGATCTTCTCGCCGGCGACGCGCTCGACTCCTCCGTCCACGAGATCGAGATGAAATCCGCCGAAGCGCACCGAAGTGATTCTAGACTCGCAGCGTGCGCCTTCACTTCTACGGCACCCGGGGATACGTCGAGGAGTCGTCGAAGACGCACGCCGGGCATTCCGCATTCGTCATCGAGTCCGGAGGCTTCCGCCTGCTCTGCGACTTCGGCGAGAACCGCAAGGGGATGCTGTCGAAGATCCGGCCGGACGCGATCTTCGTCTCCCACGCCCATCCCGACCACGGCTGGGGGCTCTGGGAGGGCACCGACCTGCCGGTGTACGCGTCGGCGGCGACGCACGAGATCCTGCGCGAGCTGCCGCTGTTGAATCGCATCGTGCTCGAGCCGCGCGAGGGCATCGTGATCGGCCCGTTCGGCCTGACCGCGCATCCGACCATCCACTCGATCCGCTGCCCGAGCGTCGGCGCACGGATCGCGGTCGGGGATTTCGCGCTCGTCTATTCGGCCGACGTCGTGGCGTTCGAAGATCCGGAGGCGGCGCTCTCCGGCGCCGACTTCTACCTGGGCGACGGCTCGACGCTGACGGGCTCGCTCGTGCGCCGCCACTCGAGCGGCGTTTTGATCGGCCACACGACGGTTCGCGCTCAGCTCGGCTGGCTGGCGCGGCACGGCATCGTGAGGGGGGCGTTCTCCCACTTCGGGAAGGATCCGATCGCGATGGGGGACGAGGCGCTCGTCGAGGCGCTCGGCAAGCTCGCGGCCGCGAATCCTCCGGGCTGCGCGGTCACCGCGGCGTACGACGGGCTCGAGCTCGAGTTGGGGTGACGGATTCCGTCCGGACGGCGGATCAGCCGAGCGGCGAGCGCGTGTGCGCCGGCAGGGCCGGACCGGTCGGAGCGACCGGAGACTCCGCGGGAATCGCGCGCGTCGAGGCCTCGAGGACGGCGCGGCGCGCTTCTCCCGAGCGCTTGACGAACGCGAGCAGCCCGCCGGCCATCATCACGTAGAAGCCGCCCCAGACGAGCGCGATCAGCGGCTTGTGCGTCACGTCCAGGGAGAGCGACTCGACGGTCGCCGCCTGGAACTCGTCGGCCGGGTTCTTCGAGACGCCCGTCAGGCGCAGGACCATGGAGCCGTCGTTCGGCGACACGGCGAGCACCCGCATCTTTCCGTTGGGAAAGCCCGGCACGGCGGCGTCGTCCGCCTCGGCCTGCCGCGTATCGAGATGGAACACGTAGCGCAGCGTCACGTCGTGGCTCGAGCCGTCCGGCGGCGTGATCGTGACGTCGGCCAGCACCAGGATCTTCTGCTCGCCCCGCATCATGGCCGCCCGGTCGGCGTTGAAGTCGCGGAACGTGAACCCCGTGCCCTCGATCGACGTCGAGGTCCCTTTCTGGAGGCGCACGTCGCGGCCGATCATCTCGGGCTGTCCCGGGTCGTACTGCTGGGGCGCGATGTAGAGATCCATCACGGGAGAGCTGCGGATCGACGGATTCACCATGAGCTGGCCCGTCTTGCTGTTCTCGTACATCTTCGGGTACGCGTAGAAGGCCTTGCCCCTGGCGGTCTCGACGCGCACCTCCATGGCCGTCTTGCGCTCGGCCGCGCCCGGAACGACGCGGAGAAAGGTCAGCGTCGTGTCGCCCACCTTCTTCGGCGTGTTGATGGGGAGTGTGACGCGCTCGGAGCGGGCATAGACGCCGGAGATGACGATGCCGGCGAGCATGATCCCGACGCCCACGTGCGCGAGGTATCCGCCCGCGCCGCCGAGCTTCCCGTTCGAGGCCTTGCGCAGCACCGCGCGGAGGTTCATGTCCGCGGCGAAGAAGGCCGTCAACAGAAGGAGCAGGGTGTTCGGGCGGCGGGCCCCGAGGAGGAAGGCGGTCAGGGTCAGGATCGCCGCGACCGCGAGCGAGCGGCGCGAGCTCTTCCACAGCCCCCGTCCCGTCTCGCCCTTCCATCCGACGAAGGGAACGAGCCCCGCGAGGAGCACCAGAAGGAAGCCGGCCGGCGTGGTCGTCTTGCCGTAGAAGCCCGTCTGGACCTGCGACGGAGTGCCCGAAAGCCGCGTCAGGATCGGGGCGGACGTCCCGAGAAGGATCACCGCCGCCAGCGCGCAGAAGACCGCGATCCCGAGGATGAAGAACACGCTCCGGGAGAGCAGCGGCGGCTCCTCCTCGTGCACGGCCGGGATCGAGCGCCACCGCCAGGCGAGCAGCGCGATCGACAGAGCGACGAAGGTGCCGAGGATCGCCACGAGCCAGCCGGTGATGCCGAGATCGATGAAGGAGTGGACCGAGAAGTCCGCGAGCACGCCCGAGCGCGTCAGGAACGTGCCATAGAGGATCGCGGCGAATGCCGTGCAGGCGAGCACGAGGTTGATCTTGCGGTGGCGTTTGCGCACCCGCTGGAGATACATCCCGTGGACGAGAGCGGCGGTGAACAGCCACGGCACGAGGCTCGTGTTCTCGACCGGATCCCAGCCCCAGTAGCCTCCCCAGCCGAGCGTCTTGTAGGCCCAGTAGCCGCCCATCAGGATCGCCGTTCCGAGCGTCAGGAACGTCAGCAGGGCCCAGGGCAGCGCGCGCGTGATCCAGCCGTCCCAGCGCTTCTTCCAGAGCGCCGCGATCGCGAACGAGAACGGCACCGAGAGAGACGCGAAGCCGAGAAACATCACCGGCGGATGGATGACCATCCACGGATCCTGGAGAAGCGGATTGAGCCCGACGCCGTCGGCGGGCGCGGGCGGCGGGAGCAGCTTGAACGGGCTCTGCTTGCAGAGAATCGCGATGATCCCGAGGAAGGTCGACAGGTACACGACCATCACGGGCGCTTCCTGCTCCTTCGCGCTGCGCCATACGAAGAGACCGATCAGCGATCCCCAGAAGCACCACAGCAGAAATGAGCCCTCCTGGCCGGCCCAGAACGTGGAGACGAGGTAATGCGTCGGCAGCTCGAGGCTCGAGTAGGAGTTGACGTACGACACGTCGAAGCGATGCTGGAGGAGCAGGGTCATCAGGATCGCCGCCGAGGTCACGACCGAGACCGCGAAGGCGGTATATGTCGTGCGGGCCAGCGGCAGCAGGTCGGAGCGGCCCCGCTCGACGCGCAGGTACGTGATCGCCGACGCGAGCCCCGCGATGAGCGCGCTCCAGATCGCGAAAACGCCGGGCCAGACGTACATCGTCAGGACGCCTTGCCCGCCGGGCGCGCCGCGTAGGACTTCTCGACCTCGGCGCCCTGGTACTTGGATGGGCACTTCACGAGCAGCTTCTCGGCCTCGATGCGCCCCTCGCGGTAGCGGCCGATCGCGACGATCGAGATCGCGTCCTTGAAGTTGCCGGGCCGG
Source organism: uncultured Acidobacteriota bacterium (assembly GCA_963736455.1). Classification (GTDB taxonomy): domain Bacteria; phylum Acidobacteriota; class Thermoanaerobaculia; order UBA5066; family Gp7-AA6; genus DAHUXD01. The sequence goes on from CAVTON010000002.1 coordinate 724,816, forward strand.
ACGCCGCGATAGACGACCGGCATCCGGCGGCCGTCGGAGTCCACGAGCTCGAAGGAGAGCTCCTCGCGGCCCGAGTCGTAGCGGTCGCTCTGCTTGTCCAGGCCTCCCATGACCTGGACCACGCCGCGCGCCTTCTTCGCCTCGTCGAAGGAGAGATAGGGAGTCAGCGTCTTCTGAAACGCGGTCAGACCGAAACCGACGAAGGCCAGGGCGAAGGCGGCCGCGATCCAGTAGCCGCGTTTCATGGCCTGCGCTCCTCGTCGGAGACCCGGCGGTCCAGGCGCCAGAGGTAGAGGAAGAGGCCGACCCAGATCACCACGTTGACCGCAGCGAGATATCCCAGGCTTTCCACGTCCTCAGTCTGTCAGTTCCGGAGGAGCGACTCAACTGCCGGCCGGGACAGGACCGGAGAGGATGGGAAAAGGTCAGGCCGGACCGGGGGGGCGGTTCGCGACGCGGGCGGGCACGGCCGCGACGATGCGGTCGCACCGGGCCCCGGCGAAGGCGAAAAGGGCGGACTCGGAGGCTCCCGCCCGGGCCAGGACCTCCCTCCGCAGCAGGCCGCGCGCTCGATGAAGCCCTGTCTTGACGACTCCAGGAATGGTCGAGGCAGTCGGCCGTTTTCTCGGTCGAGAGGTCCTCGAGCGAACGAAGGACGAGGACCGTCCGATCGGTCTCGGGGGAGCCGCCACCGACGCCTCCAGGATCGTCGCATCTCGACGGCCGCCGCGTCGTTTTCCGGGTCGGGGGTCGCCGAAGCTCTATATGCTTCAGATTCCGAAAGGAGGATCTGCATGCGCTCGAAAGTCGCGGTTCTCGCCCTCGCCGCCATCAGCTTCGCCGGAATTCTCGCGGCGGAAACCTGGAAGAACGTCGCCTTCGTGGACGCCCAGTGCGTCGACAAGGTCAAGGCCAATCCCGACAAGCACACCAAGAAGTGCGCCCTGTCCTGTGAGGACGGCGGTTACGGAATCCTGACGCCCGACGGGAAGTTCCTGAAGTTCGACGCGGCCGGCAATACCAAGGCCGTTTCCGCGTTGAACGAGACCACGAAGACCGACCACCTGCGCGCCACCGTCGAGGGGACCCTCTCGGGCGACGAGATCAAGGTCAGCTCCTTCCAGTTCGACTAGCGAGCCGGGCGAAGCGATCGGCTAGGACGCCTCGCGCCGGGCGAGGCGTCCGGCCCGGGCCTCGATCGAGAGGATCCAGAGGAACAGGCCCGAGAAGCCCGCGAGCGCCCCGAAGAAGACCGCCTTCGTGGGGGTATCCATGAGGATCTTCCCCTGCGGGTTGATCACCGTCTGCGGGTGCAGGGACGCCGTGATCCGGGGCGCCACGAACGTCAGGAAGGGCATCAGCACGACGGCAAAGAGGGCGTAGGCGGCCGCGATCCTCGGCCGCCGGTCCGGATCCTCCACCGCGGAGCGCAGGAACAGGTACGCGGCGTAGAGGAACACGAGCAGAAGGTAGGAGGACTCGCGCGGGTCCCAGTTCCACCAGGACCCCCACATGATGTTGGCGAAGAGCGAGCCCGTGATGAGCGTCAGGACGCCGAAGAGCAGGCCGATCCGGACGGCCGCCAAGGCGACGTCGTCGTACCAGCGATTGCGCTTCCAGAGATAGGCCGCCGAGTAGGCCGCGGCGACGAGGAACGCGAGCGTGGAGGTCCACGCGCACGGCACGTGGAAGAAGACGATCCGCGAGGACTCGCCGATGAATCCCTGCGCCGGCGCCGGCCACAGGAACGCAGCCGCGATGACGGCCGCCATGTAGGGAAGCAGGAGAATCTTCAGCGCCTTCGTCACCGTCTCAGTCCTCCCAGGCCACCTTCGCGAGCATATACGCCGCGCACGTGGCCGCGCCGTCGTAGGCGGCGAGGACGCGGAGAGCCGCCCAGGCGATCGTCCCGGCCTCGGCGGCGATCGTCGCCGAGATCGCGGTCAGGAGAAGCGGCAGGACCAGAGGGAACGCGATCAGCACGAAGAGGACGTTGCGCTGCCCGGCGCGCGCGACGAGGGCCGAGAGAAACGTCGAGACGACCGCCAGGCCGTAGCCTCCCGCGAGGACGACGAGAACGAGCGCGAGAGGCGACGCGAGCTTCGCATCGAGCAGAGCGAAGAAACCGGGGATCGTCACGGCGGCGATGGCGAGGAAGAGGAGGAAGTTGAAGAGCGTCTTGCCTCCGAGCACCGTGGCCGCCGGCACGGTCTTGCGAATCGCGAGGCCGGTGCCCGACTCCTCCTCGGAGACGAAGGCCCGCGGCAGCCCGGTGGCGGCGGCGAAGAAGAGGATGATCCACAGGAGCGCCGCCTCGACCGGCGGCCGGTCTTCCGCGGGCAGCCCGAACGGGCCGATCGCGTAGGACACCAGCGCGAGCGCCGTCGCCGCAAAGAAGAAGACGGCGACCAGCGCCACTTTTCGGCGCAGCTCCTCCGTCGCATCCTTGGCGCAGATCGACCAGACGCCCGCGAGGGAGCTCATGCGCGTCCCGCCGCCGCGCCGAGCTCGATCCGCTGCTCCGGCTCGTCGAAGTCCCGGTCGTCGTTCGAAGCGAGAAGGACGGGCCCGCGCACCCGCGCCGCCGCGACGGCCCGGCGCACGATCTCGCGGCCGTCCCGATCGAGGCCGGACATGGGCTCGTCGAGCAGCAGGATCGGCGGATCGAAGAGCGCCGCGAACGCGAGGCGCAGGCGCTGCTTCATTCCGGTCGAATACTCCGCGACGCGCCGTCCGAAGTCCGGCGCGGACAGGCCGACATCGCCGAGGCGACGCTCGAGGCCGGCGGGGCTTTCGTCGCGTCCCGCGGCCCGCCGAAAGAAGCGCAGGTTCTCGAGGGCGGTCAGCGCGCCGTAGAGCTCGAGATCCGGTCCGGCCCAGCCGACCGTCAGACGGACGTCCGCCGGGTCCTGGGGGGGCGACCCGCCGCGGGCGACCGTCACGCGTCCGGAGGTCGGCCGGGCGAGGCCGGCCAGGATCTTGAGCAGCGTCGTCTTGCCGCTGCCGTTTTTCCCCGTGATCGCGACGAGCCCGTTCGAAGCGGAAAAGGCGAGCCCGGAGAACAGCGGCCTCCCCGAGAAGGACTTGGACAGGTTCTCGGCGGCGATCGTCGTCGTCGGCACGGGCCGGCCGACGATACCATCGGGCCGAGCGAGCGATCCGGCCGCCCTTGAAAAGGCGCCGAACGCTTCGTTAAGATGGCGGCGCTTTCGGCGATGTCCGCGCGCGGTCGTGCGGCGGCGGGCCGGCAGCGCCGAACGTCTCACGAAGGAGTCATATGTTCAAGCGCGCCCTTTTTCTGTTTCTCTGCGCCTCCTGCGTCCTCACGCTCCTCGCCTGCGGCGGGAAGAAGGACGAGGACGCGCTGCTCGAGGACGAGACGGCCAAGCCCGCCGCGTCCGGAACCGCGTCGGCTCCGGCGGCGGCGCCCGCGGCCGCTCCGGCTGCCGCGCCCGCCACGGGCGGAGCGACCGTCACCGGCAAGGTCAATTTCGACGGCACGGCGCCGCAGATGCCCCAGATCAAGATGGACGCCGATGCCTACTGCAAGTCCCAGCACGCCGAGCCGGTCTACGAGGAACAGGTCGTCGTCAATCCGAACAAGACGCTCGAGTGGGTGCTCGTCTACGTGAAGGAAGGCGTCACCGGCACCTACCCGCCGCCGACCGAACCCGTCACGCTCGACCAGCGCGGCTGCCAGTACCACCCGCACATCTTCGGCATCCAGGTCGGCCAGCCCCTGAGGGTCTTGAACAGCGACGGGACGCTCCACAACATCCACGCCCTTCCGAAGAAGAACGCCGAGTTCAACATCGGCCAGCCGTTCAAGGGCATGGCGACCCTGAAGAAGTTCGACACCCCCGAGACGGGCCTGCACTTCAAGTGCGACGTGCACAAGTGGATGGGCGCCTACTGCGGCGTCTTCACCAACCCGTTCTACGCGGTGACCAACGACCAGGGCGCCTTCGAGATCAAGAACCTCCCGCCCGGCAACTACGTCATCGAGGCGTGGCACGAGAAGTACGGCGCTCAGACTCAGAACGTGACGATCACGGGCACCGAGTCGAAAACCGTGGACTTCACGTTCAAGGGATAGTTCGATAATCTAGCCCACCGTGAAGAACATCACGCCGGTAACGCGCGCCGCCCGGAGCTTCCGGGCGGCGCTTTTCTTTTCGGCTGCGGCGCTCGTTCCCGGCGCGGCCCGCGCGCTGCCCTTCTGGATGCATCTGCCCGAGCAGGCCTCCACGTATGCGCCTCAGATCGACGACATGTTCCACCTCATCATGTGGATCACCGGCGTCATCTTCGTCGTCGTCGAGGGGGTCCTGCTGCTGTTTCTCTGGAAGTACCGGCATCGCGAGGGCCGCGTCGCGAAGTACACGCACGGCAACAACCGGCTCGAGGTCATCTGGACGATCATTCCCGCGCTCATCTGCGTGATGCTCGCCCTCCTGTCGCGCCGGATCTGGGAAGACATCAAGGAGAAGATGCCGAACGACGCCGTCCAGGTCCAGGTGACCGCCGAGCAGTTCGCCTGGAACTTCCGCTACCCGGGCCCGGACGGCAAGTTTGGAACGGCCGACGACATCCTGACGCTCAACCAGATGCACTTCCCGGTGGGCAAACCCGTGGTCGTCACCGTCACGTCGAAGGACGTCATCCACTCGTTCTTCCTGCCCGAGTTCCGCGTGAAGCAGGACGCCGTGCCGGGCATGCATACACGCATCTGGTTCGAGGGCAACAAGGTCGGCCATTGGGAAATCGCGTGCGCCGAGCTGTGCGGCCTCGGCCACTTCCGCATGAAGGGCTTCGTCACGGTGGACACGCCGGAGGACTACCAGAAGTGGCTGGTCGAGCAGGCGGCCGAGTCGGCGCCGGCGGCAAATGCGGCTCCGGCGGTGAACAGCAAGGGGGGGAATTCTTGAGCACGGTCGCGAAACCCCGGGAAGTCCACCACGCCGGCGTTCATGCCGCGCCGACTTCCTTCTGGCGCAGGTACGTCTTCTCGCTCGATCACAAGGTGATCGGCAGGCAGTATCTCTTCTACGCGCTCTTCATGCTGATCATCGGCGGGCTGCTCGCAACGCTCGTCCGCTATCAGCTCGCCTGGCCGGGTCGTCCGCTGCCTTTCATGGGCAAGCTCGCTCCGGAGGGGATGCCCGGCGGGCAGATGCTTCCCGAGTACTACAACTCGCTCTTCACGATGCATGCGACGATCATGATCTTCTTCGCGATCATGCCGATCCTGATCGGCGCGTTCGGCAACTTCGTGGTGCCCATCCAGATCGGCGCCCGCGACATGGCGTTCCCGAAGCTCAACATGATGTCCTTCTGGGTCGCGGTGCCGGCCGCCGTCGTGATCATCTGGTCGTTCTTCGTGACGGGAGGCGCCGCGGCGGGAGGGTGGACGTCGTACGCGCCGCTCTCGGCGATTCAGCCGCGGGGACAGACCCTCTGGCTGATCGCGCTGTTGATCCTGGGTCTTTCGTCGCTGCTGACGGCGGTCAACTTCCTGACGACCATCATCAACATGCGCGCGCCGGGCATGACCTTCTTCCGCCTGCCGCTGACGACCTGGGCGCTCTTCATCACGGCGCTGCTGCTCCTGCTCGCGCTGCCGGTCCTCTCGGCGGCCCTGATCATGCTGCTCTTCGACCGGACGCTCGGCACGACCTTCTTCCTGCCGGCCGGTCTCGTCGTGAGCGGGCAGCCGTGGCCCAATGCCGGCGGCGGCCAGGCGCTCCTCTGGCAGCACCTCTTCTGGTTCTTCGGGCACCCCGAGGTCTACATCATGATCCTGCCCGCGATGGGCATCACCTCGGAGATCCTGCCGGTCTTCTCCCGCAAGCCGATCTTCGGATACCGCGCGATGGCCTACTCGATGTGCGGCATCGCGGGCCTCGGGTTCATCGTCTGGGGGCACCACATGTTCCAGAGCGGCATGAACCCGATCCTCGGGACGACGTTCATGATCTCGACGATGGTCATCGCCGTGCCCTCGGCGATCAAGACCTTCAACTGGCTGGGGACGCTCTGGGGCGGCGACATCCACTTCACGACGCCGATGCTGAACGCGCTGTCGTTCGTCGCCATGTTCGTCATCGGCGGCCTCTCGGGCATCTTCATGGCCTCGACGCCGGTGGACATCTTCATCCATGACACGTACTTCATCGTCGGGCACATCCATTACGTGCTCTTCGGCGGTTCGCTCTTCGGCGCCTTCGCCGGCCTCTATTTCTGGTATCCGAAGATGTTCGGCCGGATGATGAACGAGCGGTGGGGCAGGATTCATTGGTTTCTGACCTTCGTCACTTTCAACTGCGTCTTCTTCCCCATGCACTTCCTCGGCATGCGCGGCATGCAGCGGCGCATCTACGACTACACGCAGTACAAGCACCTCGCCGGCCTCCAGCCGCTCAACCAGTTCATGACGATCTCGCTCTTCGTGCTGGGTCTGTCGCAGATCATCCTCGTGCTCAACTTCTTCCTCTCGATGCGGCGCGGCAAGCTCGCCGGTCCGAATCCGTGGCACGCCAACACCCTCGAGTGGCAGACGGCGTCGCCGCCTCCACACGAGAATTTCACCGGCCGCATTCCGACCGTCTATCGCGGTCCCTACGAGTACAGCGTTCCCGGCCACGGCTCGGATTTCCTCCCTCAGAACGAAGCAGGCGGCCCGGCCCCCGCCAGGGCGCATGCCTGAGACCTTCCGCCGGGGCGGTCCGGCGAACGTCGGCCTTCATCGCTTCGCCGTCCTGACGGCGGCGGCGACGTTCGTCCTCATCGTCGCGGGAGGCCTGGTCACGTCCACCGAGTCGGGTCTCTCGGTGCCCGACTGGCCGACGACCTATGGCTACAACATGTTCGCGTTCCCGCTGTCGAAGATGGTCGGCGGGATCCGGTTCGAGCACACGCATCGCCTGATCGCCTCCTTCATCGGGATGTTGACCGTCCTGCTCGCGCTCTGGATCGCGCGCAGCGAGGAGCGCCGCTGGGTTCGCGTGCTCGGCTGGTCGGCGCTCGGGGCCGTCGTCGCGCAGGGCCTGCTCGGCGGGCTGACGGTCCTCCTGCTGCTTCCGCCGGCCGTGTCGATCGCCCACGCGTCCCTCGCCCAGACCTTCTTCTGCCTGGTCGTGACGCTCGCGATCGTGACCTCGCCCCGCTGGAAGGAACGGGCGCCGGTGAGCTTCTCCGCGACGCTCGCGGCGAGCCCGGCCGCGCGCGCCGCGGCGGCGATGGCCGCCCTCGTCTACGTGCAGCTGCTGCTCGGGGCGACCATGCGTCATCTCAAGGCCGGCCTCTCCATTCCGGATTTCCCGCTCGCGCTCGGCCGGATCGTTCCACCGCTGTCGTCGTTCCCGGTGGCGGTTCACTTCGCGCACCGGCTCAACGCCCTCGCGATCGCGGCGCTCGCCGGCTTCCTCGTGACGCGCGCGTTTCGGTCGCGGCGTTCGGAGCTGAAGAAGGGCTCGCTCGCGATCGCCGCTCTGGTTCTCGGTCAGATCGCGCTCGGCGCGGCGACCGTGCTCACGGGAAAATCCGTGCTGGTGACGACGGCGCACGTGGCCGTCGGCGCGCTCCTGCTCGGCTCGACGCTTGCCTTCGGCATCACCGCCCTCGCGAGCGAGCGCCGGCGGGGCAACGTCATTCCGATGCGTCCGGCGCTGCCGGGGAGGCTGGCGTCGTGGAGGTAGTCCGGGCGGACGCGATCCCGGTGCCGTCGTCTCGCGCGGCGGACTTCGTCGAGCTGACGAAACCGAGGATCACCTCACTCGTCCTGCTGACCGCCGCGGTGGGCTACGCGGTCGGGGGCGAGGGCGTGTTTCTCGCCTTCCGCTTCCTGCTCTTCATGGCCGGCACGGCGCTTCTCTGCGCCGGAGCCTCGACCCTGAACCAGTACTCGGAGCGCGATGCGGACGCGCGGATGGTCCGCACGCGAAACCGCCCGCTCGCTTCCGGGCGGCTCCGGCCGGAGGAGGGCCTCCTCTTCGGCCTGTCGCTTTCGGGCGCGGGCCTCGCCCTCCTCGCGTTCGTCAATCCCCTGACGCTGCTTCTCGGGGCCGCGTCGCTGACGTCGTACGTCCTCGCGTACACGCCGTTGAAGCGTGTGACGTCGCTCTGCACCGTCGTCGGGGCGGTCCCCGGGGCGCTGCCGCCGCTGATGGGGTGGGCCGCCTCGCGCGGCAGCCTCGGCGCGGCCGGCTGGGGACTCTTCGGAATCCTCTTTCTCTGGCAGCTGCCGCACTTTCTCGCGATCGGCTGGCTCTACCGGGACGACTACGCGCGCGGCGGGTTTCCGATGCTCGCGGTCACGGATCGCGACGGCTCCTCGACGGGCCGCCAGGCGGTCCTGTACGCGACGGCCCTGCTGCCGGTGACGCTCGGCACGGGGTTGCTCGCCTCGGCGGGCCCGGGATATCTCTGGGGCGCGCTGCTCCTCGGCGCCGCGTTTCTGGCGTGCGCCGGGCACTTCGCGTGGAAGCGGACGATGACGTCGGCTCGTGGGCTCTTCTTCGCCTCGGTCCTCTACCTGCCGCTCGTCCTGGGACTCATGGTGTTCGACCGATGACCGAGTCGGCGGCGACCAACCGGCGGACGCTGTGGTTGCTGTTCGGCGTCGCGGTCCTTCTCTTCGTCGGTTCGATCCTGTTCATCGTTTCGAGGACGCATTGAGATCGGGGGAAACGCGATGACGACCGACGGACACACGATTCCGAACTACATGGCCATCTTCTGGTGGCTTCTCGGGCTGACGATCGCCGAGGTCGTCTGGGCGGTCCTGCCGCACCGCTCGGAGTTCGTCCTGGCGGGAGGCATCGTGGCGCTCGCCATCGTCAAGGCCGTGCTCGTGGCGCTGTATTTCATGCACCTGCGCTTCGAGCGCCGGACGATGGGCGTTCTTTTCGCGTCCACGCTGATTCTCGGAATGATCCTCGTGTCGGTCGGCATCGGCGAGCAGATCCTGCCGAGACCCGGCTACGCGCACGGCGTCGTCCGCGGCGCCACTCAGTAGGCCCGCAGGAAGGAAGCAAACGACATGGAGCACGCCGAAGCCATCACGTTCGATCCCCACGCGGAGGAGGATCGGACCTCGACCGGAATTCCCCACGACAAGATGGGGATGTGGATCTTCCTGTGCTCCGAGGTGATGTTCTTCACGGGCCTGATCGGCTCCTACATCGTCCTGCGGTTCGGCTCGACGTGGCCCGATCCGAAGACGGTTCTGAACATCTGGCTGACGGCGGCGAACACGTTCATCCTGATCTGCTCCTCGGTGACGATGGTCAAGGCGCTCGAGTGGGTCCAGCGCGGCAACGTCGCGAAGATGAAGCTGTTCCTCTGCCTGACGCTTCTCGGCGGGTCGATCTTCCTCTCGGTGCAGGTCATCGAGTATCGCCACCTGCTCCACGAGGGCTTCAACCCGCACGTCTCGCTCTTCGGTTCGACGTTCTTCACGATGACCGGGTTCCACGGCTTCCACGTCTTGTGCGGCGTCGTGTGCATCGCGTTCTGCACGGGGAAGGCCTTTCTCGGGAAGTACACGCCGGAGCATCACCTCGGCGTCGAGACGCTGGGCCTCTACTGGCACTTCGTGGACCTGGTGTGGATCCTGCTCTTCGCCATCGTGTACCTGATCTAGCCGGGTGACGATCACGGACCTGCCCGCGGTCAACGCGACGTTGAACGCCGCGTCGGCGATTCTTCTGCTCGCGGCTTACCGGGCGATCCGTGGGCGCGAAGTCGAGCGCCACCGCCGGCTCATGCTGTCGGCGGCCGCCGTCTCGACCGCGTTTCTGGTGTCGTACCTGACCTACCACGCCCACGTCGGCTCGATCCGGTTCACCGGACGTGGACCCGTGCGGACCCTCTATTTCGCGATCCTGATCTCGCACACGGTCCTCGCCGTGACGATCGTGCCCCTCGTCCTGAGAACGCTCTACCTGGGGCTGAAAAGGATCGACGATCGCCACCGGCGCCTGGCGCGCTGGACCTTCCCGCTGTGGCTCTACGTATCCGTGACGGGGGTCGTGATCTACCTGATGCTGTACCAGCTTTACCCTCCTGGCCCGATTCGGGTAAGGTGAGGCCATGAAACCGGCCCTCCGGGTCTTCGCGCTCGCCCTCCTCGTCGCCCTCCTGATCCCGGCGCTCCTCGCGGCGTGCCCGCTGTGCAAGGATGCGATGCCCGACAAGCCGGGGCAGAGCGACGTCTGGCGGGGAATGTACTGGTCGATCCTGCTGATGGTCGCGGCGCCGTTCACGATGGTCGGCGCCATGATCGTCGCGCTCCGGCGCGCGCGGCGTCGAGTGGGAGCGGCGCTGCCGCCGTCTCCTGCGCCGCTTTCGTTTCCGAGCCGAGGCGGAGCCGGCTCCTGAAGGGAGCCGCCGCACTGCTCGTTCTCGCGGCCTGGGCCGGGGCATCCCCGCGGCTTCGAGCGGCTGCCCCGATCTCGAAGCTCGAGCCCTCCGCCGAGCTCGACGCGTTCCTGGCCGGCGTCGCCGCCGACGCCGTGGAGGAGTTCGCGAAGCAGGGCCTGACGCCCGAGGGCCTTTCGATCGCGGTCATCGACCTGACGCGGGGCAACGGGGGAGCCGGGCACGCGTCGGGCGGCTATCGCGCGGAGGAGAGCTCCTACCCCTGCTCGGTCGTCAAGATCTGCTTCCTGTCCTACTACGAGACGCAGAAAGAGACAGGCCGGCTCGCGGACAACCCGGAGCTCGTCCGCGCCGTCAGGGACATGATCACGATCTCGTCCAACGACGCGACCGGTTTCGTCGTGGACTCGCTCACCGGCACGACGTCGGGGCCGGAGATCGCCGACGCCGCGGAGTGGAGGATCTGGCAGGCGCGCCGCAACGCCGTCAACGACTGGTACCGGAGGCGCGGATACACGAACCTGAACGCGAGCCAGAAGACGTTCTGCGAGGACGCCTACGGCCGGGAGCAGGCCTTCCGCGACGGCGGCAGGAACCGAAACCGCATGTCCGCGGCCGAGGCCGCGCGGCTCTTCAAGGAGATCTCGGAAGGAGAGGTGGCCGGCCCGGAGCGGACGGACGAGATGATGGCGCTGCTGTCCCGCGAGATCGGCCCGGAGAAGCTCGAGGACGGAGAGCTCGAGGATGCGCGCCTGGCGGGCCAGGGCCTTCCGCGAGGCTCGAAGCTCTGGGCCAAGTCCGGAGACGCCTACGACTACCATCACCTCGTGGGCCGCATCCGGGTTCCGAACGGGTCGGAGATCGTCCTCGCCGTCTTCACGAAAGGCGTCCGGGACGTTCCCGGAATCATCCCGAGGATCTTCGAGAAGGTGGCGGCGCACTTCGCGGCGGCGCCCGCGTCCTAGCGGAGCGCGGCGATGTTCGGGCAACGGGTCGCGGCCGCGGTCGTCGGCGCGGGGGTGCTCGGCCTGCGGACCTCCTTCCGCATCACGGAGATCCATCCCGAGCGCGAGCGCGGGCTCAAGGCGCAGAAACAGCCGTTCGTGTACACCCTCTGGCACGGCCGAATGGTGCTGTGCATCCTCGCGCACCTGCACGAGGACATCGTGACGATGGCCTCGCGCTCGAAGGACGGCGAGGTCATCGCGCGATGGCTGGTGCGAAACGGCTACGTCCCCGTGCGCGGCTCGACGGGGAAGGGCGGGCGGGCGGCCCTGCAGGAGATGATCGATCTCGTCCGCGCGGGCCACGCGGCGGCCCTGACGATCGACGGCCCCAAGGGGCCGCCCCGACAGGCCCAGATCGGCGTCCTCAAGCTCGCTCGCGAGACCGGCGCCTGGATCCTTCCTTTCACCGGCGCGAGCAGCCGCCCGTGGTTCCTGAAATCGTGGGATCGGTACCTCGTGCCGAAGCCGTTCTCCCGATGCGTCGTGGGATACGGCGAGCCCTTTCCGATTCCGCCGGAGATGCCGGACCGCGAGGCGCTGAGGAGGATCGGCGAGGCGGTCGACGCGATCACGGTCGAGGTGGACCGGGAAGTGGGGGTGGTCCCGCCGCCTCCCTGGGCACTCGGACCCTGAGCGGCCCGCTTCGCGGGCCAACCAACGAGAGGGGGAACGTCGCCCGAGAATCCTCTCCCTCGGAAGCTGCCAGAATGCGGATTTGAGAAGATGAGCCCATGCCGGTCAACCTGAAGAACCGCAGCGTCCTCGAGATGTCCGATTTCTCGGCCGGGGAGATCCGGTTCCTGCTGGATCTGTCGAAGGAGCTGAAGCGCGCGAAGTGCGCCGGCACCGAGGTCCCCCTGCTGCGCGGCAAGAACCTCTGCCTCATCTTCGAGAAGACCTCCACGCGCACGCGCTGCGCCTTCGAGGTCGCGGCGTACGACCAGGGCATGGGCGTGACGTATCTCGACCCGTCCGGCTCCCAGATCGGCCACAAGGAGTCCATCAAGGACACGGCGCGTGTGCTTGGCCGCATGTACGACGCCATCGAGTACCGGGGCTTCGCCCAGTCGGTCGTCGAGGAGCTGGCCCGGTACGCCGGCGTCCCCGTCTACAACGGCCTGACGGACGAGTCGCACCCGACCCAGATGCTCGCCGATCTCCTGACGATGGAGGAGCACTCGGACAAGCCGTTGCACCGGGTCGCTTACTGCTATCTCGGCGATGCGCGCAACAACATGGGCAACTCGCTGCTCCTCGTCGGCGCGCGCATGGGCATGGACGTGCGCCTCTGCGCGCCGAAGAAGCTCTGGCCGGCCGACGCGGTCGTCGCGCGCGCGCGGGCGCTGGCGAAGGAATCCGGAGCCCGTGTCCTCCTCTCCGAGGATCCGAAAAAGGCGGTTCGGGGCTGCGACTACGTCCACACCGACGTCTGGGTCTCGATGGGAGAGCCGGCCGGGAAGTGGGCCGAGCGGATCGAGCTGCTCCGGAAGTACCGCGTCACGGCGGCCCTGATGAAGGCGACGGGCAACCCGAGGGCGAAATTCATGCACTGCCTGCCGGCCTTCCACAATCGCGAAACGACGAAGGGCGAGGAGCTGTTCGCGAAATTCGGCCTCGAAGGCCTCGAGGTCTCCGAGCAGGTCTTCGAGTCGGCCGCATCGGTCGTTTTCGACCAGGCCGAGAACCGCATGCACACGATCAAGGCCATCCTCGTGGCGACGCTGGGATAGGCGGCGAGCCGGCGCAGTGCCCTACGAAGTCGCGTTCGAGGGGATGACGCCGATTCTGCGCGTGCGCAGCCTCTCGGCGAGCATCGCGCACTACGTCGACGTGCTCGGTTTCCGGCTCGACTGGCAGACGCCCGGCGTCTTCGCCTCGGTGTCCCGGGGCCGGTGCGGTCTCTTCCTTTGCGAGGACGACCAGGGGTCGTTTCCGACGTGGGTCTGGATCGGCGTCTCCGACGTCGAGGCCCTGTTCCGGGACTACACCGCGCGCGGGGCTCGGATCCGCCATCCGCCGACGAACTACGAGTGGGCTCGCGAGATGCAGGTCGAGGACCCGGACGGCCACGTCCTGCGCATGGGCTCGGAGCCGACGGAGGGCGAACCGGTGGGGGAGTGGCTGGACATGCGGGGCGATCGCTGGATTCGCTCGGGAGAGGGCTGGAAGCGTCTCGAGCGTGAGTGAGAGGCGCGCGTCGATGCTGGCGGGACCGGTCGCGCGCCTGCGCGAGCTCCACGGCGCGGCGGAATTCCGCCCACCTTGCGGGAGCAGCGGCGCCTCGCGTAGGCTCCCCGCGCCGATGAAGGAGTCCTTCATGCCGATTCCAATGCGAAGCCTCGCCGGCGCGCTCTCCGCGCTGCTCTTCCTCGCGTGCGCGTCCGGGCCCCCGGCGCCGACCGGCTCGGTCAGCGGGATCGCCGTCGACGACTCCGGCCACGGGTTGCCGGGGATCACGATCACGATCCAGACCGACGGGGGCAAGGTGATCGACACGGTCGTCACCGCCGTCGACGGCTCCTACCTCTTTCCGGCCGTTCCGACGGGCCGCTACCGGGTGCTCTGCCTGCTGGCGGGGTTCACGACGCCGACGCCGCTCGTCGCCGACGTGGCGGCCGGCCAGTCGACTCCTCTCGGTCCGCTGCGAGTTCTCGCGCCCGGGCTCGATTCCGGCTCGATCCAGCTCGTCACACCGACGCCGACTGTGCCGTGAGAGTGAAGACGGTGAAGACAGGAGCTCGCCGCGGCGGAAAGCGCCGCCCCGACGACTGGATGCTCGTGAGGCTCGAGGCCGTGACGCCGAAGGAGCTCGAGAACATGCTGCGCCTCGCCTGGAGCCGCAAGGCGCCGAGACGTCTGCTCTCGGCGGCCTCCGGATAGCGATGGCCGTGTCGGTCGTCCGACTCGGCTCACCCCGGGCGCGCGGGGAGGGGCTTCGAATCGGGACCGTCCGGCGCCCGCCGCGCGGGGTTCCGAAGCGCGATTTTGCCCGGCGCGACTTCTACGACGTGTGGCTTCCGAATCTGGCGCCCTCGGAAACGCTGGTCCAGGCGGCGCGGAAAGCGCGCGACGAGCGCGCCTGGCGGGCGTTCGTTCACGGTTATCGGGCGGAGATGAAGAGGCCTGAGGCGGCGCACGTGCTCGAGTCGCTCGCGGCGCTCTCCCGCGAGGCCGACTTCGCGGTCGGCTGCTATTGCGAGAACGAGCGGCGGTGCCACCGATCGATCCTCCGGGAGCTGCTCGCGGAGAGAGGAGCGATCATTCGCGGGGTCGCGCGGGCCGGCGCGAAGGCATAATTCGTCCATGAAGATCGGAAGGCCCGCCCGCGACGAGTACGGTCCCTATTTCGAGCGCTACATTTCCCGCGTTCCGGAAGAAGACGTCCTTCCGGCCCTCGAGCGCCAGCCGGCGGAGCTCCGCGCGGCGCTCGAATCGCTCCCGGCCGAGCGCGAGGGTTACCGCTACGCGCCGGAGAAGTGGAGCGTCCGGCAGCTCGTCGGCCACGTCGTCGATTCGGAACGTGTCTTCGGGTATCGCGCCCTCTGCGTGGCGCGGGGAGAGGCCGCGAACCTGCCGGGATTCGAGCAGACCGACTATGCCGACCGGGCCGGCCACGACCGATACGCGCTCGCGGATCTCCTCGGCGAGTTCGAGGCCGTGCGGCGCGCCAACGTTTCGATGCTCGCCCATCTCGACGAGAGGGCCGTCGTCCGCATCGGCACCGCGAACGGGCTCCCCGTCTCGGTGCGCGCGCTCGCCTTCATCATGGTGGGGCACGTCCGGCACCACCTGGGCGTGCTCGCCGACAAATACGGAGTCGGCGAGGCTCCGTAGCGGGGCCTGCGGCGTACGAACGTGAGCGAGCTCGGCCGCAACCTGTCCATTCTCCTCGTTCGGGAGCTGGAGACGTTCGAGCGGGAGCTCGACCTCTTCCCCGACGACGAGAGCGCGTGGCGCTCCCCTCCGGGCATCTCGAACTCCGCGGCCAATCTCGCCCTGCACGTGGCCGGCAACCTCCGGCATTTCGTCGGAGCGGTTCTCGGAGGCGACGGCTACGTGCGCAACCGCGAGCTCGAGTTCGGCCGGCGGTCCGGTCCCCGCGGCGACGTGAAGGCCGAGATCCGGGCGGCGATCCGCGCCGTCGAGGAGACTCTCGCCCGCCTGCCTGCGGAAGCCTATGAGCACGAATATCCGGAGCCGGTCGGCGGCTTGCGCCTGCGCACGGACCGTTTCCTGATGCACCTGTGCTCGCACGCCGCCTATCACCTCGGCCAGGCGGCCACCGTGCGTCGAGCGGTCACGGGTGAGAACCGATCGAGCGGACCCGTTCCTCTCGCCGCGCTCACACCCTGACGGGCGGCTCGATGAAAGTCGTCCTCTATGGAGCCACCGGAATGGTGGGCGGGGGAGTGCTTCTCGAGTGCCTCGACGACCCGCGCGTCGGCTCGCTCGTGGTGGTCGGCCGCAGGAGCTGCGGCATCCGCGACGCACGGCTCGTGGAGGTCCTGGTCGACGACTTCTTCGACGAGCGCGCGGTGCGGCCTCACTTCGGCGGCGTCGACGCCTGCTTCTTCTGCCTCGGCGTGTCGTCGATCGGCATGAGCGAGGCGGAGTACACCCGCGTGACCCACGACCTGACGCTCGCGGCCGCCCGGGCGCTTCTCGACGCCGGGTCGCGGCCGGTGTTCTGCTACGTCTCCGGCGCCGGGACCGACGCGGAGGGGCGGGCGATGTGGGCTCGCGTGAAGGGAAGGACCGAGAACGCGCTCCGGGCCCTGCCGTTTTCCGCGGCCTACATGTTCCGGCCGGCCTACATCCAGCCCGTGCGCGGAGTCCGCTCGAAGACCGGCTGGTACCAGGCGTTGTATTCGCTCTTCGGGTTTCTGTATCCGCTGCTGCGCCGGGCGTTTCCCTCGTACGTCACGAGCACCGCCGTTCTCGGAAGGGCCATGATCCGCGCCGCGTCCGATGGCGCTCCCGCGAGCATCCTCGAGACTCGCGACATCAATCGGCTCGGGATAGGCTGATCCGAGTGCCCCGCTACGTCGCGTTCCTTCGAGCCATCAACGTCGGAGGCCACACGGTCTCGATGGCGGCCCTGCGCGGCCACTTCGAGGCGCTCGGCTGCTCGCACGTCGAGACCGTCATCGCGAGCGGAAACGTGGTCTTCGATTCGCCGGCGAGAAGCAGTGCGGCGCTCGAGAAGAAGATCGCCGGGCATCTCGAGAGACGTCTCGGTTACGAAGTGGCGACCTTCGTCCGGACCCCGGAAGAGATCGTCCGCATCGCCGGGCATCGGCCCTTCGAGAAGGCGGAAATCGAGGCCGAAGGCCGCACGCTCTTCGTCGGGTTTCACGGGCGCGAAGCCGAGGCGTCCGCGCGCCGGAGGGTCCTGGCCCTGACGTCGGACATCGATGGCTTTCACCTTCGCGGCCGCGAGGTGTACTGGCTCTGCCGGGCGCGCGTCACGGATTCGAAGGTCTACGGCGGCGGCCTGGAAAAGGCCCTCGGCCAGCCGGCGACGGTCCGAAACGTGACGACGCTGCGTCGGATCGCGGAGAAATTCGGTTGACCGCGGCCCGGCCCTCGGCGCTTCGAGCCGTCCTCGCCGGAGGCGTCGTCGCCGGGACGCTCGACATCGTTTTCGCCATGCTGTTCTACGGCGTCGCGCGGGGCGGGACCGGCGCGGACGTCCTGCGGTCGGTCGCGAGCGGCTGGCTCGGCAAGCCGGCGTTCTCGGGCGGCACGGGAACCGCGATTCTCGGACTGGCGACCCAGTACCTTATCGCCATCGGCGCGGCGGCCGTGTTCCTCGCCGTGTCGAGGGTGATTCCCGTGCTTCGGCGCCGTCCCGTGCCGGCCGGGATCGTCTTCGGGGCCGGCCTCTACGTCTTCATGAACCTCGTCGTCATTCCGCTGTCGGCCGCCCCGTTCCGGCCGTCCTTCGCGATGAAAGGCCTCGTGCCGGCGGTCGCGGTCCACATGTTTCTCATCGGGGTGCCCATCGCCCTGTGCGCGCGCCGATTTGGCGGCGTTGCCGAGGCCGCGTGAGGACTCTCGGGAACCTGGTCTGGCTCGTCTGCGGCGGTCTCGCGATGGCTTTCGCCTGGTGGCTCGCCGGCCTGATCGCGTTCGTCTCGATCGTCGGCATTCCGTGGGGACGGGCGTGCTTCGTGATCGGAAACCTCTGCCTCCTGCCGTTCGGCCGCGAAGCCATCGACCGGCAGGTTCTGAGGGGACGGCCCGACGTCGGCACCGGACCGCTCGGCCTGATCGGAAACGTCCTCTGGTTCGTGTTCGCCGGCCTGTGGCTCGCGATCGGCCACCTGGTTTCGGCGGTCTTCTGCTTCGTCACGATCATCGGGATCCCGTTCGGTCTTCAGCACCTCAAGCTCGCCGAGATCGCGCTCGCCCCGATCGGGAAGACGATCGTGCTTGCGGGCCGCGGCCGGCCGCCGCGATGAGGCCCGCTCCGGTCGTCCCGAGCGGGTCCGTCAGGCTTTCCCGGGGCCTTCGGAGCGGCTCTTTTCGAGCTTCCCGACCGGCCCGAGAATCAGCCACCCGATCCCGGCGCCGAGCGCGGGAAGCCAGAGATGGCCGAGGCCGGCGCCGGCGCCGATGCCCGCCGTCAGCCAGATGCTCGCCGCGGTCGTCAGGCCGTGGACTTCCAGCCGGTCGCCGACCTTGAGGATCGTCCCCGCGCCGAGGAACCCGACTCCCGTCACGATTCCCTGGATGACGCGGCTCACGTCCGCCGACGTCTGCCCGGCTTCGACCGAGGCGAGGACGAAGAACGCGGAACCCAGGCACACGAGAATGTGCGTGCGGAGCCCGGCCGTGCTGTGGACTTTTTCACGCTGGTAGCCGAGCAGGGCGCCGAGGGCGGCCGCCAACCCGAGCCGCGAGATCGAGAAGAGGAGGATCTGGACGCTCGGCCACTGGAAGATCGGTTCCTGCATCGCGGGCATCGTCCCTCCTCGCGGCGCGTCAGTCGCCCGGACCGGTCATCTTTTCGGGCTGGACCGCCTGGTCGAATTCCTCGTCGGTGAGGTGGCCGAGCTCGAGGGCGGCCTCCTTCAGCGTCGTGCCGTCCCTGTGGGCCTTCTTGGCGATCTCGGCGGCCTTGTCGTAGCCGAGCGTGGGCGCGAGGGCCGTGACGAGCATGAGCGAGCGGCCGAGGTGCTCGCGGATGCGCGCGCGGTCCGGTTCGATGCCGCGCGCGCAGTGCTCCTCGAACGATTCGGCGGCATCCGAAAGCAGGCGCACCGAGCGCAGGACGTTCGAGATGATCAGCGGCTTGTAGACGTTGAGCTCGAAGTTGCCGGAGGCGCCGCCCACGGTGACGGCGACATCGTTGCCGAACACCTGGGCGCAGACCATCGTGAGGGCCTCGGATTGCGTGGGGTTGACCTTGCCCGGCATGATCGAGGAGCCCGGCTCGTTCTCGGGAATTCGGATCTCGCCGAGCCCCGACCGCGGGCCCGAAGCGAGCCAGCGGACGTCGTTGGCGATCTTCATCAGGGCGGCCGCGAGCGTGCGGATCGCGCCGTGGGCGTTCAGCAGGGCGTCATGGGCCGCGAGGGCCTCGAACTTATTGGGAGCGGTCACGAACGGGAGGCCGGTCAGCTTCGCGATCTCGGAGGCCACGCGATGCCCGAAGTCCGCGGGGGCGTTCAGGCCGGTGCCGACCGCCGTGCCGCCGAGCGCGAGCTCATGGAGGTGGGGCATCGCCGCCTCGACGTGCGCGAGGCCGTGATCGAGCTGCGAGACCCACCCCGAGA
The DNA here is from genome assembly GCA_963736455.1 of uncultured Acidobacteriota bacterium. Classification (GTDB taxonomy): domain Bacteria; phylum Acidobacteriota; class Thermoanaerobaculia; order UBA5066; family Gp7-AA6; genus DAHUXD01. The sequence goes on from CAVTON010000002.1 coordinate 743,984, forward strand.
TCTCCTGGCCGAGCGTCATCGGGACGGCGTCCTGCAGATGCGTGCGGCCGATCTTGACGATCGCCTGAAACTCCCTCGCCTTGGCGTCCAGCGTGTCGCGCAGGCGCTTGACCGCCGGAATGAGCCGGTGGCGGATCTGTTCGACGGCCGCGATCGCCATCGCCGTCGGAAACGTGTCGTTGGACGACTGGCTTCGATTGACGTCGTCGTTCGGATGGACGGGCTTCTTCGAGCCGAGGACGCCTCCGAGGATCTCGATCGCGCGGTTCGCGATGACCTCGTTGGCGTTCATGTTGGTCTGTGTTCCGCTGCCCGTCTGCCAGACGACGAGGGGGAAGTGCGCATCGAGCTTTCCGGAAATGACCTCGTCCGCCGCCTCGATGATGGCGGCCGCCTTTTCCCGGGAGAGGGCGCGCCGGTCGCGGTTGACGATCGCGCAGGCCTTCTTCAATATTCCGAAGGCGCGGATCAGCTCCCTCGGAAAGCGCTCGTCGCCGATCTTGAAGTTCTCGAGCGACCGCTCCGTCTGCGCGCCCCAGTAACGGTCGGCGGGAACTTCGATCGGTCCCATCGTGTCGGACTCGGTGCGCGTCCTCTTCGGGTCGGTCATGCGCGCGTCATGGTATCGCTTGCAACGGGTTATAGTGTCTCGAAGAAGATCCTCCATGATCCGCGTGGGAGTCCGTCCGTTCCGGCGTGGCCGTCCGGCGCGCGCACAATCGCCATGAATCGTCTTCGATCCTGGGCCGGCACGCGGCAGGGTGTGTGGAGGATCGAGCGCGAGGCGGAGTCGCGTCACCTCCCCGCGATGTCCGGCTCGCGTCCGACCTCGAAGATCGCCCGGTAGAGCCAGCCCGCGAGGACCGCTCCGAGGATCGGGGCGACCCAGAAGAGCCAGAGCTGCGAGGTCGCCCAGCCGCCGACGAAGATCGCCGGTCCGGTGCTGCGCGCCGGGTTCACGGACGTGTTCGTCACCGGGATGCTGATCAGGTGGATCAGCGTCAGCGCGAGGCCGATCGCGATGCCGGCGAAGCCGACCGGCGCGCGGCGGTGCGTGGAGCCGAGGATCACGACGAGAAACATGAACGTCATGACGAGCTCGCTGACCAGGGCGGCCGTCAGGGAATAGCCGCCGGGGGAGTGCTCGCCGTAGCCGTTCGAGGCGAATCCCCCCGAGAGGTCGAAGCCGGCCTTGCCGCTGGCGATGAGATAGAGAACGCCGGCGCCGGCGATCGCGCCGAAGACCTGAGCGATTACGTAGGGCGCCACGTGTTTCGCGGGAAACCTCCCGCCCGCCCAGAGTCCGAAGGTCACCGCGGGGTTGAAGTGTCCTCCCGAGATCGGTCCGAGCGCGTAGATCCCCGTCAAGACGGTCAGCCCGAACGCGAGGGAGACGCCGACGAAACCGATTCCCAGGGCGGGAAAGGCCGCGGCGAGCACCGCGCTTCCGCATCCGCCGAGAACGAGCCAGAAGGTTCCGAGGAACTCGCTGGAGAGCTTCGGGAACATGATGTCCTCCTCCTTGACGCGCCGGGCCTATCCCGTTCCGCCGTCTCCCGCCGCGGGCCGGCGGCCCGCGGTGACGCTCGCCTTGACGTAATCGGAGTTCATCTGCGCGATGAACTGCATGCGAATGCCCTTGGGGCAGGCGGCCTCGCACTCCCCGTGGTTGGTGCAGGTGCCGAAGCCCTCCCGGTCCATCTGCGCGACCATCGCCCGCACGCGCCCGGGACGCTCGGGCTGGCCCTGGGGGAGGAGTCCCAGGTGCGAGACCTTCGCGGAGACGAAGAGCATGGCGGAGGCATTCGGGCAGGCCGCCACGCACGCGCCGCAGCCGATGCATGCCGCCGCGTCCATCGCGAGGTCCGCGTTCTCCTTGGGGACCGGTACGGCGTTGCCGTCCGGAGCGCCTCCGATGGACGTGGAGATGAAGCCCCCCGAGGCGATCACGCGGTCGAACGCGCCGCGATCCACGATGAGGTCGCGCACCACCGGAAAGGCGGCGGCGCGCCAGGGCTCGAGGACGAGCGTGTCGCCGTCCTTGAACGTCCGCATGTGAAGCTGGCAGACGGTCGTCCTCGGCCGCGGTCCGTGGGCCCGGCCGTTGATGACGAATCCGCAGGTCCCGCAGATGCCCTCGCGGCAGTCGTGGTCGAACGCGATCGGCTCCTCGCCCTTCTGCACGAGCCCGTCGTTGACGACGTCGAGCATCTCGAGGAATGACATGTCCTCGCTGATGTCCGCCGCGGCATACGTGACGAAGTCGCCGCGGGAGCCCGCGTCCTTCTGGCGCCAGACCTTCAGGGTCAGGTTCATGGGTGGCTCCGGACTCCTTTCCGCACGACTACTTGTAGCTCCGCACGGCGAGGTGCACGTACTCGTAGGTCAGCGGCTCGACGAGGCGGTTCGGCTTGCGGCCGTCGCCCGTGTACTCCCAGGCGGCGACGTTGCAGAACTTCTCGTCGTTGCGTTTGGCCTCGCCGTCGGCCATCTGGTGCTCGAGCCGGTAGTGGCACCCGCAGGACTCGTCGCGCTCGAGCGCGTCGAGACACATGAGCTCGCCGAGCTCCAGGAAGTCCGCCACCCGGCCGGCGACTTCGAGCGACTGGTTGAGCTCGGCGCCGGAACCGGGGATCGCGGCGTCCTTCCAGAACTCCTCGCGCAGGCCGGGGATCTTGCCCATCGCGTGCTCGAGCCCCTTCCGGTCGCGCGTCATGCCGCAGTGCTCCCACATGATCTTTCCGAGCTCGCGGTGGAACGAGGCGACGGTGCGCTTTCCCCGGATCGAGAGCAGCCGCCGCGTGCGCTCGGCGGCGGCCTGCTCCGCGGCGCGGACGTCGGCGTGGTCGGCCGGAACCGGCGTCAGCTTCTCCTGGCCGATGTAATTGCCGATCGTGTACGGAATGATGAAATAGCCGTCGGCGAGCCCCTGCATGAGCGCCGAGGCGCCCAGGCGGTTGGCTCCGTGGTCCGAGAAGTTCGCCTCGCCGAGCACGAACAAACCCGGGATCGTGCTCATGAGGTTGTAGTCCACCCAGAGGCCCCCCATCGTGTAGTGCGTCGCGGGGTAGATGCGCATCGGAACCCGGTACGGGTCCTCGTCGGTGATGCGCTCGTACATCTCGAAGAGGTTTCCGTACTTTTCCTCGATCGCTTTCTTGCCGAGGCGCTCGATGGCGTCGTGGAAGTCGAGGTAGACGCCGTAGCCCGTCGGGCCGACCCCGCGGCCCTCGTCGCACACGCGCTTGGCGGCGCGCGAGGCGACGTCGCGCGGCACGAGGTTTCCGAAGCTCGGGTACATGCGCTCGAGGTAGTAGTCGCGGTCGTCCTTCGGGATCTCGTTCGGCGGACGCTTGTCGCCCTTCGCCTTCGGCACCCAGATGCGCCCGTCGTTTCGCAGCGACTCGCTCATCAGGGTCAGCTTCGACTGGTACTCGCCCGTGACCGGGATGCAGGTCGGGTGGATCTGGGTGAAGCAGGGGTTCGCGAACGCGGCGCCCTTCTTGTACGCCCGCCAGATCGCCGTCGCGTTGCAGCCCTTGGCGTAGGTGGCGAGGTAGAAGACGTTGCCGTACCCGCCGGTGGCCAGGCACACGGCATCGCCGAGATGCGTCTCGAGCGCTCCGGTGACCATGTCGCGCACGACGACCCCGCGCGCGCGCCCGTCCACGACGATGAGCTCCTGCATCTCGTGGCGCGAAAACATCTCGACGGAACCCTGGCCCACCTGCCGCTCGAGCGCCTGGTAGGCGCCGAGCAGCAGCTGCTGGCCGGTCTGTCCGCGGGCGTAAAACGTGCGGGAGACCTGGGCCCCCCCGAAGGAGCGATTGTCGAGGAGGCCGCCGTATTCGCGGGCGAAGGGAACTCCGAGCGCCACGCACTGATCGATGATGCCGACCGAGATCTGGGCGAGGCGGTACACGTTCGACTCGCGGGAGCGGAAGTCGCCGCCCTTGACGGTGTCGTAGAACAGGCGATACACGCTGTCGCCGTCGTTGCGGTAGTTCTTGGCGGCGTTGATGCCGCCCTGCGCGGCGATCGAGTGTGCGCGCCGTGGCGAGTCCTGGTAGCAGAAGCACTTGACCCTGTACCCGAGCTCCGCCATCGACGCGGCGCCTCCGGCGCCCGCGAGCCCCGAGCCGACCATGATGATCGTGTGCTTGCGCTTGTTGGCGGGGTTGACGAGCTTCATCTCGAAGCGGTGCTTGTCCCACTTCTTCTCGATGGGCCCGGAGGGCGCGTTCGACTGGAGCTCCACGGTCAAACCTCCTCGCCCTATCTCACGATCCCGGCCAGGACGGCCAGCGGGAACGAAATGTTGCCGACCACGATGAGAATCGCGAACGCCCAGGCGCCGATGCGGACGACCCGGATGTAGCGCGGATTCGAAACGCCGAGCGTCTGGCACATGCTCCAGAGACCGTGGCGCAGGTGCAGCCCCAGCGCGAGCATCGCGAAGATGTAGAAGAGCGACACGGGGACGCTCCGGAAACCGGCCACGAAGTTGTGGTACACGTCGCCCTCGATGAAGCTCGGGTGCAGCGTCCCGGTCGTGAAGTGGAGGAGGTGGTAGATCACGAAGAGAAGGATGATCACGCCGCCCCAGCGCATCGTGCGGGACGCGTACGTGGATTCCCGCCACTTCTGCTCCCGATAGCCGATCGGGCGGGCTTTCCGGCTCGTCAGCGTCAGGGACGTGGCCGACCAGATGTGCAGGATCACGGCCGCCAGCAGAACGGCCCGGACGATCCAGAGACCGGCCCCGTGGAGCACCTGCCGGAGGAAGACGGCGTAGTGGTTCATCGCCTCGGGCCCCAGGTAGACCTGGAGGTTCCCGATCATGTGGGCGAGCACGAAGCCAAAGAGAATGGCGCCCGTCACGGCCATGATCACCTTCCGGCCGATCGACGAGCGGGCAAACCCCGCGGCTTCTGCCATCTCCTGGGCCTCCCGGCGGGTGACTCCCGCCCCGGCGATTATATGCAGGCCGGTTCGTGCGCTCTGGCGGAGCCGGCAATGCGGAATTCCTCGGCGATGCCGGCGTGTTGTCGCTGACGATGCACGGGGTCTTCCTGCGGGCGGCTGCGGCGGTTTTCTTCCTGGCGGGGCCGGCCGCGCTCCCGGCGGGCGGCCCCGCCGACGCTCACGCAATTCCCGACACCCGCGCCTTTCTCGACGACGTCCGGAGGAACCTGCGCAGCGACGACGCGCTGCTCGAGCAGTACACGTTCACGGAAAAACGCATCGAGCGGCGCTTCGACGGCAAGGGCGCGGTCAAGAAGACGAAGACCGAGACCTTCGAGGTTTATCCCTCGGCCGAGCCGGGGAAGATGTACCGCCGCCTGATCGCGCGGGACGACGTCCCGGTCTCCGCCTCCGAGCTCGCCGAGGAAGACCGCAAACAGGAGCAGAAGACGGAGCTCTCCGAGAAGAAACGGGCCGACGAAGACGAGGCCGCGAAAACCCGCCGGAAGGCCAGGGAGGAGCAGGACCGCCGCGAGGAACAGCGGGTCGTCGACGAGGTCTTCCGGATGGACGACATCGTCGTCGAGGGGCGCGAGAACGTGAACGGCCGCCCGACGATCATCCTCTCGTTTACGCCGAAGCCCGGATACCGGCCGGTGACGGCGGGCGGGAAGGTGATCCAGAAGCTCGCGGGACGCGCCTGGGTCGACGAAGCCGACCGGCAGCTCGTCCGGATCGAGGCGCGGCTGCTCGAGAACCTGGGCGTCGGGCCCGCCCGGCTGGCGAGACTCCAGAAGGGAGCCGAGTCCTACTTCGCGCGGCGCAAGGTCAACGACGAGATCTGGCTGCCCGCAGAGGCCCGGTTCACGGGCGCCGCGAAGGTCTTCCTGCTCTTCGGCGCCCGGGTCGACGCGATCTTCCAGTACGGCAACTACAAGAAGTTCTCGGTCTCGACCGACTCGACCGTCGACTCGACGGAAGCCCCGCCGAATTAGCTAGGCCGGCACCGGCTCGGGGCGTGCGATCCGCCGGTATTCCGAATCCCTCTCGAACGGCTCGCGGCCCGATTCGCGGATCATGCGTTCGAACTCGGCGCGCGACATGCCGGAGGCCGTCGTGGCGCCGGCCGCGTGCGTGATCGTCTCGTCGACGACGGTTCCGACGAGATCGTCGGCTCCGAAGAAGAGGGCGACCTGGGCGAGCTTGGTCCCGATCTGGATCCAGTACGCCTTGACGTGCGGGACGTTGTCGAGCAGGAGGCGCGAGACGGCGATGACCCGCAGGTCGAGCTGGCCGGTCGACGGCGGCAGGTGAGCGAGCGGCGTGTTCTCCGGGTGGAAGGCGAGCGGGATGACGCCGGGGATTCCGCCGGTCTCGTCCTGCAGCTCGCGCAGGCGCAGCAGATGGTCCACGCGTTCTTCGGCCGTCTCGACGTGGCCGTAGAGCATCGTCGCGTTGGTCCGGACGCCCTGGCGGTGGCACTCGCGCGCCACCTCGAGCCAGCGCTCGCCCGAGATCTTGTTGGTGCAGATGATGTCCCGCACGCGCTTCGCGAAGATCTCGGCGCCGCCTCCGGGGCAGGAATCCATCCCCGCGTCGCGCAGCCGCCGGATCGCCTCGTCGACCGGCATCCCGCCGATCCGGGCGATCCAGTCGAGCTCGACCATCGTCCAGGCCTTCAGGTGCACTCCGGGGAACTTCTCCCTGAGCGCGCGCATCAGGCCGGTGTAGTAGTCAAACGGCCACGTCGGATGGAGGCCCCCGACGATGTGGAACTCCGTGACCGCCTCGCTGTAGCCCTTGCCGGCCTCGGCGACGCACTCGCCGATCGCCATCTCGTAGCCCCCGGGCTCGTTGACTTTCTTCGCCCAGGCGCAGAGCGCGCAGTCCACCCAGCAGACGTTCGTCGGGTTCAGGTACCGGTTGACGTTGTAGAAGGCGAGGTTGCCGTGGCGCCCCTCTCTCACGTGGTTGGCGAGACGGCCGAGGCCCAGGAATTCGCGGGTCGAAAAGAGCGCAACCCCGTCCTCGAACGAGAGCCGCTCGCCGCCGAGAACCTTTTCGGCGATCGGCTCGAGGTCCGAGCCTCGAAACGTCCGAAGGAGCTCGCGGCGGGAGAACGCCGCGTCGGCAGCAGGGCCGAGGGAACCGGGGGCCTGGCGCCGAAAGCTATCGTCCGTCACGGGATCGCGGGTTTGGTGACCTTCTGAAACGGGTCCTGGGACTCTGGAGCGATGTCGTCCACGAACGGGGTCAGGTACTTGTAGCAGTCCCAGCAGTACTTCTCCTCCGGCAGGAACTCGAAGTTGATCACTCGGCCGACCGCGGGGTAGTCCACGATCTCCCGCCCGCAGCGGTGGCAGGCGTCCTTCTGCCCTCGGATCAGCCTCCAGACCGGTCCCACGCGGAGAATGCTATCAGCAGGCCGGCGCCCCGAGCGGCGGACGAGGATACTCTCAGTCTTCGGTCTGACGGCGCAGGCGGTCCTTCTCCCGCGTCCGGCTGTACTTGCTGGCGTCGCCATGGCGCTTCTCGGTCTTCTTCGGGAGCGGAATTCTCGCCAGCGGGCGGGGCGGAAGCTTCGGCGGTCTTTTCTTCTTCATTGGGCTCCGGGCGCCGGGCTCGACGCCAGCCTCCAGGCGGCCAGCGAGAGAGCGGCGATGACGGCAATGGCCGCTCCGATCAGGAACGCGACGTGAGGGCCGTACGCCTTCCACCAGATCCCGAAGAGCAGGGACGCCGGCAACGCCGCCAGGCCCACGCTCCCGTGGTACGCGCCGAAGGCGCGGCCTCGCGACGATGCCGGAACCAGGCCGGCCACGAGGGCGCGCTCCGCTCCTTCGGTCAGGGCATAGAAGAGCGCATAGAAGGCGAAGAGCGCCCAGATCTGGCCCGGCCGGGTGGCGAAGGCGAAGCCGACGTAGGCGAGGGCATAGACGATCCAACCGCCGAGGATCGTCCAGACGTGGCCGAGACGGTCGGCGAGGATGCCGCCCGGAACGCCCGTCGCGGCCTTGACGGCATGGAACGCCGCCCAGAGAAGGGGGATCTGCCACAGCGCGATGCCGGAGTCCCCGGCCTTCAGCAGCAGAAAGGCATCGGTCGAGCTCGCGAGCGTGAAGAGGACGAAGATCGCGAGGACCGTCCAGAATCGGCGGGGAAGGAGGGCGCCCCGGGACGGGACCTCCGCGGCGCCGGTCTCGCGGCGGGGGACTTCCCGCACCTTCGCCAGGAGCACCAGGACGGCCACGGCCCCCGGGATCGCCGCGAGCAGGAACACGGATCGTTCGTCCTCGAAGAAGAATTTCAGGAGAAGCGCCGCGAGCAGCGGTCCACCGACCGAGCCGGCGTTGTCCATCGCGCGCTGCAGTCCGTAGGCGCGGCCGCGCTCGGCGGGAGGAACCATGTCGGCCAGGAGCGCGTCGCGAGGGGAGGTCCGGATCCCCTTCCCGACGCGATCGGCGAACCGGATCGCGAGCACCTGCGTCCAGCTCGACACCAGGCCGATGAGCGGGCGCGCGGCCGCGGCGATCGAGTAGCCGACGACGACGATCGGCTTGCGCTTTCGGACCCGGTCCGACCACCACCCGGAGACGACCTTCATCAGCGAGGCCGTCGCCTCGGCGATTCCTTCGATGAGGCCGAGCGCCGCGGGGCCGGCATGAAGCGTCCGGGTCAGGAAGTCGGGCAGGAGCGGGTAAATCATGTCGGAGGCGACGTCCGACAGGAACGAAACCCAGCCGAGCGCCACGACTCCCGGGTCCATGCGGCTTCGCGGCTCTCTTTCCATATTAAATTAGGAGATTCTTATATTTATTCTAATTTTATTAGGCAGCCTTACCGACCGCTCCCTGATCATAATCGCTGCGTGCGCCTTCACTCCTCCGATGGTTTCATCCTCGGGACCCACGCTCTGCGCGAAACCGACCGGATCGTTTCCTTCCTGACCCGCGATGCGGGCAAGAAGCGGGGCGTGGCGCGCGGCGCCCGGCGTTCGAAGAGCTCCTTCTCCGGCGCCCTCGAGCCGATGACCGAGGCGCGCGTCGTCTATTACGAGAAGGAAGGACGCGAGCTCGTTTCGATCAACGCCGCGGACCCGATCCGGCCGTCGTTTTCCCTGTCGAAGGATCTCGACCGCGCGCTCCTGCTCTCGACCCTGGCGGAGAGCCTCGAGACCTTCGTCTCCGAGTCGGATCCGGCCGAGCCGTTCTACCGTCTCGCGCGTCACGCGATGGACGCCCTCTTCGCGGATGCCCCGGCGCCGCTCGTCGCCGCCTACTTCGACGTCTGGATCCTCAAGCTCTCCGGCCTTTTCCCGGCGCCGCGCGAATGCGCCGGCTGCGGGCGGCCGCTCGAGGCCGACGGGGCGCTCCTCTACGACGAGCGCCGGCCCGGCTTCATCGGCCCGGAGTGCCGCCACGGCGAAGCGCTGCGCCTGACGGCCGACGCCCATCGCACGCTCTCCGCCTTCCTTTCGGGGCCCCTCGATCCGGCCGCCCGCCCGAAGGGCCTGGCCGAGATCGCCCACGTCGCGCGTCTTGCGCGGCGCCACTTCCTCGGCCACGAGCTCAAGAGCCAGAGGGTGCTGGCGGAAGTGCTGAGGTAGCGGGATCGCCTTGCGGCCCTGCGATAAACTCGCGTTCGGCATGTTCACCCTGCAGCGTCTGATCGCGGAGCTCACCGCGTTCTGGGAAGGAGAAGGGTGCCTGATCGAGCAGCCCTACGACCTCCCCGTCGGCGCGGGGACGATGCATCCGGCGACCTTCCTCCGGGTCCTCGGCCCGGAACCGTGGCGCTGCGCCTACGTCCAGCCCTCGCGGCGTCCGGCCGATGGACGGTACGGCGAGAACCCGATGCGTCTGGCGCGTCACCTGCAGCTCCAGGTCGTGTTGAAGCCGTCTCCCGACGACGTCCAGGAGATCTATCTGCGAAGCCTCGAGCGCCTCGGACTCGTCCTCGCGCAGCACGACGTGCGATTCGAGGAGGACAACTGGGAGTCGCCGACGCTCGGTGCATGGGGCGTGGGCTGGCAGGTCGTGATGGACGGGATGGAAATCACCCAGTTCACCTACTTCCAGCAGGCGGGCGGCATCGACCTCGCGCCGATCAGCGCCGAGATCACCTACGGTCTCGAACGGATCGCGATGTTTCTCGCCAAGGCCCATTCCGTTTTCGACGTGATGTGGAACGACTCGCTCTCCTATGGACGCGTGCGCCGGCGCGACGAGGTCGAGATGTCGAAGTACGCCTTCGAGGTCGCCGACGTGGAGCTCGCGGCATGGATGCTCGATCGCCACGAGAAGGAGGCGCGCCGCTGCCTCGACGCGGGCCTCGTCCTGCCGGCCTACGAGGCGACGCTCGTCTGTTCCCACCAGTTCAACATCCTCGACGCGCGCGGCGCCGTCTCGGCGACGGACCGGGTCGGCCTCGTGCGGCGGATTCGCGATCTGGCCTGCGCCTGTGCGCGGGCGTACGTGTCCGGCAAGGAAGGGTCTCGGTTCCCGCTCTCGGAGCCGGAACCGGCGGCCGTTTGAGGGGCAGAGCAGAGTGGGGCCGGCCGGGCTCGACCCGGCGGCGAAATACTTCCGAGTGAGAAGCCAGGACTTCGTTTTCGAAATCCGGACGGAGGAGATCCCGGCGCCGGTCCTGATGCCGGCACGCCTGGAGCTGCTGCGCCGCCTGAGCGAGGCGCTCGCCGAAGAGGGGCTCGCGGCGGCGTCCTCGGAGTCCTACGCCACGCCGCGGCGGCTCTCCGTCGTGCTGCGCGGGTTGCCCGAGAAGCAGGCGGACCGCGCCTCGGAGGTGCTCGGGCCGCCGGCGGCCGGCGCGTTCGACGCCGAAGGAAAGCCGACCCGGGCGGCGGAGGGATTCGCGAAGGCGCAGAAGGTGGAAGTCGCCGATCTCGTCGTCGTCGATTCCCCGCGCGGCCGGACGGTCGCGGCGCGCCGAACGATTTCGGGAAGGGACTCGGCCGAGGTGCTGGCGGAGGTCGTTCCACGCGTCGTCGAGCAGCTGACGTTCCCGAAGACGATGCGATGGGGAACGGGAGAGTTCGTTTTCGTGCGTCCCGTTCGGGGCGTCCTCGCCGTCCTCGGGGGGCGCGTCGTCCCCATGCGGGTGCTCGGCGTCGACGCCGGCGATCGGACCGTCGGCCACCGGATTCTCTCGGAAGGCGAGATTCGCGTCACCGGCCCCGAGGACTACCTGTCGGAGCTGCGCCGCCGCTTCGTCGAGCCGGACCCCGAAGCGCGAAGGATGTCCATCCTCGAGAAAGCGCGCAAGCTCGCCTCCGAGGTCGGCGGCCAGATCGAGGCCCACGCCGATCTCGCCAACACGCTCTCGGACCTCGTCGAGTGGCCGGGCCTCGTGCGGGGCTCCTTCGCCCCCGAGTTTCTCGAGCTTCCCGAGGAGATTGCGGTCACGGCCATGCGGACGCATCAGAAGTACGTTCCCGTGAGGGGGCCGGCCGGACTCCTTCCGCACTTCGTCGCGGTGATGGACAACTCCGAGGATCGCAAGGGTTTCATCGCCAAGGGCAGCGAGTGGGTGCTCAACGCGCGCCTGGCCGACGCGCGCTTCTTCTTCGAGGCCGACGTGCAGGAGCGGCTCGAGTCGCGGTTGCCCGGGCTGGCGCATTTGACGTTCCAGGACCTCCTCGGCGATTACCGGAAGAAGACCGGGCGGCTCGAGGACCTCTCGGAGGAGATCGCCCGCCTCGTCGGGCGGGCGGATCTCGTCGAGGCGGTCCGCACCGCGGCGCGCTTGTCGAAGGTGGATCTCACGACCCTCGTCGTCCGCGAGTTCACGGACCTGCAGGGGATCATGGGAGGGATCTATGCCCGGCGGGAGCGCCACCCCGACGCCGTGTGGAAGGCCGTGTACGACCAGTATCGCCCCGCCTCCGGCTCGGACGACCCCCCGCGAGAGGCGTCGGGCGCGATTCTCTCTCTCGCCGACCGCTTCGATTCGCTGTGCTCGCTCTTCCGCATCGGGCTCGTACCGACGGGCTCGAGGGACCCGTACGGCCTGCGGCGCGCGGCCCTCGGCGCCGTGTCGATCGTCACGTCGCGCAACTGGCGCACGGACTGGCGGCCCGTCGCGCGGAAGGCCCTTTCTCTTCTTCCCGCGGATCTGCCCGGGCCTTCGCCCGAGGAGACGCTCGATGAGCTCGGCCGCTTCTTCGCCGAGCGCCTGCGCGCGCTGCTCGAGCGCCGCGGACATCACTACGACGAGATCTCGGCCGTCCTGAACGTCGGCGTCTGGGACTTCGCCGACGCCGCCGACCGGGCGCGCGCCCTCTCGGAGGCGCGGCGGCACATGGACTTCCGATCCCTCATCCTGGCGTTCAAGCGCATCCGAAACATCGTGGGCCAGGATTCGCACGGCGAGCCGAATCCCTCGCTCTACCGCGAGGACGCCGAGCGCGTGCTCGGCATCGACTTCCTCCAGGCGAGGCAGGCCATCGCGGCGTTCGTCGGCGAGCGCCACTACCGCGAGGCCATGGAGACGATCGCATCGATCGCGCCTTCGCTCGACCGCTTCTTCGTCGACGTCCTGGTGAATTGCCCGGAAGAGGATCTGCGGCGAAACCGGCTGGCGCTGCTCGCCTCCATCCAGAAGGAGTTCACGAGCCTCGCCGACTTTTCCGAAATCGTGGTGGAAAAATGAAACGGGTTTTCTCGTTCGGAAACGGCGCGGCGGAGGGCGCGGGCCTCGGCAAGGAGACGCTGGGGGGCAAGGGGGCGGGCCTGGCGGAGATGACGGCGCTCGGGATTCCGGTGCCGCCCGGCTTCACGATCGAGACCTCCGTCTGCGCCGACGTCTCGCGCGGCGCTTCGCTCGACGGCATCCGGGCCGAGGTCGAGTCGGCGCTGGTCCGGCTCGAGCACGACGCCGACAGGCGCCTGGGCGATCCGGACAATCCCCTGCTCGTGTCGGTTCGGTCGGGAGCGCGTTCCTCGATGCCGGGGATGATGGACACGATCCTCAACCTGGGCCTGACGTCGCGGAGCGTCCGGGGCCTCGCGGCGCGCTCGGGCGAACGGTTCGCCCTCGATTGCCGCCGGCGCTTCGTCGAGATGTACGGCGACGTCGTGCTGCGCGTTCCGCGCCACGAGTTCGAGAAGGCGATGACGGAGGTCAAGCAGACGCGCGGCGCCTCGTCGGACATGGACCTCACGGCGGCGGACCTGGCGGAGATCGTGCGGCGCGGCGAGCAGATCGTGCGCCAGCGGACCGGCCACGACTTCCCGGACGATCCTCGCGAGCAGCTCTGGGGCGCGATCGCCGCGGTCTTCCGGTCGTGGGACAACGACCGGGCGAAGACCTACCGAAAGCTCCATCACATTCCGGACGACTGGGGGACCGCGGTCAACGTGCAGGCGATGGTGTTCGGCAATCGCGGCGAAACCTCGGCGACGGGCGTGGCGTTCACGCGCGACCCGGCCACGGGCGAGAAGAAGTTCTACGGCGAGTTCCTGCCGAACGCCCAGGGCGAGGACGTCGTCGCGGGCATCCGCACGCCGCGGCCCCTGAACTCGGACGGGTCGGGAAGCTCGCTCCAGGAGACGATGCCGAAAGCCTACGCGGAGCTGCAGCGCGTGCGCGAGCGCCTCGAGAGCCGCTTCCGCGACATGCAGGATCTCGAGTTCACGATCGAGGAAGACCGGCTCTTCCTTCTCCAGACGCGCAACGGCAAGCGGACGGGTTTCGCCGCGGTGCGGATCGCGACCGACATGGTGGACGAGGGACTGATCGACGCCGAGGAAGCGGTGGCTCGCGTCGAGCCGGAGCAGCTCGTGCAGCTGCTCGCCCCCGTGTTCGACACGAAGGAGAAGTCCGCCGCCGTGAAGAGCGGGCGGCAGCTCGGCAAGGGATTGCCGGCCGGTCCGGGCGCCGCGTGCGGGCGCATCGCGCTGACGGCGGTCGGCGCCGTCGCCATGGCGGCCAGGGGGGAGCCGGTCGTCCTCGTGCGGGAGGAAACGTCGCCCGAGGACATCGCCGGAATGCATGCCGCGGCCGGCATCCTCACGACGCGCGGGGGAGCCACCTCCCACGCCGCGGTCGTGGCGCGCGGGATGGGAAAGACCTGCATCGTCGGCGCGGGCGAGATCATCGTGGATCACACGCGCAAAGAGATCCGCGCAACCGCAAGGGGACTGAAGGCGGCCGAAGGCGACTGGCTGTCCATCGACGGCACGACGGGCGAGGTCCTGCTCGGCAAGCTGTCGACGCGCCCCTCGGAGGTCCTGCAGGTCGCGCTCGAGGGTACGATCAGGCCGGAGGATTCGGCGGTCTACCGGGCTTTTCAGCGCATTCTCGATTGGGCCGACGAGCGAAGGCGTCTCGGTGTCCGCGCCAACGCCGACACGCCGACCGACGCCCGCGTCGCGCGCCTCTTCGGCGCCGAGGGAATCGGCCTGTGCCGCACGGAGCACATGTTCTTCGAAGCCCGGCGCATCATGACGGTGCGCGAGATGATTCTGGCCGAGACGCTCGACCAGCGCCGGGCCGCGCTCGCGAAGATCCTGCCGATGCAGCGCGAGGACTTCCTCGGCATCTTCCGCGAGATGGGGGACCGCCCGGTGACGGTGCGCCTGCTCGACCCGCCGCTCCACGAGTTCCTGCCGCACGACGACGAGACGATGCAGAAGATCGCCACCGAGCTCGGCGTCTCGATCGAAAAGGTCCGCGAGCGGACCCACACGTTGAAGGAAACCAACCCGATGCTCGGCCACCGCGGCTGCCGCCTCGGCATCACGAATCCCGAGATCTACGAGATGCAGGTCCGGGCGATCTTCGAGGCGGCGGCCCTGGCCATGAGGGACGGGCTCCATCCCAACCCGGAGATCATGATCCCGCTCGTCGGCGCGCGGGGCGAGTTCGAACGGCTGCGCACGCTCGTCGATCACGCCGCGAAGACGGTGATCGCCGAATCGGGCCTCGAGATCCCGTACAAGGTCGGGACGATGATCGAGGTCCCCCGCGCCGCCCTGCGCGCGAACCGGATCGCCCTGAACTGCGACTTCTTCTCGTTCGGCACGAACGACCTCACCCAGATGACCTACGGCTACTCGCGCGACGACATGGGCACCTTCCTCCCGGTGTACATCGCCGAGGGGATTCTCCCCGAGGATCCGTTCTCGAGCCTCGACCAGTACGGCGTGGGAGAGCTCGTCGCGATCGGGACGCGGCGCGGCCGCGAGGTCAAGCCGAAGCTGAAGGTCGGCGTCTGCGGCGAGCACGGCGGCGATCCGCGCTCGATCGAGTTCTTCAACCACGTCGGGCTCGACTACGTCTCGTGCTCTCCGTTCCGCGTGCCGGTGGCCCGGCTCGCGGCGGCCCGGGCGGCCCTCGCCGAGAAGAGCGTCGCCGGCTCGTCGACCGCGTAGCGGGACCGGAGGAAACGGATGCACATGCTGCTCGCAATCGCCGCGCTCCTGGCCGCCTCGCCGGCGCAACCGCCGGCCGATCTCATCCTCGTCTCGGCGCGCGTCTGGACCGGGGATCCGAAGAATCCGGAGGTCGAGGCCCTGGCCGTCCGCGGCGGCCGGATCGTGGCTGCGGGCTCCGACAAGCAGATCGCAGCGCTCAAGGGCCCGGGCACGGTCGTCCTCGACGGCAAGTGGCGCCGCGTCGTCCCCGGGTTCATCGACTGCCACACCCACATGAGGGGTGGAGGGTTCGATCTGCTCGCCCTCGACCTGCGTAACAGCAAGTCTCCCGCGGATTTCACGCGCGAGGTCGCGGCATACGCCAGGAACAAGCCGGCGGGGCAGTGGCTGACGGACGGGACGTGGGATCACACGCAGTGGACGCCGCCGGAGCTTCCGACGAAGGCGATGCTCGATCCGGCCACGGGCGATCGTCCGACCTGCATCTCGCGGCTCGACGGCCACATGGTTCTCTGCAACAGCCTGGCGCTGAAGCTCGCCGGGATCACGGCCGCGACGCCGGATCCCCCGGGGGGCGTCATCGTGAAAGACGCGAAAGGCGATCCGACGGGAATCCTCAAGGACGGAGCCATGGACCTCGTCGACAGGGTTCGCCCCGCGCGTACCGCCGCCGAGATGACCGCCGCGATCGAGGCCGCGATGAAGAACGCGACGCGTTACGGCGTGACGTCCGTGCAGGATCTGCCGGGAGGCACCGAGGATCTTCCCGTCTGGGACGAGCTGCGGGCCGCCGGTCGGATGACGGTCCGCGTCAACTCACGCCCGTCGATCCTCCACTGGGAGAAAGTCAGGCAGCTCCAGTCGTCGATGAAAAACGACGACTGGCTCCGCGTCGGCGGCGTGAAAGGTTTCATGGATGGTTCGCTCGGATCCGGCACCGCGGCGATGTTCGAGGGCTTCACCGACGAGCCCGGCAACCGCGGCGTCTTCACCGCGGAAGCGATTCCGCTCTCGGCGATGGAGGGTCGAGTCGCGGCCGCCGACAAGGCCGGCCTGCAGGTCGAGGTCCATGCGATCGGCGACCGCGCCAACGACGAGATCCTGAACATCTACGAGCGCGTCGAGAAGGCCAACGGCCCGCGCGACCGCCGATTCCGCATCGAGCATGCCCAGCACCTGCGCGCCGCCGACATCCCGCGGTTCGCCGAGCTCGGCGTCATCGCCTCGATGCAGCCGTACCACGCCGTCGATGACGGGCGCTGGGCCGACAAGCGTCTCGGCCCCGAGCGGGCGAAGACGAGCTATGCATGGCGCTCGCTGCTCGACGCGAAGGCGACGGTCGTCTTCGGCTCCGACTGGGACGTCGCCCCCATCTCGCCGGTTCTCGGCATCGCCGCCGCCGTCACGCGGCGGACGATCGACGGGAAGAACCCCGGCGGCTGGCACCCGGAGCAGCGCATCTCGGTGGAGGAGGCCCTGCGCGCCTACACGGTCTCCGCCGCGTACGCCGGATTCGAAGAAAAGATCAAGGGCTCGCTCGAGCCCGGGAAGCTCGCCGACTTCGTCATCCTCGATGCGGACCCCTTCCGCGTGAAGCCGGAAGAGCTCGAGAAGATCCAGGTCGATGCCACGGTCGTCGGGGGAAAGACGGTGTACTCGCGGTAGTTCAGGCCGGCCGCGCCGTCCGCCCCGACGATGGCGCGGTAGTACTCCGGCGCCACCGAAACTCCAGGGCAGAGGGCGAGACACAGTCTTGAGATCGGCCGGGACCCGATAGGTCGACGGCTCGAGCCATCCGAGCGCGAGCAGGGTCCCGAAGCAAAGATTGAGACATCGCCCGCTCCGCGGGAATGAAACGGGAAAAGCGCGTCAACCACAAGAACATCGATCGCCGATAGCTTGAATCGGCGAGGCAACCTTGTTGGATGCGATCGGATTCACAGCCTGGTCACGATGAGACCATGCTGCTCGCATATGTAGGCAACCAGTCTCTGGTTGGGAGACAGCGAAGGGGAGTGACAGCCCTCGAGCTTGCCCGACCATACCGTCTCCGGCGGTGCGTTGGGTTTCGTCACGACGAGCGCCGTCTCCGAGTCCGCCTTTTCCAGTTCCACCGTCGTTCCGTCGTGTCCAATCGCCTTCCGGTCGCCAGAAGTGCCCTGTTTCTCCCATTCCTTCACTATTCTCTCGTCGACGCTCGACGTGACGAGGTTCGGCTCGACCCTGCCGATCGATTCGCTGCCCGTCGGAGTCGCGGCCACCAGCCTCACAGGCGCCAGAGCGACCCAACGCCAGCGCTTCCGGCTCCGGAATGCGAGGTGCCTGCCGTCGGGCGACCACACCGGATGTTCCTCGAAGGATGCGCCCGGGACGACGAGCGCCGATCTCACGCCGAGGTGCTTCATTTCGGATTCGAGGTTCGGTGAAGGGGTCGTGGCGGAAGTGGCGGCGGCGATCCCCCGGTAATACCAGAGGGACGAGGACACGAGGAGCGAAACATTCAGGAGCCCGAGGCCAATCAACGTCGCGTGCAGAGCCCTATGGCTCCTTGTCGCGCTGAGCGCGAGGCCGGCGATCGCGATCAGGGTGAACGCTCCGAGTCCGGGCAGGACATAGACGTCGAGGAAGTAGCGCATGGTACTGCCGTCGGCCTGTCCGCCACCGACGACCTCGCTGATCCGCCAGGAAACGTCCGGATAGATCGCATACTCGATCAATCCCAGCGCCAACAACACTCCGAGGCAGAGAGCGAAACACCGGCGTGTCGTCGCCGGATGAATGGTCATCGCCTCACCCACGAGAACATTGAATTGCCGAACGATTGAATCGTCTTGAGATAGGGAAGGATTTCGTCCCAGGCCTCCGGTGTATGCAGCCACGCGTGACTGTCTAAGGGGCCGAGATCTTCGTCCAGCTCGACATTGGTTGCGAGAGGCTGCGTTCGTGCGGCCGGGCCGCTCTGGAGCGGGCTGTCATCCGCTCCGCCTCCGTGGGTCTGCACCTTGTCGAACACGTTGAAGACGTTGACCCAGTTCGAAACGCCGGCCGTTCCGTTCAGCCGGTACGATGGAGTCGAGGGAGTCCCCAGGGTCACGAGATTGTCGACCTTGTGGCCGAGGCCCATGTTGATCGCGGCGATCGAGACGTTCCCACCGTGACTGCCGGCGATGATGTTGAGTCCCTCGCCAGGCGCGAATTTGTAGCTACGGACGAAGTCCGCCAGGCCCTTCGCGGCATCCACCCTCGCTGCATGGTTGTCCGCGCCCGACCAGTTGTAGGAAACCGTCGTGCGATCGCCGATACTCCTCGCCACGTAGTTGAAGAATCGCCCCGCTGGCGTGAAGTCCGGGGTTCTTTTTCCGAACTGCGTTCCATGCACGAGGATCGTGAGCAAGCCGTCCGGATCGATGTGCTTGAGCGGATTGCCGAGCGTGTACGCATACCGATTCCAGGACTGCGGAGCGTGAGGCGAGGCCCCGGCCCTATCCGGGCTCAGAAACCGCCCCAGCGCGTACTGCTGCGTGCGCGCGTGGTCGAAGTGCTGGGCGACGCCGTCGTTTCGTTCCATCGTCTGGAAGGACAGGTGCTGGTTCGGCGGAGCGGGATTCGTGTCTTCGCCGTACGGCCAGTACTTGTGCCACTCGGCCAAAGCGCCCGTGGACGTCCACGCGCTTCGGATACTGCCGAGGTGATCGGCGACGTCGAAGTTCCAGCCGAGCGTCGTGTTCGAGGCGACCAGGAGGTTGCCGAGGAACACGTTGTCGCGAGCAACGGCCAGCGTGTTCCATCCGGAATCCGAAGTCGCGTTGGTCATCTCGGTGACGACTCGGTTCTGCTCGTCGCGAAAAGTATAGATCGAGCCGCGAGGGACGGGATGATAGACGGCGCCCCAGGCCACGCCTCCCGGAACGGCCGGCGTCTTCGACATCCAGACGAGGATCTGCCACGGGGTCACGGGATTGCCGGGACAGAAGTTGCTGCCGCCGCAGCCGGCGGTGACGCCGTCGCGTGAGAGCTGCTCGATGAACGGAGCAAACGACACCCAGGGAGAGTTGCCGGTGCACGGGACGTCCGTGAAGATGCCCGTGCAGGAGGGGGTCGGCGCGCCGTCGGCGCGGTAGCCCTTGACGACCAGGGCCGCCATCTGGGCGCGATTCAACGGGTCGTTGGGGCAGAAGCGGCCTCCGTCGCACCCGGCGGCGGTGCCGTGAGCAACCAGTGTCTGGATCCAGTCGCCGTCGGCGTCGCTGTTGCAATGGACGTCCGAAAACGTGTTCGGAACGCACGGATTGGGGGCGTTCGACCAGCCGCTCTTGCCGGCCATCTTGTTGGCCTCGCCGACCAGTCGCGCCATCTCGCGGCGAAGAAGCGAGACGTTGCCGGGAAACTTGACCAGACGCTCTCCCGCGCCGTTGTGCAGGAACACCGAGTCGGTCGAGCCGCTCTGGTTCCGGTAGAGGCGATCGAGCGAGTCATAGGACATCGTGTCGGCGTTGTACGTCGTCATGTTGCCGCGCGCGTCGTAGCCGACCGCGCTCGTCGAGCCGCCGACCTTGATGTGATTGTTGTTGGCCGCCGTGTCGACCTGGAAGGTCAGCGATCCGTTCCGGAGCAGGTTGCCGAAGCGGTCGTATGCGAAGGCCTTGGAGCCGGCGCCCGCTCCATAGGAAGCCGACAGGATCCGCGAGCGGTCGTCGTAGGTGAACGTGCCGCCGCTCGACGCGTCGCTTTCGGACAGGACGTTTCCGGCCCCATCGTAGGAATACGTTCCGGTGTCGAAGAGCGTCGAGGAGCCGGCGGCCTTGATGCGGGAGGGACGGGCCAGCATCGTCGGGTCCTGGGTGATCGTCGTGACGACGGGAGTTCCCGCGTTGCCGGCGGTCCAGCTCGCGAGGCCGGCGGCCGGATTGTAGGTCGCCGAGGAAACGAGCGCCGAGAGACCCGCGGTGACCGAGATGGGAAGCCCGTTCGCGTAGGAGAAGACGACCGGGAGCGACCCCGAGACTCGCGGATTGTTGTGCTGCTGCAGGAGGCCGAGCGTGTTGTAGGTCCAGGACTGGGTCGCGGCCTGGCTCGAGCCGCCGAGGTCGCCGTTGCCGACGATGGTCTTCGACTGGGAGAGCCGCCCCGCTCCGTCGCTGTAGGTGAACTGTTCGTCGGCGGCGGGGCCGGCCGTCGGAATCCAGTTGTATCCATACCGGCGCGTGAGCTTGCCCGCCGGATGGGCCCCGCCGGCGAATCCCGGGCTGCCGTCGGCGCACGTCGCCGCGCCGTCGTAGCAATTGACGACGTACCGGGTTCCCGCGGGCGCGTCCTCCTCGACGAGGCGCCCCGCGAAGTCGAACGTCCGGCTGACCGAGAGGCCGCCGGGGCGGGTCTCGGCGCGCACATTGCCGAGGCCCCCGATGGTGTCGTACGTGACGAGTCCGGCTTCGGGCGTTCTCTCGGAGCGAAGGAAGCCGTTCGCATCGTACGTGAAGGTCCGGACCTGGGCGCCCTGTGTCGCGGTCAGGATCTTGCCATTGACGTCGTACGTGTGGCTCGTGACGTCGCCGGAGGGTTCCGTGACGCTCGCGATCCGGCCGTAGGCGTCCTTCTGGGTCGTGGTGGTCGCGTTGATGCCGCCCGTGGCGCAGGAGGGCGTCGTCAGGTTCGCGAAGGTCGCGTTGATGCAGTACGTCTTCACCGCCTCCCGCGTATCGCTGTAAACGTTGCTTCCGCCGTCGGTCCGATCGATCGTCGCCAGGCTCGACATCTTCGGCCCGACGACCTGCTGCGGCCGGCCGAACGGGTCGTAGCAGAGGCGATAGATGCCGGGCGCCGCCGAGGGCCGCCCGCGGCCGGAGTAAGAGCCGCCGCTGAAGGCGCAGCTCGTCGCGAGGTCCTGCGCGATCGACTCGGAGGTCGCGTCGGAGACCCACTCGGAAGTGAAGTAGGCGTTGCCGGGTCCGTCATAGAGCGTGAATCGCTTGACGACCGAGGAGGACGGCTGCAGCCGCTTCTCGCGCACGAGCCGCGCCAGGCCGTCGTACTCGTAGTGCTGCCAGGTCGCCGCGGCGGGATTCGTCGCGCCGACGGGACACGCCTGGGGGCTCGATGCGCGATACGCGGTCGTCGCGGCCGCGCCCTCGTAGCATACGAACGTCGAAAGCTCGGAGGGGGCGGGCGGCGCGATCCGGTGGACGCGCCCGAGCGCGTCGTAGAGATACCCCGTCGCGAGCCCGGAGGTGTCCTTCGACGACGTGATCCAACCGGTCGTCGGATCGCGCGAGAAGTCCCGGAAGTGGAAGGTGCCCGTGCCGACCACGCCGTTGATCCACCGCGCCGTCAGGAGTTCGCCGTGCTGCCAGGTGTAGTCCTTGCCGAACAGGTCTCCGTCGATTCCGACCGAGCCCGGAAAGCTCGGGTACGTCGACGAGCAGTAGGTCCGGGAAGGCGTCGACGACGTGTGGAGCGTGCGCGTGAGCTCCTTGTCGACGTTTCCGGACCCGTCGTTGAACCGGCAATCGATGAAGGCGATGTCCTTGACCGAATCGTAGACGAAACTGCCTCTCAGGAATCCGTTCGGGGTCGCGGTGTCGAACTCGAAGTATTCATCGCGTATCGACGAGCCCTGGACCGTCGTTCGCTGATTGAAGAGGTTCGGCAGGACGGGCTGGCCCGCGGGCGGGCCCGACGCCCAGTTGACGGGAGCCCAGTCGGTCGTGACCGTTCGATTGTCCGCGCCGAGCGTTCCGGTGTGGGTTTCGACGTCGTAGTGCCGGCCGTTGGCGTCCCAGGTACCCGTGGGCGTGAATGCGACCTGGTGGTACGGGCACGACGCGCAATTGCTCGATCCGTAGATCGTCTTTTCCTCCTGGAGCCGGCGGTTGCTCCCCGGCAGGCCGGCCGTGTCGAACTCGTAGCTCTTCTGGACGACGCGGACCGCACGACTTCCGCAGAAGAGGGACTCCACGCCCCCGCCGCATGGCGGGTTTTGGAGCGGACCGCCGCTCGGGTCCGTCTCGAAGACGCGTTCCTCGAGCTCGGCGCCGACGACGTCGCCGGGGACGCTCGGAAGCTCGCTGCCGCCGCCTCCCGGCCCGCGCGTCGTGCGGAAGAGGACCGCCTTGGCCCTCCGGCGCCCGGCGTCGCCCTTCGCGTCGGTGCCGGGGAAGACGGCGATCGTCAGAGACTGAGAGCTCTGCGGGTCGCCCGAGTTGCCGGACTCTCCGAAAGGAAACGCGATCTGCGTGTACGTCGTGTCGTTGGTCGCGCCTACGACGACCTCGCGGCGGCGCACGACCCCCGCCTGCGTGTCGATCCACCGCTCCGAGTTCGACGGCGTGCAGCCGCCGGGAATCTCGGGATCGGGACTCTCGGGATCCGAGAGCTGCGGCTCGGCCGCGCCGCATGCCGAGGAGACCATGACGACGTTGTCCGGGTCGTCGGACGGCGGTGTCATCCCGGGGCAACCCGGCTGGAGCTTCCCGCCCCGGCCGTGGAAGAACGTGTAGTTGTTGTAGCAGTACTGGATCTTTCCGCCCGCGGGAAGCGTGATCTGGTCGAGAAGGACCTGCGAGAACTCCGAGGACGAGGAGAACAGGTAGGTCGGCGCGACGCCCGAGTCATCCGCCGGAAGGGTCAGGCTCTTGAGCCTCGGGACGTTCACGGAAAGCACGTTCGGGACGCCGCAGCCGTGGTTGAGCGTCGCAAACGTGTCTTCGTAGCCGAGGGCCCAGGTCTTCGTCGTGGCCGCACCGTCCACGAATTCCGGGAACGAGACCGACTTGAGCATTCCCGTGATCCCGAGGACCGTGCCCGTCGTGAAGTGGATCTTGCTTCCCGACGGCAGCGTCACGTCCTTGGGAATCCACGTGCCGGTCCCGGCCGGCGTGCGCATCTTCATGATCGGCGGGCACTGCGAGGCTCCGTAGGTCCAGAGCGGTGTCGCGACCTCGGAGGTGCCGTAGTAGCTGATCGAGTAGGAGTTCCCGAAGGGGTCCGTGACCGACGTGAGGTACCAGCCGTCGCGCCCGCGGCCGAAGTCGTGGGTATAACCCTCGGGCAGGCCGATGTCGTCGTATCCGCTGACGTGGGTGCTGAAGACGTAGTGATTTCCGTCGCCGTCCCACATGTCGTAAGGGCCCGGCCCCGAGGAGGGCGAGACGTAGAGCGCCGACGCGTCGCTCGCCTTCGGGCCGCCTCCGAACATGTGCTGGCTTCCGTCGGGCGCGAAGTAGCAGTTGCCGACGATCTGCCCGTGTTTGCACGTCTTGATGGCGCCGAGCGTCAGCTCCCAACCGGATCCGAGCGACGGGTTGCCGGCGAGCGGCTTGAAGAAGAAGTACGGGCTCTGCTCCAGGTTCGACGGAGCGCCGTAGTCGGTCGAGCGCGAGTTGTACGTCAGGGCCACCTGGACGCGCAGCTTCGGCCCGACGGGATAGGACGGTCCGAGAGCGATCGGCACCGTCAGCTGCCCGTTGTACATGTTGATCGAGTCCACCTCGCCGTGGTGGAACACGCTCTGGACGTAGCCCGGCGCGCCGTCGGCGTCGTTGTCCGGTCCGTTCTGGGCGCGGCTGACAGAATTGCTTGTCACGAGAGCGCAGAGGGCGAGCACCAAAGCGAGCTGTCTTCTCATGATTCGAACTCCTTTCACGGAGTTCGCCGGCGAATCTCTTGCTATGGATTGTCGCGAGACGGCGCGCGCGGTCCGCGGAGATAGACTTTCGCGCGATGCCCCGCATTCATCGGCTCGAGAGCACCGTCATCGACCGCATCGCGGCGGGCGAGGTCGTCGAGCGGCCCGCCTCCGCCGTCAAGGAGCTGGTCGAGAACGCCCTGGATGCCGGCGCCACGCGCATCGACATCGAGGCCGACGGCGGCGGAATCGAGCGGATCCTCGTCCGCGACGACGGCTCGGGGATGTCTCCGGAGGACGCGCGGCTCGCGCTCGAGCGCCACGCCACGTCGAAGATCTCCTCCGACGAGGACCTGGCCCGCGTGACGACCTTCGGATTTCGCGGAGAGGCGCTGCCGTCGATCGCGTCCGTGTCCGCGTTGACGCTGACGACCTCCGACGGCTCGTCGCCGGAGGCGACCCGTCTCCGGATCGAGCACGGCGGACCCGTCTCCGAGGAGCCGGCGGCGCGCCCCCGCGGAACCGACGTGCTCGTCGAGAAGCTGTTCGCGAAGACGCCCGCGCGGCGAAAGTTCCTCGCTTCGGCGGAAGCCGAGGCCCGGGCGATCGCGGCGGCCGTCACGAAGGCGGCGCTCGCGCATCACGCCATCGCCTTCACGCTGCGTTCGGGCGGACGCGAGGTCCTCGATGCTCCGGCGGCGGTGGACCGCGGCGCGCGGATCCTGCAGCTCTTCGGGGTCGCGACGCTCGGAGAGCTCGAGCTCTTCGAGGCGCGCTCGGGAGGACTGCGGCTCCTCGGCTACGCCACCCGCGGCGCGACGACCTTTCCGACCCGCCGCTATCAGCATCTCTTCGTCAACGGCCGCCCGGTCGAGGATCGCGCGCTGACGCGGGCGATCGGGCAGGCATCCCGCGACGCGATCCGGCTCGATCGCCATCCGGGGGTCTTCCTCTACCTGACCGCCGAGGCCGGAGCGGTGGACGTCAACGTCTCGCCGGCGAAGACCCAGGTCCGATTCGCGGACTCGGCGACGGCCTATCGCCTCGTCTATCACGCGCTGCACTCGGCGCTGCTCGCGGGCAAGGAGGAGCGCCGGCTCCGGCCGGTTCCGTCCGGGATGATCGTCGCGGAGTCGCCCGCGTCGTATCGCGATCCGTTTTCCGTCCCGCCCGGCGTTCCCGTGGGCGTTCCCCCGCCGCCCGCGGCCTCGGAAGCCGCCGCGGCGCCGGCGCCGGCCGAGAGGAGGCTCCCCGAGATCGTCCCGATCGGGCAGCACCGCGAGTCGTTCATCCTCGCGAGCGGCCCGGAGGGGCTCCTCGTGATCGATCAGCACGCGGCCCACGAGCGCACGCTCTACGAGCGCATTCGCGACCGCGTCGCCTCGGGCCGCGTGTTGTCGCAGAGGCTGCTCCTGCGCGTGCTCTTCGAGGCGACGCCCGAGGAGACCGAGACCCTGTCCTCGCGAGGCGCAGACCTGACGGCCTCGGGCTTCGAGGTCGAGCCAATGTCGGGACGCTCCTGGGCGATCGCGGCGCTGCCCGCCGAGGCGACCGAGCGCGATCCGGCCGAGACGCTGCGGATGGCGCTGGCGGCGCTCGCCGATTCCGGGACCGCCGACGAGGCCCTCCGGCGCGATCGCCTCGCCGCGAGCCTGGCCTGCCGCTCCGCCGTGACGATCCGCTATCACCTTGCGCCCGAGGAGATCCGGCATCTCGTGTCGGACTGGGCGAAGACCCGCGACCGCTTCACGTGTCCCCACGGCCGCCCGGTCGTGCTCTCGATGTCCGAAGAGGACCTCGAGAAATACTTCAAACGCAGGTAGAAATGCGAAGGGCGGCCGCGCCGCCGCCCCTCACCCCAACCCCCTCTCCACAGGGGAGAGGGGCTGTGCGCTTTGCCGTTAGCTGCTCCGCGGCGGAAGCCCCGCGTTGGTTTCGTTCTCGTGGCGCGCTTTGAGGATGTGGCTGACGACGAGGAAGAGTCCGAAGAGGATGAAGGCCGCCGGCCCTCCCCACTCGGGAATCGCGTCGAGCACCCGATCGAGCAGGTCGTAGCTATTCAGCAGCCATAGGCCGCCGAGCCCGATCAGAATGATTCCCCAGGTCATCGCGCCAGTGCCCGAGGCGGCGCGCTTCACCTGAGCCTGACCGGCGAAGCCGCTTTCGGCGAGTTGTCCCCGGTTGATCGCCTTGGCCTGGCGGACCGCGTCGATGACCGCGAAGAACCAGACGAACGCGATGAGCGGTCCGAAGAACTCTCCGGCGCGTCCGTGCGAGGTCATCATGATTCCGAGGATGAACGCTCCGCCGACGGCGAACGCCCGCGGGTAGAGCCCGAGGTAGAGATGGCCGAGCCCGGGGAAGAAGGACAGGAATCCCGCGAGCGCCGGCGACTTGCGCTCGATGATCACCGGATAGGGAGGCGTGATCGGCGGCGGCGCAGCCGGAGCTGGAACCGGCGCGGCGGGCGGGGTCGTAAAGGATTCGTTCATCGTTTTCTCCTCGTCATCTTCCGTCGTCGCTGTTACACACGAAATCGCGCCGGAAAAGGTTCCCTCTGCGGCGAGGGAACGCCGTGGGGGAGGGCCGACGCGCGATCGCCGGCCAGCCCAACCTCTCCCGGCGCCGTCGCCCCGCCGCCTTCTTTTCCGAGGTGCGGCCGCGCCGGCGATTTCTTCGGTTCCGCTTTCAGGACGAACGCGATCACGTTCGAGACCGCTGCGCGGCCGTAGCCGCCGATGTGACCGCGCCAGACCGCGAGGGTGCGCAGGGCCTTCTCCTGGAGGGCGCCGAGGCGGTCGCCGATGGAGCTCTGCGCGTCGAGCACGACACTGCGCGTGGATTCGCCGAGGCTCGCGAAACCGGTCTTGCGCACGACCGCGGTCGGGTTGAGCCCCATCACCATGACGAGCAGCGCCGCCGCGTAGGCGTAGGCGACGACCATCCGGCCGGAAAGGGCCGAGCGCCAGAACGATTTCTTTTTCGGCGGCCGCGTCGCCGCGAGCTTCGTCGTCAGCCAGGGCGGAGGCGCGGGCGCGGAAAGGCTCCGCATCGCGCCGAGTGTCCCCGCGGCCTCGGCGCATCCCGCGCAGCGCGAGAGGTGGCTCCGGAGCCGCCGCGCGTCCCCGTCATCGATCTCGCCCTCGAGCAGCGCCGCGGTCAGCCCGTCTGCGGCGTCGCATGAGACGGTCAGGCGGGGGATCTCGAGGAGAGCCCGGCGCAGCTCCGGGTTCCACGCGGGAGGCCGAAGGTCGGAGGCGTAGGACGCGAGCCGGTCGAGATCGGCGCCCAGGCGCGCGCACTCGCCGCAGCCCTCGCGGTGCGCGGCGGCCTCGGCGTCGCTCCCGCCGGAGAGGAACAGGCGCTCCAGCTCGCGGCAATTCATACGAGACCCGCCGCCGCGATGGCGATGGAGGCGAACGCACCCGGCGCGCCCTTGTGGTCGTGACGCTCCCGAATCCGGCGCGCGACCTCGGCCCGAGCCCGGAAGAGGCGCGACTTGACCGTGCCCTCCGGCAGCTCGAGGGCCCTGCCGATCTCGTCGTACGCGAGCCCGTTGAGGTCGCGCAGGATCAGGATCTCGGCGAGGTCCTCCGGCACGTCGGCGAGCGCCGAGAAGAGGATCTGCGTGCGCTCCTTCCTGAGCGCCGCGCTCGCCGGGTCGTCGTCGGAGGTCAGGAGGGCCGTGACCGCCTCGTCGGAGACGAAGCGGAAGGACTTCTCGCGCTTCTTGCGCCGGTAGCGGTCGATGCAGAGATTGCGCGAAACCGAGAGGATCCAGGCGACGAGGGGGAAACCGCCGTCGTAGCGGTCCAGGTTTTCGAAGAGCTTCAGGAAGATCTCCTGCGACAGCTCCTCGGCGTCCTCGCGCTTCAGGGTGAAGTGATAGGCGATGCCGTAAACCTTCGGACCGAACCGATCCACCAGCTCCCTCCAGGCGTCGTCCCGGCCCTCGCGGCAGCGCGCGACCAGGTCTTTTTCGTCGCTCGTGCTCACGCGGCCCTCAGTTCCACAAGACGCAGGATCGGCCGGAATGTTCGCTCCGATGACCCGTCGTTCGCGCCGGCGAAACCATTGAGGCTCAAGACGTTACGATGGAGAAAGAATCGGGTTGCGCGCCTTCTCGGGGAAAAACGCGTACCCCAGCAGCTTGTAGCAGAGTTTGGCGATCATGAAGTCCGGCGCCCGGTTGCCCGCCAGGGGGGCGTGCTCGACCACGTCGGCGCCGACGATTCGCCGCTGCGCGGCGACCCGCCGCAGGATCCCGAGCGCCTGGTCGTACGTTCCGCCGCCCGGTTCCGGCGTGCCGGTCGCGGGCACGAGCGCGCCGTCGAAGAAGTCCACGTCGAAGGTGACGTAGACCTCGCCCGTGAGCTTTCGGAGCGCCTTCTCCATCCACGCGTCGGATCGGTGCATCTCGCGGTTCGAGACGATCATCGTCCCGCTCTCGCGCACGTAGTCGATCTCCTCCTTCGAGATCGACCGGATGCCGACGTGCACCGAAGGAATCCCGAGCTCGACCCATCGCCGCGCGGCGCAGGCGTGCGAGTACTTCTGCCCCTCGTACTCATCCCGCAGGTCGCCGTGCGCATCGAAGTGGAGGATCGACATGTTCGGGTATCGCGATCGGTGCGCCCGGATCGGCCCGGGGGCGATCGAGTGCTCGCCGCCGAGCGTCAGGACGAACCGGTCCTTGACGAGCAGGCCGGCGACGAGCTTTTCGAGCCCCTCGACGCACGCCTCGGGCTCCATGTCGTCCGGCAGCCAGGCCGGAAGCGTGTGGACTCCGATCCGATAGACCTCTTCGTCGAGCTCGTCGTCGTAGAGCTCGACGTAGTGCGACGCCTCGAGGATCGCCGCCGGCCCGTTCTTCGTGCCGACGCCGTAGGAAACGGTCCGTTCGTACGGGCAGGGAAGGACGGCCACGCGGCTCTTCTCCAGCGTGTTCTCTTCCGGAGGGATGCCGAGGAAGTTGGATGAAAGGAACATGCGCGGATTCTAGGCGATCAGGGCTTTCGCGGCCCGCGGCCGCCGCGGCGTCGTCGTCGCCGCGGGGGAGGCGGCGGCGGAGGCGGGATCTCGCCGGTCTCCCGGGCGCGGGCGATTCGCGCCTGCAGGGCCCTCCAGTCGCGGACGAGCTCCTGGCCGATCCCGGTGGCCATCGCCGTCAGCTCGAAGATGTCGACGGACGCCGCGAACGCATCCCGCAGCGCCAGCCGGCGGGTCGCCACCTTCGTGTCCGGACGGTGCGACAGCCGTCCCACCATCGCCAGGGCCTGCTTGATGCGGTCGGTGGCGGCGCGCGGAAGGGACATGCGGAGCGCGAGCGGGGACACCGTGTCTTCGATGACGACCGCGAGCCGGTTCGGGTCCGGCTCGCCGTCGGGGGCGATGTCGCGAACGCGGGCGCGCACGATCGGAAGGAAGAGCAGGGTGAAGAGGACCGCGTCCTCGTAGACCCGGCCGCGCCGTCTCTCGGCGTCGAGCACGTCGAGGAGCGCCCAGAACAGATGGCCGGTTCCCCGCGCGTGGTCCGGGTCGATCTGGCGAAGCACCGCCGCGAGCTCCGGAAGGAGCACGTCGAGGAGGCCCACCTCGCGCATGAGCAGCAGCGTGGGCAGCGCATGGCCTCCGCGCAGGGCCTGGGCGAGCTCCTCCGTGACCCGCGGGGGCGCCGATTTCACGATTTCCTTGCGATGGCGCAGGATCGACTCGTACGAATCCGGCGTGATCGCGAAGCCGAGGCGGCTCGCGAACTCGACGGCGCGCATCATCCGGACCGGGTCCTCCTGGAACCGGATGTCCGGGTCGCCGATCGTGCGCACGAGCCCGGCCTCGAGGTCGTCCAGTCCGCCGACGTAGTCGAGGACCGAGAAGTCGGCGATGTCGTAGAAGAGGCCGTTGATCGTGAAGTCCCGGCGCAGGGCGTCTTCCCGCGGCGTGCCGAAGGTGTTGTCCGAGGTCTGGAGCAGCTCGGCGCCCTCCGCGTCGAGCACCGGGTCCGGTCTCCGGCGGAAGGTGGCGACCTCGATGACCTTGCCGTTGGGAAACAGGATGTGGGCGAGGCGGAACCGGCGTCCGATCATGCGGCAGTTTCGAAACAGCTTTCGGAGCGCCGCCGGGTGAGCGTCCGTGCCGACGTCGAAGTCCTTCGGGACGCGCGAGAGCAGGAGGTCGCGGACGCTGCCCCCCACGAGGTAGGCGCGATAGCCGGCCCCCTGAAGCCGGTAGAGGACCTTCAGCGCGTCCGGATCGATTCGCGACCGCGAGATCGCGTGTTCGCCGCGCGGCCGGATGCGAGGAGCGGGCTCGGGGCTCGGAACGGTCGGGAGCGTTTCGGCCCGGGGAAGTCGGCTGTCGGTAATGAAGGCGCCTCTCTGTCGTTTCTCTCCGGCGAATTCTAGCCTAACGCATTGACCGCAAGGATGTTTTGACTTCCAGGCGTCGCTGCGAAACAATACGCCGTCTTTCCGCAATCCGGAGACGAGGAGGTTCTGGAGCCATGAGGTTTCGAGCGCTTGCCGCCGCCTGTCTGGCGGCGATTCTCGCGGCGACGGTGTCCTGCGGTTCCAAGGAGTCGCAGAAGGAGATCCTGATCGGCGAGTACGGCTCGCTGACGGGCGGCATCGCGACGTTCGGCATTTCCACCAAGAACGGCTCCGAGCTCGCCTTCGAGGCCGTCAACCAGAAGGGCGGCGTGCTGGGCAAGAAGGTCAAGCTTCTCGTCGAGGACGACCAGTCCAAGCCCGAGGAAGCCGGCACCGTCGTCAACAAGCTCATCCACCAGGACCACGTGGTCGCGATGCTCGGCCACGTCGCCTCCTCGCACTCGCTCGCCGCCGCTCCGATCTGTCAGGCCGAGCACATTCCCATGATCTCCCCCTCCTCCACCAATCCGCGCGTCACGCAGGTCGGCAACTACATCTTCCGCGTCTGCTTCCTCGACACCTTCCAGGGCGCGGTCATGGCGAAGTTCGCGTACGACACGCTCAAGGTCCGGAAGGTCGCGATCCTGGTGGACGTCCGCAGCGACTACTCCGTCGGCCTCCAGACCTTCTTCGGCCAGGCATTCAAGAAGCTCGGCGGCACGATCGTCACCGACCAGTCCTACAGCCAGGGCGACTCCGACTTCCGGGCCCAGCTGACGGCGATCAAGGGCTCCAATCCCGATGCGATCTACGTCCCCGGCTACTACACCGAGGTGGGAACGATCGTGCACCAGGCGCGCGAGCTCGGCATCACGGTGCCCTTCCTCGGCAGCGACGGCTGGGATTCGCCCAAGCTCTGGGAGATCGGCGGGACGGCGTTGAACGGCTGCTACTTCTCGAATCACTACGCCACCGACGATCCGAACCCGCTCGTGCAGAAGTTCGTCAACGACTACAAGGCCAAGTATGGACAGGTCCCCGACGCCCTGGCGGCGCTCGCCTACGACGCCGCGCGCATCATGGCCGCGGCGATCGAGAAGGCGGGCTCCACGGACGGCCCGAAGGTGCGCGATCAGATCGCGGCGACGAAGGACTTCGACGGCGTGACGGGAAACATTACGATCAACGCCGAACGCAACGCGGTCAAGTCCGCGGTGATCGTGAAGGTCGAGAACGGGAAATACCTCCTGACCGAGACGATCAAGCCCGACCAGGTGCAGCAGTAGAGGCCGGGCGATAGCGGACGGCCCGGAGGCCTCCGGATCCTCCGCATGACGACCTTCCTTCAGCAACTGGTCAACGGCCTGTCGCTCGGGTCGATCTACGCCCTGATCGCCCTCGGTTACACGATGGTGTACGGGGTCCTGCGGCTGATCAACTTCGCCCACGGCGACGTGTACATGCTCGGCGCCTACGTCGGCTATTTCGTGTCGCGGCGGCTCCAGGGCCGCGAGCCCTCGCTCGTTTCGGCCCTGGTCGTGATGATCGTGTCGATGGTCGCGTGTGGGCTCTTCGGCATCCTCATCGAGCGGCTGGCGTACCGGCCCGTGCGGCGCGAATCGAGGCTGACCCTGCTGATCACGGCGATCGGCGTCTCGCTCTTCATCGAAAACGGCGCCCAGCTCGTCTTCGGCCCGGATCCGAAATTCTTCCCCTCGCTGGCTCCGCGGGCGGACTTCCTGGTCGCCGGAGTGCGGCTCACCTCCGAGCAAATCACCGTGATCGTGGTCTCGCTGCTCCTGATGCTGCTGCTGCACTTCTTCATCCGGAAGACGCGGACGGGCAAGGCGATGCGAGCAGTCTCGTTCAGCCTGGACGCGTCCCGGCTGATGGGAATCTCGACCGACTGGATCATCGCGGTGACCTTCGCCCTCGGTTCCGCGCTCGCCGCGGCGGCGGGAGTGCTGATCGGGATGCAGATCCCGAAGATCGATCCGCTGATGGGGATCATGTACGGGCTGAAGGCCTTCGTCGCGGCCGTCCTCGGAGGTATCGGGAACGTGCCCGGAGCGGTCCTGGGGGGACTCCTCATCGGCACCTCGGAAGTGATGGTGGTCGGCTACCTGTCCTCGACCTATCGCGACGCGATCGCATTCGGCATCCTCATTCTCGTGCTCCTGCTGCGGCCCCAGGGCCTGCTCGGGCGCGTCGAGAAGGAGAAGGTGTGAAGGCGCTCCTCGGGGCGGCCGGAGTGCTGGCGGCCCTGTTCCTGGTCAACGGTCTCCTGACGGGCGGGCTCGTGCCGGGGGTGTCGCTGTCGCCGTACTATCTGCAGGTCCTCTGCCTCGCGGGCATCAACATCACGCTCGCCGTCAGCCTGAACCTGATCAACGGCTACACCGGCCAGTTTTCGATCGGCCACGCGGGCTTCATGGCGATCGGCGCCTATGCCTCGGCCTACTTCACGGTCACGTTCGGCGATTCGATGCGCTCGGCGCTCGGTGGCGTTCCCGGTTTCGCGGCCGACGGCCTCGTGCTGCTGACGGGCCTCGCGATCGGTGCGTTTCTCGCGTCCATCGCCGGATTCTTCGTGGGCGTGCCGTCCCTCCGGCTGCGGGGCGACTACCTCGCGATCGTGACGCTCGGCTTCGGCGAGATCATCCGGGTGTTCATCCTCAACATCGACGCGGTCGGCGGCGCGCGCGGCTACGCCGGAATTCCGAAGCTCGCCAATTTCTTCTGGATCTACGCGTTCGCGGCGCTGACGATCGTCATCGTGTACCGGATCGTCCACTCGTCGTTCGGGCGCACCCTCATCGCGATCCGGGAAGACGAGATCGCGGCCGAGGCGATGGGAGTCCACACCACCCGCGCCAAGGTCATTTCCTTCGTGGTGTCGTCCGCGATGGCCGGCGTGGCGGGAGGCCTCTTCGCGCACTACCTCATGTACGTGAACACGAACTCGTTCACGTTCCTGCGATCGTTCGAGATCGTCATCATGATCGTCATCGGCGGCCTGGGTTCGATCAGCGGATCGGTCCTCGGCGCCGTGCTCTTCATCTCGCTGACCGAGGGGCTGCGCGAGTTCGCGCAGTACCGGATGGTGCTGTTCTCTCTGCTCCTGATCGTCCTGATGATCGTTCGGCCGCAGGGCATCCTCGGCCACCGGGAGTTCGTCACGTTCCTGACCCGCCGCCGCCGTCCGATCGGCGGCGCTCCCGACGCCTAGGACGCCGGGCATGTCGATCCTCCAGCTCTCGCGCGTGACGATGCGGTTCGGCGGCCTGTACGCCGTCAACGAGCTCGATCTCGCCATCGCCCCCGGGCAGCTCTACGGTCTGATCGGCCCGAACGGCGCCGGCAAGACGACCGTGTTCAACGTCATAACCGGCGTGTACACGCCGACCTCCGGAGACATCGTGTTCGAGGGTGCGTCGATCGCGGGCGTCCGATGCGGCCGGATCACCCGCCGCGGCGTTGCGCGCACGTTCCAGAACATCCGTCTCTTCGGCAACATGTCCGTGCTCGAAAACGTCAAGGTGGCCTTCGACTGCCGCCAGGCGACGACGCTGACCAGCGCGGTTCTTCGCACGAGGGCGCACCGCGAGGAAGAGGACCGCGTGGACGGCCATAGCCGCGAGCTTCTGAAGATCTTCAAGCTCGATCACCTCGCGAACGAGCGGGCCCGCAATCTGCCTTACGGGAGCCAGCGGCGTCTCGAGATCGCCCGCGCCATGGCCACCTCGCCGCGGCTCCTCCTCCTCGACGAGCCGGCGGCCGGCATGAACCCGCACGAGTCGACCGATCTGATGGACCTCATCCGCTGGATCCGGGACCGCTTCGGCATGGCGATCCTCCTCGTCGAGCACAACATGAAAGTCGTCATGGGCATCTGTGAGACGGTCCACGTCCTCGATTACGGCTCGACGATCGCCATCGGCGCGCCGGCCCAGATCCAGAGCGACCCCAAGGTCATCGAGGCCTACTTGGGAGGCGCGTGAGCGCGATCCTCGAGGTCCGCGACCTGTCGGTCTCGTACGGCGCGATCGGCGCCCTCAAGGGCGTATCGCTGACGCTCGGAGAGGGCGAGATCGTGACGCTCATCGGCGCCAACGGCGCCGGCAAGACGACGACGCTGCGAGCGATCATGGGGCTGGTGCCCGCCTCGGGCGGCGAAGTGCGGTATCGCGGCGCGCCGACGCGCGCGGTTCCGACGCACCGGCTGGTGCGCGACGGGCTCGTCCTGGTCCCCGAGGGACGCATCATCTTCGCCAACCTGACCGTGCAGGAGAACCTCGAGATGGGCGCCTACGCGCGGAAGGATTCCGGGACGGGCGCCGATTTCGAGAAGGTCTTCACGCTCTTTCCACGACTGAAAGAGCGCCGGCGGCAAACGGCGGGCACGCTGTCGGGCGGCGAGCAGCAGATGCTGGCGATCGGCCGCGCGATCATGTCCAGGCCCCGGGTGCTGCTGCTCGACGAGCCCTCGCTGGGGCTCGCGCCCATCATCGTGCACGCGATCTTCGAGGCGATCGAGGAGATTCACAAGACCGGCGTGCCGGTCCTGCTGGTCGAGCAGAATGCCAACGTGGCGCTGCGCCACTCCAGGCGCGCGTACGTGCTCGAGACGGGCCACGTGGCCCTCGAGGGCTCGTCCGCCGAGGTCGCGGCCGATCCCAGGGTGAAAGAGGCGTATCTCGGCGAGTGAGGCGCTCGAGCAAGAGCCGCGCGGGTCTCCGCCACGCGTGTCGCTGGTGCTTCGCCGCGCAGGTTCCCTGTCATCCCGAGGAGCAGGGCGACGAGGGATTCCTTTCTGAGCCGTGATGTGGCATCAAAGGGATCCCTCGCTGCGCTCGGGATGACAGGTGGATGGCCGGACCTGTCATCCCGAGGAGCAGGGCGACGAGGGATCCCTTTCTGAGCCGCGGCGTGGCATCAAAGGGATCCCTCGCTACGCTCGGGATGACAGGTGGATGGCCGGACCTGTCATCCCGAGGAGCAGGGCGACGAGGGATCCCTTTCTGAGCCGCGGCGTGGCATCAAAGGGATCCCTCGCTACGCTCGGGATGACAGGTGGATGGCCGGACCTGTCATCCCGAGGAGCAGGGCGACGAGGGATCCCTTTCTGAGCCGCGGCGTGGCGTCAAAGGGACCCCTCGCTACGCTCGGGATTGCAGGGGGCGTCGACGCGGCGTTTCCCCGCCGCGGGTTTACTCGATCGTCTTTGGAATCGCCGGATCGAGCCCCGGAAACTTCGCCAGCCACTGCTTGCGCTCGCCGCGCAGTTTGTCGACGAGGGCCGCGTACTCCGAGGGCGAGTAGTGCCGGCGCGGGTCGTACTTTTCGAGGTCGATGCCCGGGACCTCCTTCGGGACCTCGTAGCCCCAGTCGGGGTCCTTTTCCCAGCGGATCCCTTCCCTGGCGATCTGCTTCATGATCTCGGTCGAGATCCTGATCGTGATCTTCTCGCCCGCCGACCCGGTCTTCGCCCCGATCGATCCGGTATTCAGGATGTAGGCGTGCATGTCCGGGTTCTCGCGCAGGATGCGCAGGATCCGGTTCCCTTCCTCCGCCTCGGGGCCGACGATGAACGGATTGGTCCCGACCTCGCGCTTGGCCTGGCCGGCCTTCGAGGGATCGCCCGCCGAGGTCTCGATGGACTCGCCGAGCATGAAGTACGCGGCCGCCTGCTCCGAGGTCAGGCGCGCGCAGACGGGGACGATGTCGTTGCGGCGGGTGATGAAGACGATTTTGTTCGCCTTCTCGAGGTCGATGCCGTCGCCCGAGCCCTTGATGAAGCGCCGCAACACGACGCCGCGTCCGTTCGAGGTCAGGGAGGTGTCGAGGAAATCGACCTTGCCGTTCTCGGCGACCTTGATGTTCTCGTACGCCGCGGTCGGATGCGTCGCCGCGCCCCAGAGGACCGTCTGCGAGGGCTCGAGGCCCTCCGTCTTGATGTAGAAGCCGTCCTCCGTGCCGAATGCCCGGCCGTCGCGGGAGAGCAGCACGACGTCGTCCTGCTTGATGATCGCCTTCTCCGGCTCCTGCAGGCCATGGTCGTGGAGCGTCAGCGTCGTCTTGCCGGTGCCCGAGAGGCCGAAGAGCAGGAATCCGACGTCGCGCAGCTTTCCGTCCGGGCCGTGGACCCGGAGAATCTTGGATCCCGCATGCAGGCCGAGGCCGCCTTTGCGCTTGATCCAGTACATCGCCTGCCGGAGCATCGACTTCTTCGCCTCGCCGGGGTAGTCGGTGCCGAGGATGTACGTGTATCCCTGCTCGACGTCGCAGAAGATGAGCGTCTCCGGCCAGTCCGGCACGTACACCGAGATGAAATCCGGCTCCTGCGCGGAGCTCGACGGAAAGAGCATGTTGTGCCACATGTACGCGATGCGGGCGTAATCCTTCGGCACGTACAGCCGGCAGTGGATCGGCACCTCCGGGCTCATTCCCATCCGCCGGTCGACCTGGATCAGGTCTATCGTCGCGAGCTTCTCCTGGACCTCGCGGATCTTCTCCGTGGCCCGGGAAGGCTCGATCGCCTGCTGCATGACGCCGACCGTGACGCCGTCGGCCACGATGTAGGTTTTCCGGGCCGAGCGGCTCTTGATCCGCGTGGCATAGACGGGGGAACCGTATTCGGTCGTCCGTTCGCCGGACTCGGCCAGCGCACGCAGCTGTTCGCCGGACAGATCCTTCTGGATCGAGCGGGCTCGGATCGTCCGGGCTGAGACGGTTTCGACGCTGCTCATGGACAAGTCCTTTCGTCCGAGGGGGTTTGCCTCTGTCGGGAAGAGATATTTATACCACTACAGACCGATCTCGTCGGCGATCGGCTTCAAAGCCTCGATCAGGAACCCGATGTGCTCCTCGAGGGGCAGGCCGACCGCCTCCGCGCCTCCGTAGACGTAGGATCGATCGACCGATCGCGCGAAGGCCTTGTCCTTCAGGCGTTTGACGACCGACGACGCCGGTAGATCGGCGATCTTCTTCGTGGGCCGGACCTTCACGCAGGCGCCGATGAAGCCGACGAGCTCGTCGCACGCATAGATCGCCTTCTGCATCGGGGTGTCGCGCGGAATCTTCATGTAGTCGGCGTGGGACTGGATGGCCACGACCATCTCCTCCGCGTAGCCCCGCTCGCGCAGGATGCGGCCGCCCACGTGGAGATGCGTCTCTTCGGTCGGGTTCTGCTCGTAGTCGAAGTCGTGGAGCAGGCCCACGATGCCCCACCGCTCGATTTCCGCGGGATCGTCCACGCCGGCGCGGCGGGCGCAGGCGCGCATCGCTTCCTCGACCGCCCGTCCATGCTTGCGCAGCGCGTCGGATCGGGTGAATTCGTGGAGGAGTTCCCGGGCCTCGTCGCGCGTCGGCCAGCGTCCCGTCGCCATGAAGGGATTCTAACGGGCCGCCGGGTGGGCCGCGGCGGGATCCAGAATTGGCGCGGTGCACACGAAAATGTGCACTTCTCGCAAATTTTCTATGTCATTCTGCATGTTGGAGCTTGATTTTCACGAGATTGACACTAGAATCCTGCAACATCGTCAGAAAAAGGGGGGCGGAATGGGAAAAGCGAAGATCCTGAAATTCGACGCGGCGGGCCCGGGTCTTTCCAAGTCCGAGATCCTGAAGGTGTGCGAGGCGGAGAACGTCCGCTTCATGCGCCTGCAGTTTTCCGACATCTTCGGCGTCATCAAGAACGTCGAGCTGCCGAGCTCGCAGTTCGGCAAGGCGCTCGACGGCGAGATCCAGTTCGACGGCTCCTCGATCGAGGGCTTCACCCGCATCGAAGAGTCCGACATGAACCTGGTGCCGGACCTCGACGCCTTCGCCATCTATCCCTGGGCCCACTCGAACGGTGAGAAGATCGGCCGGCTCATCTGCGACGTCTACACGCCGGACGGAAATCCGTTCGCGGGTTGCCCACGCATGAGCCTGCGCAAGCAGATGGACAGGGCGTCGGCCCTCGGCTACACGATGGTGACGGGTCCGGAGGCCGAGTTCTTCCTCTTCCGCCGCGACGCCGCCGGCAATCCGATCGTGGACACGCACGACGAGGGCGCCTACTTCGACCTGACCCCGGTCGACCGGGGCGAAGAGGCCCGGCGCGACATCGTCCTCGCCCTCGAGCAGATGGGATTCGAGGTGGAAGCGGCGCACCACGAGGTCGCCGCCGGCCAGCACGAGATCGACTTCAAGTACGCCGACGCGATCACGACGGCCGACCGCGTCTCCACGTTCCGCTTCGTCGTCAAGAAGGTCGCCCTCGACCACGGCCTGCACGCGAC
Organism: uncultured Acidobacteriota bacterium; assembly: GCA_963736455.1. Lineage (GTDB taxonomy): Bacteria > Acidobacteriota > Thermoanaerobaculia > UBA5066 > Gp7-AA6 > DAHUXD01. The sequence continues at coordinate 782,619 of CAVTON010000002.1, forward strand.
GTTCATGCCGAAGCCGATCTTCGGGATCAACGGCTCGGGCATGCACGTGCACCAGTCCTTCCTCGACAAGAAGGGCAACAACGTCTTCTACGACGCCAAGGCCAAGTACCAGCTCTCGAAGACCGCGCTGAATTACACGGGGGGCATCCTCCGTCACGCCCGCGGCTTCTCGGCCATCACCAACCCGCTCGTCAACTCGTACAAGCGCCTGGTGCCGGGCTACGAGGCCCCGATCAATGTCGCGTGGTCCATGCGCAATCGCTCGCCGCTCGTGCGGGTGCCGGCGCGCCGCGGCATGGGCACGCGCATCGAGGTCCGGATGCCGGACCCCTCCTGCAACCCCTACCTGGCGTTCGGGGTCATGCTGGCCTCGGGCCTCGACGGCGTGAAGAACCGGATGGATCCGGGCGAGCCGGTCGATCGGAACATCTTCAAGATGAGCGAGCGCGAGAAGCGGCGCCTGAAGATCGACCAGCTGCCGGCGAATCTCTCCGAGGCATGCGACAACCTGGAGAAGGACGCGGTCGTGACGGAAGCGCTCGGCGAGCACATCCTCACGCATTACCTCGAGGCCAAGCGCGGCGAGTGGGCCGAGTACATTTCGCGCGTCCAGCCGTGGGAGACCGAGAAGTACATGGAAACGTATTGAACACGTCGCGTTTTGTCTAATTAAGTAAGGCCAGACATACGTCTGGCCTTATTTATTTCAGAACTCATCAGTTCTGGAATCCAGCGCCGAGGACCTACGTTACTGAGCCGTACAGGAGGGGCACATGAACCTCCGCTCCATCGGCTGCTCGACCCTGGTGCTTGCCGCAGCCTGCGGCGTCGCATCCGCCCAGACCGTCCGCGAAAAGGTCGCCGTCGATGTCGTCACCGTTCGCGTGACCGCCCGGGATTCGGCCGGGAAGCGGATCGAGGACCTCAAGGCATCCGATCTCATCCTCACCGTGGACGGCAAGCCGGTCTCGATCGAGACGTTTTCCGGGCCCGGGGCGGCGCTTCCTGCGATCGCCCCGGTCGCGCCGGCGCCCGTTCCCGGCCCGACCCTCGGTCCGGGCAGGGCGACGGAGCCGGCCGACACGGCGAGCCCGATGCCCGACGAGGCCTTCCAGCGGGTCCTGATCTTCGTCGACGAGGTTCAGACGAATCCCTTCGACCGCAGGGACGTCTGCGAAGAGCTTGCACGTTACGTCCTGACGCCGGGTCCGGCGAACCGCGAGTTCCGCATCGCCCGGTTCGATGGCCGGCTCGAGATGGAGACGGGCTGGACGCGCGACGCCGGTCAGGTCGCGTCCGCGCTTCGCCGCATCGGTACCGGCGGGAAGAGCGAGCGAATTCCGAGTCCGGGTGAGCTGGGAGATGCCACCGGGTCGACCGCCTATTCGTCGGCGGCCTGGATCCAGCTTCACCAGGATCGCCTTCACGAAGCGCTTCTCGAGACCCTTGCCGACTTCCCTCAGTCGACCCCGAAGGGCCGGCTCCTCCTGGTGACCGGCGGTACGACATTGATGCGGCCGGAGGATCTCGCGTTCGTGCTGCAGAATTCGACCCTGTCATCCAACCCGACGCAAACGGCCAAGAAACACACGCAGCTGATCAACGACACGCTCGGCGACGGCCGCAATCAGGAGCTTCAACGGACCACCTTCGTGCTCTGGAGCCGCGCCGTCAATCCCAACGGTCACGTCCTGACCACCGCCGATCTCGTCGCTAAGGCCGTCGAGGAGGGCATCGAGCTCGTTCCGGTATACGCGGAGGCAGCGGGCCGTGGAGAGTTCGATCTCTCGAAGCGATCGGAGGCCCTCGGTACCGACCCGGGGCAGACGGGCATGAACGTCCCGACCGCGGGCGACGGTCGGTTGACGCCTCATCTCGCCGCCGCCTCGGCGCTCGCCGAGATCGCCGGCGAAACGGGCGCCGAAGCCGTCCTGGTCGGCCGGAAAGCCGGCTCGCGGCTGGCCGAGATCGATTCCCGCGCCGGCTACGCGCTCTCGTTCCGCGATCCGTACGGCGATCATGTTTCCCATCAGATCTGGCTGCGTTGTCAGCGCCCGGGCGTGAGGATCGAGTACCGGCGCGGCTATCGAATCCCGCAGGATGACGAACGGACGCTGGACACGGTCGTCGCGGGGTTCCTCGAACCCGCGCGTCGCTCGAACCCGATGAGCACCGAGATCGTTCAGGCCGCCTCGCTGAATGCAAAGCAGAAGCCGGCGACGAAGCTCGCGATCTCGTACTCGCCGCCGCTCGAAACCGGCGCCGCCGCCGAGCGGCCCGTCTCGGTCGTCGCGGTCGGCGAAGACCGAAACGGCGACCGCACGGAGCCCGTCGAGTGGAGCGGAACGGCGTTTCGGGAGGCCGGGGCGGACGTCTTCGAGACGGACTTCCTCCTGAACGTGCCCCCGAACTACGCCTGGAGCGTCGCGGTGCGGGATCAGCCGACGGGGCTGATCTCATACGTCTTCGTTCCCGCGCCCGCGAGGCCCTGAGTGCAGATCCTTTCGTATCCGATCGGCCTCTTGATCGGGCTGTTTCCGATCGCGGTGGACCTCGGGGAGGGCCGCGCGCCGGCGCACCTCTTGCTCGACGGCCGGCCCGTCTGCGAGGTCACCGAACGGGCTCCGGGGTGCCTCGTGGATCTCGGCGCGGATCCGAGAGTCCATCTCCTCGAGTTGCTGCGCTCGGACGCCGCCGGCCGGGTCACCGAACGCGTCGCGCGGTGGGTGAACCGGCCGGGAATCGAGCCCGAGGTCATCGTCGGGGGGAGCTGCGACGAGAAGTCGCTCGTCTGCGAGTTCGCCGTGACCTGGGCGCACCCGCACAAGCTCGAGCCGAAGCGGCTCGTGCTCCAGCTCGACGGCGTGAAACGCTGGGACGTCGTCGCTCATCGGGTCGCGTTCCCGATCGCGAAGGGGCTGCGGCCGCAGGTCGTGTCGTGCGACGTCGAGTTCCCCGACGGGACGCGGGCCACCTACACGCGCACCCTGTACGCGTTCAACCCGGAGGAGGCGCACGCGTCGCTGTCGGCGATTCCGGTCGTGCCGGAGCCGGGGGCGGACGCAGCCGCGATTCTCCGCGGTGCGGGTCTTTCCGTTCGGACCGTCGAGGAGACGGAGCCCGATGTGGCCTTCGTCGCGGCGCCCTCCGCGTTCGAGCCGATGGTCGAGCTCTCGCCGAACCCGAACGGAGGCCTGCGGTGGCGCGGACCGGCCGAGGGATCGGAAGCCTTCGCGAAGGTCCGCATCGTCTCTCCCGACGAGTTCTTGAGCGCCGAGAACATTCCTCTCCGAAGGCTCGGTCTCATCTCGGTCGGCCTGCCTCACTCGCGATTCTCCCGCTACGCCGACGCGGTGGCCGCGGCCGGTTACGAGCTCGGTGCGAGTCCCCGCGTCCGCGCGGTCGTCCTGATTCTTTCCGGTTTCGATCGCCCGAACGTCAGCAGCTTCACCCCGGCGCAGGCGCAGGCGTATCTCGCCGAGGTCATGGTCCCGCTTGTCGTCTGGCGTGTCGGCAACGTGGAGGCGCCGGAGTGGCCCGCCGGGCCGCGCGTCGACGGCCGCACGAGCCTTCTCGCCGCCCTCGCGGACCTGCGCGCCTCGATCGGCCGGCAGAGGATGGTCTGGCTCGAGGGATCCCTCGATACCCGCCATCTCGGCGGCTGGCTCGCGCCGGGCGTCGCTCTCGCCGGCCGAGCGAAGCCCGCCCCGGCGATGCGCGGAGAAGCGACGCTGGGAGCCCCGCCCGCACGCCTGCGCTCCGACGGTCCGGACGGAGGTCCCGTGCACGCCATGGCCATTTCCGCGGACGGAAGGCTCGCTTACGCCGGGGCTCACGCGGGGGTCTCCCGCAGCCGCGACGGCGGCGGGCATTGGGAGCCGGCCTCGGTGGGGCTTCCGCTGGCGCCGGTCCGAGGCCTCGCCATCGATCCGGCGGATCCGGCTCGTGTCGCCGCGGCGACGGACGGCGGGCTCTTCTGGAGCGCGGACGCCGGCGATTCCTGGCAGCGGAAAGGCGGGGCGCCGGCACTCCTCCCGATGGAGTCGATCGCCTTCGATCCGGGCAATCCGAGGGTCGTGTACGCCGGCTCGGCGGGACGGGGCGTCCTGCGGAGCGACGACGGCGGCGCGACTTTCCTCTCGACCGTGCTGGATCGCGGCGACATCCGAACGGTCGTCGTCGATCCCCGAACGCACGCGGTCATGGCCGCCTCGGAGGTCGGAGTCTTCCGCAGCTCCGATCGTGGACTCACCTGGGAGCCGGCGGCAAGGCTTCCGCAGCGCGTGCTGGCACTCGCCTGGGATGCGGCGGGCGGGCGGCTCTTCGCCGCCACGGCGGGCGCCGGGCTCTGGTCCACCGCCGACGCCGGCGCCTCGTGGAAGCCGTCGGCGCTGAAGAGTGCGTATCTGACGAGCGTCTCGGTCGGACGCTCGGGCCGCCTCTTCGCGGGTTCGCCGGACGGCATCTTCACGTCCGCGACCGGCGGCGCGGAATGGCGGCTCGCGCGCGCGGCGCCGATCGAAGGCCTCGCTGCCGGAGCGGAAATCGCCCTCGCCGGCTCGTCGAGGGGAGTCCTTCGCCGTCCTGGCCCCGGCTCGGGCTGGGCGGATTCGAGCTCGGGCCTCTCGGCGTCGGTCGTGTATGCGGTCGCCTCCTCGCCGGCCGGTCCGGGGAGGGACCTGTACGCGGCGTCCTCGACCGGTCTCGTGCATTCGAGCGAAAGCGGGTGGAAACCCGTCGCCGGCGTACCCGACGGCATCCTCGTAGATGCCCTCGCGTTCACGTCGCGTCCGGAGCCGGCGCTCTACGTCGGCACGGCCGGAAGCATCGGACGGCGCGGCCCCGGAACCGACGAATGGTCGTTTCTGCCGACCAGGGCCATCTTCGGGTTCGCGTTCGGCCGGTCGCAAGGCGAGACCGTGATGGCGGCGAGCCGTGAGGGCGCGCTGAGGTCGTCCGATGGCGGGATTCACTGGACCCCGTCCGTCTCGGGCATGGAAGGGACCTTCGCCCTCGAGATCGAGCCGGATCCGGCCGACCCCGGAACGTTCTACGCCGCGACGGCGGGTGTGGGCGTGCTCCGGACCGAAAACGCGGGAAAGAGCTGGAAGAGTAGCGGCCAGGAGTTGACGCACCGAGTCGTCCGATCGGTCGCGGTAAATCCCGCGGATCCGCGGATCGTCTACGCCGGCACCGACTCCGGCGTCTTCCGGAGCGCGGATCGCGCCGGGACGTGGTCGTCGGCATCGGAGGGGCTGCCGCAGGCGCCGGTGTACGCGCTCGTCCCGGATCCGCGCGCGCCGGGCACGCTCTTCGCGGGAACCTCCGCCGGACTCTTCCGCTCCGGCGACGGCGCGGCGACGTGGCAGCCGTTCCCGGCGGGCGGCGCGGCCGTCGCCGTCACCGCCCTGTCCCTCGACGAGGCGAACGGAACGCTCGTCGTGGGCTCGCTCGGGTCCGGGGTCGCGCGGATCCCGCTCGAGCGCTGACGGGCGAACGGACGGGCCGCTTCGTTAGACTCTCGGGGACATGGGGAATCTCTCGAAGCGCTTCCGCGAGAGGCTCGCCGCGGGCCGGCCCCTGCTTCTCGACGCGGCGATGGGAACGGAGCTCCAGCGCCGGGAAGCGCGGACGACTCTGCCGCTCTGGAGCGCGCTCGCGTTGATGGAGGATCCGGAGCTCGTCTGGACGATCCATGGCGACGAGGTGGCCGCCGGCGCCGACATCCTCACGGCCGACACGTTCCGCACGCACGCGCGCAGCCTCGAGCGGGGAGGAGCCCCCGGCCGCTCGTTCGAGCTGTCGGCGCTGGCAGTGCGCCTCGCGCACCAGGCGGCCGCGGCGCCCGGGCGCGAGGTCTTCGTGGCGGGATCGCTCTCGCCCCTCGAGGACTGTTACCGGCCGGACCTCGTTCCGGACGACGAGGCCCTCGCCCGCGAGCACGCGGCGCAGGCCCGCTTCCTCGCCGACGCCGGCGTGGATCTGATCCTCGCCGAGACGCACAACACGATCCGCGAGGCGGTGGCCGCGGCCCGCGCCGCGAGGGCGACCGGAATTCCGGTGGTCGTCTCGCTCGTGACGGACGGAACCGGAAGGCTCCTCTCGGGCGAGTCCATCGCGGCGGCCGCCGCCGCGCTCTCGCCGTTCGAGCCCGAGGCGCTCGGAATCAACTGCGTCCCGGCGGGAAAGCTCGCCGGCGACCTCGCCCTTCTGGCGAAAGCGTCTCCCGGCCGCCCGCTCGCGGCCTATGGAAACCTGGGTCTTCCCGCCGAGGGCGCGGGCTGGGCCTTCACCGATGAGCTGTCGCCGGACGATTACGCGAGGGAGGCCGGACGTTGGCTCGCGCTCGGGGCGCGGATCGTCGGCGGATGCTGCGGCACGACCCCGGAGCACACGCGGACGCTCAAGGCGGCCCGGGACGCCTCGCCGTCGCCGGCTCGGACCTAGCGGCCCGACTCCGGCCGGCCCTCGGTCTCGATCTCGTAGACGTCGACGCCGGTTCCGGCGCGGGCGAAGGAGTCGATCGGGCTCTTTCGAGCGACCGCCTTCCACCAGGGCCGCCGCGATTTTCCGAAGATCGCGAGCGTGATCCCGTGCTCCCGCGCAAACCGGAGGAGCTCCTCGGCGACGTCGTCGGCGGCGAGCCAGACGACCTTGGCGCCGAGCTCCATCGCGAGCGTCACGTTTTCGCCGAGGAGGCGGTGCTCGCGCGCCGACATGCGCTGCGGGCCGTCGCGTGCGGTCCGGACGTAGACGGCGAACCAGTTCATGTTGAGCTTTCCGGCCAGGGCGGAGGCGCGGCGCAGGAGCAGCCGGGTCGTCTCCGAATTCGACGACATCGCCACCATGACCTTGGTCCCGACGGGCTCCGTCGCCGCCGCGCGATCCGGTCCGCGGCGCTCGGCCTCGAGGCGATCGGCGATCTGGCGCATCGCGAGCTCGCGCAGCGAGGCGAGGTTCTCCTCGGTGAAGAAGTTCTCGAGGGCGGGGCCGATGCGCTCCGCGGGGTAGATCTTGCCCGCCTTGAGCCGCTCGCGCAGCTCCTCCGACGGGAGGTCGACGTTCACGATCGCATCGGCCTGGCGCAGGATCCGATCCGGGAATCCGCTCCTGGACGTCGACGCCGGTCACCCGCGAGACGATGTCCTGGACGGACTCGAAGTGCTGAATGTTGACCGCCGTCATCACCGAGATCCCGGCGGCGAGCAGGTCCTCCACGTCCTGGTAGCGCTTGACGTTCTCCGTGCCGGGGACGTTGGTATGGGCGAGCTCGTCCACGATGACGACCTCGGGCCGGCGAGCGAGGATCGCCGGCAGGTCCATCTCCTCGAGCATCCGCCCCTTGTAGGGAACCGCCCGGCGCGCAACGACCTCGAGGTCGCCGACGCGTTCGGCCGTGTCCCTCCGGTCGTGTGTCTCGACGAAACCGGCGACGACGTCCACCCCCTGCTTCTTCAGGTGGTGGGCGTCCTCGAGCATCTGGTAGGTCTTTCCGACGCCCGCCGCATGGCCGATGTAGATCTTGAGCTTTCCCCGCCGGGACTTCTCGAGCAGCTTGAGGAAGACGTCCGGGGAGGTCCGCCGTCCGTCGTCCTGCGCCATCGTCGGAATTCTAGCGAGTCGCCGGGATCGACCGGTCGAGGTCGAGGTTCGTCAGGAGCACGTTGACGCGCGGTTCGCCGAGGAATCCCAGGGTGCGCGGCTCGACGTGCCGGCGGATGAGCTCCGCGATCTTCTCCTCGGGGACGCCACGGGCCTTCGCGATTCGGGCCGCCTGCCAGAGCGCGGCATCGGGGGAGACGTGCGGATCGAGCCCGGACGCGGACGTGGTGGCGAGATCCGCGGGGACCGGGCGGGGGTCGCCCGGCCGATCGGCGCGCGCCGCGGAAACGGCCGACCCGATCGCCTTCGCGAGGTCGGCGTCGGTCGGCCCCTTGTTCGTTCCCTGCGACGCCGTCGCGTCGTAGCCGTCCTTGCCTGCGGCGGAGGGGCGGGAATGAAGGTACTGCGGACCCTTGAAGCTCTGGCCGATGAGCTCCGAGCCGACCACGCGGCCGCCTGCCGTCACGAACGAGCCGTCGGCCTTGTTTCTCCAGAAGAGGCGGGAAACGCCGGTCACGGCCGCGGGGTAGACGCCTCCGAGGAGAACCGTCAGGACGACGACGTACAGGGTCGAGCGAACGATGAGCTTCATGATCTTTTTCCTCAGGCGAGATGGAGCCCCAGGACGATCCAGTCGATCAGCTTGATCCCCAGAAACGGCACGACGACGCCGCCGACGCCGTAGATCCATAGATTTCGCGCCAGGATTCGGGCAGCCCCGAGGGGGCGGTACTTGACGCCGCGAAGCGCCAGAGGAATGAGCGCGACGATGACCAGGGCATTGAAGATGACGGCCGAGAGGATCGCCGACTTCGGGTTGCCGAGGTGCATGACGTTGAGCGCATTCAACGCCGGGTAGGTCGCGGCGAACATCGCCGGGAGGATCGCGAAGTACTTGGCGACGTCGTTGGCGATCGAGAACGTCGTCAACGATCCGCGGGTCATCAGGAGCTGTTTCCCGATCTCGACGATCTCGATCAGCTTCGTCGGGTTCGAATCGAGGTCCACCATGTTGCCGGCCTCGCGTGCCGCCTGGGTTCCGGTGTTCATCGCGACGCCGACGTCCGCCTGGGCGAGCGCCGGCGCGTCGTTGGTGCCGTCCCCGGTCATGGCCACGAGGTTGCCGCCCTCCTGCTCCTTGCGGATCAGGGCGAGCTTCTGCTCGGGCGTGGCCTGGGCGAGAAAGTCGTCCACGCCGGCCTCGCGGGCGATCGCCGCGGCCGTGAGCGGGTTGTCTCCGGTGATCATGATCGTCTTGATGCCCATGGCGCGGAGGCGGTCGAAGCGGTCCCTCATGCCCGCTTTGACGACGTCGCGAAGGGCGACGACGCCGAGCACGCGGGCGCTGTCGGCCACGAGCAGGGGCGTGGCGCCCTCGGCCGAGATCCGGTTGAGGAGATCCGAGACGGCGGGATCGATCGCGCCGCCCTGCCCGCGGACCCAGTCGGCGACCGAGTCGCCGGCGCCCTTGCGGATCCGGCGTCCGTTGAAGTCGACGCCCGACATGCGGGTCTGCGCCGAGAAGGGGATGAACTTCATTCCCTCCATGCGCCTCGCCCGCAGCCCGAACTGGTCCTTGGCGAGCACGACGATCGAGCGTCCCTCGGGCGTCTCGTCGGAAAGCGAGGAGAGCTGCGCCGCCTCGGCGAGGTCCCCCGGCAGGACGTGCGGCGCCGGGAAGAACTCCATGGCCTGCCGGTTCCCGAGCGTGATCGTGCCCGTCTTGTCGAGAAGGAGCACGTTGACGTCCCCCGCCGCTTCGACGGCGCGGCCGGACATCGCGAGGACGTTGTGCTGGAGGACGCGATCCATGCCGGCGATGCCGATTGCCGACAGGAGTCCCCCAATCGTCGTCGGGATGAGGCAGACGAGCAGCGCAATCAGGACCGGCGTCGATGCGACGCCATGCGCGTAGAGCGCGAAGGGTCGCAGCGTCACCGTTGCGATCAGGAAGACGATCGTCAGGCCGGACAGCAGGATCGAGAGCGCGATCTCGTTCGGCGTCTTCTGGCGCGAGGCCCCCTCGACGAGGGCGATCATCCGGTCGAGGAACGTCTCGCCGGGATTGGATGTGACCTCGACGACGATGCGGTCGGAGAGGACGCGGGTCCCGCCGGTCACGGCGGAGCGATCGCCTCCCGACTCGCGGATGACCGGGGCCGATTCGCCGGTGATGGCCGACTCGTCGACCGACGCAATGCCTTCGACGACGGTGCCGTCGCCGGGAATCATCTGCCCGGCCTCGACGATGACGCGGTCGCCCCTGCGCAGGCTCGTGGCCGGAACGGACTCCTCGCCCTTGCGGGTGATTCGGCGCGCCATCGTCTCGGTGCGGCCGCGGCGCAGGGCCGCCGCCTGGGCCTTGCCTCGACCCTCGGCCATCGCCTCGGCGAAATTGGCGAAGAGAAGCGTGAACCAGAGCCAGAGCGCGATCTGCACGTTGAAGAGGACGTCCTTGCCGCGAGCGACGTCGCGGACGAGAAGGACGCTGACCAGCACCGCCCCGACGAGCACGACGAACATGACGGGGTTCTGCGCCTGGACGCGCGGGTCGAGCTTCCGGAACGAGTCGCCGATCGCGGCGCGCACGATCGTGCGGTCGAAGAGAGCGGTGCGCTGGGGTTGAGCCACGGGCTGCCTCCTCAGAAGAGAACCCCGGCCTTCATCAGGAGCTGCTCCACGACGGGCCCCAGAGAGAAGGCCGGGAAGAACGTCAGCGCTCCGACGATCACGATGACGCTGACGAGCAGGAACGAGAAAAGGGGGCCGGTGACCGGGAAGGTGCCGGCGGACTCGGGGACTTTCTTTTTCGCCGCGAGCGATCCGGCGATCCCGAGGATCGGGATCAGCATGAAGAAGCGGCCGAGGAACATGTCGAGGCCGAGGGTCACGTTGTAGAAGAGCGTGTTGGCGTTCAGGCCCGCGAAGGCGGAACCGTTGTTGCCGGCCCCCGACTCGAAGGCATAGAGGATTTCGGAGAAACCGTGCGGCCCCTTGTTGTTCAGGGACGAGAGCCCGGCCGGCAGCACCGAAGCCGCGGCGGAAAAGCCCAGAATGCAGAGCGTCAGGATGAGCACCGAGAGCATCGCGAGCTTGACCTCGTGGGCCTCGATCTTCTTGCCGAGGTACTCGGGCGTGCGGCCGACCATGAGGCCCGCGATGAAGACGGCGAGGACGATGAAGAGAAACACGCCGTAGAGTCCGGCGCCGACGCCGCCGACGATGACCTCGCCGGAGGCGATGTTGGCGAGCGGCACGAGGCCTCCGATCGGCGTGAACGAATCGTGCCAGGAGTTGATGGCGCCGCAGGAAGCGTCCGTCGTGATCGTGGCGAAGAGGGCGGAGTCCCCGATGCCGAACCGGACCTCCTTGCCCTCCATGTTGCCGCCGGTCCCTCCCTCCGTCGGCAGGGCCGCCACGCCGAGCTTCTGGTGGATCGGGTTGCCCCGTTGCTCGGCGATCTCGGCCACGAAGGCGCCGACCAGGAACATCAGGGCCATGGCCCCGAAGACCGCCCAACCATGCTTCACGGACCCGGTCATCCGGCCGAGCGTGTTGGTCAGGCCCGCGCCGATCGCGAAGATGAGGAGCATCTCGACGAAGTTCGTCCCGGGTGTCGGGTTCTCGTAAGGGTGGGACGAGTTCGCGTTGAAGAACCCGCCGCCGTTGGTCCCGAGCTCCTTGATGGCCTCCTGGGACGCCACCGGTCCCTGGGCGATCCTCTGCTCGACTCCCTCCACCGTCTTCACCGTGACGTCGGCCTGGAAGTTCTGGACGACCCCGCGGGAGACGAGAAAGAGGGCGGCCAAAAACGAGATCGGGAGCAGGACCCAGAGGATGGAGCGGGTGCAGTCGTACCAGAAGTTGCCGATGCCCTTCGCCCTCTCGCGCGCGATACCGCGGATGACGGCCACGGCGATGGCGATTCCCGTCGCGGCCGACAGGAAGTTGTGGAGGGCCAGGCCGGCCATCTGGGTGAAATGAGACATGGTGCTCTCGCCCGAGTAGCCCTGCCAGTTCGTGTTCGTCGTGAAGGAGACCGCGGTGTTCCAGGAGGAATCCGGCGAGACCGCCCCGAATTTGTTCGGGTTGAAGGGCAGGTGCTGCTGGAGGCGCTGCATGGCGTAGAGGATGACGAGCGAGGCGGCGTTGACGATCAGCATCGTCACGGTCCACTCGATCCAGCCCTGGTCCTTCTCCGCGTCGACGCCGCAGACCCGGTATACGGCGCGCTCGACCGGCCGCAACACCGGGTCGAGGAACGTCCTCTCGCCCGAGAACACGCGCTTCATGTAACCGCCCATCAGAGGCGTGAGCGCGATCACGATCGCCAGATAGACGAGGATCTCGACGAAATTGATGGTCGTCATGGCGTCAAACCTCTTCCGCCCGCAGCATGGCCCACAGCAGGTAGCAGAGCAGCGCCACGGTCACGACGAGCCCGAGAGCGTCTTCCCATCCCATGGTGCCCTCCTCAGACCCTGTCGCAGCGCCGCGTGTAGACGACGGAGACCCAGAACAGGAAGATCGTGATCACGAGAAAAGCGAGGTCTGCCATCGGCGTCCTCCTCAGAAGGTGAATCCGAGCTCGAAAAGGATGGCGTTGCCCTTCGAGTCGCCGTTCTTGATCGAGTATCCGGCGTAGATCGTCCAGTTCCCCAGGGGGACGGAGACGCCCGGAGTGAAGTACCCGAGGGCGTTGTCTCCGCTGAACCAGTCGGCGATGAGATTGAGGTGATCGTTGATCTTCTGCTCGAAGCCGACCATCGCTCCCGCCCGTGGATCCGGCGCCGCGTATCCCGACGAGGCCCAGTATCCGCCGGCGGTCACGCGCGTATTGGTGGGCAGCTTGTAGGAGGCCTCGCCGTACCAGAGCGCGGCCGGATCGCCGTCCCTCGAGCCCCTCAGATAGAAGAGGCCGAACGCCCCCGTCGTGAACGCGAGGTTGTCGTTGTGCCAGGGCTGCCACTTGATGTCGACCGTGGCAAATGGGACGGAGCGTCCGGAGGCGGCGAAACCGCCGAAGTTGGCGCCGGCCTCGATGTTCGACCCGAGTCCGTAGACTCCGCGCACCGTGAAGAAGCCGAAGCTCGGGTCCTGGGGGCGTCCGAGCGCGTCGGTTTCGAGGTATGTCTTTCCCTGGTCGAGGACGTCGGCCGACGGAACGTTGAAGATCGTCTGCTGCGCGATCGCCGGCGCGGCGAGCGCGGAGAGGAAGACGAGGGCCGCGGCCAGCTTCGCGTTCGGCGTCTTCTTCCGATCGGGCTTTCGCCCAAAGTCGAACACCTTCTCGTCGGCCCGACACAGGATCATGGCGCGACGACCGCAGGCAACATATCCCACGAAGGCCGCCGCGACCAGCGCAACCTCGAATTCCGGGAAGAGCAGTGCGAGGAAACAACCTCCGAGAAGGACGAGAATCGCCAGGCCGGCGAAGAGCGTCGCTTTCCGTGCGTCTTTCATGATGCGAACAGCATGTCTCCCGACAAGGAAAGAAGTCCGGAAGGAGGCCGAAAGAATTTCGCAAGAGCAACGGCTCGCTCTGCGTGTCCCATCGAGGCGCTGATTCGCCGTCATCCGCAGCGAGGCGAGGGTTTCCGTTCCGCGCGTTACCGCATCCTGGAAAGGGGTCCCTCGGGATGACCGTCCCCGAAGCGCACGGTCGGACGAATCGCTCGACGACACGCTCACGCTCTCCGGCTCGGCACTTATTCGGAGTCAACGAGTCTTGGTGAGCGCGGCGCTTTCCAGGGCTCGAGGAAATGCCGCAGGCTTGCGGAGCGCGTGGAGACCAGTGCGAGAGCCTTCGGACGCCATGGCACGCCCAAGGACGGCCGCGCCGATCGTACCGGCGGCGAGGCCGGCCCGTACCGCCTCGCGCGCCTCCCGTTCGCGGGCTCCAGAGCTGTCCGAGGCGAACACGAGATCGTCGGCTCGACACAGAGCCATCGCGCGCCGGGTGCAGCCGACGTATCCGAGGAACGCTGCCCCAACGAGAGCGACCTGGAACCTCGGGACAAAGAGCGCCAGGAGGCAGCCCCCGAGGAGCACGAAGATCGCGAGCCCGGCGAACACCGTCGCTTTCCGTTTCTCGCTCATGGCAGGCAGGATCCTGCCGGGAATGGAAAGAAGTCCGGAAGGACGCCGAAAGATTTTCGAAAGCGGGAAGTCTCTCTCCCCGAAGGGCTTATCCGGTCATTCGGGGGAGAAGCGGTACCCCACCCACGGCTCCGTGCGGAACCAGCGCGGCCGGTTGGGGTCGTCTTCCAGCTTTCGGCGCAGGCCCCCCATGTGGACGCGCAGCGTGTCGTTCGTGACGCCGGCGGTGGTGCCCCAGACCTGGGCCATCAGCTGGCGATGGGTCCACACGGCTCCGGGCTTTCGGAGCATCGTCGCGAGGATCGAGAACTCGATCGGCGTCAGATGGACCGGCCGTCCTGCCTTGCTGACCGTGCGGCTCTCGGGATCGACGACGACGTTGCCGAATCGGGTCAAGGCGGGTTCGTGCGGCGCGGCGCCGCGGCGCAGCAGGGCCCGCGCGCGCGCGACGAGCTCGCTCACCCCGAACGGCTTGGTGACGTAGTCGTCGGCGCCCTCGTCGAGCAGGCGCACCTTCTCGCGCTCCTCGTTGCGCACGGTCAGAACGAGGATGGGGACCGGCGACCGCCGGCGCAGCTCCTTGACGAGCTCGAGGCCGTCCACGCGGGGCATCGCCAGGTCCGTCACCACGAGCTCGAAAGTTCCGTCCTCGAACCGTTCGAGCGCCTCCTGGCCGTCGATCGCCGCGACGACCTCGTGTCCCTCGCGTTCGAGCGCGTCGCGCACGACCTTGCGGATCGCCGGCTCGTCGTCGGCGACGAGGACACGGCTCATCCGGCCGCCCGGGGAAGCGTGATCTCGAAGAGGGCCCCGCCGGATTCCGCTTTGCTCAGCTCGAGGGATCCGCCGTTCAGCTCGACGAGGCTGCGGGCGATGGACAGCCCGAGGCCGCTGCCGCCGCGCTGCCCGGAATCGCCCAGTTGGACGAAGCGCCCGAAAACCCGGTCGCGGTCGGCGGCCGGAACGCCTTTTCCCTCGTCGGCCACGCGGAACGAGACGCGCGCCGAGTCGGCGGGGACCGAGACGCGGATCGTCGATCCCGCGGGCGAATATCGAGCGGCGTTCTCGAGACCGTGCCCGAGCGCCTCGGTCAGCTGGGCAGGATCCACGTCGACCGCGAGGTCGGGGGGCGGCGGGTCGAGGAAGAGCGAGTGTCCCGCCAGGGCTTCGCCGAAGCGCGCCACGGCCGCCTCCACGATCTCGGCGCAGGCGACGCGCTCCCGGCGAGGCCGAGCGGCGCCCGAATCGAGACGCACGAGGTCCATCAGCTCCGAGATCCGGCGGCCGAGCGCGGCGAGCTGCGTTCCCGCCAGCCGCGAGGCTTCGGAGCCGCCGGTCTCGGCCTCCCAGTTCTCGATGGCTCCGCGCGCGGCGGCCACCGGCGTCTTCAGGTCGTGGGCGAGCTGCGCGAGCAGGGTCGACTTCATCTGGTCGCTCGTCCGGGTCTCCTCGGCCGCGCGGGCGAGGCGCAGGAACCGCTCGCGCTCGACGGCCAGGCCGAGCAGGAGCGCGCAGGCCTCGGCCAGGCGCTCGCTCGAGCGCAATCCCCGGGCGACGAGCACCCCGGCGCGCTGAAGCCCAACGGGAATCGGAAGATAGATGTCGATGCCTCCGAGCTCCGACGGATACGTCGCCGAGTTGCCCTGCCCGAACACGAGCGCGGCGATTTCGGAATTGAAGGACGACGCCGGAGTCTCGATGCGCTGCGTCAGGGCCCCCTTCGCGTCGGCGAGGAGGACGGCGACCTGCTCGCACAGGAGCGCCTGCCGCAGCCGATCCGCGGCGACCCCGAGCAGGGTCTCGCGGTTGGTGTCCGAGAGAAAGCCCTGGGAGAGCTGGGTCAGGGCGATCAGGTCGCGGCGTTCGGCCTCGAGCAGCCCGAGCCGCGCTCGCGAGAGCGCCGAGAGCCGGCCGATGAGCAGCCCCGAGACGAGAAAGACGAAGAGCGCGGCGACGTTGCGGGAATCCTGGACCGTGAAGGTGTAGAGGGGCGGGAGGAAGAAGAAGTTGTAGCCGAGGGTCGCGAGCAGGGCGGCCACCACTCCCGGACCGCTCTGCCAGGCCGAGGCGCAGACGAAGACCGCCAGCAGGAGCAGCAGCGCCACGGACGATTCGTTGAGCTGGGGAAAGAGCTTCAGCAGCCCGATCGTCGCACCGACGGCCACGACCGCGGCCGGATAACCGACCCAGTGCTGCGTCGATCGGGTCATGGCGCGGCCATTCTATCGGCGCGGCGCCGACCGATCAGACGATCAGCATGGCATCGCCGAACGAGTAGAAGAGGTAGCCCTCGCGCACGGCCTCCGCGTAGGCTGCCAGCACACGATCGCGCCCGGCGAAGGCGGAAACGAGCATGAGCAGGGTCGAACGGGGGAGGTGAAAATTCGTCAGCAGGCCGTCGAGCACGCGGAACTCGAAGCCGGGCGTGATGAAGAGGTCGGTCGCGAAGCGGCGATCACCGGGCTCCCCGTCGTCGCCGCGGAGGGACGCGGCCTCCAGGGATCGAGCGACGGTCGTGCCCACGGCGATGATTGGCCGGCCCGCCGCCCTCGCGGCCGCGACGGCCGCTCGCGTGGAAGACGGGAGCCGCACGTCCTCCGGACCGAGGACGTGGCCGTCGGTGTCGGCGGCGGTGACGGGTTTGAAGGTGCCCGGTCCGACGGCCAGCGTGAGGTCGGCGATCTCGATCTCCCGGGCCCGGATCCGCGCGAGGATCTCGCCGGTGAAGTGCAGGCCGGCGGTGGGCGCCGCTACGGCGAGCGGATCCCGCGCGAAGACGGTCTGATAAGCCTCCCGATCCTCGGGCCGGTCCGGTGCGCCCGGATCGCGGCGGATGTACGGGGGCAGGGGAGTATGGCCGAGTCGGGCGAGCCGCGACGGATCGAGTTGCGTGTCGAAGCGAACGGTCCGCGTTCCGTCGGCGGCGACCTCGACCACGTCGGCCCACACGTTCTCGTCGAACCGGACTCGCCGGCCCGCCTTCGCCCGCCGCCCGGGACGGGCCAGGGCGGTCCACGAACGATTCGAATCGTCGAGCGGCCGCAGCAGAAAAATCTCGACCATGCGCCCTTCGGCGTCTCGGCCGTAGAGTCGCGCCGGCCGGACGGCCACGTCGTTGCGCACGAGAAGATCTCCGGGCTCGAGGATCTCGGGCAGCTCGGTGAAGCGCCGGTGGGACACAGCGCCGCTCTCTCGATCGAGGACGAGCAGACGGCTCGAGCCTCGCGGCCGGGCCTCCTGCGCGATGCGGCCTGGAGGAAGGTCGAAGTCGAAGAGGTCGACGCGCACGGTTGCCAAGGGTATGTCACCGGAAGTAACGAATCCCGGGAGCGGCACAGGGACCACCCGGATGCCGCTTCGTCCATCGAGCGTCCGCTCAACGATTTAGCGCGAACCCGCTGCGGTGGTACGTCGCCTGCACTGACGGATGGGAGAGGAGACCAAACCGATGATCGCCGCACGACACCCTTCGAGCCTGATCCTCTTTCTCGCCCTGACCGCGGGCCTCTGCCTCGGAGCCGTGGTCAGCCTGGCCACGGCCGGATTGCGGTGATTCCTCCGCGGCGTTCTCCCGCCGCGTGATTTCTTCGGTGCCCGGCTCTCGCTTGGCTCGGTCCGGGCACCGGCGCGGCGTTCTCCCGCCGCGTGATTTCTCCGGTGCCCGGCTCTCGCTTGGCTCGGTCCGGGCACCGGCGCGGCGTTCTCCCGCCGCGGTGAAGTACTCTGCGGCCGATGCCGCACGACTATCCTCCGGGGCGGGGCCGCGTGAGCGTGGAGGCCGCCGGCATTCCGATCGAAGGCGTCTCGATCGCCGGGCACGAATCGTTCTACAAGCTCCCGACCCTGCGGACGCTCCTCGAGTTCGGGCGCGCGCCCGAAGACGTTCTCGGCTATGCCACCGTCTGCGTGTCCCACGGCCACCTCGATCACATCGCGGGTCTCGCCCACTTCGCGTCCCGCCGGCGGCTGCAGGATCTGCCCACGGCGCGGATCTTCGTTCCGGCCGAGGCGGCCGCGGACGTCGCGCAATGGGTGGACGCATGCGAGAGGCTCGAGCGCATCTCCTACGCGATCGACGTGGTGCCGGTGTCGCCGGGGGAGCGATTCGGACTCCGCAAAGACCTCGAGCTCACGATTCTGCCCGGCCGGCATCGTGTGCCGACCGTCGGATACCTCTTCTCGGAAGTGCGCCACAAGCTGCGGCCCGAGCTCGTCGGACGGGACGGATCGAACATCGCGGCCCTCCGGGCGAGCGGCCAGGAGGTCACGCGGCGCGAGGAAGTTCCGCTGCTCGCCTATCCCGGCGACTGCGGCGCCGGGATTTTCGACGCGTGCCCGGAGCTCTTTCGGGCGCGCGTGCTGCTTCTCGAGTGCTCCTTTCTCGACCCGGAGGATCGAGAACGCGCGCGAGAGTACGGACACATCCACCTCGACGACATCCTCGAGCGCGCCCAGCGCTTCGAGAACGAGGCGATCGTCCTGACGCACTTCTCGCAGCGCTACACGCCCGACGAGATCCGCCGCGGCCTCGCGGCGCTTCCGGAGACGCTCTCCCGCCGCGTGCTGCCGTTTCTGGCCACCCGGGACTTCTGAGGCCGGCGAGAGTACGGAGCGGATCGCTCGGCCGCCCGAGGGTTACTTCTGGAGGCTGGCGGACCCGCCCTCGATGATGACCTGGTCGCCGGTCACGAGGGGACGATAGAAGTCGCCGATCGCGAGCGCCAACACTCCATTCTGGACCTGTCCGCTGACGCCGCCTCCGAGGCAGCCTTCCATGTTGATGTTGCCGGTCAGGGAGCTCCCGACCATGGTGGCCTTGAAGTTGCCGTGGAGTCCGCAGCTGGCCGGCGAGGTGACGTTGCCCGTGAGCTCCGCTCCGTTCTGCGCGAGCGTGAGGGTCATCGGCGCCCCCGCGCAGGCGGCCGTGCTCGAGGCAAACGCGCCCGACCATGTTCCCGCAACGCTCGCCATGGGCGCGGCGACGGGAGCGGACACCATGTTCGAATCCTTGCCGCAGAAAACCGAAAATGCGGAGATCGTGACGAGGGCCGCGAGAAGCGATTTACCCTTGCCGGTCATGGTTCGTCCTCCTGAATGAGGTTCTTGTAGCACTTTCCGAGGTCCTCGTCACGCCCCGGTGCCGAGCGGCGGCCGGGAAACGGAACCGATGACGAGCGAGCCCCTGAAAAGGGGAGTCTTCTCGTGAACCGGCCGCGCACCGGGAACATGAAGAACAACTAAGAAGCGCACCGGGCAGAGGGGCGCCTCTCTCGCGCCCTACTTCTTTCCCGGGCTTACGACTTCCATTTCTGCCCGGCGCTGCTCGACGGCCCAGAGACCGAGGTGGCTGCGCCACGCGGACGCCGAAGCCCGCGTGAGTACCCATTCGAGCTCCGCCCCGCCCGATCGGGTGGCGCGGAGCACCTCGCGCCGGAAGAGGCGCCGGCCGCTCGAGAGACGCGTGCCGGTGAGGATCTTCTCGATGCGCGCCGTCGGAAGGACCTCGATCTCGTCGAAGATCCCGTGGAAGACGAGAGCCTCCCCGGTCAGGCCGAGGACTCCGGGGAGCCTTCGATACTTGCCGGCGGTGCAGAGCTCGGCGCGCGTCAGCAGACGAAACGCGGCGCCCGCATCGCTCATCAGGCGGCGGGCCAGACGATCCTGGGCTCGGAAGAGGATGAAGCGAATCGCGGCCGCGGCGGCGGCGATCAGGACCGCCGCCGCGGCGAGGCCGAGGATGAGGATGCGCGCGCCCACGCGCTCCAAAATATCCCGACTACGGGGCGTAGAGCAGCAAGGCGAACGTCTTGACCAGGAAGACGGCCATCTGTCCCCGCGTGTTGGGGTTGTCCGGGCAATAGAGGAGGGGCGACGTCTGGCATCCGCCGGTGACGCTCCGGTGGTACAGCTCCTCGATCCACGGCGCGAAGTTGTCGTCCACGGGCACGTCCTGGAAGATCCCGACGGCCGCCGGGGGCGTGTACGAGGAACCCTCTTTGGCCTTGAGGAGGAAGACCGCCATCTGGCGGCGGGTGACCGGCGAATCCGGGCAATACAGGCCGCCTCCGCAGCCGGCCGTCACCCCCTCGGAGGCGAGCTGCTCGATCCAGTTGGCGAACGGGCTCGGGCAGGAGACGTCCGGGAACGCGCCCTGGCAGGTCGGGGGAACGTAGGCCGATCCATGTTCGGACTTCAGCAGGAAGACGGCCATCTGGGCTCGCGTCACCGAGCTTCCCGGGCAGTAGTTGCCGCCCGCGCATCCCCCGGTGATGCCGTTGTGAAAAAGATTCTCGATGAACGGGTAGAAGTTGAGCGAGTTCGGAACGTCCGGGAAACTGCCGCCGATGTGCAGCGTCCACGCGTGGAACGCGGTATTGGACAGGACCTCGGTCAGCGTCGCGTCCCAGTGCTGAGCCGGACGGGTCGCCGGGGACGAAACGGTGAGGGCGTAGCAGTCTTCACCGGTCGCGCACGTTCCCGTGTCGGACGGCGCGATCGACCCGTACGCGGCGGCGCCGTCGGCGATCGTGTACGCCGCGGACGGTCCGGAGAAGCTCGCCGCGGTGCCCGCCAGATCGAGGGCGCTCAGCCCGCCGTTCATCCAGGAGGGAGCGATCGTGACCGTCTCGCCGGGCTCGAACACGCCGTCGTCGGCCGGCGGCGCGCTCGCGGAATCGTCGACCGTGAGCGAGACCGCGACGGCCGCGGCGGGCTCGAACTGACAGACGGCCGAGCAGCCGTCGCCGCCGTTCGCGTTGCCGTCGTCGCAGCCCTCGAGGCCCTCGACGGTCGAGTTGCCGCAGGTCGACGACGGAATCGTTCCGAGCGTCCCGGCATCGTTCTTTGGCGCCGGGACCGCGAAGAGGAAATCGTTGGCGCTGTCGCCCGTGTCGTCGCAGGCCTCGAGCGTCGTCGAGCCCATGCAGATGTCGAGGCGGCGGCGGATGGCCTGGCCCTGCACGAGACCGACGGGCGCGTTGAAGGGCGTGCCCACTCCGGTCGAGACGCCGTGGTAGCTGCCCCAGGCGACGCAATCGATGGCGTCCCAGCACGCCTTGCCGCCCGTCAGCGGCAGCACCGCGGTCATCGGCAGGTCCGCCGTCAGGTTGAAGAGCGCGGCGGCCTGCGGCGTCGCGATGAGGACCTCCATCTGGTCCGGGGCGTTCGCGACGGGACCGGGGAAGGTGAAGGGCGACCCGGCCACTTCGAGCCCCGAGGCGTCGTAGACGTGGATCTTGTGCGTCGTGAGCTGGTTCTGCAGGGCCGCGTACGACCGGATCATCACGTACTGCGCGTTCGGCTCGGCGACCGTGCCGGGGAAGACCTCCATGATCTTCATGAGATGGAAGGAGGCCAGGGCCGGCGCGGCCGCGGCGAGAACCAGGAGGAACAGAGCGGCAATCTTCGAGCGCATGGACGCCTCCGGATTCGACGCGCCGGCGATTCCGGCGGAAGTTTCTGCATCCTACGGCGTCTCCCGCCGTGGCGCCGAAGCCGTTTAGGAGTCCCTAATCTCGGGTCGCCGCCCGATCCTCTCGGCTACTGGAATTGAAGTCCCAGTCCCTTGGCGAGAAACACCGCCATCTGTCCGCGCGTGACGGGGTTGTCCGGGCAGTAGTTTCCGCTGCCGCAGCCGCCCGTGATCCCGGAGGCCGCGAGGGCCTCGACGTACTGGAAGAACGGATTGGACGTCGGCACGTCGTTGAACGTCGCGACGCCGGGCGCCGGGCTGACCTGGAGCTTGTACCCGACGACCGCCCCCGCGAGGCCGACGAGTGGCCCGGGTCCGGCGTTGATCATCGTCGCGACCAGGTAGTAGTGCTGGGTGTGGTTGTCCACCGTCAGGGCGAGACCCGTCAAGTCTTCGGACAGCGTCTGGCAGCCGGTGCCGGCCGTCGAGAGGGTCGTCGCCGTGGACGAAACGTTGCCGAGCGCGTCGCTCGCGACGAGCGTCAGCTCGACGAACCCGCCGGTGCCCGTGTTGTCGCAGGCGTTCAGGTCGAGCGACTTCAGGAGCGCGCCCGACGGAACCTGCAGGGCAGCCGAGAAGTAGTTGGGCCCCGAGCCGCCGATGAGCCGCAGGCTCTGCCCCGTGATCCCGTTGTTCGAGACCGCCGTGACGGTGGCGTTGTTCTGCGCCACGAAAGCGACGCCGGGGATCTGGACGTAGGTCGGGTTCGTCGTCCCGTAGTCCGGGCTCGAGGGCTGGGCCGAGGCGGAGGCCGCGCCAAAGAGGGCGGCCATGGCGAAAGAAGCGGAGACAGCGCGCGAAAGCTTCATGGCTCGGATCTCCTTCGGCGAGATCCTATGCCCTGCCCGGGGGTCAGTGCAGGAACTTCTTGCGGTTTCGAATGTAGTCGGTGAACAAAAACTCGGCCAGGTTGTAGGGCGAGGCATAGTAGGCCCGGCCGCGGTTGATGCGGGTCAGCTTGTCCACGAACTCCACGAGGTATGCGTCGGTCGCGATCATGAAGGTCGTGATCGTGATCCCGTCGCGGCGGCAGGCGTCGGCTTCCTCGAGCGTCCGGTTGACGATCTTCAGGTCGAGGCCGAAGGGGTTCTTGTAGAGCCGGCCCCGCTCCCAGATCGCCGAGGGCTTGCCGTCGGTGATCAGAAAGACCTGCTTGTTCGGGTTCTTGCGGTGGACGAGGAGCTTGCGGGCGAGCGCCAGGCCGGCCTTCGTGTTGGTGTGGAAGGGGCCGACCTGCGTCTTCGAGATCTCGGAGATCGGCACGCGCCGGGCATCGTCCCCGAAGAGCAGGACGTCGATCGAGTCCTTCGGATACTTCGACTGGATCAGCTCGACCATCGCGAGCGCGACTTTCTTGGCGGGGGTGAAGCGGTCCTCTCCGTAGAGGATCATCGAATGGGAGACGTCGATCGCGAGCACCGTCGCGCAGGAGGTCAGGTGCTCTTCCTCGTGGACCTCGAAGTCCTCCGGCTGGAGCGCGATCGTTTCCGCGTCGCGCCGCACGGCGTTGCCGATCGTCCGGATGCCGTCGATCGCGCTGGGGTTGTCGCCGAATTCGTACGCCCGCGTCTCGGGCAGCAGCTCGCCGCCCGAGCCTGCACGCGGCACGGCGTGGTAACCGGACCCCGCCCGCGACAGCGACGTGAAGATCTCCTCGAGCGCCGATCGCCGGATCCGCCGCTCGCCGGCCGCGGAGAGCTCGAGCTGGCCGCCGCGCTCCTCGACCATCTCCTTGTCCTGGAGGTGGCGTCGGAACTGGTCGAGATCGACGCCGGGGTCGATCATGCCGCGGTCCTGGAGGTACTTCATCCACCGGAGCGCCTCCTCGACGTCGCCGCCCGACTGGAGAACGAGCTGGAGGAAGAGCTTGACCAGCTCCTGCATCGTGAGGAGCTGCCGGAGCAGGTCGAGCGGGAAGTCGGCGTAACGGTAGCGCATGGCTAGACCCGGAATGCGGCGCGCCAGGAGCGCGCGGACTGCGAGACGAGCGCCCGGTCGCTGGTCGTGAAGACGGTGTAGCCCCGTTCGCGAAGCGCCGGGATCTCGTCCGGCGAGCGGAGCATGACGCCGGCCGCCTTGCCGTGCTCGCGAGCCGAGGCGCCGACCTTCTCGACGGCGGCGCGGTAGCGAGGATCGTCGTAGTTCCCCGGCACGCCCAGGGCCTGCGACAGGTCGTTCGGGCCGACGAAGAGCAGGTCCACCCACGTCTCCGACGCGATCCCGTCGACGGCGTTCAGCGCGCCCGCGGTCTCGATCTGAACGAACACGATGGATCCCTCGTTGGCCTCGAGGACCCAGCGGTCGAAGGGGACGCTCCCGTACCGGTTGGCGCGCACGCCGGCGAGGCCGCGCTTGCCGACCGGCGCGTACTTGGCCGATTCGACGGCGCTGCGCACCGCGGCGATCCCGTCCGCCCGCGGAAAGAGAAGGCCGCAGCCTCCGGCATCGAGGGCCCGCCCGACGTCGGCGGAGGCGTGGCAGTTGGGGACCCGGACGATCACCGGAAGCGGCGCGCCCTCCGCCGCGCGGACCATCCGCTCCACCGACTCCGGGTTGAAGTACCCGTGCTCGGTGTCGAGAACGGCGAAGTCGAACCCGGCCAGAGCGAGCAGCTCGAGAACGCCTTCGGTCGGCCAGGTCAGAAAGCAGCCGAGCAGAGGGGTGCCGGAGAGGACGCGGGCGCGGAGGGAGTCGGCGATAGCCCCCCCCCTCACCCTCGCCCTCTCCCCCCGCGGGGGGGAGAGGGGAAGATTTCGAAAGACGTTCGCGGCGTGTTCACGTCAGTGCGCGCGATTCTTGACCAGGTTGAACTTCAGCATCTCCGTGTACGAGACGCGCGAGTCGAGGTCTTCGCGGGCGATCTTGAGGTGCTGGGTGAGGCCTTCGAGGACGAGCTCCATGCCGATCGCGAGCTCCTCCTTCGACGCGGGCGAGAAGTGCTCTTCGACGGCCTTCTCGAGGCCCGGCACGGATCGCAGCGAGGCCAGGTGCTCGCCAAACGGGGAGTCGTCCGAGATCGTGATCCTGTTTCCCGCCGCGAACCACCCGACGATGGGCTCGTAGAGCGCGTGGATGCGATCGGGCGCCGGAGCGGGACGGGCGCGGCGGACGGGGCCGCTCGTCGGCTCGTCGTCCTCCTCGGCTTCCTGGCGGCGGCGCTCGGTCGGGCGGCCGGCGTCCGGGGCGGGGAACTTGGCGTCGAAGAGCTTCTTGACGGCTGTGCCGATGAGCTTCTTGGCGACGACCTCCGCGCCCTGCTGCTCGCCCTCGTACACCATCTCGACCTTGCCGGTGATCGCGGGCAGCGTCGCCGGCAGGTCGCACAGCCGCGGCGAGACGCGCGATTCGCCGTGGACGAGTCCGCGCCGCTCCAGGTTCGACGCCAGGATCTCCACGGCGGAGATCGGCATGCGCGCCGACACTCCGGAGGACTGGTCGACGTACTCGGATGCGCGGGCCGCGAATGCGACCTCCTCGATCAGGTTCCGAAACAGCTCGGGGATGTCGATCGCGGGGCCGCCGTCGCGATCGAGCCAGGCCTCCTGGGCGGTGATCCGCGCCGCGGTCTTCACGTCCTCCGGGTAGTGGGTGAAGATCTGCGACGAGATCCGGTCCTTCAGCGGCGTGATGATGTTGCCGCGGTTCGTGTAGTCCTCGGGGTTGGCTGAGAACACGAGCAGGATGTCGAGCGGGATCCGGACGGGGAAGCCCCGGATCTGGAGGTCCCGCTCCTCGAGGATGTTCAGGAGGCCGACCTGGATGCGCGGCTGCAGATCCGGGAGCTCGTTGATCGCGAAGATGCCCCGGTTGGTCCGCGGCACGATGCCGAAGTGGATGACTTCCTCGTCGGAGTACGAGCGCCGCTCGGTCGCGGCCTTGATGGGATCGATGTCGCCGATCAGGTCCGCGATGGTCACGTCCGGGGTCGCGAGCTTCTCGCGGTATCTCTCGGCGCGGGGAATCCAGACGATCGGGGCGGCGTCGCCCTGGTCGGCGACGATGCGTTTCCCGTACCTGGTGATCGGCGCGAGGGGGTCTTCGTTGAGCTCGCTGCCCGCGATCGCCGGAATCTCCGGATCGAGGAGCTGAACGAGGAGGCGGAGAAGGCGGGTCTTCGCCTGGCCGCGCAGGCCGAGCAGCAGGAAGTCGTGGCGGGACAGGATCGCGTTCTGAAGCGACGGGATCACCGTGCGCTCGTAGCCGTGGATGCCGACGAACGGATTTTCGCCGCGCGACAGGCAGCGCCGCAGGTTCTCGCGCAGCTCCTCCTTGACGCCGCGGGCGCGGTATCCGCTCGCCTTGAGATCTCCGAGAGTCCGGGGTTTCTTGGTCACGGGTGGCCTTCTCCGGCTACCTGCCGGCGTTTCGCGAGTTTCAACCGGGTTTGACGGCGGGGACGCTTTCGCCGGCCCGCCACAGCGGCGCGGGCGGGCGGCCGGCGAGCTCGGCGGCCTCGCGCGCGAAGCCCTCCATCCGCGCGCGGTCGAAGCCGACGACGGTCTCGGCGATCCTTCCGTCGGGGCCGACTCGGAAGAGGGTCGGCACCGTTTCGACGCCGAGCGTCTCGGAGGCGGGCCAGGGCTCGAGATCGAACACCGTCGGGATGCGGGTGCCGAGACGGTCGGCAAACGCTATCGCCGCGGCGGGATCGTCCTGCGAGACGGCGAGAACCGAGAGGCCTCCCCCTTCCGCGGCGGCGCGAATGCGGTCGAGGGAGGGCCACGTCAGGGCGCAGGTCGGACAGGTGGTCTTGAAGACGGCATACAGCACTTCGCCGGACGGCATCCGGAAAGGAGCGCCGTGCTCATCGGTGAAGGCGAGGCGGGGGATGCGGCCTCCGGGCTCGAGGGCGGGCACGACGGCGATTATAGACTCCGCCTCGAACGCGCCGGTCGCTCGAGATCGCGCGAAATCGGAGCGCATGGAAGAGAGATCGGCGCGGCGCGTCTCTCGCCGCGATTTCGTCCGGGCCGCCGGAACGGCGCTGGCCGCGAGCGCCCTTCCGGGTCTCGCCTGCGTCCGGCGGGAAGGAGGCGCCGCGGCCGGGCGAAAGACCCTTCGCATTCTCCAGTGGAGCCACTTCGTGCCGGCGTACGACCGCTGGTTCGACGGGGAATACACGAGGGCCTGGGGAGCCCGCAACGGGATTGACGTGATCGTCGACCATGTCGCGGCGACGGAGGTCAACTCGCGGGGCGCGGCCGAGGCGGCCGCGAGGAAGGGGCACGACCTCTTCCTCTTCATGTCTCCGCCGGCCGCCTATGCGAATCAAACGATCGACCACCGGCCGATCGTCGAAGAGGCCGAGCGGCGTCACGGGAAGATGATTCCGCTCGCCGAGAAGTCCATTCTGGATCCGAAGACGGGCAGGTACTTTGCGTTCTCGGATTCGTACGTTCCGGATCCGGGGAACTACCGGATCGATCTCTGGGGCGACGTCGGTTTTGCGAAAGGACCCGACACCTGGGAGGACCTGCGGATCGGCGGCCGGAAGATCAAGGAGAAGTTCGGCAACCCGGTCGGGATCGGGCTCTCGCAGGAGATGGACTCGAACATGGCGCTGCGCAGTCTCCTTTGGTCCTTCGGCGGCGCGGTGCAGGACGAGGAGGGCCGGGTCGCGCTCGAGTCGAAGGCGACGGTCGAGGCCCTGAAGTTCATGCGCGCGCTGCACCGGGAGACGGAGACGGCGGAGGTCTTCACGTGGGACCCGGCTTCTAACAACCGCGCGATGCTCGCCGGCCGCGCGTCCTTCGTGCAGAACGCGATTTCCGTGACGCGCACGGCCGAGAAGGAGGATCCCCGCCTCGCGAAGACGATCGGGCTCCAGAGGGCGCTCGCCGGGCCCGCCCGACGCATCGCCTCCGAGCACCTCATCGACTGTTGGGTGATCTGGAAGTTTGCCTCGAACGTCGAAGGGGCGAAGCAGTTCCTGGTCGATCTCGTCGATCAGTCCGCGTCGGTCTTCCGGGAGAGCGAGTTCTACAACCTGCCGTGCTACCCGTCGACCGTGCCGAATCTCGCCGAGGAGCTCGCGAAGGATCCAGCGGCCGATCCCCCGGGCAAGTACGCCGTGCTGGCGGATGCGCTCGACTGGTCCACGAACGTCGGATATCCGGGCTATGCCACCGCGGCCATCGACGAAATCTTCAATACCTTCATTCTCTCGACGATGTTCGCCCGCGTCGCCCGCGGGGAAGTGGCGGCCGAGGCGGCCGCGGCGCAGGCGCAGAAGGACGCCGAGCGAATCTCCGCGAAGTGGCGCCGGTGAGTCGCGCGCGGGCGGTAAAAGGTGCGCCGACGACGCCATCCAGCGGGCATCGTCGGCGCGGGAGGAACGGGGCGCCGGGGCGCCATCCAGCGGACGCCCGCGGCACCGGGAGACCGGATTAGCCCGAGCCCGCCATCAGAACTGCGCGCTCTCGGTCGAGCCGGCCAGGGCCGTCGTCGAGGCCTGACCGGCCGCGATCACGTTCGCGACGTCGTCGAAGTAGCCGGTGCCGACCTCGCGCTGGTGCCGTGTCGCCGAGTAGCCGTGGGCCTCGCTGGCGAACTCCGCCCGCTGCAGCCGCGAGTAGGCCGTCATCCCCTCGTCCCGGTAGGCCCGGGCGAGCTCGAACATGCTGTGGTTCAGCGCGTGGAAGCCGGCGAGCGTGACGAACTGGAACCTGTAGCCCATCGCCCCGAGCTCTCTCTGAAAGCGTCCGATCGTCGGGGCGTCGAGCTTCTTCTCCCAGTTGAAGGATGGCGAGCAGTTGTACGCGAGCAGCTTTCCGGGGAAGCGTGCGTGGATGGCGTCGGCGAATCGTTTGGCCTCGAAGAGATTGGGCTCGGAGGTCTCGCACCAGATCAGGTCGGCATGGGGCGCGTAGGCGAGCCCCCGGGCGATGGCCGCATCGAGGCCGCCCTGGATCCGGAAGAACCCCTCCGCGGTGCGCTCGCCGGTCAGGAACGGCCGGTCCCGCTCGTCGACGTCGCTCGTCAGGAGCTGAGCGCTGTTGGCGTCGGTGCGCGCGATGATGAGCGTCGGAACGCCGCAGACGTCGGCCGCCAGCCGCGCCGCGGCGAGCGTGCGGAGAAACGCCGACGTGGGGATGAGGACCTTCCCCCCCATGTGGCCGCACTTTTTCTCCGAGGCGAGCTGGTCCTCGAAATGCACGCCCGCCGCGCCGGACTCGATCATTCCCTTCATGAGCTCGAAGGCGTTCAGGGGTCCTCCGAACCCGGCCTCGGCGTCGGCCACGATCGGCGCGAACCAATCGATCCCGTTCCGGCCCTCAGCCGTGTGGATCTGGTCGGCGCGTTGGAGCGCCTGGTTGATGCGCCGGACGACGTGCGGCACGCTGGTCGAGGGATACAGGCTCTGATCCGGGTACATGTGCCCGGAGAGATTCGCATCGGCGGCGACCTGCCAGCCGGAGAGGTAGATCGCCTTCAGTCCCGCCTTGACCTGCTGGATGGCCTGGTTGCCCGTCAACGCCCCGAGGGCCGCGACGTACTCCTCCTCGTGAAGGAGCCTCCACAGCCGCTCCGCGCCGCGCTCGGCGAGAGTGTGGCGGATCTGCAGGGAGCCCGACAGACGGAAGACGTCCTCCGCCGAATAGGCGCGTTCGATGCCCGCCCAACGCGAGTCGGACTTCCAACTCGAAGCGAGCGACGCGGCGTCACGATCCTGCATGGCGACCTCCCTGTTCGGACTCGATCAGTTCCTCGTAGGCCGGAATCGTCAGGAAATCGGCGAGATCCCGCGATGTCGCCAGGGCGTCGAAGAGAGCGGCGGCCCGCTCGAAGCGGCCTCGCCGCCAGGCCTCTTCCCCGAAGTGCGAGCGGATGCGGGCGAGCTCCTCGTCCCGGGTACGCGCGTAGAGCGCCGGCGTGAGCGTCCGGCCGTCCTCGAGCCTCGCTCCGTGGCGGAGCCATTGCCAGACCTGCGTCCTCGAGATCTCGGCCGTGGCCGCGTCCTCCATCAGATCGTCGAGCGGAACGCATCCCGAGCCCCGCAGCCAGGCTTCGAGGTACCGGATTCCGATGCCGATGTTCTGGCGAAGGCCCGTTTCCGTGATCGCGCCCTCGGGCACCTGAAGCAGGTCCGCCGCGGTGATGGGCGGACCCTCCGGACGGCGGTCGATCTGGTTGGGGCCGGGCATCCCGGCGTCGAAGACGGCGCGGGCGACCGGGACGAGGGCCGGGTGCGCGACCCACGTACCGTCGTGACCCGCGGAGACCTCGCGGCGCTTGTCCTCGGCGACCTTCTCCATCGCCGCGGCGTTCCGCTCCGGATCGCCCTTGATCGGGATCTGGGCGGCCATGCCGCCCATGGCATGGATCCCGCGGCGATGGCAGGTTCGGATGACGAGGTGCGTGTACGACTCCAGGAACCGAGTCCGCATCGTCACGCGCGAGCGGTCGGGAAGGACGAAACCGGGGCGGCTTCGGAACTTCTTGATGAAGCTGAAAATGTAGTCCCAGCGTCCGCAGTTCAATCCGGCGGAATGCTCGCGGAGCTCCCAGAGGATCTCGTCCATCTCGAAGGCGGCGAGGATCGTCTCGATCAGCACGGTCGCGCGGATCGTGCCCGAGGGCAGCTGCAGCTCCTCCTGCGCGGCGCGGAAGACGTCGCTCCAGAGACGGGCCTCGAGGTGGCTCTCGATCTTCGGCAGGTAGAAATACGGGCCCGTGCCGCGGGCGAGCAGGCGGCGCGCGTTGTGGAAGAAGAACAGGCCGAAATCGAAGAGGCTCGCCGACACCGGCCGTCCCCGGACGAGGACGTGCCGCTCCTCGAGATGCCACCCGCGGGGCCGCACCATCAGGGTCGCGACGCGCTCGTCCAGGCGGTAGATCTTTCCGTTCTCGGGGGACGTGAACTCGATGGTCCTCTCGATGGCATCGATGAGGTTTTGCTGCCCCTCGATGAGGTTCGACCAGGTGGGAGAGCAGGAGTCCTCGAAGTCCGCCATGAAGACCCGGGCGCCCGAATTCAGCGCGTTGATGACCATCTTCCGGTCGACGGGTCCTGTGATCTCGACGCGTCGGTCGCGCAGGTCCTCGGGAATGGGAGCCACCATCCATGCGCCCCGACGAATCTCCTCCGTCTCCGGAAGGAAGTCCGGAAGCTCGCCCGCATCGAGCCTCGCCTGAACGAGCGAGCGGCGCTCGAGAAGCTGCCGGCGGCGGGCTCCGAAGCGGTCCTCGAGCAGGGCGACGAATGCGAGTGCCGAGGGCGTCAGGATCGATCCGGCGGATGGGGTCGTCGGAGCGCGCAGCTCGACTACCGGCTGGGCCACGGAACGGCTGGTCTCTGTCGCGCTGCTCGCCGTCATCAGGCTTTACACATCATCAGAAAGCGGAGGCTTCAGTCAACAAGTTACTAGCTTTCAGTATGTTATGAAGTCAACGCTGGAGTGCACTCAGCTGTCAAGTGGTGTATTCTGTAAATCGTCATGCCGCCTGGTCCCAAGTTCGGCTCGAAGATCCGCATGCTTCGACGGCGGCACGGGCTGAGGCAGGTGGACCTTGCCGAAAGGCTCGGCGTCTCCGCGTCCTATCTGAATCTGATCGAGCACGATCAGCGCCCTTTGACCGCGGCTCTCCTGTTGAAGTTCGCCGAGCTCTACCCGGCCGAGCTGAAGAGCTTCGGATCCGACGGCGAGGCCCGCCTGGTCTCCGACCTTCACGAGGTCTTCGGGGACCCGCTCTTCGAAGCCCACGACGTGACGACGGCCGACCTCCGCGAGGCCGCGTCGAACGAGACGGTCTCGCGCGCGATCGTCAAGCTCTACCACGCCTACCGCGATTCTCTCGAGGCGATGCGCGGAATCGCGTCGCGGGTCTCCGACGGAGGAGACCTGCTGGGGATCGATCCCGCGCGGCTTCCGTCGGAGGAAGTCTCGGACGTCCTGCAGGAGAACCGGAATTACTTTCCCGAGATCGAGGCCGCCGCCGAGCGCCTCGCGGTGGACGCCGGCCTGGAACGCCCGGACGTCTACTCGGGGCTCGTCCGGCATCTCGAGAGCATGGGAATCACGCTCGTGATCGCGCGGCACACCCCCGATCGCAGCCCGATGCGCCGGTACGACGCCGCCCGCATGCGCCTGGAGATCTCCGAGACGCTGCCTCCGCACGCGCGCGATTTTCAGATCGCCCACCAGATCGGGCTGCTCCGCGCCGCCGGCGTGTTCGAGGCGATCATGGCGAAGTCGCGTTTGACCACGCCCGACTCCGTGGCCCTGTGCCGGGTGGCTCTCGCCAACTACTTCGCGGCCGCTCTCCTGATGCCGTACGAGCCGTTCCTCGAGTCGGCGAAGTCGTTGCGCTACGACGTCGAGCTCCTCGAGCGCCGCTTCGGGACGAGCTTCGAGCAGGTGTGTCACCGCCTGACGACGATGCGCCGTCCGGGCAGGGAGGGCGTGCCCTTTCACTTCATCCGGGTCGACATCGCGGGCAACATCTCGAAGCGGTTCTCGGCGTCGGGCATCGCGTTCGCGCGCTTCTCGGGCCTGTGTCCGCGCTGGAACGTGCACAGCGCGTTCATGACTCCCGGGATCATCCGCACGCAGGTCTCGCGGATGCCCGACGGCACGACGTATCTCTGCGTGGCCCGGACGGTCCGCCAGTCTCTCGGCGGGTTCGGGACGGCCCATCCGCTGCTCGCCATCTCGCTCGGCTGCGAGATCCGGCACACGCCG
This sequence comes from uncultured Acidobacteriota bacterium, assembly GCA_963736455.1. Classification (GTDB taxonomy): domain Bacteria; phylum Acidobacteriota; class Thermoanaerobaculia; order UBA5066; family Gp7-AA6; genus DAHUXD01. Next base: position 814,473 of record CAVTON010000002.1, read on the forward strand.
CACCTGGTCTACGGCGACGGCCTCGACGTGCACAATCCGAACGCGGCCGTTGCGATCGGAATCACCTGCCGGCTCTGCGAGCGCACGGACTGCGATCAGCGGGCCTTCCCGCCGATCCATCGGATGCTCGGCATCGACGAAAACGTGCGCGGAAGCTCGTTCTTCAACCGGGGACCGGCGGCGGAGGTCGAGCGCGAATGAGCAGAATTCCCGAGATGGCCTGACGTGTCCGAGCCGGCGGTCGGCGCCACGGCCTCGGCCGGGCTCTCGGTCGACTCCTCGGATCTTGCCAGCGCATTCCAGCCCGGCCCCGAGGACGATTTCCCGCCGGTCTTCGCCACGGCCCGCATGGTCGCCCTCATGGAGGTCGCCGCGGCCCGGCTGCTCCGGCCCCATCTCGGCAATCGCGAGTCGTCCGTCGGCGTGACGGTCGAGGTCATGCATTCGGCCGCGACCCCTCGGGGAGCGTCGGTCGAGGCGACCGCCCGGTATCTCGGCCGGGACGGGAAACTCTTCCTGTTCGAGGTCGTGGCTCGCGACTCCGGGGGCGAGATCGGGCGGGGGAGACACCGCCGGGCGATCGTGGCCGGCGAGAGGCTGGTTGCCGGCGCCGTGCGGCGCAACGCGCCGCGTTAAAGCGATCCGCCGCTTCCTCGAACGGGAGGGCGACCTGATAGGCTTCACGCCGTGAAGGCGCTGCGAAAGGCGGGCCGGGCGCACTCGGCGGCGCGAGTCCTTTCGGGCGTTCTGCTGGGGTCCACCCTCGGGACCGCTTGCGCCAATTACAAGGCCGACACGGACGCGACCTACGCCATCTGGAGCGTTCACGTCACGACCAGCCCGGCCGAGATCGCGTCGTGCCGCTTCCTGCAGCACGTGGATTCGAGAGACGCCTCGCTCGGCTGCGGCCTGACGGTCCAGCCCACTCCGGAAGAGTGCCTTCGCTACCAGGTCAGGCGAGCGGGCGGCGACACGCTGCTGATGCATGGACCGGCGGGGGAGGCGTACGAGTGCTCGCCGAAGCCTCCCGCGACGGAGGTCGCCACGGCGCCGACGCCGGGAGAGACGGCTGCGCGGGCGCCGAGCCTCGCTCCCGCCGCGGCGCCGACGCCGATGAAGGAATCGAGCGTGGCCCCGCCGCCGCCTTCGGACCGGACGCCCGCTCCGAGCATCCGCGTCACGGCCGACCGCGAAGCGGCCCGGGGGTGCGTGTACCTGGGCGAGCTCTCGCCGTCCGCCGCCTGCGAGGTTGCCGGCGGCGCCGCCTCGGGCGATTGCGCGGCGGAGGCTCTGCGCCTCGGCGGCGACCTCCTCGTGCGCGACGCGGGTCGCGGACAGGTCTTCTCCTGCAAGGCGAGGCCCTGACTGGACGCCGCGTCGCCGGAAATCGGTCTCACCAATCCCCGAGGGGAGACGCTGCGCCGTGTTCCGGTCCGGGTGCGCGGCCTTTCCGTGACGCTGTCGGCCTGGAGCCTCGCCGTGGCCGCCGACGAGGGCGAGGGCACGATCGCTCTCGTCGAGTTGCCGGAGCAGCCGTGCGTGTTTCGCGGGGACGGACTGTGTCTGGGGTGGCCGCAGGACCGTCTGGCTGCCGCCTACGCCTCGCTCGTCCCGAAGGAAGAGGCGGCCAAACTCGAGCTGCCTCAGCTCGGCTGACGATTCAGAGGCCGGCGGCCGCTTCCTCCAGCCTGGCGCGCTCGTCGTCGGTCAGTCTCGGAGCGGCGGCGGGATAGTAGACATCGAGCATCCCGCGCTCGTGGATGTCGAAGCGGCGAGCCAGGTTTTCCACGAGCCCGAGGACGTCGGAGAGACGCGCGTCCGCTTCGATCTGCAGGCGAACGTGGCGAGTGAGCTCGCGAAGCTGGACATATTCGAGCGTGAGCTCCCGGCGCGAATCGCGGCCGGCGAGGGCGGCCCGCTCGACCGCGGGAAGGAGCGATCGCTCCTCGGCCGCCGTCCAGCGCCCCAGCCACTCCTGGAAATCGGCGAGCGCCAGGCGATGCGCCGCCGCGTCGCGGCGGTCGAGGGCGCCGCGGAAATCGTCGAAGCGCGAGCGCAGCCCGGCCTGGGCCGTCACGAGCAGGCCCAGGGCGTCGCCCACGTCAGAGCCCCGCGAGACCGGGCTCGATCCGGACGAATCCTTCGTTCTCGGCCCACAGATCCATCGACAGGCTCACGAGGTCGTCGACCTCGGGGATCGGCCGCGCGTCCTCCGACAGGTCGAGGGACTTGACGTAGCGCCGGCAGGTCTCGCAGGCCTCGATCCGCACGGCCGGGTGGGCCTCCGTCGTGAACGACGGCAGCTTGACGGGATCCTGCTCGCCGCAGGCGGGGCACAGGATGCGGCCGAACGGCCACTCGCCGCCGCAAAGGGCGCACGCGAGCAGGCGCCGAGCGCCCTCCATCATCGAGCCCTCCCGCCGCGCCGACACCCACGGCAGCCCGCCGCAGAACGGGCAACGGCCCTGGCGGTGGGGGCGATCCGGGGGCACCGGCAGCGCGCGCAGCGTCTCGACGTAGGGGCGCAGGACGGCGCGCGACAGGTAGTCCTCGCGCGAGTCGCGGTCGCCCTGCCAGTAGACGAGCAGTCGCGTGCGCCGCGTCGAAGGCAGGTCTTCCTCGCGGGCGCGTGCCTCGGCCGACAGGACCTCGGGCCCGGAATCCGCGGCGTAGCGCAGGATCGCCGGTACCCGGTCGAGAAAGCGCTCCGCGTCGTCGTCGAGATGGCCGGTGAGCGGCTCGCCGGCGTGCGCGGCCGCGACGGCCCCGGCGAGGGCGGCCTGGGCCCGGTAGAGTCCGGCGGCGAAGCGCAGCGGCTCCGCGGCCGCCGGCGTCTTTTGCGCCAGTGTCTCCGCGCGCGCGGCGCGGCGCTCGAAATCGGAGGCGACGCCGGGAGCCCTGTTAGCGGCGGGGCTCTTCACCCGTCACTTCGCGGTACCAGCGGGGGTGGTGCAGGCGCGCCCACGTCCGCGTGACCGTTCCGCGCGTCATCGATCCGAAGGTTCCCGGCTCCGCGGCGGTGCTCAGGTAGATGTGGAAGACGAGCGAGACGGCGAAACAGATGAACGTGAAGTCGTGGATCAGGTAGGCGAGCTCCATCAGCCACCGCGGGAACGCGGTCGGAAACCACATCATCAGGCCCGACAGCAGGAGGCCGACGCCGCCGAGCGAGCCGGCCCAGAAGTAGAGCTTCTGGCCGCCGTTGTACTTGCCGGTACGCGGGTCGTCTTCCTCGTAGCGCATGTAGCGCACCGCGCGAGGACCGAGCCAGTCCTTCTCCCAGGGTTGGAGGCGCATGTCGGAGATCCACTCGAAGAACTGGAGGAGCAGGGCGAGGAAGAACGCGATGCCGGCCCAGGGATGGATGACGCGGCACACCGACAGCCCGCCGAAGAGGTGCGCCATCCAGCCGAAGACCGGCGTCCAGATCGGCATCCCGCTCAGGGCGGCAATGACGAAGGTCACGGCCACGGTCCAGTGCACCAGGCGAGAGAAGAGGCGGTGCCGAACGATCTCGCGGCCGACCACGACGTTTTCCCGGTCTCGGGCCACGACGACCGCGGAGTCCATCGGCGCGCGGGGGGCGGCGGTGCTCATGGTTCCTCCGTCTCTATTTTCAGGCCGTCGGAAGGTTCGCGTCGGGGTCGCTCGCGCCGCGCGCCTCCTTCGGCCCGTACTTCGTGTAGTGCGCGAAGGCGCCGGCCACGGCGCCGAAGATGGCGAGAACGCCGAGCGGACGGAGGACTTTCTTCCAGACCTTCACGCCCCAGGGCACGTGCGGGTCCGCCGGCAGGTCGTACCAGTCCGGGTGATCTCCGTGCGCCAGGACCGTGACCACGCTCGTGCCGCCGACTCCCCGCGGATCGTAGAGCGCGGCGTTGGCGAAGCCGTTCGACTTGAGCTGGGCGACGCGCGTCTGACCCATGGCGACCATGTCGTCCTTCGTGCCGAAATGGAGGCAGCCGGTGGGACAGGCCTTGATGCAGGCCGGCTCGAGTCCGACCGAGACCCGGTCGACGCAGAGCGTGCACTTGGACATCTTGCCCGTGGTCTTCGAGAAGCGGGGCACGTCGAACGGACAACCGGTCTCGCAGTACCCGCAGCCGATGCACTGGTCCGGGTTGACGTCGACGATGCCGTTGGAGTACTGCACGATGGCGCCCGGAGCCGGGCACGCCGCGAGGCAGCCGGGCTCGTCGCAGTGCATGCACTGGTCCTTGCGCATGAGCCAGACGATGCCGCCGTCGAAGTCGCGCTCGTTGAACCGGATCAGGTTCCAGTACTCCGCATGGAGCGTCGGCAGAGTCTGGTACGTGCCGGTCTGATGCGTTTCGACGACGCCGAGATCGTTCCACTCCTGGCAGGCGACCTCGCAGGCCTTGCAGCCGATGCAGGTCGAGGTGTCGATGTATTTGGCGACCGTCCGTTCCTTCCGCAGGCCGGACAGGCTGCCGAGAACCGAAGCGGAGGAGCGCCGGACGTCGAGGCCTCGGATGCTCATCGCGCCCCTCCTTTCACGCTTTCTCGAGCTTGACCAGGAAGGTCTTGTACTCGGGTGTCCACGTATTCGGGTCCATCGCCGTCGGCGTCAGGAAGTTCGCGAGCGGCCCCGTGTGGTCGGCCGTGCCCTCGTAGCCCCAGTGCAGCGGGAACCCGATCTGCCAGTGTCTCTGACCGTTGACCTGGAGGGGGCGCAGCCGCTTGGTGACCATCGCGACGCCCTCGATCGAGCCCCGGGCCGACGTGACCTTCGCCCGTCCGCCGTTGACGATGCCTTTCTCCTGGGCCAGCGCCTCGGGAATCTCGATGAAGAAGCCCGGCTGGAGCTGGTTGAGCCGGTTGATGTGCTTCGTCCAGTAGTGGTACATCTCCGTCAGCCGGTACGTCATGCAGACGATCGGAAACTCGGCTGCGGTTCCGTAGACGTCCTTGTTCGACTTGAACTTCTTGGCGACGGGGTTCGACGTCACCTTCGGATGCAGGAGGTTTTCGACCGGAGCCTCGACCGCTTCGTAGTGCTCGGGGAAGGGGCCGTCGTTCAGCGGCGCGAAGAGCTTTCCACAGCCTTCCGGCAGCATGATGAATGCTCCGAACTCGCCGGGAGGAGCGTCCGGCTTCATGTCCGGGACGTCCCCGACCCACTTCTCGCCGTTCCACTTGATGCCGACGCGCGTCGGGTCCCACGGCTTGCCTTCGCCGTCGGCCGAGGCGCGGTTGTACATGACACGGCGGTTCGCCGGCCACGAGAAGGTCCAGTTGTGGTACATGCCGAGCCCGCTCGCATCGTCCACCGAAACGCGCCGCTGAGCCATGTTCCCGGCTTCCGTGTACACGCCCGACATCAGCCAGTTGCCGCACATGGTCGAGCCGTCGTCCTGCAGCTGTCCGAAGCCGTCGAGCTGCTGACCCGCGGTCTTGAGCACCTTCGTCTTGTCTTTCGCGTCGTGGATGTCCGCGAGCGCCTTGCCGTTGAGCTCCTTCAGGATCTCGGCGAGGTCGGGAGCGGCGGGATTCGAGTAGGACCAGTCGACGTTGAGAACCGCCTCCGGCAACGGGCCGCCTTCCTTGCGGTAGAGATCGCGGACCGCGAGGAAGATGCGGGCGAGGATTTCCTGATCGGTCTTCGCCTGGCCGGGAGGATCGATGGCTTTCCACTTCCACTGGATCCAGCGGGCCGAGTTGGTGAACGAGCCGTCCTTCTCGGCGAAACAGGAGGCCGGGAGCTGGAAGACCTCGGTCTGGATCTGCGAGGGCGCCGCGCCCCCGTACTCCTTCGGGGCCCTCCAGAAGGTGGCCGTCTCGATCTCGTGGTTTTCCACGACCACCAGCCACTTCAGCTTGGAGAGAGCGGCGATCATCTTCGGCGCGTTGGGGCCGATCCCGACCGGGTTCATGCCGAAGGTCATCAGTCCCTCGGGACCGGGCTCCTGCCCTCCCGCTCGCGATGAGTTGCCGCGGTACATGTCGTCGAAGATGTACATCCACGAGTAGTTGCCGTCGACTTTCGGCAACCAGTTGTATCCGAACTCGTTTTCCCTGGTGGCCGCCTTGCCGTAGCCGGCCTTCAGGACCGACACCATGAACTTCGGATAGTTCTGCCAGTAGTTCATCGAAGGCCCGAGCGCCTTGGGAACGTTGGCCTCGTTGTATTCCGAGAGGCTCTGCCACTGGGACTGCGGCGTCTTGAGATACCCGGGCAGAATGTCGAAGACTCCGGCCGTGTCGGTGGCTCCCTGGATGTTCGAGTGGCCGCGCAGAGCGTTGACGCCCCCGCCCGGCCGGCCGACGTTGCCGAGAAGCAGCTGCAGCATCGCCGCGGTGCGGATCATCTGCACGCCGATCGAGTGCTGGGTCCAGCCGAGCGCATACATGACGGTGCCGCAGCGCTGGGCGTTTCCGGTCGAGGTCACGACTTCCGCGACCTTCAGGAAGGTCTCCTTCGGCGTGCCGCAGATCTTCTCGACCGTCTCCGGCGTGTAGCGATCCACGTGCTGCTTCAGCAGCTGGAAGACGCAATGCGGATCCTGCATCGTCGGGTCCGTCTTCGCGAACCCGGTCTTGGGGTCGAGCTGATACGTCCACGAGTCCCGCTTGTAGCTTCCGGACGCGTCGTCGAAGCCCGAGAACAGGCCCTCGTCGAAGCGGAAGTCCGGGTTGATCAGCAGCGGCCCGTTCGTGAACAGCTTGACGTACTCCTCGTGGTACCGGTTGTTGGCGATCGCGTACCGGATGATCCCGGAAAGGTAGGCGATGTCCGTGCCGGTGCGGATGGGCGAGTAGAGGTCGGCGACGGCCGCGGTCCGCGTGAAGCGCGGATCGACCGCGACGATCTTGGCGTTACGAACCTTCTTGGCTTCGATCGCCCACTTGAAGCCGCAGGGATGGTTCTCGGCGGGATTGCCGCCCATGCAGAGGACGACGTCGGCGTTCTTGATGTCGACCCATCCGTTGGTCATCGCCCCCCGGCCGAACGTGGCGGCCAAACTGGCCACCGTTGGGCCGTGTCAAACCCGGGCCTGGGTGTCCCGGTACGGCACCCCCCAGGCCGTCGCGCTCTTCCAGTAGAGGTAGTTGAACTCGGTCGTGTCGGTGCAGCCCCCGATCATCGCCATGCCGGGGTTGCGGTTGACGAGCTGGCCCTTGGCGTTCTTCTGGACCAGGTTCTTGTCCCGCGTGTTCTTGACGTGGCGGGCGATCTTGGCGATCGCCTCGTCCCAGCTGATGTCCTCCCACTTGTCCGATCCCGCGCGGCGAATCTGGGGCTTGACGAGGCGGTTGGTGCTGTTGATGTCGTCCTTGACGGTCGCCCCCTTGGGACAGAGCGTGCCGCGGTTGATCGGATGATCCGGGTCGCCCTCGACGTAGACGACCGACGCCGTCGCGTTCTTGGCCTTGTCCCCGAGAGTATGGATGATCATCCCGCAGGAGACCGCGCAGTAGGGGCAGGTGCTGCGCGTTTCCGTGGTGCGCGAGATCTTGAATTCGCGCATCTCGGCCTCGGCGGTGGAGACGTCGAAACCGAGGGCGATGGTGGTCCCGAGACCTGTGGCCTTCAGGAACCCTCGACGCGTGACCTCCATGGAACCTCCTCTCAGGGAATTCCTGGTGCAAAGACCGCGCCCGATCAGGATTTCATCCCTCGTCGCGGCGCTTGTCAAGTCACCCGACGAGGGAGCCGAAGCGAGGGGGGGACCCCCGACCCCCCCGCACCACGGTTCTTAAAAGTTGTAAAGTCCGGAGAGCGCCAGCTGGGTACTCGTGCGCGCGGCCTCGGTCGGTCCGACCTTCAGGTTGTCCTTGATGTACTCGAATCCGAAGGCCAGCTGGCCGCACTTCCAGCGCAGCATCCCCGCGTATTGCTGATTTTCCATGCGGCCGGCCGCTCCCACCGCCGCGAGAACGTCGGAGTTCTTCGGATTGTCGATGCCCCAGAATCCGAAGATTCCCCAGTTCTGGGTCAGATCGAAGCCCACCTGGGCCCAGCCGCCCTCGCCCTGGATCTTCCCGAACTGGGTGATCATGCCGAACTGCTGGCCGATCGAGTGCCCGCTGTACCCGTTGCCCTGGATGAGAACCGGTCCGAGCTGGAACTTCGCGCCGATCTCGACGGCCGACCCGGTCAGCTTGTCGTCGGTGACTCCCGGCCCGCATGGGTTCGGCGTCCCGTTGCATCCCGAGGCGCCGGCGCCCGAGAGGTCCTTTTCGTCGACGTGGCCGACCATGTACGCGCTCCAGGTGCCCATGTCGCCCACCTTGCCGCCGACGTTGGCGCGCAGCTCGAACTGCGGCCACGTCGCGTTGCCCGCGGTCAGCCAGTTCACGCAGTTGTTGGTCGTGTCACAGGCCGGGCCGTTCCACGAGCCGGACATCACGGCGAATTGCAGGTCCGCATTGACGGGCGCGCCTTTGGACGTGAGTTTCTGGGTCACGAAGAGGCCCACGAAACGCCAGCCGATGTCTCCGGCCGAGCCGTATCCCAGAGGAAACGCGATGTGCGAGAGAGAGACCGCCGTGTTGCCGAACAGGGGAGACCAGTTCTGGCCCACCTGGATGGTCGTGCTCCCGTTGGTGAGCTGGATGTACCCGAGGCGCAACCGCGGGTCCGGCTGTTCGTTGACGAATGCGCTGTTGGTGGAGCTTCCGAATCCTCCGAAGAAGTCCATCTCCACGACGCCGCCGCCCTTCCAATCTCCGAACAACTTCGGTCCGTCGAAGGAGAGCGTCAGCCGCGTATTCCGGATGTCTCCGCCGCCGAACCAGCAGTCGACCTCGCACTGCGCGCCGGCCGGAAACTCCGCGTTCTGGCCGTTGCCGAAGGTCGTGCTCTGGTTCTGGGCGAACGCGGTCGCACTGATGAATCCCTTGAGCGTGAGGGTTCCCGCTCCTCCGAGTTGAACGGTTGCCTGTGCGGAGAGACCCTCCGCCATCAGGAAGGCACACGCCAGGACCAGGACACTCCGAACCGTGGACCTCATAGCCGGCTCCTTTCTTTCGACTCCGTTCGAATCGAGATCGACAAGCGCCTCGTTGCGCGAGGTAAGACCGAGGAGGTCGGGAAAGAGGAAGCGGGAAGCGGGGGATCGGACGGCGGCGAGGACGGCGCACGAATCCCGACGGGCAATGCCCCGAGGCTGCTGACCGGCGCACTGACTGAGCCGCGTCGTTCCGACATCGCCGTGGTCTCCGGCTGCCGGGAGCCATCTTAGCGCGGTTCATACATTTACTTAACCGACCCGAACGTGAATCCGGCGATGAACCGGTCGAGGAACAGGTTGTAGACGAACCCGATCGGCAGGCTGGTGATCAGGCAGGCGGCCATCAGGGACCCCCAGTAGTACACGTCCCCGCGAACCAGGTAGATCGGGACGCCGACGCCCACCGTCTGGTGCGCCGCGGAGGAAATGAACGTCAGGGCGTAGACGAACTCCTGGGTGACCAGTGTGAAGGAGAAGATGACGACGGTCAGGATCCCGGACACGGACATCGGGATCACGAGCTCGCGGAACGTCTGGAACCGCGTCAGGCCGTCGACCATGGCCGCGTCCTCGAGCTCCCTGGGAATCGACTTGAAGAAGCCCATGAGCAGCCAGATCGAGAACGGGATCGTGAAGCTCGGGTAGACGACGATGATCGACCAGAGCGTGTCCTGAAGGCCCAGGAGGGCGACGATGCGCGAGAGCGGGATGAAGAGCAGCGTCGGCGGCACCAGATACGTCAGGAAGATCGCGATCCCGACACGGCCGCCCCAGCGGCCGGTCAGGCGCGTCAGGGCATAGGCCGCGGGCACGGCGAGCAGCAGCGTGATCGCAACGACGAGGATGCCGGCGAAGAGCGTGTTGCCGAGCCAGCGCAGGAAGAGCGTCTCCTCGAACAGCAGCTTCAGGTGCTCGAGCGTGGGCTTCTGGTTGAAGATGAAGGGGTTGTTTTTCAGGTTGTAGAGATCGGGCCCCCGCTTGAAGCTCGTGATGAGCATCCAGTAGAAGGGGAAGCCGAGCAGCACGGAGAACGCGACCAGAACCGCCCCGTGAACCAGGCGGTTCCTCACCTTTCGGGCCCGCGCTCCGAGACGCATCACGTGACTTCGGCCCGATGGGCCGCTCGCAGCATGAGCCACGCGGCCAGCGCCAGGACGGGGACGAGAAACAGCGAGATCGCCGCCCCCTCCGCCAGGTCGCTGCCCAGGATGCCCGCGAAAAACGCCAGCGAGGGGAGAACCTGCGTCGTGTCGTACGGTCCTCCCCGCGTCAGGATGTAGACGACCGTCATGTCCGTGAACGTGAAGATGACGCCGAAGAGCACGGCCACGTTGATGATCGGCAGCATCATCGGGATCTCGATCTGGAAGAGCCGCCGGAAAAAGCGCGCCCCGTCGACCGACGCCGCCTCGGGAATGTCCTTCGGGATCGCCGTCCAGCCGGCGAGGATGATCACCGTGGCGAACGGCAGCATGTGCCACGTGTGGACGAGGATCACGGACAGCATCGCCAGCGCGGGCTCTCCCAGCCACATCGGCGGAGAGAACTGGTTGACGAGATGCGCCCGGATGAGCACCCAGTTGATGACGCTGTAGAGGGAATCGAGGATCCATTTCCAGCCGATCGAGCCGATCGAGACCGGGGCCACCCACGGCAGCAGGATCAGGAACCGGACGAACCGGCGCCCCGGAAAGGCGGACTTCAGGGCGAAAGCGAGGATGGTCGCGCCCACGAGGACGAGGATCTGGGAGCCGATCGTGAACAGGAACGAGTTGCGCAGGGCGAGCAGGAAGGTCGGGTTTCGGAGCACCGATCGGAAGTTCGCGAGTCCCACGAAGTGGTAGCCGACGCTCCCGACCCTCACGTCGCCCACGCCGTACAGGAAGGCCATCACGAACGGCACGCCCACGAGCGCCAGGACGTAGAGAACGGCGGGCAGAAACATGGCCGGCCCGAGCCAGCGCTGGCGGCCGAGGCTCATCCGATCGCGACGTGCGCCGTGCGCGTTCCGCGCTCCCGGTCGAAGAACTTCAGGTCCCTCTCGGCGACGGCGAACTCCTGGGTCGTTCCCTTCTCGATGGCGGCGCCGCCGTGCGCCGGGATGCGGGAGACGACCTTCTGGCCCTCGAACCGGCCGGAGCGCGCCTCCCCGTAGAGGATCCGCTCGGCGCCGAGGTACTCGACGTTCGTCACCTGGAAGCGCACCGGGATGGCGGCGCCCTTCTCGAGCGCCTCGGCCGCGGGCAGGAAGTGCTCGGGGCGAAAGCCGGCGGTGACTCCGGCGCTCTCGATCAGGTTCATCGGCGGTGAGCCCAGAAACGTGGCCACGAACGTGTCGGCCGGCTCGTCGTAGACCTCGGCGGGCGTGCCGATCTGCCGGACCGCCCCCTGGTTCATGACGACGATGCGATCTCCCATCGCCATCGCCTCCACCTGATCGTGCGTCACGTAGATCGTCGTCGTGCCGACCCTCCGCTGGAACTGCTCGAGCTCGGTCCGAGCGGACGCCCGCAGCTTCGCATCGAGATTGGAGAGGGGCTCGTCGAGCAGGAAGAGGGAGGGCTCGCGGACGATGGCCCGTGCCAGCGCGACCCGCTGCCGCTCGCCGCCCGAGAGCTCCCGGGGCTTGCGGCCGAGCAGCTGGCCGATCCCGAGCAGGCCCGCGGCCCACTCGGCCTTCTTCTCCCTCTCGGGTTTGGGCATCCCCCGTGCCTTGAGGGGGAAGGTGATGTTTCCGAGCACGGTCAGGTGGGGATAGAGGGCATAACTCTGGAACACCATGGCGATCCGGCGCTCCCGCGGAGTCAGATCGTTCACGACCGTTCCGCCGATCAGAATCTCCCCGGAGGTGGGCTCCTCGAGCCCCGCGATCATTCGCAGCAGCGTCGTCTTTCCCGACCCGGAGGGCCCGAGGAGGACGAGGAACTCGCCCTCCCGGCTTTCGAGGTTCACGTCGACGACGGCGCCGACGCCCCCCTTCTTGAACCGCTTGGTGAGACCCCGCGTCTGGACGATCGCCATAACGCGGAGGAGTCTATGCCCTCACTTCCACTTGTCGAAGATGCGCCGGATCTCGGTCTCCGCGGCCTTCATCGCCTCCTCGGGCGTGGACTCATCGCGCGCGGCCCTGGCGAACATCGTCGGAAGGACGAACGTGTTGAACACCTCGTCGATCCCGGCCGTGGCGAAGCCCGGGTATCCGACGTTGGTCGCCCACTCGAGAACGTTGCCGAGGACGGCGTACTTGTCCGGGGGAACGGCATGCGGATCGTTCGCGAGCTGAGCCTTGATGTCGGGGACCGTGCTGGGGAAGCACGGGAAGTTGTAGAACTCGCTGGCCTTGAACGCCGCGCCGAAGCTGTCGATGTAGTCCACGAGGAACTTCTTGGCCCCCTCCTTGTTCTCGGCGAATTCCCACACCACGTAGCAATCCATCACGTGCTCGGCGGCGATCCGCCGCACGGGGCCCTTCAGGGCCTGCGACACCATGATCGCCTTCGACATCTCCGGGTTGTCCTTCTCGGCGGAGCGGGTCACCGAGATCGCGTTGTCCACGAACGACAGCTTTCCGGCGAGGATGCCGCGGTTGTTGGACGACGGGTCCCACGTGAAGACCTCGGGCGTCTCGCACTCCTTGTACAACGCCTTCATGTACTTGATGGCCTCGAGCGTCTGCTTCGACGATATGGCCACGTTGCCGTGCTCGTCCTGCACGGACCCCCCGAAGGACCAGAGGCAGGCGCGCACGGCCATGTTCGTGTCGAGCTCCTGCGACAGACCGATGCCGACGGGGTTCCCGAACTGGTCCTTGATCTTCTTGCCGCCGATTCGCAGGTCCTCCCAGGTGTCCGGGCCCTTCGGATAACCGACCTTCGCCCAGAGGTCCTGGCGATAGTTGCCCGGGTCCGGAACGTAGGAGTCCGAGAAGGCGAAGTACTTCTTGGTCTTCGGGTCGAAGGTCGACTTGTGGGCCAGGTCGATCATCTTGCCGTGCTTCTTCTCGACTTCCTGGTAGATCTCGGCGTGATCGATGACCTGCTTTTCGTAGGCCGCGGGCGGCGACAGGAACATGAAGAGGTCGTGCCCCTTCTTGGCCGCGACCTCGGCCGCGGCGCGCGCGTTGACCTCGCCGATGGCGATGTGATCGACGATGACCTCGGTGTCGTTCCTGGCGCCCCACTCCTTCGTGTACGTGTTGTCGAACCACTTGTCGTACGCCGGAACGAAGTGGCTCCACTGCACGATCTTCAGGGTCTTGCCGGCCGCGCGGGCGCGGGCGGGGAAGAGGAAGGCGGGCCCCCCGGCGGCGAGCGCGCCGGTCCCCGCGAGTCGAGCAAACCGCCGACGGGTCATTCCCTTCTTTCGAGACATCGTGTCCTCCCGTTCGTTGTTCGGGTCAGTCCGCCCTCAAATCCCGGTCCTTGGTTTCCCGGATGAAGAGCGCGCCGACGACGAAGCTCATCAGAGCGACGATGATCGGATACCACAGGCCGGCGTAAATGTTGCCCCGGGACGCCACCATGGCCGTGGCCAGCAGCGGCAGCATCCCGCCGAACCAGCCATTGCCGATGTGGTACGGCAGGGACATGGAGGTGTAACGGATGCGCGTCGGGAAGAGCTCGACGAGGAAAGCCGCGATCGGCCCGTACACCATGGTCACGTAGATGACGAGAATGACCAGGATCAGGATGGTCATCGTCCAGTTGAGCTGGGTCTTGTCGAACTTCTCCGGGTAGTTGGTCGACTTGAGGGCATCCTTGTACTTGGCCTCGTCGAAGCCCTGCAGCTCGATGTTTCCGATCTTCGTCACGACGGTCTGGCCTTCGACGGGGGGCAGCTCCTGGAACGAGAGACCCGCCTTGTTCAGGAAGCCCCGGGCCTTGTCGCAGTCGGAGTAGACGGTTTTCGGCCCCGGGAAGATGTGGACCTGGCAGTCGGTCGCGGCGACGCTGATCGGGGTCGAGGCCGAGTAGGCCTCGATCGACGGGTTGACGTTGTGGGTCAGGGCCTTGAAGAGAGGAATGTACGTCACGGCGGCGAGCAGGCAGCCGGCCATGATGATCCACTTGCGTCCGATCCGGTCCGAGAGGCTGCCGAAGAAGATGAAGAACGGCGTACCGATGACGAGCGAAGCGCCGATCAGGATGTAGGCCGTCAGGTAGTCGACCTTCAGGTACAGCGTCAGGAAGAACAACGCATAGAACTGGCCCGTGTACCAGACGACTCCCTGGCCCGCGGTGGCGCCGAAGAGAGCCAGCAGGACCACCTTGGCATTGGACCAGTTGGCGAAACTGTCGGTGAGGGGAGCCTTGGATCCCTTGCCCTGCGCTTTCATCGCGCGGAAGATCGGAGACTCCTGGAGCTTCAGGCGGATGTAGACGGAGATGGCGAGCAGGATGAGCGAGAGCAGAAACGGAATGCGCCAGCCCCAGCTCTTGAAGTCGTCAGCGGAGAACTTCACGCGGCAGTAGCCGATGACGACCAGGGCGAGCAGCAGCCCGAGAGTCGCCGTCGTCTGGATCCAGGCCGTGTCCCGGCCGCGCTTGCCGAGCGGGGCGTGCTCGGCCACGTACGTCGCCGCGCCGCCGTACTCTCCGCCGAGGGCGAGGCCCTGGACGAGGCGCAGGATCAGGAGCAGGGCCGGGGCGACGAAACCAATCGAGGCATACGTCGGCAGCAGGCCGACGGCGGCCGTCGAGCTGCCCATCACGACGATGGTGATCAGGAAGGTGTACTTGCGGCCGACGAGGTCGCCGATCCGGCCGAACACGAGGGCACCGAAGGGGCGCACGAGAAAGCCCGCGGCATAGGCCACGAAGGAAGCCAGCAGGGCGGCGGTCGCGTTGCCCGGCGGGAAGAAGAGGGCCGCGAAGAAGGGCGCCAGGGTCGCGTAGAGATAGAAGTCGTACCACTCGAAGACCGTTCCCAGGGACGAGGCGAAGATGACCCGCTTTTCAGCAGGGGCGAACGTGCCCGCGGCGACTGTCTCCATCAGTTCCTCCTCAATCCGTCAATGGACGTGAACTCCGGACCGGGTGTGGCGGCCGCCGTCAGGCGGTCCGGTCGAAACGAAGCAGCTCGGCGGGGAAGGTCCGGAGGCGCCCATCCTCCGACGAAGCCCGGCCGCCGTTTCCCGGCGTGGTCTCCAACGGTGACGATCGGGCGAAGGGCCATCGTTCGCGGCACCTCGAATTGCCCTGCAGTCTTTTGGAAGGCCCGGTCGATGTCAAGGGGTCGCTCGAAGGTTTAACATGGCGTCCGGCCGCCGGGAGGCGGCGCTTCTCGCGGAACGGGCCGCGGCGGCCGCCGCCGTAGGCTGCTCTTCGAGTTGTACAGACGGAGGCCGCGCCATGGCGGAACAAAAGACCGCGCCCGGAGTCGCCGAGACGACCGAAGCCCAGATCGCCGTTCACTGGAGGGAAGAGGAGCGATACGAGCCTCCCGCCTCCTTCGTCGCCCAGGCCAACCTGAAGGATGCCGCGATCAACGAGCGCTTCGCGGAGAAGAACTTTCCGAAGTGCTTCGAGGAATACGCGGACATGCTGACGTGGTCGGAGCGCTGGAACACGGTGCTCGACACGAGCAATCCGCCCTTCTGGAAGTGGTTCGTCGGCGGCAAGCTCAACGCCTCTTTCAACTGCGTCGATCGCCACCTGGCCCGGTATAGGAACAAGGCGGCCCTGATCTCGGTCCCGGAGCCGGAAGACGAGAGCCCGATCACCGTGACGTACCAGGAGCTGTACGTCCGCGTCAACGAGTTCGCCGCGCTCCTGCGCGACTTCGCGGGACTCAAGGCGGGCGATCGCGTGACGATTCACATGCCGATGGTCGCCGAGCTCCCGATCACGATGCTCGCCTGCGCCCGCCTGGGAGTGATCCACTCGGTCGTCTTCGGAGGGTTCAGCGGCGAAGCCTGCGGCATGCGCGCCGCCGATTCCGGCAGCCGGGTGCTCATCTACATGGACGGCTATTCCCGAAGCGGCAAACTGATCGACCACAAGGCCGCCGCCGAGATCGCCGTGGCCACGGCGGAGGCGCAGGGACAGACGATCGACCGGGTCCTGGTCTGGAGGCGATATCCCGGCCGTTCCCTGTCTGCCGCGCCCATGGTGAAGGGGCGCGATTTCTTCATCGACGAAGTCATCGGCAACTACCGCGGCCAGCGCGTCGATCCGGTTCCCATGGACGCCGAGGCGCCTCTCTTTCTCATGTACACGAGCGGCACGACCGGCAAGCCCAAGGGTTGCCAGCACCGGACCGGCGGATACCTCGCCTACGTGACAGCAACCTCGAAATACATCCAGGACATCCATCCCGAGGACGTGTACTGGTGCATGGCGGACATCGGCTGGATCACGGGCCACTCGTACATCGTCTACGGACCGCTGGCGCTGGCGGCGACGTCGGTCCTCTACGAGGGCGTTCCGACCTACCCGGATCCCGGCAGAGTCTGGCGGATCGCGGAACGTCTCGACGTGAACATCTTCCACACCTCGCCGACGGCGATTCGCATGTTGCGCAAGGCCGGCCCCGAAGAGCCCCGGAAGTATCGATACCGCTTCAAGCACATGACGACGGTCGGCGAGCCGATCGAGCCCGAGGTGTGGCGCTGGTACTACGACGTCGTCGGCAGGAAGGAAGCCGTGATCGTGGACACCTGGTGGCAGACCGAGAACGGGGGTTTTCTCTGCAGCACCAAGCCGGCGATCGACACCATGAAGCCGGGGAGCGCCGGGCCGGCACTTCCCGGCATCTATGCGGTCATTTACGACGAGCACGGGCAGGAGATGAAGGCGGGAACCGGCAAGGCCGGCAACATCTGCATCCGGAACCCGTGGCCCGGAATCTTTCAGACCGTCTGGGGCGACCCGGAACGCTTCGTGAAGCAGTACTACTCGAAATACTGCAAGGACCCGAAGAGCAAGGACTGGCGGGACTGGCCGTACTTCGCGGCCGACGGCGCCGTTCTGGCCGCCGACGGCTACTTTCGCATCCTCGGCCGGGTGGACGACGTCATCAACGTGGCCGGGCATCGGCTGGGCACCAAGGAGATCGAATCGGCGTGCCTGACGGTCCCGGAGGTCGCGGAGGCGGCGGTCGTGCCGGTCGTGGACGAGATCAAGGGCCGGCTTCCCGAGGTCTACATCGCCCTGAAGCCGAGCTACGAGCCCTCCCGGGAAATTGTCGACTCGGTCATCGCGGCGATCGAGTCGATGATCGGAAAGATCGCTCGGCCCCGCCGGGTGCACATCGTTCCGGACATGCCGAAGACGCGATCCGGCAAGATCATGCGCCGGGTCCTGGCCGCCATCTCGAACACGATGGATACCGGAGACATCACCACCCTGGCCAACCCGGACGTCGTCGAACAGATCCGGCAGGCCGCCCAGGGCAAGGAAAAGCGGGCGACCCGGGAAGGTCCGGAGGACCTCAAGCGGTTCGGCGAACAGGAATAGCCTGCGCGCGGCTGGCGCCGGGCATACAATCGAAATCGGTGAAAGTCTCCGGAAGCGTTCTGGACGGCCAGACTCTTGGCCGACTTGATCGCTGGCGGAAGGCGCGCGCGGTCTTCGTCCGGCCCGACGGGCTGGAGGCCGAGCGGGCCGTCGCCGCGGCGTGCGGGCGAAGCTGGGCGCGGGCCCCGATGTACGGTCGCGCGCGGCGCCTCCTCGTCGAGCGCACCCCGGAGCTCTTTCTCGAGGAGCTCGAAAAAAACCTCGGGCCGCTCGCCGAGCGTGTGCGGGTGGCCCCGGAGGACATGCGCCAGACGAAGTGGGACGCGATGTCGCGGCTCCAGACGCTGCCCCGGGCGCGCCGCGAGCTCGAGGCCCTCTGGCTCGCCGACGAGCTGACCTCCGGGGAATTCTTCGTCGAGTTCCAGCCGATTTTCGATCTGTCCGCGGGCGCGGTCCTCGGATTCGAGGGGCTGCTGCGCGGCCGGGAGCAGGACGGGCACGTGCGGCTGGCCGCCGAGATCTTCCCGGCGGCGGAATCGCTGCACCTCGACCGGGCGTTCGAGCGCTTCTCGTGGACCTGCGTGCTCGAGGCGGCGCGGACGCTGCCGGCCGAGAGCCTCATCTTCCTGAACGTCAATCCCCGCCTGATCGGGCGCTCGGAGCATGCGCTCCTCGGGCTCGGCGAGGAGACCGAGCGCCGGGGCATTCCCTTCTCGCGGCTCGTCCTGGATCTCGTCGAGGTCGAGACGCTTCCCTCCGCGCCGGAGCTCGCGCAGGCCCTCACGGTGCCGCGCGACCTCGGCGGCGTGCTCGCGCTCGACGACGTCACCTCCGGCTACGGCGCGCTGCAGTTCTGCCATGCGCTCCAGCCCGAGTGGATCAAGGTGGACGCGGAGGTCACCCGCGGCATCGCGCGGGATCCCAGGCGCCGCGCCATCCTGAAGTTTCTCGCGGATCTGTCCAAGGAGTTTTCCTTCACGCTGGTGGCGGAAGGGATCGAGGCCGCGGAGGATCTCGATGTCTGCGCCGCCGAGGGCGTCGGCGCGGCGCAGGGCTACTTCTTGGCCCGTCCGGCGTCCGAGCCGCCGGCCGCATCGCCGGACTTTCGCGGCTGGATCGAGGCGCGACCGCCGGGCCAGCGCACCGCGTGAAGGCGGTGAGCGCTCCGGAACGCGGCGACGGGCCGGTTTCCGTCCGCCTGGACGTCTTTCTCGACGTCGCCTGCCTCTTTCCGACGCGCTCCCGGGCGAAGGCCGCCTGCGAGGGCGGAAAGGTGGACGTCAACGGGGCGCGCGCGAAGCCGCACCGGGAGGTGCGTCCCGGGGACCGGATCGGCGTCGCGGCGACGGATGGAACGCGCCGGGAGCTCGTCGTGCGCGGCCTCGCGGCGAGGTCGATCCCCCGGGCGGAGGCGCGCAAGCTCTACGAGGACGTCACGGCGCCTCCTCCGCCGGAAGTCGTCGAGGCGCGGCGGCTCGACCGCCTGCTCGCGCCCCGGAAAGACTCGGGCCGTCCGGATCGGAACGAGCGGCGCGAGCGGCGTCGGCTCAAGGGCTGGTAGGACGTCTGCGCCGGGTCTAGACTGGGGACGTGGACTTCGAGCTGACCTGCCCCTGCTGCAGCGCGAGGCTGAAGATCGACCCGGAGCTGAAGGCCGTCATCCATTTCGAGGCCCCCAGGGGTCCCCGCAAGTTCGCCTCGGTGGACGACGCCCTGGGGGCCTTGAAGGGCGAGGACGCCGAGCGCGAGAAGAAATTTGCCGCTTCGATCGAGGCCGAGAGGTCCAAGAAGGACGTGCTCAACAAGAAGTTCGCCGAGCTCTTCGAGAAGACGAAGGGCGACACGTCGAAGCCCGTTCAGGGACATCGACCTCGACTGACGCTTGATCTCGATCGGCGTCTTCGGTTCCAGCCTCCCGGCCGAGCCGGATTCTTCGTACGAAGAAGCCCGGGATCTCGGCCGCCAGCTCGCCCTCCGCGGGGCCCGCGTCGTCTGCGGCGGATATGGCGGCGTGATGGAAGCGGCCTGCCGCGGCGCCGCGGAGGCGGGCGGGGAGAGCCTCGGGATCGTGCTGGCGGGCCGGGGAGCGCCCAACCCCTGGGTCACGGAAGTGGTCGAGGCCATCGACCTGGCGGACCGATTGCGCCGCCTGCGCGAGCTGACCGAGGGATGGATCTTCCTTCCGCGCGGCCTCGGCACGATGCTCGAGCTCGTCTGGATCGCCGAATCCGTCGTGAAGGCGGATGCGCGGCCGAGGCCTCTCGTCCTGGTCGGAGAGTTCTGGCGGGCGACGCTCGAGCGGGCGCTCGACGAGGCGTCAGCCGCCGCCGGGGCTCGCGCTCTGTCCGAGGCAGTGCGCGTCGTCCACGGTCCGGCCGAGGCCGCGGCCGCCGCCCTCGGCGCTCACTTCTGATACGCCATCTCGCGCAGGAGCGCGATGCGGCGGGCGGTCGGCGGGTGCGTCGAGAGGAGGCTCGCGAAGAACCCCTGTCGCTCGGCCGGAGCGCCGCCGCGCGGGTCCTCGATGCACAGGTGCGCGATGCCCTGCTTGATCGAAGGCGTCGGGGCAATCGCGGCCGAGATCTTCTCGAGCGCCGACGCCAGCGCGAGGGGGTTGCGCGTCAGCTCGGCTCCCGATGCGTCCGCGAGGTACTCGCGCTGGCGAGAGACCGCGAGCGAAACGATCTGCGCGATGACCGGCGCGAGGATGATCGACACGATCCAGAGCGCGAAGAAGAGGACTCCCAGGCCGCCTCCGCCGTCCCGATCGCGCCGCCGCCCGCCGCCCCACCAGAGCCCCCGCCGGCTCCAGTCGGACAGCAGCAGGATCGCGCCGGCGAGCGCGGCCACGACCGTCATCAGCCGCACGTCGTAGTTCCGGACATGCGACAGCTCGTGCGAGACGACGCCCTGGAGCTCGTCGCGGTTGAGCGCGTCGAGCAGCCCGCGGGTCACGGCGATCGAGGCGCGCTCGGGACCCGTTCCGGTCGCGAAAGCGTTCGGGTCCGAATCGGGGACGACGTAGATCGCGGGCTTCGGGAGCCCGCCCGCGATCGCCATCTCTTCGACGACGTTCTCGAGGATTCGCTGCTTCGGATCGGACGGGTCGAGCGGCGCCGCGCGGGTCGACTCGATGACGGCCTGATCGCCTCCGTGGAGCGACCACCACGCCGAGAGGCCGCCGATGCCGAGGGCTCCGAGCGTCGCGAGCGGCAGTCCCGGCGAGAATCCCCCGGCGTAGAGCAGTCCGTCGGCGCCGAGGCCCATCAGCGCGAGCAGGGCGACGAACCCGGCGATGAAGAGACGGGTGTTGGCGAGGTTGCGCTTCTGCTGCTCGTAGAGGTTCATTTCGGGCGGAAGGCCGGCGCCGGACGGACCGCGCGGGAAGTCAGGACCGTGTCTGGTCGGAGCGCACGTTCAGGTCGACCTTGGGAACGGAGCGCTCGGCGTCGTCCTTGATCTCGAAGAGCTCGACCGGCTGGAACTTGAACGACTGGGCGATGAGGTTGTCGGGGAAGAGCTGCTGCGCCGTGTTGAAGCGGGTGGCGATGTCGTTGTAGAACTGCCGGGCAAACCCGATCCGGTTCTCCGTCGACGAGAGCTCCTCCATCAGCGTCTTCACCTGCTCGTTGGACTTGAGGGTGGGATAGTTCTCCGCCAGCGCGAAGAGGCGCGAGAGCGTCCGCGTCAGGGCGCCCTCCTTGTCGGCGGCGTCGGCGACGCCGCGGGCCGCGACGGCCGAGTTGCGGGCCTGGACGACCTTCTCGAGCGTGTCCTGCTCGAACTGCATCTCGCCCTTGACGGCGGCGACGAGGTTGGGGATCAGGTCGTGGCGGCGCTTGAGCTGGACGTCGATCTGCTTCCATCCGTTCGCGACCTGGTTGCGCAGCGAGATCAGGTTGTTGTACCGCCAGATGGCCCAGATCGCGCCGACGAACGCGACGACGACGAGCAGCGTGAGGCATCCTCCGATGGCGGCCATGTCTCTTCCTCTACGTACGCAAAGTCGGGGCTCTCAGTTCTCCGCCGGGGCGGCCGTCTAGGTGTTCAAGCCCTGGCGCAGCTCCCGGGCCAGGATTTCCACGCCCGACCGTGTGCCGCCGGTGAGCTTCTCCTTCCAGACGGTCTCCGTCTCGAAGCGGCGGTCGCCGATCGATTCCGCCCACGGGCGCAGCGCCGCATCGAGCTCGCCCGCGGACCAGACGTCTCCTCCGCGCTTGCGGACCATCGCGATCACGTAAGGCACGATCCGGATGAAAGCGCGCAGCGACGTCGAGCTCTTGATCGAGTACTTCCGCCCGGCGAAGGCGACCGGAAACGCGCGCGCGGCCGCCTTGAAGTAGTTGAGGAAGAAGCGCCGGGCATTCTCGCGGAATTCGCGGGCGACGCGCCCGCCCGCCGTATCGATCGCCGCGAAGACGTCGCGCAGCTCGTCGGCGAGCGACGCTTGCGTGACGGTTCCCTTTCCGATCCCGAGGACCTTGATCGAGCCCTTGAGCGGGGAGCCCTCGTCCTCGTTGAGCGTCCGGATGACGTCGTGCGCGGCGGCGAGGTTGTCGTCCCGATACAGACGCCGTCCGGCGAGCGAGATGAGGTGCGACGGGTTCAGCTTCGTGTGCTTGCTGTTGATCGTGACGAAGAGCTCGACCACCTGGTCCGCCGTCAGGTTGTCGAACACGACGGCCGGAACCTGGAAGTCCTTCAGGCTGTGCTTTTCGGCCAGCTGGTGCAGGGCGAGCAGCCGATGCTGCCCGTCGAGCGCGCGGAGGATTCCCGACTCCTCGGGCAGCTTCAGCGAGCCCGCGTCCGACCGGCCGCTCGAGGGCGCAAACTCGAGGCGTTTCTCGGAGACGAGCAGGACGCTTCCGGGGATCGCCGGCAGCGTTCCGGAATCCGCGCACTGCAGGTAGTACGCGACGAGCTCGTCGATTTTCTTCTTGATGATCGGGCGCTGATAAGCCTGCTCGGAGGCTCCGATCTTGCGCTCGAGGAACTCCCAGTTGACCCGTCCGGTCGCGGCCTTGGAGTGGCCTCGCGTCGTCTGGCTGCCGGGGCCGAAGGAAAGGACTTCGAACCCGACCAGAGACTGAAGATCGGCCCCGGATAGCAGGGCCTCATAGAACCGCACGCCGAATTGGTTCAGCCGCAGCGAGGGCACCGAGATCATCGCTACCTCCTAGCCCGGAGTCACGCGGTCGTCCGGCCCGGCGCGCCAGGCCGGGTCCGGGGCGGTGAAAGGGTATACCGGGGGCTCGCCGTCTGGACCCATGAGATTGCGCCGAAGAAAACGTCGGCCCCTAGGGCGGCGAGACCGACTTCCAGTCCGCCCCGGCCATCATCTGGGCGTGAATCTGGCTGGCTCCGATGAGGATGCCCTTGAGCTCCTGCGTCAGGATCGCCGCGAGCTC
The DNA here is from genome assembly GCA_963736455.1 of uncultured Acidobacteriota bacterium. Lineage (GTDB taxonomy): Bacteria > Acidobacteriota > Thermoanaerobaculia > UBA5066 > Gp7-AA6 > DAHUXD01. Next base: position 837,312 of record CAVTON010000002.1, read on the forward strand.
CGTCAGGCCATCCGAACGGGCGACGGGCACCGAGCACTCGACCGTCGCGGAGCCGAGCGAGGCGAAAAAGGGGGAAGGACGCCGCGTCCAGTCCGAATCGCTCCGGCGGTGCTTGGTCATCAGGAACGCCGCCAGGCGCCGCTCGTCCCAGGGCTCGGCCATCCTCCAGCAAAAATTGGCGCGCAGGCCCTTCTGCTCGGCCGTCGGCGTATCGTCGGCGATGGCAATCGACATCGAGCTTCTCAGACGATAGCATTCCCGCGTCCAACCGACGCCGTGAAAAAGACACTGTGCGCAGGGCTTCTCGTGCTCGCCGCAGGCTCGCGCACGCTCCGCGCCGCCGGCGAGGAACGGGTCTATCCGTCTCACCTCATGGTGGACCAGGAGGTCACCGTCGCGGCGCGGATCACCGGGATCCTCGACTCGGTCCAGGTGGACCGCGGAAGCGCCGTGACGCAGGGACAGGTGCTCGCCACCATCGAACCCGGCGAATACGACGCCGCGGTCCGACAGGCTCGCGAGGACATGGACCTGAAGAAGCTCGAGTACGATCGCGCTGAATCCCTGGTCTCATCGAGCGTCATGAGCGCCGAGGACCGCGACGAGAAAAAGGCCCAGTATCAGGTGGCCGTGGCGACCTGGGAGAAAGCGAAGGCCGTTCGCGACTACACCGTGATCCGGGCCCCGTTTGCCGGGATCGTCATCGAGAAGTACGCCCGCGTGGGACAGAAGGTCATCGAGGACAAGTTCGATCCCCTGTTCAAGATCACGGCCGTCGAGCCGCTGCTCGCCCGGGTCTACCTGCCGGAGGAGCTGCTGCTCGGCGTCCACGTGGGCGACCGGGTCGAGGTGGTGGCCGAGCGGTTTCCGGACGTCCACACGACTGGCGAGGTGCAGTTCGTCAGCCCGACCGTCGATGCGGCGAGCGGGACGTTTCAGGTCATCATCCGGGTCCGGCGCGAGCCGGCGAAGTCGGTCCTGCGGCCCGGCCTCTCCGTCAAGGTCCGGTTCGCCCCGGCCGGGCGCCGATAACGCGGCCCCCTTCTGACGCGATGGCCGGAAAGCCTCGTTTTTCGCCCCGCCTTCGCTCGACTCTCGACCGCGTCCTCGTCCACGACGTCAAGAACGTCTCGTTCCGGCTGCGTCTCCTTCTCTCGAACCTCGACGAGCACTGGGACGATCCGCAGTTTCGTCAGACCGTCAAGGACCTGCTGGCCTCGACGGTCGAACGCCTCGAGAGCGCGGTGGGACGGCTGTCGGGGGAGGAGAACGCCGTCCTCATCAAGGTCTCGCTCGATCTCAACGGGCTTCTTCGGGAGGTGGCGGCACGACCGACGCGCCGCCAGCGGCCCGGGGGCCGGACGCTCGAGGTGCGAACCGCTCTCGGGCCGGTGCCGGCCATCTGGGGAGACCCGTTCTACCTCGGCGACGCGTTCGGGAGCCTGATCGAAAACGCGGCCGAGGCGGCGGGACCCGGCGGGCGCGTGCTCGTCCGGACCTTCTCGACCGGCGCCGGCCGTCGCGCCCGGGCCGTGGTCGAAGTCATCGACAACGGATCGGGCATGACGCCGGAATTTCTGCGCGACCGGCTCTTCCGGCCGTTCGAGACGACCAAGCCCGAGGGCGTCGGTCTGGGCCTCGCCACGGCCAGCCAGATCGTCCGATTTCACCGGGGGACGATCCGGATCCTGTCGCAGCCGGGTGGAGGCACGGTCGTGCGGCTCTCGTTTTCGGCGGCGGAGGCATCGCCGTGAGCGGCCCGCTCGGGCGGCTCGTGATCGTGGAGGACGACCAGTTCCTGCTCGAGCAGCTGACCTGGGCCCTGAAAGGGAAATTCTCCGTGGCATCGGCGCGCGACGCGGCGCAGGGCCGCGTCCTCTGTGATTCCGAGGCGGATCTCTATCTCTTCGACCTGCGCCTGCCGCCCTCGAATCAGGTCCACGAGGGCCTCGATCTGCTTCGTCACGTTCGCCGTCGCGATGCCGAGGCGACGGTCGTGATGATGTCGGGAGAGGGCGAGCGAGCCCATGTCCTCGAGGCCATGGCGCTCGGTGCGTTCGATTTCTTCCAGAAGCCGATCGACACCTCCGAGCTGCTGATCATCCTGAATCGGGCTCTCGAGCGCCGGAGGCTGCTCGTGGAAAATCGGGAGCTGCGCCGCGAGGCCGGCGCGGCCGGGGACCCCGGTTCGGAGCGTCTCGTCGGGAAGAGCGTCGCGATGCGGCGCCTCGCTCGGGACATCGAAAGGGTCGCCCCGACCGATGCCACGGTCCTCCTCCAGGGCGAAAGCGGCACGGGAAAAGATCTCGTCGCGCGATCGATCCACGCCGCGAGTTCCCGGCGCGACAAGGCGTTCGTCGCGGTCAACGCCTCCGCGCTTCCCGAGTCGCTCGCGGAGTCGGAGCTGTTCGGTCACGAGAAGGGCTCCTTCACGGGGGCCGTGGCTTCGCGGCCGGGCCGCTTCGAGCTCGCCCAGGGCGGCACGCTCTTTCTCGACGAGATCGGCACCCTGTCGCCCGGCATCCAGGCGAAGCTGCTCCGCGCCATCGAGAGCCGCGAAATCGAGCGAGTGGGCGGAAGGCGGCCCGTTCCGGTGAACTTCCGGCTCATCTCGGCGACCAACGAGGATCTCGAGGCGCGCGTCGCGGCGGGGACGTTTCGTGAGGACCTCTACTACCGCATCAACACCGTTCCCCTCGGGATTCCGCCGCTGAGGGAGCGAAGCGGGGACATCCCTCTGCTGGCGGATTACTTCCTCGCCCGCGCCTGCGCGCGCGAGGGCATGCCTCGAAAGCGCCTCGCCGCTCCCGCTCTCGCCCGCCTCGAGTCCCATGCCTGGCGAGGCAACGTTCGCGAGCTCGCCCATGCTCTGGAGCTCGCCGTGATTTTTTCCGACGGCCTCGAGATTTCGGAGGACGACCTGCCGCGGACGATCCGGTCCGCCGCCGCGGCGGCGCCGCATTCCGCCGCTTCGGCGACGAAGGGATTTGCGGCCGCCGTCGAAGACTACGAGCGCCGGCTCCTGCGCGAGGCGATCGCTTCCGCCGGAGGCGTCAAGGCCGAAGCCGCCCGCCGGCTCGGCCTCGACGCCAATCAGATCAAGTATCTGTGCCGGAAGTTCGGGCTCTGATGGTTGAGAAATCAACCGTTCGACCGGATGAAATTGTCAACCGGGGCCGTTACCCGTTCGAAAGTCGATTCCGTAAGTATTTGTAAACACAAGTGTTATTTTAGGATGTGCGGCGCAAAAAGCTGGCCCCGCTCTTGCGATGTGATGGCGGCAGGAGGAAGCAAGGTATGGCAAATGAAGTGAAGATCAAGTTGACGGACGCCCAGAAGGCGAAGATCAAGGAAGCCACGGGACAGAACCTGCCCGAGATCAAGGTGGGCACGTTCGGGGAAGGTCCCGCGGTGTCGCCGGGTTCGAGCTCGCCGATCAAGGCCACGCGCGCGATGCGCGCCCAGAAGGCCATGCGCGCCCAGAAGGCGATGCGGGCCCAGAAGGCCATGCGCGCCCAGAAGGCGATGCGCGCTCAGAAGGCGATGCGGGCCCAGAAGGCCATGCGCGCTCAGAAGGCGATGCGCGCCCAGAAGGCCATGCGGGCCCAGAAGGCCATGCGCGCTCAGAAGGCGATGCGCGCCCAGAAGGCCATGCGGGCCCAGAAGGCGATGCGCGCCCAGTAGGTTCCGTTCCGAATCGGTTTGAACGCCCCGCTTCGGCGGGGCGTTTGTTTTAGCGGCGTTCTCCGGGAGTTACCACCAGATGACGGTCTGGACCCAGTGGCGAAGCACGCGCCAGGATCGCGAGAGAAAGGACCGGCGCCCGAGCGCGATCTTGGCGGGCCCCTGCATTCCGGGCAGGTACGCGCCGTCGGGATTGTCGAACGCCGCCACCGCGATGAACTGCTCGGGCATCTCTCCGGCGCGAAGGGTCTGGCGTGTCCCGTCGGCGGTCCCGGGCAGGGTCCGCGCCGCCGTCCCGACCCGGGCGATGCGGCCGTGGAGAATGCGCGTCGGTCGAGCGCGGACCTGCATTGCGACGGGGGAACCGGGGCGCAGGTAGGACAGCATCCGCTCCGTGACCGCGATCTCGGCCTTCAGCGTTGCCGTGTCTCCGACGCGCGCGATCGGAGCGCCTGCCGTCAGGTAGCGTCCGGCCAGGTCCTTCATCCGGCGCGTGAGCAGGCGACCGGCGATCGGGCTCCGGACGGACAGGCGCGCGATTCGATCTTCATCGCTCCGTACCTCCAGATCCTTCGCGGCCTCCCTTCGCTCGGCGTCGAAAACGCCCGGGGCGTCGGCGGCTTCGCGCTCGCGGCTGGTCCGCTTGCGCAGCGCGTCCCGTTCCGCGGCGGCCCCGGCGAGACTCGAGGCCACGGCGGGGCTGTCGAGAACCGCCACGACCTCGCCCCTTTCGATCGGGTCGCCTTCCTCCGCGCGCACCGAAACGATCCTGCCGTCGTCGGGGGCCTCGAGCGTGACCTCCGTCCAGGGCTGGAGCGTGGCCTCGGATTCGAACGTCCACGGCGCCCACGGGATCGCCACGAGGGCGAGGAAGGCCGCCGAACCTCCCAGGATCCACGTCCGCGAGCGACGCGACATGATGAGCTCCTTCTTGTCGAGATAGACGAGTCGCGCGCCCTGGACGAACGCGCGGACGTCCTTCCGGAAGAGCCGCAGCAGCGTGAGGATGAGCAGCAGGAGCGCGACGTGCGGGAAGTACTTCGCGTAGAAGTTGTAGAAGAGCTTCCCGATGAACAGCATGATGAGGACCATGAAGGCGGCGGCCAGCGTGCCGTAGATCAGGAAGGTCCTGCGCTTGCGGCGGGAGAGGGCCGGGACCTCGACGTTGAGGCGCAGGACGTGGCGCTTGAACACCGCGGCGCAGTAGGAGAACGACTCTTCGCGCAGGTCCGGGATCTCGAGATAGCTGGCCAGGGCGTAGTAGCCGTCGATCTTCCGCAGCGGGTTGATGTTGAAGAAGATCGTCGAGACGCCGGTGAAGAGCATCATCTTGTACGCGAGCTCGTGGAGCAGCGTGTCCGGGTAGGAGGCCACCCAGAGGCCCGTCGCGATGCAGCAGATGATGGCCTCGATGTACATGCCGGCGAAGAGGACCCACAGCCGCTGCCACTTGCTCGGAAAGAGAAGGGCGTCCGTCGTGTCGCAGTAGAACGCCGGCATGAAATAGAGCAGGGCGCCGCCGATGTCGTGCACGTCGCCGCCGTAGAACTTGCAGACGTAGCCGTGCGCGAGCTCGTGGATGGCCCCGATGCACGAGAGGATGACGAAGAACTGGACGGCATCCCAGAACGGCTTGCGCAAAAACGCGTAGAGCTCGAGGGTCTGGCCCCAGATCTGGTCGAAGCGGGGAACGATCACTCCCACCGTCATCGCAACCGCGACGAGGGTCAACAGGACGGTCGGCGGCCGCCAGATCCAGCGCACGTACTTCTGGGTCTTCTCGAGGAACTCGTTCGGATCGAAGACGTGGAACGGGATCATCATGATGTCGAAGCCCTCGGCCTTCTGCTCGGCCGTGCGGCGGCGGGCTTCCTTGATGCGGGTCAGCTCCTCGAGGTTGCGCTCCGTGGCCGACTTCTGGAGCAGGTCCATCTCGCGGAGCATTTCGGCGTACTCGGGCACGAGCGTCCGCTCGACCTCCTCCGGAAACTGCGCCTGGTACGCGTCGTGGATCTCGGCGAGCGTGCGCGTGCCGTCGAAGAGGCTGATGAGCGACCACGTGCCTTCGTCGAAGCTGTAGTACTGGGTCTTGTCGGGGTTCTTGACGACCCACTGGCCCTCGCCCATCTGGACGATGCGCCGGATGACGAGGCTCTTCTTCAACGCCGGCCGCTCGGCGGACGTGCGGTGGCGCGCCGCGAGGGCGCCGACCCCCGCGTCGAGCGGCGCGGCGGAGACGAGGGATGCGCTTCCGGCGCGAGCGCTCACGGAAGCAGCGGCCAGATCTTGAGCCAGAGATAGCGCAGGGGCTTGCGCAGAAGGGCGGCGCCGAGCGAGCGGCGCTCGCCCGAGACCTTGCCCGTTCCGAGCATTCCGGCCCGAAGCGTTCCATCGGCATTCTCGACGCGCGCCTCGACGATGACGAAGCTCTCGTCGCCCTCCTGGCGCAGCTCCGCGCCGACGCGTTCGACCGAACCCCGGTAGACGCGGGTCGGGAACGGATTCATCTTGAGCGCCACCGGCTGCGAGACGCGGACCAGCGCCGCATCGGACTCGGGCACCGCCACCTCCGCGGTGACGCTGGCGGTGTCGGCCACGACGGCGAGCTCGGCGCCGCGGAGGAGGACCTGCCCGACGCGCTGCTCGATGTGCGGCGTGACGAGCACGCCGGAGGCCGGGGCCCGAAGCTCGGTGCGGGAAAGCTGCGCCTCGGCCAGGGCCTTGCGGGCCTGCTGCTGGTCGCGGCGGGAGCGCGCCTCGAACATCGCGGCGGCGTCGCCTTCCTGGGTGTAGCGCGCCACGTCGCCCTGGGCGATGGCCAGCGCGGCGGCGGCCTCCGCGAGCGCCGCCCGGTACGACTCGTCGCGCAGCGTCGCGACGATCTCGCCCGCCTGGACGCGGTCGCCCTCCCGATGGAAGACCTCCTTCACCACGCCGTCGACGCCCGCGGTCACCGCCGCCCGGCGCGCCGGAAGGACACGGACCGGCCCCTCGACGCGGATCCGCCACGGGATCAGGATCAGGCCGAGCACGACGGCCGCGGCGCCGATCGCCCACGCCTGCCGGCGCCGCGCCGGAATGTCGAGCAGCCGGCGGCGCCTCTCGAGCAGCGGCTGCAGGAACCCGGCCAGCGGCACCTGACGATAGAGCTGGGCGTTCCGCACGGCGACCGTGGCCTGGTTGACGAGAATCGCGAGCAGGTCGCGCGTCTCGTCGTCGAACGCCAGGGGCTCGGTGCTCTCGAAGCCGAGCGCGCCGAGCTTGCCCTCCTCGTCCTTGAGAACGACTCCGAAGAACGACCGCAGGCCGGTCTCGCGGAAGATCACCCGGAACTTCTCGACCGTTTCCGGGCGCTCCGCCGTGATCTCGCCGTCTTCGGTCTGGGTGACGGCCACGTCCGTGCCGGAGAGGAAGACCCACTGGAGCAGCTCTTCCAGGCGGCGGACGTTCGGATCCTTGCGATCCACTTCCTTTGCGGCCGAAACGGCCCCCAGGCGCAGGCGCCCCTTCTCGAAGATTCCGATGGCCCCGCGCTCGTACGGGATCAGCGTGGACGTCGCGTTGACGATCGTGGCCATCACCTTGTCGAGATCGAGCGTGGCCGTGATCTCGCGGCTGACCGCGAGCAGCGCGTCGAGCTCCTCGACCTTCTTCTCGGCTTCGTACTGGCGCGCGTTGCGCAGCGCCCGGACCGCCTGCCGCGAGAGGTCGGCGAGCAGCTCCTCGTCCTCCGCCGTGAACTCGGGATGGCGGCCGCGCTTGTTGGCGAGGACGAGGGCGCCGACGGGCAGCTCGTCCTCGATCAGCGGGACGGCGAGCACGGATTGGATGACGTAGCCCTCCGTCTCGGCCGCCGTGGCGTCCGAGTCCGGAATGCGGTTGCGGCGCATGACTTCCTGGCTCGCGACGACGTCGCCGACGACCGACGCGCCGACCGCCTCCGGGGGGCCGTCCAGGTCGTAGTTTTCGTTGACGGCCGTCGCGGCGAGGTTTACGTCCTCGCCGGCGAGCAGCCAGAGCGACGCGACCTCGGCGGTGGCGAAGTCGGCGGCCTTGCGGACGATGAGCTCGGAGAGCTCGTCGACGTCGATCGTCGAGCCGAAGGCCTTGGAAAGGTCGTAGAGGTTCGTCAGCCGTTCGATCGCGCGGAGCATGCCGACGGTCTTGCGCTCGGAGCGCAGCGCGCGGCCGAGGGCCGGCGCCGCCTGCTCGAGGAAGCGCTCGAGCCGCGCCAGAGCCTCGTCGGCGTCGGGCATCTCGCTGAAGTAGAGGGCGAGCAGCCCGACGACGAGCCCCTCCGCTTCCAGAGGGACGGCAAGGCAGGCTCGCAGCGAAGAGGGCAGGCCCCGGACGAACGGATCCCCGGAGGAAAGCTCCGCGCCGGTCAGGACGAGCGGCCGGCGGTCACGCACCAGGTCGTGAACGAACCCTTTCTCGCGGGGAGCGGAGCGCCGCAGGAACTTCTCGAATCCGTCGCCGGACGCGCCGATGCACAGAAACATCGGGTGGACCGTGTCCGGCGCCCAGAGAAGGGTCGCGTCGGCGCCGGCCATCGCGGCGCTCCACCGGGCGGCCCAGCCGGAGGTCTGGGAGAGGTTCTCGCAGAGGGCCAGCTCGGCGAGAGCCGTGATTTCGGCTGCGCCGTCCTCCGTTTCGACCGGATCGTTCTCCGGATCTTCGGGTTGGTCCGCCAAGGTCTCCTCGCCGGAGCGCGAGCCGTCTTTACGGGAGGGAGTATCAGAAGCTCGAGACGGCCGCCTCCAGGTCCTCGTGGATCTCGAAAACCGAATCGAGTTTGGTCATCTGGAGGAGCTTGCGCACCTGAGGCCCGGCGTGGAGCAGCTTGGCCTGTCCGCCTTCCTTCTGGGCGAGCGTCAACGCGCGGACGAGTGCACCGAGTCCGGAGCTGTCGAGAAACCCGACCGCCGCCAGGTCCACGAGCAGGTGCACGCGGCCCTCTTCCAGAAGCCGCGTCACGGTCTTCTTGAACGTGGTCTCCGGCTCGCCGATGACGAGATCGCCGACCACGGTCAGGATGGTGATGTCGCCGTCTTCGCTCGTCTTGAGTTCCATGGAACGGGGCGGATTATGTCAAAAACCGGACGAAGCGCCAGAGGGCGGGGACGACTTCGAGATAGATTTTCGCCATGACGCCTCTCGATCGACGGACTCTGTTCGCGCTGTCGGCCGGCTCTCTGCTGCACTCGCGCCTGGCCCGCGCCGGGCCGCCCGGCTCCTCGTCCACGGTCCGGACCGCCGGAATCCGGCTGATCCCCGTGGACGGCAAGTACAAGGTCTGGACGAAGAAGGTCGGGTCGGGAAAGATCAAGGTCCTGACGCTGCACGGGGGTCCCGGGATCACCCACGAATACTTCGAATGCTTCGAGGATTTCCTGCCCGCGGCGGGCATCGAGTTCTACTACTACGACCAGCTCGGGTCGTTCTACTCCGACCAGCCCGACGACCCGAGCCTCTGGACGATCGACCGCTTTCGCGACGAGGTGGAGCAGGTGCGGGCCGGCCTCGGCCTCGAGGACTTCTATCTCTACGGGCAGTCGTGGGGCAGCATGCTCGGGATCGAGTACGCGCTGAAGTATCCGGGGCACCTCAAGGGGCTGGTGCTCTCGAGCATGACGGCCTCGATCGCCTCCTACGTCGAGTACGTGAACAAGCTGCGGGCCGCCCTGCCGCCGGAGGTCCTGGAGGTCCTCGTTAAGTACGAGTCGAAGGGGCAGTTCGAGGCGCCCGAGTATCAGGCGGTGATGCTGAAGGAAGTCTACGGCCGCCACATCTGCCGGCTCGACCCGTGGCCGGATCCGGTGCAGCGCGCGTTCAAGCACCTCAACCCGCAGGTGTACAACACCATGCAGGGGCCCAACGAGTTCGTCGTGACCGGGACGTTCAAGGACTGGGACCGCTGGAGCGACCTTCCGAAGATCCTGACCCCGACGCTGCTGATCGGGGCCCGCTACGACGAGATGAATCCCGACGACATCCGCAGGATGGGTCGCCTCATCCCACATTCGCGCGTGGCGATCTGCGAGAAGGGCAGCCACCTGGCGCAGTGGGACGACCAGGAGACGTACTTCCAGGCGCTCGTCGGCTTCCTGAAGGACGTGGAGGCGGGCCGCTTCCACGGAACGCCGGCCGCGGCGGGCTGATCCGCCGACCCGGCTTGGTCCGACTCGGAGCGAAGCGATCCACTTATTTGGTTTGGTTCCTCTCCAGAGGACGTTGCGGCCTCGCACAGATCCACCGGTCCGATCCCTCCGTACTGAGCCCGTGATCAGGAGATTCGAGGGTCTGCCGATGCCGCCGGCGCGATTCCGGACGTCTTTTCTTGACCTTTTCGGGAGCCGGGGGCATAAGATCCCGCAACTGTCGGGCCGCCTGCGGGAGGCCGATGCACCGAATCGACGCGGGTAACTCGGTCGAGCCATGTCGGCTGGACCGTTTTTTTCGGAGCCCCGGAACGGGCGAGACGAAAGGAGAATCCGGATGAGGAAGAACGACCTCAAGAGCAAGGCGATCGGGATGGCAATCGCGGGCGTGCTCGCGGGCGCCGGACTGGCGACGGCGAAGGCGCCCTCGTCGAACGACGGCAGTGCGAAGGCGACGGCCGGCGACCAGACCGCCAAGGGCACGAAGGCGGCGTCGGACAAGCACGTCTGCAAGGGCATGAATTCCTGCAAGGGCAAGGGCGGCTGCAAGGCCGGCGACGCCGGTTGCGCGGGCAAGAATTCCTGCAAGGGCAAGGGCGGCTGCGCCTCGGCCGACATGAAGCACTCCTGCAAGGGCATGAACTCGTGCAAGGGCGAGGGCGGCTGCAAGAGCGGCGACTCCGGCTGCGCGGGCAAGAACTCCTGCAAGGGCAAGGGCGGTTGCCAGGTTCCCGTCAAGAAGGCGGCCTAACCCGATTCGGACGATATTCTTGGGGGCTGCGGAAGAGTCCGCGGCCCCCAAGATTTTTTTGCGGGCAACCCGGTGATCAAGAGCCAGAAACCCGAAACCCGAGGCGCCGCGCCGCGAAACCGATGGGGGTTTCCCGACCTGGGAATCGGAGTCGGTCTGCGGACGGCGCACTACCCCCACATCCTCGAACGGAGTCCGGACGTCGACTTCTTCGAGGTCCTTTCCGAAAACTACATGGATACGGGCGGCCGCCCGGTCTGGGTGCTCGACCAGGTCGCCGACCGTTACCCCATCGTCCTGCACGGCGTATCGCTGAACATCGGCAGCGCCGATCCGCTCGACCGCGAGCACCTCGCGAAGCTGAAGGCCCTCGCCGCGCGCACGCGCGCCCGCTGGGTGTCGGACCATCTGTGCTGGACCGGTGTGGCCGGGCGCAACACGCACGACCTGCTGCCGATGCCGCTCACCGAGGAGGCGCTCTGCCACGTCGCGGCGCGGGTCCGGGCCGTCTCCGACATTCTCGAGCGCCCCCTCGTGCTCGAGAACGCCTCGACCTACGCCGAGTTCGCCTCGTCATCGATGCCGGAGTCGGAGTTCTTCGGGCGCCTGATGGAGGACGCCGACTGCGGCATGCTCCTCGACGTCAACAACGTTTACGTCAGCTCCTTCAATCACGGGTTCGACCCCGAGGCATACATCGACGCGATCGATCCGGCTCGGGTGACGCAGTACCACCTGGCCGGCCACACGAACAAGGGCACGCACATCGTGGACACGCACAACGACCACGTGATCGACCCGGTCTGGGAGCTCTATCGTCGCTCGGTCGGGCGGACAGGAAACGTCTCGACGCTGCTCGAGTGGGACGCCGACATTCCCGCCTTCGAAGTCGTCCACGGGGAAGCCCTCAAGGCGGCCGCGTACCGCCGCCCGGAGAACGATTCGCGGCGAGGGAACGCCGCGCTTCGAAAGGGAAAAGTTGCGACCGCCGCCTCCTGACCTCGGGCTGCCGCGTCTCCAGAGATGGATGCAGGCCGTCATCGAGCAGCCCGGAACCATCGAAGAGGCCGTCCTCGCGGAGCCGGCCCGGGCGGAGCTCGATCCGTCCGAGATCGAGCGCGTGATCCTGCCGTCGAAGACGCTCACGGCGGTCGAGCGCGTCGGCGTCTATCAGGGCATGTACCTGCTCCGGATGATCGAGGCGCTCGAGGGCGACTATCCGGCCGTCGCGCACTATCTCGGGGACGAGGAGTTCGCCGCCCTCGTCACGCGCTACGTCGCCGCGCACCCGTCGGCAAGCTATACGTTCAACCGGCTCGGCCGGCGCTTTCCGGAGTTCGTCCGGCAGTCCCGCGGCGTCCGGGGGAGGGGATTCGTCGCGGATCTCGCCCGTCTCGAGCTTTCGGTGACCGAGGTCTTCGACGCCCCGGAGTCGCCCGCGTGGGGCGCCGAGGACGTCGCCTCGCTGTCCCGGGAAGCCTGGGAGACGGCCGTTCTCCGGCCGATCGCCGCATTTCGTCTGGGCGCCTACGCCTACCCCGTGAACGCGTACCTCCAGTCGGTCAAGGAGGATCGCCACGATCATCCGGGCGTCGGGCGGATGCCGACGCACGTCGCCGTCTGGCGGAAGCGCTACGAGGTCTGGCGCCTCGACCTGTCCCGCCCCGCGCACGACTTCCTCGCGGACCTCGCCAAGGGCCGGCCATTCGGAAAGGCCGTCGCCTCGGCCGCGCGCCGCCTGCAGGGAAGCCCCGGCGACCAGCTCTTCCGCTGGCTGCGCGACTGGGTCGCCGAGGGCATGTTCGAGGGCGTCGCCCTCGCGAGCTGAAACCGCTTACTGGTCGAGCGGGACGAAAAACGGGTTCTTCGGGTAGAGCGTCGTGTCGTAGACGGCGTCGGTCGGATGCGTTCCGTCCCACGCCGACGGGTCCGGGAACACCGGCCTTGGCTGGCCGTCGACGAAGGCCGCGATCTCCTGCGCGTCGCGGTCGCTGATCGTACCGGGCTCGTCCCAGGGCATCGCGTGTCGCGCGAACGCGGCGAGCGTGTAGACCCGGGCCATACCCGCGGCGGTGTCGTAGGACCGCGGGCCCCAGACGGGGGGCACGTAATCGTAGGGGAGAGGCGTGCGCCGCTCGCGGTAGCCCTGCCCGTTCAGGCCGTGGCAACCGGCGCAGAGGCCGTCGTACTGGAGTCGTCCGCGATCGGCGCTCAGCTCGGAGATCGGCACGAGGTTCTTTGCCGCGATCGCAATGGATGGCGCCGCGCGGACCCTGCCGTCGGGAGCGAGCGTGTTGGCGAGGGATGCGACGTATGCCGCCAGGGCCGCGACCACCGGGCTCTGCGGCGCGGGCGCGCGAGCGGCGAGGCTGTGGGTGAAGCAGCGCACGATGCGGTCTTCCAGCCCCGTCGACCGGCCGTTTGCACCGACCGGGTAGCTCCCCGCCACGCCCCGGAGCGAGAGCCGTCCGTCCGTCCGGCCTCCATCGATGTGGCAATTCGTGCAGGCCAGCGCGTTGCCGCCGAGATCGCGCGTGTAATCCTGGGTCCGGTTGAAGATGCGCGCGCCGAGCGCGGCGTCGCCGGCCGCGGCGGACGGGTCCCTCCGCGAGCATGCGGCGGCGAAGATCGCCAGGGTCACCAGGACCGGGACGGTCCGCCGCGCGCGCCGCATGGGCGCAGATCGTATCCCGTCATCCCGCCTTCGGGCTGGCGATACGCTTGTCGCCATGGAAGACGGGCGGACGCGCGAGTGGCTGGAGGCCGACGGCCTCGGGGGCTTTGCGTCGGGGACCGCCTCCGGCATCCGAACCCGCCGCTATCACGCCCTGCTTCTGACGGCGCGGACGCCCCCGACGGGGCGCCTCGTGCTCGTCAACGGCTTCGATGCGTTCGTCGAGACGGCGGCGGGGCGATTCGCGATCTCGTCCCAGCAATATGCGCCGGGCGTGACACATCCGGACGGCGCCGCGCGGATCGAGCTCTTCGAGCACGATCCATGGCCGCGCTGGATCTATGCGCTGCCGGATGGCACGCGGGTTTCGCAGGAGATCTTCGTGCCGCGGGATGTGTCGGCGGTCGCGGTGACCTGGAAGCTGCTATCGGGCGCCGGCCCGATCACCCTCGAGATGCGGCCGTTTCTCTCCGGCCGCGACTACCACGCGCTGCACCACGAAAACGCCGCGTTCCGCTTCGAGCCGGTCGAGACTCCGGACCGGACGCTGCGCTTTCAGCCTTACGACGACGTGCCGGCGTTTCGCGTGCGCGCCAACGGCGCCTTCTTCCCGGCGCACGACTGGTACCGGGACTTCGTCTACGCCGAGGAACGGGCACGCGGCCTCGACTTCTCCGAGGACCTGGCGTCGCCCGCGATTTTCCGATTCGATCTCGGCGGCGAAGCGGTCTGGCTCGCCGCCGCCGAGGGGTCCGAACGCGCGCTCGGTTCCGGCGGGGCCGAGGCGGCGCTCGAGTCGCTGCGGCTTTCCGAGCGCAGCCGCCGGAGCCGGTTCGCGAGCGTCCTCGAGAAGTCGGCGGACGCGTACCTGGTCCGGCGCGGCGCGGGCCGGACCATCGTCGCCGGTTACCCGTGGTTCACCGACTGGGGCCGCGACACGTTCATCTCGCTGCGGGGTCTCTGTCTTGCGACGGGCCGGCTCGCCGAGGCCGAGGGAATCCTCCTCGAGTGGTCGTCCTCCGTGTCGGAGGGAATGCTGCCGAACTTCTTTCCCGACGCCGGCGCACCGGCCGAGTACAACTCCGTCGACGCCTCGCTCTGGTACGTCGTCGCGGTCTACGAGTACTTCGAAGCGATGGCGGCGTCGGGCGGCAAGCCGTCGAAGGGGACCGTCGCCCGGCTGCGCGCGGCCATCGAAGCGATCCTCTCCGGCTACGCGAAGGGCACGCGCTTCGGCATCCGCGCCGATTCCGACGGCCTGCTCGCCGCGGGCCAGCCCGGTGTTCAGCTCACGTGGATGGACGCGAAGGTCGGCGGCCGCGTGGTTACGCCGCGCATCGGCAAGCCCGTCGAAGTGCAGGCGCTCTGGTTGAACGCCCTCTGGATCGCGACCGCGTTTTCGGATCACTGGCGGGCGCTCCACGACCGGGCTCTCGCGTCCTTCCGCGAGCGCTTCTGGAGCGAGGAGGACGGGCACCTGTACGACGTCGTGGATCCCGACCACGAGCCCGGCAAGGCCGACCCGACATTCCGGCCCAACCAGATCTTCGCGGCTGGCGGGTTGCCTTTCCCGATCGTCGAAGGGGAGCGGGCGCGCCGCATCGTGGACGCGGTCGAGGCCCGCCTCGCGACGCCCCTCGGCCTGCGCTCGCTCGCGCCGGACGATCCGCGCTACGCCGGCCGCTACGAGGGCGGGCCGGCCGAGCGCGATGGCGCGTACCACCAGGGGACCGCATGGCCGTATCTCGCCGGGGCCTTCGTGGACGCCTGGGTCCGGGTGCGCGGCGGCACGGCCGAAGCCAAGGAGGAGGCGCGCCGGCGTTTCGTCGAGCCGCTGCGGGCCCACCTCTCCGAGGCCGGCCTCGGCCACGTGTCGGAGATCGCCGACGGCGATGCGCCCCACACGCCCCGCGGCTGTCCGTTCCAGGCATGGTCTCTCGGCGAGCTGCTCCGCATCGAGCGCGTGGTTCTCGCGCCCTGAGAGGAGGTCCCGTGTCCACTCTCGCCAACGTCGTCGTCGGGCTGATCGCGGTGCTCCACGTCTACATCCTCGTGCTCGAGATGTTCCTCTGGGACAAGCCGCCCGGTCTGCGCGCGTTCGGGCAAACACTGGAAGCGGCGAGGGCGTCGAAGGTCCTGGCGGCCAACCAGGGGCTCTACAACGGCTTCCTCGCGGCGGGCCTCTTCTGGGGCCTCTCTCTCGGAGCCTCCGGCACGGCCGTGAAGGTCTTCTTTCTCGGCTGCGTCCTCGCGGCCGGACTCTTCGGCGCGGCGACCGCCAACCGACGGATCCTCGTCGTCCAGGCCATCCCCGCCGCGATCGGCCTGGCGCTGGTTCTGCTCGCCTGAAGGGCGAGACCGACGCTTCCTCAGCCCGGCCGGCGGATCCCGAGGATTTTCATCCGGTAGCGCAGAGTCGAGGCGTTGAGATTGAGCGTTTCCGCCGCCTTGCCTCGCCCCTCGACGCGCCAGCCGCAGCGGGCGAGCACGGTTTCGATGTGCTCCCGCTCCACGCGGCGCAGCGTCAGATCGATGCCTGCGGCCCGCGCCGCGGATTCTCCGGACGACGCCTGCCCGAACTCGGCGCCGAGCACCAGAGCGTTCCCGTCCGAAAGAATCAGCCCGCGCTCGATCACGTTGGCGAGCTCGCGAACGTTGCCGGGCCAATGGTAGGCG
This sequence comes from uncultured Acidobacteriota bacterium, assembly GCA_963736455.1. GTDB lineage: Bacteria > Acidobacteriota > Thermoanaerobaculia > UBA5066 > Gp7-AA6 > DAHUXD01. The sequence goes on from CAVTON010000002.1 coordinate 853,258, forward strand.
GTGAGCCGCTCCATGTCGCCCGGAGCGATCGTCGAAACGCGCCGGCCCACCTCGCTCTGTTTCTTCTGGATGAAGGCCCAGACGAGCAGGGGGATGTCGTCGCGCCGCTCGCGCAGGGGAGGCACCGCAATCGGAAAGACGTTCAGGCGGTAGAAGAGGTCCTCGCGAAAACGCCCTTCCGACATCGCGCGACGAAGGTCGCGGTGCGTGGCGGCGATCACGCGGACGTCGACCTTTCGGGTCCGGCTCGACCCGACGCGCTCGAACTCCCCCTCCTGCAGCACGCGCAGGAGCTTGCCCTGGAGCTCGAGGGAGAGGTCCCCGATCTCGTCCAGGAAGATCGTCCCGCGGTCGGCCATCTCGAACCGGCCGATGCGCAGCGCCTGCGCCCCGGTGAAGGCCCCTCGTTCGTGCCCGAAGATCTCGCTCTCGATCAATGCCGGGGGGATCGCGGCGCAGTTGACCTTGACGAGCGGATGCCGCCGCCGCGGACTTCTCGAGTGGATCGCGTTGGCGAGCAATTCCTTGCCGGTTCCGGTCTCTCCGAGGAGCAGGACGCTCGTGTCGGTCGGGGCGACCTGCGCGACCGAGGCGAGAGCGCGGCGGAGGGCCTCGCTCTTGCCGACGATCTCGTCGAAGCTATGCGCGGCCCGCACCTCCTCGCGAAGGACGACGTTTTCGGCCTCCAGCCGGCCCCTGAGCTCTTCGATCTGCGCGAGCCGCTGTTTGAGCTCGGCTTCGGCGCGCCGGCGGTAGAGCGCATTCGCGATCACGTTGCCGACCACCTTGAGCTGGTTCTCGTCGTCCGCCGTCCAGCTGCGGTAGCTCCGAAAGGTGCTGGTCGAGAGGACGCACGCGAGCCGCCCGCCGATGTGAAGCGGGACCGTGAGGAGGGAGAGCAGCCCGGTGCGGGCGACTTCGTCCCGTTCCGCGTCGCTGGCCCCTGCGGGAATCTCCTCCGGCAGCCGCGCCAGAGCGACGGTCCGGTTCGCGCGGAGCTCGCCGAGATACCAGCGCAAGGCCGCCGGAGAACCCGCGTAGACCGGCGCGGGCGCGCGGACGGCCTGCTGGATGGAAAGCGGGGGTCCGCCCTCGGCGTCGAGCTCGTAGAAGATCGCGCGGTCGGTATCGAAGACCTCGAGGAGCGTCTGGAGAGCAAGATCGATCTCGGGCTCGATCCTCTCGACCGGAAGGCCGATGAACGAGCCCGAGATCTGTGAGACAAACTTGCCGTACGGCGAGCTGGAACCCGGCACTTTGCAGCGATGATGTCACGGGGATCCGCGGATTCCGTCAATGACCGCGGCATCCGCGGGTATTGACGTCTGCCTTCGCAAAGAGTCGCGCTCGTCATTTTCTGCAAGCTCCTCGTTCAAAAACAGTTAAGGGCCGGGTGACGCCGTCGTGAAGCTGGCACGGGTCGTGGACTCGGCGTGGCCAGGTGGTGATCCGCATCGATAGTCTCCGACAGGACTCCGCGCTCACCCTGCGCGTCGCCGGATCCGTGGCGGGTCCGGACGTCGCGGTGCTGCGCGACTCGGTGACCCGCCAGGGTCTTCCCGACCGGATCGATCTTTCCGAGGTTCAGTTCGTCGACGCGGAGGGAGCGAGCGAGCTGGTGGGTCTCGAGGCTCGCGGCGCCATTCTCGTTCGTACCCAGCCCTACATCGATCTGCTGCTGCGCACCCACCGGGCGAGCATGCATTGAAGGACCGGAGAGTCGTTGATCCCGGACGCAGTGCGCGAAGCACTCGTCGATTTTGTGGAGGAGGAAGTTCGATGAGAGGTTTCACCAAGGGCGCCCTCTTGCTCGCGACACCGTTGTTAATCGCGCCGGCTGCCGCGCAGCAGGTCACGGGCGATCTCGGCTCGCCGAGCGCCACCACCACCATCAGCGGGCAGCAGCTTCCACCTCCGCCGCCGAAATTCGGCGGCATCATCAAGGAGAGCGCGAAGGACTCCAAACCGTGGTGGCCGCCCCGGGTCGTTCCGCCGAAGGGCGCGCCCAACGTCCTGCTCATCATGACCGACGACCAGGGCTACGGCGTGTCCGGCACGTTCGGCGGCGTCATCCCGACGCCGGCCCTCGATCGGATCGCCAGGAACGGACTGCGCTACACGGAGTTCAACTCGACCGCCCTCTGCTCGCCGACGCGGGCGGCGCTGATCACGGGCCGCAACCACCACGCGGTCGGCTTCGGCGTGATCTCGGAGCTGTCCACGGGCTATCCGGGCTACGACTCGATCATCGGTCCCGAGAATGCCACAATTGGAACGATCCTCGCCGGCAACGGCTACGCGACGTCCTGGTTCGGCAAGAACCACAACACACCGGGCTTCCAGTACAGCCTTTCCGGGCCGTTCGATCAGTGGCCCTCGGGGATGGGCTTCCAATATTTCTACGGCTTCATGGGCGGCGAGACCGACCAGTGGCAGCCTTATCTCTTCCAGGACCACACGCAGATCTTCCCGTGGATCGGCAAACCCGGCTACAACCTGACGACGGACCTCGCGGACGAGGCGATCGCGCACATGCGAGGGCTGAACGCCGCGGCGCCCGAACAGCCCTTCTTCGTCTACTACGTTCCGGGAGGCAGCCACTCGCCGCACCAGCCGACGAAGGAGTGGATCGAGAAATTCAAGGGCAAGTTCGACATGGGCTGGAACAAGATGCGCGAGGAGATCTTCGCGAACCAGAAGCGGCTCGGAGTGGTCCCGCAGAACGCGAAGCTCACTCCCTGGCCGAAGGAGCTTCCGACGTGGGACTCTCTTTCAGCCCTGCAGAAGAAGCTCTATGCACGGCAGGCCGAGGTCTACGCCGCTTATACGGCCTATACCGATTACGAGATCGGCCGCGTCATCCAGGCCGTCCAGGACATGGGCAAGCTGGACAACACGCTGATCATCTACATCGACGGCGACAACGGCACGAGCCCCGAGGGCACGCTTTCGGGCACGTTCAACCAGATGACCGCCTACAACGGCGTGCTGGACGTTCCCGAGGCGCTCCAGCTCCTGCACTACGAGGATTGGGGTTCGGCGGAGACGTATCCGCACATGGCGGTCGCCTGGTCCTGGGCGTTCGACACGCCGTTCAAGTGGACCAAGCAGGTCGCCTCCCACTTCGGCGGGACGCGCCAGGGTCTGGCCATCTCGTGGCCCGGCCACATCAAGGACGTCGGCGACGTGCGCCACCAGTTCCACCACATGATCGACATCGTCCCGACGATCCTGGAGGCGACGGGAATCAAGGCGCCGGAAGAGGTGGACGGCATCAAGCAGAAGCCGATCGAGGGCGTGAGCATGCTCTACACGTTCGATGCCGCCAACGCCAACGCCCCTTCGACCCGCAAGACCCAGTACTTCGAGATGGCCGGCAACCGCGGCATCTACCACGAGGGCTGGTATGCGAACACGCACCCGCCGGTGCCACCCTGGGAGCTGAACGCGAAGTTTCCGGACGTCGGCGACTACAAGTGGGAGCTGTACGACCTCACGAAGGATTACTCCCAGGCCGACGACCTTTCCGCGAAGAACCCGGCGAAGCTCAAGGAAATGCAGGCCCTGTTCCAGGAGGAGGCGGAAAAGTACGGAGTCCTGCCGCTCGACAATTCGCAGTTCCAGCGCGCGATCGCACCGCGCCCGAGTGCCATTGCGGGCAAGACGGTCTTCACCTACACGGGCGAGAACCCCGGAATCCCGGTCGGGAACGCGCCGAGCATTCTGAACAAGTCCTTCGCGATCACCGCCGAGGTCGAGGTGCCGGAGGGCGGCGGCGAGGGGATGATCGTGACCGAGGGCGGGCGGTTCGGGGGCTACGGCCTCTACATCCTGAAGGGCAAGCCGGTCTTCGTCTACAACCTCCTCGATCTCGAGCGATTCCGCTGGGAGGGCGGGGAGGGCGCCCGCGACCTGATGGGCGACTCGCTCAAGAAGGGCAAGCATACGATCGAGTTCAACTTCCACTACGACGGCCCGGGCATCGCGAAGGGCGGAACGGGCATTCTCATCGTGGACGGCCACGAGCTCGCGACGAAGAAGCTCGAGCACACGATCCCGTTCCTGCTCCCGCCCGATGAGACGTTCGACGTGGGCGTCGACACCCGCACACCCGTGGACCGCAGCTACGAGATCCCGTTCCGTTTCACGGGGAAGATCGACAAGCTGACGATCAAGCTCGGGCCGTCGCAGCTGGCCGACGCCGACCAGAAAAAGGCGGCATGGGCCGTCGCGAGGGCGTCCGACTAGAGTCTCGATCCCAGGTTCGGCCGGGCGGCGTCGCTCCGTGCGGCGCCGTCCGGCGATTCGGAGGCCGATTGCGTCGCATTCTCGTCTTCACGGTCGTGGTGGAGCTCGGAACGGGCGTTCTGCTCGCGGCCGATCCCGGTATTATCGTTCGACTTCTGCTCGGCGGCGAGCCCGTCGGAATCGGCATCGTGGCGGCTCGGTGTTTCGGTCTCGCGCTTCTCGCCCTGGTGTCGGCCTGCTGGCCCTCTCGAGATCCCCGCACGAACGTCCGGGCGGCGGTCCGGGGAATGTGGGTGTACAACACCTTGATCGCGTTGTACCTGATCGAGCTCGGTGCGGTCGGACGCATGGCGGGAGTGTTGTTGTGGCCGGCCGCGATCCTGCACGGTCTCGTCGCGCTCGCGCTCGCGTGGACGTCGCGGCGCCCATCGCCGGCTTGATCCGCCACGCTCTTCTCGCGGCCGTGCTGCCCGTCGTGGGCCTCGCCGCCGCCTCCGCGCAGCAGCTGGAGCCGCGCGCCTACGCGCCCAACCCGATCGACGTGAACATCCTCGGCGCGCCGTACGTCTACCAGACGGGCGACGTGATCACGGACCCGTCGCTGCCCGTGAAGACGTGAACGCGAGGATCAACGCCGTCTCGCCGTTCTACGACCGCACGTTTTCCTTCTTCGGCCGATCCGCGAGCGCCCTGGTCACCCTGCCGTACGTGTGGGGCACGGTGACGGGAGACGTCGGCGAGCAGGCGCGCACGCTGACGCGTTCGGGACAGGGCGACATGCAGTGGCGCTTTGCCACGAACATCTTCGGCGCGCCGTCCATGACCCCGCAGGAGTTTGCCCACACGGCTCCGGCCACGACGCTGGGCGCGAGCCTCGTCGTCTCCATGCCCACGGGCCAGTACGACGGCACCAAGCTCATCAACATCGGCACCAACCGCTGGTCATTCAAGCCGGAGCTCGGCTTCGTCCATCCCGCCGGCAGGTGGACGTTCGAGCTCTATGCGGGCGTCTGGCTCTTCACCGCGAACGACGACTTCTTCGGAGGTCACCGCCGCACACAGGAGCCGATCTTCGCCCTCCAGGGACACGTGATCTACGCGTTCCTCCCGGGCCTCTGGCTCGCGGTCGACGGGACCTGGTACGCGGGAGGGGTGACGAGCCTCGATGGAGTCCTCGACGTCGATCGGCGGGAGAACGCGCGCATCGGAACGACCCTGGGCATTGCCCTCGGCCATGGGCACGTGCTCAAGGCCGCCTGGGCCAGAGGGGCCAGTGTCCGCATCGGCCAGGACTTCACGACCTACGGCCTGACCTACCAGTATCGCTGGTTCTGAGGCGGGGAGCGCGGGATAGGCTTCCCACGACAAGGAGCCGAAATGACGTCCATGGACCGCTCTTCCGGACTGCACCGCCTCGTGAACACGGTCTCCACCCGCTTGCGATGGCTTCCTCCGACGGTGGCCCGGCTCACGATCGGCGGGCTCTTCCTCCAGACGGGCTGGGGCAAGCTCCACAACCTGCCTAAGGTCGTCGGGTTCTTCACGGAGCTCGGCATTCCGGCGCCGCAAGTCCAGGCACCGCTCGTCGCCACGGCGGAGTTCGTCTGCGGCGCCCTGATCCTGATCGGCCTCTTCACCCGCGTGGCGACGCTGCCCCTGATCGTCACGCTGACGGTCGCGCTGCTGACCGCGAAGAAGGCCGACATCCACGAGCTCTCGGACCTCTTCGGAATGGAGGAGTACCTCTACATCGTGATCCTCCTGTGGCTCGGCGCCTACGGCGCGGGACCGATCTCGCTCGACCGCGTCTTCGCGCGGCGGCGTGAGTCCATTCCGGAACCGCTGCCGGTGAACTGACCGGAAAGAATCTTCGCCGCCACGTTCGCGGCCGGGTCCACTTCGCGCTGCGAGTCGCGCGGCGATCGTGGACGCGTTCAAAACTCCGTACGGGCGCACTTGGCCCCGGCTTCGGCCCTGAGCAAGTCCACGGGCACCCGGCCTTCGTCCCGAGCGTTCCGTTTCCAGTCCGCCGTTTCGGTTTCGTCCTCCCGCTTCAGCGCGCCGACCGCGCGTCCACGGTTCTGAATCCTCCGCGGGACGCGGGACTTCGGCGCGTTTCGCCGTCCCGCCGCCGGCTCGTCCGGTCCGCCGTTCGGCGGCGCTCGGCCCGCGCGCGCGTCGTGGCCGCTCTCGATGCGCGTGGCACTGGCGTTGCTCTCCGTCAACGGCGCGCCAGCGTGTGGCGGGCGCAAGGAGGGATGCCAGGAAATGAACGCACACCGACCAACGTGCCGATGGATGGCGCGCCTGCGGGCGGCGAGTCTCGCGGCCTCACTCGCTCTCGCCCTCGCTCCGATCGTCTCGGCGCAGCAGCTCACGGGAAACGTCTTCGGAACCGTCGTGGACGAGCAGGGCGCCGCCCTTCCGGGCGTCACGGTCACCCTGTCCGGAATCGGCGCCGCGAAGGTGCAGACGACCGACGCCAAGGGCGAGTTCCGGTTTCCCAACCTCGACCCGGGCGTGTACACGCTGACCTACGAGCTCCAGAGCTTCTCGAAGGTGACCAACGCCGAGGTCAAGGTCTCGGTCGGTCAGAACACGGCGGCGGACGCGCAGTTGAAGATCTCGTCGGCCGAGGCGACGGTTCTGGTCGAAAGCACGGCGCTGCTCGATACGCGCCAGGTCCAGACGGGCGCCGTCGTCGATCAGACGGAGCTGACGCAGATACCGACGGCCCGGGATCCGTGGGTCATCCTCGGGACGGTCCCCGGCGTGCAGCTCGACCGCGTGAACGTCGGCGGCAACGAGAGCGGGCAGCAGTCCACCTACGTCGCCAAGGGCTCCGACTCGAGCCAGAACACCTGGAACGTGGACGGCGTGACCATCACCGACATGGGCGCGCTCGGCTCTTCCCCGAACTACTACGACTTCGATTCGTTCCAGGAGATCCAGGCCTCGACCGGCGGCAGCGACGTCACCGCCGCGACACCCGGTGTCCAGCTGAACATGGTGACGAAGCGGGGCTCGAACCAGGTCCATGGCTCCGCCCGGTACTTCCTCGCCAACAGCGACCTGCAGTGGGACAACGTGACGCCGGAGGACCAGGCCCAGGGCGTCATCAACGGCGGCAACCGCATCAACGAGGTCCAGGACTACGGCATCGAGGTCGGTGGCCCGCTCTGGATGGACAAGATCTGGGCCTGGGGCGCCTACGGGCGCAACCAGATCAACCTCTTCAACGCGCAGGGCAACCCCGACAACACGACGCTCATCGACTACAACGCCAAGATCAACTGGCAGCTCTTCGACTCGACGTCGCTCGCCGGGACCTTCTCGAACGGCAACAAGGAAAAGTTCGGCCGCAACGTCAGCTTCAACCGTCCGCCGCCGGCGTCCTGGGATCAGACCGGGCCGACGACGATCTGGCGCGGCGAGATCGATCAGATCTTCTCGTCCAGCCTGTTCGCCACGGCGTCGTACTCGTCGGTCTCGGCGGGATTCTCGCTGACGCCCGAGGGCGGCACGGACGTCAACGACCTGTACATCAACCCGCAGGGACAGTTCATCGGCAGCTACCTGTTCGCCGACACCGTCCGGCCCCAGCAGCAGGCCTCGACGAGCGGCTCCTACTTCTTCAACACGGGCAGCCTCGGCCACGAGCTGAAGTTCGGCTTCAACTACCGGACGACCACGGTCGACTCGGTCTCGTCCTGGCCGGGCAACGGCAACTACGGCGATCTCGCCAACTTCAACGCGCCGGTCGCCACCATGACGCGCGACGCCGTCGTCAACACGAGCCTCAAGTACTACAGCGGCTACCTCGCGGACACGCTGACCCTCGGCAACCTGACGATCAACGCGGGCGTCCGGTACGACTGGCAGCAGGGCCACAACCTCGGCTCGACGACGCCGGCCAACCCGGTCATCCCGGACCTTCTGCCGGCCATCACCACGACCGATCAGCCGGCGGCGTTCACGTGGCAGAACGTCGTGCCGCGCATCGGCGCGACCTACGCGCTCGGCCAGCAGAAGACGACGCTCCTGCGCGCGAGCTACTCGCAATACGCCGACCAGCTCGGCGCCAATGCCATCGCGTTCACGAACGCGGGCGCCCTCTCGGGTCTCTACTACTACTGGAACGACGCGAACGGCGATCACGTCATCACGCGGGACGAGCTGAACCTCAACAACCTCGTCTCTCACTACGGCGTCGATCCCTCCAACCCCGGCTCGGCGATCTCGCCGAACGTGGTGGATCCCAACTTCAAGGCCGGCAAGACCACCGAGATCATCGGGGGCATCGAGCACGAGCTGATGCAGAACTTCGTGGTCGCGGTGAACTACACCTACCGCAAGTACGACGGGGCGCTGTGGCCCCACCGCACCGGCTTGACCGAGAACGACTACCAGGTCGGCGGAAACCTGACCGGCGTCCTCTTCAACGGCACGCCCTTCGACATTCCCTACTACCAGCTCAAGCCGGGCGTCGCGGTGCCGGCGGGCCTGACGCTCTCCAACCGTCCGGACTGGAACACGACCTACAACGGGGTCGACCTGACGTTCCAGAAGCGGCTCTCGAACAAGTGGCTCGTCCGCGGCGGCGCGACCTACCAGAACTGGAACCAGCACGGCGGCGCGGGGTCCTGCTACGACCCGACGAGCGACCGCGGGGGCAACAACGAGCTCTGGCCCGGCACGCCGATCGGCATCCAGACCGGCTCGACGTGCGCGGGCGACGACATCGCGGCACTGCCGGCCGGCGCCGCGAGCGGAGCGCGCAACGAGGTGTTCATCAACTCGCGGTGGATCTTCAACGTCGGCGGCCTCTATCAGCTGCCGGCGGGATTCTCCGTGGCCGCCAACTTCTTCGGCCGGGAAGGCTATCCCTTCATCAACTACTACCGCTTCGATCCGGGCGACGGTCTCGGCCCGCGCGACAACATCATCACGTCGCTCGGTCAGTATCGCTACGGCGACGTCTACGAGCTCGACCTGAGGCTGGAGAAGGTCATCACGGTCAACCCGCTCGAGATCACCATCTCCGCGGACGTCTTCAACGCGGCCAACTCGGGCACCGTCCTCCAGCGCAACGCGCGCGTGGATCTCGGACCGGGCGTGTACGACCAGATCATCGAGATGCAGAGCCCCCGCGTCGTGCGGTTCGGCGCGAGATTGTCGTTCTGAGGTAGCCGCGGAAGAAAGGAAGTTTCGGCCGGCGGGCCCTCGGGCTCGCCGGCCTGTTTTTTGTGCGCCGCAACCTTCCGGATCCGCGGCCGTAAGGCCTCGAGGGGTCTCCATGAAGAGACTGTGGTTGTCCCTGGTCGTCGCCGCGTGTGCGAGCCTTCCGGCTCTGGGGAAAGACGGAGGCGCGAAGGATCCCGAAACCGTGAGCGTCACGTACCACGTGCGCCCCGGCAAGGAAGCCGAGATGGAGAAGCTCATGCGCGAGGATCACTGGCCGCTGCTGCGCCGCCTCGGTCTCGTCCACGAGGCGCCCCACGTTCTGGTCAGCGGAACCGAGGCGGGCGGCAAGCCCTATCTTCGCGAGATCCTGACCTGGCGGGATCACGACACGCCCGACAATGCGCCGCCCGAGGTCGAGGCGGTCTGGAAGCGGATGTACGACTACGTCGAGAAGCGCGACGGCAGGCCCTCGATCGAGATCGAAGAGGTGAGCCTCCTGGTTCCCGCCGCCCGCTGACGCCGAATCCGCGGGCCGTGGCAAGATACGAGCCCTGTTCGACGTCATCGGCCTTCCGATCATCGACTGGGGCTTCCGCTACCAGCGGCCCCAGCAGCTGCTCTCGCGCTTCGCGCGGGACGGGCACCGCGTCTTCTACGCCCGGACGGGCTTTCTCGGGCTCGACCGGGAGCCGGAGGCCCGATCGGTCGCGGAGGGCGTCACCGAGATCGCCCTGCCGGGGGAGCACGACTTCGACATCTACTCGAGGATGCTCGACGGCGAGTCCCTCGCCCAGGCGCTCGCGGCCTTCGAGGTCCTGGCGCCGCGCCTCGGGTTCTCGGCCGACGCGGTCCTCTTCGTCCAGTACCCCTCCTGGGAGCCGCTCGCGCGCGAGCTCCGCAGCCGCTACGGTTGGCGCCTCGTCTACGACTGCATGGACGAGCACACCGGGTTTGGAACGCACGGGACGGACACGGCCGAGGGCGAGCGGCGCCTCGCGGGCGAAGCCGACCTCGTTCTCGCCACGTCGAGTCTTCTCGTCGAGAAGCTCCGGCGGATCCGGCCGGACGTCCTGCGGCTTCCCAACGGGGGCGACGCGGCCCTCTTCGAGAGCCTGCCGCCGCGCCATGCGAGCCCTCTCGCGAGCCTCGCGAGGCCGGTCGTCGGTTACTACGGCGCGATCGCGTCGTGGTTCGACGCGGCGGCCGTCGCCGAGGCCTCGCGCCGGCACCCGGACTGGTCCTTCGCTCTCGTGGGCGATGCCTCTTCGGCGTCGCTCGAAACGCTCGACGGACGGCCGAACGTCCATCGTTTCGGTGAGGTGCCGTACGAGAAGCTCCCGGCATACGTCGCGGGCTTCGACGTGTGCACGATCCCGTTCGAGCGGACGCCGCTGACCGAGGCCACCAACCCGGTCAAGCTCTACGAGTACCTCGCGACGGGCAAGCCCATCGTCGCCCGCCGGCTTCCGGAGGTCGAGGCCTTCGAGGACGTCGTGACGCTCTACGACGCGGACCGCGATTTCACCGCGGCTCTCGAGGCGGCGATCCGCGAAGACGCCTCCGCCGGCCTCGCCGGCCGTCGCCGCGCGCTCGCCCGCGAGAACACCTGGGACATGCGGTACCGGACGCTCGGAGAGGCGATTGCCCGGATCCCCGTCCGCACGTCGCCCCCCTCACCCCAACCCTCTCCCCCCGCCGGGGGGAGAGGGGAGAATGTGTCCTCCCGAATCCGCGAGATTCGCCGGCTCGATGCCGTCGTTCGCGAGCAGAAGGAGGGCATCGAGTTCCTCCGCGGCGAGGTGGCGGTGCGGGAGCGAATCATGGCCGAACGGGTCGGCGCCCTCGAACGCGAGCTCGAGAGGGAGCGCGGAATCTCCGAGGCCCGCGAAACGCATCTGAACGCCGCGCTCGCCGAGCTCGAGCGCTGGGAGACCTCGCGCCTCGGTCGGCTCCGCGACCGCGTGGGACGGATCCGCCGCGCCGCAGGACGGGCCACGGCGCCCGGAACGCCTCTCTTCGCCGTCGGCTCGCGGGTGATCCCCCGGCCACTCGCGCGCTGGCTGCGCCGCAGGCTCGCTCCGGTCGCCGACTCTTCGTTCGTCGAGGCCGCGGCGCCGGCCGAGCCCGGTGCGCATCGCGCGACCGACGCCGTGCCGATGCAGCCGGAGGGCCGCTACGACACGATCGTCTTCTCGATCATCGACTGGGACTTCCGCTTTCAGCGCCCGCAGCAGCTCGCCACCCAGTTCGGACGGCACGGCCACCGGGTCTTCTACCTCTCCACGACGAAGTTCCTGTCGCCGGGAGGCGCCGCCTGGGACCTCGTCCACAAGGCCGAGCGCGTGGGAGAGCTCCGGATCCGTTCGCGCCGGTCGCTCAACGTGTACAGCGGCCACCTCGACGCGGCCGACGTGGACGTGCTCGCGGAGTCCTTCGAGGCGCTCGCCGAGGACCTGGCGATCGGCGACGCCGTCTGCCTGGTCCAGATTCCGTTCTGGGCGCCGCTCGCCCTGCGCCTGCGCGAGCGCCTCGGCTGGCGCGTCGTCTACGACTGCATGGACGAGTGGACGAACTTCCCGGGCTTCGGCCAGAGCGTCCTTTCGCTCGAGGAGAAGCTCGTTCGCGGCGCGGATGCCACGATCGTCTCGGCCGACCGCCTCGAGGAAAAGTGGAAGGCGGCAACGCCCCGGCTCATCCTCGCCAGGAACGCGATGGATGCCGAGCACTATCGGGCGCGCTTCCAGGAAAACGCGCTCCTCGCCGGCGCCTCGCGTCCGATCATCGGCTACTATGGCGCGCTCGCGTCGTGGGTGGACGTCAAGCTCCTCACGAAGATCGCGGATCGCTATCCGCAGGGCACGATCGTCCTCGCCGGCGGGCACTTCGACGTGGATCTGTCGCCCGTCGCGAAGCGGCCGAACGTTCGCCTCCTCGGTCAGCGCCCCTACGAGGAGATGCCGCAGCTTCTGTGGAACTTCGACGCCTGCGTGATCCCGTTCCTCGTCAACGACATCACCGAGGCGACGAACCCGGTGAAGTTCTACGAATACCTCTACGGCGGCAAGCCCGTCGTCTCGCCCGCCCTCACCGAGCTGCTGCCCTACGAGGAGCTTTCCTATCTCGCCCGCGGGCACGAGGAATTCATGGAGCAGCTCGACCGAGCCCTGGCCGAGCCGGCCGACGACCCCCGCCGGGCCGAGCGCCGGCGCGTGGCCGAGGAGAACGACTGGTCGCATCGGTACGACGCGATCGTCGAAGGCCTGGCCCCGGCGTTCCCGGTGGTGTCGGTCGTGATCGTGACCTACGGAGGCCTCGAGCTGACGAAGGCCTGCCTCGACTCGCTCCTCGAGCACGAGACGTGGCCGCGGCTCGACGTCATCGTCGTCGACAACGGCTCGTCCGACGGGACGCCGGAATACCTCGCCGAGGTCGCGAGGGGAGACCCGCGCGTGCGGTGCGTCTTCAATCGGGAGAACCGCGGCTTCGCCGCGGCCAACAACCAGGGGATCGCCCTCGCGGCCGGCGAGATCGTGGTGCTCCTGAACAACGACACCGTCGTCCCGCCCGGGCTCATGGGGCGGCTCGCCGCCCACCTCCGGCGCGACGCGTCCATCGGCCTGCTGTGCCCGACGACGAACTTCTGCGGCAACGAGGCCCGCGTCGAGCCCGACTATTCGGACGTCGCGGATCTGCCGGCCTTCGCCGCGCGGCGCGCCCGCGCGCACCGCGGCCGCGTTTTCGACATCGGCGTCGCCGCCATGTATTGCGTTGCCGCCCGCCGCGACGTCCTCGACGAGGTCGGACCTCTCGACGAGGCCTACGGAATCGGCATGTTCGAGGACGACGACTTCGCCGTCCGCATGCGCGCGAAGGGCTACCGCGTCGCGTGCGCCGAGGACGCCTACGTCCATCACGTCGGACAGGGCGCCTTCCGCAAGCTCTCGCCCGAGGCGTACGACGCGCTGTGGAAGAAGAACCAGGCCTACTTCGAGAAGAAGTTCGGCGTCGAGTGGAAGGCCCACACGCCCCGCGAGGGCGTCGCGGCCGTCGCATCCAGGGTCGGAACCTGACCCCGGACCGCGCCCGCACCCCACTCGCCTGCCTGGCCGTCGCCGCGGAGGCTGGCGCATTGTTTGCACGACCATCTATCGGCGCACCGCACGGGCCATGGCCGCGCATCGCGGCAGGTCGGCGCAGAGCGGCTGGCCTCGCAAAGTCGTCGCGGCGCCGCGAGCGGGAAAGAACCATGCCCGGTTTTCACCGGCCTTTCGAACCCATCGAGGATCACCAGTCATCGACAAAGGAGGGTAAATCATGAAGATCGTCGTCATCGGCGGCACCGGCCTCATCGGCTCGAAGACCGTCGCCATACTTCGCCAGGGCGGCCACGAGGTTCTCGCCGCTTCGCCCGATACCGGCGTCGATACCATCACCGGCGAAGGCCTCAAGGAGGCCATGGCCGGTACGCAGGTGGTCATCGACCTCGCCAATTCGCCCTCGTTCGAAGACAAGGCGGTGCTGAAGTTCTTCGAGACCTCCGGCCGCAACCTCCTCGCGGCGGAGGCCGCCGCGGACGTCCGGCACCATGTCGCACTATCGATCGTCGGAACCGACCGGACGCCGGACAACGGCTATTTTCGCGCCAAGGTCGCCCAGGAGAAACTGATCGAGGCCTCGGGCATGCCGTACACCATCATCCGCTCGACCCAGTTCCTGGAATTCCTCGGCGCCATCGCCGATTCGAGCTCGGATGGAAAGACCGTCAGGATCGCGCCCGGCCTGTTCCAGCCGATCGCGGCGGACGACGTCGCGGCCATCGTTGCCGATGTGGCGCTCGGGGCGCCCCGAAGGGGCATCGTCGAGATCGCCGGCCCGGAACGGGCGCCATTCAACGAGATCGTCGCCCGCTATCTGAAGGCGGTCGGCGACCCGCGTCGTGTCGTGAGCGATCCCGAAGCCCGATACTGGGGGGGCCGGGTGGAGGAGCGTTCACTCGTGCCTTTGGGGGAGGCGCGCCTCGGCCGGATCGGTCTCGACGAGTGGCTCCGGCGGTCGAGGGCGAGAGTCCATCCGCCAACCGAAAAAGATCGCTCCGTGAAACGCCCCGTCGCGTAAGGGGTCGCGCTTCGAATCTGACGGCGCTCGTTCGCGCCGGACGTCGCCGATCGAGATGGGCTGTGTATTTGGCATCTCGCCGAGAGCGGAGTAAAGTCACAGGGTGGAAGCCCCGGTCTCCGCCCCAAGCTCCGCTCCGGCCCCGGCAGCGGCGCCTCCGGACCCGAAAGCCGCCAAGAAGGCCAACTTCGACGCCTATCTCGCCAACGTCTCCGCCGGCTCTCTCGAGGCCACGAACAAGCCGATCCAGCTCTTCCTCGAGGTCAGCTCACGCTGCAACCTGCGCTGCAAGAAATGCGGGTTTGCGTGGGACCCGTCGCTCGCCAAGAACGGACGCGACCTGTCGTGGCCGATCCTCGAGCGCATGGACGACTTCTTCGCGGCGGCCGTCGAGGTGTACACGTTCGGATACGGCGAGATGTTTCTGTATCCCGAGCTCGCGCCGCTCGTCACGGTCCTGAAGAACCACGGCTGCAGGACCTCCGGGATCACGAACGGCCTCCTGATCCGGCCCGCGGACGTGGTATGGCTCGTCGCGACGGGCTATGACCAGATCACGTTCTCGATCGACGGCGCGACCGATGCGACGATGGAGAAGCTGCGGGGCGCGAGCCTGACCAAGATCCTGCACACGCTCGAGCTCATCCGCGACGAAAAGGCCCGCCGTAAGTCCGAATTCCCGCGGATCGTCGTGAACTTCGTGGCGCAGAACGACAACTACCGGGAGTTGCCGGACCTCGCCCGTCTGCTGGCGCCGCTCGGCATCTACTTCATGGGCGTCAATCCGCTCCACCACTTCATGGAGGCTCTGGGGGCGTACGAGAATTACTACAAGGAGTTCCACCTCGGTGCGGTCCCGAAGGAAGCGTTCGAGGCGCTGGTCCAGGAGGCGAAGGCGATCATCGAGCCGAGTGGAACGACGTTTCAGTGCTTCGTCAATCCGGATTTCGAATGGCCCGACAAGCCGGCGGGCGCCGAGACGGTGGCGCTCCACAACCGGACGCTTCCCGAGCCGCCGGCGCCCTCGGAGCTCCCGACGCAGCTCGCGACCCAGGCCGCCGAAACGGCGCCGGCGCCGCCGGCCGCCCCCCAGGCTTCGGCGGATCCGTTTCCTCCCGTCCCGACGAACCCGGAAACGGGGCTTCCCCTCATGTACTGCCATTACCCGTGGACGACCCTGTATCTGTCGGCGGCGGGCAAGGCGCGCGTGTGCTGTTTCATGAGCGTCCACGAGGATCTCGGCGAGTTCACCGGCGAGGCGAACGTCGGCGCGGCGTGGAACGGCCCGGCGCTCCAGTCGGTCCGTGAGCACATCCGCGACGGGCGCGTCCATCCAGCGTGCCGCGAGTGCGTCCTGCACAAGACCTACGAGGTGCATGCCTCGGCGATTCATCCGATCCGGGTGGAGCTCGGTCTGGTCCCGCCGAAGGCGCCCGAGCCCGTCGCGGAGTCCGAGCCGATCCCCGTCGTCGCCGAGCCGGATCCCAAAGAGGAGGTCGGCGTCGTGCGCCGGCTCCTCCGGCGCTTTCGCGCTCCGGAAGGAGAGGGCGCCGGCCGCCCTCAGTAGCCTCTACTCGACCGCTCTCATCCAGAGACTGCCGCCGCCCGGGAAGACGCCCGGAACGGCCGGCACGAACGGCCGGAGGGCGGCGATGTCCCGGTTCTGAATGAAGTAGTTGCCCAGCAGGATCTCGTACTTGCCGCTGTTGGCGAGGAGCGCCGCGAGGACGTACTGCTCGTTCCAGTAGCAGAGCACGTCCTCGGACCACGCTTTCGGGTATTCGTACGGCAGGCAGATGTCGTGGACGTGAACGATCACGCCCCGCGGCATGCGAGGCAGGATCCGCAGGAAGAGGTGATTGACGTCCGAGCCCGTCTTCGAGATGTGAGATCCGTCGATGAAGAGGACGTCCGACGGTTCGAGCTCGAGGAAGACCGCATCCGGAGATTCCTGGACCGGCCGCGCGATGACTTCGACCTCGGCGCCGAGTCGGGAGAGCCACTGCGGCGCGTGGGGATCGATGCACAGGATCCGGCCGCTGCCGTTGTCCCGCAGCGCCTGCGTGGCGAGCTTGGTCGAGTGGCCGGCGCCGACCTCGACGACGCGGCGAGGCCGGAACCGGCGGAGGATCGAGTAATAGAGCGAGGCGTCCGAGTGGCTGAACTGGTCGTTTCCCCAGAAGAACGACGCCTCGTCGCCCGCCGGCTTGTCGTACGGAAGGCGGGACAGCTCCTTCGCGAAGCTCGGGGTCTCGCGCAGAAACGCGCGCTGCGCCTCGAGGTCGAACTTTCCGCAATCGGGGAAGGTCTGGCTCCAGACTTCCGGCGGCAGGTCCCCCGGCGAAAAAACGGGGGCATAGAAGAAATCGGGGAAGAGCTGGAGTCGCCGCTGCCGCGAATGGCGGTGAAGCTCCCGCAGCGCGGGAAACCAGCCCGGTTGATTCGAGTCGAATCCGAGGCGCACCAGCAGCTCGTCGTATAGCTCGGCCGGGCTCGCGGAGGAGAGGGCGCGCGGCGAGCCGTCGATCGGCGGCGCCGGAAGCTCGGGCGGAGGGGTCGGGGCCGGGCGCCGGCGAAAAAAGCTCAGCGCGGCCTCCTCTTCCGGCAGAGCGCCGCCGCAATCGCGAGAGACAGCCCGGTCATCAGGCCCCCGATTCTGAGCGAGTTTGGCTCCAGCGCAAAGCGGATCGTGTGCCGCCCGGGCGTTAGCCCGACACCGTCGAAGGCGTAGTCCGCGCGCAGAAGCGTCGCGGCTTCGCCGTCCACCGAGACGCGCCAGCCCGGATAGTACGTCTGGCTGAGGACGAGAATGCCCGGCTCGGAGACGTCGGCGACGAGTCGGACGTCGTTGATGCCCTGAACGAAGCCCGAGACGCCGGGAGTCGCGGCGGCGGCCGCATGCGCCCCCGGTTGGACGGGCGGCCGCTCGGCGAGGACGACGGTTCGCGACGGATCGAAATCCGCTGAGCGGATCCGCGAAAGCCGCGCGCTTTCCGACGAGACGACTTCGATGCCCGACGCCGGAACGAGAAACGCCCGGGGCATCACGGTGAGATTCTCGAACACGCGGACGCTCGCGTCGCGGAAGACGAGGCGGAAGCGATCTGCCCGCGCGGCCAGCCGCTCCGCGCTCCGATTCAAGGTGGTGGCCACGAAGTACTTGACGTTCATCAGGTCGAGCAGGCGCCCCTTCGAGTCGGCGACCAGCTCCGAGAGGAAGGCCGGCGAGTCTTCGCGGAATCCGAAGACGGAGAGCACGCGCTTCGTGCGGTGCACGACGACGTTGAAGCCGAGGGGGGACTCGAGGCCATAGGCGGCCTCGAAGCCGAAGCCGGAGGTTCGGTCGATCGCCACGGTGCGTTGGGGGTCCGGGTCGCGCGCCAGGTACTCCATGGTCGGAGACGGAGGGAAGATCCGGGACGGTTGTGTAAAGGGAATGAAGCGATAGCTCGCGCTCATCAGATCGAGCGCTCCGAAGGCCAGGACCAGCACGGCGTCGAGGGGCGGCCGGACCCGCCCGGACAACAGGAGCGCGACGAGGAGGACGGCCGCAAACAAGATCGCGGCGGAGGAGGCCGGGCCGCGGACCGTCCGCATGGAGATCCACGGATGCGGCTGGAAACCGACCCGTCCTCTTTCCAAGACCCACCAGACTCCGGCTGCGGCGCCCACGAATGTCGCCGCCGCCGCGAGCCACCATCCCGGGGCGGCCGCCCGCCCGACGCCTCGTTCGATGAGGGCGGTGACACCGAGCGCCGCGAGCACGGCCAGACAGAGGTCGGCGACGCCGAGCAGGCGGGCGTTCGGAATGCCCTGGAGGATCGGCACGTGGAGCGAAAGCCGGTAAACCGGGCCGAGGCCGTAGACGATCTGGAGGACAACGAACAGGAGCGCCCAGAAGAAGACCGCGTCTCGCCGCGCGGCCGACCAGAAAGCGAGAGGCGCGAGGAACAGCGTCAGCAGGCCCGCATAGGCGGCGCCCTCCGGAATCTCGACGCCGGCGGAGTTCGGGCTCGACCCGAGATCTCGAGAGACGAAGGCCACGATCTCCGAAAGAGGCTTGTGGCCCCAAACCTCCTTCACGCCGCGGTCGAGCTGGCCGATGAACTCGAGTGTGGGAACGCTCTGAACCGCGGAGAGTCCGAGCGCGAGTGCGCCCGCAAGGGTAAACGATGCGACGAAGCGAACACGACCGCGGTGCGGCCCGGGTGAAGGCCGCAGCGGGCAGAAGACGCGGTAGGCGAAATAGACGAGTCCGACGATCGTCACTTGGGCCGCGACCTCCGCCTGGCCGGCCAGCACCGGGAGCGCGAACGCCGCGGCCGTCAAGGAGAGCGATGCGCCGTCCAATCGGTGACGCAGCCGGTCGATCGCGAAGAGGACCATCGGGAGCCAGAGAAGCGCGTCGACGTGCTGCCGCGCCTGAAAGGCCGTCACCCAGCCCGAGAACGCGAAGACGATCCCCGCATAGAGCGAGGCGCTCCTTCGCGCGCCGAGACTTCGGGCGTAGAGGGAAGCGAACCATCCCGCGAGAAACGTCCGGATCAGGAAGGCGAGTCCCCACGCGGCGGCCGTCGGCAGCAGGAAGTACGGCAGGTTCGCCGGGTAAAACAGCGCGCTCTGCGGGTCTCCCACGAACGGCGCGCCGAGGAGGGTGTTAGGGTTCCAGAGAGGCAGCGTTCCACGAGTGGCCGCGCGGTGCGTGAGCATCCTCCAGGGATACAGCTCCGTGGCGAGGTCGCCCATCTCGGCGTGCGGCGCGAGGGCGCGCTCGGGGCCCGGCACGGATTCCCACGGCGGGAACGTCGTCACGACGTCCGCCGGAAAAGGCACTCTTCCGACCAGGATCGGCCAGTAGACGAGCAGCGTCAACGCGGCGAAGAGGATCGCGGCGCGGCCGGCGAAGGGACGGTCGAGATCCGTCATGGGGTGGCGGGGGTTTCCCCCATCGCGCGGACGTAGCCGAACACGACGACGGAAACCGCGGCAGGCGCCAGTTGCTCGAGCAGCCGCGGATACGCCTGGTCGATCTGGAGCTCGACCGACCAGTTCGTCAAGAGAAAGGGAAGCATGAACGCGAGCGCCGCCGCCGCCGTGGCGAGGGCGAGCGCCTTCTCACGGACCGTTCCGCGCAGGAGCAGGACGGTTCCGGCGGCGCCGAACGCGGGCCAGAGCAGTCCCCAACGACGGGGGCTCAGGGTCTTGACGAGGCAGATGCGCAGGACGAGAGGGATCCGCGCGAAAGCCTCGCGAAGATGCGCCGCGTCGAGCGGCGCGTATGACACGTCCACGACGTGCAGCCATCGGAGGTATCCGACTCGCACGGCAAGAAAGGCCGCGACGATGAAGGCCGGGGTCCACCGGCGCCGCGCCGGAGGCCGCTCCTCGCGGTCGAACCCCCAGACGGCGAGGGCCGCCGTCGCGGCCAGGGCGGCGAGAATCGTGCCCTCGGCCTTGACCGTCGTCATGCCGCCGAGAATCCACGGAAGCGCCTTTCGATCCTCGGAGCGTCGGAACGCCGCGGCCACGGCTCCCGCGACGAATGCGGCCTGCGGCATGTCCGCGTAGCCGCCCGCCGAGTGGCTCGTCGCGAGGGGAGGAACGACGGCGAGCATTAACGCCGCTGCGATGGCCACCCGCCGTGACGCGGCGGCTCGCGCTGCCGCATATGCCGAGATCGGCAGGGAAACGTAGAACGGGATGAACACCGGCTTGACCGCATCGAAGTCGAACCCGCCGCGGAGCTGGCTGAAGAGCGCCTCGAACATCGGGACGAGCGGCGGGTAAGTCAGGTGGCGAAGCTCGTAGGCGTCGTCGGAGTACCAGGACCGCCCGAGCGCCCCCTCGTGGAACAGGACCTGGGCTTTGCTCGACCAGATCAATAGACCGTCCCAGAAGAGGTTGTATCGAAAGTCGAGGGCGACGAAGCAGGCCACGGCGGCGAGGACAGCGGCCAGAAGAGCGAGGAAGACGGCGTCGGGTCGGGAACGCCGGTGCCGCGCGGCGGCGGCTCGCGCCGAGGCCGATCGGACCGCCGCGACCACGAGGCAAACGCCCAGAAAGCCCAGCTCGACGCTCAGCGCCGCGCGGGGAAGCAGGAGCG
Organism: uncultured Acidobacteriota bacterium; assembly: GCA_963736455.1. Lineage (GTDB taxonomy): Bacteria > Acidobacteriota > Thermoanaerobaculia > UBA5066 > Gp7-AA6 > DAHUXD01. The sequence goes on from CAVTON010000002.1 coordinate 873,908, forward strand.
AGAGCGGGAAAAGAGCGGCGGCGGCGATCGCCATGCCGGCGAGGAAGGACTCGTTCCACGCGGCGAGCGAGCGCGACCGTCGACCCAGCAGGAGCTCGCCCGCCGACGCGAATCCTGCCGTGAGGATCACGACGGCCAGCAGTCCGCCCGCCATGGACGTCATGGCGGCGACAGCTCTCCCGCCCACACGCGATGGGCCATCGCCGGCAGCGGGCCGAGGTCCTGCGGGTGGAGATATCCGACGTCGGGCGGCGCCTGTCCGAAGGAGACGCCGTACCGAATCGCCCAGCGCCGCCGCAGGGCGTCGGCGTCCCGCCTCCGCAGCGGCAGATAGCGAATGATGACCGCGTGGCGGGGATACATCGCGCGCTGGACGAGGCGGGTGTACCAGAGCTCGTCGGGCAGATCGTCCGAGACGAGAAGAATGGCCTCTCCCGCCGGAACCTGCTTCTCGATCGATGCGATCTGCGCGCGAATCGAGCCCGGGACGTTGCTCGGTCCCGCATCGCGGAAAGCCACTCGGATGTCGCGCGCGATTCCCAGGCCTCCCGCGGCTAACGAGGCGGCGAACGTGAGCGCGGCCGCGCCTCGAATCCACGGAGTCCGAGCGATCGGGTGCGAGGCGTCGGGTGCGGAGTGCACTCGGAACGATCATACGCGCCGTCGGGCGCTCTCGCGCAGCCGCGCCGGTCGGTCAGCCGGGACGGCGACGGAGGATCGCGTCCGGGTGGGGCTCGAAGCCGAGCGCGGATCTGGAGGACTTCATTCCCCCGGCGCCGGCATCGCGCGGTATGCCAGCGGAGGAGACGGCTTTTCGGGGCCCGACGCGCGGAGCATGTCGGGCGGGCCGCCGGACGCCTCGACGCCCTCGAGGAAGAAGGCGGCGATGCGCCTCGCGTGCTCGTCGAGCCGCTCGCCCTCGATGTTCGAGAGCATGACGGCCACGAGGCGCGCTCGGGGGACGATGACGATCGCGGCGCGTCCGCCGATTCCCCGGCCGCCGTGCCAGACGTAGCGGCGTCCGCGCGAATCGGCATCGACGTGCCAGCCGAGCCCGTAGCCGGTGCTCTCGCCGCCGCGCGTCTTCTGCGGCGTGAACATCGCCTCGAGCGTCCGCGGGCGCACGAGCTCGCCGTTTAAGAGGGCCTCCGCGAAGCGGACGAGATCTCCCGCGGTCGAGAGCAGGCCGCCGCCGCCCCAGCGGCAGCTCGTGTCGACCGGGCGGGCCGCGCCGAGCAGGCCGAACCACCCGCGCTCGTAGAAGAGCGTGCGGCCCGGCAGGAAGCGGCGCGGATCGTCGCTCATCGTCGAGGCCATTCCGGCGGGGGCCGCGAGGGTCTCGGCGAGCAGGTCGGCGAAATTCCTGCCGGAGGCGGACTCGAGCGCCGCCGAGAGCAGGGCGTAGCCGGGGCGCGAGGGCGCGAAGCTCAAGCCGGGCGGCCGAACGAAGAGACGAGGAGGAAGGCTTCGGACGGAGTCCCGGGCGCTCGCGCAGGGAGCCGGCAGGTCCTCGCCGTCCGCGAAGTCGCGCGCCCCGGAGAGCTGAGCCGCGAGCTGCCGCGCCGAAACCGGAAGCGCGGTATCCAGGGTTCCGGGCAGGTAGCGCTGGACGGGAGCGTCGAGGTCGAGGCGGCCCTCGTCGGCCAGCCGCGCCATGATTGTCGCGGTCAGAGGCATCGCGAGCTCGTAGATCCGGAACTGGGTGGCTCGCGACACGGGCCGGTGGCGCTCCACGTCGGCGAATCCGAACGCCGTGGACCAGACGATCTCGTTGCCGACGGCGACCGCGACCGCCGTACCGGGGTAGAGCTGGAGAACCTCGTCGAGCATCGCGCGCGACTGCTCGATCGCTCGTTCGTAGGGGACCGGCGGCGGCCCGCCGAACGCCGCCGCGCCGGCGAAGCCGAGCGCGAGGGCCCCGGCAAAGAGGCGCGGCCGGATGCCTCGCGTCGTCATGACGGCGACGCCGCGGCCTCGGCCTCGGCCGGCGGCCCCGTCCTTCGCACGCGGAGCGCGCGCTCCGCCGCCGTTTTCGGAAACACGGCCGGCGGCCCGAAGGCCAGCGGAATGCTGAGAGCCACCTCGCATCCCCGTCCCGGCAAGCCTCGAAACTCGAAGTCGTGGTTTTCGCCGAAGAGCAGGTCCAGCCGATCCTGCGTGTTGCGGAGCCCGACCCCCGCGCCGACGCCGGTCCGGCCGCCCGAGGAAGGTCCGGGCCCGTCGTCGCGGACGAGAAGCGCGAGACGCGCCTCGCTTTCCCGCCGCACGCGGACCTCGACCCGCCCCGCACCGGGACGCGCGGCGATGCCGTGCTTGATGGCGTTCTCGACGAGCGGCTGCAGGATCAGGTTCGGGACGAGCGCGTCTTCGACGTCGGGGGCGACGTCGAGCTCCACGGTCAGGCGGTCCGCGAAACGGGTCCGCTGGATCTCCAGGTAGACCTGCAGCAGCTCGATCTCCCGGCGGAGCGGGAGAAGATCGCTCGTTTCGTTCTGGAGCGAGAGGCGGAGCAGGTCGGCCAGGCGGACGACCGTCCGCGAGGCCGCGTCGCCGTCGCGAAAGACCAGCGGCAGGATGCTGTGGAGGGTGTTGAAGAGAAAGTGCGGGTGAAGCTGCATCTTCAGCGTCTCGAGCCTCGCGCTGACGAGTCTCGTCTCCAGCTGCGAGGACCGCAGCTCGCGCTCGCGCGAGAGGCTCGCGTACGTCACCGCCCACGTCGCCCCGACGATGGCCCAGAACGTGACGAAGTGCGTCGGCAAGGAGAGGGGAAGCAGCGGACCGAGCGCCGCGAGCTGGCTCGCGACGACGAACGGGAAGCCCATCAGGAGGGGATACGCGACCTGATAGACGGCGCCGTGGAGAACCGGCAGGAGGAGCGAGGCCGCGAGGAGGGATCCGATCGGCACCGCCCAGCGGGTTCTGCGAGGCAGCTCGCGCCGGGCGATCGCGACGACGAGGGGCGTCAGCGCGGCCCAGATGTATGCCGAAAGGAGCGCCTGCGCGAGAGCCTCCCAGGCTCCGAACTCGAGGCGGCGGAGCTGATACGGATCGCTCAGGTAGCGGTCCGCCGCCCGGAACAGTCCGACGAGGGTCCAGATGCCGAGGATCCAGGCCGCGTGGCGCACGCCGGAGGCGTTCGCATCGGGCCCCGCGCCTCTTGCCCGGCGGCTCATGCCGCCCCCTGCGCGGCGATGGCGCCGTCGGAAACCGGCGAGTAGGGCAGCGTCAGGGAGACCTCGTGGCCGCGCTCGAGGCGGTCCGCGAGGGAGATCGAGTGCGTTTCGGGATAGAGGAGCTCGAGGCGTCGCCGCGTCTTGCGGACGAACGAATCGTCGAGCGGTCCGGCGGTGCCGGAACCGGGCGAGGCCGCCGGGGACTCGCGCACCTCGATGCGGACCTCGCCTCCGTCGAGCCAGGCCCGGATCTCGACACGGGAGCGCCCCGGCCGGACGGAGGCTCCGTTGGCGATCGCGCCCTCGCAGAGCGGCAGCAGCACCAGGTTCGGAACGGCCGCGTCCAGCGCTTCGGTCTCGATCGCGAAGACGACCTCCAGGCGGTCGCGCAGGCGAGTCTGCTCGATCTGGAGGTAGAGCCGGATGTATTCGAGCTCCGTCTTCAGGGGCACCAGGCCGGCGGCGTCGTTGTGGAGCGCGAGGCGCAGGATGTCGCCGAGCTGAACGACGGTTCGGGCCGCCGCGCGGGGCTCGGTCCGGATCAGGGGCAGGATCGTCGAGAGCGTGTGGAAGAGAAATGGCGGATGGAGCCGGAGCTTCAGGGCTTCGAGCTGGGTGTGGACGAGCTCCCGTTCGAGCTCGGAGGCCTGGAGCTCTTTCTCGCGGTACGACTGGAAGTCGTCGAGCCCCCAGGTGACGCCGGCGATCCCGAAGAACGTGGCCAGGCGCGCCGCCCCGCCGAAGGAAAGCGTCGCGAGAAACGTGGCGAGGAAATCGGGGCCCGCGCCGGCGCGATCGGCCGCTCGCCAGAAGAGATTCGTGGCCGTCAGATGAACGAGCGCGGCCGCGGCGCCGACCGCCGCGAGCGCGAGGGCTCGGCCCGTGAATTGGCCTCGCCGCGGCCGGAAGCGCCGCGCGGCGGCCATGGCCGGAGGCGTGAGCAGCGCCCAGATGTATGCCGTCACGAAGCTCGCGGCGAGGAGGTCGGCCCACGGGAGCGCGAGCCTCGGCTGGAGCGAGGGCGCCCGCAGGTATCTCTGCGTGGCGATGAAAAGCGCCGCTCCGGTCCAGACGAGCAGGATCGTCAGCGCGGATCGCCCGTGCGACGAGCGCGGACCCGCCTCGAACGCTGCGGCGGGGCTCCGCCGGGACGAACCGGGGGACCGTGCCCCTCCCACGCCTCGCTCCAGGGCCGCACGGCCCGGAACTTCATGGCGCTCGGCCGACGCGATCATGACCTCGACGCTAGACCGCGAGTCTCCGGAAGTCCTTGAGGCGTTCGCGGTATGTGCTCGACAGGGTCAGCCTCGCCCCGTCCTTGAGCGTCACGGCGTAGTCGCCATTGAACCAGGGGTGCATCTCCCGGATCCGGTCGATGTTGACGATCGTCGAGCGATGGATGCGGAAGAAGTGGCGCGGATCCAGCCGTGCCTCGATGCCGGTGGTCGTCTCGTGGTACACGTACACGTCCTTGCCGACGTGGAGCCGCACGTTGTTGCGCGCGGATTCGATCCAGTCGATGTCCGCGACCTTCAGGAAGACGCTGCGATCCTCTTTCTTGATGAGCAGCCACTCGGGATACGTCCGTTCGCGCTGGATGTCCTGAAGCAGCGCCTGGAGCTCGGCTTTGAGGTTCTTCGACGCGCTGCGGTCGATGGCGGCGCGGGCGCGGTCCACCGCCTCGTGGAGACGCTCGCTCGAGAAGGGCTTCATCAGGTAGTCCACCGCGTGCGCCTCGAACGCCTTCAGCGCGTAGCGATCGAACGCCGTCACGAAGATGACGGCGGGGAGGTTCTCGGCGCCGAGGCTCGCCAGAACGCCGAAGCCGTCGAGCCCGGGCATCTGGACGTCGAGGAGAACCAGGTCGGGCTTGTCGGCGGCGATCGCCTTGACCGCATCGAAGCCGTCGCCGCATTCGCCGATGACTTCGAGGTCGGGTTCGTCCTGCAGTCCGTTGCGCACCCACTCGCGCGCGAGCGGCTCGTCGTCCACGATCAGAGTTCGGATCTTCATCCCTGTCCTCCTTCGCCTGTCTCCTGCAACTTTCCTGCAACGCCGCAGAGCGTGATACGTAAGGAAACACAAGGGGTTACGAAAAATGCCCGCGCCGGGCGACTCAAGAATCCGGACGAAACGTTCATAAACCGGAACGCGGCGACGAATCTCCACACGGGCGCGACTCCGGGCGGGACGAAGCCTCGGACCGGAGGGACGGGCCGGAGCGGCGCCGAGGCCGGCGCCGGAGCCGGTTTGGAAATTATTTTTTCGGGTTCGCCGCCGCGCTCCGTGTACTCGTCGCGTTCGGCCCTGTGACCCCCTCTCCCCGTGAGGGGAGAGGGTTGGGGCGAGGGTCCTTCGGGATCGGGCCTCAGCGCAGGCGCCGGAACGCCTGGCTCTTGACCGCGATCCACACGTCGGCGCCGGCGGCGAGGCGGAGCTCGTCGGCGGACGATTTGGTCAGCCGGGCCGTCCAGTCGAGGCCGCCGGCGGCGACGCGGACCCAGGCGTTCGCTCCGTCCGGCGCCACCGAAACGACCTGCCCGGCGCGGACGTTGCGCGCCGAAACACCCGTCAGGGGGCGCGTCGAGACGAGGACGTCTTCGGGCGCGACCGAGAAAACGGCGAAGCTCGACCCGCGCGCCGCCTCTTCCAAGGGAACGGCGAAGCGCGCGTCGCCGATCCGGAGCGAGCCGAGCTCGCCCGTGGCGGTCGCGGATTCGAGGTCTCCGGCGAGAATGTTGTCGAAACGCGCCTCGGGATCCTCGCGGGACATCGACTCGATCGCGGCCTCCGGCGTTCCGGCGAAGACCACCGCTCCGCGCTGGAGCACCAGCGCGGCCTCGGCGACGGCCCGCGCCTCGCCGGCGTTGTGGGTCACGTAGAGGAAGGGGACGCCCAGGGTCTCGCGCACCCGCAGCAGATAGGGGAGGATCCGCCCGCGCAGTGCCGGGTCTACGGCCGCCAGGGGCTCGTCGAGGAGGAGCAGGCGGGGCTCCGTCGCGATCGCCCGCGCCAGCGCCACGCGCTGACGCTCTCCGCCCGAGAGCGTCGCCGGAAAGCGATCGAGCAGCGGGGCGATCTCCAGGATCTCGACGGCCTCTTCGAAGAGCCGCGGGTCGGCGCGCTTGCCGATCCCGAACCGGACGTTGCCCCGGACGTCGAGGTGGGGAAACAGGCACGCGTCCTGCGGCACGTAGCCCATCCGCCGGCGCTCGGGGGGGAGCCTCAAGTTCGCCGCCGTGTCCATCACGCGCTCGCCGCGGATCACGACGCGCCCCGCGGCCTTCGGACGCAGGCCGGCGATCGACTCGAGCAGAGAGGTCTTTCCCGAGCCCGAGGGCCCAAGCACCGCGACCGTATCGGCGGGCAGAGCGGCCGCGACCTCCAGACGGAAGCGGGAAAGGGGCAGGACGAGATCGAGCTCGATCACGCGGCCGATCGCCGGGAGCGCCGCCGGGTCAGGACCTCGGTGGCCCAGACGATGACGAAGGCGATGACGACCGTCACGCCGACCAGCCGCATCGCGGACTCGTCCCGGCCGATGTGGGTGCGCTGGAAAATGGCGAGAGCCATCGTCTGCGTGCGGCCGGGAATGTTTCCGGCGATCATGATCGTCGCGCCGAACTCGCCCAGGGCCCGCGAAAACGCGAGCAGCGTGCCGGCGAGAATCCCGCGCCACGCCAGGGGCAGCGCGACGCGCCGGAAGACGGCGAGGGGCCCGCTTCCGAGCGACCGCCCCATCGCGAGCAGGCGCGGATCGATCTCCTCGAAGGCGGCCCGGACGGGCCGGACGAGAAGCGGAAACGACATCACGGCGGTCGCGATCACGACCGCCTTCCACGTGAAGAGGATCTCGACGCCGAGCGCGTCGAGGAGCCGGCCGAGGGCGCCCGAGCGCTTCAGGGCCTCGAGGAGCAGGAGGCCCACGGCCGTCGGCGGCAGGACGAGGGGCAGCGACAGCGTCGTCTCGACGAGCGTGCGCCATGCGCCGGCGCCCCGTGAGAGCCTCCAGGCCGTGAAGAGGCCGATCGGCAGAATCACGAGCGTGGCGATTCCCGCCACCCGCAGGGTCAGCAGGAAGATCGAGAGGTCGGAGGGTGTCGCCACTTCACTTCGAACCGCGCACGAGGAATCCCCGTTTCTCGAACTCGGCGCGGCCGTCCGGGCCGGCGAGAAACGCCGCGAAAGCGGCGGCGTCGGCCGGATGCCTGGAGGATGCCACGGGCGCAACCGAATAGAGGATCTCGGGGCCGTCCTTGACCGCATAAATGATCTTCGCCGCCTTCGCGATCTCGGCGTCCGTCCGATAGACGATCGCCGCCGCGACGCCGCCGCTCTCGACCGCCGAGAGCGCTCCGCGCACGTCGAGCGTCGGCACGACCTTCGGCTCGATCTTTTCCCAGAGGCCGACGCGGGCCAGCCATTTCTTCGCATAGACGCCGGCGGGAACCGCCGCGGGATCCGCCAGGGCGATCTTCGGAAACGCGAGCAGGCCGTCCGGTGAGGAGAGGCTCGCCGTCGAGTCCTTCGGGACCATGACGACGAGCGCATTCGAGAGAAACTCGCGTCGGTCGCCGGCGCGGACGAGGCCGGCCTTCTCGAGGATGTCCATCTTCGCCGTGTCGGCGGAGAAGAAGACGTCCGCCGGAGCTCCCGCCTGGATCTGCCGCGCCAGGTCGCTCGAGGCGCCGAACGAATAGGCGACGTGCTGTCCCGTCTTCGCTTCGTAGGCCCTGCCGAGGTCCTCGAGAGCCTCGGTCAGGCTCGCGGCTCCGAAGACGAGGAGCTCGGGCCGGGGCTCGGCCATGCCCGAGAAGAGCAGAAACGCGAGCACCAGGACGAGACCGGAAGACTTTCGCACGATCGCCTCCTCATTCCGCTCGGATCACCATGACCTCGGTCGCCTTGATCAGCGCGTAGGCGTCGACGCCGGGCTTCAGCTGCAAGTCGCGCGCTGCCGACCTGGTGATGATGGCGGTCAGCCTCTGCCCGGCGACGTCGAGCGTGACCTCCGCGAGCAGACCCGAAATGCGGACGCGGGCGACCTTCCCGAGAAGCTTGTTGCGCCCGCTGATGGCGTCCAGGGCCGAGCTCGGGCGCATCGGGCCTGCGCCGCCGAGACGGCGGATCTCCGACGCGGGGATCCGGTGGTGGCCGCCCGGAGTGCGCACCGAGCGAATCTTCCGGCGGTAGATCCACTGCTTGATCGTCTGGTAGCTGACGCCGAGCGCCGCGGCGGCCTCGGCCGGTGTGAGCGGGTGACGCGCGGAGAGGCTCATGCTGGTCGATTCTATATGAATTCATACGGTTAATTTGCATTGAGCCGGTTGAAACAAGATGCTTCCGAGGCCGTTCGAAAGGAGCTCCGATGCGATGCTTGCCGGAGGGATAGATGCCGACGAATTTCGCGTACGGCGGTTCAAGCTCTTCATGAGCGGCTATGCGTTCGATCCTCGCCTCACGTGGCGCTTCCAGGCCGCCTTCGAGAGCACGGCGGCGAACCGGTACCTCGAAGATGCGTGGCTCGCGTGGAACTTCGACGAGGCGGCCTCGATCCAGATGGGTCAGTACAAGATGCCATTTGCGCGCGAGGAGCTCTATAACGACGGCTTCATTCAGTTTCCGGAACGGGCGATCGCCGTCGATGCCTTCAAGCCGAGCCGCGACATCGGATTCATGACCTACGGCTCCGTCTGCAACGTCCTGAACTACGCCGTCGGCGTCTTCGGTGGAGACGGCCAGAACACGCTTCGCGCCTCCGACCACGTCATGCCTGTCGCGCGTGTCGTCTTCAATCCGATCGGGACGATGGGCAACTCCGAGGCCGACATCCAGGACCACAAGACGCCGGCTCTCTCGTTCGGCGCCAACGGCTTCGCGAACACGCTCCGGAAGGTCTCGAATACCGCCTTCGAGGCCCTGACCCTGAACTACGCGGGTCCGACAGGGTGGCTCGGCCGCAATGCAAACCTCTTCACGATGGGCGAGGGCGTCGACGTCAAGTCGTGGGGCTTCGACGCCCAGTTCAAGTGGCATGGCCTCTCGGTCCAGAGCGAGGGCTTCTACGGCCAGGTCGTCGGTGACACCAGTGGGGTTCGCTTGTATGCGTACGGCTGGTACGGTCAGGCCGGGTACTTCATTCTTCCCGGGCATCTGGACGTCGCGGACCGCTATTCGCTCGTCGACTACGATCGGAACGTCCCGTCGAACGACATCACCGCGGTCTCGGCCGATACCAGCTACTACTTCAGGCAGAATAGCGTGAAGATCACGTTCGACTACACGCGCACGCATCGGCAACGTGCGGACCTCGGCCCTGCGAACGACCAGGCCTTCGTCTTGCAGGTCCAGCTGATGCCCTGACTCGTTCGGCGATCGGGGTCGAGCCGCGGGGCGGACTCAGGACCGCAGGCCGAAGGTCACCGTCACGGTGAGGTAAACGCTGACGGCACGGCCGTTCAGAGTGGCCGGACGGTAGCGCCACCGGCGCACGGCGTCTTCGGCCGCGCGGTCGAGCGTCCCTCCGGCGGACTTCAGGACGCGGACCTCGTCGACGCCGCCGCCCGCGGTGATCACGGCCTCGAGGATCACGACCCCCTCGATCCGTGCCCGCCGCATCGGCTCCGGATACTCCGGCTCGACCCGGGATTCGAGCATCGGCGGCCGGACGTCGCCGCCGATTACCAGCGGCGCGCCGGCCGAGCCGGTGCCGGTTCCCGAGCCGTTTCCCTCGCCCGTTGCTCCCGGCACTCCCGGGCCGCTCCCGGAATCTCCGCCCTCGTCCGGGCCGTCGACGACGGGGCCGTCGGTCTCGGGCGGCGCCGCCGGCTCGATGGCTGCGGCAGCGGCGTCCGGAGGCGCCATGCGTGCGACGACGGGCACGGGCGCGGGTGATCGGTCGGGCTTCGTCGTCCTCGCGACGTGGCGCGGTCCCTCCGATCCGGGAGGAGCCGGCGGCGCGAGCGAGACCGGCATGATGATCGCGTCGCGATCGGGCGGCGCCGGCGGCTCGCCCGTACTCCACACCGACGCTCCGACGAGCGCGGCGATCGTCGCCGCATGGAGTCCGATCGCGAGCGGCAGGCTCCGCTTGCGCCCCTCCAGCCGGTGCGTTTTCCCGGATTCGAGCAGCGTCGTGTCGAACATGGCGGCCCTCCTGGAGAGGAGGACACCGGGGGTTCGAATCCGGTTCCTGCGCGGAAAGGCGGGAGCCCGGAAGGACGCCTGTGAGCGCGCTCGCGGAAAAGCGGCGGAACTGGAGCCGATGACCGGACTTGAACCGGTGACCTGCGGTTTACGAAACCGCTGCTCTACCGACTGAGCTACATCGGCTCGGGAGCGGCGCATCTTACGGGATGCGCGCGATCGAGGTCAATCGCGCGCACCGGGATCGCGTCGTATTGCGGGCGGGTCAATGGTTGCCGCCGCCGCGGCCGGCCCTGATGTCGTGCACCGCGGTGTCGACGTCTTTGTGGAACTGACTGGTCCCGCGAGGATGGAGGTCCCTCCGGCCGGCCGGAGGCGCTTCGCACGCGCTCAGTCGAACCGCACCGAAACGATCTTCGAACAGCCGGGCTCTTCCATGGTGACGCCGTACATGACGTCGGCGGTTTCCATGGTGCGCTTGTTGTGGGTGATCGCGATGAATTGCGTCTCCTCGGTCATGTCCCGGAGCAGGCGCGTGAAACGGTCGATGTTCGCTTCATCGAGAGGAGCATCCACCTCGTCCAGGATGCAGAAGGGCGACGGCTTGAAACGGAAGATCGCCATCAGCAGCGCGATCGCCGTCAGGGCCTTCTCGCCGCCGGACAGAAGGAGGATCGACTGATTGCGCTTGCCGGGCGGATGGGCGTCGATCTCGATGCCCGATTCGAGGAGATCGCTCTCGTCGAGGAGCTTCATCTCGGCGCTGCCGCCCTGGAAGAGGCGCTCGAACATCGCCTTGAAGTTGCCGTTGATCGCGTGGAACGCCTCCGCGAAACGCTCGGACGAGGTGGCGTTGATCTTGCGGATGGACTCCTGCAGCTCCGCGATCGACCGGAGAAGGTCGTCGCGCTGGCCGGTCAGAAACGTCAGGCGCTCGGACATCTCCTTGTGCTCTTCGAAGGCGAGCACGTTGACCGGCCCGAGCCGCTCGAGCGAGGCGGTGAGCTCGGAGACCTCGGCTTCGAGCGCCGCCAGCGCTTCCGGGGTCGTCTCGGCGGGGCCCTCGAGTGATTCGGGCTCGACGCCGAACTCCTCGCGCGCGGTCGCCGACAGGTGCTCGAGGTCGGATTGGACCCGCGTCGCCGAGACCTCGGCCTCGAAGCGGGCTTCCCGGGCGGCATCGAGACTCGCGCGATCCGTGCGCGTCGCCGCCTCGGCCGTTTCGACGCGGATCCCGGCGGCGCGCGCCGTTTCGGACGCCGCGGCGTGGCCGGCGGCCCGCTCATCCCGGGAGGCGAGGTTCGTCTTCTGCCGCTCCCGCGCGTCCTTCTCCTCCTGGACGAGCTCGGCGGCGCGCGACGTGATGCGCGCCTCCTCTTCGGTCGCCTCGGCGAGCCGCCGCTCGAGCGTCGTGCGCGCTTCGCGCAGGGTGTCGCGGGCGGCCTCCATGGCGCGGCGGCGCTCCGCCGCGACCTCGGCCTCGGTGCGGCGGTGGGCGAGCTCCTCGGAGGCGGACATCGCCATCGAACGCGCTTCGGTGAGCGAGGCCGAGAGGCCGGCGGTCCGCTGATGCGCGGCGTCCTCGGAGGCGGCGTGCCGCCTCTCCTCTTCTTCGAGGGCCTGGCGCCGCGTCGCGAAGCCGGCCGCCTCGTCGCGAAGGGCGCGATTCTCTTCCGACAGCGTAGCGCTCTCGCGGCGAAGCCGGTCGCGTTCGCCCAGGCGCTCCTCGAGTCGGGCCGCGAACGCGGTGTGCGCCGCACGGGCCTCCTGCTCGATTTCGCGGAGGGCCGGCAGCTCTCCCTCGCCGCGCTGGCGGTCGGACCGCAGCTCTTCCACGCGTTTCTCGACCGACACGAGTGCGCCGCGGGCCTCCTCGAGCCGGCGTTCGAGGGATTCTTCTTCGCGCCGGAGGGCGAAGATTCCGGAGGCTTCGGCGGCGGGTCCCGCGACGCGCACGACGGGGCCGCGCACGACCTCGCGGCCGCTCGTGACGAACGTCGTTTGCGGGAACCGCTCGGCGTACGCGAGGGCTCGGCCGAGATCCTCGACGAAAACCGTCGCGGGCAGCGCGGCCCGCTCCGCCGGCGAGAGCCGGTCATGATCCTCGAGAACGTCTTCCCATCCCGAGGCGCCCTCCGGCCGGTCGGGCCGGATGTCGTGTTTCCAGTCGGTCCGGACGATCCGGGCGGCCGTGAGCGAGCGCATGGCGTCGACCGCCCGGGACACGTCGCCCGCCGCGAGCAGAGCGTCGGCGTCGGCTCCCAGGACGAGGCCGACCGCGTCTTCCCACCCCGCGCGCGGGCGGATGCGGTCGGAGAGCGTTCCCCGCTCGGAGATCCCGGCCGATTCCAGCGCCCGCCGGACCTCGTCCACGCTCGTGTCCCGGGCCCGGAGAGTCTCCGCGATCGCCGCGCGGCGATGCTCGAGCGCGCCCGCGGACTCCCGGGCGGTCTCGCGTTGCGACTCGGCGCTCTGAATGGCCGACGCGATCGAGGCCACGGCGGCTTCGAGGCCCGTGACCCGCGCCGTCGCCTCGGCCGCCGCCGACGCCAGACGTTGCGCCTCATGCTCGGCTTCGGAGGCGTCGCGCTCGCGGGACGAGAGCTCCTCGCGGATCTTCTCGGCCGCCTGGGTCAGGCGGGCGAGCGAAGCCGCGACGCGCTCGGCGGCGAGGTCCACGTCGTGACGCGCGTTGCGGGTCGCGATGCGTTCGCCCGCGGCCGTCAGCGCGGCGGTCCGGGTGGCCTCGAGCTCGCCCTCGTACTGCGCGCACGCCGCGGCCGCCTCGGAGGCCTTGCGGTCGGCCTCCTCGCGGGCGAGCGAGCGGGCGCGCGCTTCGGCCACGGCCCGTTCGAGACGCTCCTCCAGGTCCGCCAGATCGCGGGCGGCGCGGACCTGCTCGGCCGTGAAATCGCGGCCCTCGCGCTCGAGCGAGGCCCGGCGCGCCGCGAGATCGAAGGACGCCCGCTTGTTCGATTCGAGCAGCGCGTCGTCGCGCGCGATCGAGGCCTCGAGCGCGGAGAGCGCCTCGCGAAGCGCGTCGCGCTGCCCGGCGGCCTCGGCCGCCGCCAGCCGGGAGGCCGCCAGATCCGCCTCGGCCCGCCCGAGAACCGCCGCGGCCTCGGCCTCGCGGTCGCGGCGCTCGTCGCGCAGGCGCTCGGCCGCCGTCAGGGCCTCGCGCAGGGCGTCGGCGCGGGCCCGAGTCAGCGAGGCCCGCCGGAGCTTCAGTTGTTCCGAGTGCTCCTTGTACCGCGCGGCGCGCGACGCCTGCCGCTTCAGCGAGGCGACGTTGCGCTCGATCTCCGAGATGATGTCGGACAGCCTCAGGAGATTTCCGCGCGTCTCCTCGAGCTTTCCCTCCGCCAGCCGCTTCTTGAGCTTGTATTTCGTGATCCCCGCGGCCTCTTCGATCAGGCGCCGCCGGTCCTGAGGCTTGGTCGAGAGCACCTGGTCGATGCGGCCCTGCTCGATGACCGAGTACGCGCGCACGCCGAGGCCCGTGCCGAGGAGCTGATCCTGAATGTCGCGGAGGCGGACCTGCTTGTCGTTCAGGAAGTACTCGCCCTCGCCGTCCCGGTACACGCGCCGGCCGACGCGCATCTCTCCCTCGGCGTCGGCCTTCTCACTGTCGCCGTTGGAGGCCGCGAGCGTGAGGATCACCTCCGCCATGCCGAGGGGGCGCCGCTTCGCGGAGCCGTTGAAGATGACGTCGTCCATCTTCTCGCCGCGGAGCACGCGCGCGCTCTGCTCGCCGAGGGCCCAGGCGACGGCGTCGCTGATGTTGGACTTGCCGCACCCGTTCGGGCCGACGACGGCGGTTACGGATCCCGGAAAGGCGAGATCCACCTTGTCGAAGAAAGACTTGAAGCCCGAGATCTCGACACGTTTCAACCGGAGCATCTGGCGGGAATGTAGCAAATGGAGGTCCGCGCTGCCACAACTTATTGGGGTCAACGGCCCGAGAGCCCCCCACCCCCGGTGGCCCGCCCCGGGCCCTGCTAGGATGCCGAACGGATGAAGTCCGACATCGAAATCGCGCAGGAAGCGCGCCTCCGTCCGATGGAAGACGTGGCGCGCTCGGCGGGAATCGATCCGCTCGACTTCATCCCCTACGGACGCGACAAGGCGAAGGTCTCGATCTCCGCGATCGGCCGCGCCGAAGGCCGGCCCGAGGCGCCGCTCGTGCTCGTTTCCGCGATCACTCCGACTCCGGCCGGCGAAGGAAAGTCCACGACCACCGTCGGCCTCGGCCAGGCCCTCAACCGGCTCGGGAAGCGCGCGATCATCGCCCTGCGCGAGCCTTCGCTCGGGCCGTGCTTCGGGGTCAAGGGAGGCGCGGCCGGCGGCGGTTACTCGCAGCTCGTTCCGATGGAGGACATCAACCTCCACTTCACGGGCGACTTCCCGGCGATCACGGCCGCGCACAACCTGCTCGCGGCGATGATCGACAATCACCTTCACCACGGAAACGCCCTCGGCATCGATCAGCGCGACATCCCGTTTCGCCGCGTCCTCGATATGAACGACCGCGCCCTGCGCGACACCGTCATCGGCCTCGGCGGCAAGATCAACGGCGTGCCCCGCGAGACGGGTTTCGACATCACGGTCGCCTCGGAGGTCATGGCGATCCTGTGTCTCGCCCGCGACCTGAAGGATCTCAAGGAGCGCTGCGGCGCGATCGTCGCCGGCTATACCCGGGACGCCGAGCCGGTGCGCGCCCGCGACCTCAAGGCCAACGGTGCGATGGCGGCCCTGTTGAAGGACGCGATCCATCCGAACCTCGTCCAGACCCTGGAGGGAACGCCCGCGCTCGTCCACGGAGGACCCTTCGCCAACATCGCCCACGGCTGCAACTCGATCCTGGCGACGCGGATCGCGATGCGCTACGGCGAGATCGCCGTCACCGAGGCCGGGTTCGGCTTCGACCTCGGAGGCGAGAAGTTCCTCGACATCAAGTGCGCCTACGGAGACATCTGGCCCTCGGTCGTCGTCCTGGTGGCGACCGTCCGGGCGCTCAAGATGCACGGCGGCACCCCGAAGGACGCCCTCGGCATCGAAGACCTCGCGGCGCTGTCGCGCGGGATGATCAACCTCGAGCGCCACCTCGACAACGTCCGGATCTTCGGCCTGCCCGCGGTGGTCGCGATCAACCGCTTCCCCACGGATACGCCGGCCGAGATCGCGTTTCTGGAGAAGCGGTGCACCGAGCTCAACGTGAAGGTGGCGCTCTCGGAGGTCTTCACTCGCGGCGGCGCGGGGGGCGAAGACCTCGCCCGGCTCGTCCTCGAGGAAATCGCCTCGGGGTCGGCCCGGTATCGTCCGCTCTATCCGTGGGACCGTCCGCTCGCCGAGAAGATCGAGATCATCGCGCGCCGCCTCTACGGCGCCGGGGGAGTCTCGTTTTCGAAGGAGGCCGAAAGCCGTCTGGCGCGGTACGAGAGGCTCGGTTTCGGCAACCTCCCGGTTAACATCGCCAAGACGCCGTACTCCTTTTCGGATGATCCGCGCAAGGGCGGCCGTCCTTCCGGGTTCACGCTCCACGTGGACAAGACTCGCCTCTTCGCGGGCGCGGGCTTCGTCGTCGCGATCTGCGGCGACATCATGACGATGCCGGGACTGCCCAAGAAACCGGCCGCGGAGACGATCGACGTCGACGAGACGGGCCGAGTGTCCGGTCTCTTCTAGCCGATTCGAGCCGGTTTCGCTTCCGGTCTGGGCAGACCGTTTGCATCGATGTGGGGCGAAGCGCCCGTCGGCTTCGGGATCTCGTCTCGAAAAAGCTGAACGGATATTGCGCATCGGGAGCAGATATGTGTAGTGTCGCGCTGGCCTACGGAGACCCAGAACCATGTTGACTCTGGAAGTGAGGAGACGTCCGGGCACGGGAGCCGAAGTGCACCGGGTGAGCGGCCCGAGCGCGACGGTGGGAGCCTCGTCGGGCAACGAGGTGGTCGTGCGGGCGCGCGGCGTCTATGGACGCCACGTCCGGCTGCTCGAAAAAGACGGCGTCTACCACCTCGACCTCTTCCGCGGGATCGCGGCGGTGCAGGTCAACGGGCGCGACTTCCTCGGCGGCGCGATCTCGCCGGGCGACCGGATCACCCTCGGGGAGGCGACGATCACGGTCGTCGAGGCGGCGCCTTCGGGCCTCTCCGCGCATTCCGGGCCGGCCGGCGGGAGCGCCCCGGCGAGCACGATCGCGCCCGCTCCGGCGTCTCCCACGCTTCCCGTCACCGAGGTCGAGTACCGAGGCCTTCGGCTCGGGGCGTACCGGCTCTGCCGGGAGGCGCGGTCGGCCGAGGGGCTCGCCACGGAACTGACGGATTTCCTGGATCGGGAGCTGCCTCCCTCGGAATGGGCCGTCGGCGAGTTTTCTCCGGCCGCCGGCTTTCGACCGCTCGCCTCCACGTTCCGGGAGAACCCCGCACTGCCGCCGTCCATGGTCCAGGACATCCGGGGGGGAGAGCGGCTCGCACGCTCCGAGAGCGTGACGGGCGTGCTGACTCTGGTCGTCGAGCCGTCGGCCGAAGGGGCCGGATGCGCGGGAATCCTGGTTCGGGAGTCTCCGCGGCTGGCGGCGCGAGCCATTCTCTTCCTCGAGGAGCTGGTGCAGATGGCGGGCGTGGCCTTTGCCGGAGTCGCCGGAGTCGCCGGAGTCCCGGACGCCGGGGAATCCACGCCTCACCGGGAGGACGAGCCTGCCTCGGCGACGCCGCCGTCGGAATCGACCCCGGCCGAAACCGTCCTGCGCTCCACGGACGATCTGAAGAAGATCGTCGAGACCGTCGAGCGGGAGGTCATCGACCGCGCCATGCGCCGCGTCGAGGGAAATCAGTCGCGCGGGGCACAGATCCTGAACATCTCGCGAGGCTCGCTGATCGCGAAGTTGAAGGAGTTCGCCATCCCGGATTACCGCTACCTGCGGCGGGAGCGCGGACGCCGGAACTAGGGGCTCAGGCCTCCCGGCCCTCCGAAAAACCCCACCACAGGGCGAAGGGCGCCGCGAACCGGCCGGCGATCTGGTAGAAGTGAAAGCCGGCGCCCCAGACGTTCCGGGCGACGGTCCCGTAGTGCGTCTCGCTCCAGGGGCCGAGGCGCGTCGCGTAGAGCGCTTCGATCTGGAAGATGAGCGCCACGACGTGGATCAGAAAGAGCCCGGCGGCGGCGGCCCAGAACCGGAAGAAGCGCCGGGGTTCGAGAGGCTTCGGGTTCATCGAGAAGAGCGCCGCCAGCAGCACGAAGTTGAAGTGCAGGTCCGCCGCGGGCAGTCCCGGGCGCGGCGAGGCGGGAGGAAAGTCCGAGCGTTCGACGCGGATCTCTCCGCCGACGGCGGACAGCGTCGTGACCGCGGGGCGCTCGAAGAGGCGGAGCGCCGCCTCGGCCGTGCCCGCGACGAGCCGCTCGTAGGGCGCCGAGAACACGAACCAGAAGGCGAGGCCGGCGGCGAAGCCGGCCGCCAGCCGCCATGCGGCGCGCCGGTCGAGGCGGAATCGGACCTCGTCCGGCGCGCGGGCGCGCTTACGGCCCATGCCGCGCCGGAGCTTCGGCGCCGCGAGCCTTCTCGCCGCGGGCGGCCCAGAAGAGAAACATCAGGACGCTCGCCAGGACGACCGCGGACTGCCAGAGGACCGTGTGGGAGGAGTCGAAGAGCGCGGGACGGTGCGCGCCGATCCAGAAGAGCGAGACGACGCGCACGAGGTTGAGCGCCTGGATCGCGATCAGGCCGCCGGCGAGGCCGGCGAGGCGGCGGCGCCACGGGGCGGGAAACGCCAGCACGGCCGAACCGAAGAGGAGAGCGGCTTCGACGCCGTTGCATCCGTTCTCGATCTGTACCGCGAAGGACCCCGACCGGATCTCCGTTCCGGCGACGCTCACCTTTTCACCGAGGACGTTGAGCACCGTCCCCGAGACCCGGGCGATCGCCGCCGTGAACGGAACGATGACGGCGTCGTTGATCGGGTTCCAGGCGACGAGGAAGTAGAAGACGACCAGCAGAGCCAGGAATCGAGCGAGAAACAGGAGCGATCTCCGTTTCGGCGAGGCCAGGGGCGCCGGCTTCATCGGGAGGGGTCGTCCAGCGATTCCTGGAAGTCGAGGATCGAGGCGCAGAGCGACCGCAGGCCCGAAGGCAGCGTCAGGAGGAGCTCGCCCTCGGCGTTGACGACGACCTGCTCCGTGACGGCCGAGGCGAGCAGGCGGCCGGTCTCGTCGCGGATTTCGTAGTCCATCACCAGTCGCGCGACGCTCGGATCCCGAAGGCGGGCCGTGACGTGAATCCTCTGGTCGGGCCGGGCCGGCAGGCGGTACTTCAGCTCCAGGCGCGTGATCGGAATGCGATACCCCATCTCGAGGGCGCGGGCGGCGCTGAAACCGAAGCGTCCCGTCAGCTGTTCGCGCGCGTGCTCGAGATAGAGCACGTAGTGGCCATGCCAGACCACGCCATACGGGTCGCACTCGGCAAAACGCACCGGGATCTCGATCGTCAAACCGCGCAACGGCTCCGGCTCTCGAATCGACGCCGTCACGCGGCCTCCAGCACGGCCGAGAGGAAGTTGCCGCCCGCTCCGAAGGAGTTGACGAGGGCGCGCCGGGACCGCCCCGCCGCGATCGCCCGGCTCGCCGCGACGAGCTGGGCTCCTCCGGCCGCCGCCATTTCGCCGATCGCGTCCTTGACGGCGAGCTCCTCGGGCAGCGAGGCTCCGAAGATCTCCCGCATGACCTGCGCTTCCGCGCGGTCCATCTCGACGACTCCATCGCGGGAGGAGAGCCACAGGTCCACGTCGCCGGGATCGAGGCCCGCGTCCTCGAGCGCGCCGCCGATCGCGCGGCCGATCGCCGCGGCGTCCGGAGCGAACCGGTACGGCTCGGATGCGACCCCGGCCGTCGCGATCCCGGTCAGCCGGGCGAGCGGCCGGGCGCCGCGGGACCGCGCGCTCGCCTCCTCCTCGAGGAGAACGACGAAGGCGCCTTCGCCCTGGACGATTCCGGAAGCGCGCTTCTCGCCGCGCAGCGCCCCGACGCGGTCGAATCCCATCGCATAGAAGAAGTTCCACTCGTCCACGGCGCCGGCGATCATCGCCCGGGCGCGTCCCGATGCGAGGGCGAGCGCCGAGAAGAGCAGGGCGTTCAAGGCCGAGGGGTCCTTCTGCGTGATGGTCACGTTCGGTCCGAAGATCTTCAGCTCGATCGAGGCCTGGGAGGCCGGCGCGTTGGCGACCGTGTTCGGGAAATGGAAGGGCGGCGCGGCCTCGGGCGATTCCATGAAGAGGACGCGGAGAAACTCGGTGAGGGCGCCGGCTCCGGCGGACCCGGTCCCCATCGCGATGCCGATCGCCTCGGGATCGTCGGGGATCCGGTAGCCCGCTTCCGCCACGGCCTGGGCGCAGGCGATCAGGGCGAACTGGCTGCCGCGGTCGAGCCGGCGGGCCTTCATCGCGGGAATCTCGGGCTGGGGCGAGAACCGGGCGAACGACGCGACCTGGGTCGCCTGGAGATCGCCGCGCTCGTCGGGCGAGAAGTCCCGGATGGCCCGCTCGCCGGCGGTCAGGCGGCGGAAGAACTCGTCGGCGCTGCGGCCGAGCGGCGAAACGGCGCCGCTTCCCGTGACGACCCCGCGTCCCCGTCCCCGGTTCGTGTCGGCTCGTGCCACGGCGCTGCTCTCGACCGGTCCGGCGCGACTACGCGACGTACCGGCCCAGGACGACGACCGAGCTGTTGCCCCCGAAAGCGAACGAGTTCGAGAGCGCGACGCGGACGTCGTGGTCGCGCGCCTCGTTCGGAACGTAGTCGAGGTCGCAGGCCGGGTCGGGGTTTTCGTAGTGAATCGTCGGCGGAACCCGCCCGTCGCGGACCGTCAGGGCCGTCGCCACGGCCTCGATCGCCCCGGATGCGCAGAGACAGTGGCCGATCATGGACTTGATGGACGAGACCGGAATCCTTCGGGCGCGGTCGCCGAGCGCGGCCTTCAGCGCCGCGGTCTCGGCGGAGTCGTTCTGGGGCGTGGCGGTGCCGTGGGCATTGACGTAGTCGACGCTGGCGGCGTCGACGCCGGAGTTCTCGAGCGCCGCGGCGATGGTGCGGCCGCCCGCGGTGCCGGAGGGGTCGGGAGCGGTCATGTGGTACGCGTCCGACGTCACGCCATAGCCGCGCAGCTCCGCCACGATGGGAGCGCCGCGCCGGCGCGCCCGCTGTTCCTCCTCGAGCACGAGGATCCCGGCGGCCTCCCCGATCGAGAGCCCCTTTCGGTCGCGATCGAAGGGGCGGCACGGGTCGGGATCGACGGAACGCAGCGAGTTGAAGCCGCCATACGTCAGCCGGGCGAGAACGTCGGATCCTCCCGTCACGACGGCGTCGGCGAGGCCGGCGACGATCGCGTCGAACGCGTAGCCGAGGGCGTTGGCCGAGGACGAGCACGCCGTCGTGATCGTGGACTTGATGCCCTCGAGGCCGAAGCGCTGTGCGACACGGTCGGTGATCGAGTCGGGAAGGTGGTTCAGGACCTTGGAGGGCCGAGCCTTGCGGCCCCGCAGGTAGAGCTCGAAGAACGCCTCCGAGTCGATCAGGCCGGAGGTGCCGCCGCCGAGGATCACGCCGAGGCGCGTCGGGTCCTCGCGGGAGGTGTCGAGACCCGAGGCGGCGAGCGCCTCGCGGGCGGCCGCCACGCCCATGCGGTCCGCGCGCGACATCCGCCGGCGCTCGGCGGGCGTGAGAAAGCCGTCCGGGATCGAGCCGATTTCGGCCGCGGTCTGCGTCCGGTATCCGGAGGCGTCGAACAGCGAAAGGGGCCGGATTCCGCACTCCCCCGAGAGAAGCCCCTTCCAGGTCGCTTCGAGGGTCGATCCGAGGGCTGTGACGGCCCCCATTCCGGTGATGACGACGCGCCGACGCATGGACCGATCTTACCGTGGCGCGGGGGAGACGCCGGCGGCGGAGTTTGACACTCTTGGCATAATCGGCCTCCATGAGCGAGCAGCGGGTCGACTGGCACACATACTTCATGAACATCGCGCGCCAGGTGGCGACGCGCTCCACCTGTCCTCGCAAGCACGTGGGGGCGGTGATCGTCCGCGACCGCACGATCCTCTCGACGGGCTACAACGGTTCGATCCGCGGGCTCCCGCATTGCAGCGACGTCGGCTGCCTGATGGAGGACGGCCACTGCGTCGCCACCGTTCACGCCGAGGCCAACGCGATCATCCAGGCGGCCAAGAACGGCGTCGCGATCCACGGCGCCGAGATCTACACGACCGCGAGCCCCTGCTGGCCCTGCTTCAAGCTCATCGCCAACTCGGGCCTCGGCCGCGTGTACTACGGGGAGTTCTACCGCGACGAGCGCTCGATCGCGGTGGCGAAGTCCGCCGGCATCGAGCTGGTCGATCTGGCCGCGACGAGGTAGCGCGCGGAGAAGAAGCCTGCGATGTCATCCCGAGGGCCGAAGGTTCGAGGGATCCCTTTCTTGGCTGCCGTCAGACTTCAAAGGGATCCCTCGCTGCGCTCGGGATGACAAGTGATCCCTACGCGGGAACGTCCCCTAAGGCGAGGATCCTCAGGCACTCCTCGAGGTTCTGGCGCGAGGCGGCCGACAGCTGAAAGAAGCGGCAGCCGAGGCCCGGGTCGTTCTCGCGGCCCGGCCGGACGACGATCGCTTCGGCCACGATCGTGCGGACGCCGCGCTCGACCGGGACGTCGAAGGAAACGTCGAGGCGTGCGCCGACCGGCTGTCGGACCGGGGTGCGGACGAAGAAGCCGCCGCGGGAGAGGTCTCGGATCGTTCCGGTGTGCTGGATGCCGTCGCGCCAGAAGGTCACCGACCATTCGACCGCGGAGCGAGCCTCCTCGCGGGGCACGACCTGGAGGAACCGGCGGACCACGGCGAAGAAGGCTTCGGGATCGAGCGGCAGGGGCAGGGTCTCGTCGGCGCCGGCGCGCCGCGCGCTTTCCTCGGCGCCCGCCGGGCAGACGATGACGATCGGCGTCCTGGCGAACTCCGGATCGGCCTTCAGGACCCGGCAGAGGTCGAAGCCGGTCATGGGCGTGATGCCGGCCTTGACGACAATCATCTGCGGGCGTTCCCGCCGCGCGATGTCGAGGGCTTCGGTGCCGGCCGCCGCCGTCAGCGTCTCGCAGCCGGTCCGCTTCAGTACCTGCTCGGCCGCTCCCCGAAACAGGCCGCTATCGTCGACGAGGAGAATCGCGGGCATCGCCTCGGATTATAAGAGCGCGGCCGGGAGGCACGGAGTGAACCGCCTCACACGACCCGGGGCCGCAGCACGATCTCGCCGTGGAGGACGTTCGGCGGAGAGGTCAGGACGTACATCAGAGCGCGCACCGTGTCCCCGACCCGGAGCATCTGGTCGCGTTCGAGCGTCGGCCGGAAGCGCTCGAAGAAGTCGGTCTCGACCGAGCCCGGGCACAGCGACGTCACGCGGATGTTCGCCGGCTTGAGCTCCTGCGCGAGGGCCCTCGAGAAACCGACGAGGCCGGACTTCGCGGCGCAGTACACGGTCCCCTCGGCGAAGCCTTCGAGGCCGGCGATCGAAGAGACATGGACGATGTCCGAGGGCGCCGTCTTCAACAGCGCGTGGAGGCTCGCCTGCGTGAGATAGATCGCCGCGGCGAGGTCGGTTTCGATCATCTCGGCGATCTCCGATCGGCGCGTCTCGAGCAGGGGAGACCGGTAGCCGACGCCGGCGTTGTGGATGAGGATGTCGAGCCGCTTGAACTTCGCGAGCAGCACGTCCACGAGGTCGTAGAGAGCCGGCACGACTCGGACGTCCACGACGTGGTAGGCGGCTTCGCCCCCGCGCTCCAGAATCTCGTGGACGGCCTCGCGCAGCTTCTCCTCGCGCCGCGCCGCGAGGAAGACCCGCGCGCCCGCGTCGGCCAGGGCGACGGCGAAGGCGCGTCCGAGCCCGGACGACGCTCCGGTGATCAGCGCGACCTTTCCCTTCAGCGATTGATCGGGCATGGGCTCCCGCGGACGGCGAAGAGCGCGCCGCCGGCCGCTTTCGCAAATGTATCATCCGCTCTCTCATGGACACGATCTCGCATGGCATCGCCGGCGCCGTTCTCGGGCGGTCCCTGACGGATCGGCCCGGCGCGCGGGCCGCCGTCATCGTCGGCGCCGCGGCCGCGATGGTGCCCGATCTCGACTTTCTCTACATCTCGTCGCGCCTCGATTATCTGAAGGAGCACCGCGGCTGGACCCACTCGTTTCTGGTCATGCCGTTTCTGGCCCTGGCGGTCGCGCTGGTGGCGAAACCCTTCGCGAAGACGGCGCGCCTCGCCGCCCTCTGGCTCTTCGCGGCGGCCGGCATCACCTCGCACATCGTGTTCGACTGGATGACGAGCTTCGGAACGATGTTCTGGACGCCGCTGTCGCGGGCGCGCTACTCGCTCGACTGGCTGTTCATCCTGGACCCGTACTTCACCGGCATCCTGCTGCTCACGGTCGTCTTCACGCTCGTGGACCGGGCGCGCGGGCGTCGAATCGCCGGGGCCGGCCTGGCCGTGCTCGGAGCGTACATCGGGTTCTGCGCGATCGTGCACGCGCACGCCCTCGCCGTCTGGAGGCGGCTGGACGCGCCGCCGCCTTCGGCGAAGGTGGCGGTCCTGCCGCAATTCCTGTCTCCGTTTCGCTGGCTCGGCCTCTCGGAGCGCGAGCGCTCGGTGGACGCCGCGTTCTTCGACGTCGGCCCGTTCGCGTCGGGTCGCGACGATCCGAAGCCGCCGGAGCGATGGGGCGAGGTCCTCGCCAGCCTTCGAGACTTCTATCCTCCGCCCGGGCGCGCGAGCATCCGGCGGTTCGAGCGTCCGCCCGACTCGCCGTCGCTGGAGGCCGCGCGTGCGCTGCCCGACTTCGAGGTCTATCTTTCGTTCGCCCGGTTTCCGGTCGAGACCGTTTCCGCATCCGGAAACGGCGGCAACGAGGTCGTCGTCCAGGACCTGCGCTTTCTACCCTGGTTCACGGGCCCGTGGCAGCGAGGCGGCGCGCAGGGGTTCCGGCGCGAGCCCTTCGTCTACCGCGTGCGCTTCGACGCCGCTCTTCACGTCCTCGAGCGAGGCTTCGTCCCGTCGGGCCGGCGGTAGCAGGCCTCCGGATCAGGAAGCGGAAGGCGTGTCGGCGGCGCCTTCGCGGAGATCCGCCGCTCCCGCGACGTAGGAGTACTCCGGCGACGGTGCGCGCGTGAGCGCCTCGGAGATGCCCGCGTAGTAGCCGATCTTGATCAGGAGCCGGACGAAGACGAAGACCTGCTGCGTCAGGATCAGGGGCACGAGCGCGAAGCGCGCCTCGCCTCCCGCCGAAGGATCGAGGACCAGCCAGACCAGGTAGAGGCCGGCGGTCGTCACCGCGTAGAGGCCGAGGATCCCGAAGAGGCGAAGCGGTCTTCCGATCGCCCCGCCGATGCCGAAGAGGAAGCGGGAGACCGGCGGCAGGTCGGGCCGCGCGACCCAGACGGTCCGCACCGCGTCGGCGAGCAGCTTGATGACGGCCAGGGCGAGGACGACCGCCGCCAGCCGCAGCGCCGTCACCGCGAGGGCAGCCTGTTCGGTGTGGAGGCCGCGGATCCGGTGGCGCAGGGCTTCGCCCGAGCCCACGTAGATCCACTGGTAGGCGGCGAACGCCGCGCCCCACGCCGCGAACGTGAAGAGAAGGAACGCCGGCATCCGGCGCATCCCTTCACGGCCGAAGGTCACGAGCGAAGCCGACGGCTCCCGCAGGGCGCCGAGCATGCCTCCGAGCGAAAAGGCGTGGAGGACGATGGCGAGCAGCGCGAGCGAGAATGCCGTGGCGCCGACTCCGCGCATGCCGGGCAGCTCCGACCAGCGGATGCCCTCGGGCGAGAGGAGGCCGGTCGCGATCTCCGGAAAGTTGCCGAGCACGTCGGGATGCGTGCGCCGGGCCGTTTCCCACCAGCCGTAATCCGGAACGGCCACCATCTTCTCGCCCGCCGGCGACCGGTCGAGCAGGGCATGGAGCGAGTTGCCGATCGGCAGGATCAGCGCCGCCGCGAGCATCAGCTGGATCAGCCAGAGCGCCACGGCGAGATAAGGCTTCGAGAGCGAGAGGCCGAGCCCCCGCAGAAAGCAGGAGAGCGCCCTGGGCGAGCCGCTCTTCACCAGGCCACCGTCATGAAGTCGAACATGTTCTGGACCCAGAACACCGCGCGAGCGGTCCACCGCGTCGCGGCCTGCAGGTCCGGCTCCGTCCGGCGGCCGTTGTTCGTGCGATCCGCGTCGAGAAGGATCTTTTCGTCGGGATCCACGACCGCCTCGAGGAGGCGAGGCCCTCCAGCGACGCGGAAGCGCTTCCATCGCGCCTCGCCGTCCCACCGCGAGCGGTAGACGCGGCCGCCCTCGAACCGCAGCAGAACGTCCACGGGCATCGCCACGTCGCCGCGCCGAACGACCGTGACGACGGAGTCGTATCCGCGAGCGCGGGCGAGCGCGGCGGGCGGCCCGTCCGAGAGCTTGCCCTCCTTCTCGAAGAGCCCGAGCGGCGGACGCGCGGGCTTCGTCTCGGCCCCGCCGATCGCATAGTCCACGATGCCGGAGGAGTAGAACGTGCGGTCGAAGAACCATGCCCAGTCGGCGCCGGTCGCGTCGTTGACCGCCGCGATGAAGTCCCGCGTCGTGGGATGCCCGAAGCGCCAGCGGTCGGCGTAGAGGCGCAGGGCCCGGTCCATCATCGGCGTCCCGAGGAGCCGTTCGAGGGTCGCGAGGGTGAGCGCGGTCTTCGAATAGACCTGGCCGCCGTAGGACCTGCGGTCGCGGAACCGCCAGCTCTCGGAGGCGAGCACGTCCCAGTCCGCCACCTCGAAGTAGCGCCGGTTGACGTCGAGCGGGTAGTGAATGTCGATTCCGAGCGGGAAGTGGAGGCCGAACACGTCGAGGTCCACGTGGTTGGGGCCGTATGCGGCCTTCATCACGCGGTCGGTCATGTACGTGTTGAAACCCTCGTCGAGCCATGCCTCCTCGAACTCGTTGGAGGCGAGCAGGCCGTAGAAGAACTGATGGCCGGCCTCGTGGACCGTCACGCCCTCGGGCCGGTGGATGGCCTTCGGCGCGCTCCAGACGGTGCCGCCGGTGATGAGGGTGGGATATTCCATGCCGCCGGCGCCGTGCGCGCCCCAGGGCGGGTCCACGATCGAGAGCGTCGCGTAGGGATAACCGCCGAGGACCCGTCCGTAGCCGGAGAGAGCCGCCTTGGCGGCCCCGAAGTAGCGAGGCGCCTGGTCGGCGTGCTCGGGCTGGAGATACAGGAAGAGGCGCGTGTCTCCGAGCCCCGCCTCGCGGAAGGTGTCCTCGAGGACGAGATAGCCGGGATCGGCCGTCCAGGCGAAGTCGTGAACGCTCGGCTGGCGGAACCGGTAGAGCACACGGCCCGCGGAGGTCTCGCGCTCCTCGACCCGTTCGCCGGTCGCTCCGACCCTGCCCTTGTAGCGCGCCGGCACGTCGATCGAGACGTCGTAGTTGCCGAAGTCCGAGAAGAACTCGCTCCAGGCGTGGAACTGGTGGCAGTTCCAGCCCTTCTCCTGGAGAACGCCGATCTTCGGGAACCACTGGACGACCATGAAGAAGTCGTCCTTGTAGCCCGTGCGGACCGCCACCCGCGGCAGGCGATCCTGGAAATCGAGGGCGATCGAGATCGTCTCTCCCGGCGCCACCGGCCGCGGCAGCTGAACTTCGGCGACCGTCCGATCGTCGGCATTGCCGTCGTCGGGCGCGATGAAGCGCATGGCGGGAAGCAGGTCGGCGCCGTCGGGTCCGATCATCCGCGTGATCTCGACGGCGCCCCACGAATCGGGGAGCCGGCCGTCCCGACCCTCGCCGCCCGACTCGCGCCAGAAGGTCGAGAGCGTGTTGCGGAACGCGTTGAGGTACAGATGGAAGCGCAGCGTCGGGGCCGGGTGCGAGGTCGTGTTCTTCCAGGTCAGGACCTCGTTGGCCTCGATCGTCTTTTTCTCCGCATCGAGGCGGCACGTGATCTGGTACGACGCGACCGGCGGCGGAAAGGACTGGGCGAACAGGAGGGGAGACGCCGCGCCGGCGCAGAGCGCGAGGGCGATGGCTCGCACTTTTGCCGCGGACATTGGGGTGACTGTAGCATGGCGACGATGCAGGACGAGAGCGCGCCCTCCGAGGCGAAAGACCGCGTGGCCGTGCTCCGGGAGGAGATTCGGCGGCACGATCGCCTGTACTACGGAGAGGGCCGGACCGAGATCTCCGATGCCGAGTTCGACGTGCTGATGCACGAGCTCATCGCGCTCGAGTCGGAGCATCCGGAGCTCTCGAGCGAGGACTCACCGTCGCGGCGCGTCGGCGGTGAGCCGGTCGAGGGCTTCGAAACCGTGGTCCACGCGCGGCCGATGCTCTCGCTGGAGAACGCCTACTCGTGGGAGGAAGCCGAGGCGTGGCTCGCGCGGGCGGAGAGGGTGCTCGGCCGGCCGCTCGGCGGGTTCGTCGCCGAGCTCAAGATCGACGGACTGTCGCTCTCGCTGCGCTACGAGCAGGGCAGGCTGCGGCGAGGCGCAACGCGCGGCGACGGCGTGCGCGGCGACGACGTCACGTCGAACGTCCGGACGATCCGGACGATCCCGCTGACGATCGACGAGCCGGCGCCGCTCGAGGTGCGCGGCGAGGTCTACTACTCGAAGAGGTCGTTCGAGAAGGTCAACGCGGGCCGCGAGGCGGAGGGAGAGCCGCTCTTCGCCAATCCGCGCAACGCGGCGGCGGGGACGCTGCGGCTGCTCGATTCCCGCGTCACGGCGCGCCGCCGGCTGGACGCGTGGCTCTACGGCATCGTCGAGGCGCCGGCGCTTCCCGCGAGCCAGTCGGAGACGCTCTCGCGCCTGAAGGCCCTCGGGTTTCCCGTCAACCCGCACTGGCGGCGTTGCGAGAGCTTCGCGGAGGTCCGCTCCTTCGTCGAAGAATGGAACCAGAAGCGCCACGAGCTCGAATTCGAGACCGACGGCGTCGTGATCAAGGTGGACGACCGCGCGACGCAGGATGCGCTCGGGGCGACGGCGAAGTCGCCGCGCTGGGCGCTCGCCTACAAGTACCCGGCCGAGGAGGCGACGACCGTCGTGCGCGAGATCAGCGTCAACGTCGGGCGGACCGGCGTCCTGACTCCGGCGGCCCACTTCGATCCCGTGCAGCTCGCCGGAACGACCGTGCGAAAGGCGACCCTGCACAACTACGAGGACCTCTCACGCAAGGACGTGCGGGTCGGCGACACGGTCGTCGTCGAGAAGGGCGGGGACATCATTCCGAAGGTCGTCCGCGTCGTGCTCGAGAAGCGCCGCGCGGATTCCGTGCCGTTCCGCATGCCCGCGAACTGTCCCGACTGCGGCGATCCGGTCGTTCGCGAGGAGGGCGAGGTCGCGACGCGCTGCGTCAACCCGGGCTGCCCGGCCGTGGTTCGCGAGGCCCTCCAGCATTTCTGCAGCCGGAGGGCGATGAACATCGAGGGGCTCGGAGAGAAGCTCGTGGACCAGCTCGTCAGGGTCGGGCTGCTGACCGACGTGGCCTCGATCTACGACCTGAGAGTCGAAGGCCTCGCGGACCTGGAGCGATGGGGAGAGAAATCGGCGTCGAACCTCGTCGCCGAGATCGAGCGCAGCAAGGCCAACGACGCGTCGCGGCTGCTCTACGCTCTCGGAATCCGGCACGTGGGCGAGAAAGCCGCCCGGACGCTCATGGGCCGCTTCGGCTCGATCGACGCCCTGGCGTCGGCCTCGGAAGCCGAGCTGCAGGCCGTCGAAGACGTGGGTCCGAATACGGCGGCGGTCGTGCGTGCCTGGTTCACGCATCCCCGGCACATCGAGCTGCTCGAGAAGCTGCGGCGGCACGGCGTCCGCTTCGACGGCGAGAAAACGGCGCGGCGAGCCGACGGGACGCTTTCCGGGAAGACGGTCGTCCTGACGGGAGTGCTCGAGGGAATCAGCCGGGAGGCGGCGGCGGAGCGCCTCGCGGCGGCGGGAGCGAAGATCTCGGGATCGGTTTCCAAGAAGACCGACTACGTGGTCGTGGGAGAATCACCGGGATCGAAGCTCGACAAAGCGAAGGCCCTCGGCGTCCGCGTCGTCACCTGGGATGAGATGCTCGCGATTCTCGGGAAGGAGTGAGTCGTGCCGTCGAAAGTGATCCTGTTCTGCCCTCTGCTCGAATTCAAGAACAAGCCGGCCACGCTGATGACCATCTCCCCGCTCGGCTACTACGAGTGCCGGCTGGACATGGCCGCCGGGAATCACACGGTCTACGTCCCCATCGCCGGCACCGCCGTGATCTTCACCGAGCCGAACACCATCGGAGCGATTCCGCCCGACGTCGAGAGGTACGGATAGAACGTCGCCTCCGCTCGATTGGGGATCTGCGCGCCCGTTCGGGCGCGCACCGACCGGCGGCTCGCGCAAAGGCGCTCGACCGCCGGTCTGATCCCCGCGCTCGCTCCGGCTCCCGCGGCGTGAGCCTCCACCTTCGCTTCGCTCAGGTGACTTCTCACGCCGCGAGCTGGTGGAAGATCGCGTCTTGTCGAGCCGTCTTTCACCCTCTCCCGGCGGGAGAGGGCTGGGGTGAGGGGCCCCTCGCGAGTGTGACCTGACTCTCCCTCCCGGACGCCTTCGCTCGCTCGGGATCTGCGGGCGCGGCCCTGAGGGCCGCCGCCCGCACCGCCGGGCGGCTCGCGCGAAGGCGCTCGACCCCCGGCTGATCCCTCCGCTCGCTCCGGCTCCCGCGAGCTGTTGGACGAGTTCGGCGGGGCTCTACGCCGTTTTCGCCACCAGTCTCCCCGAGTGGCCCTTCAGCTTGAACGCCAGGATGACGAGAAGGATGCCCCAGGCGATCGCGAAGGAGCCGATGAGCCAGATGACGGAGAGCGCGCCGGCTCCGGGCCGCGCGATGAGCAGAACGCCCAGGATCACGGTGCAGAGTCCCGACAGGATCCAGAGCCATTCGCCCTGGACCTCCTTGCGGAGGCGGACCGCGGCGGAGATCTGCAGGATGCCCGCGACGATGGCCCAGAACGCGATGATGTACAGAAGGGTGACGGCGGTGATGGCAGGCCAGAAGAACGTCACGAGGCCGGCCGCGATCCCGAGGACGCCGAGAAAGACCAGCGTGCCGTACTTCGACCGGACGCCGGCGACGACCTCGAAGATGCCGTCGACGAGGGCGTAGGCGCCCCAGAGCAGAACGAGGGCGGCGATCGTCAGGCCCGGACGCGCATAGGCCAGCAGGCCGAACGCGATCGCGACGAGGCCACGCAGCAGCAGGACCCACCAGTGTTGTGCCAGGGTGCGGATCATCGGGACCTCCTTTTCGCGCCGCGGCGGCGCACGGTCGCCGGACTTACTTCTTCTTGGCGGCGCGGGCCGTGGCCTTTTCGGCCTTGCTCTTGTGGGCGAGATCGGCGCGGTGCGCGCGTTCGTAGGTCTGGATGTCCTTGAACCGTCCCTTCGAGTCCCTGACCGCGTAGAGCTTCTTGCCCGCGACGGAGCGATGGGTCGTTCGTCTCATGGGAGCCTCCTTGGGCAGGAGTCTATGCAATTCCCGTGAAGAGGGGATCGAGCCCCGAGAGCCGGGCGACGCGAACGACCGATTCGGGCGCCGGTCCGTCGCCGACGAGGATCGCGGAAAGGCCGGCCCGCTCGGCGCCGACGACGTCGATCTCGTAGATGTCGCCGACGTACGCGCAGGCCTCCGGCGCGATGCCGAGCCGTCCGGTCGCCGCGTGGAAGATGCGCGGGTCCGGCTTCTCGACGCCGATCTCGGCGGAGTCGACGACGAACTCGAGCAGGGGCGAGAGGCCGGCCTTCTCGAGAAGACCGCGGACGCGGCCGTCGGCGTTGGAGACGACGGCGGTCCGGTAACCGCGCCGGCGAAGGGTCGAAAGAACCGCGGCCGCGTCGTCGGCGGGCCGGGACCACAGATTCTGGCGGATGTGCTCGTCGAGGACGGCGCGCGCGGCGGCCTGACGCCTCCCGGCGTCTCCGAGACCGAGGCCGGCGAGCAGGGTGTCGAAGTAGAGGGGCACGCGCTCCGCGTCGCGAGACTCGGGGCGGTCGAGGATCATTTTCCGCACCGCCGCCACGGCGCCGGCCTCGGCGCTCCGGAACGAGGTGCGCTCGAAATCGGCTCCGGCCGCGCGGCAGACTCGTTCGCCGTCCACGTGGATCAGGGTGCCTCCCGCGTCGAAGAGGACGGCGCGGACGGGTTTCAGAGAAGCTCCGCCCGGACGACCTCCTCGAGGCGGTCGGCCACCGAGCGCACCTCGGCGGCGTCGGGGCCTTCGACCAGGATGCGCAGGAGCGGCTCGGTGCCCGAGTAGCGCAGGAACACGCGGCCTCGTCCGTTCAGCGCGCCCTCGGCCTCTCCCACGGCCCGGGCGATCGGGGCCGACTCCGCGATCGGCACGCGGCGGCCGACACGGATGTTGCGCAGAGTCTGCGGGATCTTCTCGAGCGTCGCGAGCTCCGAGAGCCGCCTGCCGGAGGCGCGCACGATCCCGGAGAGCACCAGCGCGGTCAGGATCCCGTCGCCGGCCGGCGAGAGCGGAGCGAGCAGGACGTGCCCCGAGGTCTCGCCTCCGAGCGCGGCGCCGGTCTCGTCCATCAGCCGCGCGACGTTGCGGTCGCCGACGGCCGATCGGCGGAACGCGATGCCCTCGCGGGCGAGCCCCGCCTCGAGGCCGAAGTTCGACATGACCGTACCCACGACGCCGCCCTCCGGCAGCCGGCCGCGGGCCTTCCACTCGCGCGCCACGATCCAGAGGACGTCGTCGCCGTCGAGAATCCGCCCGTTCTCGTCGGAGAAGATGGAGCGATCCGCGTCTCCATCGAAGGCGACGCCGAGCTCCGCGCCCGACTCGCGCGTGGCCCGGGCCATCGCCCCGGGGTGGAGGGCGCCGCAGTCGCGGTTGATGTTGCGCCCGTCGGGAGCCGCGTGGATCGCGGTCACGCGCGCGCCCGCGCGCTCGAACACGCGAGGCCCGATCTGAAAGGCCGCGCCGTGGCCGCAATCCATGACGATCGCGAACCCGTCGAGCCGTTCCGTGACGCTCGCCCTGAGGCGGGACACGTACGTCGCGATCAGGCCGGGGTCCGGGTCGGGCGGCGGGGGCTCGGCCGGGGCGGCTCCGGCGGAGTCCTGCGCGTCGAGAAGTCGATTCTCGAGGTATTCCTCCTCCTCGTCGGGCCACTTGCGCCCGTCGGGTCCGAAGATCTTGATGCCGTTGTCCTCGTAGGGATTGTGCGAGGCGGAAACGGCCACTCCCGCCCGGGCTCCGAGCTCGAGGACGAGCTCGGCGACGCCCGGCGTCGTGATCACGCCCGCCGAGGCGACGTTGCAGCCCCCCTCGCCCAGGCCGGCGGCGAGGCTCGCGACGATCCAGGGCGTCGACTCGCGGGTATCGCCGCCCAGGACGACCCGCGAGGGGCCGCCGCTCGAGAGCCGGCGGCCGAGCTCCCGGCCGAGCCGGCGCACCGACGCCCGATCGAGCGGAAAATCGCCGGCCCTTCCGCGCAATCCGTCCGTTCCGAAGAGTTTCATGACCTTCCTTTACGAGTTCGCGCCGGCGATGGCCGGAGGGTCGGCTCGGGCGGCGGCGTCGGACGGAGAATTTTCACCCGGACGGTGACGAGCTGTCCCTCCCGAACGCGCACTCCCGGGGCGGGAAGCGCCAGGGTCGTCGTCTCGCTGAAGGTCGTGTCGCGACCTTCGAGCGCGACGGGCTGCGTCGAGAGCGTCGTCAGCCCTTCGAGGGCCTTGGCGGGTCCCACGATGCGCGCGGTCCGGGGCTCGACGGTCACTTCGCCGAGCTCGGCGCCCTCGGCCGGCTTGCCGGCGAGGTCCGCCTCGATCGGCACCGTCTTCTCCGCCACGGTATCGAGAACGAGGCGAATCTCGGCGGGCGAGATCGCGATGACCTCGACGTCCGCCGGGACGTTGATGTCCTCGGACCCGAGCGGGTAGCGCTTCTCGCCGGGCGCCGCATCGGCGAGGTCCACCACGGCTTCGAGCTTCGATGGATCGAGCGTGCGCAGCGGCGTAAACGCGCCGCGGATGCGGACGTCGACGGCATCGGGCAGAGGAGAGACGACCATCGTCCCGCGGGGAACGTTGACGATCGACAGCGGGATCCGGTAGTTGCGCTCGGAGATGCGCTCGCGCCTCTGGCCGGTCAGCGTGTACCAGGTGGCGCAGGCGATCGCGAGCGCCAGGAGCTTGGTCCCGGGATTTCGGAAGAGAACGCGCGAGATCTGCATCGTCGCCCGCCGTCAGGCCGTGAACTCTCGGAAGAGGAGGTCGCGCAGCGACTTGCCGTCCAGGTCCTCCTGGAGGCTCCCGGCGCGCGCGAGCGAGATCGTGCCGCGCTCCTCCGAGACGAGGATCGCCAGGGCATCGGTTTCCTCGCTGATGCCGATGGCCGCGCGGTGGCGGGTGCCGAACCGCTTCGGCAGGCTCTCCTTGAGCGACAGCGGGAGGAAGCTCGCCGCGGCCGCGATCCGGTCGCCCGAGACGATGACGGCGCCGTCATGGAGGGGCGTGCCGGGCGCGAAGAGCGTCACGAGCAGGTCGTAGGAGACGGCGGCGTCGATCCGCGAGCCGTTCTCGATGTACGTCTTCAGGCCCTCGCGCCGCTCGAGCACGATGAGCGCGCCGACGCGCCGCGCCGAGAGCGAGGTCACGGCGAGGACGATCTCCGAGACGGTCTCCTCGGCGTGATAGCCCGAGAAGAGGGCGAAGAAGGGCGTGTGCCCGAAGACCGCCAGGGCGCGGCGCAGCTCGTGCGAGAAGAGGACGATGATCGCGAAGGGCACGTAGAAGATCAGTGTCTTCAGGATCGTCGTGAGCGCCACCAGCTTCAGCAGGCTCGCGACCGTGTAGGCCGCGAAGACCGCGAACAGCCCGATCACCATCTGCACGGCGCGCGTGCCCCGAATCAGGCGCAGC
Source organism: uncultured Acidobacteriota bacterium (assembly GCA_963736455.1). GTDB lineage: Bacteria > Acidobacteriota > Thermoanaerobaculia > UBA5066 > Gp7-AA6 > DAHUXD01. The sequence goes on from CAVTON010000002.1 coordinate 908,179, forward strand.
AGCGCGTACGTAATGACCGCGACGAGGAGAATGTCGAGGGCGTCGCGCCACGTGAAGTTCAGGTGAGCGAAAGAGCCGAAGCGAGCGGCGAGGGCCTGCGTCACCGGGCGTCGGCTCCCACCGGCCGCGGCGCCGCCGCGCCCGCGCGAGCGATCGCTCCGGAGAGGCGGAGGAAGCGGACGGACTCGCGAACGTCGTGCACGCGAAGGATCCGGGCCCCCGAGCGGGCGGCCGCCGCGAGCGCGGCGAGCGAACCGGGCAAGCGGTCGGCGGGAGGCGCGTCGTCCGGAACGCCGGAGAAACGGCGGACGAAGCCCTTGCGCGAGGCTCCGACCGCGATCGGATATCCCAGCGACGCGAACGCCGCCAGGTGCTTGAGCAGAATCAGGTTCTCCTCGGGACTCTTTCCGAACCCGAGACCCGGATCGAGGACGACGGCCTCGGCGGCGATGCCGGCGCCGATCGCGCGCTCGGCCGCTTCGGCGAGAAACCCCGCGATGTCGGCGAGCGGGTGGGAATACGAGACGTCGTCCTGCATGGTCCGGGGATCGGTGCCCTTCATGTGCATCAGGATAGCTCCGGCTCCGGCGCCCGCGATCGCCGCGGCCATCCCCGCGTCGAAGCGAAGGGCCGTGACGTCGTTGACGAGATCCGCTCCGGCGGCGAGGGCCTCGCGAGCCACGTCGGCCTTGCGCGTGTCGACCGACAGCGGGATCGAAGACTTCGCGCGGATCCCGGCGATGACCGGAACGACCCGCGCGATCTCCTCGGCGGCCGACGGCTCCCGCGCCGGGCCATAGCTCGCGGGCCGCGTCGATTCTCCGCCGACGTCCACGATCGCCGCGCCGTCCTCGGCCATCGCGAGAGCTGCATCGATCGCCCGGCCGACATCGAAGTGCACGCCGCCGTCGGAGAAGGAATCCGGGGTCACGTTGATCACGCCCATGACCGCGGGATCGCCCGACAGATCGAGCGAGCGGCCGTGCGCCATCCGGAGGATGGACGGCCGCCGCGCGGCGCGCGCAAACGCCGCCTCGGCGCGGCTGCGCAGGCTGCCGGGCAGCGCCTTCAGCGTCTCGGTCCGGCGCGCCCGCGACACGGCGACGGAAGGCGAGGAGGATCCGTCGAAGCGCAGAACGTCCACCGGAAAATCCGAGGCGGCGAAGGTCGCCGGGCGATGCCCGTCCCAGGCCGCGACCTCGCGCAGCGTCTCGGCGTCGCCGGCGGGAACGACGAGGTCGGTGGCCACCGGGCGAGTCTAGTGGATCCGCGGGAGGCCCCGGAGGATCCGGATTTCTCGCCCTTTCTCACGCCGCCGATCGCGCGCAGCGCCTGCCGGGCGGGGTCGCGCGCCCGTTCGGCGACCGGGTCGCGGCGCACGGCAAGCGACGGCGTACGAAGAAGTGGAGGTGACGCGATGACGATCTCGAGATGGCTCCTGGTTCTGGCGGCGGCCCTTCCAACGCTCTCGCCGCCGAGGTCCGACGATCCGGCGCCACTCGGGGATCTCGCCCGGCGGGTTCTCTCGGCGGACTATCGCGGCGACCGGCCGGAGCTGGCGGTGCTCGAGGCCGAGCTCGGACGCCTCGGAGACGGGCCCCTCTCCGAGTATCGCGACTACTGGCGGGGATTCGCTCTTTGGAGACGAGCGATCAATGGTTTCAACGAGACCCCGACGCCGGAAGATCTGACCTCCGACCTCGAAAAGGCGCTGACGCGATTCCGGGCCGCGCTCGATCGCCACCCGGACTGGATGGAAGCCCGGCTGGCCATGGCGGGCTGCTGGGGCAACCTGATTTTTCTCGCGGGGCGAGACGAAGATCGACGCAGGACGATCCTGGCCGAGGCGCTTCCTTCCTTTCGATTCGTGATGGAGAACGCCGGAGACAATCCCCGGGCGCTCTGGATCAAGGGCGGAATGCAGATGTCGGCGCCGCCCCCGACCGGCGGCGACTTCCCGAGAGCGGCCGCCACCCTGGAGCACGGGGTCGTTTGCGCGTGGCGCGAGGCGGCCCGGACCGCGCCCTCCTGGGAACCGCGCTGGGGCGGTCCCGAGAACCTGATGGATCTCGCGTGGCTCTACTCCCACGCTCCGGAGAAGGACCGTCGCGCCGCGCTGGCCTACGCGCGGGGGGCCGTGACGGCCGTCCCCGAATGGCACTACGTGCGCGACCTCCTGATCCCCCGGATCGAGGCGCTTCCCTCCGCGTCGGCCGCGCCCTGAGCGCGCCGCCGGTTGCGGCGGAAGGGCTTCCACCGCGAGAATCCGCTCCCATGGCCAACGGGGCGACGATCCCGAGCGGCGGCGCGCCCCACCCGCGGGTGTCCTACGCCGCGGCGTGGGCCGTGCTCTTCGGCGTCTACACGGCTCTCTTCGCCGCTTCGGGCATTCCGGTGCCGATGGCCGCCCGGGGCGCAGCCGCGGCCGCGCTTCCTCCGGCCCTCGTCGGACTCGGGGCCCTCGGGCTCGCGAAGCGTTGGCCCTGGCCTCCGGCGGGTCGGTGGCGGCTCGGAGTCCGATTGGCGGCGGCGCTCTTCGGGATGGCGGTCCTGTCGGCCGCGATCTGGCTCGTGATCGTCGGGGTCGACGTGCGCATCGGATCCGCCGGAGCGCGCCGGCCCACGGCCCCCATCGTCGCGTGGCAGTTCGTGATCGATTTCCTGCTCCTGCTCTCGCTCGCCGGCGTCGGCTATGCCCGGCACACGGCCGAGGCGCTGCGGGACGCGCGGGAGACGACCGCGCGCGCCGAGGCTCTGCGGGCGCGCGCCGAGCTCCAGCTGCTCCGCTCGCAGGTGCAGCCGCACTTCATCCTCAACGTCCTGCACGCCCTGCTCGGGCTGGTTCGCCGCGACCCGGCCCGCGCGGAGAAGGCGCTCGAGCGCCTCGGCGAGCTTCTGCGCTTCGGCTCCGAGGTGCATCAGTCCGACCGGGACTGGGTGCCGCTCTCCCGCGAATGGGAGTTCGTGACGAGCTACGTCGAACTCGAGCGGATCCGGCTGGGCGATCGACTGAGCGTCTCGATGTTCGCCGAGCCGGACGCGCTCGAGGTTTCGCTGCCTCCCTTCGCCCTTCAGCCGCTGGTCGAGAACGCCATCGCGCACGGCGTCGCTCCCCGCGCCCCGGGAGGACGCGTCGTCGTCTCGGCCCGCAGGTCCGGCGGACGGCTGCAGCTCTCCGTGTGCGACGACGGGCCGGGCGCATCCGAGGCCGAGCTCGCGGCGAGCCCTCGGCTCGGTTTGCGCCTGCTGCGAGAACGGCTGGCCGCGCTCTACGGCGACCGGGCCCGCGTCCGGTTCGATTCGCCGCCGGGCGGCGGCTTCTCGGTTCTGCTCGACCTGCCCGACGACGGCCCGAGGGAGCGGGGATGAGCGGGGTCCGCGCGAGGGCGCTGATCGCGGAGGACGAGGCTCCGGCTCGAGAGAGCCTGCGAGAGTACCTCGCGAGCGTGCCGGCGATCGAGATCGTGGGCGAGGCCGTGGATGGACGAACCGCCCTCGCGCTGGCCGACGCGCAGCTTCCCGACCTGCTCTTTCTCGACGTGCGCCTGCCCGAGCTGTCCGGCCTCGAGGTCGCGCGGCGGATCCGGCATCGCGCGGAGATCGTGTTTACGACGGCGTACGACCGTTTCGCCGTCGCCGCTTTCGAGATCGGCGCGATCGACTATCTCGTCAAGCCTTTCGGCCGGGAGCGCCTCGTCGGCGCCGTCGAACGCGCCCTGACGCGCCTCGGCCAGGCCGCGGTCGGAGCCGGCGACCGCGCCCGCGACTCGCTCGCCCGGGGGCCGCTCGAGCGCCTCTTCGCGCGCCACGGCGACCGCATCGTTCCGATCGCGTGCAGCGGCATCCGGCGCATCCAGGCCCAGGGCGACTACGCCGAGGTGCATGCGGCCGAGGGCATCTTCCTGATCCACGTGACGCTGGCGGAGCTCTCGGAGCGGCTCGATCCGGCGCGGTTCCGTCAGGTTCACCGCTCCCACATCGTCAGCCTCGACGCGATCGCTCACATGCGACCCCACGACGACCGGCGGCTGGCGATCACGCTGAGGGACGGCAGCATCGTCGTCGCCAGCCGCGCCGCCTCGGAAGAGCTGCGCCGCCTGGCGCGCTGAGACCGGTTTCGTTGAAGCGAGCTACAGCGAGCGAGCGTAGAAGCGGATCTCCGGGGACTCCTCGGAGAGCCGGATCATGCGCTCGAAGGTGAGGCCGAGCTTTTCGAGAACGCGGATGGACCGGGCATTCTCCGGGTTGGTGATGGCGGCGACGCGCCGCAGGCCGACGTCGTCCTTCGCGAAGCGGAGGACCGCCGAGGCCGACTCGTGGGCATAGCCGAGGCCCCGGAACGGCGGCAGAAACGCATAGCCGACGTCGACGTCTTCGAGCGCCTCGCGCTTGACGAGGCCGCAGAGGCCGGCCGGCGCACCGTCCGCCTTCTGCTCGACGATCAGAAGTCCGAAGCCGTGCCGCGCGTAACTCTCCAGGGGCCCGGTCCGGATGTAGTTGCGGGCGTCCTCGAGCGTACGGACGCCCTTGTCTCCGATGAAGCGCAGCCAGTCCGGGTCGTTCAGGATTTCGAGGATGAAGGGCGCGTCGGCGAGGCTCACCCGGCGAAGGCGCAGCCGTTCGCTCTCGAGGACGCCGCGGGCTTCAGGCGTACTGGGCGACACCGTTGCCGAAGGACCAGTTTTCCTTGACCACCTCGACGAGGTTGACGAAGACGTCCTCGGACCGAACCCCCGGGCGTTCGCCGAGGCGGCGAACGATGGCGGCATAGAGGGCCCGCTTCTGGTCGAGCGTCCGGCCGAGGCTCATCGTGATCTGGACGAAGACGACTCCGTCCGACCGGGAGATGCCGAGGTAGCTCCGGTCGAACACGAGCAGATCCTTCGGATGTTTCGTCAGGACCTGGAACCGGTCCTGGTCGGGGATGCCGATGGCCTCGACGAGCGCGCGGTGGACGCCGTCTCCGATCGCCGCCAGATCCGCATCCGGGCGATCCTCGAGCACGTCGACGCGCACCAGCGGCATGCGAGCCTCCTTCGGCCGGGAAGCTTACTCGACCGGAGCGAAGGGCGGGGAAGCGCCCTCAGATACCCTCGTCGGCCGTCGGTCCGTAGATCGAGGGGAGCGGGACATCGTTCTCCCGCAGGTAGACGGTCAACTGCCCGCGGTGGTGGATCGAATGGTTCATCAGAACGCCGCGAAGAACGCTGCGACGGCTCGCCTCGAAGAAGAGCGAGCCGTCCGGCTTGAGGACCCGGTAATCCGCGCCGAGGCTCTCGACGGGCATCTCGGCGAGCGCCGTGCGGCTGCCGGCGACGTTCGCGTCGAAGCGGGCGACGAAGTCGGCCGCGGAGCTCATCGCGGGAGCCTTTTCGCTGCCCACCTGGAAGGACGCGGCCTTCGCCCGCGTGCCCCACCGCGCGAGCTCCGTCAGGTGGGTGGCGAGCTCGCCGAGGGTCCGGGACTTGTCGTGGGGCTTCCAGGCAAGGCGGTCGGCCGGGATCCGCTCGAGGAGGCGACGGGTCTTGGCCATTTCCATGTCGAACTCGGGCAGCAGCGCGTCGATATAGCTCATACCGGGCTATACGCCGTCAGGCCGGACGGCGGTTCGGAAAAAGCGCGTCGAGCTCGAAATCCGACCTACGCCGGTTCCGGCACCAGGGGCCCGATCGAGCCGTCCGCGATCTCGGGCGTCGCCCCGGGCAGGATCGGCGGCTTCGGCGGCCCTGTCTTGCGGAGCTTCGAGACGTCCATGCCCGACTCATCCGCGATGATCTGGATGACCTCGTCTCCGTCGAGCACTTCCTTCTCGAGGAGGGTGCGGGCGATGCGGTGCATCGCCTTCTCGTGGTCGTCGATGAGCTTCTTCGCCCGCGAGTAGGCATCCTTCACGATGCGCCGGACCTCCGCGTCGATCTCGTTGGCCGTCGCCTCCGAGTAGTCCTGCGTGCGGCCGAAGTCGCGTCCGAGGAAGATCTCCTGTTCCGGCCGTCCGAAGGTCAGGGGGCCCATTTCGCTCATGCCCCACTCGCAGACCATCTTGCGGGCCATGTCGGTGGCGCGCTCGATGTCGTTGCCGGCGCCCGTCGTCATGTGGCCGAGGAACTTCTCCTCCGCGATGCGGCCGCCCATCATCACCGTGATCATGGCCTCGAGGTACTCCTTCGTGTGTGAGTACTTGTCCTCGGCGGGAAGCTGCATCGTCACGCCGAGAGCCCGTCCGCGCGGAATGATGGTGACCTTGTGGACGGGATCCGCGTCCGGCAGCAGCACCGCGACGAGGGCGTGACCGCCCTCGTGGTACGCCGTGTTCTTCTTCTCCTCCTCGGTCATGATCATGGACTTGCGCTCCGGGCCCATCATGACCTTGTCCTTCGCGTACTCGAAGTCGATCATCTCGACTTTCTTCTTGTTGAATCGCGCCGCGTTCAGCGCCGCCTCGTTGACGAGGTTCGCCAGGTCGGCGCCGGAGAAGCCCGGCGTGCCGCGGGCGATCACGGTGAGGTCCACGTTGTCGGAGAGGGGCGTGTTGCGCGTGTGGACCTTCAGGATCTGCTCGCGTCCTCGCAGGTCCGGCCGGTCCACGACCACGCGGCGGTCGAACCGGCCGGGCCGCAGCAGGGCCGGGTCGAGGACGTCGGGCCGGTTGGTGGCGGCGACCAGGATCACGCCTTCGTTCGTGTCGAAGCCGTCCATCTCGACGAGCAGGGCGTTCAGCGTCTGCTCGCGCTCGTCGTGCCCGCCGCCGAGCCCCGCACCCCGGTGCCGGCCCACGGCGTCGATCTCGTCGATGAAGATGATGCAGGGCGCGTTCTTCTTGCCCTGCTCGAAGAGGTCGCGCACGCGCGAGGCGCCGACGCCGACGAACATCTCGACGAAGTCCGAGCCCGAGATCGTGAAGAAGGGCACGTTCGCCTCGCCGGCGACCGCCCGGGCGAGAAGGGTCTTGCCCGTGCCGGGCGAGCCGATCAGCAGGACGCCCTTGGGGATCTTGCCGCCGAGCTTCTGGAACTTCTGGGGGTCCTTCAGGAACTCGATGATCTCCTGAAGCTCGACCTTGGCTTCCTCGACTCCGGCGACGTCCTTGAACGTCACCTTCTTCTGGGTCGGCGTCAACAGCTTCGCCCGCGACTTGCCGAACGAGAGAGCCTTGTTCCCTCCCGCCTGCATCTGGCGCATGATCACGAACCAGATCGCGACCAGCAGGATGAGCGGGCCGTACATGACGAGCGCCGAGACGAAGGTCGAGTCCTTCTGCGGAATGATCTCGATCTCGACGCCCTTGGCGCGCAGGTCCTTGACCAGGTCGGGGTAGTTCGCCGCGTAGGTCTTGAACTGCGGATCGTGCTTGCCGGCGGAGGGGCCGTACTGGCCGCTGATCTCCTCGCCCCGGATCTTGACGCGCTGGACGTGGCCCTGCGAGACCTGGTCCAGGAACTGAGAAAACGTGATCTCCTCGACCGTCATCGCTCCGGTCCGGAAGACGTTCCAGGCCAGGATGATCAACACCAGGATGACCATCCAGAGCAGCAGGTTCTTGATCGTGGCGTTCAAAAGGGACACTCCTTCCGGGCCCGTACCCGGTCAACCAGTTTAACGGACTCCCGGCGGGATTTATTGCTCGGGGACGACCTCATAGATGTCCGGCAGATGGGCGTGCAGGCCTTCGTGCTCCATGCCGTAGCCCGCGAAGAGGCCGTCGCCCTCGGCGGAGAAGAGCGAGAAATCGACGGCCACGTTGGTCTTGCGGTCGAGGGGCTTGTCCACGACCGCGCCGAGGTGGATGGAGGCCGCCCCGGACCCTTTCAGGTGATCCATCAGGTACGTCTCGATGACCCCGGTGTGCACGACGTCCTTCAGGAGAAGCACGTGCTTGTCCTTGACCGTGAAGCCGCTCGCGAAGTCGATCTGCAGCACTTCGCGGGCGCCCTCCGCGCGCCGGACGTGGAGGAACTCGCAGGAGAACGGGCCCCTGAGCTTGCGCGCCAGGTCGGCCATGAAGAACGCCGAGCCCTTGAGGATCGACACGACGATCAGGGGTCTGTCCCGCAGATCCCGGTCCACGGCCCCGGCCACCGCCTCCACCCGTTCGGCGATCTGGCGCGATTCGTGGCGCCGCTCGAGTCTCACCCAGAACCCTCCCCGCTCGTGGTTTCGGCCGAATCCGGCCGGAGGGGATCGTACATCGGCCCCGGCTCGCGCGAACGCACCGAGAGGGTCCCGGCGCGGCTCTCGATCCGGATGCGGCGTCCCGCCTCGAAGCGGAAATCCTTTCCGCGGGCGAGAAGCGAGAGCAGCGTCTCGCGCTCACGGCCGGTCATGGGCGCGCGCCCCTCGCGCGCAAACGGGCCCGCCAGGCGATCGATCGCGAGCCGCTGGAGCTCGGCCGGGGACTCGGCCAGCGCCCGCGCCGGCACCGCGACGCGTCCCTCGAGCCTCCGGACGAGAGGGGCAATCTCTTCCTCGTAGTCGGCCTCGAGACGAAGCCGCTCGGCGCGCCGGCCGTCGAGCTCCTCGGCCATGGCAGAGAGCGCGGCCTCGCCGCCCGGAGCGGCGCGCAGTGCCGCCAAAGACCGCCGCACGCGGTTTCTCGAGAAACGAAGATTGCCGTTCGTGGCGTCGCGGCGGTGGCCGATTCCCCGAGCGGCCAGGAAGGCGAGGATCTCTTCGCGCGTGACCGCGAGCAGCGGCCGCACGACGCCATCCGCGCGGGATTCCCGCGGTCCGGCGAGCGAGGCGATGCCGCCGCGGCGTTCGCGGGCGAGGGCCAGCGATTCGAGAGCGTCGTCGTGCTGGTGAGCGGTCGCGACCCGGTCCGCGGCGGCCTCGCGGGCCATCTCGAGCAGCGCGGCATAGCGGGCATGGCGAGCGCCGGCCTCGGGCGAGGCCCGGAGGTCCCGCGCCGCGGCGGCGGCGTCGACGCGCCGGCTGAGAAAGGGCAGGCCCAGGCGCCGGGCATGATCCGCGACGAAGGCGAGGTCGCGGTCGGCCTCTCGGGCTCGCCAGCCGTGATGCACGTGGGCGACCGACAGGCGCCAGGCCGTCTCGGGCGCCAGCTCGGCCGCGCCGTGGAGCAGGGCCATCGAATCCGCCCCGCCGGACACGGCGAGCAAAATTGGCACACCGGCGGGAAGCAGGGCGGCGTCTTGCGCACCCCTCAGGGCCTCGAGCACGGCATCCATCGCGTCCATCGTAACGCCCCGCTAGAATCGGCGCGGAGGTTTCCATGAGATCACGCTGGCGGGCGGCGCTCTTTCTGGCGGCGATGGGCCTGGCGGTGTCTATCTGCGGACAGGACAAGGCCGAGCCGTCCGCCGCGGATCAGGCCGAGGAGGCGAACAAGCTCGCCCAGGCGCTCGCCAACCCGGTCGCGAACCTCTGGTCGCTGCAGTTCCAGTTCAACAACTTCCAGCTGACGAACGATCGCTGGAACTACAACCTCAACTTCCAGCCCGTCATGCCGGTGAGCCTGACCGGCTGCTGGAACCTCATCACGCGCCCCGTCATCCAGGTCTACAACAGCGCTCCCTACGAGACGTCGACGGGCGCCGACGCGCGGACGACGAACTTCGGCGACTGGACCCAGCTCGAGCTGCTTTCCCCGACGAACACCGGCGACTGGCTTCTCGGCGCCGGCCCGACCTTCATTTTTCCGACGGCCGGCTCGGTCTACACGGGCCAGGGCAAGTTCCAGGTCGGTCCCGCCGCCGTCGCCGCCTACATGACGAAGAAATTCATCATCGGCCTCTTCCCGCAGCAGTGGTGGTCCTACGCCGGCGATCCGAACCGGTCGAACACGAGCCAGATGAACCTCCAGCCGATCATCAACTTCTTCTTCGAGGGCGGCTGGAACGTGGGCTACTCCGGGAACATCCTGGCCGACTGGCGGCAGCCTGCGAACAACCGCTGGACCGTGCCCATCGGCATCGGCGCCGGGAAGGTCGTGAAGTTCGGGCGGCTGCCCGTCAAGGTTTCGCTCGCCGGGCAGTACATGGTGACGCAGCCCGATCCGGTCGGGCAGAAGTGGAACGTCCAGGTCCAGTTCACGCCCGTGCTGCCCAAGCTGATCAAGGGCACGCTGTTCGACTAGGGCGGCCGCGCCGTCCGCGACGACGACGGCTGCCCCCGCCTCTTCCGCCTCGCGAAGGCGGGAGAGGTGCGCCGATATCATGTCCGGCCTGGAGGAGCGATCCATGACTTCTCGCCGCGTCACTTCCCTCGGATACCGGCTCGCGCGCTGCCTCCTCGGGCTGTGTCTCGCCTCCGCGGTCTCCTGCGCGCACCTCCCGTTCAAGCGGAACCCGGGGCCGCCCAACATCGCCGTCGAGGGAAAGGCTCCGTTGACCGTCTCGGAGCTGCAGTTCGAGGTCCTGCGGTATGCCGACAACTACAGCGACTCGGTCGCCCACGCCGCCGATCGGGTCTCCCGGGACCTCGGCTCTCGCGACGCCCAGGTCGAATCGCTCAAGTGGAAGCTTCAGCAGGCGACCGCCGCTTACGTGAATGCGACCGGACAGAATCCGGTCTGGAATGCGCTGGACATGGTCGGCCTCGCGACCGTTTCGCGGATGGTGATCGAGGACGCCAAGTCGCGCGCGATCTTCGGCGGCGCCCTGGGACCTCTGGTGGAGACCCATCGGAATCTCGAGGCGACGGCCTGGACCCTGGCCGATCAGTTCCTCGAGCCCTCGGAGCGCAAGGAGCTCGAGGATCTCTTCGCGGAATGGCGCCGGCAGAATCCGAACGAGCGCAGCGTCTCCGGCGTCCACTTCCGGGAGTTCGCGGTGGCGCTCGGCAAGGCCTCGTCGCCTTCGGCGGTCAAGGCGACCAGCATCTTTTCGCTTCTCTACCTCGATCCGTTCGCGGGTCTCGACCCGACCACGGTCGCGATCGAACAGTCCCGCGAGCTCGCGTCGCGCACCGTCGCCTACGCCGAGAGAATGCCGACGCTCCTGCGATGGCAGGCCGAGCTGCTCGCCCTGCAGGTCGCGCGCCAGCCCGATCCGCAGGAGCTCATGGCGGACGTCGATCGCGTCTCGCACTCGGTCGAGAGCGTCGCGAAGACCGCCGAGGGCTTTCCGATCCTGGTCGACACCCAGCGCAAGGAGGCCATCGACCAGCTCTTCGCCGGAGTGACCGCTCAGCGAGAGGCGCTCCTCGCCGGCATGGACGCCCGCGAGGGCAAGCTCCGCGAATTGCTCGGCCAGACGAAGCAGACACTCGACGCGGGCGCGCAGATGTCGGACTCGCTGAAAGGCACGATCGGAGCCCTGGACGCCTTCGTCCACTACGTGTCGCCGCCGCCGGATCCCCACGCTCCGCCGGCGCCGAAGGGCAAGTCGTTCGACCCGCTCGACTACGGCAAGGCGGCGGCGGACGTCGGCGGGATGGCGCGGGACCTGACGTCGCTGCTTGCCTCCGTGGACCGCACGGCGCCGCAGCTCGGCGTGCTGGGTCAGCGGACGGCCGAGGAGCTGAGGGGCGTCGTGGACCACGCGTTCTGGCGCGGACTCCTGCTGATTGCCGTGCTCCTGATCGGAGCGATCCCGGCGACCCTGGCCTACAAGGGGCTCGCCCGGCGATTCTTCGCCCCGCGGGCGAGCTGAACCCGGCCCGCCGCCCCGATGGGCGCGGGCCGGGAATTCTCTATATCGCGAAGGGCCGTAGGGGCGGGGCTTGTCCCCGCCCGCGGGCGGCCGCAAGGGCCGCCCCTACAAAGACAAAGCAACACAGGACTTCCGCTGCAGCACGCTAGGCGTGGGCCATCGCCTCCATGCGGCGCTTCATCTCCTCGGGCGAGACGTCCTCGATGTGCGTCCCGACGTACCACTGGTGGCCGAACGGATCCTCGATCCCGCCCATCCGGTCTCCGTAGAACTTGTCCTCGACGGGGCGCAGGAGCTTCGCGCCGGCCTTGACGGCGCGATCCACCGTCTGGTCGACGTTCTCCACGTAGAGGAGGAGCGAAACCGGAGTTCCGCCGATGGTCTTGGGCGAACGGGCGCCCATCTCCGGAGACTCGTCGGCGAGCATGACGATGGAATTGCCAATCTGGATCTCGGCGTGTCCGATCTTGCCGTCGGGCCCCGGCATGCGCATGCGCTCGGTCGCGCCGAAGGCCTTCTTGTAGTAGTCGATCGCTTCCGCGGCCCCCTTCACGCTCAGGTACGGCGTGACGACGGCGTAGCCTTCTGGGATGGGTTTGACCTTGCCTGCCATGAAAACCTCCTTGAATGAACCACCGGCCCTCGAAGACTCGGGCGAGGGCTTCCCGATCCAAATCTATCCGAGGAAACCGGAAAAAGGTTGCTGCCGGGGTAAAGTCGAGAGCGAAACTTGAGTCAGACGGTTAAGACGTCCGTAACATCCGCGTCGGACCACGGCCGGATTCCGGCCTTGACCGGAGTGCGGGCCCTCGCCGCCTACCTCGTCTTCTTTCACCACCATCCGACCCCCTACCTCGAGGTCGGACGCTGGTTCCTGTGGTGGGAGATGCACGTCGGCGTGACGCTCTTCTTCGTCCTCAGCGGCTTCATGATCACGTGGCGCTACGACCGGAGCGCCCCGCCGACGGAGTCGTTCCTGCGGAGATACTTCGTCAACCGGTTCGCGCGGATCTATCCCCTCTACTTCGTGCTCGTCGCGGCGGTGATGTTCCTCGCGCGGGTGCACTCCTTCCGGGCCTGGTTCTTCAACCTGACGGTCTTCTCGCACTTCCAGATGGGGATCCCGCAGGCCTGGTCGCTGCGGGTCGAGGAGTGCTTCTACCTGTGCGCGCCCTTGATCTTTCTCCTGTGGCGGCGCCACCCGCTCCTGCCGCTCGCCGCGGGGGCCGCGGTTCTGGCGGCCCTGTATCCGCTGGCCCGCGTACCGGCGCTCGACGGAATTCTCGGGCCGCCGCGGGAGCTGTTGCTCTACACGTTCCCCGGGCGCTTCTTCGAGTTCTACGTCGGGATCGGGCTGGCGAAGCGGGCGGCTCGAGCCGGCGCGGGTCCTCCCTCGCGCGGCGTTCCCGTCTTCACCCTCGCCGGTCTCGCCGGCATCGGCGCTTCGATCTGGGGCCTCGCCGCCATCCGGTCCTCCGACGCCGGCCGCGGCTACCTGTACGGGCTCTACCACCCCGCGGGGATCGCGCTGAACAATCTGCTCCTGCCGCTCTTCATCGCGGCGTTCTACTGGGGCCTGATGCGCGAGCGGTCGTGGCTGCGGTCCATGCTGTCCACGGGGGTCGCCGATCTGCTCGGGCGCAGCTCCTATGCCTTCTATCTGGTCCACTTCGGGCCGGTGCTCGACTACTTCCTCGCGGCCCTCGTGTTTGCCGTCGCGAGCCTCTTCGGGAGCGGCGCGGCGGCGAGCGCGATCGTGCTGCTTCGCCACGTCTCCGTTCTTTTCGTCGTCGCGAACCTTCTCGCGATCGCCTTCTACAAGGCGGTCGAGGCGCCTGCGAATCGGTTCCTGCGGCGGCGATTCGGAACGGCTAGAGCCAGTTCGTCCGAAGCCAGTCCGCCGCCGCCGTCAGGTCGACCGAGCCTGCGAACTTCGTCATGAGCTCGATGCCGGCGGCGTCGTCCATCGCGACGGACGTGCCGGTGGGGAAGACCGGCGCGAGGCGCTGGTAGCGGCGCCCCAGGATCTTGTCGCACTGGAAGTCGGCGATTCCGGAGACCGCGTCGAGCATGATCGCGAGAAGCGGCTCGATCCACTGTGCGTCGCCCCAGTCGGGATTGCGCGCCGCGATGTGCTGGAGCGAGACGCCGGTGCCGAGAGAGAGGAGGACGACGTCCTCGATCGCCGGGCACTCCCGGGTTCTCGGGTCCTGGGTCTGCGCGAGGGCGCACATCGACGGGTTCGCCGCATAGACGCCGCCGTCCACGTAGCCGTCGCTCGGAGGAAAGTACGTCGGCGCGGCGCTCGTGTAGAGCGCGGTCTTGTACACGAGCTCGTCCCGGTCGTTTCCGGGGTCGAGGGGAAAGTTGTGAAACAGCTTGGGTTTCCACGTGCGCTTCGCCGGGGACCGGCCGCCGCTGTCGAGGTCGAAGGACGCGATGAGCACGCGCTTCTTCAGGTCGCCGAGCCGAGCGTGCTCGCCGAAGAACACGCGCACGATCGTCTCGAGGTTCGCGAGGTCGTACTTGGCGCCGATCAGGCTTCCGAGGTGGGTGACCATCCGCCAGAGCGAGCGGTCGAAGATCTCCGCGCCTTTCGCGACGTAAACGTCCCGGATCTCGGCAAGAGATTTTCCCGCGGCGAGGGCGAGGGCGATCAGACCGCCCGTGGACGTGCCGGCGACGAGGTCCACCGAGTCGAGCCAGTCCGGCCTCCCGATCTCGAGGCCGAGCCGCTCGAGGAGCAGCACGGGGATGATCCCGCGGATGCCGCCTCCGTCGATCGAGAGGACCCTGTACTTCGGCATCGCGGGAAATGAGCCTTTAGGTCCGTTTGGTCACTTCAGCCCGTCGACGAGATAGAGATCCGAGAAATTGTCGGCATACGTGTAGACGAACGCCTTGCCGTCCGGAGTGATCGCGGAACACGCGATACCGCTCACGCCCGTCGAGTCGGTTAGGGAGAACTCCTTCCAGAGCTCGCGCCGCCCCGTCGCAAGCTCGATGCGGTAAACCCTCGAGACGAGGCTTCCATGGAGGCCGGCGCTCGCATAGAGGAAGTTCTGATCGGCCGACCAGCCGAGGATCGCGTCATTCGGCTCGAATCCGTCGAGGGACCGCACCGCGGCGCCATCGACGGGATAGAGCGCCACCTTCTGATCCGGGCCACGGGCGGCGACGAGTCGGCCGTCCGGGGACAACACGGTTCCCACGACACCCTCCGGGGTGATCGGGCGCGCCTTCCCGCCTTGGAGATCCTGGATCCAGGCGCGCCGTCCGCGGCCTGGCTCGCTGCCGATGAAGACGATTCGCCGCCCGTCGGGAAAGAACGCCGCGCGGTCGGCGTCGTGGTTGATGGAATCCTTGGGCAGGGGTTTGGGCTCTCCGGCGCCGGTCGGCAGGAGAATCATCGGCGCCGGGTTGAGCCGAACGAGGACGGAAAGCACCCACTTGCCGTCGGGAGACAGCGCGGTCGCTTCTCCGTCGCCCAATCGAACCGCCGGCGAACCGTCGGTCTTGCGCAGATAGACCGAGTAGCCCGGACCGCCGCCCTCGGCCTCCTCGGTGAACGCGACGGTTCCGCCGTCTTCCGACAAGCGGGGCGCCCGCGACCAGTCGAGCCACGAGAGGTTTCGCGCCTTCCCGTCGGCGCCGAGACCGACCATGCCGACGCGCTCGTTGGCGTGGTTGAGTAGCACACGCCCATCGGACGCGATGTCCTGAATCGTCAGGACTCCGGGGGCCCGCGTGACGATTCGCTGCTGTCCCTCCGGCGTCACGGCATGGAGGGCCCGGTTGCTCCCGCCCTCCGTCGCCGTGAACCAGATCTCGCTGCCGGACGGCGTCCACGCCACGCCCTGGGCGCTCGACCAGCCCGTCGACAGGGTCGTCTTCCTGCCGCTCCGGTCGATGAGGGCGACCGACCCGGCGTCGTCCCCGAACCCGGGGTGATCGAGGAACGCGACGACGTCCCCTTTGGGCGAAACGCGGGGATGGCTGATCCAGCCAGCCGTCTCGTAGAGGACCTTGCCGGCCGGAAACTCCAACCGGTGGCGCCATCCGGGCGCGCGTACGAGGGCCATCATCTTGCCATCCGGGGCCCAGTCGGCGTCGACGACGTCTTCGAAGAGATCGCGGGCCGCGCCTCCCGAGAGCGGCGCACTCCGGAGCACGCCCCGATGCGCGTAGCCCGTCGACGCGAAAGCGTCGGACAGGATCAGCATCTCTCCGGATCGAGAGATGGATTCGACCACCGCGGTCGGCAGGTCGAGCACGAGCGATCCGGGATTCTCCGTGCGCGTCGAGAAAATCTGGGGCTTCGCCGCCCCGTCCCAACTCGCGGAGTAGTAGACGGCGTGCGCATCGGGCGAGAATCGCGCCGACTGCACGAAGCCGCGGCGGTAGGTCAGCCGATGATACGAAGGGACCGATGAGGCCCGCGACCTCCAGATTTGGCGGCCCGCGAGCAGGCCGGCCGTGGCGATCGCCGCGGCCGCGATCCCGATGAGCGCGGGCTTGCGCCATCGCGCGTGGGACGCGTCCGGCACGGCGCGCGGCGCCGACGCACCGGGAACCGACAACGCCTCGAGACCGAAGGCGATGTCCGATGCGGACTGGAATCGCCGCTCCGGGTTCTTCTCCAGGCAGTGGCGCACGATCCGCTCGAGGCCCGGCGAGATGTTCTGGTTCGTCACGGACAGGTCGGGCGGGTCTTCCTTCAGGATCGCGGCCATCGTTTCGCCGGCGGAGTCTCCGCGAAACGCTCGCTGGCCGGAGAGCATCTCGTACAGGATCGCGCCGAGCGCGAAGATGTCGCTCCTCGCGTCGGCGGGCTTCGCCTTGACCTGCTCCGGCGACATGTAGCCGAGCGTTCCCATGACCACCCCGGGTTCGGTCGCCGTGGGCAGGTTCGTCGCGTCGGGGGAGCCGTCGTTCTGCGTCAGCTTGGCCAGGCCGAAGTCGAGGATCTTGACGCGGCCGTCCTTCGTGACGAAGACGTTTTCGGGCTTCAGGTCCCGGTGGACGATGCCCTTCTCGTGCGCGGCGGCCAGGCCATGGGCGATCTGGACGGCGTACTCGATCGCCTTGCGCGGCAAGAAGCGGCCGGCGGCGAGCTCCGCGCGGAGCGTCTCGCCCTCGAGCAGCTCCTGGACGACGAAGGGCGCGCCGTCGTGCGAGCCGAGGTCGTATACGGTCGTGACGTTGGGGTGGTTGAGGACGCCCGCCGCGCGCGCCTCCTGCTCGAAGCGCTTCAGGCGGTCGGCGTCGCTCGAGAACGACGTCGGGAGGACCTTGATCGCGACGTCGCGGCCGAGGCGCGGATCCTTCGCCCGGTAGACCTCGCCCATCCCTCCCGCGCCGATCGGAGCGAGAATCTCATAGGGGCCCAGATGCGAGCCGGGGTTCAGTGCCATCTTGTGGACGTCGCGGAGATTCTATGCCGCGGGAGCCTCGAGCGACGTTGCGGGCTAGAATCGCCCCGCTCATGAGCGATCGCAGTGCGGGAGGCCCCGCCGGTTCCCGCCGCGGAGCGTCGTCCTGATCGGCCGCATTCTCGCGCACTACCGCGTCACCGAGTCGATCGGCGCGGGTGGCATGGGCGAGGTGTATCGCGCCACCGATACCCGGCTCGGACGGGAAGTCGCGCTCAAGGTGCTGCCCGAGGCGATGGCCGCCGATCCCGAGCGGCTCGAACGCTTCCAGCGCGAGGCGCGCGCCCTGGCCGCCCTCGATCACCCCGGGATCGTCGGCGTCTACTCGGTCGAGGAATCCGGCGGCGTCCACTTCCTGACCATGCAGCTGGTCGAGGGGGAGCCGCTCGATCTGCAGCTCGCGGCGGGCGCTCTCTCCCTCGGCCGGATCCTGGACGTCGCGCTGCCGTTGACTGACGCCCTGGCCGCCGCTCACGAGAAGGGCATCGTCCACCGCGACCTGAAGCCCGCCAACGTCATGGTGACCCGCGATGGACGCGTTAAGGTCCTCGATTTCGGCCTGGCGAAGCTCGCCGGGCCGGGGTCCGGCGAGCCCGCCGGCTCCCAGCTGCCCACGGCCGTCGGGATGCAGACCCGCGAAGGCGTCGTCATGGGGACCGTGCCTTACATGTCGCCCGAGCAGCTCTCGGGCCGGCCCGCCGACGCCCGCAGCGACGTGTTCGCGCTCGGCATCATCCTGTACGAGATGGCGAGCGGCCGCCGGCCGTTCCGGGGCGATTCCTCCGCGGAGCTGATCTCCTCGATCCTGCGCGACACGCCGCCGGAGCTGGCCGGGCTGCGAGGTGACCTCCCCGCGGACCTCTCTCGCATCATCCGCCGCTGCCTCGAAAAGGATCCCGCTTCGCGCTATCCGACGGCGCGCTCGCTTCACGACGACCTGCGGGCCCTCCGCAGTCAGGCCGGTTCCGCCGCCGTTCCCGCGACGAAGCCGATGCCATCCGGCAAAACGACGCCCGGGCCGGGTGGACGGAAACGCCTCTGGATCGCCGCCGGCCTCGCTCTGGCCGTCGTCGCCGGACTCATCGCCGTTCGGACGGCTCGTCCGGTGCGCCCCGCCGCGGCGGCGGCGGATTCCTCGGGCTCGCCGTCCCCGTCGATCGCGGTTCTTCCTCTCGTCAACGAGGGCGGGAACGCCGACGACGAGTACTTCTCGGACGGCATGACCGACGAGCTCGCGAGCGCCCTGACGAAGGTGCCCGGTCTGCGCGTCGCGGCTCGCAGCTCGGCCTACAGCTTCAAGGGGAAGTCCGCCGATGCCCGCGAAATCGGCGGCAAGCTGAGCGTGCGCACGGTGCTCGAAGGCACGGTGCGGCGCTCGGGATCGAGAATCCGGGTGACCGCACAGCTCGTCAACGCCGCCGACGGCCTGGTCCTCTGGTCCGAGCAATACGAACGCGACGCGAAGGACGTGTTCGCGGTCCAGGACGACATCACGGGATCCATCGTCTCGGCGCTCCGCCTGAAGCTCGCGCCCGACTCGTCGGCCGGAAGCAAGGCGGCCCAGACCGAGAACCCGGAGGCGCACGACCTCTACCTGCGAGGGCGTTTTTTCATGTTCCAGCAGACCGAAGACGGTTTGCGGAAGGCGCTGGACTATTTCGGGCAGGCGCTGGCGAAGGACCCGAACTACGCCCCCGCCTATGCCGGCACGGCCTTCGCGTGGGCGTGGCTGGCGGATGCGGTTCTTCCTCCCCGGGAGGCATATCCGAAGGCCAAGGCGGCGGCGCAGAGGGCCCTCGAGCTCGACCCGTCGAACGTCGAGGCGCGAAGCATGCTGGGGATCATCCTGTGGCTGTACGACTGGGATCGGGCCGGCTCCGAGGCCGAGTTCCGGCGCGCGCTCCAATCGAACCCCAACTCGATGGACGCCCACAATCTGCGCGCGATCTCCCTCTGCGAGATGCGGCAGTACGAGGCCGGCCTGGCCGAGGCGGACCGCGCCATCGCGCTCGATCCGCTGAACGTGTGGCCGAGCTGGGTGCGCGAGTATTGCCTCTGCATCGGCCGCCGCTACGACGAGGCCATCGCGCAGCACAGGAAGTCCGAGGAGCTCGACCCGCACTTTTTCTACAGCGACTCCTGGTCGGGAGTCGCCTACCGCGAGAAGAAGATGTACGCCGAGTCGGTGGCGGAGTACGAGAAGGCGCAGAAGATCACCGGCAGCCCTCTTCCGGGCCTCGCCGTGACGTATGCGCGCATGGGGAAGACGGCGCAGGCGCGTGCGATCCTCCAACAGCTTCTGGACCTGAACCGGCGGCGATACATTCCGCCCGAGTTCTTCTCCGAGATGTACGCCGCCCTCGGAGAGAAGGACGAGGCATTCGCCTGGCTCGACAAGTCCTACGACGCGCGTTCGGCATTTCTGCCGGCCCTGCTCTATTCACCGCTCTTCGACGATCTGCGCTCCGACCCGCGCTTTCCGGAGATGGTGAAGAAGCGCAACCTCGACCGGTAGCCCGGCCTCAGGTCAGCGCGAGGTATTCGTGGGCGAGGCGCACGACCATCGAGCCCTCGCCGACGGCGGAAGCGACGCGGTTCATTGCCCCGGCGCGGACGTCGCCGGCGGCGAAGACGCCCGGGACGCTTGTCTCGAGCGGCAGCGGTTCCCGGGGCTCCTTCCAGGTGCGGGCGTAGCCCTTCGCGGCCATCAGGTCGCGTCCGGTGAGGACGAAGCCCTTGGCGTCGCGCAGAACTCCGGCGGGCAGCCAGTCGCTGCGCGGGCGCGTGCCGATGAAGATGAAGACGGCGTCGGTCTCCTCGGTCCGGCACGAGCCGTCCTCCAGAGAGCGCAGCGTTACGCGCTCGACGCGGTCCCGGCCGTCCACGCTCGCGAGCTCGGTCCGCGGCCGCATCCGGATGTTCTTCGTCTTCGCGATCTGGTCCACGAGGTAGCGGGACATCGTCTCGCCGAGGCCTTCGCGGCGGACGACGATCTCGACCTCTTTCGCGTGGCGGGCGAGGTACATCGCTCCCTGGCCGGCCGAGTTGCCTCCGCCGATGATCCGCACGCGCCGGCCGACGAAGGCGGGCCCCTCGGTGGTGGCGGCTCCGTAATAGACGCCCGCCCCCGCGTGCTCGGCGACGCCGGGCGCGGGGTGCTCGCGGTAGAACATGCCGGTCGCCGCGAGCATGGTCCGCGTGACGAGCTCGCGCCCGTCGGCCAGGGCGAGCCGCTTGTAGCCGCCATCGATGGCGACGCCAGTGACCTCGAGCGGCGCGAGGAACTCGGCTCCGAGGCGCTGGGCCTGGGCGAGAGCACGCCGCGTAAGATCGCTGCCGCTGACGCCGTTGGGGAAGCCGAGGTAGTTCTCGATCCGCGAGCTCGTCCCGGCCTGGCCGCCGGGCGAGTGCCGGTCGAGGAGAAGAGTGCGCATCCCCTCCGAGGCGCCGTACACCGCCGCGGCCAGCCCGGCGGGGCCTGCGCCGACGGCCACGAGATCGTAGAGGTCGTGCGCCGCCGACAGCGGCCGGCCGAGCCGCTCCGCCACCTGCCGCGGCTCCGGGTTGCGGAGCACGCTGCCATCCTCGAAGAAGAGAGCCGGCAGCGCCTCGCTCTCGATGCCGGCCGCCTGGATCAGCGTCGCCGCCTCGGGGTCCCGCTCGAGGTCGAGCCACCGATAGGGAACGAGGTTGCTCGCGAGGAAATCCTTGATGTCGTGCGACCTCGTCGCCCACTGGTGGCCGACCAGCCGCAGCCCCGACGCCTCCGGCGGCGACTCCGCCTGCCAGGCCTCGAGCAGGTCGTCCACGACCGGAAAGAGGCGCTCCTCCGGCGGGTCCCACGGCTTCGAAAGGTAGTGATCGAGATGCGCCTCGTTGATCGCCCGAACGGCCGCCTCGATGTCGGAGTACCCGGTCAGGAGAACCCGCCGCGCGAGCGGGTAGACGTCTCGCGTTCGGGTCAGGACCTCTCCGCCGAGCATGCCCGGCATCCGCTGGTCGCTGATGACCATCGCCAGCGCGTCGCCCCGGCTCTTGAGCTCCTTCGCGGTCTCGAGCGCCTCCGCTCCCGATCCGGCGCTGACGACGGTGTAGTTGTCCCGGTACCGCGAGCGCAGGTCACGCCGGACCGCCGCGAGCACCTGGGGATCGTCGTCCACGACCAGGAGAACGGGCTTGTTCACGGCGTCGCCTTCGGATCCGCCGTCGCGTCGACCCGCAGCGTGACCCGAAACTCCGTCATCCCCGGCCGGGAATCGACCTCGATCTGGCCGTCGTTGTGCCGCACGAGCCGCCGGACGATGTCGAGACCGAGCCCGGTTCCCTCGCCGGCCGGCTTGGTCGTGAAGAAGGGATCGAAGATGCGGTCGCGGATGTCGGACGGGATGCCGGGCCCATTGTCCGCGATCCGGACGAGGACGCTGGCGGTGTCCCGTTCGGCCCGGACGTCCACCCGCCCCGACTCGGGAACGGCGTCGAGCGCATTGTCGATGAGATTTCCCCAGATCTGGTTGAGCTCGCCGGCGAACCCCCGCACGCGCGGCAGGTTCGCATCGAGCTGGATCGACACCGCGACCGACTTCGCGCGGGCCTTCGACTTCAGCACCGCGACCGTGTTGGCCAGGCTCTTCGCGAGGTCGACGGGCTCGGCGGCCGCCGCCTGGTCCATGTGCGTGAAGCCCTTGATCGCCAGGACCAGGCCGGCGATGCGCGTGCCCGCCTCCTGGATCTCGGCGGCGAGCTGGCGGACGGAGCAGCCCGACGCGGCCCAGTGCAACGCGGCGTTGAGCGCCGGGCCGCGGACGGCCGCGGCGAGCCGGTCGAGCGCATCCATGGTCACGCCGGTCTCGGAAAGCGCCTCCGACGCGGTGTCGTCGAGGCCGTGATCGCGGAGCCAGTCGGCGATTGCTTCCTCGCGCTCGGAGCGCTCGATGGGGGAGCGCACGCCGTGCTCCGGAGCGACCGCGCAGGCGTTGCGCACGGCGTCCACCGCGTCGAACTGGACCTCGGTGAGGCCCGAGGCGCACAGCACGCGCGTCGCCTGCTCGACGTCGTCGAGCCGGGTCCCGAGGAGGGACGCGCTCCGTTCGATGGCGGCGGAGGGATTGTTCAGCTCGTGGGCGAGCCCCGCGGACAGGCGCCCGAGCGAGACGAGCTTCTCGTCGTGCAGCTCGTTCGACGTGAAGTCGCGCGCGCGGTCGACCATCCGGTGCACGAGGATCGCGGTCAGCTCGGGACACTCGATCGGCATGGCGCGCATGTGCGCGCGCGGCAGGATGAATACCTCGCACGGCTCCTGGGCGAATGAATTTCCGGGCGAGTTGACGAGGCGGGAGTAGGGGAGCATCCCGGTCACGTCCCCCGCCTGCCAGTCCGCGAGCTTCTTCGGAGCGCCGCCCTTGTCCAGGAAGATCGCCATGCGGCCGACGAGGATCGCGTACATTCCGTCGACCGGCGCCCCCTTGTGTGCGAGCTGCTCTCCGACGACGAGGCTCTGGACGCGCCCGCGCGCGACGAGCCACGCGAGCTCCTCGCGGGGCGCGGCGCCGAGGGTCCTGTGGTTCGCGAGGCGATCGACGAGATCGGTCTCGGTCATGAGATCGACACCAGGGGTCGAA
This sequence comes from uncultured Acidobacteriota bacterium, assembly GCA_963736455.1. GTDB lineage: Bacteria > Acidobacteriota > Thermoanaerobaculia > UBA5066 > Gp7-AA6 > DAHUXD01. Next base: position 930,835 of record CAVTON010000002.1, read on the forward strand.
TCCTACATCGGGCGGCGCGGCCGGCCGGACGCGTGCGGCGCTACTTCGCGGCCGCGACGAGCTTCTGAAAGCGCGGGTTGCTGCGGAGCGGATCGAAGTTGGGGTCGATCTTCAGCCACCGGGGCGAAAGGTAGTACGGGATCTTCAGGAGAGCCTCCAGACGGTCGATCGCTTTCTCCGGCTCGCCGACCAGGATGGCGATCCGAACGAGCTGGTGTTGATAGTAGGGTCCCGTGCGCGCCTGCTGGCTCACGGGCGCGAGCGCCTCCCCGCGCTCGCCTTCGCGAAGGGCCTCTTCTTCCCGTCCCAGATACGCGAGCGAGAGAGCCAGGGACACGCGACGCCCCGCGTCGTCCGGGGCCTCCTGCACCTGCTCCGCGAAGGCCTTCACGGCCTCCTCGGCGTACTTCTTGACGTTCGCGGTTTCGCCGCGGAGACCGTAGGCCTGGGCGAGCACGATGGCCCAGGTGGCCCGGTCGCCGTCGAACGCGGCGGGCGTGAGCCGCAGGGCGAGATCCCGCTGCGGCTCGTCGAGGACCCACCCGAGGTCGTTGATGTACGACAGGTACGCCACGAGAGCGACCGGCTCGACCTCTCGAGGCGCGGCTTTCAGCGCGGCCCTCGCGCCCGCCAAATCTCCTTCGCCGAGATAGCTCATCGCGTGGTTCTCGATCAGGCGCAGGTTCGCCGGGGCGATGGCCAGCCCCCGCTCCAACGCTTCGCGGGCTTCCGGATAACGCCGAAGCCGCAGCAGCGCGGAGCCGATCGACGTCCAGAGCGTGACGGAACGTGGATCGACCCGCTCGGCCTCCCGGAAGTGCTCGACCGCTGATTCCCACCGACCGAGCTCCTGCTCGGCCAGAGCCGTTCCTCGGAGAAGGTCGGCATTCCCGGGAGCTGTGCGCTGCCCCTTCGTGAATTCGTCGAGGGAGCGCCGGTTGTCGTTCTCGACCAGCCGCCAATACGTCCCGAGCGCCGCGTACCCCTCCGGCCGGTTCGGGAACAGCGCCACCGCCTTGTCGGCCGCATCTTTCGCTCGCCGCGCCACCTCGCGGGTCGGCACCGAGTCCGCGTATCGGATCGAGGCGGCCTCCGAGAGGCGACTCCACGCCAGAAGAAAGCCGGGATCGTGCGCGACCGCGTCCTCATAGAACTCGAACGCCTTACGCACGCGGACAGGATCGATGTCGCCGAGGCTGTCCGCGGCGGCCTCGCCCTTGAGGAACGCGTCGTAGGCGGCGAGGTCCTGCGTGGGCTTTTCGGAGAGCCGCTTCTCCTCCCCGGCACCGAGGGCGACCCCGAGGGCCTGCGCCACTCGCGCCGCGATGTCCGACTGCACTTGAAACACGTCCGTCAGCGCCGCGTCGAACGGCTGCTGCCACTTCGAGACCGGCGCATCCGGCCGCGACACGTCCACGAGCTCCGGGCTCACGTGCACCCGGCTTCCCGCTCCCGACTTTTCCCACCTCACCGTTGCGGTCAACAGGTAGGACACGTTCAGGTCCCGCGCGATCTCCTGCGGGGTCTTCGTCGTTTTCTTGTATGGCTTCGAGCTCCCGCGTGCGATCACCTGCAGCCCCGGAAGCGAGGTGAGTTTCCCTCGCACCTCGTCCGTCACGCCATCCGCGAAGTAGTCGTCCTCGGGCGAGCCCAGGTTCTCGAACGGCAATACCGCCAGCCGCTTCAAGCCGCCGCTCTCTCCCGCGCCGCGCCGTCCCGTTCGCAGGAGAATGACGCCGGCGACGGCGACGGCCGCTGCGGCGACGGCTACCGCGACCAGGAGGATCCTTCGGTTTCGCTTTCCCGGCGCCGCGATCCGGGCGCCGCTCGTCACTCCTGACCCCGACAGTTCGGAGAGCGCGAACGTGATGTCGCTGGCCGACTGAAAGCGCCCGCTCGAGTCCTTCTCCAGACAATGTCGGACGATCTGGTCGAGGGCCGGCGAGAGATTCCGTCCCGATGCCGACAGTTCCGGTGGATCGTCCCGAAGAATCGCCGCCATCGTGTCGCCGGGCGTGCGCTCGCTAAACGCCTTCCGGCCGGACAGCATCTCGTAGAGGATCGCTCCGAAGGAGAAGATGTCGGACCGGTAGTCGACGGGAAGCCCGCGCACCTGCTCGGGCGACATGTAGCCGACGGTCCCCATCACGGTCCCGGGCTGGGTCTGCCCGGTCAGCGTCGGGGCGCTCGTCTGCTCCACGGTGGCGCTCGGAGTGAGTCTCTTGGCCAGGCCGAAATCGAGAATCTTTACGTGGCCGTCGTTCGTCACGAAGACGTTCTCCGGTTTCAGGTCGCGGTGCACGACCCCCTTGCCGTGAGCGGCGGAGAGCCCTCGCGCGATCTGGAGCGCATAGTCCACGGCCTGCCTGGAGGACAGCGGTGCGCCCAGCCTGTCGCGAAGCACCTGGCCTTCCAACAGCTCGGTCACCGCATAGGCGATGCCTTCCTGCGTGCCGAAATCGTGGATCGCGAGGATGTTCGGGTGCGACAGCGCCGCGACCGCCTTCGCCTCCCGCTCGAAGCGCGAGAGTGCGTCCGCGTCGGAGATCATGTGCGCGGGCAGGACTTTGATCGCCACGTCGCGGTCGAGCTTGCTGTCGCGCGCGCGATAGACCTCGCCCATGCCCCCGGCGCCGAGAGGCGCGAGGATCTCGTACGAACCGAGACGCGTTCCTGCAGATAGTGACAAGACCGGACTTCTCGCGCCGATTCTAGACCGGGATCGAGAAGGGATACGCTACGGCGCCTGGAGCTCGATCGACGATGAAGCTGAAGGACCGCGTCGCGATCGTCACGGGAGCCACGTCGGGAATCGGCGAGGCCTCGGCGCGTCTCTTCGCCGAGGAGGGCGCTCGCGTGACCGTGACGGGCCGCGACGAAACGCGCGGGCGCCGCGTCGTCTCCGCGATCGAGACGGGCGGCGGCACCGCGACATTCGTCCGCGCCGATGTCCGGGTCGCCGCCGACTGCCGGCGCATCGTCGAGGAAACGCTGCGCGCCTTCGGCGGGCGCCTCGACGTCCTCTTCCACAACGCGGGCGTGTTCCACCCGCACAATGCCGTCGACTGCACGGAGGAGGAGTGGGACGCGACGCTCGACTCGAGCCTCAAGGGAGCGTGGCTCATGTCGAAGTACGCTCTTCCTACGATGATCGCGCAGGGGAAAGGCGTGATCATTCACCAGGCATCGGGGTGGGGCATCCAGGGCGGGGACGACGCCGTGGCGTACTGCGCGGCGAAGGGCGGGGTCGTCGTGATGACCAAGGCGATGGCGATCGACCATGGCCGGCAGGGCATTCGCGTCAACTGCCTCTGTCCGGGCGACGTCGAGACGCCGATGCTGGCGGCCGACGCCGAGGCCCGGCGCATGACCTACGCGGACTACCTGAAGGGCGCCGCGAATCGCCCGCTCGGCCGGGTCGGCACGGCGGATGAGATAGCGCGCGCCGCGCTCTTCCTCGCCTCCGACGATTCGTCGTTCATGACGGGAGCCGCGCTCGTGGTCGATGGCGGCGGCATCGCGGGCTGAGCGCATGATGAAGGGTTTGACGGGAAAGCGCGTCGTGATCACGGGCGGCGCGAGCGGCATCGGCGCCGCCACCGTGGAGCGGTTCCTGCAGGAAGGCGCGCGCGTCGCGGTGATCGATTGCGACGCGGCGGCGGGCCGCGCCCTCCGCCAGAAGCACCCGGACCTCGCCGGCCTCGTCGAGGCCGACGTGTCCAATTCCGCCGCCGTGGATCGCGCTTTCCTCGAGCTCGACGGGCTGCTCGGCGGCCTCGACGTCGCCATCAACAACGCCGGCATCAGCATTCGCCACGACTTCATGGACATCACGCCCGCCGAATGGCGCAAGGTCATGAGCGTCGACCTCGACGGCGTGTTCTACGTCGCCCAGCAGGCGGCCCGGCGCATGCTCGGAGCGGGCGGCGTCATCCTCAACATGGGCTCGACGTCGGGCATGAACGGCTACCCGCGCTATGCCGACTACGACGCCGCCAAGGCCGGTGTGATCGAGCTGACCCGAACGATGGCTCTCGAGCTCGCGCCGAAGATCCGTGTCGTCGCCGTGTGTCCCGGCTACGTCTGGACGGCCATGCAGGAGGCCGAGTACACCCCGGAGATGAGGGCGGCGGTCGACGCCAAGATCCCCCTCCGCCGCCACGCGAGGCCCGAGGAGATCGCGGCGCTCTTCGCGTTCCTCGCTTCGGACGAGGCGCCGTACGTCACGGGACATCCCGTCATTATCGACGGCGGCGAGATCGCGGGGGGGCTGGCGAGCCGCTGAGAGGCCGGCCGGCCGCTATTTCGCGGCCGCGACGAGCTTCTGGAAGCGCGGGTTCTGGCGCAGCGAATCGAAGGTCGGATCCACGGCGAGCCATGCCGGCGTGAGGTAGTAGGGCATCTTCAGCAGCGCCTCGAGCGTGGCGATGGCCTTGTCGTGCTCTCCGGCGAAAACGTATGTCTGCGCGAGGTTCAGGACGTTGTCCGGCCCGGTGAAGGGCGCCGTCGAGACGGGATCGAGCTCGGTCGCGCGCAGCGACTCGCGGATCCCATCGTCCTTCCGGCCCGCGAGAGTCAGCACGATGCCGAACGCCCCATGGATTCCCGGCACCTGGGGGGAGCTGCGCACCTGGGGCTCCATGAGGAGGACCGCTTTCCGGGCGTACTCGCGGGCCCCAGCGGAGTCCCCCGCGCGCCAGGCCGTCCACGCCTGGGCGTACGCCCAGGAGGCTTCGTCATCGTCGAAAGCCGCGGGCGTCAAACGGCGCGCGAGAGCGAAGTTCTCCGCGTCGAGCAACCAGTCCATGCCGTTGTTGACGAAGTATGCGGCGACCTCCGTAGGACCAATCCGCCGGGACGTTTCCGCCACGAAAGCGCGCGCGGCGGCGGCGTCTCCTTCGCAGAGCATGGCCTGCAGTTTCTGCGCACTGCGCTGAAGGTTGTCCGGTGAGAGCGCTAGGGTGCGGTCGACGGCCTGGCGCGCCTCGCCGCAGCGCCGCAGATAGAGGAGGGGCAGAGCCGAATTGCCGACGTTGATCGGATTTTTCGGGTCCAGGCGCTCGGCCTCGTCATAGTGCGCGATCGCGTCCTGCCAGCGGCCCATGGACATCTCGGCGCGGCCGATCGAGCGCAGTGGGTCCGGAGTCCCCGGCGCGAGCTTCTCGGCCTTGCGGTACTCCTCGAGGGCGGCCGACTGGTTGCGTTCGACGGCGCGGAGGTAGGTGCCGAGCGCCATGTCGCCGTCGGGCTTGCTCGGAGCCAGATCGATCGCTCTTCGCGCCGCCTGAATCGCGGCCTTCGCCATGGCGGGATCGGGCACGCTGTTGCTGAAGAGCAGCGTCCTGCTCGTCGAGACGCGCGCCCACGCCTCGGAAAACGTCGGATCGAGCGCCACGGCCTCCTCGTAGTATCCGAGGCCCTTGCGGAGGGCGGGCGCGTCCGCCCGGGCCATCGCGGTCGTGGCCTCCTCGCCCTTGAGATACGCGTCGTAAGCGGCGACGTTCTTCGTCGGAGCATCCGTCAGCTTCTTCTCCTGCTTCTCGGCCAGAGCCACGCCGAGAGAATCCACGACCCTGGCCGCGATGTCCGACTGCACCTGGAAAACGTCGGTCAGAGACGCGTCGAAGGGCTGCTGCCACTTCGTCGCCGGTGCTTCGCTCTCCTTGATCTCGACGAGCTCCGGGCTGACCTGGACGCGGTTCGTCGTCCCCGATTTCTGCCAGCGCACGGTAGCCGTGAGGAGATAGCGGGCGTTCAGCTCCTTCGCGATCTCCTGCGGCGTCTTCGTCGTCTTCTTGTAGGGCGTCGAGCTGCCTCGGGCGATGACCTCGAGCCCGGGGACGGTGGCGAGCTTGCCGCGGATGGCGTCGGCGATCCCGTCGGCGAAGTAATCGTCCTCGGCCGAGCCGATGTTCTCGAAGGGGAGCACCGCGACACGGCGAACGCCCGCGGCGGCGTCCGATGCGCCGATCTTGGGCCGCTTCCACATGAAGACCGCGGCGGCCGCGAGGACGACCAGGACCGCCGCCGCGATGCCGACCGTCCTGCCGCGGCCCGCGGCCGGAGTCGCCGCCGTCACCGCGTGCTGCCCGCTCGTCAGCGTCACCGGGCTCGAGGCCTCCGAGAGCGCGAACGCGACGTCCTTGGCCGACTGGAACCGGTTCTCCCGGTCCTTCTCGAGACAGTGCCGCACGATGTGGTCGAGGGCCGGCGAGACGTTGCGGCCCGAGTGGACGAGCTCCGGCGGCTCCTCCTTCAGGATCGCGGCGATCGTGTCGCTCGCCGTGTCGCGCTTGAAGGCCTTCCGGCCCGCGAGCAGCTCGTACAGGATCGCGCCAAACGAGAAGAGGTCCGTGCGGTGATCGACGGGAATGCCGCGGACCTGCTCCGGCGACATGTAGCCCATCGTGCCCATCACCGTGCCCGGCTCGGTGTGGCCGGTCCCGGTCGGGGCGTTCGTCTGGCTGTCGTCCGCGGCCTCGATCCGTTTTGCGAGGCCGAAGTCCAGGATCTTCACGTGGCCGTCGTTCGAGACGAAGACGTTGTCGGGCTTGAGGTCCCGGTGCACGACGCCCTTGCCGTGGGCGGCCGAGAGGCCCTTCGCGATCTGGAGGCACCAGTCGACGGCCTGGCGCTGCGTGACGGCCGAGCCGTCGAGCTTGCCGCGCAGGGTCTCACCCTCGAGCAGCTCGGTGACCGCGTACGACGCGCCGTCGTGCGTTCCGAAGTCGAAGATCGCCAGGATGTTCGGGTGCGACAGCGCGGCCACGGCCTTGGCCTCGCGCTCGAAACGTGCCAGGGCGTCCGGGTTCGCCGTCAGGTGCGCCGGCAGCACCTTGACCGCGACGTCCCGATCGAGCTTCGCGTCGCGCGCCCGGTACACCTCGCCCATCCCTCCGGCGCCCAGAGGCGCGAGGATCTCGTACGGGCCGAGACGCGTTCCGGCGGAGAGTGTCATCGAAGTGCGCGCGATTCTATATCTCGGCCCCTTACAATGACGTCATCGCTCCGACGCCGGACACCGCCCGCGGATCCCGGGGAATGAGGCCGTCGTGACGGCGCAACCGGCGCGCCGCGCGCTCGTCCTCCTGCTGCTCATCAACCTCTTCAACTACGTCGACCGCCAGGTGCTGGCGGCGGTCGTGCCGTCGATCGAGCACAGCTTCTTCGGCGCCGGCGGCACGGCGCACTCGGCGACTCTCGACGCGATCCAGGACTGGTGCCGCGCGCACCTCGGCTTCAAGCCGGAGCTCGCGCTGATCGGCGTGCTCTCGATGGCGTTCATGGTCCTCTACATGGTGGGCGCGCCGATCTTCGGCCGGCTGGCCGAGAGGCATTCGCGCTGGATGCTGGTGGGCGTCGCCGTCATCCTCTGGAGCCTCGCGACCGGGGCCTCCGGGCTGGCCGCGACGTTCCTGGGACTGCTGCTGACCCGATGCTTCGTCGGCGTGGGCGAGGCGGCGTACGGTCCCGTCGCGCCCACGATCCTCTCCGACCTCTACCCCGTGAAGGACCGCGGCCGCATCCTCGCCTGGTTCTACATGGCGATTCCGGTCGGGAGCGCCCTCGGGTACGTGCTCGGGGGCGCGGTCGCCGCCTCGGACATCGGCGCAATCGGTTCGCGGCTTCTCGGCATCCATGCCGAGAGCTGGCGCTGGGCGTTCTTTCTCGTCGTGCCGCCGGGGATCCTGCTCGCGATCTGGTCGCTCTTCCAGAAGGACCCGCCGCGCGGCGCCTCGGACGGAGCGGCGGCGGGACCCGAGCACATCCGCTGGCGCGACTATGGGGTCCTCCTGAAGACGCCGTCGTGGCTCCTCTGCACGATCGGGATGACCGCCATGACCTTCGCGATCGGCGGCATCGCGTTCTGGATGCCCTATTACCTGGCGAGCCGGCCCGGAGCGCCCGCCTCCGCGACGGTGATCTTCGGAGCGATCACCTGTGTCGCGGGGCTCTTGGCGACCCTCCTCGGCGGCATCGCGGGCGACCGGCTCCGCGGGCGCTACCCGGGCTCGTACTTCCTCGTCTCGGGGTTCGCGATGATCGCCGGGTTTCCGTTCATGATCCTGACTCTCTCGGCGCCGTTCCCGCTGATCTGGGTCTGGCTCTTCGTGACGTGCTTCTGCCTCTTCTTCAATACGGGACCGACGAACACGATCCTCGCCAACGTCAGCCATCCCGCGATCCGCGCCGCCGGGTTTGCGCTGAACATCTTCGTGATTCACGCCTTCGGCGACGTGATCTCGCCCGTCGTGATCGGCATCGTGAGCGACCGCCGGAGCATGCACGCCGCGTTCGTCGTCGTGGGCGCGATGTTCGTGATCGCCGGGATGGTGTGGCTCGCGGGGGCACGTTTCCTCGAGCGCGACACGGCGCTGGCGGGGACGCGCCTCGCCCGCCAGAGACCGTGACGCGGGTCCCGCCCGGCTACGCGGTCGTGCGCGGCCTGACGCGCTTCCTGCTCGGGCTCTTCTACGAGCGGATCCAGGTCGTCGGGAAGGAGCGCGTCCCGGAATCCGGCGGCCTCATCGTCGCGGCCAACCACCACAACTCGATCGTGGATGCGATGCTGCTGATCGCCGCACTCGACCGTCCCCTGCGCGTGCTCGCCAACGCTCCGCTCTTCCGGCATCCGCTCATCGGCCCGTTCCTGCGCCTGATGGGCGGCCTTCCGGTCCACCGCCGCAAGGAAGCCGGCGACGACCCCCACAAGAACGCCGCGCTCTTCGCCGCGACGACGGCGTCGCTTCGCGCCGGGGAGGCGATCGCGATCTTTCCGGAGGGACGCACACAGCCCGAGCCCGCGCTGCAGGAGGTGCGGACGGGGACGGCGCGGATGCTGCTCGCGGCCGCGGACGGGGGAGGGTCTGCCGTGACGCTCCTGCCGGTGGGCCTCGTCTTCGACGCGCCCGGGACCTTTCGCGGGGGCCGCGCCCTCGTCCTGATCGGCTCGCCGGTCTCGACGGATGGAATCGAGGGCGGCGAATCCGCGGCGGCCCGCGCCCTGACGACCCGTCTGGCCGAGGCGCTCCGCGGACAGATCGTCGAGGCCGACGACCGGCGGACGCTCCGCCTGCTCCATCTCGTCGAGGAGCTCTGGCGGGGAGACGAAGCGCCCGGGCCGGACGCCGCCGAAAGGGTGAGATGGCTGCAGGGCGCCATGCGCGCCTATCGCGAGCTGAAGAAGCGCGAGCCCGAGCGCGTGGCGGCGGTTCGGCGCGAGCTCGAGGCCTTCGACGCCGACATCGAGCGGGCGGGCCTCGCGGCGGACCGGCTCTCGCGACGCTACTCGGCGGCGACCGTGCTGCGCTTCGCGGCGACGCAGGCCGTCGCGCTGCTCATCGCGGCGCCGCTCGCGCTGTGGGGGTTGCTCGTCCACGGGATTCCGTACCGGCTCACCGCGCTGGCCGTCCGCTGGATCCCGCACACCGACGAGGAGGAAGCCGCCGACAAGATCGCCGCCGGGCTCGTCCTCTATCCGATCTGCTGGGCCGTCGAGGCATGGCTGGCTCATCGCCTCGGCGGGCGGTCGGGGCTGATTCTCTTTCTCATCGCCCTTCCAGCGACCGGCTTCTTCGCGCTGGCCTGGTCGGAGCGCTTCGAACACGTCCGCAGCGAGGCGCGGGCATTCTTCCGTTTTCTCGCCGACCGGGGGCTGCCACGACGGCTGGCCGAGCGGCGCCGGAAGCTCGAGGCCGACCTGCGAGACCTCGCACGCCTCTCGGGCGCATTCACCGAAGGAGATCTCTCATGACCCTCTCGCCGTGGCTGCTGCGCGCCGGGTTCGTGGCCGTCGGACTCGGGGGCTGGTTCTGGACGCAGGCGTGGATCGCCCGGCGCCCGCTCCCCGCGGGCCGGATCGGCGACCGGCTGCTCGATCTGACCGGTTCGTGGAACCGGCGTCTTCGGGAAAACCCCCGGCGCGCCGATGGGCTGCTCGTCGCGACGTCGGCGCTCATCGACCTGCTCGGGATCTTCGTCATCGCCCTCGGCGTCTTCGGCCCGAGCGTTCGCCCCCTGCTCGGACTCGCCCTGCTCTTCGCGCTGCGGCAGACCTGCCAGGCACTCTGCGCGCTGCCGGCGCCCGAGGGCATGATCTGGCGCCGCCCCGGTTTTCCGTCGCTCCTCGTGACCTACGGAACGTCCACTGACCTCTTCTTCTCCGGCCACACGGCGATCGCGGTCTACGGAAGCCTCGAGCTCGCGCGCTCGGGCGGCACGGCGGGAGTGATTCTCGGAGTAGCGATCGTGCTCGTCGAAGCCGCGACGGTCCTCGTTCTGAGGGCGCACTACACGATGGACGTCTACGCCGGCGCGGTCACGGCGCTCTGGGTGTACGGCCTCGCCGGGACCCTCGCTCCGGGCGTCGATCGCTGGCTGGCGCTACTCGGAGGGTGACCCTTCCAGGGAACCGGACCCACTCCCCTCGGAAACCGATGAAAAGGCTGAAACCCGCCGGCCGAACTGACGTACACTCCCCTAGGAAACCGATATGAGCAAGCCGACCGACCTCGTCCAGGGAACCCTCGACCTTCTTCTGCTGAAGATCCTGGCGCTCGAGCCCCTTCACGGCTGGGCCATCAGCCTGCGCCTGCGGTCCTTCTCCGGCGACGTCCTGCAGGTGAGCGAGGGCTCCCTCTATCCGGCCCTCCACAAGCTCGAGCAGGAGGGCTGGATCAGGGCCGAGTGGAAACAGACCGAGAACAATCGCCGCGCCAAGTTCTACTCGCTGACCCGCCTCGGCCGACGGCAACTCGATCTGGAAACGGCGAACTGGGAGAGGCTCTCGGCGGCAATCTCGCACGTCGTGCAGCTCTCGGAGGCCTAGCGCCATGCGTGCCGAGCACTGGTGGTTCACGGTGCCGCTGAGGCTGAAGTCGATCTTCCGCCGGAACCGGGTCGAGGCGGACCTCGACGAAGAGCTCCGGTTCCACCTCGAGCGCCGGATCGACGAAGGCATCGCGAGCGGGCTGTCGCCGGAGGAGGCCCGCTTCCGCGCCCTGCGCGCCATGGGCGGGCTCGACCAGCGCAAGGAGGAGATCCGCGACGCGCGGCGCGTGCACTGGCTGACCGACTTCGTCGACGACGTCCGCTACGCGGTCCGGAGTCTCGGGCGCGCGCCCTGGCTCGCTTCGTTCGTCGTCCTCACGATCGCGCTCGGCGTCGGGATGGCCGCCGGCACGTTCAGCATGGTGGACGCGCTCATCTTCCGGCCGTATCCGGTGCCCCACCCGGGCCAGGTCGTGACGCTCTCCGGGACGACGCGCGACAGCGCCTTCGAACCCTTCTCCTACCGCGAGTACCTCGACCTGCGCGACCACACCCGGGGCTACGAAGGGGTGGTCGCGAACGTGGACATGCAGGCCGTCGCTTTCGCCGCCGAGCCGGGCGCGACGCCGCGCGTCCGCGGCGGCGTGCTGGTCTCGGGCAACTACTTTCGCGTGCTCGGCGTCGAGCCCTCGATCGGCCGAGGATTCCGCGACGACGAGGATCGGGTGCCGGGCCGGGACGCGGTCGTCGTTTTCGGGGCCGCGTTCTGGAGGCGCGAGTTCGGAGGCGATCCCTCCGTCGTGGGCCGGACCGTCGTCTTGAACGGCCGGCGCTTCACGGTCGTCGGAGTGGCGCCCCGGACGTTCGCGGGCATGGGAACGTTTTCGCATCCCGACTTCTACGTTCCGCTCGCGATGGCGCCGGTCTTTTCCACGAACCTCGGGAAAAGCTTCTTCGAGGACCGCGACGACCGCGAGCTGACGGTCCGTGCCCGCCTGCGGCCCGGCACGCGCCTTCGGGACGCCCGCAGCGAGCTCGCCGTCCTCGCGAAGCAGTTCCAGGACGTGTACCCGGACGCCTCGCGCGGCCGAGGCGCGGCCGTCTACACGCAGTTCGAGACGCGAACCGTCGAGGACGACAACTGGAAGTTCGGCGTCGTCTTCGTGATCCTCGCGCTCGCGGTCCTGCTCGTGGCATGCACCAACGTCGCAGGTCTGCTCCTCTCGCGCGCGCGGAGCCGGACCCGCGAGATCGCGGTGCGCCTGGCGATCGGCGCGGGACGCTCGCGGATCGTCCGCCTGCTGCTGACGGAGGCCCTCGTCCTGGCGGCGCTCGGCGGCGTCGTCGGCGTCGCGGTCGGCTACGCTTTCGTCGAGTGGTTCCAGAGCAAGCAGAACATCGTGTTCCAGACCGACCTCCCGATGTCCGTGCCGATGCGGATGGACGTGCGGGTGCTCGTCGCGACCCTCGCTTTGACCGGCCTCTCCGCCGTCCTCTGCGGCCTCGCCCCCGCGCTCCAGAGCACCCGCACGGACCTGGTCGAAGGCCTGAAGTCGGCGAACACGGACTCGCCCGGCCGTAAACGCCTCTGGGGGCGCAACGTGCTCGTGGTCGCGCAGGTCGCGATTTCGCTCATGCTCCTGACGGCCTCTTTCCTCATGGCGCGGAGCTTCCAGCGCTCGATGCTCGAGGGGACGGGCTTCGCGAAGGATCATCTGCTCATGGTCCGGTTCGATCCGCGCCTCGTCCAGTACGACGCGGCGAAAACGAAGCGCTTCTACGAGAGCCTTCTCTCCGGCGTGCGCGACGCGCTCGGGGTCGAGCGAGCGACGCTGGCGCAGAGCGTCCCGTTCGGACAGGAAGGGTTCGACGGCCTCACGTTCGTGCCCGAAGGCTTCGAGATGCCGCGCGATCGCGAGTCGTTCGCCTCGATGATGGGAACGGTGGACACGGACTATTTCGAGACGATGGGGATCCCGATCCTCCGCGGCCGCGTCTTCCGGACCTCGGACCGGGAGGACTCGCCGCGCGTCGCCGTCGTCAACGAGGCCTTCGCGAATCATTACTGGCCGAACGTCGACCCGGTCGGCAAGCGGATCCGCCTCGGCGGTGCCCGGGGCGCCCCGGTCGAGATCGTCGGCGTGGCCCGCACGATCCGGTACCAGTCGGGTTCCGACCTCCACACGGACTTTCTTTACATGCCGCTCTCCCAGCATCCGGTCGCGGGGATGACCCTGCTCGTGCGCTCGAGCGGCAACCCGCTCGACCTCGTATCGGCCGTGCGCGACGTCGTCCACCGTCTCGACGCAAACCTGCCGATGATGCAGACGCGGGCGTACGAGGACCTCTACTTGAACCAGGCCGTCTACGGACCGCGCATCGCGATCGACCTGGTCGGGATGATGGGCGGCGTCGGCCTTCTGCTCGCGGTCGCCGGGCTGTACGGGCTCGTGGCGTACAACGTCAGCCGGCGCACGCGGGAAATCGGCATCCGCATGGCTCTCGGAGCGAAGCGCTCGGACGTGCTGAGGCTGGTGATGGGGAAGGGCCTGGCGCTCGTCGCGATCGGGACCGCGATCGGGGTCGCGTTGGGCTTCGCCGTCGAGCGGCTGATGAACTCGATGCTGTTCAATGCCGGCGGCGTGGACGTCCTCGTTTACCTCGTCGTCGTGCCGCTGATGATCCTCGTGACCATGCTCGCGGCCTATGTGCCGGCGCGCCGGGCCGCGCGGATCGCGCCGACCCTGGCCCTGCGCTGCGAGTAGCCGGAGCGGGACCCGGTCCTTTGACTCGGCCGTTGCGTCGGTCATAGGCTCTCCGATCTGGAGGTTCGAACATGGCGCCACGAAAGACGGCGAAGACGGTCCGCGCGAAGAGGGCTCCCGCCCGCAAATCGAAGACCACGGCCGCGAAGAAAAAGGCCGCCCCGTCGGGAACCCACCTCCTTTCGGCGTCGCCGAGCCTCACGGTCAACGACGTCGCGAAGAGCCTGGCCTGGTACCGCGACGTTCTCGGCTGCGCCATCGAGGAGACCTGGAAGGACGACGCCGGAATCGCGATGGGCTATTCGCTGCGAGCCGGAGACGTGTCCTTCATGATCGGGCAGGACGACTGGAAGAAGGGCCGCGACCGCAGGAAGGGCGAGGGATTCCGGATCTTCTGCACGACGACGAAGAACGTGGATGTCATCGCCGACCGCATCAAGGCGAAGGGCGGCAGGCTCGATCAGGAGCCTCGCGACCAGCCGTGGGGGATGCGAGACATCTCGTTGTCCGATCCCGACGGCTTCAAGATCACGATCGCAAAGAGCCTGCGCTGACCGGCCGCCGGGTCAATCCTCGTCGAGGTACTCCTCGGGGACGTCGTCCTCGGGGACCTCGCGCGTCTTGATCTCGCCCTCGTCGGCATCCGGGGCGTCTTCGATGCCCTCGATGATGCCGGCCTCGAAGGCCTGGCCCTCCTCGACGAGCTCTTCGACGCTCTCCGAGTCGGCGAGCTCGGCGCGCGAGAGGCCCTCGGTGTCGCCCGACTGGCCGCCCGATTCGGGGCCCAGGCCGCGCTCGAATTCCGGCCGCTCGTCGGTGGCGTCGGCGCGGCCTCGCGTGCGGCGCGGCGACGGTTTCGCCGCCTTCGGCTTGACGGTCGGGCGGCTCGACCGGGGAGCCGCCCGGCGTTTCCGGGCCGGAGGCTTGCGCCGGCGGGCCGGCTTTTTCGGGGAAGCGGCGCGCTTCGCCGCCGGTTTCTTTCGACGCGCCGGGGATTTCGCTTTCTTTTTCGCTTTCCTCTTGGTTTTGGCCATGCGGAAACTCTATCCGAGCGGCCGCCGGAAAGCGTCGTCTCGCGTGAATTGTCGGATTCTCGAAACAACGCCGCCCGTCTCGACGTTGATCGCTGCATGACCTCCGAGATGGTTCCCGCGGGCCTGGTCGCGCTCCGGAGCGAACGATCGTCCGAGGCGACCGTCGAGGCCCTCGAAGCCGGGATCCGTGCCCGGGGTCTGACTCTCTTCGCGCGCGTCGATCACTCGGGCGGCGCGGCGGCTGCCGGCCTCCCTCTGCGCTTCACCCAGCTGCTTCTCTTCGGCAACCCGCAGGGAGGGACGCCGCTGATGCAGAGCCGCCAGACGATCGGGATCGATTTGCCCCTGAAGCTCCTCGTCTGGCAGGACGAGGCCGGAGACGTCCGGGTCGGCTACGACGATCCGGCCTACCTCGCCGCCCGGCACGGCATCGCGGATCGCCCGGCGGTCGTGGCGGCCCTCGCGAACGTCCTGCAAGGGCTGGCGGCCTCGGTCGCATCGGCATGAGCGGCGCGGCGCGGGGAAGGGGAGGGAGCGGGCGGAGGTTTGTCGCGATGACCCTGTCCGCCGCCATTCTTCTTGCGGCCACCGAGGCGATGGCCGAGCCGTCGGACCAGAAGGGAACGGCATCGATCGATCAGACGCTGCCGATCCGCATGGCGGCGTGGAAGGGAGACCTCGGCGGCATGGCGAAACGAGGCATCATCCGCGCCCTCGTCGTCTACAGCCGCATGTTCTATTTCATCGACGGCGGCACGCAGCGGGGGGGCTCGTACGACGCGCTGACCCTCTTCGAGAAATACGTCAACGAGCGGCTGGGCAGGCGGAAGATCCCGGTGCGTGTGCTCTTCTATCCGGTGCGCCGGGACCAGATCATTCCGATGCTGCTTTCCGGCGAGGGTGATCTCGCCGCCGCGGACCTGACGATCACGCCCGAACGCCTCGCCCAGGTGGATTTTTCGGCGCCGATCATCTCCCACATCGACGAGATCGCCGTCACGGGCCCGGCGTCGCCGCGGATCGATTCGTTGGACGATCTGTCGGGGCACGAGGTGTTCGTCCGGAAATCCTCGAGCTATTACCAGAGCCTCGAGCGCCTGAACGCGAGGTTTGCGAAGGATGGCCGCGCGCCCGTGCGCCTGCGCATCGCGCCCGAGGACCTCCAGGACGAGGACCTGCTCGAGCTGCTGAACGCCGGCCTCGTCCAGTGCGTCGTCGCCGACGACGACATCGCCGAATTCTGGTCGAAGATCTATCCGCACATCCAGGCGCATGCCGCCGCCGCCGTGGCCCGGAGGGCCGAAACCGGCTGGATGTTCCGCAAGGACAGCCCGGAGCTCAAGGAAGCGGTCGACGGATTTCTCGCGAAGCACCCGGCGGGCTCTCTCCTCCGCAACGAGATCCTGGACCGGTACCTCAAGAGCACGAAGTGGGTGAAGAACGCCCGGTCCGAAGAGGATCTCGCGAAGTTTCACCGAACCGTCGAAATCTTTCGCCGCTACGGCCGCCAGTACGATCTCGACTACCTGCTCATGATGGCCCAGGGATACCAGGAGTCGCAACTCGACCAGGATGCGCGAAGCGGTGTCGGCGCCATCGGCGTCATGCAACTGATGCCCGAGACCGGACGCGCGATGGACGTCGGCGACATCCGGCAGATCGAGTCCAACATCCATGCCGGCGTCAAGTACATCCGCTTCATGGAGGACCAGTATTACGCGAAGTCGCCGATGACCGAGTTGAACAAGGGCCTCTTCGCCTTCGCGTCCTACAACGCCGGACCGAACCGGATCGAGGAGCTGAGGGGGATCGCCCGCGAGCGAGGCCTCGACCCGAACGTATGGTTCAACAACGTCGAGCTCGTCGTGGCCGCCGAGATCGGCCGCCAGACCGTCCAGTACGTGAGCAACATCTACAAGTACTACATCGCCTACAAGCTGATCGCCGAAGACGAGGCGGCGGAGGCGAAGACGCTCGAGGAGCTCCGGAAGAAGACGCCCTAGGGTCCTTCAGCCGCCGTGCTGTCGGAGAATCTCCTGGATTTCCTCGGGCTGGAAGAAATTGAGCTGGACGATGCGGGCCTGCTCTCGCAGCGCCGGAGGCAGGATGCGGCGGGCGTCTTCCTTGCTCTCGACCTCCACGGTGATCCAGGACTTGTGCTCTCCGTCGCGGCATCCCCAGTCCGCATGGCTCAGGTAGTGAGATCCGCTCGAGAGGAAGACGTCGACGACTCGCGCGCATGCCACGGGCGTCGGATCGTGAGGAACCTCGATCAGGAATCGGTTGGCCATGTCGTCGTCCTTTCCCTCGCGGATGCGCCCCGTGGCGGTGCAGAGATTCGGGCCCTGACGAGGAGCCGGATCTTACCGGATTGCGCGACACGATTTAGCCCGCGTTTAGACGTGAGTCGTGGTCGCCGGCTTGCAGGCATCGTGTTGTCGTAAGCTGACAATCTCGGATCTCTCGCCGTCGATCGGCGCTGTCAAGGAGGTTTTCTGGACTATTCGGCGTTGCTCCGTTCGGCGCTCATCGCTCTCCTGCGAAACAAGCTCCGCAGCTCCCTCACCGTTCTCGGGATCACGATCGGCATCGCCGCCGTGATCTGTGTCGTCGCGATCGGCAGGGCGGGCCAGGCGAGAGTCGAGCAGCAGCTGCAGAACCTCGGCGACAACTTCGTGTGGATCGAAGCGGGCGGCCGGGCCATCAACGGCGTTCGGACGGGGACGCACGACACGACGACGCTCACGGCGGCGGACGCCGTGGCGATCAAGAACCAGGTGTCCCTCATCAAGAGCGTTTCGCCGAACGTCGACGATCCGATCCAGATCGTCTACGGGAATCAGAACTGGCACACGTCCTACCGGGGTGTGTCGCCCGAGTACTTCGACATCAAGCGGTGGGTCGTCGACCAGGGGGCCGTGTTCTCCCAGGACGACGTGGACCGCGCCGCCGACGTCTGCGTGGTCGGCCGCTCGGTGCGCGCCCAGCTCTTCGGGGTCGAGGATCCGATCGGCAAGGTGATCCGCGTCAACAATCTTCCGTGCAAAGTCGTCGCGACGCTCGAGCCCAAGGGACTATCGCTCTCGGGGCAGGATCAGGACGATACGGTCATCCTGCCGTACACGACGGCGCAAAAGAAGCTCAAGGGGGTCGAATGGCTCGACGACATCCTCTGCTCGGCGGTGTCGGCGGACGCGGTCAAGACCGCCGGGCAGGAGGCGGCGGCGATTCTCCGGGACCGGCATCATCTGCGCCCTGAGGAGGAGGATGACTTCAACATTCGCAATCCCGAGGACATCATCCAGGCGCAGCTCGATGCCAGCAAGACACTGACCGTGCTTCTGATCGCGGTCGCCTCGATCTCTCTGCTCGTGGGCGGCATCGGAATCATGAACGTCATGCTCGTCTCGGTCACCGAGCGCACTCGCGAGATCGGCGTGCGCGTCGCCGTCGGAGCGACCGAGGAGGCGATCCGGCTCCAGTTCCTCGGGGAATCGGTGATGCTGAGCCTCGTCGGCGGCGGGGCCGGCGTCCTGCTGGGCATCTTCGCGTCGTATCTCGTCGGTCAGACTCTGCAGTGGCCCCTGCAGATGTCCACCGAAGCCGTGTTCGTCGCCGCGATGTTCTCCGTCGCGGTCGGCGTTTTCTTCGGCTACTACCCGGCGATGAAGGCGTCCCGGCTCGATCCGATCGACGCGCTGCGGTACGAGTGAGCGCGACGGCCTCGTGAGCCCGAGAAGTCGCTGGCTGATCGCGGCGTGCCTGGCGGCCGTGGCGGCTGCCTTGGTTCTGGTCGGGCTCGGGCGCAACGGCAAGACCCAGTACTTCACGGCCCGTGTCGAACGCGGGTCGATTCACGACGTGGTCGAGGCGACGGGGACAATCAACGCGGTCACGACAGTGCAGGTCGGCTCCCAGGTATCGGGCAGCGTCACCCGGCTGAACGCCGACTTCAACTCCCGCGTGCACAAGGGCGACGTCATCGCCCTGATCGATCCCGCGCTCTTCCAGGGAGCGGTCTCGCAGGCCTCCGCGGACGTGGACAACGCGAAGGCCAACGTCGTGGCCGCGAAGGCGAACCTGGACAAGGAGAAGGCCGTCGCGGTTCAGAACAAGGCCGACTACGAGCGCGCCGTGGACCTGAACAAGTCCAACCTTCTCAGTCAGCAGCAGCTCGACCAGGCCAGGGCGAACTTCGAGGCGGCCAACGCCGCCGTGGGCGCGGCGGCCGCCAGCGTGACCCAGGCGGACGCCCAGGTCAGTCAGAAGGCGGCGGCCCTCCGGGTGGCGCAGACGAACCTCGACTACACGGTGATTCGCTCTCCGATCGACGGCACGGTCGTCGCACGGAACGTCGAGCTCGGACAGACCGTCGCCGCGTCTCTGCAAGCGCCGACTCTCTTCACGATCGCGCAGGACCTGACGAAGATGCTGGTCTATACCAAGACGGACGAGTCGGACGTCGGCAACATCCGTCCGGGAAAGGCCGTCACGTTCAAGGTCGACGCCTTTCCGAAGGACACGTTCCACGGAACCGTCCGCCAGGTGCGCATGAATCCCACCACCGTGCAGAACGTCGTCACGTACGACACGATCATCGAGTTCGCCAACACGGACCAGAGGCTGTTTCCAGGAATGACGGCCTACGTCACGATCCCGGTCGCTACGGCCGAGAACGCTCTGAAACTTCCGAACACCGCGCTGCGGTACAAGCCGGCCATGTCTCTGGAGGAAATCCGGGCGGTCTATGAGAAGCATGGAATCGAGACGGGGGAGCCGTCGCCGGGCAGCGGGTCGTCCGGCCGACCCGCCGCCGACGCGCCCATTCCGGGCGCGACCCGCGCGCCCATCCGGGACTCGGCCGTGGTGTGGAAGCTTCACTCAGTCGATGGCACGGTCGAGCCGGTCAAGCTCTCGCTCGGCCTGACCGACCATACCTACACGGAAGTCACGGGCATCTTGAAGGGCTCGCTCCGGGAGGGAGACGAGGTCGTCATCCGCTCGGTCTCGCCGAAATCGCAGGGACCGGCGGGGATCCGGCGCTAGCCTTGTCGGACTCGGGCGAGCTCGCCGTCATTCGCGTCGAGGAGATCCACAAGTACTACAACCTCGGCGAGACCCGCGTGCATGCCCTTCGCGGCGTGTCGGTCGAGATCCGGCGCGGCGAGTTCGTGGCCGTCATGGGCGCGAGTGGCAGCGGCAAGTCGACGTTCATGAACATACTGGGTTGTCTCGACCGCCCGAGCGCGGGAAGGTACCTGCTCGAAGGCGTCGACGCCGCGGCGCTCGACAAGAGGGCGCTGGCGCTGATCCGAAACCAGAAGATCGGCTTCGTCTTCCAGGGCTTCAACCTTCTCTCCCGCACGTCGGCCCACGAGAACGTGGAGCTTCCCACGCTCTACACGAAGATCGAGCGCACCGAGCGCGTGCGGCGCGCCGCGGAGGCGCTCGCCATGGTGGGGCTCGCGGAGCCGGGCGCACCACTTCCCGTCGCAGATGTCCGGCGGACAGCAGCAGCGGGTCGCCATCGCCCGGGCGCTCGTCAACCGCCCGTCGATCCTGCTCGCGGACGAGCCCACCGGAAACCTCGACAGCCGAACCTCGGTCGAGGTCATGGAGATCTTCCAGGGCTTGAACGACCAGGGGCTGACGATCGTGCTCGTCACGCACGAGCCCGACATCGCCCAGTTCGCAAAGCGCGTGCTGATCTTCAAGGACGGGCGGATCCGCAAGGACGACCCGGTGCCGAACCGTCCTCGGGCGGCGGAGGTCCTCAAGACGCTGCCGACGCTGGAAGACTGAGCTCCCTAGCGCTTTCCGCGGGAACCCGTCTCGGTCCCTACGAGATCCTCGGGCCGCTGCTGAAGATTCCGTACATCCTCTCGCCCGGCTGGCTCAAGATCGATCCCAACTTCGACCGGCTGCGCAAGAACCCGCGCTTCCTGAGGCTCGTCTCCGGCGCGAAGTAGCCGGCGAGGCGAGGCGCCAACGTCGACAGGCGCGACGCTCAATCTGGCCCAGTGCAGCCCGAGGGCCTTGGCGAGGAAAATCGCCATCTGGCGTCGGGTCAGGCCGGCATCCGGGCAGTAGTTTCCTCCGCCACAGCCGCCGGTGATGCCGGAGGACGCCAGCGCCTCGATGTACTGAAAGCCGAAATCGGTCGCCGGGACGTCGTTGAACGTGGGGGTCCCGGGAGAAGGGCTGACCTGGCGGCGCCACCAGACGCGCGCCGCGCCGAAGCCGGCCGTGCCGTCGATCGTCAGGCGCAGGACGTACATCGTCGCGTCCGGTGTGCCGTCTCCGTCGAAGTCCACCTGGTCGTGGAAGGTCCAGGAGAAGTCCGGGGTCGTGCACGCGGAGCCGGCTCCGAGCGTGTTGTCGAGATACGCGACCTCGGATCCGTCGATGAAGGCCTGGAACTGCAGGCTCCCGTCATCCGGAAGCTTGTAGCCGACGATTCCGACGTCGACGTCCGTCCCGGGATCGGAGACGCTCCCGTAGACGCACACTCGAAAAACCTCGGCGCCATCCGGGAGATCGAGGGGAGCCCGGTACGTGCCGGCGCCGTAGAGATAGCCGAAGCTGAACGAGAAGGTCTGGGCCGGAAGGTCCGCACGAAATCCCGCGGCACCGAACGTCGTCATCTGATCCCCCAGACCGTATGACTGTGCCGTTGCCGGATGGGTGGGGAAGAGGAGACCCAGAACAGGCAGAAGGGTCGCGAGGATGCCGCCCCGGATGCGACGAATGATCATTTCGGTCCTCCCGTGGCTCAAAGGGTACGCTCTTTCGCGTGCCGGACTGGTCATACCGTCTTCGGTGCATGTGGTCATCGTCGCGGGCCTGGCCGTGTCATAGAGTCGAGCGGCGCCTTCTCCGGCGCGGCCGGTCCGGCCGTGGACTATCCCGAAGAGTACCGGCGGTGGGCTCACGTCAGGACGCAGGTCATCGGACGCTCGGGAGCCGATCGTTCGAGGTCACCTTCTGATGACGTGGCTCCTCCCATGTAATCGTTTGGCCGGGGTTGGGCGTTTTGATTCAGGAGGGTGATCGAACCGGTCGCGATCACTCCCGGAGCGGCCTCCCATCCGGAGGAATGCGAGTATGATCCCGAGCCAAACGGAGCGCCCCATGGAAGATGCTCGGCCCTTCGAGGTGGAGTGTGACTGGTGCGGGCGCCCGTTGGCCGGGCAGATCCGGCGCGCCCAGGTCGGCCAGATGGTCGTCGTCCAGGAAAAGCACCAGGACGCCGGCGGCCGGCCCTGTCTCGGGTCGGGCCGCAGCCTCGGCACGTGGCCGCTGACGGTGGAGCTGCGCCAGACGAGCGAGGGCTTCGAGATCCGGATCGGGGCCGGCCGGGCACGCGTCCATGCGAACCCGGCGAGCCTGGTCGTGGCCCTCCGCGATCTCGGGGTCGACCCCGAGGACGCGCGGCGTCAGGTGGCCGCGATCGAGCCGGGACAGCCGGTCCTCGTCCAGGTCCACGAACGTCGGAAGGTGCCGCGGTCGCGCGCAGAGCGCGAAGGCTGAAAAGGGCTCGCGAGCGAGGTCAGGGCTCGCGACCGGGCGTCGATGGGCCCGAGTCACTTCCCGCTGGTCAGGGCGAGCCACAGAGATCGCTGCGACGGCGTCGCCCCCGGATCGGACTCCACGAGTTCTTTTCCAGCGGCGTCGCGGGACAGCCGCAGGCCCGCCATGGCCAGCGTCCGGTCGAGCGGCAACGCCTCGTGTCCCTTGATGTGAGCCTGGTAGAAACCCTCCCAGTCCGCATCCGCCGTCGCCTGCAGAGCGGCCCTGATGTCCGCCCAGGCGTACGGGCGCGCACCCCCGTCGGTCTGCCGCCAGAGGTTGCGAAACAGGTCGCCAATGTTGCTCCGACCGCCGGAGGCCTGCCGGATCATCACGTCCCACGAGAAAGCCACCAACGCTCCGGCGCTGTAGAGAGGCGGTCCCTTCCTGGTGCCGATCGCCTCGAGTGTCGTGGTGAGCTGGCGGGAGTTGTTCACGTGCTCGCTGAGCTTGGCCAGGAAGGCGTCGGGATCGACGATCCGGCCGGAGACGAGGGTCACGTTGGCGACGTATTCCGTAAACCCCTCCTGGAACCACTGCGTGCTGGCATAGTCCGCGCCCCGCAGTCGAGCGTAGTTCCAGTAGTGGAAGATCTCGTGCGCCAGGGTGTTCGCCCACTCCGCGCGATTGCGCTCGGACGGATCCTCGTCGCAATAGGCGAAACTCTGTCTGTAGGCCTCTCCACCCTCGTCGGCGATCGGCAAGAGCACGACCGTGTAGATGTCGCGCTCCTTGTACTGCATGAGGTTGACCTCGCGGGCGATCACGGCGCCGAGGACCCGACGGATCAATGGCCGCAACGGCTCCCAATGCCCCATGGCGACGATCTGCAGGGTGAACCCCGCGGCCGTCACCACGTCGGGAGCGGCCGTTGTGAGCACCAACAGGTTGTCGGTCAGGTCCTTCGCGCTCCGAACGACGTACCCGTTCGCCGCGGACGTGCGCGGCATCCACGGCAGGACGGCGCGCCAGGGGCTTCGGACGTCGAAGTCGACCTCGGCCGAGGCGATCTGGCCGGTGACGATGAAGAGCGCTCGGCCCGAAACCGAGATGTGCCGGGCGTCCGCGAACGCGGACTCCAGCGGACTCGACCAACCCCTGGCCTCGAACAGGCTGAAGTCGACCTTGTAGCTCAGGGTGACACGGCCCTCGTAGAACCGCGAGAGGCTCCATCCCCGCTTGTCGACGTTCGCGAGCTCGATCGGCTTGCCTGCCGGGTCGAACGCCTTCAGCCCGGATATGAGCGCCGGCCATCCCCGGGCGGCCATCTCCGGAAGCTCGGCCGGGTAGGTGGGATCCATGTCCAATCGGGCGCCCTGGATGGGGAGATCGGCATGGACCGAAAACCGCAGCGGGGAAGAGCTGAGAAGCCTGACCCGGTACCTGGCGGCCGCCGGGGTCGGCGCATCCACGGACGCAAAGGTGCAGGTCGCGACAGCGCCCATCGCCGCGATCACCGCCAGGCAGGAACGTATTCGCATTCTTTCCAATGTGGGGCAGCGGCCAGGAAGGGTGACGCGCGCCATCTGAGAAGGTTCCGGAACGATCCGGGAGCGGGCGGCCGGCATCACCAAGCCGGGCTCTCCCGTTTCTCGAGAAGCTGCGCCGAGCCCTACTCCGCCAGCACCTTGTGGACGAGCTGGATGCAGACGGAGCCCTCGCCCACCGCGGCGGCCACTCGCTTGACGCTTCCCGCGCGCACGTCTCCGACGGCGAAGACGCCGGGCTGGTTCGTCTCGAAGAGGAGGGGCGGCCGGGCGAGAGGCCAATGCGACGCCGCGAGATCGGACGGCGACAGCTCCGGCCCCGCCTTCACGAATCCCTTCTCGTCCAGGGCCACGCAGCCCTCGAGCCAGCCGGTGTTGGGGTTCGCGCCGGTCATCATGAAGACGTGGCGAATCGGGGCGGTCGTGACGTTTCCCGCGGCGTCCGTCCACGTCACCGACTCGAGGCTATCCGAGCCTTCGAGGGCGACGATCCGCGTGCGCGTCTTCAGCTCGATGTTCGGCGTCTCCTCGATCCGGCGGACCAGGTATCGCGACATCGTGTCGGAGAGCCCCGGTCCGCGGACGAGCATCGTGACGCGCCGTTTCGCCTCCGAGAGAAAAACCGCGGCCTGACCCGCGGAGTTTGCGCCGCCGATGACGACGACGTCCTCGCCCTGGCAGCGGAGCGCCTCCACCGAGGTGGCGCCGTAGTAGATGCCGACGCCCTCGAAGCGGGCGAGGTTGGGAATGTCGGGCTTTCGGTACTTCACGCCGGTCGCGATCACGACCGTCCGCGCGCACACGGAGACGTCGCGGCCGAGGCCGATCCGATAGGGCCGGCGGTCGCACTCGAGCGCCGCCGCCGTCCGCGCGACGACGAGCTCCGCGCCGAACTTCTGCGCCTGCAGGAGGGCGCCGCTCGCCAGTTCCTGGCCCGAGACGCCCGTCGGGAATCCGAGGTAGTTCTCGATGCGCGAGCTCGAGCCCGCCTGGCCGCCCGGCGCGGTCGCCTCGAGAACGAGCACGTCCAGGCCCTCGGAGGCCCCGTAGACGGCGGCCGCCAGGCCCGCGGGGCCCGCCCCGATGACGACGACGTCGCGCACGACGTCCCGGCTCAGACGGCTGAGACCCAGACAGTCGGCGACCTCTTCGATCGTCGGCTTCTTCAGGACCTTTCTGCCGCTGCAGATGAGGACGGGCACGTCGTCCACGCCCACGCCGAATCCGTCGAGCGTCGACTGCACGCTCGGATCTTGGTCGGCGTCGAGATACCCATAGGGCTGGTTGTTGCGCGTCAGGAACTCCTGGAGCATCAGGGTGCTGGCGGAGTGCCGTGAGCCGATCAGAACGATGCTCCCCGCGTTGCGGGTCATGAGCAGGGCGCGCCGGAGGGTGAACGACCGCAGAAGAATCTGACTCAACTCCGGGTCGGTCTGGACGAGACGGCGAACGCGGTCCGCCGGGATCTCGAGGACACGGCCGGCGCTGCGGGCTCGCGCCCGAACGACGGCGGGCTGCCCGGCGATCAGGTCGACGTCGCCGGAAAAGTTGCCGGGACGATGGAGCGTGACCAGGGCGTCGCGGTCGGAAAGGATCTCGATCTCGCCCTCGAGCACGACCATCAGCGGCCGGTTCCTGCCGCCCGCCTCGAACAGGATCTCGCCGGCCTCGACCGCACGCTCGGTCCCGAGCGGCGCGATCCTCTCGATCTGCTCCGCCGTCAAGGTCGGGAAAGTGTCGTTCTCCGGCCCTCCCGGAGCGGGGGTTTCCGAGCTCACGCCCCGGATCCAACCTCGAAAATGCGTCGCGTTGCAACCCGTACGGGCGGGCCCACGTCCGATCGGCTCGCGGGCTCGGAGGACTTCACGAGGAGTTCACGCGTCCCGTAAAGCATTCCGGCCTCCCGTCGAGGAGATTCCCGCCTCCGAGCTCCCAGCGAGGGATTTCCGGATATAGGCTCGGAGCCGGCAGAAGAGTCGACCTCTCCGCATGACCGAGGACCATCGGTCACGCCTCGGAAGGAGGAATGGCATGCCCCGTGACGAGAGAACGATGCCGCTCGTGCCGGTGAAGGGATGAAGGCCGTCTTCCCGCAGTTGCTCCCGTTCAGCGACGTCGCGTTGCTCGGCCTGCGTCTCATGGTGGCCGCCGTCTTCTTCGAGAGCGGCCGGCACCACGCCGCCGATCCGGTCGGCCGGGCCCGGAGCATCGGCGCGAGCCCGGGATTCACCCGGATGCTGGGCCTGGCCGAAATGGCGGGCGCCCTCGGCGTCGCGTTCGGCGTTTTCGCGCAGGCGGCCGCGCTCGGCCTCATCGCGGTCATGCTGGGCGCCATCCAGAAGAAGATCTTCGTCTGGCACATCGGCTTCTGGGGCGACAAGACGTACGGGTGGCATTACGACCTGATGCTCCTGGTCGCCAATCTCGTGATCCTGACGACCGGCGGCGGCCGGCTCGTCCTGGTCTGATCCGGGCAGCGTTGCCACGTCCTTTGAATTGCATGCGGATCTCACCCATCGAAAGGAGGCATCGATGAGCACAACGGCTGTCCCTCGGGAGAATGCGACGATCGATCCGCGCCGCGGAAAGGTCGACATGAAGCTCGAGGTCGTCGCCATTCCCGTCTCCGACGCGGAGCGCGCAGCGAAGTTCTACGCGAAGCTCGGGTGGAGGCAGGACGTCACGCCCCCCGGCTCCGGCATCTTCCAGTTCACTCCGCCGGGCTCCGGGTGCTCGGTCCAATGGGGCGCCGGCCGAACGACGGCCTCGCCGGGATCCGCGCAGGGGCTGTGGCTGATCGTGTCCGACCTGCAGGCCGCGCTGGACCTGCTGGCCGCGGCCGGAATCGGGGTCGACGAGGTCTTCCATTTCGGCGCCAGCGGCAAGGCGAGCGGATTGGATCCCGAGCGCGGGACCTACCGCTCGTTCGCCACGTTTCGGGATCCGGACGGCAACCGCTGGCTCTTCCAGGAGATCACGACGCGGCTCGCCGGACGCATCGACTCGGGCATCACGTCGTACGGCTCGGAAGGCGACCTGGCGGGCGCGATGCGGCGCGCGGAGGCCGCCCACGGCGAGCACGAGAAACGCACCGGTCAGAGGGACGCGAACTGGGCCGACTGGTATGCCGCGTACATGGCCGCGGAGCAATCGGGGGCGAAGCTGCCGGAGTGAGGAGGATCGCGCCGGATCGCGCAGCCCGAGAGGCCGGACGTCCATGCCCATGAAGGAGCTCGCCCATGCGTTCTGACATCGTCCCCGGAGGCCGCTTTCCCGACTTCGAGCTGCCCGATCACACGAACACGGCGCGCAAGCTCAGCGAGCTGCAGGGAGAGGATCCGCTGATCCTCACGCTCGCGCGGGGCCACTACTGTCCCAAGGAGCACCAGCAGCATCTGCAGCTCGCCGCGTTCTATCCCCAGATCGCCGTCGCGTACACCCGGATCGCCACGATCTCGACCGACGACCACCACACGAGCCAGGAGTTCCGCGCCTCGGTCGGCGCCCAGTGGCCGTTTCTCTCCGACCCGGGGCGAACGGTGCAGAGGGACCTCGGCATTCAGGAATACACCGACCCGGAACACGACCCCATGATTCCGCACACGCTCGTACTCGAGCCGGGCCTCCTGATTCACCGCGTCTACAACGGGTACTGGTTCTGGGGCCGCCCTTCGGTCGAGGACCTGCGGCAGGACCTGCGTGCCGTGACGCGCGAGATCCGCCCGGACTGGGATCTGAGCGCGCCGGGACTCCGCGAAGCCTGGGACGCGGGGGACTACTCGCTCTTCCACGGGTGGAACAAGCGGGCGGGTCCGAAGCCGGCGGCCCTCCGAGGAGAGAAGGAGCGATG
The DNA here is from genome assembly GCA_963736455.1 of uncultured Acidobacteriota bacterium. Classification (GTDB taxonomy): domain Bacteria; phylum Acidobacteriota; class Thermoanaerobaculia; order UBA5066; family Gp7-AA6; genus DAHUXD01. Next base: position 958,310 of record CAVTON010000002.1, read on the forward strand.
AGCGACGGACTCTCGAACGCGCCGGGGCGCCGCGAGCCGGAGCTCGCCGGCCAGACCGTCGTCGTGATCGGGGGCACCTCGGGCATCGGGCTCGAGACGGCGCGGCGCGCCCGCGCCGAGGGAGCGGAAGTGATTCTCACGGCCCGCGACCCCGATCGCCTGCAGCACGTCGGTCAGGAGCTCGGGGCCCGCACCGCGGCCTTCGATGCCACCGACTTCGGACGGCTCGCGAAATTCTTCGCCGATCTCTCCGCTCCGATCGATCACGTGCTGGTGACGGGTCCCGGTCCCTACTACGCGCCGCTCGCGGATCTCGACGTCGAGAAGGCCCGCCGCGACGTCGAGGCCCATCTCCTGCTGCCGCTCGAGGTGGCTCGAGGCGCCGCGGGCAGAGTGCGTCCCGGAGGAACCGTGCTCTTCATGGGCGGGACCGGCGGCCGCCGCACGGCGCCGGGACTCGCCCTCATCGCGGCTCTCACGGCCGCGGGCCCCGCTCTGACGAAGATCCTCGCGCTCGAGCTCGCGCCCGTCCGCGTCAATCTGATCGCCGCCGGGTTCGTGGACACGCCGCTCTCGGCGGCGATCCTCGGGGACCAGCTGGACGCGCGGCGCGAGCAGCTCCGAAAGACCCTGCCGATCGGACGCGTCGTCGACTCCATCGACATCGCCCGGCTCGCCGTCCACCTCATGGCGAACACGGCGGTCACGGGCGCGACCTTCGACATCGACGGCGGCCAGCAGCTCGTGGAAGGCTGAGGAGAAAGGAGAAGCCCGATGAGCTTCATCACGACGAAAGACGGTACCGAGATCTATTACAAGGACTGGGGCAAGGGTCAACCGGTCGTGTTCAGCCATGGCTGGCCGCTCTCCTCCGATGCGTTCGAGGACCAGATGTTCTTCCTGGCATCGAAGGGGTACCGCTGCATCGCGCACGACCGGCGCGGCCACGGGCGTTCGGGCCAGCCCTGGGAGGGCAACGACCTGGATCACTACGCCGATGACCTGGCGGAGCTCGTCGCGAAACTGGATCTCGAGGAGGCGATCCACGTCGGACATTCCACGGGCGGAGGCGAAGTCGCCCGCTACATCGGCCGACACGGCACGAAGCGCGTCGCCAGGGCCGTGCTCATCGGCGCGATCCCGCCGGTGATGCTCAAGTCCCCGTCGAACCCGGGAGGAACGCCGTTGGAGGTCTTCGATCAGCTTCGCGCCTCGGTCCAGGCGGACCGATCACAGTTCTGGAAGGACCTGAGCCTTCCCTTTTACGGATACAACAGGCCCGGCGCCCGGATCTCGGAGGGCGTGCGGGAGTCGTTCTGGCTTCAGGGAATGATGTGCGGTTTTCCGGGCTCCTACTTCTGCATCGAGGCGTTCTCGGAGACGGATCTGACCGAGGACCTGAAGAAAATCGACGTCCCGACCCTGGTGCTGCACGGCGACGACGACCAGATCGTTCCCTTCCCGGACTCCGGGGCGCTCTCCTCGAAGCTCATCAGGACGGCGAGGCTCGTCGTTTTCAAGGGCGCGCCTCATGGAATGTGCACGACGCTCAAGAACGAGGTCAACGAAGAGCTGCTCGGATTCATTCGGTAGCCGCCGAGAGGGCGACGGGGCGCGGCGACCGGCGGCTCACGCGACGTCAGGGGCGACGGGTTGCGCGCCAGGCGGGATCGGTCCGCATCATCAACCGCGGGGTTTCGTCGACGACGCGATCGGGCCGGGCGTCGAGCCGACGAAGATCCACGAGCGCGCGGCGCATCCTTCCACCGGGCACTTCAGGACGAACCGCCGCCGGGGACCGGAGCGGGCGCCCTCGGGAATCTCCGTGACGTTCTCGTGGCCGTTGCGGCACTTCCACGGATGCATCACGAACGCGAGTCTGTGACGGCTGTGGGAAGGCGGTGTGAAGAAGCGAGGCCGCAAACGTCCCGGTTACAGGGTGACCCCCGGCGAAGGACGGCGCGAATCGGGGCTCTCGGGGGATCGGCGGCGCGCTCCGAAGCTGGCCGCGCCCCTACGAGACTCAGCAGCACCACGGCGTTCGCGACGCAAAGCGAGAGCGACGGGTATCCCGGCATTCACGGGCCCCGTCTCGCCGGTTCGTGTCGGCGGCGAGCGAAAAGCCCAGGGCGACTTTAGCGTCCGCCTTCCCGAGGCTCACGGCCAGGCGAGGATGCGCAGGCCGCTGCGGTAGAAGATGCTCTCGCTATCGCGCCTCCGGGACCGGGTGTCAGCCCCTGCGAAACCCGGCGATTCGTCCGGCGTACTGTCTTCTCGAGGTACCCATGCGCCTTCGCCGTACGGCGATTCTGGTCATGCTCCTGTTCTCCATGGGAATCGCGCTCGCCGCGGAACCGCGCCGGGTGGAGGCCGGCGCCTTGATCTCGCCGGCCGACCCCGCCGCTTCGTTCCTGTTCGACAAGGCCTTCCAGTACGCAGGCGGCCAATTGATCGACATCCTGAAGGTCGCCGGCGCGGAGCAGTACTTCTTCATCGACGCGGCGTCCGACCGATCGATCCGTCGGTTCTACTGGGTCCAGTTCGAGCACTACTATCCGAGCAACGACGATACGTACGACTATTCCGGAATCCCTCAGAAGCCCGTGGCGCTCGGGCGCCTCGCGTTCATGGGCGACATTCGGGTGAGCCCGCACTTCTTCACCATGGATCATCGCCCGGGCTCCGACTCCATGGCCGCCGCGGATTTCCTCCGCGCCCGTGGTTTCCGGCTCGACGGCACCTTCGTCTCTCTCCGTCTCTTCCACCTTCCCGACTCCAGCAAGCGGAAGGAGCTCATGATCATCTACGGTGAGATCCTTCCGGCCGGCGCGTCCGAGAACCGGGCCACGTCGAGGATCACGGCACAGGCGCAGGCGGGAGTCACCGTGCGTTGAGGGCGGTCGGGACTCGGGAATGCGGGCAGGAGGTTGGTGGCGGTGCAGGGATTTGAACCGATGGTCCCTGCGGCGGCGGCCGGCGGCGAGAGGCAGAAAGCGCCGCCCGCCGTGCTTTCCTGGGGGTCCGAGAAGTCGCGTGACCCCCGGGGGCGGTGGCGTGGCGGCAACCGTGACGCGCACAGTGGCGCGCACAGTCACTGGTTCGCGGCGAGGTAGACGTTGATGAATCGGTCAACGTAGTCGCCGATATCGGAACGGACCTCGGATACAAATTTGTCGGGGCCAACGATTCCGACGTCACCCCCCGTCCATGTCTCGGCGAGGCATGGTGCACCATTGCTGTCGAGATGCGCCGGCTGGTGCAGGGACGCACGGACGGAGTACGCCCACAGCGGGCCGGGCTTAAGGGCGGTTATCTGAACGTAGAGATAAGCGGGAGCCGAATCCACGACCTTTATCCCCGAGCGGCGTAACCGCAGCTCTACGTCGGTGTTGACTTGCTCCGGCATCAGGCCTGCCTCGATCGCTTTCGGGCTGATTTGCTCGACCACAACAGCTATCTCCTTGAGGCCCCGATTGGGGTTCAAGTTGATCGCGTCAGCAGCCTGGGCTGAGGTGGGCACGGCGAGGGCCATGAAGAGTACAAGGGCTAAGAATCTATTCACACGACCTCCAAAGGTTCGGCGATCAGCCTATATCCGCTGCCTCGCGACAATGGGTGGGACCGTTCGCGTGCGGGACGAGCGCCTTGCCCGGCGCCTCCCGCCCGTCGGTCTCCGCCTACGAAAGCAGGCTGACTCCTAGTGTGCCCTTGGGGCTTCGATGCACGACTGGCGCCGGCGAATGCATGTCCCTGGAGATCGATTCGTGCTGGAGCGACGACCAACGATGATCGCCCCCGCCGCTGGGCCGGGCGGAGCCGCGGTCAAAGGCGGGATCGATACGATGCAAGGTCCTTCGATCAATTCAAGGGCGTGAATCACCGCCTCTTGGCGCTCGTCCAGCTTGTCCAACGAGACGCCGCCTTGAGCCATATAGCAGACGCCCTCCATGTCGATCTCAGAAGATGACGCAGTCGATTCGTCGGTTTTGACTTGCTCCCACTTGGAGCTCGTGATGACTCTAGCGATCGAGTCGCCGAACGGTTTGGTCGTCTCGTCGCTAAAGCCACTCCGAAAAAAGATCGAGACCCGCGGCGGAGGCTCCCCTCGCACGACCTCGCCTAGGATCTTTTGCATCTTGTCGGCGGTAGCCGGGTCGATGGCGCGCGGCTTCGCCAACTCCCGAGAGCGGGTCATGAGAGCAATCAGGACGAGTCCGGCAACTACGCTGAACCCCTCAAGGAATCGCTTGAGTGTCTTGGCGCCTTCGTGTTCGTCGCGGCGCTTCCAGAATCGAACAACCGAGGCTATCCACAGGAGCCACGCCATCGCGCCGAGGCCCCTAGCTACCGAACTGCTGTCGCCGAAGAGACGGAAGGACCCGAGAGCGAAAAGGAGTGACGCGATAACAACTAATATCAGCGTCCAGTCGAGCCTCCAGAATCCAGTCGCGCATGAGGGACGCACTAAGACGCTCGTTGTATTCGCCACCCGCGCAGTCTACGTTCCTAGGGCCGCGCTTGCGCCGCTCACGAGTCGTCCGTCCGGCTCGCCCCTCGAGTTCAACGGAGCGGTAACGAGGCTGAGCGAAGACCGGAACATCATCGGTGTCGTTGGGCTGGGGAGGCGGCGTGGTCGTCGTGCTGGTGCGGAACGATAGCTCCCTAACGCGGGTTTGGTAACTCGATGAACAGTGGCGCTTGGCCGTCTTCGGGTCTATCTTTCTCCTTCTTTGTGCCGCTGCCCTTGAGTGCGAGACGCGCGAAGTGATTTAGCCGATCGCTCCCGTTCGGTGGCTCAGTAGCAGAGCATAGCGATCTCCGCCCAGTCGCTTCGCCAGGTCATAGGCCACGAGCTGTTCTAGCGCCGAAGCAACTACCACGCTTCTGCGTTGGCAATTCCTGCTCGCGAGGGTCTAACGGGACATGACCGATATCGTCGCGCAAGCGCCGCCACACCTCATCAACGGTGACTGGAGCGACAAGGCCGCGTTCATCCGTGTCGTAGGCGGCTGCGTCGAATAGCGCTGGTACTATGTGTGTCTCGATCAGCACTAGGAGATGGACCGTTGGTGGCAGAGCGTCGTAAAACTTCTTCTTGGCGATAATGTCTTCAACTATGTGCTCGGGCATCGACTTCCCGATGCGAAGGGCCTCGTCGTGTTCTGGGTCCGACAGCTCACCGAAGACGCGGCGGAGGAAAAACCAACGCTGGCCCCCGTCGGTGAAGCTGTACTCCACAATCGCGAACGGGCGGCTGTAGGTATGTCCGTTGGCGAGCCATGCCCTGGCGGCGTCCTGAGCGCGTGTGCTGCTGGCGATATAGGTGAGCAGCACCAAGTCGTTGCTACCGATCCGGCCCGAGTCGGTCCACCAGCCCGTCAGGTCGGCATCATACTTGGCCACCTGGTCAAACGACACGATGTCGCCGTCATGGACGTGTTTCTTCATCTCTGCGATCACACCGTAGTCGTTCGTGACCTGCACCACGAGATCCGGTGTCACGTCCGGCGGATCCGCGCGACTCATAGATCTTGGCGCGCCATGGTGACCGAGAGGACGGATTTCGCGGCGCGCTTCGTCCCAAAGAGCCGACTTGGCAAAGGCATGAATACCGCGAACACTCGACAAATAGTCGTCGATATCGTTCCGGAGTTCCTTCTCCTTTGCTGCGATCAGGTCGTCGTCAGCCAGCGGCACGCTCCACGATGTCGCCCTCGTGAAAGCCAGCGAAAATCCGTTCGCATAGCCGTTGGAGAGCCAGGACCGTCGAGCGCCGCTGCGGAACGACGGTCAAATGCGTCGGCGCCAATGCGATGAGTTCATAGCTTGAACCGTCCACGTAATCCACCAAGACCGCGTGGAAATAGGGGTTGCCATGCAGGATCGTGCAACTGACATTAGGTATGTCGTGTAGTACCTCGCGAAGAGAAGCGAGTTGCTCGGGTTCTGCGAGAACAGCGGCCTTGAAGTCGATTCGGAAGGGCCTTGGCCGTGATTCAGGCGACTGCTCTCGATCCCTCCCCTTGAGGAATTGATACCTCGATACAACGAGCTGCGCCGTGCGGTCCAGGAACGCTGGAAGGGCGTCGCTTAGATTGTCCCGAAGAGTCAGGCGCCCGCGGCGAGAGATCTTCAGGGAAGCCTCCCAACGACCCTCAGCGGTGTAGATCACGGTGATGTCGGTGGCCCACTTATCTTCCGAACGAATCCCGCGGGTAGCCTCGTCCAACGAGAGATTCGTCCATCGCCGCTCGGCTTCGATCGACCGACCAATCGCATCGCCACCCAGGAGAGATCTACTCCCGACCTGGCTCACGCGTAGATCGGAAACCGCGGGCTGACTCTCGAAGAACTGAAGCAGCTCTCGGATCGATTTCGTTGCCAGGATTGGGTAGAGCGCTCGTGGTCTGGCATACTCAACCATCAGCTCGAGCGGTCCGGCAACGAAGTCGGATGATTCGTGCGTTGCGAGCAGCCAAACGAGTGGGAAGCTTGGGTGCTGGACGGCAACGAACCTACCAGCGACCCGTCCTCTTTTCCCCCCAAACATTGCTGTCGCCTTCCCCGAAATCGAGGAGGAGCTGGCCGAGTGCGCGCTCGCCTCAGCCTCGATCTTTAGGCGATCTCCGCGAGTGCTCCGAAGGGTCGTCGTCAGCGGGTCTTCCGAGACCACGAACTGAATTGTGATTCGCTTGGCGCCGCTGTCGAGTACGTTCTGAAGAAGCGGTGCCAGGTCGTGATAAGTCGGTGGGTGGCCGTACAGCACCGCCTCGGCTAGGTTTCGCTGCTTCGAAGCCATCGCTACCTCGCTGAGGGGACGGAAACGGACAGATCCACCAACTTCGGAACGGGATCATATCCTCGCCCGTTTAGCCTGAGGTCTGTCCCTGTAATGGCCCGTGTACCCAAAGACAATCGGGGCCGACGGCCCCCTAGGAAATTGGGGTCAGTCTTGACTTGCTGATTTCGCCGGATGCCCGTTCCAGCACCGGGGTGGGCGACGCATGATGGCAAGCATTTTGGTGGCGGTGCAGGGATTTGAACACTGGCTGTCTGCCAACCGGGTCAATAGGTTGCGGTGTGCGGGTGCGTGTTGGGGTGCGAGCAGATCCTGTTAGAAGGCGTCTTTCGCCGTCTGCTTCTCCTTGCGCTTCGCTTCATCCGACGCTTCCGTGAAGGTGTTTACCGAAAAGAAGGCACTTGAGTCGGTGAGTTTCCCCGAATAGCGCACCAGCTCGATGGAGACGATCTTTCCAGCCCACGTAAGTGTTTCATTCTGGGCTGTCGCTCCCATACGGTTCTGAAGCATCGCTTCCGCGTGTTTGTGCGGGAGACCGTACTTCTCAGTAAACACGCCGCGCATGAACGAGTAGTCCGATTCCGGAAACGCCATGAAGACCGTGACGAATTTGTCGTCCCGGAAATATAGCGTAGTGTCCGTTGACACCGAGCCAATCAGTACTTGTCCATTACAGTATGTTTGTGGCATCCAAAGCGGTGTCGACGGTGGGACCTCGCCACACTGAAAGTTTGGAAAAAACACCTTTGCGGCCTCCTCGGTTGATCCCCATGGCACGCTGCGAAAGCTGTCAGGCTCCTCCTTCCAGCCCTGCGCAAACACTGGAGTCGAGCATGCGAGCAGACACAGGAGGGCCGATACCGCACCTAACTTGTTCGTGTTCATCTCATTGACCTCGTTCCGATTCTCTAGGGGTCGGGCTGGGTTTACCATGATCCAAACGAATCAGTCCTTCGACGGCTACGCACGGATATCGGAGACGTTCGTGTCCTGTTGTAGTGCCGTGTAGGCGCGACTGCGGCGCAGCGCCTCGAGCTTGTCGGTCGATGACGTGATGTTGTACCTGTCGAGAACGCTGCGAGTTTTCCATCCGCCCACGGCCATCACCACGCTCTCGGGGACTCCGGCCCTGATCGCGTTTCTCGCGCCGCTCCTCCTGTAATCGTGGAAGAACTTCCCGACGTACTTCGTCCGCTTCTTCCCGTCGCGCCCCTCGACCTCGACGTACCGCCCAAGGCCAGCGGCCACACAGGCTTTGTGCGACTGGCGGAGGAACGTGTTGCGGTAGATCGGCCTTCCCTTGCGGTGGAACACGTAGGCGGAGAGCGCCGTCCCGCTTTTCGTCTCGTACCGGCGTGCCGCCCATTGCTCCTCGATCACCGCCCACAACGCCTCGTCGAGAGGGAGCATCCTGGGCTCGCCGTTCTTGCTGTCGGGAAGATTGATCTCGCGCGCTGAGCGGTCGACCCACTCCCACCGGAGCCCAAGTAATTCTCCGCGCCTCCAAAACGCCGCATACGCGAGGATCGCGACGCCATCGAGCGGCTTCGGGAGGTGGGGGAGGAGCCTCTTGTGGTCAGAGGGCTCGAAGAATCCCTGCCGCGCGTCTTTCTCCGGCAGATGCGGGATCTTCGGCCCGGACACGAGTGTCTTGTCGTCGATCGCGAGCTGGAAGGCTCGCCCAATGATCTCCGTGAACCTGTTGATTGTCGCGGGCTTCAAACCTTCGGCTTTGCGTTGCGCGATGTACTTGCGGACCACGTCCGTCGTGATCGTCATGGCCTTTCGGTTTCCGAACGTCACCCGGAGCCGCTCCGACCGCCCGAGCGACTGGGACAGGCTCTTGATCTCCCGCAGCTCCCAGTCGGCCTTGACCGCATCGAGCAGGTCGCCGAAGGTCAAGCGCGCCGCCCTCGGTCCGTCGAACGCCCGGATGCCGTCGCGCGCGTTGGCCACGGCGCGGAGCCGCTCGTCGAGCAGCTTGCGCGCGACGTTCTCGTCGAGCGTCTTGGCGCTCTCGCGGATCTCGCCGCGCGTGCCGTCCACCTTCGGTCCCCAGTACGCGATCGTCAGGAAATTCTTTCCCGGTCGCCTGTAGATCCGACCCTTGCCCTTCATGGTTTGCCTCCCGCCCTTTTTGGCCTCGCGCCGAGATATTGCTCCAGCGCCCGAATCACGAGCGCCCGGAAATCCATGTTCTCCTCGACGGCCCGGACCTTCACGCGCTTCCACAGGGAGACGGGAAGATCGAGACTCGTCCGCTTCACGCCTTCATCGTCCATTCGGACACCTCCTGCGGTAGAGCATACCGGTATTTATGGCTGTATGTCCATCCTGCTAGGATTCTGCCAGCGTGCACGACTTCTTCGCCGACCTCTGGGACTTCCTCCGGGCGGCAGTGAAAGTGTGGGCTGCCTCGATCACCGGAGGACTCGCCGCCGCCGTGCTCGTGGTCGCAAGAGCGGCGGGATATACCGTTCCGGACGGCGTGCTGCTCGCGATTGTCCTGCTCGCCGTGGTCTATGCGTCCTTCAGCGTCTGGCGATCCGAACGGGCCGAACGCCGCAAGGCAGAGACGAACGTGGAGACGATCAAGAGGCTCGGCGACAGCGAGGCCGCGCTCGCGCCACCCGTCAACAACGCGGAGGCGTGGCTCTTGGGAGTCGCCGTGCAGTACCAGCTCACACGCCCCATGCTCGCGCACCCGTCGCAACGTTGGGCGGGGACGAAGGGACACTTCGCAATCGGAAGCGACGGGCCGATCGACTACGACAAGTCCGGGCATTTCTACGAGCTCGCGAACGCCGTCATCAATCGCGGACTCCTGAAGCCCGACCGGAACCTGTACCGGTTGGAGAAGGAAGGCGAACGCGCCTACGCCGCCGCACGTCGCAGGGGCATCCCGGCGCAGCCGTTCAATCTTTTCCACGCCCTGACCGGACGGCCGCTGACATTCCCTCTCGACTGAGCAGCGGCGGCGCATCACCCGCGCTCTCACACGGGGTAGAGTCCGCGCCCATGAAGTGTCCAGACTGCAAAATCGAGATGACCGCGACCACTGCGCAGGGGCTCCAGCTCTTGGTGCCTCAGCACGACGAGCCGGGACGCCGGAACATCGGGAAGCAGCCCGCGCAGATCGTCGCTCACGTCTGCCCGAAGTGCGGCAAGGTCGAGCTGCGCGTGCTCTCGCCCGGCTGGTTCGCGCCGTAGCGTCAGCCCTCTCGTACTCGTCGGCGACTTCTAGGATCGCCTGCCCGCAACGCGAGGCTTCGCTCCTGCGGTCGCCGCGCTTTCCTCGGACTCGTCCGAACAATCACACCCACGGAACCCAACTGAAGCAGACCCCGAGCCGCTCGGGAGCCGCCGCGATCGTCAACGCGTCCGCGAGATCGGGGCTGTCCCTCGGGTCGATCACCCGAAGTTTCCCGGTCGAGAGGATCTCGAACTTGATCGCCCTCATCTCCGCGCGCAACGCGTCGGAGTCTGGCAATCGAATGAGCCCACGCTCCAGAAGCTCCCGGAGGTGCCACGCGTCCTCGGCCTTCGCGTTCGCGAAGCGCTCGGAGTCGTGCGCCTTCTCGCTGGCCCGGTATTCGGTCACCGGATGCTCGCGCGCGATCGCATCGGCAACGCCCTTTCCGATGCCGATCACGTCGACGCGCAAAGCCGCGCTGCACTCTCGGACGAGATTCAACGCCTTGCCGACCGTCGCCTGGGTGTCGCGGGCGTGCCACGCGTCGATCCGCTTGCACTCGTACCGCCCGAGCTGGTCCGGCCCCGCGACGATCGCGAGCGCGTTTTGATCGCCATCGACTGAGCCGGCCACGTCGAGCCCCGCGCGCACCGGGCCGTACACCGTGAACCCCTGCCGCATCGCCGCGTCGATCCACACGGAGGGGAACAAGACGTTCCCGGAGGCGTCCGTGATGTAGCTCGCCATGCACTGGGAGGCGTAGGCGGGGGAGCCTTCGCCCCACTCCTTCGCGCAATGCCGCTTCCACGCGCGGTACTGGCGGCGCTCCTCGACCGTCAGCGCCGGGTCCGCGATCAGGTCGTCGATCGTCACCACTACGCGCACCACGTCCGCCCCGCCCGCGATGTCGCGCTCGTAGAACGGCCCGTCCTCCAGACTCGGAGTCGAGAGCCAGAGATCGAGGCTCGATTGCGCCGAGAGAATCGCCTCGGTCGCCTCCACGACTGAGCGGTCGATCGCTTTCGCCTCGTCGATCACCCGAAGCGCCGACGCGCCGTGCAAGCCTTCGAGATTCGCCGGACGATCCGACGCCGCGCCGACGAGAAACCACGACGGGCTCATCTCGAAGCGCGCCTGCAACACCCGCCCGACGCCGAGCACGCGCAGGAGGGAGCCCGCGTACAGCTTGCGGATCTCCGGGAAGATCGTGTCCGTCACCTGATTCCATGTCGGCGCAGTCGCGAGCCCTCGCGCGTTGTACCTCGTGCTCATCCACCACAAGCTCAGAGCCGCCGAGAGGAAGCTCTTGCCCGCGCCCCGGTTCGAGCGCACCAGCACCTTGATCCGCCGATCACCCGCCTTCACCCGCACGGCGATCTTCCGGCAAGCCTCCGCCTGCCACGAGCGCAAGCGCGGCACGCGCAGCACGAGACGGCAGAACGCCTCCGGGTCCGCGTAGGACGCCGCCAGCGCCTCGCGCAGGAGATCGACGGGCCGCGCACTCATCGCAGCTCGCGCCCGCGTCTCCAGCGGTCGAGGGATGCGCGGGAGAAGCGATAGCCGCGCTTCCCAATCATCACGCGCGGCACTTCGGCCTTGTGATCGTAGATCCACCATCTAGAGACGCCGAGGTGCTTCGCCGCCTGCTCGACCGTGAGGAGCGGCTCCTCAGCCTTGCGCTCGGACGTGGGTGTCGGCGTCGACGGCGACGGTGCGGTCAGTCGCGCCCACAGCTCGGCTCGCGCCTTCTCCAGAGCCGCTAACAGGCCGGGGATCTCCTCGCGGTTAACGGGCTCCAGCTCGGCGAGCGCGCGCGCCAGCTCGACCGACGTCACCGGCACGCTCCCGGACTCGCTCCCCTCGCGGAAACCCGCGCCAACATTGCGCGCCTGAGCGCGTGCAGGATTTCCAACCCCGGCCACAAACTGGACCTGTTCACCGAGAGCCCGCCTCGTGCGCCGCGTTCCACGCGTGCAGGGCGCTCTGGACCTCGATCTCTCGCGGCTCGGGCTCCGGCGCTGCCTCGTCGGAGCTTTGATTTCTGGAGCCCGCAGAAATCAAAGGCGGGGCGTCGTCGCCGTTCTCCGCCGGGAGCGGGAGCGCCGCGACCTCCCCCGTCCCCTCGATCGTGACGTCGTTTCGATTCTGCGCGAGGTCAGCGGCGAGCGTCTCGAAGGTCGCGCCCCACTTCTGGGTGACGTCGACGGAGGCGCTGGCGTGCGGCATTCCGAGCGAGTACGCGGCGAACAGTTTCAGGATCTCCAGCTTGAGCCGGTTGTCCTTCGAGCCCTTGTAGAGCGCGATGATCTCGGGGACGAGGTTGTCCTCGGACCACTCGTCGATCTGGCCGCGCAGCGCCTTGAACACGTCGGGACGTGGGGGTCGTGCGATGCGCTTGCGCGGCCTCGTCTCGATGACGCCGGGCGGTCGGCCTGCGCCGGGACGCCTACCACCTGATGGCACGATCGCCTCCGAATGTCTGGAGATTTTGCCAACCGGTCTTTCTCTCTCCCTCTCTCTCTGTTCCCTTCACTTCGTTCCCCTTCCTTTGGTTCCCTTTGTTCACTTCGTTCCCCTCGTTTTAGGTGAAGGGGAACGAGGGGAAGGGAATACGGAGGTAGCGTCCCCTTGCCTCTTTCTCGACCATGCCCGCCTCGTGGAGCCTCGCAAGCAGGTGCTTGGCCGAGTCCACGCTCAGGCCCGTGGCCGCCGCGACCTCGGTCGGCCCCATTGGCTTGTCGGCGGCGCGCAGAGCCGCGAGGATCTTCCGGCGCTCTGGCGTCTCGTCCATCTGGTCGCCGGGGCCGATCACGTGCCAGAGCCCGCCGACGAATTCGAGCCCGAGGTCTTGCTCCTCGATGTCGCGTCCGGTGATCCGCATCCGTCCGTTGCTCCGCCGCGCTGGCGCTCCAGTAGAACGACCGCGTCGGCACCCCCGGCGATCCCTTGCGTGCCGCTCACGCGATCGAGCCAGTCGTCGGCTCCGGCCTTCTTGTCGTGGTGCGTCATGTAGATCGACACGGCGCGGCGCATGGCGAGCGCCTGGAGGAGGGCGACCTGCCCGGCATCGTGAAGGTAGGGGTCCGCTCCCTTCGGTCGAGGAGCCCGGATTCGGTTGAACACGTCGAGCACCACGAGCCGGACGTCCTCGCGCGCCTCCAGCCACGAGTCGAGCGCTTCGAGTCCGCCGCCGCCGATCGGCGGTAGGCTGAACTCGAACTCCAGCTCTCCGGGCGAAGAGGTCACGCCGAGCCTGAGCAGCCGATCCTTGATCCGGCGCGCGTTGTCCTCCAGCGCGAAGTACGTCACCGCTCCCTTGATCGCCGGGCGCTTCCCGAGGAACGATCCACCCGCCGCGACGGCTACGCCGAGGCTCAAGGCGATCCAGGACTTGCCGACCTTCGGATGGCCAGCAAGTATCGTCAAACCCTCCGGCACGAGGCCGGGGACCGCCCATCGCGGCGCTGGGTAGTCGGTCGCGAGGATCTCGCGTGCCGAGATCGGCGCGAGCGTGTGGGCCTGCTGCGACTCCGCCGCCGTGATGAAGTCTCGGGCGCTCACGATGCCTCGCGCGCTTGCTTACGGAGGGCTCGGTCCGCCTGCCGGTCCATGTGCAGGACCGCTAGCTCGGCGCGCGCCTGTTCGAGCAGGCGAACGTGTCGGCGATGCTGCGCGGCGGCTTGGTCGAGAGCGCCGAGGAGGAAGGTCGTGCCGAACGTGTCGTAGTCCCGGCCTTCGAGCGCGATGAAGATCTTCATCGCACCGGCGATCAACCGCCCGGTCTCCTCGGCGGTACGTCTGGAGGAGTGCGCGACACGATCGAGGATTGGTGTCGAGCTGCTCATACGCTCTTTTCGAAAAGCCGTCCCCGCCGAGCCGGGTGGTCCGACCCGGCGGGGATTCCCCTGAAACGGCAACGCCGCCCCGATCCGGGAGAGGAGGTGAGCCGCAACCGGAACGAGGACGAGCTTGTTCACTGACGGTACTTGCGCGCGAAATCGGCGTTCGAAAGCGCATTGCGATCCAATTCGCGCTGCTCGAACTTTTTCTGCTCGGCCTGCTGCATTGCCTCGTGGGCGCGGTCCGCGCGGCTATCGGCCTCCAGCTTCCGGAATCCTGAGAGCATCTTGCCGACGCGCGCCGCTTCGGCCTCGTCGGCGGCGTGCTGGCTCTGGAGCTTGCGCGCGGCCATCATGGCCTTGCGTCCCTCTCCGTCCCTCTCGAAGGCTTCCTGATCGTCGAGCGCGACGGCGAGCCGCTTCGCCGCCCGGACGTCGAGATTTCCCGGCACGGGCGGCTTCTGGAACACGCGGTTTTGAGCACGATCGACCGCGTCGCTCAGCCGCCCCAACTTCTCCAGCTCGGCCTCTAGCTGCTGCGCTCCTCGCGCGCGCGTTTCTCCTGCCACGCGCGCAGCTCATCTTCGAGTGCTTTGATTTCGTCCGCTTCTCCCATCGGAGGCTCCTTTCTTTTCCAACGCCGCGATCTCCCTGCGCACCCGCTGGACTTCGACGCGCGTCTGCGCGCACTTCTCTCGCAACTCGCGCACCTTCGGGCTCGGGACGTAGTCGTCGAGACGCCGCTTTCTACTCATGGCGCTCTTTTGCCTCGAACTCGATGCGGAGCGCCTCTTGGCTTTCGGTCGCCGTCGTCGATCCCGATCCGCTCGGGTGCGGACCGTGCGTCCAACTCCGCGCGGATCGCGCGCTCACGCTCGCGGTTGGCGTAGAAGCACGTCGGGCAACAATCGTTTGGCGCGCCCCTCAGGAGATAGGTGATCCCATGCTCGGGACACCTGACGATCGGAGAAGCGCTCATGTACATGGTGCCGCAACCGCATCTCCGAAACTGTTCGAGACGGCATTTGCGCGCCTCCAGCGCGATCAGGTGGGCCGACGGCTCAACCGATCGTCTGAGGCTATTGAGCGCTTCGAGGGGGAGGCGGGATCAACGGACATAAGCGCCCGACGCTTACGTCCCGGTCGGGTTACTTGGTGGCGCGTTCGAATCGCTTGCGGATCGCGTCCTTCGTCACGATGACGCCGCGCGCCGCCTCTCGGTCGACCTCCGTCTGATACGCGGCGGAGGAGCCCACCTTGCGCTTGAGGCGTTTGATCCGCGCGACCAATGTCGCCAGCTCCGCGCCTGTGAACTGAAGGGGCGCGCCGAGCCCGCCGAAGCGCTCGCGTCCGGGCGCGTCCGGCGCGAAGGATGTCACCACCACCCGCTTGCTTGTCGAGCGCGACGAGCCGCGCGGGAGGTGCTCGACGACTACCGTCTCCTTCCAACCGCGTGTTGTAGCCGGTGATTACCGCCGTGGGCTCGCCCCTCCTAGCGGCGGCGATCTCGGAGGCGTCGGGATTGACGAGCGCACGATGGACGACGATCGTCGTGTCGGGGGACTTCTTCTTCGGCATGACGGCCTCCAGCCGGTGCTCAAGAGTCTACGTCCGAGGGCGGATCGCTGGACCGAGTTTCGCGCTCTCCTCCCGACTGTAAGCATGAGAAACGTCCTGGTGCCGCGACGACCTCGCGATCGACGCCGAGCTGGCGACGCACGTCGGGTCCGGCGATCACGATGCCGACTGCCGCGCGCCAGAGCGCCGCGACCTCCCGGTCGGCCAGCGCGATCACGTGACGCTTCTCCATTTCAAACCTTCGGGGAGCGAGTTGGGGAGCGAGTCCGCCGCCCAAAATCTCCCACTTGAGCCAGCGACGAGAAAAAAGAAGGCGGGGTGAAAGCCCCGCCGGTATTGACGACAGACTCATCGGTTGGGATGAGTGAGTTTGAGGCGGTGGCGGTGCAGGGATTTGAACCCCGGACACAGCGGATATGAGCCGCTTGCTCTGACCAACTGAGCTACACCGCCGTTGGGACGGCGCATGATAGCAAAGCCCGGCGGGCCCTATGACCACGGGCCTATACTCTTCTCATGCCGGGTCTTGCGGACCGCTGCGGGGTGTGCGGCACGGAGCTTTCCTTCGCGCTGCCGATCTGCCCCATCTGCAAGAAGGCCGTCTGCGAGGGCTGCGCCTTTCGGATGGGCGGAAGCGTTTTCTGCGGCAGCCCCTGCGCCAACGCATTCTTCTTCGGAGGGCAGGACGACATCGAGGACGAATCGGATCTGCATTTGCTCGAAGAGGAATGAGCGCGCCTGAACCTCCGACTCCGGCGCGGCCCGCTCGCTTCGGCCGCTTCTTCTGGCGCGATCCCAACACTCAGTTTCTGATCCTGGCTGCGGCCGCGGGGCTGCTCGGGGGCTTCGGCGCCATCGTCTTCCGGTCGCTCACCCACTGGCTGACTCGGCTGCTCTACGGCAGCGAAGACATCGTCCGCGGGGTCGGCATGGCGGTCCCGTGGCTGCGCGTCGCGATTCCCGCGGCGGGCGGGCTCATCGGCGGGCTCGTCGCGCACTTCTTCTTCCAGGAGAAGGGCCCGAGCGGGATCTCGCACCTGATCGAGGTCGTCTCGCTCGGGCGGCGGTCCGTCCGTCTGCGGCCGTCGCTCGCCCGGTGCGCCTCCTCGGTCGCAGTGATCGCCTCCGGCGGCTCGGAAGGACGCGAGGGCCCGATCATCCAGATCGGCGCCGCGTTCGCCTCCGCGCTCGCGCGGCGTTGGAAGGTCTCGCCCGAGCGGCTTCGGATCCTGACGGCATGCGGCATGGCGGCCGGCGTGGCCGGCGCATACAACACGCCGATCGCGGCCACGCTCTTCGTGCTCGAGGTCGTGGTCGGCTCGTTCTCGATGACCCTCTTCGGGCCCGCCGTCGTGGCGGCCGTCGTTTCGACGCTTCTCGTGCGCTCGGTCCTCGGCGACGAGCCCGTCTACCAGGTGGCGCCGTTCTCCGTGCAGTCGGTGGCGGAGTACGTTCCGTTCCTCGCGATCGGTCTGGTCGCGGGCCCGGTGTCGGCCCTGTTCGCGCAGGTGCTGTCGGCCGCCAAGCGGATCTTTCGCGCGACGCGGTGGCCGAGCTGGATCACGATGACGGCCGGCGGAGTCGTCGTCGGCTCGATCGCGCTGGCGCTGCCCGACGTCGCCGGGAACGGCTTCGAGGCGACCGATCGCATCCTCCACGGCAATCCGACGGCGGCGTTTTTGCTGCTGCTTTTCGCCGGCAAGATGGTCGCGACGTCCGCGACGATCGGCTCGGGCGGCGTGGGCGGCGTCTTCACGCCGTCGCTGATGCTCGGCGCGACCGTCGGCGGCGTCGTCGCGCAGATCTTCCATGCCGTGGCGCCCGCGCTCGACGCTCCCGTCGGGGGTTACGCGCTGCTCGGCATGGGAGGTCTGCTGGCCGGCATGACGCGGGCGCCGCTGCTCGCGGTGATCATGATCTTCGAGCTGACCCAGAACACGGCCGTGCTGCTGCCGATGATGGTCGTCTCGGTGCTCGCCGTGACGACGGCCCGAGTGCTCCAGCGCGAGTCGATGTACCTCGCCAGCCTGCGCTCGGCCGGCATCGTCTGGGAGAAGACGCCGGAAGCGACGGGCCTGGCGAGCCTCAAGGTTGCCGACATCATGCGGCGCGACGTCGCGCTGATTCCGCGGACGACGCCGTTGCCCGAGATCGTGTCCGATTTCCTGCGCTCGCGGAGCCTCTTCCTCTACGTCGGCGACGAGCAGGGGAGGCTGGTCGGCGCCGTCGACATCCACAACGTCAAGGAATCCTTCCAGGAGCGCGAGCTCTCCGGCCTGGTCCTCGCCGAGGATCTCGCCACCGAAATCCCGTTCGCCACACCCGAGGAGCCTCTGACGTCGGTCAACGAGAAACTCTGGTTCCGCGACGTCGGTCAGCTTCCGGTCGTCGACGGCGCGGACACGCGGCGCTTTCTCGGCATCGTCACCCAGCGGGACCTGCTCGGAGCCTTCGACAGCGAGGTTCTCAAGCACAACCGGCTTCTCGCGCGGGTGCACACCGTCGGCGACACCGGCGCGGTGAACTACCTGGAGCTGCCGGAGAAGCACCGGCTGGTCGAGGTGGACGTCCCTCCGGCGATCGAGGGTCTGACCGTCTCGGAGGCCGCCCTCCGTTCCCGCTTCGGCGTCTCCGTGCTCGCCATCAAACGCCTCACGCGCGACGGCATCGAGCGGCGCCTCGTCCCCGAGGCCTCGGACCGCTTCGTCCATGGAGACGTGCTCGTCGTCATCGGCAGCGAGGATGCGATCGCCAGGCTGCGCGAGGGCGTGCCGCTCCCGCTGCTGACCCCTTCCTGACGGGCCGGGCAGTGCTATCCTCGGGCGGAACCTTGGACAAGGATCGTCAGGCCGCGCTGGCCAAGGAGAAACAGAGCGAGCTTGTCGCGCTGCGCGGCAAGTGGTTCAAGGAGCGCACGCGCCTCTACGATCGCGAGACAGGCCTCCCGACCGTCGCGGTCCTCGTCGACGACCTCCGCAACCAGCTCACCGAGCGCGGCTCAATCTCGGTGCTGGTGTTTCGGCCGAGCTCCGAGGGGAAGGTCGAGGACGTCTGGGGCTGGGAAGCGTACGACGATCTGCTGCTCGACTTCGTCCGGCGCCTCAAGGCCTTCCAGACCGACGGCATCGTGCCGGGCGGAACCCTGTGCCTGCCGTACGTGCGATCGGACGAGATCATCCTCTTCGTCAGCCCCGAGGGGGGCGGACTGGTGGACGGGCCGGCCGCGCTCGGGCAGAAGGCGACCGAGCTCGATCAGCTGATCCGCGGCTACCTCGCCGAGCGCGCGGACCTTTCCGCGCGTTTCCGCTCGTTCGTGGGCTCGTCGCGCATCATGAAGGATCCCAAGCACCGGATCGAACGGCTCCTCTACCGGGGGATCCAGGAGGCGCGCGACCAGGTCACGCGCCAGACCGTGCGCGCCGAGATCCGCGGAGGCCAGCTTCTCCAGGACGTCATCTCGCGCCGAGACATCCGCCCGGTGTTCCAGCCCGTCTTCGACCTCGCGACCGGAAACATGATCGGCATGGAAGCGCTCTCGCGCGGCCCGCGCGGCAGCGAGTTCGAGAGCGGCGAGACGCTCTTCTCGCTCGCCGACCGGACGGAGCTTCTGGTTCCGCTCGAGCGCGTGTGCCGCCAGGCCTCGCTCGAGGCGGCGGCCGAGGCGAATCCGCGCCGGCAGATCTTCATCAACCTCTCTCCGGCCGCCGCCTCGGACCCGGAGTTTCTGGGACCCGTGTTCCGCGACCAGGTTCGCGCGCTCGGCCTCGAGCCCGACCGCATCGTCCTCGAGATCACGGAGCGCACCTATGCCGTGTACGAGGGCCTCTTTCGCGAGGTCCTCTCGAAGTTCCGCTCGCAGAACTTCCGCATCGCGGTCGACGACGTCGGCACCGGCTATTCCAATCTCTCCTCGCTCGCCGACATCGAGCCCGACTACCTGAAGTTCGACAACGTCTTCGTGCGCGGCATCGACCGCAAGCAGGTCAAGCAGGACCTGCTCGAGGCCCTCATGAGCTTCGCCCGCAAGATGCACACGAAGGTGATCGCCGAGGGAATCGAGACCCGCGAGGAGCTGCGCGTCCTGCAGTCTCTCGGCGTGCCGTACGGCCAGGGTTTCCTGCTCGCGCGGCCGATGCCGGTCGCCGACATCGAGCGATTCGCCTCGATCGCCATTTAGAGTTCCGATGCGCGCGTTCTGCGCGCGCCTCCTCAAAGCCCTCTCCCGGCGGGAGAGGGTGGGGTGAGGGGGCGCCGGGCCTCGCGGCGGAGACCATTTGCACGGAAGGTCTCCGAGGCACATCGCCCGGACGTAGAATTTCCGGGACCGGGAGGTTAGCTCAGCGGTAGAGCGCCTGCTTTACACGCAGGATGTCGCAGGTTCGATCCCTGCACCTCCCACCACACCTGACGTTTCCGAACGGCGGTCGCCCGCATCAGCCTCCCACGGGCCGAGCCGGAGGAGCGGCAAATTCGACGGGAAGCGCGGCCAGGCCTCGCAAGACGAGCCCACGCCGCCAGCGCAGCGCCCTCGCCGGGATCGCGAGCCGGAGATTCGGCAGCCGACGCAGGAGCGTGCCGATCGCGATCTGGCCTTCGAGTCGCGCGAGTGGAGCGCCGAGGCAGTAGTGAATTCCCAGCCCGAATGCCAGATGTCGATTCGGTTCGCGGGTCAGGTCCAGTTTGTCGGGATCGGGGAACTGGCGCTCGTCCCTGTTGGCGGAGCCGAGCACGGCGTAGACCAGCGCCCCTCGGGGGATCGTCGTTCCGCCGATCGCCACGTCCTCGCGGGCGTATCGCTCGGTCGCAGTCGCCAGCGGCCCGTCGAAGCGGAGCAGCTCTTCCACCGCGGGCTTGATGATGCCGGGATCGTCCCGAAGACGACGCATCTGATCCGGGTGTTCGAGGAGCGCCAGCGACCCGTTTCCGATCAAGTTGACGGTGGTCTCGTGTCCCGCGATCAGCAGGAGAAACACCATCGACACCAGCTCGTCTTCATTCAGCCGTGCTCCGACATCCTCGGCGTGAACGAGAGCCGTCACGAGATCATCCTGCGGGCTCGACCTTCGCGCCTTGACGAGCCTGCGGATGTAGCGAAGAAACGCCATCGCGGCGGGAATGGCTCTCAGCATGCTCCAGCCGGAGGGAGCGGACGCGACGATGACCTGCGACCAGCGGTGGAATCTATGCCGGTCCGACACAGGCACGCCGAGCATCTCCGAGATGATCGTCGTGGGTATGGGTAGCGCGTAGTCGCGGATCAAGTCCATTTGGCCTCGGCGCTCAGCAGCGTCGATCAGACCCTCCGTCAGGCTCTGGATGCGACCACGAATCTCCTCGATGAGGCGCGGCGTGAACGCCTTGTGGACCAGGGCGCGCAACCGCGTGTGGTCCGGCGCGTCGACATCGAGCATGTTTCGCGCCAGAGGCTTGAACAGATCGGGAACCCACGGTTGTTTCCCGGATTGCTCCGGGGTCAGGGCGTTGCTTCTGTCCTTGACGAACCTTTCGTCCCTCAAAACCCCCGCGACGTCGTCGTATCGAGTGACCAGCCACGCAAGCTGCTTATCCGGCAACCGGACGCGAAACACCGGAGCTCCGGTGCGCCAGCGGGCGTAGAAGGGGTACGGGTCCGCTTTGAACGAGGGGCTCGCGATGTTCGGGTCTGTCACGGCGTGTCCATGCTAGCGGAGAGGCGGACGATGCAATCGGCGGATAACCCGGCCTGGTCGAGCGGAGATGTAGACTCTCCGGGTTCTCTGGAGTGCCACCCGCACCATCGCCGTTTCGCCCGAAGCAGGGCCAGAGGAGAAGAAAACGATGACTCGATCGATCGTTCGAACGCGGATTCTGGGGAACATGGTCGTTGCTCTCCTCATGTCGGCTGGTGCAGCTCTTGCCGCCGACGGCATCAAGGGGCTGGTGGCTGTGGGAGGTTCGCCCGTCGCGAAGTCCACCGTAACCCTGTGGGAGGCTAGCGCCGGCGCGCCCAAACAACTCGACCAAACGAAGTCGTCCGACGATGGCCGTTTCGAGGTTCGCGGGAACGGTGCGCATGGCGACGGTGTGCTTTACATCGTGGCGTCCGGTGGCGTGCCGAGGGCGAGCAAACTGGCTGGCGATAATCCGGCGGTCGTCCTTCTTGCCTTGGTGGGAAGCAAGCCCCCGCAACAAGTGGTCGTCAACGAGCTCACAACGGTCGCGTCGGCCTTCACGGCCGCGCGATTCATCAATAAGGAAGCGATCTCCGGGAATCCGCTCGGGCTGCGGATCGCCGCCATGAACGTCCCGAATCTCGTGAACCTGCAAAGCGGTAGTTGGGGGTCCGTCATCATCGATAGCCTCAACATCACGCGCAGCACGACCCTGGCGAAATTTAATACCCTCGCGTCCCTCATCACGTATGCAGGCACCTCTGCTGGGGATGAGTGGCGCACGCGGTTCTTCAAAGCGGCCACGCCAACCGGAGGAACGACGCCCTCGAGCACGCTCGGAGCGATCGCCGGCATTGCCCGTGAATCGTGGGCGCATCCCAAGGATCTCTTCGCTCTCTACGAGGAAGCCTATCCGCAGGTGAAGGAGGGTTTGCTGACCCCAATGCCCTTTGTGCCTTACCTGCAATATGCGCCCGAAGACTTCGCCCTCATCCTGCGCTTTGCGGGCGGTGGCAACTACGCACCGGGCCGGGTGATGGTCGACTCCGAGGGCAATCTCTGGAGCGGTTCGAACTGGATGCCGGGCTCGCAATCCAGTGCCGTGATGGGCATCGGCGGAGGCGTCGCGAAGTTCGGCCCCGACGGTGCCACGCTCTCGCCCCCGGTCACCGGGTTCACGGGCGCAGGGATCAACGGAATCGGCTGGGGCACCGCCGTGACGAAGGAAAACGTCTGGGCCTCGAGTTTCAACGGCAAGATCCTGGTGATGGACTTGCAGGGCCATCCGGTCGCGACCGAACAGGACTTTCCGTTTAAAGAAAAGCTGCACGGCCTCATGGGCATCGGCGTTTCGGCCAAGGGCGATGTCTGGATCGCCGACGGCGAGGGCGATCAATTGCTCTACTTCCCGGGGGGTCGGGTGAAAGAGGGCAAAATCGTAAAGCCCGCCGGTCTCGCGAGCCCGTTCGATGTGGTCATCGATGATCAGGATCGCGTTTGGGTTTCGAATTCGCGATCGGATACCGTCAGCCGATTCCCGGCCAACGATCCGACCAAGGTGGAGACCTTCCGCGTCGGGGTGGCGCCCCGCGCCCTGGCGCTGGATTCGAAGAACAACGTATGGGTTGTCAGCTTCCTGTCTCCAGACTTTCCGGGTCTGAAGCCGCTCCCGCCGCACGCGACGATCATGGAAGAGTTCAAGGCGTTCCGCGCTCTCTACGCCCCACTCAAATCAGGGCAGGTGAAGTCCACGGGCTTCGTCAGCATGATTCGCCCGGACGGCACACAGCTGCCCTCGGCGGGCAGCGGCTACAACGGCGATGGGGCCATCAGCATTCCGTGGGGAGCCAATGTCGACGGGAACGACGACGTGTGGACGACCAACTGCTGGGCACTCCGGGTCGTGTACATGGCCGGCGCGGACACCAAGGGACATCCGGCCGGCACCAAGACTGGCGACGTTTTGCACGTGTTCAACAGCGGCGTCTTCGAGAGCATCATCGACCTATCCATCGACGCCGCGGGGAATGCCTGGTCGACCAACAACTGGAATGATCTCCCCGTCGCCACAGGCATCAATGACAACCCCGCACATTCCACGTGGGGCGGTGGGACCGGAATCAACGTCATCTACGGAGTGGCCGAGCCGGTGCAGCCGCCGCGCATGGGCAAGGTGCGGCGTCCGTAGGAATACGCAGAGGCCCGGAGGACGCACCGGGTTTGCCGGCGAGAATAGACCGCCATGCCTTTGACGCTCGACGACCTGCCCGCGTTGATCGTGATCGATCTGCAGAAGGGCATCGTCGCGATTCCTACCGCACATCCCGCGGGCGCGATCGTCGAGCGCTGCGCCCGGCTGGCGCGTGCCTTTCGCGAGAAGGGTCTTCCGGTCGCGCTCGTCAACGTGGACGGCCGGGCGCCCGGCCGCACCGAGTCCACGATGCCGGCCGGTCCGAGGCCGCCCGACTGGAGCGATCTCGTCCCCGAGCTCGCGGCGCAGGCGGACGACATCCGCGTGACGAAGCAGCGCTTCGGCGCCTTTCTCGGCACGGCGCTCCATGCCGAGCTGCAGCGACGAGGCGTCACGCAGGTCGTCATGGCGGGGATCTCGACGTCGGTCGGCGTCGAGTCGACCGCCCGCAGCGCCTACGATCTCGGCTACAACGTCGCCTTCGTTGCGGATGCGATGACCGACCGCAGCGTCGGGAGCCATCGCCACAGCGTCGAGAACGTCTTTCCGCGGATCGGTGAGATCGGAACGGGGGAGGATGTGTTGCGGCAGCTCGAACGTCGCCAGGGCCGCAAGGATCTCAGTACCTCCAGCTCGTGACGTCGCCGCCCGGGGGGGCGGTCTTCAGGATCCGCTCCACGATCTTCGGCGCGAAGAACTGGTGATAGCGCAGGCGTGAGATTGCGTTCGGCCGCGTGTGGTCGCCGTTCCAGCAGTGCTCGGCGCGCGGCTCGTAGTCGATGACGCCGCCGTAGGGCGGATTCTTCGTGCTCCGCAGGAAGTCGTCGGCGAGATAGACGGCGTTGTTCAGGTAGTAGCTGTCGGCCTCGCCGACGTAGATGTGGATCTTTCCCTCGAGCTTCGCCCCGAGCCCTTTCTCCCAATCGCGCTTCATCAGGTCGACGAGGTCGTAGTGCTCCTTCCAGAACGCGGCGACCGTCCTGTCGATGACGCCGGTGCGCTTGTCGACGATGGGTCGCGGATACCCGTCGTCGCCGGCCGGCGAAAAGACCGCCTGCCAGATGTCCCACTGGCCGCCCGAGCGGGACTTCGTCCCGAGCACGAGCTCGAGGCGGTTCGACTGCTCGACGGTGGTCTGAAGATGGCCGAGGAAGTCGCGGTGCGCGGGCTTCGCGATGCGCCCCCACGGCCCCGTCCACCAGTAGGCGTTCTCGTCCTCGTAGAGGTTGGTGACGCCGTATTGCCGGAAGTCGATCGGGTCGGGACACGCGGCCCAGCAGCCGTTGAACTCGTCCGGGTAGAGGACCTGGACCCCGAGCGCTTCCCATCCGCCCGTCGAGCCGCCGTACATGAACCGCGCCCATCCCGCGCCGATCGCGCGGTATTTCTTCTCGAGATAAGGAATCAGCTCGTAGGTGATCGCATCGCCGTACGGGCCGAGGTTCTCGGAGTTCACGGCGTACGAGTCGTCGTAGTAGGGATTCGCGTGCTGGATCTCGACCACGATGTAGCGCGGGTAGTTCGGACCCGTCCAGTCCTTGTAGAACTGCCACGCGTGATCCTCCTCGATGCGGTTGTAGCCGTCGACGTGGAAGCGCTCGGAGTAGACGGGCTTCAGGTTCGGGTCGGGAGGAGTCTCGCGGAAGCCTTCGATCGTCGACGGGAAATGCCCGTGGAAGATCACGAGCGGATATCGCGCATCCGGGTGCGCGTCGAAGCCCTCGGGCAGGAGGATGTGCGCGCCGAGGTACATCGGCCGGCCCCAGAACTTCGAGAGGCGCTCGGACTGGATCTTCTCGTGCCGGACGTACTTCGTCGTCGGCGGGTCCGGAATCGGCGGAATGACCTGATCGAGCGTGATCTCGAACGTCGCGGGTTTGCCGGCCTCGATCGTGATCGCCCGCGGCGTCGAGTAGAGGTTGCCGGGTGCCTTGCTCCACTGCTGTCCCTCGCCGCGGTCCATCGGGAGCTTCACGACGTGGCCGTCGGCGCGGTGAAACGTCTCGTAGCGGTGGAGGAGGGCCTGGACCTGATACGTCCCGGGCGGAATCGCCGCGAGGCTCTCGACGGGGTAGCCGAGGACGCCGCCTTCGACGAGGGCCGGCGTTCCGGCCTTCCATCCATCCACGTCGACGCCGAAGACCTGCTGCGTCCTCGTGATCGATTCGCTGATCTGAGAGCGCGGCTCGGCGCTCGGGTCGGTCGAGAGCATCAGGAGAAGCCGCCCGTCGAGCGGCGTCGCGCTCCGGTCGGCGCGGTACGTGATCGAGAAGCGCGGGCCGGACGGGGCCTCCGACGGGACGAGCCCGGCCAGGGCGACGAAGGCGAGGACCCCGGGCCCGAGGCAAAGCGCCATTTGGGACAGTCGCATCCGATCACCTCCCGCCCGGACGGGAGGATAGCGGACCCGGGCCTGCCGCTTACGGACTACTTCAGCCCGAACGTCTTGACCAGAAACACCGCCATCTGCCCCCGCGTGTTGGAGTTCGCGGGGCAGTAGTTGCCTCCGCCGCAGCCTCCCGTGATGTTCTCGGCGGCGAGCTGCTCGATCCAGTTCGCGAAGGGCGACGGGCAAGGGACGTCGAGGAACACGCCGGTGCACGTCGGCGGCGCGTAGGCCGGGCCGTGCTCGGCCTTCAGGAGGAAGACCGCCATCTGGTCCCGGCGGACGGGGCTCTGCGGACAGAAGTCGCCGCCGCCGCATCCACCCGTGATGCCCTCGGCCGCCATCGCCTCGATCCAGGGCGCGAAGTTCGACGAGCACGGCACGTCGCCGAAGACGCCCGTGCAGGGCGGGGGCGTGTAGCAGAGACCGTGCTCCGACTTCAGGATGAAGACCGCCATCTGCTGGCGGAGCGTGTCGTCGGTGACGCCGTAGAGTCCTCCGCCGATGCCGGCCGTGATCCCGTTCGAGACGAGCGTCGTCACGAAGGAGTAGAACTGCTGGCCGCCGGGAACGTCGAGGAAATCGGCGACGAATCCCTTCACGAGCGTCCCCGTCGTCCCGTCGGTGTTCGTGACGACGACGTCGTTGGCGGTCCCGGGCGCCAGGGCGGGCGTGGTCGCGGAGAGGGAGGTGTACGACACGACGTCCACTCCCGTCGCCGGCGATCCCCCGATCGAGACGGCCGCACCGCCCAGAAAGTTGGTCCCGGAGACGGTCAGGAGGGTTCCCCCCGCGGCGGGACCGGACGGGACATTCACCGAGAAGGGGAGGCGCTGGGAGAACTCGGAGGTGTTGCCCGCGGGATCCGTTGCGGTCATGGAGATCCGCGTTCCGGACGGAACGGCCGGGAGCGTGGAGACCGTGAATGGCGCGTTGCAGGAGCCGTCGGTCGTGACGACGGTGGAGCCCAGGTAGGTCTCGCCCTGGAGAAAGTCCCTCGGAAAGTTCGAGCAGGCGGAGTTGGAATAGAAGTCGAGGTCGTAGGTCGTGTTGGCCACGGCGTTCAGCAGGCCCGTGACCGTCGTGCTCGATCCGCCGTACACGACCGAGGAGAGGACGGGATAGTTCTGCAGGTGATTCGGACCGTCGTCCCCGTCGCAGACGTCGTTGGCCGTCACGCCGTCCACGCCGCCCCCGGAGTTGAGGTCGATGCCCGTCGCCGCGTTGTCGTGGATCGAGTTGCCGCGGATGATGTTCCCGGTGCCGTTGTCGACGAAGACTCCTCCCGATTGCGTCGTTCCATTGAAGGCGATGACGTTGCCCTCGCCCGGCGACACGCCGCCGATCACGCAGTTCGAGGCGGCGAGCCCGATGCCGGACCCGTGGTTTCCGAGGGGCGAGGCTCCGTCGGCGGCCGTTCCGATCAGGTTGCCCTGGATGACCGTACCGGTCGCGCTTTCGAGATCAATGCCGCCGTCGACATTGTCCGCGATGACGTTTCCGGCTCCCGAGACGGATCCGCCGATCGTATTGGAGAGTCCGTAGACGCCGATGCCGAAGAACTGGTTGCCGAGCGGCAGTGCGCCCGTGACGTCGGTTCCGATGAAGTTGCCCTCGATCACGTTGCCGGTCACGAAGGGGCTTCCGAGGCTGTTGCTCAGGATCACGCCGCGGCCGCTGTTTCCCGAGACCAGGTTTCGCGCGGCGGGCGTCGTGCCGCCGACGGTGCTGTCCGCGCAATTGATGAAGATGCCGAACCCGTTCGGCAGCGCGGCCGTGCCGGCGGCGTTCGTGCCGGCGAAGTTGTTTTCGATGACGTGGCCCGTCCCGGCCGCGCATGCGACGCCGGCGATGGGGTTTCCCGAGAGAACGTTGCGCGACGACGCGTCCGTCCCTCCCACGACGTCGTTGAGCTCGAGAAAGGTGGACGAGACCGAGTTGAGGAGGATGGCCGAAGCGGCGTTCGGAAGGGCGGTCGCGCCCGCGGGATCCGTGCCGACGAAGCTGCCTTCGACGACGTTTCCTCCTCCCGAGGAGGTGAAGGAGATGCCGTTGCCCTTGCAGCGGTTGATCACGAGGCCCCGGACCGTGCTCGGGCCGCTCCCGATGTAAAAGGCGAGACAGGCGTCGACTCCGCCGGTCGTATTCGTGCCGTCGATTTCGATCAGGTGGATCGAGTTGTCGCCGAGGCCCGGCCCGTTCGTGTTGGCGCTCGAGCCGGGCTGCGTGAACCCGTCGATCGTGACGGGTGCGACGATCTGCGGATAGTCGCCGGCGAGCGCGATCGTGTGGACGCCGGGGCCCGGAATGTCGAAGTGGATCTCCGTCCCGGCATGGGCGTTCGCGTACGCCAGCGCATCCCGGAGGGTGCAGGTTCCCGTCCCGGACGTCGCGCAGGCGTCGGTCGAGTCGCCCGAGTCATTGACGGTGACGACGGCGGCCCCGATGGCCGGGGGAGCGGCCATTCGAGCCAGGAACAGGGCGGCGGGCAGGAGGAGGGCGCGTCGGGGGTCTCGGCTCGGCATGGGGGACCTCCACTTCGAAACGAGATAAACAGCCTCTAAACGCCTATACGCGGGCAAGGCCCTCGACATTTCATCGTGAACGAAAGAGGCGGCCCCGGAGGCGCCCGATCGACGGGCCCCGGCGCGGCCGGAGGCGACGATAGAATCCGGTCCACATCCGTCCGAAAAGAGGAGAACGCCTCATGAAGTCCTTCGTCAAGATCACTGCGCTTTCGGGAGCCGCGCTCGTCGCGGCAGGGCTGTGCCTCGGGCAGGCGGCCGCCCCGAAGTACCCGAACTACCCGAGCGAGATGCCTTCGGTCGTCAAGCCGGCCGAGGGCACGTTCGACTACGTCCGGCGGGAAGTCATGATCCCCATGCGCGACGGGGTCCGGCTGCACACGGTGATCCTCGTACCCAGGGGCGCGAAGGGCGCGCCGATCCTCCTGACGCGGACGCCCTACGACGCGAACGCGCTCACGACGCACGCGCACAGCACGCACCTCGGGCCGACGCTCGAGGGCTACGACAACGCGACGGACGTGATCGTCGACGGCGGCTACATCCGCGTCGTCCAGGACGTGCGCGGCAAGTACGGCTCGGAGGGCGACTACGTCATGAACCGGCCCCTTCACGGGCCGCAGAACCCGACGCCGGTGGACCATGCGACGGACACGTACGACACGATCGACTGGCTCGTGAAGAACCTGCCCGAGTCGAACGGGAAGGTCGGCATCATCGGGATCTCCTACGACGGCTTTCTGCCGCTGATGGCGCTCGTCCATCCGCACCCGGCCCTGAAGGTGTCGGTCCCGATGAACCCGATGGTGGACGGGTGGATGGGCGACGACTGGTTCCACAACGGCGCGTTTCGCCAGCAGGGAATGCAGTACATCTACGAGCAGGAAGCCACCCGAAAGAACGACGAGAAGTGGTGGCGCGGGGACTACGACGACTACGACATGTTCCTCGACGCGGTGTCCGCGGGGGAGCTCGGGCGCATCCACAACCTCGAGCAGGTCGGCTTCTGGCGCAGGATCCTGGCGCACCCGAGCTACGACGCGTACTGGCAGGACCAGGCCGTGGACAAGCTCCTCGCGAAGGAGCCTCTCAAGGTCCCGGTGATGCTGGTCCACAGCCTCTGGGACCAGGAGGACATCTACGGCGCGACCGCGGTGTACAGGGCAATCAAGCCGAAGGACACCGGAAACGACATGGTCTATCTCGTCCTCGGACCGTGGTGCCATGGCCAGTCCATCCACGAAGGCAGCTCGCTCGGAGCGATCAAGTTCTCGAGCGACACGGCGCTGACGTTTCGCCGCGAGGTGCTCGCCCCGTTTCTCGCGCAGTACCTGAAGGACGGCGCTCCGAAGGCGGACGTGGCGCCGGTGACGGCCTACGAGACGGGAACGAACACGTGGCGCCGCCTGCCCGCGTGGCCGGCCGGCTGCGCCTCGGGCTGCACGGTCAAGGCGACGCCGCTCTATCTCGCGGCCGGCGGGAAGACGTCGCTCGGGGCGCCGGCGGCCGGCTCGCCCGAGTACACGGAGTACGTCTCCGATCCGGCGAGGCCGACGCCCTACCGCCCCCGGCCCGTCGACGAGTCCGCCGCCGACTGGCAGAAGTGGCTCGTCAACGACCAGCGCGAGACTTCGGGGCGCACCGACGTCGCCGTTTTCACGTCGGACGTTCTGAAGGCGCCGGTCAAGATCAGCGGCCAGCCGGTCGCGAACCTCGTCGCGTCGACGAGCGGCACGGATTCGGACTGGGTCGTCAAGCTGATCGACGTGTATCCGCCGCAGGTCGCCAACGATCCGCCCATGGGCGGCTACCAGCTCATGATCGCCGCGGACATCTTCCGCGGCCGCTACCGCGAGAGCCTCGAGAACCCGAAGGCTCTCGAATCGGGCAAGCCGCTGCTCTACCGCTTCGCGCTCCCGAACGCGAACCACGTGTTCCTGCCGGGCCACCGCATCATGGTCCAGGTCCAGTCGTCCTGGTTCCCGCTCTACGACCGCAATCCGCAGACGTTCGTGCCGAACATCTTCTGGGCGAAGCCGTCCGACTATCGCGCCGCGACGCAGCGCGTGTACCACTCCGCCGCCGAGGCGAGCTTCGTGGAGTTGCCGCTCGTCAGTACACCGTAGGCGCGGGGAGAGGCCGCGGGGCGAACCGGCGCGGGCGCTCAGCATCAAGACATCGTCGCATCTTGACATCACTGCTGGCGCTCGCTAGGATTCGGAGGACATGCGAACGACGCTCGATCTCGACGAGGACCTGTTGCAGGCCGCGAAGAGCCTGGCGCGCTCTGAGGGCAAGAGCCTGGGCCGCGTGGTCTCGAACCTCGCGCGAAAGGGGCTCGAGCCTCGGCCGGGCGGCCGCCGCCGCGGCGGCTTCCCCGTTTTCGCGATCTCGCCCGAGGCCGCGCCGCTGACCCCCGAGCTCGTCGGGAAGGCGGAAGAAGAGGGTTGATCGCGCTGCTCGACGTCAACGTCCTCGTGGCGTTGGCGTGGCCGAATCACATCCACTTCGAAGCGGCGCATCGGTGGTTCGACGCGCATCGCTCTTCGGGGTGGGCCACGTGCCCGCTCACGCAGACCGCGTTCGTGCGCGTCAGCTCCAACGGCCGCGTCGTGCCCGAGGCGCGGTCTCCGAGGGAGGCGCTCGCCCTGCTCGAGCGGATCGTGGCCCTGGCGGACCACGTCTTCTGGTCGGACGACACGTCTCTGGTCGCGTCCCGCTACGTGCGGCGCGAGGCGCTGGTCGGGCACCGCCAGGTCACGGATGCGCACCTGCTGGCGCTCGCGCTCAAGCGCCGCGGGACGCTCGCCACCTTCGACAGGGCGATTCGGAATCTGGCTCCCGCGGGCGTTCCGGGCGAGCGAGCGGTCGCCGTCATCCCGGCGGTCTGACGCGCGAGAGCTCCCTCTCGAGGAAGCGCCGCTCGGAGCCGTTCTGGGTCAGCGCGAGCGCGCGCCGGTAGGCCTCGGCCGCCTCGGCGTTGCGGCCGAGGCGCGTCAACAGCTGCGCCCGCGCGGCGGGCAGCAGATGGTAGTCCGGGAGGCGCCCGCTTTGCTCGAGCGCGTCGAGAAGGCGCAGCCCCTCGGTCGCGCCGCACGCCTCGGCCACGGCCGCGGCGTGGTTGAGCTCGACGACCGGCGACGGATGGCGCCGGAGGAGCTCGCCGTAGAGCGCGGCGATCTGCGGCCAGTCCGTCTCCTCCGGCCGCCGCGCTTCGGCGTGGAGCGCCGCGATCGCGGCCTGCAGCGCGTAGAAGCCGGGGCCCTCGCGCAGCGCCGCCTCGGTCAACGAGAGGCCCTCGCGGATCGCGTCGGCGTCCCAGAGCGCGCGGTCCTGGTCCTCGAGACGGATGAGCTCGCCGGCGCCGGAGACGCGCGCCGCCCGGCGGGAATCGTGCAGGAGCATCAGCGCGAGCAGGGCGCGCGCCTCCGGTTGGCGCGGGAGCAGCCCCACGACCAGCCGCGCCAGCCGGATGGCTTCCGCGCAGAGCTCGCGGCGCACGAGCGCGCCCCCCGAGGTCGCCGCATAGCCCTCGTTGAAGACGAGGTAGAGCGTCGCGAGCACTCCGTCCAGGCGCTCCGTCAGCTCGTCCTCGGGCGGAACGCGGTAGGGGACCCGCGCCTGGCGGATCTTCTGCTTCGCGCGAACCAGGCGCTGGGCCATCGTCCCCACGGGGACGAGAAACGCGCGGGCGATCTCCTCGGTCGTGAGCCCTCCGAGCGTCCTCAGCGTCAGCGCCACGCGGGCCTCATGGGCGAGCGACGGGTGGTTGCAGGTGAAGATCAGACGCAGGCGGTCGTCGGCAATGCGCCCGTCGTCGCGATCGGGAAAGTCCGGAGCCGCCTCTTCGGCGAGAGCGGCCCAGTGCGCCAGCTCGTCGCGGCGCTCCCGAAAACGCGCGTCACGACGCAGGCGATCGATGGCCTTGTGCCGGGCAGTGGCGACGAGCCAGGCGCGCGGGTTCTCGGGAATTCCGTGGCCCGGCCACTGCTCGATCGCCGCCGCGAAGGCCTCGTGCATGACTTCCTCGGCGAGTTCGAAGTCGCCGACGACCCGGATCAGTGTCGCGAGGATCCGGCCGCCTTCGTCGCGGTAGAGGCTCTCGAGAGACATGCGACCTCAAGTCCCCTCTCCCCCCGGCGGGGGGAGAGGGTTGGGGTGAGGGGGGATTCCCGTCCGCGTCAGCCGCCCATCTCCATGATGGGGCGCACCTCGATCGATCCGATCCGGGCCGACGGGATTCGGGCGGCGATGCCGGTCGCCTCGTCCAGGTTGGAGGCCTCGACGATGTAGTACCCGCCGAGCTGCTCCCTGGTCTCGGCGAACGGTCCGTCGGTCGACGCGGTCCTGCCGTTGCGGACCCGGACCGTCGTTGCCGTGGCGACCGGCTGGAGCGGGGCGCTCGACACGTGGTGGCCGCTCTTCTTGATGCCCTCGGTGAAGGCCATGTACTCCTGAAACATCTGTCCTCTCTGCGCCTCGGTCATGGAGGCCCACTGGGATTCGGCGTCGTAGATCAGAAGCATGTAGCGCATGATTTCGTCTCCTTCATCCTAGAGTCGAACGGAGAGACTGGAATCGACACCGCTCGAAAGGTTTTTTTCAGTCCCGCCGACGGGGTATTCTGCGCCGGGAGGGTTCGATGGCGCTGGCTCGCACCCGTGCCGCAGTCTTCGCGGCCATGCTCGGCTTCGTGGCGGCGGCCGCCGCGGCGGGACAGGAGGCCGCCCTCGGCCGGATCGATTTTCCGGCCTCCGGCTCGGCGGCGGCCATGCCCGACTTTCTCCGGGGCGTTCTCCTTCTCCACAGCTTCGAATACGCCGACGCCGCCGAAGCGTTTCGAAAAGCCCAGAAGGAGGATCCCGGCTTCGCCATGGCCTACTGGGGCGAGGCCATGACGTACAACCACCCGCTCTGGATGGAGCGCGACCGCGATGCGGCGATCAAGGCCCTCGAGAGACTGGCGCCGACCCCGGAGGGGCGCCTCGCGAAGGCGCCGACGGACCGCGAAAAGATGTACCTGGCGGCCGTCGACATACTGTACGCGGAGGGGCCGAAGGCCGAACGCGACAAGGCCTATGCGGACGCGATGCGGCGGCTGCACGAAAAGTATCCGGACGACCTCGACGCGGCAGCCTTCTACGCTCTCGCCCTGCTCGGAACCTGCGAGGACCATCGGGACTTCGGGACCTACATGAAGGCCGCGGCGGTGCTCGAAGAGGTCTTTGCGAAGAACCCGCAGCATCCCGGCGCCGCCCACTACCTGATTCACTGCTACGACGACCCGGTGCACGCCCCTCTCGGGATGAGGCCGGCGCGCGTCTACGCCACGATCGCTCCCGCGGCGGTCCACGCCCTGCACATGCCGTCGCACATCTTCTTCGCCCTCGGGATGTGGGAGGCCGCGGTCGCCTCCAACGAAGCGTCGTGGAAGGCCTCCGTGGACCGGGCAGAGCGCAAGGGGCTCGGGGCCGGAGACCATAGTTTCCACGCGCTCTCGTGGCTCGAGTACGCCAACCTGCAGCTCGGGCGCTGGAACGACGCGCGCGCGCAGCTCGCCACGATGGAAACGGACGCGAAGGCGGCGCCGGGGGAGAAGACGGCGAGCGGCCTCTCGAGCATGCGCGCCGCGTGGATCGTCGAGACGGGGCGGTGTGACGTCGTGCCGCCGCCCTCGGCGGCCGCGGCCCGGGACGATTTCGTCCGGGGACTCTGCGCCCGGGCGGCGCGCGATCAGGCCGGCGCGAAGGCGGCGCTCGACGCCCTCTCGGGCTCCGCCTCCGCCGCGGACGAAGGACACGCCCATGGCGGAGCGGCGATGGCCTATGGCCGCGGCGGACCGGCCGTGGGAAACGTGATGCGCCTCGAGCTCGAAGCGCTGCTCGCGCTCGATCGAGGAGACCGGACGGGAGCCGTGCGTCTCGCCGCGGAGGCCGCCGCGGCGGAGGACGCGATGTCGTTCGAGTTCGGCCCGCCGCTCGTCGTCAAGCCCGCGCACGAGCTGTCGGGCGAGATCCTCCTCGCCGCGGGCAAGCCCGCGGAGGCGCGGCGCGAGTTCGAGGCCTCGCTCGCGCACAATCCGGGCCGGTCGCTGTCGCTGCAGGGCCTCGCGCGCGCTGCGCAGGCGTCCGGCGATTCCGCACTCGCGGCGGAGACCCGGGCTCGCCTGCGGGCGCAGTGGAAGAATGCCGATCCGGACGTGCCGGGACGCGCGGAAATGTTGGCGGGGGCGAAGAAGTAGCGAGGTAAGGTACCGCCCCCGGAATGGACCCCCGAATGCCTCCTGTAACCCTATCCCCCGGCGGGGGGCGAGCGAGGGTGAGGGGGCATCCACAGCGCTCCACGTACGAACGAGACGGGCACCGAGACCCTCACCCCAACCCTCTCCCCTCACGGGGAGAGGGGGTTTGAGCCGCTCAGCTCGCTTTTCCCTCGATCTTCCCGATCGCGCGCGAGGCGGCCCAGGCGGGCGTGAGGTCGATGACGCCGCCGACGTGGGGGATCGGGTGCGCCGCGATTTCCCGCAGGGCGGGCAACGCCGATGCCGCCGACGGGCCGATGTTGCCGAGCGCCGTGGCCGACTCGCGCACGACCTCGAGCGTCTGGCCCGGGGCCCGGCACGCCGCGACCAGGGCCGCCACGGCCGGCGCCGCCTTCGGCCCCATCGCGCCGAGCGCGACGGCCGCCTCCATGCGGACGATCGGGTCGGAGTCCTGGAGCCGCGCGACCAGCGCCGTCGCCGCCGGGGCGGCCTCCGGGCCGAGGTTCGCGAGCGCCAGCGCGCAGAGCCCTCGCACGACCGGATCGGGATCGGACAGCGACGCCGTCAGCGCGGCGACTCCCCTGGGGACGTTCGGCGGCCGCACGTCGTTCGCCTTCTTCCATCCGGCGGGTCCGGTCTGCGCGAGGATGAGGTTGTCGACGCCGAGCGCATAGCCCGCAGACGCGGCGTTTTTCCCGACGCAGACGAAGGTGACGGTGTGCGGCCCCTTCGTCATCCGCGGCCAGCCGATCTGGTAGTCGAGGCCGACGTAGGTCTCGTACGCGTAGCCGTCGAAGGAGAGCTGCGGCCGCACGTCCGCGCCCGGCTCGTGCTCGAGCACGGGAGCCACCGGCGGTTTTCCGTCGAGGAGCACCGTGTAGATCCCGTAGTCCGAGCCCTGGGCAACCTGCGTGTAGAGCTCGTAGTCTCCGGCCTCCTCGACGTCGAAGGGGATGGTCAGCCTCGAGCCAGCTCCCTCGCCCTGGAACACGACGACGTCCTTCGACCAGAAGAGGTCCTTGACGACTTCCGCCTTCCCCTTTTCCGCCGTGATCGACGGCATGACCGTCTCGACTTCGAACTGGCGGGCGTTGCCCTGCGGGAGACGCGCGGAGCCGTACGGGACCGGCGGCAGGCCGGTCGCGATGCCGTCCTGGTACCAGAACGAGACGGACGACATCAGGTCGTTGCGGGGACCGAAGGCCGACTTGATCGAGCCGTCCTGGTTGAACGTCCAGCCGAGGTGCTCGATGTCGAAGTGGAGCGACTTCGTGAAGGGAATCGGGTCGAGGACGTGCCAGCGATAGCCGGTCATCCGGGATCCGAGCCCCGTGCCGTCGGCGACCGTGACGCCCGCGTACAGGCCGTTCACGACGTGGAGGCCCCACGCGTCGGTGAAGTAGTCCTCCGAGCCCGTTCCCATGAGCGAGGGCTTCTTCTCTCCGTCGACGAAGAAGCGGTCGTCTCCCTCGCCGAACCACCCGGCCTCGGGCTGGACGACCGACAGGACCGTGCCGACGTAGAAGCCGCGTCCCTTGACGTCGAGAAACACGTACGGTTTGCCGTCGTCGGGTGCCGGAAGCTCCTGCCGGTAGCGCGCGTGGAAGTACGCGGTTCCGGGCGGGAGCGACGGGAGCTTCTCCCAATCCACGTGGTAGTAGAGATGATCGACCTTCCGCCGCCCCTCGTTCGTCAGCGTGATGCGGCACGACCGGGCGAAGGGCATCGGCCAGTAGCTGTTGCGCGCGCGGCCGTCGGAGCTCGCGCGGATCATGGATGAGTCCACGCCGCGCTCGAAGCCATGGCCGACGGCGAAGAAGTCGCCGAGCGGCGCGTCCACGGAGGCCTCGGCGCTGCCGTCGTAGTAGACGCGCAGACGCATGAGCCTCGGCCAGCCGTACTCGTTGGCCGCGACGGTGATCCAGAGGTGCGTGATCATGCCCGGGCCCTCGACGTCCGCGAGCGTCACGGTCTCGCCCGGGATCGGGTGCTTGCTGTCGTTGTTCGACGCCGGATCCGGATTGGACGACGAGGAGCGGTGCGCCGTGAAGTCCTTGAGCTTGGTGAACTCGAGGGAGTCCTGCTGGGCCGCGGCCGTGGCGGCGAGCGCGGCGGCGGCGAGGACGAGTGCCAGGGTTCGGGATGCCATGGTTCCTCTCTTTCTGGCGCCGCGCAGGGCTTCCCCGC
Organism: uncultured Acidobacteriota bacterium; assembly: GCA_963736455.1. GTDB lineage: Bacteria > Acidobacteriota > Thermoanaerobaculia > UBA5066 > Gp7-AA6 > DAHUXD01. Next base: position 994,921 of record CAVTON010000002.1, read on the forward strand.
GCTCGCGGAAGACGCGCGTGTTCTCGACGAAGCGCCGCTGTTCGGCCTCGATCAGGCGGCCGAGCCGGTCACGGTCTATAGTCATGAATGCGGGCGGGATCTTAGTCCGTCTGAACCCGCAGACGCCCGGCACGTATCACTTCGGCAGCCGTTTCCACAAGGAGAAGACATGCGCGTTTCCCGCTCCCTGGCCTTCCTGATCCTCGGCTCGGCCGTGGCCATGGCGCAGCCGTCCCCGCAGAAGGGGCCCGAGATCGAAGACATGGATCGCAGGGTCGAGGCCTGCACCGATTTCTACGAGTTCTCGAACGGCGCGTGGAGGGCGATGAACCCGATTCCGGCCGAGATGCAGCACTGGAGCCGCCGGTGGAAGGCGGGCGAGGAGTCGAAGGACCGCCTCAAGGGGATCCTGGAAGAAGCGGCGGCCGCGAAGAATCCTCCGAAGGGGAGCACCGAGCAGCTCATCGGCGACTTCTATTCCGCCTGCATGGATGAGGCGGAGATCGACCGCCTCGGCGCCTCGCCGCTCGATTCGATTCGCTCCGAGATCCACGCCATGAAGGATTCCGCCGACGTCGGCCGGATGATCACGCGCTTTCAGAGCCTCGGCATATACGTTCCGTTCGCCCTGATCGCCGGATCCGACAATCACGACCCGAACGACGTCATCGCCCAGATCTACGCCTCCGGTCTCGGGCTGCCCGACCGCGACTACTACCTGAAGACCGAGCCGCGGTTCCAGGAGGCGCGCGAGAAGTACGTGGCGCACGTCGCGAAGACGTTCGAGCTCGCGGGCGACGGCACCACCCTCTCCAGGACTTCCGCCGCGACCGTCATGCGCATGGAAACGGACATGGCCAGGGCCTCGCTCGACAACGTGGCGCTGCGCGATCCGAAGGCGACCGACCACAAGACCTCGATGGCCGACCTGAAGAAACTGACGCCGCGGTACGACTGGGCGGGGGCGTTCCAGAAGCTGGGCGTCAAGGCCGGTGGCGTCAACGTGGCCGAGCCGAAGTTCCTCGAAGAGTTCAACCGGCAGCTCCAGGCGGTCCCCGTGGCGGACTGGAAGACCTATCTCGACTGGCAGCTGCTCGACGCGGCGTCCCCGTCGTTGTCGCGCCCCTTCGTCGAGGAGAACTTCGCGTTCAACGGCGCCTATCTCTCCGGGCAGAAGGAGATGAAGCCCCGCTGGAAGCGGTGTGCGGAGCAGGCCGACCGGCTGCTCGGCGAGGCTCTCGGAAAGAAGTACGTCGAGAGGTATTTCCCGCCGGCCGCCAAGGCCCGCATGCAGGAGATGGTCGCGAACCTGAGGCTCGCGATGAAGGAGACGATCGACGGCCTCGACTGGATGAGCCCCGAGACCAAGAAGCGCGCGCTCGAGAAGCTCTCGACGTTCAATCCCAAGATCGGCTACCCCGACAAGTGGAAGGACTACAGCCACGTCCACGTCACGCGGACGAACTACTGGAACGACGTGCTCGCGGGGCGCCGCTTCGTCGTCGAGGACAACCTGGCGACGATCGGAAAGCCCGTGGACCGCGGCCGATGGGGGATGACGCCGCCGACCTCCGACGCCTACTACAACCCGCTCTTGAACGAGATCGTCTTTCCCGCCGGGATCCTCCAGCCGCCGGCCTTCAGCATGACCGCCAACGACGCCGTCAACTACGGAGCGATCGGCGTCGTGATCGGACACGAGATCAGCCACGGCTTCGACGACCAGGGCTCCCAGTACGACGCGCAGGGCCGGCTTCAGAACTGGTGGAGCCCGGAGGACCTCAAGAAGTTCCAGCAGAGGGTCGCCTGCATCGTGAACCAGTTCGACCACTACGAGGTCGAGCCCGGAATCCCGGAGCAGGGCAAGCTCGTCGCGGGCGAATCGATCGGCGATCTCGCGGGAGCGCGGATTGCCTACCGCGCGTTCTTGATCTCGCAGAAGGGCAAGCCGCCGCTCCCGACGATCGACGGCTACACGCCCGACCAGCAGTTCTTCATCGCGTGGGGCCAGTTCCGCGGCGACGCCGTGACGCCCGAATTTGCGCGCACGATGGCGCAGGGCGACCCGCACCCCATCGGCAAGTTCCGCGTGATCGGTCCGCTCTCGAACCTGCCGGAGTTCGCGAAGGCGTTCGGCTGCAAGCCCGGATCGCCGATGGTGCGGCCCGAAGCCGAGCGCTGCGACGTCTGGTGAGCCCCCGGTCATCCCGAGCGCCGCGACGTCTGGGGGCCCGCTGTCATCCCGAGCGCAGCGAGGGATCCCTTTCGAGTCTCGCTGCGTCCAGGAAAGGGATCCCTCGTCGCCGCGCTCCTCGGGATGACGCTCCGCGGTTGACTGACCGGTCCTTTCCGGTATGATGCGCCGTTCGCACCGCGGGGTCGTAGTTCAGTTGGTTAGAACGCCGGCCTGTCACGCCGGAGGTCGCGGGTTCGAGTCCCGTCGGCCCCGCCACTTACTGGGCTGACGGCGCGCCTCGCGCTTTCACGATCTCGACTCCACGTCGCGCCAGGACGGCGCTTCGAGTTGCGGTAAGCTTCGCGCAGACAGACTCCACCCCGAGAAGGCCTCAGCCGCGTCGAGTCCGCGTGATCCTCGCACCGAACCGGGAGCTCGCCGATGGAAGAAGATCCGAGAATGGATTCCCTCGCGAAGGCCGTCCGGACGCTCGCCATCGCCGTCGGGTTGCTGGCTGCCGGCGTCCTGGCGCTGGTCGCCTTCTACGCATTTACGCTCTACCAGTCCAGAGCCTTTTTCCGAGGCGCGAGCGCCGTCTCGACGACGACGAGCCGAACGACTCGCCCGGCCGGCGCGCCCGGCTTACCAGCCGACGAGAGGTCGTTTCACTCTCTTCCACCCGACGAGAAGATCCGGCGCTCGAGCGCGATCCTGTTGACGAAGCATGAGAGGAGCGGCGGCAGGCTCAAGGCCGTCGTGTCGGAGATCCTCAAGCGCCCCGACACGGGGTTCGGCTACTCCGTCGGCGACGAGTTCGGGGATCTCTCTCGCGAGGCCGAAGAGGGCACGGACTATGGGGACGGAGACGTCGTGTTTTTCGTCGGTTCGGGCAACGACCTGCGCGAGTCCATGACCTATCGGCGGGGGAGGATCTCGGGACTCGGCGACATGCCGCTGGAGTTCTTTCGAGCAGCGGCCCGAGGCGGGAAGGCTGCTGCGTCCGGCGCGCCGGAGTCCTCCTCCGGTCGCGGCACTGCCATCGCGCCGCCGTCTTCGGGAGGAAAGCCGGAGGATCTGATCGACTTGGAACGGACGACCAACGGCGCGGGAGTCACCCGCTCGTTTTCGATTCCGAAGAGCGCCGCGCTCGGAATTCCCGAGTGGCTCCCCGAGAAGGGGGAGCCGCCGCTCAAGATGGCGACCGCGATCCAGCTGGCGACCGACGCGGCGAGCGCCGAGAGCCCGGAGCACGCCGATTTCGTGGCCCGTTCCATGCGTCTCCAGCTGGTCAGCTGCGACGAACCGATCGGCAACCGCTGGTACTACGTCCTCGACTGCGTCCCGCACCGGAGCGGCGGCCTCGGGATGAGCGAGAGCGTTCCCGTGGTCGTCCTGATGGATGGCACCGTGGTGACCGGCAGCATCAAGCGCTAGACCGTCCCGGCCCGCGCCGATCCCTCTTCCCGGCGCGGGCTCTTCGGGTTGCGCGCCGGGGCGGCAGGTACCGGAACCGGATGAGATAGACGTTCTCACCCCGGCCGTGCCGGGCGATCTTGAGGAGGTCGACCACGCCCCGGAAGCCCGACTCTCGAGCCAACTCGGGAGTGATGTCCGCCAGAGAGATCGGCAGCACGGAAACGACCTGGATCTCTCCCTCGTCCATTCGGTAGCGGTTGCCGACCTTGACGTGAGGCCGCATCCATATCCGCACGCTACAGGTGATCCGGCCGCTGCGGACGCCGTCGCGGAGGCGCTTCGTGAAGATCACGAACGGATCCTACGCCCCGGGGGCGCCGCCGCCTTCAGGCGTGCGCGCGATGGTGGTGTCGGAGCCCGGCCAGGCGCTCGAGGTCGACGTCGCCTCCGACGAAGAGCGCCGCGACGAGAAAGCCGCAGATCGCGAGGATCGCGTCGACGCGGAAGGCGTTGCCGATGCCGACGGCGAGCGCATTCGACGAGTCCACGATCGCGGTGTTGAGGCCGAGCCCGATCGAGCCGCCCCCGATCTGGAACATGTAGACGATGCCGCCGGCGAGACTCGCCCGCGAGTGGTCGAGCGCCGTCACCGCGGCCGTCGTGATCGACGAATAGAAGAGGCCGATGCCGACGCCGAGGATCGCCATGCCCGGCACCAGCGCGGCGTACGCCGACGCCGGTTCCACGCGAGAGAGGAAGAACATCCCCACGGAGAGAAATGCGGCGCCGGCGCAGACGATCCGCTTCGGCCCGAGCCGCGCGTAGAGCGGCCCGGCCGCGAAGGATGTCGCGGCGAAGACCCCCATCATCGGGAGCAGTCCCGCTCCGGCTCGCACCGCGGAGTACTTCAGCGTCTTCATCATGAACTGCGGCACGTACATGAGGGCGGCGAAGAAGATGGCCGACATCATCAGGACGCTCATGCAGGCCGCGAAGAACGCGCGGTTCTCGAGCACGTCCCGGGGGATGAGCGCCCGCGCTCCGGCGCGGCGCTCGACGAGGACGAAGGCGGCGAAGGCGGCGGCGAAGAGGCCGAAGAGAGCCAGGATGCGCGGATGCGCCCAGCCGATGTCGGTGCCCTCGTCGAGCGCGAGCAGGAGCGAGAGGAGACCGATCGAAAGCGTCGTGACTCCGAGCACGTCCAGTCGCCGGTCCTCGGTCGCGGGCTCGTCGTCGCGGACGACCCGCCACGTCACGAGGATCGCGAACGCGGCGATCGGGAGGTTCAGGAAGAAGATCCACCGCCAGCCCACCGTGTCGGTCAGGCCGCCGCCGATGAGCGGCCCGATGGCGTTGCCGAAGCCCGCGGCCCCGAGGATCAGGCCGCCGGCCAGTCCCTCCTTGCCCCTGGGCAGCAGGGCATAGGTCATTCCCATGATCGCCGGCCACATGAGCGCTCCGCCGATGCCCATGAGCGCCCGCGCGCCGAGCAGCACCCCGACGCTGCCCGCGAGGCCGCCGACGAGCGAGAACGCGGCGAAGATGGTGCAGCCGACGAAGAAGACGCGCCGCCGGCCGAACATGTCCGCGAGCCGTCCTCCCGTCACGATCGCCACGCCGAAGACCAGCGCGTATCCGTTGATCACCCATTGCGCGGTGGTGACGTCGGCGCCGAAGGCCTTTTCGATCGCGGGGATCGCGACCGACAGCGCCGTGAAATCGTTGGCGATCACGAGCACCGCGACCGCCATGGCCGCGAGACCGAGACGGGCGGCGCGGTCGAGTCCGGGCGCGGGAGTCGTCAACGGGATCCTTTCGGGAAATGAGCGCGTCAGTATCGCATGCGTCGCTCTTGTAGAATGACTATAGGAGGCATCCATGCGCCGCAAACCGGTCGTCGCAATCGCTGCCGGACTCGTGATCGCCTGGTCCAGCGCGGCTGGTCAGGCGGCGAGGCAGCCGCCGGTGCACGGCGGGGCGCCCGCGGTCTCGCCGGACGGCATGAAGATCGCGTTCCTCTCGGATCGCAACGGCGCCGACGACGTCTTCCTCATCGGAGCCGACGGAACCGGCGAAGCGCAATTGACGAAGACGCCCGAGGCCGAGAGCCAGCCGGAGTGGTCCGCAGACGGCTCGCGTCTCTTCTATTCGGTCTACGCCGACGGCGCGAGCCGGATCTACTCCCTCGCCCTCGACGATCGATCGCCGAGACAGATCGGAACGGTTCCGGGGCGAGCGATGAGGGTGTCCCGCGACGGAAAGCGCGTTCTGTGGTGGACCGGCTCGTGGACCGCGATGAAACTCTTCGAGTCGGGTCTCGACGGGTCCGCGCCGCGTCAGCTCACCGACGGCAGCGGCGTCGTCTGGGGCGCCCGCTGGTCGCCGGACGGGAAGCGCATCGCGTTCGGCGACAAGGAAGCCGACGGCGGCGTCCACGTCTACGCCATCGACGCCGACGGCTCCGGGCGGCAACGGCTGACCCGGCTCGAGCCTTCGGGGATGCGCGAGCAGATGCCTGCCTGGTCGCCGGACGGCTCGACGCTCGCCGTGCAGGCGAACATGTCCAGAGAGCCCGCCCACATCTGGGTCGTGGAGTTGAAGACGGGAGCCGGCCGCAAGCTCGGCGCCCACACCGAGCCCTACGACGACGAGGTCCCGGCGTGGTTTCCCGACGGCCGCCGCATCGCGTTTCAGAGCGATCGGACGGGGGTAGTGGAGGTCTGGTCGATGAACGCCGACGGTTCGGACCAGCGCCAGGTCACGCGGTCGAGCTCCACGGGGAAACGGGGAAGCGCCGATTTTTCGGCGGACGCCGTCGGCCTCGCTCGCGTTCCGTAACGAAAGTCGTCATACACCAAGACGACGCAACTCAAAGTTCCGGAGCAGGACGCTAGACTGGACGGATGCAGGACGCGGCCGGCACCCGTTCTCTCCGGGCGGATGCGCTGGCGTGGCTCGAATCCCAGGGCGCCCGCGCGGTCGGCGCCGGAGTGGTCGCGCTCGTGCTCGTCCTCGGCCTCATCGACTACGCGACCGGATTCGAGATTTCCTTCGCTCTTTTCTACGTCCTGCCGGTCGTCATGGCGGCATGGCTCGTCGGGGAGCGGTTCGCCGTCGCGATCTCGCTCTTCTCGGCGGTCGTCTGGCATCTCGCGAATTTCCTGGCCGGCGACAGGTTCACCCGGGTGTGGATCTACTACTGGAACGCCGCCACACGGCTGGGTTTCTTCCTGCTGACGAGCGTCCTCGTCGCACGCCTGCGCTCGTCGTTGAAACGGGAAAAGGGTCTCTCCCGCACGGATTCCCTGACGGGCCTGCCCAACGCCCGCGCCTTTCACGAAGTCGCGTCGGGGGAGCTCGTTCGCTCCCTGCGCTATTCCCACTACGTCACGGTCGCGGCGGTCGACCTCGACGACTTCAAGCAGGTCAACGATCGCCTGGGTCATGCCGCGGGCGATCTCGCCCTTCGCGCCGTCGCACAGGAGTTGACCCGGGGGCTGCGTCGGACCGACTGCGCCGCGCGAATCGGCGGCGATGAGTTCCTCATCCTGCTACCGGAGACGGACGCGGCCGTGGCCCGGTTCGTCCTGCAACGACTCCACGCGTCTCTTCTCGCGGCGATGCAGAGAAACGGTTGGGCGATCGGTTTCAGCATCGGCGTTCTGACGCTCCGAGAGCCGCGGGAGGAGTTGGCGGAGGTGTTGAGGCGCGCGGACGCCGCACTGTACGAGGCGAAGCGGCGAGGGAAGAATCTCATCGAGCATGACGTGTCCCGACTCGAAGCCGGGATCACCCCGGCGCCCCCGGCCCGAAGCTGAGGCGTCAGAACGCCGACGTGTCCGCGAAGCTTTCGAGCCGGCCGAACGGGTTCTCGTAGGTCTGGACGGCCCCCGTCTGAAGATCCGTCACCGTGATCGTGTAGTGCACGTTCGAGAGGGCTCCCGAGAAGACCCAGTAGTGCCCGTTGGTCGCCGTTCCGTCGAGGGTCTTGACGACGAGCTCGATGTTGGCGGCATCGAAGAACCAGAAGTACCCGGTGTCGTCGGTCAGCGGGACGGCGGCCGCGTTCTGAATCGGGCCCGTCGGCGAGCCCTGCCATGCGACCCGCACCTGGAAGCGGCCGCCGAGCTGGCACAGGGTCTGGCCATCCGTCGCGCAGAGACTGGCGGCGCCGGCGGTCGCGGCCGCGGCTCCGGGCGGCCGAACGAGCGGCGGCGAGGCGGCCGATTCCCCCGGGAACGCCGAGGTGTCGGCGTTGCTCACGACCGTGCCGCCCGGGTAGTAGTAGCTCTGGATGCTGCCCGTCTGCGTGTCGGTGACGGTGATCATGTACTCGAGGCTCGAGAGCGCCCCGAAGAAGACCCAGTAGTTTCCGTTGACGCTGCGGCCGTCGAGGGCCTTCACGACGATCTCGAGATTGGCGGCGTCGAAGAACCAGAAGGCCCCGGTGTCGTCGGTGATCGGAAAGCTCTGCGCGACGTTGCTGGCGGCCGGCGTCGGCGTGCGCCAGGTCGTCTCGACGCGGAACCGCCCGCCGTTCAGGCACAGCGACTGCGGCCCGGGAACGCACGGCGCCGTCGGCGCGAGGGTGATGCGCCCGAAACCCGCGAAGACTCCCGCGTAGAGCGTCGACGGCGATGAGGGGTCGAGGGTGAGGGACGTGATCGTCTGCGGGTGGAACCCGACCGAGCTCCAGTGGCCTCCCCGGTCCGTGCTGCGGTAGACCCCCGCCGTGGTCCCCGCATAGACGAGGGCCGGATCGGTCGGATCTATGACGATCTGGCGCACTCCGAGGCTGCCGAGGCCCTCGTCGACCGGCGACCAGCTCGCGCCGCCGTCGTCGCTGCGGAAGACGCCGTTCGCGTTCGATCCCGCGTACACGGTTGCGGGCGAGGAGGGATCGACCGCGAGAGCCTTGTAGGAATCGTCCGCGAGGCCTCCGCTCAACCGGGACCACGTCCCGCCGGAGTCGGTCGAGCGGTAGACGCCGGCAAGGAGGCCGGCCGACGATGCGCCGATGTAGCCGTACACGACGTCGCTCGACGTGGGATCGACGGCCAGCACTTGAACCGGCGAGGCGTCGAGCGCCGGGAGGTCCGTCCACGTCGCGCCGCCGTCCGCGGACCGGGACGTCGCGAACGACTGGACGAGCCGGACCGCCGCGTAGACGACCTGCGGGGAAGACGAGCCGTTCGACATCGAGAGAAACCCGGAGCCGCCCAACCCGCTCGTCCACGTCCGGCCGCCGTCGGTCGTGCGGTACACGCTGCCATTCGAAAGGCCGGCGAGCATCGTGTCCGGCAACCCGGGCTCGGCGAGAATCGAGGTGAATGCTTGAAAGGGGGGAAACGCTGCGGGGAAGGGGATCTGGAGGACGGCCTGCCAGGTGCCGCCGCCCGTGCCCTTGAAGATTCCGATCGAATCGGCGATGAAGAGGGTGCCGTCCGATCCGAACGCCAGGCCGTAGACGTTGATGGCCTGATTGCCCCCGAACATCGCGGGCGGCCCGATGCTGTCCCAGCGGTTCACCTGGCCGCGAGCGGCGCCGGCCCGGAGCAGCGCACCGATCGCCAGGAGGCCGCAGACGGTGCGAGCGGAGCGAACGTGTCTCATCGGGCCTCTCCTCCTGCCGGGAATCTGAGCATATTCCCTGCCTGGTCTGTCGGGCCGGCGTACACGTGTCGTTGCACGCTCGGACGAATTGGGCATGTCCCTCGATCAGGACAACTCGTCTTCCTGCGAGAGCGGCCACGAGCCAATCCTGGTCCTCGGGCCAGGCTCTCCCCGGGAACGGCGGGACTATGATCCCGGACGGATCGCGGGGTTCTGGTGTGACGGTCGTCAACTCCCGACGAGGTGGTCATGAGACGTTTTCTTCGCCTTCCCGTCCTTCCGGCGTTGCTCGCCTTCGCCGCTTTCGCGCCGCCCGCGGCCGCCTTCACGACGTTCACGGTCACGAACACGAACGACTCCGGGCCCGGTTCGCTGCGCCAGGCACTGCTGGATTCGAACGCCACGATGGACGTCAACACGATCGCGTTCGCCATTCCGGGAACCGGCGTGCAGACGATCGCGGCGCTCGCGCCCTTGCCGCAGATAATCCGGGCGGTCCAGATCGACGGGTACACACAGCCGGGCTCCTCGGCCAACACGGCGCCTCCGGGCAGCGGCTTCAATTCCGTGATCCTGATAGAGATCACGGGCTACGGGATCCAGGTCGATGCCGGCTTCACCGGGCCGTTTCCAGAAATGGTGATCCAGGGTCTCGTCGTCCCCTCGATCTACGTCACCTCCAACAGCACCAACGCGATCATCTCCGGAAACTACGTCGGGACGGATGCGACGGGAAGCGTTTCGAACGGCGGAAAGATCACCGTCGACACCAACGTGGGCGTCAAGATCGGTCCTGGAAACGTCACCCCGGGCATCTCGGTCGGCCCCGGAGGAACAGCCACCGTGATCAAGGGAAACTTCGTCGGGATCAACGCGGCCGGAAACGCCGGGCTCTCCGGCTCGGCCAGCAGCGGCATCCGCGTTTCGGCCTCGACGGGGGTGATCATCGGAGGCGATACGCCGGCCGATCGAAACGTCATCGACGAAGCTGGTGAGGGAATCGACGTCGAGGACGGGTCCGATGGAATCCAGATTCTCGGCAACTACGTCGGAACGGATGCGAGCGGCACGAAACCCATCGGGAACGGTGACCTGGGGATTTTGCTCGACAGCGGAGACGGGTCGAACGCGATCGTGAAGGGCAACGTCGTCTCCGGCAACGTCCGTGGCATCCACATCGGTGGCCATCCCCTGTACGCCGTCATTCAGGGCAACTTCATCGGCACTGACGAGACCGCCACGCTCGATCTCGGCAACCTCTCGGAGGGGATCGGGGTCTTCGCCGACTTCGCTCAGATTGGGGGGACGGAGCCGGGAGAGGGCAACGTCATCGCCTTTAACAACAGGAACGGCTTCTTCGCGGCCGTCGAGGTGGACGCACTCTCCGTGACCATCCGAGGAAACCGGGTTTTCGACAACGAGCCGCTCGGCATCGATCTCGCGAGCGGCGTCGGCGTCAACATCACGGTGAACGATCCGGAGGACGTCGACGAAGGACCGAACGGTCTGCAGAATTTTCCCCTGATCACCGGCGTCGTACCGGGCTCCTCCACGACGCACGTCGAGGGCCGACTCAACAGCAAGCCTTTCACTTCCTTCAACATCGACCTCTACTCGAACCCGACCTGCTATCGGCGGCCGCGCGGTCATCTCGAAGGGGAGACCTATCTCGGCTCGGTCGACGCCGCGACGGATGGATTCGGCAACACGACGTTCGCCGTCGACGTGCCGTTCGTTCTCCTGCCCGGGCAGCTCGTGACCGCGACCGCGACCGACCCACTCGGGAACACGTCCGAGTTCTCGCAAAGGATCGTTTTCACCGTCTTTCCCCTCTCGGGCCCGGCGGGGCAAACGACCGCCGTGACGGTTCACGGGATGGAGCTCGAGCCCGGCGCGACCGTCACCGTCGGCGGCGTCCCGGCCACGAACGTCACGACCACGAGCCCGACGACGATCACGGCGACCATGCCGGCATTTCCCGCCGGGACGCTCCATGACCTCACCGTCTCGGACCCGAGCGGCCTGTCGAGCACGCTGCCGAACGGCTGGATGACGGATTTTTCCGACATGCCGGCGACCAATCAATTCCATGACTTCGTGGCCCGCCTCGTCACCAACGGCGTCGCCGCGGGCGTTGGCGGAGGAAATTTCGGCGCCGCCAGTCCGACGCTCCGCGAGCAGATGGCGGTCTTCCTGCTCAAGGGTCAGCACGGCGCGTGCTACGCGCCTCCGCCCTGCTCGGGCGTCTTCGCCGACGTGCCGTGCTCCAATCCGTTTGCGTCCTGGATCGAGGCTCTTGCGGCGGAGGGCATCACCGCCGGCTGCGGCGGAGGCAACTACTGTCCGACCGACCCCGTCAGCCGACAGCAGATGGCCGTGTTTCTGCTCAAGGCGGAGCACGGCGCCGCGTATGTGCCCGGGCCCTGCTTCGCCGTCTTCGACGACGTTCCCTGCCCGTCGCCGTTTGGCGACTGGATCTATCGCCTCTACCAGGAGATGATCACGGGAGGCTGCGGGGACCATCTGTTTTGTCCCCTCGATCCGGTCCTCCGCCAGCAAATGGCCGTCTTCGTGTCGAAGATCTTCTACCTTCCCTGATTCCGTCGCGTTGGAGTTCCGCCGGTCGGGCCGACTTCGTTTCGTCAGCGCCGCGCTCCCGTTCTAAGATTCCCTCAGTTTGACGCTGGCACAGGGATCCCGTCTCGGCTCTTACGAGCTGGTCTCCCCGCTCGGTGCGGGCGGGATGGGGGAGGTCTATCGCGCGCGGGACTCCCGCCTCGGGCGCGACGTGGCGATCAAGGTGCTGCCCGCCGCCGTGGCCTCGGATCCGGACCGGCTGCGACGGTTCGAGCGCGAGGCGCGCTCCGCCTCCGCGCTCAATCATCCCGCGATCGTGACGATCTACGAGATCGGGCAGGCGGACGACGTCGCCTACATGGCCATGGAGCTCGTCGACGGCGTGACGCTCCGTCAGCTCCTCGCCGACGGCCCGCTTACCGTCCGCCGGCTCATCGCGATCTCGGCACAGATGGCCGAGGGGCTGGCCAAGGCGCACGCCGCCGGGATCGTGCACCGGGACCTGAAGCCCGAGAACGTGATGGTCACGAAGGACGGCTTCGTCAAGATCCTCGACTTCGGCCTGGCGAAACTGACCGCCGCGGAATCCGACGCGGGCCGGGAGACGGCCGCGGCGACGGTCTCGGCCGCCACCGAGCCGGGCGTCGTGATGGGGACGGTCGGCTACATGTCGCCCGAGCAGGCGCGCGGCGGGGCTCTCGATTTCCGGTCCGACCAGTTCGCGCTCGGCTCGGTGCTCTACGAGATGGCGACGGGCCGCCGCGCCTTCGCCGGCGAGACGAGGCCGGAGGTGATGGCCGCGATCATCCGCGAGGAGCCTGAACCCATCGCGGCCGCAAACCCGAAGGTTCCGGCGCCGGTCCGCTGGATCATCGAACGTTGTCTCGCCAAGAGCCCGGCCGAGCGCTACGCCTCGACCGAGGACCTGGCTCGCGACCTGAGGTCCGCTGAGGCGCACCTCTCGGAGCTCTCGTCCGTTTCCGGCGCCGCATCGTCCGTCACGGTCGCGCCGGCGAGGCGGGCACTGCGGTCGGCCGCGCTCCTCTTCGCCGCGTGCATCCTCGGTGCCGCGGGGGCATGGCTCGTCGGCCGTCGCTCCGCTCGCCCCTCGACGGTGCCCTCCTTCCAGCGCGTGACGTTCCAGCGTGGCAACATCCTTCACGGCCGCTTCGCGCCCGACGGCCAGACCGTGCTCTACAGCGCGTCCTGGGAGGGCAGCCCGACCGAGATTTACTCGACGCGGGTCGACGGGACGGAGTCCCGGCCGCTCGGCCTGAAGAAGGCCGACTTGCTCGCCGTGTCGAGCACGGGCGAGCTGCTCGTCCTCGTGGGCGGCGACTCCCTCAAGTCGCCGGGCGCCATCGGCACGCTCGCCCGGGTGCCTCTCTCGGGAGGAGCACCGAGGGAGCTCGTCGAGCGGGTGCACACCGCCGACTGGCTGGCCGGAGGCGCGGTCGTCGTGCAGCGCCACATCGACTTCAATCACGACGAGCTCCAGATTCCGGCGGGAACGCGTCGCCTCGACTACTCCGGCTCCGCACCGCGCTCGACCCGCGACGGCCGGCAGGTCGCAATCGCGCGTCAGACGGCCGCGGGCGGTGAAGTCATCGTCCTCGACGACGCCGGGAAAATCCTCTGGAGCGCCCCGGCCAGCACCGTTCAGGTTGCCTGGCACCCGAGCGGCGAGCTCTGGTACTCGCGGGACGTCGGCGAGGAGCCGGGTCTCTACGCCATGTCTCGAGGAGGCAAGACGAGATCGATCCTCCGAGCGAGCGGCTGGGTTCTGCACGACATCGCCTCGGACGGCCGGCTGTTGCTCGAACGGGCCATCGAGAGGCAGAGTCTTCGCGTGCGACTCGCCGGCGATGCGAAGGAGCGGGAGATGTCCTGGCTCGACGGCTCGACGCTCGCGGGTGTTTCCCCCGAGCGTCAGACGCTGCTCTTCTCGGAAACCTTCGAAGCCGGCACGCGCGCCGGAGGGGTCTATCTGCGGGCTCTCGACGGATCTCCGGCCGTCCGGCTCGCGGACGGAACCGCAGAAGCGTTCTCGGACGACGGCCGGTGGGCGCTCGTACGGAGCGTCGGGACCCCTGCGCACTACTCGATCGTGCCGAGCAGCGCGGGGCAGCCGGTCGGCCTCGACCTCGGCGGCGCGAGCCTCGTGGCCGCGACGTTTCTGCCGGGCTCCGAGCCGCGCCTGCTGGCGACGATCGGCGAAAGCGCCGACCGCGGCGAGGTGGCGATCGTCACCTCGAAGGGCGTCCGCAAGCTCGGCATCTCGCCGGGATTCACGGACCTCGCCGTCGCGGTCTCACCCGACGGCGGCGCGTTCGCATACCGGACGGGCGCACGCGAGATCGCCATCTGCCGGTTCGAGAAGCCCGGCTGTCGGAAGATCTCGCTGGCGCGCGACGAGGCCCCGATCCAGTGGAGCGCCGACGGCAGGTTTCTGTACCTGAGGGCCTTCGGCTTCGCCCTCATCCCCGTCCGAGTCTCCCGGTACGAGATCGCGACGGGTGCGATGGCCGATTGGCTGATGCTCGGCCCGGAGGACCCGACCGATTTCATCGCCGTCGGCGGCCTCTTCGTCTCGCGCGACGGGAAGAGCTACGCCTTCGACGCCCAGGCGAATCACGACTCGAGTCTCTTCGTGGTCGACGGGTTGAGGTGAGCCCGCGGCGCGGATCGTGCCCGCGTCAGGCGGTGGAGAGCCCGAGCCTCCGTTCCAGCGCCGCGAAGCGCGGGTCGGCGCGCAGGGGATCGAACGCGGGCAGCCCGGTGTAGTAGAGCTGTCCCTGGCGCTCCTCCTCGGCGCGGGCGATGACGGCGAAGGCCTCGTCGATCTCGCCGAGCGCGCCGAGCAGCCAGGCCTCGGACACCGTCGTCGGCGATGTCGCCGGCCGCGCCCGCAGCTCCTCGAGGAGTGCCCGCGCCTCCCTCTTTCGGCCTGCGGTCGCGAGCGCCCAACCCAGCCCTCCGAGGAAGGCGGGACCCCGATGCGAAATTGCGACGCCCTTCTCCGCCGCCGCGATGCCTTCCTCGAGCCTCCCGAGGGCGACGTTCGCCATGCACGCGGCGATGAGGGCCGAGGCGTCCTCCTTCTCGAAGCCGAGTCCATCCTCGGCGTAATGCAGGGCTTCCTCCGGCCTCCCGACGATGAGCAGGCCCCAGGACGTGAGGGTGTAGGGAAAGGAGGCCAGAGGGTCGGCCTCCCGGGCGCGCTCGCAGAGGGCCAGGCCCTCGTCGCGCCTCCCGCGCGCGCAGAGCGTGATCCCGTACGAGCCCAGGGCCAGGACGTGGCGCGGCTCGAGCTCCAGCGCCCGGCGCCAGGCCGCGTCCATCGCGTCCCAGCGGCGCTCGATGTACGCCGCGAACGCCTCGACGTGGAGTCCCTCCGCCGACTCGCCCTGCAGCTTCTCCGCGGTCGCGAGCGCCTTGCGCGCTGCGGCGCACGCCTCGCGCGCGGGGATGATGCTGAAGTGCGCGGACAGCACGGTGATCTCCGCGAGACCGGTCCATGCCGGCGCCAGAGACGGATCGAGTCGGACCGCCTCCTCGAACGCGCGGAGGGCCCCGGCGTGATCCTCGATGCCGCGAAGGTGCCGGCCCTGGAGATAGGCGCGGTAGGCGTCGAGATTGCGGGGCTGCGGACGGGTGCGCACGGAGTCCGCGCCCGGGGCGAGGCGGGACCTGACCGCGGCGACGACGCCCGCGGCGATCTCGTCCTGGACGGCGAAGACGTCGCCCGCGTCCCGATCGAAGCGCTCGGACCAGAGCTGATATCCGCTCGCGGCCTCGGTCAGCTGCGCGGTGACCCGAAGCCGGCTGCCCGAGGTGCGCACGCTGCCTTCGAGGACGTGGCCGACCGAAAGCGTGCGGGCGATCGTGGCGAGGTCGCCGCCGTCGCGACCCGCTCGAAAGGCGGATGTGCGGGAGGCAATCCGGATCCCTTCGATCCGGACGAGAGCGTTCATGATCTCCTCCGCCATGCCCTCGCAGAGATACTCCTGGTCCCTCGCCGGGCTCATGTCCGAGAAGGGCAGCACCGCGATGCCGACGACCGCGGCCGGGTTGCCGGGGGGGGCCGCTCGTGCCGGCTCGGGGATCTCCAGCCCGGCCTTGCGAAGGCCGTCGATCATGCGCTCCCCGTACTCGGGTTCCCACCACTTCTCAATCTGTTCGTGCAGGGTGGCGGCGAAGTCCGGCCTCAGCGCGAGCAGGTCTCTCAGGGCTTTCGCGGCCGCATCCCGATCCCCGACCTGCCCGCAGGCCGCGGCCATCGCCGCGTGCGCGCCCCAGTGGCCCGGAAGATTGACTTTATGGAGGACGCTGATGGCGCGACGGTCGTCGCCCCGTCGATACGCGTCGTAGAAGTCGGCGTACCAGTACCAACCGGGATGATTCGGATTGAGCTGCTTGGCGCGCGCCGCCAGCGCCAGGCCGCGCTCGGAATCGCCCGCATAGGTCAGCAGCTCACCGAGAAAGGCAATGGCGTTGCCGTCCATGGGATTGAGCGCGGCCGCCCGTTGCGCCACGTTCCGGAAGGCTTCGAATTCCTTCTGGAAGAAGAGCGCCTGGGCAAGGCTGAACGCGGCGAGCGGATTCGAGGGCGCCGCCTCAACCGCCCTCCGGGCGGCGCTCAAGCCCCGCGACAGAGAATCCACCTGAAGATCGAACCCCTGCCCGTAGTCCTGGACGCACAGCAACGCCAGCATCGCCCAGGCATCGGCGTGGTCCGGCGCCTTCGCGACCGCCAGTTCCAGGCCCGCCCGCGCGACGGCGAGCTCCTCGCGCGTCACACGCGCGAAGTAGCCGAAGCTTCGCAGAACGGCCTCGTAGGGACTCAACGTCTCGGGAGCGCGGCCCCGTAATGCGTCGCTCATGGTCCGGGGCAGGATTCCGTGCATGTCCGCGACCGTCGAGACGATCCGCGGAACCAGCTCGTCCTGGAGCTCGAAGACGGCGTCCGGGCTGAAAGGGCGCTCGTAGTTCTCGGCCCAGAGATGCGCGCCGGACGCCGCGTCCACGAGCTGCACCGCGACGCGCAGCCTCGCTCCCGCCTGGCGAAGGCTGCCCTCCATCACGTACCGCGCGCCGAGATCCCTGGCGGAGCGGCCGTCGGCCGTCGCCCCGCGCACGATCACTCTCAGGTAGGAGAACCGCGACAGTCCGGTCACGATCTCCTCGGTCAGCCCCTCGGCCAGGGCCGTGAGAGAGGCGTCCGCTCCGCCGTACTTGAACGGCAGCACCGCGACCCAGAACCCCTCATCGGCGCGGATCTCGCCGGAATCGACGATCGTGGTCCGGCTCGCGGGGTCTCCGACCTCCGGAATCTGGAGCCCCGCCTTGCTCAGGCCCGCGAGAAAGCGCTCGCTGTACTCGGGGTTCCAGATCTTTGCGACCTGTTTGCGCATCAAGGCCGGCAGCTCGGGACGGAACCTCAGCAAATCCCGCACGGCCTTCGAGCCCTGATCCGCTTCACCCAGTTGACCGGAAGCGGCCGCGATGAACATGGGCGCGAGTGGGTTGCCTCGCAGTTTGGATTTCAGCGCGAAGTCGAGCGCGCCCCGATAATCGCCCCGGGAGAAGGCGTCGTAGAAATCCGCGTAGTAGTACCCGCCCGCGTGAATGGGATTCAGTCGTTTGGCTCGCTCGGCCAGCTGCATGCCGCGATCCGCGCTGCCGGCGTAGATGAGCAACTCGCCCAGGAGAGACACGGAGCTGCCGTCCATCGGGTTGAGCTCGACGGCGCGCTCCGCCGCGTGGCGGAACGAATCAAAGTCTTTCTGATACGAGAGGGATTGGGCGAGGCTGAACCAGGACAGATGATTCGACGGGCCCAACTCGACGGCGCGCCGCGCGGCGGACGCCGCCGCTTCCAACGCGCCCGGCTGAAGGTCGTAGCCATGCACGTAATCCTGGGCGCAGAGGTACGAAAGCATGGCCCAGGCATCGGCGTACGCCGGCGCCTTGCGCACCGCGGCCTCGAGTCCGGATCGCGCGGCGGCGAGCTCCTCCGGGTTGTAGCGCTCGAAGTAGCCGAAGCTGCGCAGGACCGCCTCGTAGGGGCTCAGCTGCTCGGGAGGACGGCTGCGCAGACTCTCGCTCATGCTGCGCGGGAGAACGCCGGCCATGTCCGCGACGGTCGACACGATCCGCGGAACCAGGTCGTCCTGCAACTCGAAGAGCGATTCCGGGCTGAAGGCACGCTCGAAGCTCTCCGCCCAAAGATGTGCCCCGGAGACCGTGTCCACCAGTTGCACCGCGAGGCGCAGCTTGCTGCCCACCTGGCGCAGGGTCCCCCCCATGACATATCGCGCGCCGAGATCCTCACCGATCTTGCGCACGTCTCCCGACTCGCCGGAAAATGTCGCGGTCGAGCTTCGGGCGATCACGCGCAGGTACGAGAAGCGCGACAGACCGGTCGCGATCTCGTCGGTCAGCCCGTCCGTCAGCGCCGTGAGAGATGCGTCGGTGCCAGCGCACTTGAACGGAAGCACGGCGATCCAGAAGCCCTCGTCGGCGCGAACCGCTCCTGAGTCTGACGCCCTGACCGCAGGAGACTTTCCGGCTTTGTCACCGATCTCCAGTCCTGCCTTGCGTAGCCCGTCCATCAACTGTTCCACCAGATCCGGCTCGATCCATCTTCCGTGCAACTCGCGCGCGACCTCGGCGTAGTTCGGTTTCAGCGCGAGCATGTCCGCGAGCGCTTTGCGCGCTTCTTTCATCTGGCCGAGTTGCGCGTAGCACATTGCCAGCACTGCATGGGTGTAGTAGTTCTGGGGAGCGTTCAGACGAAGCGCCACGTCCAGCGCCGTGCGATAGTCTTTCTTTCGGTAGGCATCGTGCCACGCTGTGTAGCGATACCATCCCGGATGGTTGGGATTCAGCTGCGAACCATTCTCCGATAGCGCGCAGCCGCGCTCCCAATCTCCCGCGTAGGCAATCAGCAATCCCATGAAGGCGCTCGTGGCTCCATCCATTGGGTTGAGCGACACCGCTCGTTCGGCCGCGACTCGGAAGGCCGGGATTTCTCGCTTGAAGAAGAGAGCCTGAGCCAGGGCGTAATACGGCAGGGAATGCAGCGGCGCCGCTTCGACCGCGGTCCGCGCGGCTCGCAGCGACCGGTCGAGAGAGTCCGGCGCGGCACTGTCCCAGTGCCCGTACTCGTTGGCGTACATCACCGACAGCATGGCCCAACACTCGGCATTGCCAGGGGCCTGCTGAACAGCCCGCTCCAGGCAGGTCCGGACTTCGGCGAGGTCCTCCGGAGTAAAGCGCTCGTTGTAGCCGAAGCTGCGCAGCAACGCTTCGTAAGGACTCATTTGATCGGCTGCCTTCAGGCGCACGACTTCGCTCATGCTGCGGGGCAAGACACCATGCATGTCCGCGACCGTGGAGACGATGCGCGGGACCAGGTCGTCCTGGAGGTCGAAGACCGTCTCGGGAGTGAAGGTGCGTTCGAAGTGTTCAGCCCAGAGATGAGCGCCGCTGATCGTATCGACGAGCTGAACCGCCAGCCGTAGTTTGGCCCCGGCCTGACGCAGGCTGCCTTCCATCACATAGCGCGCGCCGAGCTGTTGGCCGGCGGACCGCGAGTCGACGGTGGAGCTGCGCGAGATCACCTTGAGATACGAGAAGCGCGACAGGCCGGTTACGATCTCCTCGGACAGCCCTTCCGCAAGAGCCGTGAGCGATGCGTCGCCACCGCCGTACTTGAACGGCAGCACCGCGACCCAGAAACCCTCGTCGGCGCGAACCGCCCCCGACGCGATCCGTCCCGAGGATGTTGCGGCTTCCCGCGCCGGTGCCGATCCATCCTCCGCGGGAATCGCCAGGCCGGCCCTGCGCAGCCCTTCGAGGATGGGCTCCATGAGTCCGCTCGCGAAGTGCCAGGTCCCGACGTTCGAGCGGACGTGCGCCGCAAACTCGGGATCGAGCGCCAGCAGGTCCCGGACCGCGGACTCGGCCTCGGCGCGTCGCCCGAGGTGCCCGCAGGCCGACGCCACGACGAGAAAGGGCCAGAAGTGGCCCGGCACGTCCACCCGGTTTGCGCGCTCCAGGGCCTGCTCGTACTCGCCCTTGTGGAAGTGCTCCCAGAGGGGAGCGAAATGCATCCAGCCGGCGTGGTTGGGATTGAGCTCCATCGCGCGGCGCACGATCGCGGCGCCCCGCTCGAACTCGCCCGTATGCACGATCTGCAGCCCCAGGATCCCGACGGCGTCGGTATTGAGCGGATTGAGGGCCATCGCTCGCTCGGCTGCCGGACCGAACGCCGCGAGATCCCGCCGGAAGAAGTGCACCTGCGCCAGCGCGACGAGCGCGAACTGGTTCGCGCGATCGAGCTCGACCGCGCGCCGAGCCGCGGCCAGTGCTCGGTCGAGAGAGGTCGCGTCGGCCCCGAAGCCGAACGAGTATTCGTCGACGTAGATCTGCGCGAGGCAGGCCCACACGTCCGATTGACGGTCGTTCCGCTCTGCCACGCGCTGCAGCCGGCTCCTGAGCGCCTCGTGGGAGGAGGGCGAGATCTGCTCGCGGTATGCAAAGTACTGGAACTGCCACTCGACGGGCGTGAGATCGGCGTCGTCCTTCTCTCGGCTCGCGGTCCTGATCGAATGCACGAGCACGCCGTACCCGTCGGCGACGGTCGCGACGATGCGCCCGGCGACGTCGTCCTGCACCTTGAACAGGCCCGCTGCCTGAAGATCCCGGCGATACGTCTCGGACCACAGCCGCGCTCCCGTCTGCGCGTCGACGAGCTGGGCGGTGACGCGGAGGTCGGAGCCGCCTCGCCGCAGGCTTCCCTCCACGACGTACCGGGCGCCATCCGCCGACGCATTCGCGACGACCGACAGATAGCGGAACCGCGAGAGGCCGCTCACGACCTCTTCGGACATCCCGTCGGCCAGCGCCAGCATGTCCGCGTCGGAGGTCCCGCACTTGAATGGAAGGACGGCGATTCGGAACCCCGACGGCCCGGGGGGAACGGCGACCTTTGGCGCGCTGCTCGCCTCGGCCGGCGGGGACGGGTCCGAGAGGTTGAACGCGATGTCTCGGGCCGACTGGAACCGCTGGTCCCGGTCCTTCTCCAGACAATGTCTGACGACCCGCTCGAGAGCCGGCGAGACGTTTCGCCCCGACTCCGACAGCTCGGGAGGCTTGTCGCGCAGGATCGCGGCCATCGTCTCGGCGTTCGTCTCGCGCCGGAACGCCTTCCTTCCCGAGAGCAGCTCGAAGAGGATCACGCCGAAAGAGAAGATGTCCGAACGGTGGTCGACCGGGATCCCCTTCACCTGCTCGGGCGACATGTAGCCCATGGTTCCCATGACGGTGCCGGGCTGCGTGTGGCCGGAGCCCGTCGGCGCGCTCGTCTCCTGGCCCGGCGCGACGGCGTCGACGCGCTTCGCCAGGCCGAAGTCGAGGATCTTGAGGTGGCCGTCTCTCGAGACGAAGAGGTTCTCGGGCTTCAGATCCCGGTGGACGATCCCCTTCTCGTGGGCGGCGGAGAGACCCTTCGCGACCTGGAGCGCATAGTCCACGGCCTGCCTCTGCGGGATCGGGCCCGCGTCGAGCTTCGCACGCAGCGTCTCGCCTTCGAGGAGCTCCATGACGGCATAGGCGACTCCGTCCTGGTCTCCGAAGTCGAAAATCGCGAGGATGTTCTGGTGGGACAGCGCCGCGACCGCCTTCGCCTCGCGCTCGAATCGCGCGAGCGTGTCGGGATCGGCGGCGACCGATTCGGGAAGGACCTTGATCGCGACGTACCGATCGAGCTTGCTGTCCCGTGCGCGATAGACCTCTCCCATTCCGCCCGCGCCGAGGGGCGAGACGATCTCGTAAGAGCCGAGACGCGTGCCGGCGGCGAGCGTCATCGAGGACGGGGCGTCGGCGTGCTCGTTCGGCTGCCTCCGATCGTCATCCCGGACACGCTCTTGTTGAACGCGAGCAGGACGTCGTTGGTCACGTCGAGGGCGCTGTCGGCGTAAACGAGGTTCGCCTGCGTCCAGTTGAAGATCAGGCTGAAGCCCCGTTCCTTGCCGTACTCGGCGAGCAGGGGAGTCAGGCGCTTTTCGAGCTCGGCGAGCGCCTCGTTCTTGGCGCCTTCGAGGTCCCGCGCGGCGTCGTCCTGGAAGCGCTGGAGCGCGAGCGCCTTTTCCTGATACGAGCTCTGGAGGGACTCCCGTACGCCGTCGGACAGAGACGGACCCTGGTCGGCGAGCTTCTGCTCGATCCCCGAGAGCTCCGCCGACATCCGTTCGCCCTCCTCCCGCTTCTCGTCCGCCATCTTCTGGAGCCGCTGCAGCGCCTCCTTGCCGGCGACGGACTCCTGGAGCAGCCGCTCCGCATGGACGACGCCGACCTTGAGAGCCGCGGGCGGCATGCCGCCGGACGACGCGGTCTGCGAATAGGCCGCGACCGCGATGAAGGCTCCGCACAGGGTGGCGACCAGGGGCTTCCGCATGATTCCTCCTCTCCCGCTCGGATGACGCGCGATCGGCCTCCCGATCGGCACGGGAATCGTACGCGAAGCGGACGAGCGACGCGCGATATAGGATGTCCTGCCCTTTCCATATCGCGAGGAGGAAACCTTGAATCCCTCGACCCGGAAGACGCTCGTCCCGTGGATGGCCGCCTCGGCCGCTGTGTTTGCGGGAGCGGCGGCCCTCGGCCAGCAGCTCGACCGCACCGTGCTGCCGATTCCCGAGCCGCCGCCGGTCTCCATCACCGAGCTCTCGGCGCGCGACGTGAAGCCGCCCGCGCGCTTCGAGGTGAAGGCGCCTCAGGGGGCGCCGAACGTGGTCGTCGTGCTGCTCGACGACATCGGTTTCGGCCAGTCGAGCGCCTTCGGCGGCCCGATCCGGATGCCGACGCTCGACCGGCTGGCGGCCGAGGGTCTCCGCTACAACAACTTCCACACGACCTCCCTCTGCTCTCCGACGCGCACGGCGCTGCTGACGGGACGGAACCATCACGTCAACAACGCGGGCGCGATCATGGAGCTCGCGACGGCCTTCCCCGGGAATACCGGCATCCGGCCCGAGAGCGTCGCGCCGCTGGCCGAGATGCTGCGGCTGAACGGCTATTCGACGGCGGCCTTCGGCAAGTACCACGAGACGCCGCCGTGGGAGGTTTCGGTCTCCGGGCCCTTCGACCGCTGGCCGACGCACTCGGGGTTCGACAAGTTCTACGGGTTCATCGGCGGCGAGACGAACCAGTGGGCGCCGGCGATCTTCGACGGGACGGTCCGCGTCGAGCACGCCCAGGCTCCCGACTACCACTTCACCGTGGACATGACGAACCAGGCGCTGGCCTGGATGCAGGCCCAGCACTCGCTGACTCCGGACAAGCCGTTCTTCGTGTACTTCGCCACCGGGGCGCTCCACGCGCCCCATCACGTCCCGAAGGAGTACATCGACCGTTACAAGGGCAAGTTCGACCAGGGCTGGGACGCGCTGCAGCAGGAGACCTTCGCCCGCCAGAAGAAGATGGGGGTCATCCCGCAGACGGCGGACCTGACGCCGCGGCCGAGGGAGATCCCCTCGTGGGACTCCCAGACCGCGGACCAGAAGAAGATCGAGGCGCGCCAGATGGAGGCCTTCGCCGGCTTCGGCGAGCAGACGGACGAGCAGGTCGGCCGTCTCGTCCAGGGCCTCGAGGAGATGGGCGTGATGGACAACACGCTCTTCGTCTACATCGTCGGGGACAACGGCGCGAGCGCCGAGGGAGGCCCGGAGGGCACGTACAACGAGATGATGGCGCTGAACGGAATCATCGCGACGGCAGAGGTCAACATGCCCCACCTCGATCACTGGGGCGACCCGACCACGTTTCCGCACTACGCCATCGGCTGGGCCTGGGCGGGCGATGCGCCCTTCCAGTGGACCAAGCAGATCGCCTCGCACTACGGGGGCACGACCAACGGAGTCGTCGTCCACTGGCCGGCCCGGATCAGGAAGGGCGGCGGCGTCCGGCCGCAGTTCACGTACGTCACCGACGTCGCGCCGACGGTGCTCGAGGCGGCGAACCTTCCGTTCCCGCAGATGGTCAACGGCACCGTCCAGCGTCCCTTCGACGGGACCTCGATGGCCTACACGTTCGATGACCCGGCGGCCCCGGAAACGCACACGACGCAGTATTTCGAGATGTTCGGCAACCGCGGCATCTACCACGACGGATGGATCGCGGCCGCGCGGCACTCGATCCCGTGGCTGATGGTGCCTCTGCCGCCGCTGACGGACGACAAGTGGGAGCTGTACCACACGGCCGTCGATTTCAGCGAGGCTCACGATCTGGCGGCGCAGAATCCGGCGAAGCTGAGGGAGATGCAGGACATTTTCACGAAGCAGGCGATCGCCAATCACGTTCTCCCGATCGACGACCGCCGCTCGGAGCGCTTCGATCCGAAGATCGCGGGCCGACCCGACCTGATGAACGGCAGGACGACGCTGACGGTCTACCCCGGCATGACCGGCATGACCGAGAACGCCTTCATCAACGTCAAGAACGTGGCCCACACGATCACGGCCCCCGTCGAGCTGTCGGACGCGAAGACGCAGGGCGTCATCATCGCCCAGGCCGGATTCTTCGGAGGCTGGACGCTGTACATGAAGGACGGAAGGCCTCACTACGAGTACAACTTCTTCGGGATCGAGTGGACCGACATCGCCGGCACGGCGCCCATCCCCGCGGGCAAGCACGAGATCCGCTACTCGTTCATTCCCGACGCTCCGAAGCCCGGGGCAGGCGGAAAGGGGACCCTCTTCGTCGACGGCCAGAAGGTCGCCGAGGGGCGCATTCCGAGGACGCAGCCGTACGCGTTCTCGGCCGACGAGGGTACGGACGTCGGCCTGGACGCCGAAACGGCGGTGTCCCGGAACTACAAACAGGGCGACAACGCGTTTACCGGCAGGATCGTCAAGGTCACCGTCGACGTGAAGCCGTCGGCGATGAGCCCGGCCGACCGGAAGGCGGCCGAGGATGCCGAGGCCGCGGCGGACCGGGTCGAGGACTAGGGTTCCAGGGGTCTGCCCATTCCGTCACGAACCGGAGGATGAGCGGCCGACGGCCACTCGCAGGCCGTCGGTGGCGAACGTGACCGTTCCCGCGTAGGAAGCGCGGATCGAGCGCAGCACGGCGTCCTCGCGGGCCTCGACGTCCGGAGGGATGTGGCTCAGGAGCAGGCGCTTCGCTTCCGAGGCGCGGGCGGCCTCGCCCAGCCGGCGCGGAGCCGTGTGCAGCGTGTACAGGATCTCGGGGTCGCCGGGAGGGTCGAGGACGGCGGCGTGCGCGACGAGCAGGTCGGTGCCCCGGGCGATGCGCTCGAGGTTGGGAAGCGCCGAGGCGTCCATGTCGCCGGCGAACGTGATGCTCCCGGCCTTCGTCTCCACCCGATAGGCCACCGACGGGCAATCGCCGTGATGGGTCGCGATCTCCCGCACGCGCAGATCGCCGTCGGAGACGATCTCCTTTTCCGGTGAATCGAGGGCGATCGCAAGGTCGGTTCCCTCGATCGACTCCTCGGCGCCGAAGGTCTTCTGATACGGGTAGACGCCGCCATCGTCGAACAGCAGGTGCAGGAATTGCGTCGTCGACGGGAAGAGCCCCGCGCCCGCGGGACCGAAGACGCGGAAACGGATGCGATTTCGAGCGGTGAGGGCGCGCTCGTTGAAGACGGAAGGAAGATCGGCCGAGTGGTCGATGTGAAGGTGAGTGAGCAGGACGATCTCCATCCGGTCGAGGTCGAGGCCGAGCCTTCCGATCTCCACGAACGCTCCGGCACCCGCGTCGACGAGCACCCGCGGTGCGCCGCCGACGAGGACGACGTAGCTCGTCGCGCCGCGGCCGAACGCCCGAGGTCCGCCGGAGCCGAGAACGGCGAGCTCGAGGGGGGCGGGGCGGCGAGGATTCGGGCGTGGCGAAGGAGGTTGAGCGAGGGCGCCTCGCAAGGCGATCGCGCCGGCGACGGCGGCCGCGAGGAGAAGTTTCACGGGCCTGGAAATCACGATCCTCGGAGGATACGTCGGAACGTGCCATCGAGCGATCGGGTATCGGCTGACGTACGCTTCGTCGGTTTTTGATCTGCACCGGAGGCAAGCCGCAGCGAAGGAGATCTCGATGAACGACGCCGCCCGGACCAGACCCGACGCCCCGCCCCCTCACGTTCAGTTGATCCAGATGGTCACGGCGAACTGGGTATCGCGCATCCTCTTCGTGGCGGCGAAGCTGGAGCTCGCCGATCGCATTGCCGACGGAGCGAAAAGCGCCGCGGAGATCGCGCCCGAAACGGGGATGCACGCGCCGTCCCTTCACCGGATCATGCGGTCGCTCGCCGGCCTCGGCGTTCTCACGGAGCGCGACGGGCAGAAGTTCGCGCTGACGCCCCTCGGCGAGGCGCTTCGAAAGGACGCCCCGGGTTCCGCGCACGCCACGGTGCTGACCCTCGGCGGACAGCTGTTCTGGCGCGCGTGGGAGGAGGTCCTCTATTCGGTCGAGACCGGAAAGACCGCGTTCGAGAAGGTTCACGGCATGCCCGCGTTCGACTACCTGGCCCGCCATCCGGACGAGGCTTCGCTCTTCAGCCAGACGATGGTCGGCATCCACGGACAGGAGCCGCCGGCCGTGGCCGCCGCGTACGACTTCTCCGCCTTCCGGACGATCGTGGACGTCGGCGGCGCGACGGGCAACATGCTTTCGGCCATCCTGGAGCGCCACGCGGCGCCGCGCGGGATTCTCTTCGACCTCCCGCACGTCGTCTGCGACGCGCCGGCGTTCCTGAAGCCCCGAGGCGTCGCGGACCGGGTGACGATCGAGGCGGGAAGCTTCTTCGAGGGGGTCCCGAAGGGCGCGGACGCCTACGTCCTTTCGCACGTCATTCACGACTGGTCCGAGGAGCAGTGCCTGACGATCCTCGGACACTGCCGGCGAGCGATCGCCCCGGGCGGCCGGCTGCTGATCGTCGAGATGGTGCTCCCTCCGGGCGACGCGCCGCATCCGGGCAAGCTCCTCGACATCACGATGCTGGTGATGCCGGGCGGCCAGGAACGAACGACGGAGGAGTACCGTGCGCTGCTCGCGAAGTCCGGGTTCCGCCTCGAGCGAGTGGTCCCGACCGACTCCGCCGTCAGCGTCGTCGAGGCCGTGCCCGTCTAGCGCATCCGGCTAGGGCCACTGCAGGCCGAGGGCCTTCGCGATGAACACGGCCATCTGCCGGCGCGTGACGGGATTGTCGGGACAGTAGCTTCCGCCGCCGCACCCGCCGGTGACTCCCGCGGCGTAGAGCGCCTCGATGTACGGGAAGCCGGGGTCGACCGCCGGCACGTCGTTGAAGGTCGGCGTGCCCGGCGGGACCCCGACCTGGAGCACGTAGCCGACGATCACCCCGGCGAGCTTTTCGCTGCCGTCATCGGCTTCGGGCGACACGACGAGCGACATCGAGCCTCCGAAGTTGTCGGCGACGATCCCTTCGCCGCTCAGGTCCGCGGCCGCGTGAGTGAAGAAGGGATTGGCGTCCGCCACACCGGTGCAGATGAAGCCCGCAAGCAGGCAGTCGCCGGGGCCGGCGCCCGCGGACGGGTGCACCGTGCAGTTCTGTCCGAGGTAGTCGCACGCGTACAGACCCGCGTACGTCGTGGCGAAGGCATTGTTGTCGAGGTAGTCGAGCTCGAAGTAGGTCACGAGGGCGCCGCTCGGAAGATGGAGCGGGGCCGAGAATGTCTCGGACCCGCCCTTCGGCCATCGAGCGCTCGCGCCGTAATTGTCGCTCGCGTAGGGAGTGTTCGAATCGGCCGGAACGAACGCGCTCGCCGGTATCTCGACGTACGAGACGGCCGTGGTCCCGTAGGTCTGCGGGCGCGCGGGGACTGACTTCCGAGCCCCCGGAGGAAGCCCGGGGACCGCCGCCGGCGCGGCCTGGGCGGCGACAATCGCCGATGCGAGCGTCCACAGCGCCGCCACCAGAAACCGGTCACGCGCGTACTTCATTTTCCGCCTCCTGTTCGCCGCCGGAAAAGCTTACGACAAAGAGGCCGCTCCCGGGTTCTCCGCGCTACGCCACCATGCCGTGCGGGTCGATGACGAACTTCCTGGCGGCCCCCGAATCGAAGTTCCTGTAGCCCTCGGGGGCCTTGTCGAGGGAGATGACGGTCGCGTTGACGATCTTCGCGATCGGCAGGCGATCGTGGAGGATGGCCTGCATCAGCGAGCGGTTGTAACGGAGCACCGGCGTCTGCCCGGTCGAGAACACGTGCGACTTCGCCCAGCCGAGACCGAAACGCATGCGGAGATTCCCGTGCCGCGCGCCCTCGTCCTCGGCGCCCGGATCGTCCGTGACGTAGAGTCCGGGGATTCCGATGCGCCCGGCGGCGCGGGTGATCGTCATGAGGGAGTTCAAGACCGTGGCCGGCGCCTCCGTCTTGTGGGCCTTGCCGTGTCCATGGGCTTCGAAGCCGACCGCGTCCACGGCGGCATCCACCTCGGGCACGCCGACGACCGCCTCGATGAGCTCTTCGAGCTTGTCGCTCTTCGTCAGATCGATCGGCTCGAACCCGACGGACTTCGCGTGACGGAGCCGCTCCTTGTTCATGTCGCCGATCATGACGACGGCGGCGCCGAGAATCCGCGCCGAGGCGGCGGCGGCGAGTCCCACCGGGCCGGCGCCGGCGACGTACACGATGGATCCGACGCCGACTCCGGCGGTGACGGCGCCGTGAAATCCGGTCGGCAGGATGTCGGACAGCATGGTCAGGTCGCGGATCTTCTCCATGGCCTGCGCCTTGTCCGGAAACTTGAGGAGGTTGAAGTCCGCGTAGGGGACCATCACGAAGTCCGCCTGCCCGCCGACCCAGCCGCCCATGTCGACGTATCCGTAGGCGCCGCCGGCGCGGCCGGGGTTGACGTTCAGGCAGACGCCCGTGCTGCCCTCGCGGCAGGTCCGGCAGCGGCCGCAGGCCACGTTGAACGGCGCGCTGACGAGATCGCCCACCTTCAGGAACTCGACGTCCTTTCCCTTTTCGATGATCTCTCCGGTGATCTCGTGGCCGAGCACCAGCCCTTTCGGAGCCGTCGTCCGGCCGCGGACCATGTGCTGATCCGAGCCGCAGATGTTCGTGCAGACGACCTTCAGGATCACGCCGTGCTGGATGCTCTTGCCATTGGGAGCCACGAACCTGGGATAGTCGATCGACTGCACCTCGACCTTGCCGGGCTTGAGATATGCGACCCCGCGATTCTTGGCCATGGGAACCCTCCCTCCTTCGGCGGCCGTCCGACCGTCCCTAGAACGCCTTCGCTCCCGCCTCCGCGACGGCATGGTCCTGATCGCCGGACCCGCCGCTGACGCCGATCGCCCCGACGACCTTCCCGTCCTTCTTCAGGGGGATTCCGCCGGCGAAGATCATGATCTTTCCGTCGTTCGAGGCGTGGATGCCGAAGAACTGGCCCCCGGACTGCGAATGCGTCGCGAGGTCCTTCGTGGCGATGTCGAACGCCCGCGACGTGTAGGCCTTCTTGATCGAAATGTCGACGCTGCCAATCCAGGCCCCGTCCATCCGGACGTGCGAGACGAGGTTGCCCCCCGCATCGGCGACCGCGACGTTCATGGGCTGTCCGATCTCCTGAGCCTTCTTTTCGGCCGCGGCGATGACTCGTCTTGCGTCTTGAAGAGTGACCATCGGAAATCCTCCTTCGATCTCGTCCATTCCCCGAGGAAGGCTGCCGCCGGCGAGCCTTCCGGTTGCGAAGGGCGGAGCATATCGCGGCGGCCGCCGCGGGAGCTCCGCGCCTCGGCTCCAATCCATGAGATCGAGGACGGAAGGCCGGATTTGCGATAGCGTTCCGATCCATGAAAAGAGCGATGGCTTCTCTGCTCGTCTTCGCCGCCGCGGCCGCCGTCCAGGCCCGCGCCTCCCAGCCGCTCACGGCGGATACGCCCGAGACCACGGTGCGCGGCAACCCGTTCATTGCTCCGGCCGGGTGGACCATCGAGGTCCGCGGTCCGGCGACGATCCTTGCCGCTCCCGAAGGCGACTCCTGGATCGCACTCGTCGACGTCGACGCCAACGACGCCGACGCCGCGATGGCCGCCGCCTGGGCCGCGTACAAGCCGGACCACCGGTGGCCTTTCAAGGTTGCGAACGACGCCCCGGACAAGGACGGCTGGTCGAAGGTGAAGTTCTACGACTATCAGGTTTCGCCGAACGAGAAGCGGACCGTCCTGGCCGCGGTGCGCTTCGCCAACGGCCGCTGGACGGTCGCCATCCTCGACATGAGCGATGCGGTCGAGGAGAAGCGCGGCGCTCAGGTCGCGCTGATCTTCAGCCGCCTGCTTCCGAAGGGCTATTCGCGGGAGAGCTTCGCCGGCAAAACGGCGCACAAGCTCGACGCGGCCCATCTGGCCGAGCTCGACAAGTTCGTCCAGACCGGAATGAAGGAGCTCGGAATTCCCGGCGTCGCCGTCGGGATCGTCCAGGACGGCAAGGTCGTCTTCGCCGGAGGCTTCGGCGTCCGGGATCTCGGCCAGCCCGCCCCCGTCGATGGCGACACGGACTTCATGATCGCGTCGAACACCAAGGCCCTGACGACGCTCCTCCTCGCCAAGCTCGTGGCCGAGGGGAAGCTGACCTGGGACACGCCCGTCACGAAGGTGCTGCCGACCTTCAAGCTCGGCGATGCCGAGACGACACGGGAGGTCAGGGTCCGGCAGCTCATCTGCGCCTGCACGGGCCTCCCGCGTCAGGACCTCGAGTGGCTCTTCCAGTTCCAGGGCGTGACGCCCGAGGACGCGATGGCCACGTTGGCCACGATGCAGCCGACGAGCAAGTTCGGCGAGCTGTTCCAGTATTCGAACCCGATGGCGGGAGCCGCGGGCTTCACCGCGGGCCACGTGCTGTATCCGAATCTCGAGCTCGGCGCTGCCTACGACAAGGCGATGCAGACCCAGGTCTTCGATCCACTCGGAATGAAGTCCACGACCTTCGACTATGCGAAGGCGCTCGCGGGAGACCACGCGATGCCCCACTCGCCCGACGTCGACGGCAAGACGGCGCACGCCGTCATGGAGATCAACTACGCGATCATTCCGCTGCGTCCGGCGGGCGCGGCCTGGTCGGACGTCCGCGACATGCTCCACTACGTACAGATGGAGCTCGACGAGGGAAGGCTCCCGGACGGGAAGACGTACATTCCGAAGGAGCCGCTGCTCGAGCGGCGCGTCAAGCAGGTCCCGATCGGCGAGGACGACATCTACGGGATGGGCCTCATGGTCAACACGACCTACGGCATTCCCGTCGTGCATCACGGCGGCGACATGATCGGTTTCCACAGCGACATGATGTGGCTGCCGGGCCAGGACGTCGGAGCGGTCATCCTGACCAACGCGGACCCGGGCTGGATCCTGCGCACGATCTATCGCCGCAAGCTTCTCGAGGTCCTCTTCGACGGGAAGCCCGAGGCGGACGCGCAGGTCGCCGCGCAGGCGAAGTCGTTCTACGCGGACCTGGCCGCGGAGCGAAAGCTGATGACGGTTCCGGCGGACCCGGCCGAGGGCGCGAAGCTCGCGTCGAAGTACACGAGCGCGGCCCTCGGCGACATCGCCGTGACGCATCCCGACGGGACGACGGTCTTCGACTTCGGCGAGTGGAAGAGCCCGATGGCCTCGCGCAGGAATCCCGACGGGAGCGTCTCATTTCTGACGACGCGGCCCGGAGGGGAGGGTTTCGAGTTCGTCGTGGGATCGGGCCCGAAGAAGACGCTGATCATCCGCGACGGGCAGCACGAGTACGTCTTCGACGCCTCGTAGAGGCGCTCGGCCAGCCCGATTCGTCGAAGTGGGCCGGGTCGCCGCTTCTTCCCGCGGGTCTAGAATCGCCCCGACGATCCGTCGATGACCCTCGCGGCCGGCACACGACTGGGACCCTACGAGATTCTGGCGCCGATCGGCGCCGGAGGGATGGGCGAGGTATACCGGGCGCGGGACCCTCGACTCGGCCGCGATGTCGCCGTCAAGGTGCTCCCCCGGCAGGTCGCTGCGGACCCGGAACGGCTGGCGCGCTTCGAGCGGGAGGCGCACTCGGCCTCGCAGGTGGCGGACCCGCACGTGGTCGCCGTCTTCGACGTCGGTCGGGAAGGCGAGGTGGCCTACCTCGTGACCGAGCTGATCGAGGGCTCTGATCTGCGGAGCGTCCTCGAAGCCGAGCGGCCGTCGATTCCCCGGGCGATCGAGATCGCCGCGCAGATCGCCGAAGGACTCGCGGCGGCGCACGAAAAAGGCATCGTCCACCGGGACCTCAAGCCGGAGAACGTCCTGCTGTCGGGAGCCGGGATCGCGAAGATCGGCGACTTCGGGCTCGCGAAACCGGTGAGCGCAGGTGCCGTCTCGCCCCAGACCGGAGCGAGGACCGCTTCCTCGCTCACCGAGCCGGGGAGCGTCATGGGTACGGTCGGGTACATGGCTCCGGAACAGGTTCGAGGCCAGGACTGCGACGGCCGAACGGACATCTTTTCCCTGGGGTGCGTACTCTTCGAGATGCTGACGGGCCGCCGGCCCTTCCGCCGCGAAACGGCGGCCGAGACGCTCACGGCCATCCTGAACGCGGATCCGGAGCGGGAGGAGCACGACGCTCCGGTTCCTGCCGCGCTGGACCGCATCGTGCGTCATTGCCTGGAGAAGCGCCCCGAGCACCGCTTCCAATCGGCGCGTGATCTGGCGTTCGCTCTCCGAGCCATCACGGGGGCCGGCGACGCTCCCTCGGGCCCGTCCCGCGTGGCCTCCACGACGACGCGCTCGACGCTGCCGCTGCCCACCGGAACGCGGCTCGCCGGAGACGCGCCGCCGGCGCTGGCGATCTCGAGGGACGGCTCGAAGGTGGCGTTCGTGGCGATCACCGACGAGGGCGCCTCT
This sequence comes from uncultured Acidobacteriota bacterium, assembly GCA_963736455.1. Taxonomy (GTDB): domain Bacteria; phylum Acidobacteriota; class Thermoanaerobaculia; order UBA5066; family Gp7-AA6; genus DAHUXD01. The sequence continues at coordinate 1,027,599 of CAVTON010000002.1, forward strand.
CACCTGTACGTCTGCCATCTCGATCGCGGCGAAACGGATCGACTCCCGGAGAGCGACTTCGCGCAGGGGCCGTTCTTCTCGCCGGACGGCGGTTGGGTTGCTTTCGCCACGGACGTGACGACGGCCTCGCCGCGCCGGCCCGAGCTCCGGATGCATTCGTTCTCTTCCGGCCTCACGCAGCCCGTCTGTCCGTTGCCCGACTATGCCGGCGGCTGCTGGGGCGACGACGGCGCGATCTATTTCATCGGCGCCGCGACGGACGGCGTCTATCGCGTCCTGCCTGGCGGGGGGAGCGCCGAGAATTTCCTGAGCCGCTTCGGCATCGGCGGCGTGAGGGGAGCGCGCTGCCTCGCGTATCCGAGACTGGTCCGTGGGGACCGTGCGGCGCTGGTCGTGGATTGGGACGCCTCGTTCCTTGGCGACCTGAGCGTCGTCGACCTGCAGACCGGTGAGTTATCCTTTCTGGCGCACGCGGGAGCGACGGGTGCCACGGCGGGACCGAGCCACCTGCTCCATTCTCGAACCGACGGAACGCTCGTCGCCGTGCCGTTCGACCCCACGTCGTGCCGCGCTCGAGGACCGGCGGTCGCGGTCTTGAAGGACGTGGCCCTGGACGATGCCGGAGGCGTGTTCGCGGTCTCCGAGACCGGCACCCTCGTCTACGCCCGCGGCCCCCTCCGCGGGAGCGTCTTCGAGACCAAGCAGCTCGTGCGGATCCGAGCGCGCGGCGAAACGGAGAGCCTGCCTTTTCCGCCCGAGGTCCTTCGAGGCCGGCCGAGCCTCTCGCCCGACGGGCGGCGCGTCGCGGTCGCATCCTTCACGACCGGGATCTGGATCTACGACCTCGTCCGCCGGACGCGTGCGCGCCTGCCGGCGGGGTCCATCCGGATCGTGCACTTTCCGATGTGGAGCCCGGACGGCGGAAGCGTCGTCTATCGAGCCGCGCAGGTCGGCGTGATGGGGTGGACCCTCGTCCGGCAGTCAGCGGATGGAAGTGTCGAGCCCCATGACCTCACGGCCCCCGGCTCGGTCGAAAAACGCCCTGCGGGATTCCTGTCCGACGGCATTACGCTCGTTTACGAGGTCTCCGCCGGAGGGGAGCCGGGTCTCTGGGCGTTGCCGCTCGACGAGCGGGTCGCGCGCCGGCTCGTCGGCGGAACGTTCGCCGACGCCCACCTCTCTCCGGACGGCCGCTTCGTGGCTTACGAGTCCGGCGAGTTCGGCTCGATCGAGATCTTCGTGCAGAGAATGGCCGACCGCGCGCGCCGCCATCAGGTTTCGGTCGGCGGCGGCCGGAGCCCGCTCTGGTCGCGGGACGGACGGCGGCTCTTCTATCGCAGCGGCGACGGTTTCTTCGCGGCAGACTTCGACGGCGGAGGCGATGACCCCGCTTCCGGCCAGCCCGAACGGCTCTTCGAGTGCCCGGACATCGAGGAGTACGACGTGGCGCCCGACGGCGACGGCTTCCTGGGCGTCGCGCCCCTGCCCGGCTCGGGTATCGTCCGGAGGCTGGAGCTCGTCACCGGGTGGCTGACCGAGCTCGAGCGCCTCTCACCCCGGCGCGGGCGATGACCGCGCCCTAGTTCTGAGGTTCGAGCCACTTCGCGGGGGCCTCGTCGAACGTCTGCTTGTGCTCGCCGGAGCAGAAGTAATACGTCTTCCCGGATCTACGCCGCACGGGCCCTCCTTTTCGCGAAGGACAGGCTCCCTGTAGCCTATCTACAGGAGGTACGGCGCTGCCGGGAAAAGGTTCGGGTCAACGGGTCCGGTGGCCCATCCCGCCGCCGTCGAACATGCCGGCGGGGAGGGGACGAGGCCTCGGGAAGGCCGGATGCGACGGATGGCCGAAACGCGGAAACGCGGTGCGCTTCGTGAAGGCGCCATGGTTGCCGTTGCGGAAGTTTGGCCGGAAGCCGCCGGGGAAGTATCCACCGCCGTAGTTCCCGTAGAAGGGGTAGCCCATCGAGATCGCGTCCGGAAACGCCCCCGCGTACGGGGCGGCATCCGCGTAGATCTGGGGCTGGACGTCGGAGCCCTCGCCGGTCTCTCCGATGCCGATTGCGGCCGAAGTGGTGAGAAAGGCGATGACCGAATCGCCCGCGCCGGCGTGGCGGAGATCCTTGATCACGTCCGCGTCGATGACGTCGGGAAGGTCGAGCTCGTTACGCGTCAGGTACGAGAGAACGGCCTGGTCGGTCGAGCCCGCCTTCTTCAGGGCCAGCGCTTCGGCGAGCGGATCGGGCGCCGAGGGCGATGTCGCGAGCGGCGGCCGCGACGGGGGAGCGACCGGCACCCGATAGACGATCTTGACGTCGCTGCCCGTGCCGCTGATCACGGCGCGAGCCGGAGGGTTCGAATCCGCGCGGGCGATGGAGAATGGCGCGAGGCCGAGAAGCGCGAGAGCCGTCGAGCGAAGGCCGGAACGGATGACCATGAAGTCCCCCAGGACCAGACCCAGTATGTCAGTTTTCTCGACGACGGCGTAGAGGCCCGAGCATCGTGCGAGGCCACGAGCATGGAGAAGGCGGTATCGGTCGCGGACGTTGGCCCTCGGCTCGAGCGTTTGGATAGACTCCACCCTCAAAGGACGATAAATCGGTTGCAGACCAATTCCCATCTGGTCCGGAGCGCGTGGAGGTGGAGTGACGCCGTGCTCCGCGAACCGAGATCTGCGCTATCCGGGCGGTTTTCCATCGGGGCGCTGCCCGGGGAAGGCATCGGTCCCGAGGTCATCGCGGCCGCTCTGCAGGTCCTCGCGGCGGTCTCCGAAGGAGGCGTAGGCTTCGACGTCACGACGGGCGGCCCGATCGGGCGCGACGCGGAGGTGCTCTCCGGGCGCGTCCTCACCGGGGAGGTCGAGGAGTTCTGCGCCGGCACCTTCGCGGCCGGGGGAGCCGTCCTCGCGGGTCCCGGAGGCGGGAGGTTCGTGTACGACCTGCGCCAGCGCTTCGATCTCTACTGCAAGATCTCCCCGCTGCAGCCGATCGGGTCGCTTCGCGACGCGAGCCGTCTGAAGGCCGAAGCGGTCGAGGGCGCCGACATCCTCATCGTGCGCGAAAACGCCGGCGGGGAGTATCTCGGGAGCTGGGGAGAGACACGGGACGAGCGCGGCCGGGTGACGCACCACTCCTTCGAGTACGACGAGACCCGGGTCCGGCGCCTGCTCGCGGCCGCGGTGAGGCTTGCCGCGTCGCGATCGGGCCGGCTCGCCGTCGTCATCAAGGAAGGCGGCCTTCCGGCGACGAGCGGCCTGTGGCGGGACCTCGCCGGAGAGGCCGCGGCCTCTGCGAACGTCGCGCTGCGGGTCCTCGACATCGACCTCATCGCCTACCTGCTCGTCCAGGAGCCCCGCTCCTTCGACGTAATCGCCGCCTCGAATCTCTTCGGCGACGTCCTCGCGGATCTCGGGGCCGTCCTGCTCGGCTCCCGCGGCGTGTCCTTCTCGGGAAACTACTCGGAGGGCGGAGCGTCCGTGTACCAGACCAACCACGGCTCGGCGCGCGACCTGGTCGGACAGGATCGGGCGAATCCCGTCGGGCAGATCCTCTCGCTCGCGATGCTGCTCAGGGAAAGCTTCGGCCTGCACCGGGAAGCGGCCTGGATCGAGGAGGCCGCGGCAGAGGTCCTGCGCCACGGCTACCGGACCTTCGACGTCGCGGCGCCCGGAACGACCGTCGTGGGAACCGCCGAGCTCGGTCAGCGCATCGCGTCCGCCGTCGAGCGGCGCGCGCGCGGGATGGAATGAGGCCGGCCCTTCTCCTCGTCGATCTCCAGGCCGATTTCCTGAACGCTCCGGGATTGGAGCCGGCGGCGACGTCGGTCGTCAGGCAGGCGGCCCGACTTCTCCGGGCCGCGCGCGCCGCGGGCGCGCCGGTCATTCACGTCGTCACGTCGATCGAGGCGGACGGACGCGACTCCATGCCTCACTGGAGGTCACGCGGGCGGTTTCGGTGCGTGCGGGGCACGCCGGGGCACGCGTCTCCATCGGAGGTCTCCGCGCGGACCGGGGAGATGACGTTCTCGAAGACGTTCTTCTCGGCGTTCTCGGCTCCCGGGCTCGACCGGGCGCTGGTTGAAACCCGCGCCGATACGCTGATCGTGGCGGGAGTCCACCTGCACGGATGCGTTCGGGCGACGGTTCTCGACGCCTATCAGCGCGGCCTCGACGTCCGGGTGGCGGAGGACGCGGTCGGCAGCGACGATCCGCTTCACGCGGCCGTCACACGGCGGTATCTCGAGACCCGCGCGGCCCGGTTCATGCCGGTCGGCGCGCTCGAGGCGGTCCTCTTCGGGAGGGATCCCGAGCCCCTCGCTCACTTCTCGCCATCGCGTCTCGCGGAGCGCCTCTTCACGGTGCCGGTCGGCGGCGCCGGAGATACCGCCGCGGCCGCGCTCGCGGCGCGCTCGGCGGGCGAGACCTGGCGCCACCTCGCGTCCACGGAGCGGGCGCGGCTTCTCGAGGCGGTCGCCGCCCGCTTCGAAATTGAGGCGGCGCCGCTCGCGAGGCAGGCGGCCGTCGAGCTCGGCAAGCCGGTCTCGCAGGGCCACGCGGAGGTCCGCCGCACGGGCGAGCTGATCCGCCGCGCGGCTTCCCTCGGCCTGCCGGGGGTCGAGCGCTGCGGACCGGAGTCGGCGTCGCGCCGCCTGAGCGTCGGAGTCGTCGCCCTGATCACGCCCTGGAACAACCCGTTCGCGATCCCCTGGGGCAAGATCGCGGCGGCGCTCGCGCTCGGCAACACGATCGTTTGGAAGCCCTCTCCTCCGGCGACCCGGGCGGCCGCGCGCTCGCTCGAGCTCGCCGCGGACGCGGGCCTGCCGGCCGACGCCGTGCGGATCGTGACCGGCGACGATCGCACGGCGGCCGCGCTGATGAGCGATCCCGCCGTCGACGCGGTCAGCCTCACGGGCTCGTCGGCGGCCGGATGGGCCGCCCAGGAAGCCTGCGCGAGCCGCCGGATTCCGCTGCAGGCCGAGCTCGGCGGCAACAACGCCGCGATCGTGTGGACCGGCGCGGACCTCGCCCGAGCGGCCGCCCTCGTGGCGAAGGGCGCCTTTCTCTTCGCCGGCCAGCGGTGCACGGCCAACCGCCGCGTGATCGTCGGAGCGGATCGCCTCGAGGAGTTCCTGGAGATCCTGACGTCCGCCGTGGCGTCGCTCGTCTGGGGCGACCCTCTCGACCCGCGAACGGACATCGGGCCTCTCGTTTCGCGGCAGGCGCGGGAGCGCGTCCGGGCGGCGATCGACACCGCGGCGGGGTCGGCCGAAGAGGTTCGCGTGCCGCACGGCGAGGCGTCGTTTCCGGGAGCGTCGGAAGGCGCCTACGCGCCGCCGACGCTCGTCGTCGCGCCGCCGCACGAGAGCGAGATCGTGCAGCAGGAGACGTTCGGTCCGGTGCTGGTCGTGGAGCGCGCTTCGGACTTCGACGAGGCGCTGGCTCTGGCCGGCGGAGTACCGCAGGGACTCGTCTCCGCGCTCTTCGCCGGTCCCGGACCGTGGCGCGAGAGATTTCTCGAGAGGACTCGCGCCGGGGTGCTCAAGTGGAACGCGTCGACGGCCGATGCCGACGCCTTCGCGCCTTTCGGAGGCTGGAAGGGCTCCGGCGTCGGGCCGCCCGAGCGGGGCACGGGCGATCTCGAGTTCTATTCGCGGGCCCAGGCGCTCTACGGCGCCATCGAGGAATGACCGAGACGCTGCCGTTCGATCGAGCCGAGATCGAGGGCTCGATCGTCGATCGGTTCCGGAGAGTCGCGCGACGCGTCCCGGCGAGGCCCGCGGTCGTCGAGGCCGCGTCGGTCACGACGTATGCCGACCTGGCCGAGGCGGCCCGTCGAATCTCGGCCCGCCTTCGAGAGGAGTTGCCGGATGCTCCCGGTCCCGTGGCCCTGCTCATGGCGCCCGGAGCCGAGGTCTTTTCCGCGATGCTCGGCGTTCTCGAGGCCGGCCGCTTCTACGTGCCGCTCGACCCGGCGCTTCCGGAGGCCCGGCTTCGGTCGGTCTGGGACACGCTCGACGCCGCGGCGCTGATCTCGGGCGAGACTCTGCGGGCTCCCGCGCGCGAGCTCTCGAACGGCCGCGCGCCGGTCTGGACCGCGAAGGAGAGCTCCGCCTCGCCGTCGGCGGAGGGATCGCGAGCCTCCGCGCGTCCTGACGACCTGGCCTACGTGCTCTTCACGTCGGGGTCGACCGGTCGGCCCAAGGGAGTGATGCAGAGCCACCGCAACGTCCTCCACAACGTCTGGAAGCTCTCCTCCTCGATCGGGATCCGGCCGGACGACCGCATCACGCTCCTCGCATCGCCGAGCGTGGGGGCGTCGGTGTCGGACATCTTCGGGGCCCTTCTGAACGGAGCGGCCATCTGTCCTCACGGGCTCGGCGGAGACGGTCTCGGTGGCCTGCCGGACTTTCTCGAGCGCCAGGAAGTCACGATCTATCACTCCGTGCCGAGCGTCTTTCGCACGCTCTCCGCGACGCTCGACGGGCGCCACGATGTGTCGCGGGTGCGAGTGGTCAAGCTCGGAGGCGAGACCGTGCTCGCCTCCGACTTCGACCTCTACCGCAGTCGCTTCTCGAGGCGCTGCGTGTTCCAGGTTGGTTACGGGGCGACGGAGATCAACGTGATCCGGCAGTGGTCGGCGGGCCCCGAGACGCCGTGGCCGGGCGGCGTCCCGCTCGGCTATCCCGTGGACGAGACCGAGGTCGTTCTGCTGGACTCCGAGGGTCGCGAGACCGAAGGGGAGGGCGAGATCGGCATCCGCGCGCGGACCCTCGCCGTCGGTTACTGGAAGGATCCCGAGCGAACCGCCTCCGCGTTTCGACCCGTGGCGGACCGGCCGGGGTTTCGTCTGTACCGCACCGGGGACCTCGGCCGCCTTCTCCCGGACGGCTTTCTCCTCCACGCCGGCCGCACGGATGACCGGGTGAAGGTCCGCGGGCATCGCGTCGAAGTCGCGGAGGTCGAGTCGGCGCTCGCGGCGATTCCCGGCGTGCGCGAAGCGGCGGCGGGTACGCGCCCGACGCCGGGCGGGACGAGGCTGGCGGCCTGGCTCGTGATCGATCGGAGGGTTCGGCCCTCGGCCTCGGACCTGCGGCGCGCGCTCTCCGCGAAGCTGCCCGCGGCCCTGGTTCCCACCGCGTTCGTGTTTCTCGAGGCCCTGCCTCGCGCGGCATCCGGCAAGCTCGATCGGGCCGCGCTTCCCGATCCCGGCGGAGCGCGGCCGCCGATCTCGACGCCGTTTCGCGAGCCGGCGGATCCGGCGGAGGCCGACGTCTGCGCGGCCTTCCGTGACGCCCTGGGCCTCGATCGGGTCGGTGCCGACGACGACTTTTTCGATCTGGGCGGCGATTCCCTCTCCGCGATCGATGCGCTGACGGCGCTGTCGGTCTCGCGAGGCTCCGAGGTTTCGGCCGCCGACCTGCTCGAGGCGCCGACGCCGGCGGCTCTCGCGGCGCGCGTGCGAGCCCGCATCGCGATTCCCGAAGACGGGCTCGTCCGCCTTCGGGACGGAGACCGCCGGACGGTCTTCGTCGTCCCGGGCGGCGCCGGCGATCGCGAGGATCTCTTCGCGGCGCGACGGATCGCCGCGGCGACGGGGGCGGGATTCCCGTTCCTGTGCTTTCGCTCGGGGGCCCCTCCGCATCCGGCCCTGCCCGTGCTCGCCCGGAACTACGTCGCGCGGCTGCGCGCGCGGGCGCCCCGGGGTCCCTACGCGCTCGTCGGCGACTGCATCGGCGGCATCGTCGCCCTGGCGATGGCGCGGCTCCTGCGCTCCGAGGGCGAGGAGGTGGCCCTCCTCGCCCTGCTGGACACGCCCTTTCCGAGCGCGGGGCGGCGCCGCCGGGCCTGGGCGCTGCGCCACGCGCCGCGGGCGCTGCGCGCGATCGAGCGGCTCGGATACTTCCGGAGGCGTCTCGCCCATCACCTCGGGGTTCTCCGGGCGATGCCTCGGGGTCGAGCCGCTTACGTCCTGCGCCTCGGACGCGTCGGCGCGAAAGGATTCGCTCCGGCCGAGAGCGCGGCGCGCCGCCGGTTCCTGGAGCAGCGGGCTTCCTACGTCGGCTCGGCGCTGTCGTGGACGCCGGAGCCGTACGACGGACGAATCCTGGTCGTCGAGAGCGACGAGGGGAGGGCGAAGGGACACGCGGCCGCCTGGAGGCGGCTGGTTCCGCAGAGCGACGTCGTGAGCGTGCCGGGGGACCACACGAGCTTCCTCGTGGAGCACGGCCGGCTCGTCGGCGACGCCTTGCGCGCGGCTCTCGAAGCGGCGGATCAGGCGGAGCGGCCGCGAACCGGCGGGTCCGGCCCCCACTTGGCCTCGAACCGCTTCCGATTCTCCTGGTACAGCCGGAAGTAGGCGTCCCGGCCGAGCCGGCGGAACGAGGCATTCTGCCAGTGGTGCACGAAGGCGTCTCGCGCGCACGCCACCTCCCATCCGGCGGCTCGCGCGCGGCGGTTGTAGTCGCCGTCCTCGAAGAGACCCACGCCGAATTGCTCGTCGAGGGGACCGATCGCGTCGAACGCCTCGCGGCGGATGGCGACGCAGAAGAAGGCCAGCATCGGGATCGGAAACGTCTCCCCGTCGTGGTCGCGGGTCCACTGCGACGCCCAAGCGGCGAGATCGTCGAGGCTTCGGTAGCCGACATCGACTCTCGCCTCGTTCGCGATGGCGTTGGTCACCGGTCCGACCAGGCCGAGGCGAGGGTTCGAGGAGAGGTGACGGCGCAGGGCCGTGAGCCAGCCCCTCGTCAGGATCGTGTCGTTGTTCAGGGGGACGAGGTAGCCGCCTCGCGCCGACGCGAGCCCGACGTTGCACGCCGCGGGATAGCCCCGATTCTCCGGAAGGGGAAAGACCCGCAGGGCCGCGTGCCGGCGCGAGAGCTCCGCGAGCAGCTCCGGGGTTCCGTCCGTCGAGCCGTTGTCCACGGCGAGGACCTCGTACCGGGGCCATTCCGTCCTCGCGAACAGGCTCTCGAAGCAGATCCGATTCAGCTCCCGGTTGTTGTACGTCACGACGACGATGGAGAAGAGGGGGAACCGGCTCGCGAGGACGGAGGCGAGGTCGGCATCGCCCGCGCCCGCCCTCTCGCGCAGGTTCAGCAGCGGCCAGCCGCGCTCGGCCCGCATCCGCTCGGCGAGCTCGAGGCCGCGCGCGGCCGCGGACGATCGAGATCGTGGCGCCGAGGCCGAGGTCTCGGCGCAGCGCGTCGAGGGACGCGAAAGTCCGTTCGGACAGCCGGACGTCGAAGACGCGCGGCTCGCGCTCGACGGATTCGTAAGCCGGGCCCGCGCCCGAGGGCTCCGGCAGGATTCGAAAGATCCGATGCCCCGAGGACGCGAGCGCGGCGAGCCGGGGATCGAGACCCTGGGAGGACTCTTCGAACGACGCCACCTCGTGGCGGTTCTCTTCCCGGATGGGCGAGGCGCGGCGGATGGCCTCCCGCGCCGGGTCCGGCCCCGACCAGTCGGAGTCGGAGCGGCCGAGGATCCGCCGCAGGAATTGCCCGGCGCGGCTCACAGCAGCTCGAGGCCCTCTTCGAGCGTCCGATAGCGCAACCGCGGGATGAGCTCCTCCCGCGCCCGCCGCGTGTCGCCCCAGTGAGAGACACGCCCGATCCGGATGAAGTCGCGCGTGATGGGGGACGGCCTGCCGGACGCCGCCGCCGCGAGCTCGCAGAGCGCCGCCGCGGCATAGACGGACCAGGCCGGCACGCGGAACGGCCTCGGACACTTCCAGACGCGGCAGGCCTCGTCCAGGAAATGCTGGAGCGTGACGGGCATCTCGTCGCCGACGTGGTAGACCCCCCGGATTCCGGTTTTGAGGAGCGCGGCCTGCGCGGCCTCGAGATAGTCGGGCACGGAGATCAGCTGATACCACGTCGGCTGCCTCCAGACGCCGAGCAGCCGCCGCCGCGCGAGCCACCGGGCCGCGTCGATCATGAGGACGCCGCGGCCGTAGACCATTCCGAGACGAAGAATCACGGGCGTCGTCGAGGTCCCGCGGGTCCGGCGGTCGAGCAGGCGCTCGGCTTCGAGCCGGGTCCGTGCGTGCACGGAGATCGGCTCGCGCTCGAGGCTGCCTCGAGCCGGTTCCTCGGGAGTCGTCGGGCCCTCGACGTGCGGAAAGGAGACGAGGACGATGCGCTCGACGCCGGCCTTCAGCGCGGCGTCGAGCAGATTGGAAAACCACTGGACGTTGGTTCGGGGAAGGAACTTCTCGGGCCGGGGGCGAAAGAGCACCCCGGCGAAGTGAATCAGCGCCGAAACCCCTTCCACCGCGGCCGGAAGGGTCTCGGGATTGGCCAGGTCCGCCGCGACGGCCTCGACGTGGGAAGCGTCTCGCAGGTCGGGAGCGATCGGCCGGCGGTGATACATCAGCCGCAGCGGGAAACCCTGGACCGAGAGATGCCGCGCCAGCATTCCGCCGAGGTTCCCCGCGGCGCCGGTGATCAGGATCGTTCGATTCGAAGTCATCGGTCGCTTGCCGCCGGCGCCGACCCCGAGTATCTCATCCGGCCGCGTATAGGATGTCCGGCGAGGTGAGCTCGTGACACTGTTCGTTCTGGCGTTCCTGATCGGAATCGTTGCGGGTCTTCGAACCATGACGGCTCCCGCCGCCGTGAGCTGGGCGGCCCGCCTCGGATGGCTTCATCTGCAGGGGACCCCTCTGGCGTTTCTCGGGGCCGCGGTCACGCCGTACATCGTGACGGTCCTCGCGATCGGAGAGCTGATCAACGACCAGCTGCCGAAGACCCCGAGCCGGAAATCGCCGCCGCAGTTCATCGGCCGGGTTCTGACCGGCGCGCTCTCCGGGGCGGCGCTCGGCGCGGGCGCCGGCATGCTCGCCGGGGGTCTCTTGGCCGGTGCGCTCGGAGCGGTCGCCGGGACCCTCGGCGGCTACGAGTTCCGGGTGCGCCTGGCGCGCGCCTTCGGTCGCGACCTCCCGGCGGCGCTCTGCGAGGATGCCCTGGCGATCGGCCTCGCGATCTTCGTCGTGACGCGGTTTTCCTGACGCGGCTCAGGCCGGCTGGAGCGCGCCGAGCAGCGTCGGGACGAGCTCCGACACCGTCGGGTGGATGTGCATGGCCCGCTGGATCACCGTGTAGGGGCTCTTCGTGTACATCACGTCGAGGATCGAGTGGACCACCTCGTCGCCCCCAACGCCGAGGATCGCGGCGCCCAGGATGGCCTTCGAATCCGCGTCGACGACGATCTTCATGAAGCCGAGGGTCTCGCCCTTTTCGACGGCCCGCGAGACCTGGGTCATCGGCCGCTTGCCGACGAGGAGCCGGCGGCCCAACTTCCGGGCCTCGGCCAGGGTCATTCCGGCGCGTCCGAGCGGCGGGTCGATGTAGAGGGCGTACGCGGTGATCCGATCGGTCACGCGGCGGGCGCCGCCGTCGAGGAGGTTCGCGGCGACGATCTCGTAGTCGTTGTAGGCGGTGTGCGTGAACGCCCCGCGGCCGTTGCAGTCTCCGAGGGCCCAGATTCCCGGCACCGAGGTCTCGAGCGCGTCGTTCACCGTGATGTAGCCGCGTGCGTCCGTCGCGACGCCCGCCCGGTCGAGTCCGAGATCGTCGGTGTTCGGGCGGCGCCCCGTCGCGACGAGCAGGTGCGACCCTTCGACTTCGGAGCCGGGTTCGTCTTCGCAGTCGACGTGCAGCCGCAGCCCTTCCCGCGTCCGGGACACCCCGAGACAGCGCGCCGAGAGTCGGACCGCGACGCCTTCCCGCTCGAGGATGTCGCGCACGGCCTCCGAGACGTCCTCGTCCTCGCGCGAGATCAGGCGCGGCGATAGCTCGATGACCGTGACGGCGCTCCCGAAGCGGCGATACATCTGGGCGAACTCGAGGCCGACGTAGCTGCCTCCGAGAATGACGAGGCGCGGGGGAACGAAGTCCACGCCCATCATGGAGGAGTTGTCGAGGTGAGGCACCGTCTCGAGACCCGGAACCGGGGGCACGACCGCCCGGCCGCCGACGTTGACGAAGATCTTCTCCGCCGTCAGCAGGTCGCCGCCGACTCGAACCGAGCGGGCGGACTCGAACCGGGCGTGGCCGGTCCGGACCGTGACGTTGGGGGTCTCCCGCAGCCTCTTCTCGACGCCCTCTCGCGAGTCGCCGGAGACGGAGTCCTTGCGCGCCTTGACGGCTTTCATGTCCACCGCCGGGGCGCCCGGGAGGTGGACCCCGAAGTCCGAGGCGCGGAAGGCCAGGTGGGCCGCGTAAGCGCTGGCGACGAGCGTCTTCGTCGGTATGCACCCCGTGTTCACGCAGGTGCCGCCGAACTTGCCGCGTTCGACGATGGCGACCTTCATTCCGGCTCCGGCGAGGCGCACCGCGAGCGAGGGCCCGGCCTGTCCGGTCCCGATGACGATGGCGTCGTACGTCTGGCTCATGGGGCGAACCTAGCGCGGATCCTCTCCGCGCGCCAGCGCGCCCGGCGCCGCTCATCGGAATAGGATGAGCGTCATGCGAATTCACCTTTGCGCCGTGCTCCTCGCCGCGTCTTCCGTTCCCGTTCTCGCCCAGCCCGCGATCACGGGCCCCCTGGACCCGATCGACTTCTCGCAGCTGAAGGACTTCACCGCGCATCGCTCGTCGTCGAACTCGCCGCTGCCCGACTGGAACGACGACAGCAGGCATCCCCTTCCGGGCGAGACGCTGACGATCGCCGACCTGACCGGTCCGGGAGTCGTGACGCACATCTGGACCACGGCGTCGGGCACCGAGTACGGCTGGCCGCGCCTCCTGCGCATCCGCGTCTACTACGACGGCAGCCCGACTCCGAGCGTCGACGTTCCGTATGGCGACTTCTTCGCGGTCGGACACGGCCTGGAGCGGCCGATTCGCTCGCTCGTGATCCGCAATCTCTCGGACGGCCGCGCCCGGAACAGCTACTGGCCGATGGCCTTCCGGAAATCCTGCCGGATCACCCTCTCGAACGAAGGCTCGCGCCGCGTCGGTCTCTATTACCACGTGGACTGGGAACGGGTCGCCTCGCTTCCCGCGGACACGGCGTACTTCCACGCCTGGTACCGGCAGGGCCTTCCGGCTCCCGCCGATGGAAAGCCCTGGGTCTTTCTCGACACGAAGGGCCGCGGCTTCTACGTCGGGACCGTGCTCTCGATCCTTCAGGCCGAGCCCGGTTGGTTCGGCGAGGGGGACGACATGTTCTACGTGGACGGCGAGAAGACGGCGTCGATCCAGGGGACGGGCTCGGAGGACTATTTCAACGACGCCTGGGGCCTCCACGTCGCCGAGGGCGACTACACGGGCTCGCCGATCTCGGAAGGCGAGGGTCTCGGAGCCCGCATGACCGCCTACCGCTGGCACCTCGTGGATCCGGTCCCCTTCCGAACGTCCCTGCGCGCCGAGATCGAGCACAAGGGCTGGACGTACCTTCCGGACGGCCGCGTCAGGACCGCGTTCGGCGAGAGGGAGGATCTCATCTCGTCGGTCGCGTACTGGTATCAGAGGGAGATCGCGACCGGTCAGCCGCCCCTGCCGTACGGATCCGCTCGGCTTCCCCACGGCAACGCGAAGCAGATCGAGGTGGAGAGCTCGATCGCCGACGCGAGGGCCGAGAACGGGAAAGTGTCCGTCTCGAAGGACCTCTTCTGGGGCAAGGACGTGCTGCTCTTCGCGGCGGACGGGCCCGGCTCGCGCGTCGAGGTTCCCTTCATGGTGGACGAGAGCGGACGATATGAGCTCTCCACCCAGGTCGCGCAGGCCCCCGACTACGGCGTGTACGAGATCTGGCTCGACGGCAGGCCCGTCGCCGCCCGCGAGCTCGAGCACGAGCCCGGGGCCGACATCCGCGAGCAGACCCGATTCGACGGATATGCCTACGACACGTACGTCGGCCTCGACCGCCGGCTCGGCTGGATGGACCTCGCCGCGGGCCGTCACACCCTGACGTTCGTCTGTCTCGGGAAGAACCCGGCGTCTTCCGGGTTTACGCTCGGCGTGGACAACGTCATCCTCGCCCGCGTGGGATCGGAGGGCTGGGCCCTCGCCGCCGCAGTGAAGGAGCCCCGCCTGACCGCGACGGACACCGCGGGCGAGCTCCGCGCCCTCGGCGATCCGAATCCGCGCGTCCGGACGATGGCGGCGCTCGCGCTTTCGGGAGCGCCCGTCTCGGCCGAGATGCTCGCGGGCCTCGAGAGGGCCCTCGGCGATTCCGACCCGAACGTCCGCGAAGCGGCGGCGCGGGCCCTGGGGGCCCATGGCCCTGCGGCCGCCCCGGCCGTTCCCGCGCTCGCGGCGGCCTCCCATGCCGCCGGCCAGTCGGGAGCCGTGGCCCGCGCGTGCCTGTACGCGCTGGGCTCGATCGGGAAGGCGTCGGCGCCGGCGATCGGCGAGATCCGCTCGACGCTGAGCGATCCCTCGGTCGGCTGGGTCACCGAGCGGGTGATCCGGGACATCCAGCAGGCGTCCCAATGAGTCCTCGCTCCGCGGCGGCCGCCGTCATCGCGCTGCTCCTGGGTGTCGGCGCGGCCCGGGCCGAGCCCGAGCCCGAGTCGGACCGCGCCGGCGCCGCGGAGGCCGTCCTCGCTCCGTGCGAGGACAGTCCAGCCGCCGTCGTCGACCAGGAGGCGCCGGCGCCGCCGGCTGCGGAAGCGGCCCCGGACGAGGGCGCGCCCGGCGTCGGCACGATCGCGCTGAAGGACGCCGTCACGATCCTGGGCGCTCCCATCCACTGGACCGCGAAGAATTGGCTGGTCTTCGGCGGCGTCGCGGCGGGCGTCGTGGCCGTCGGCTTCGCGTTCGACGTCCCGATGCGCGACAAGACCCAGGCGCATCAGACTCAGGCCCTGGACGACATGACGCGCATCGTCGAGCCGTTTGGCGAGTCGTACTCCTTTGCGGTCATCGGGGCGTACGGGATCGCCGGTTTCCTTTTCCATGCTCCGGACGCCAAAGAAATCTTCTTCGACAGCGTGATGGCGAGCATCATCGCCTCGGGCATCATCACGCCGACGCTCAAGTTCGTCATCGGTCGCGACCGCCCGAGCCAGTCCGTCAGCAGCACCGACTTCCATCCCTTCCAGGGCAGCGACAATTCGTTTCCGTCCGGCCACGCCACGCAGGCCTTCGCGGTGGCGTCGGTCATCAGCGCACACTCCGACCAGGTCTGGGTCAGCGTCGCGGCGTATACGCTCGCGGGCCTCGTCGGGTTTGCGCGCGTCTACCACAACGCGCACTGGACCTCCGATGTGACGGCCGGCGCCGCCATCGGGACCTTCGTCGGCCGCGGCATCGTGGCCCTGAACAACCGCCTGCGCAAGGGGGACGGCAAGGTCCGGATCTCGTTCGCGCCCCTCCTGAGCGATCAGGTCAAGGGGCTCGCCGTCACCGCGGTGTTCTGACGACGGGCGGCGCAGGCGGTTCGTCCGGCGCCGGAGGAACGTCGAGCGACTGACCGTTGTCGAGGATGACGAAGTGCGGGGCGACGTCCGGGGCCTTCGCGAGCGCCTGGCGCAACGCGTCGGCCGGCTCGAATTCGCCGTCGGCGGCGTTGGGAAAGGTTCCGAAGTGCATCGGGATCGACGTCGAGGCTCCGAGGATGCGGTGCGCCGCGACGGCGTCGTCGGGTCCCATGTGTTGTTCCCGCATGTACCAGGCGGGTTGAAAGCCGCCGATCGGAAGGATCGCGAGTCTCAGGTTTGGAAACGCCTCTCCGATCGGAGCGAAGAGCGAGCTCCAGCCCGTGTCGCCCGCGAAGTAGACCGAGCCCGACGGCCCGGAGAGAACGAAGCCGCACCAGAGCGTTCGGTCGTGGTCGAAGAGGCCGCGGCCCGACATGTGACGCGCCGGCACGGCGGTCAGGGTGACGTCCGGGGCGATCCCGATCGTCTGCCACCAGGACAGATCCCGTGCGCCGGCGATTCCGTGGCGGGAGAGAAATTCCGCGTTGCCGAGGCCCGTGTAGATTGCGGGCTTCCACCCCGCCTGGAGCCGGGCGAGCGTGGGCAGGTCCAGGTGGTCGTGATGATCGTGGCTGACGAGCACGACGTCGATCTGCGGAAGGTCGTCGAAGCGGATGCCGGGCGGTCTCCGGCGCCGGGCGCCGACGATCGGCGCCGATCGCTCCGACCACGTCGGATCCGTCAGGACGTTGATGCCGCCCATCTGGAGGAGGAACGTGGAATGGTTGACGAAGGTCACTCGGAGTCCGCCGTTCTCGACGCATGCGGAAGGCGGCGGACCTGGAGGCGTGGCGGTGAACGAGCGCCACGGACCCCGCGACGCCGTCAAGCTCCGCCGGAGCCAGTCGCGCAAGCCGGTGACCAGCGGTTCCGGCTGGTGATAGCGCCGGCCGTCGAACCGCGCCGGATCGGTCCATCCGCGCGGACGCGGAGCCGAGACGGCGGCCGCAATGGCGAAGACGGCGAGGGCCCCGGGCGCCCATCGGCCGAAGCGTCGATCCATGCGCGGCCAGTCTACGGTCGGTCGCGTGCTAGATTACGCGCCGAACCGAGCCGTTTGAAACAATGCGGCGTTCGCCGCGGATCCGAGGAGCACTCGCATGATTCGCTGGGTCGCGAGATCCCTGTGCCTCACGATTCTGGCCGCGGGCGCCGCGGCGGCGGCCCCCGAATCGCCCTACGCGCCCGACACGCCCGAGCCGGGCTCGGTCGAAGCCATCGCGAAGTTCACGACGGAGGCGCGGTTCGGCAATCCCTGGGTCGCCTACGTGCCGGCCTCGGACACCGTGCCGTCGCCGACGAAGTACCTCGGGCATGTCGCGGGGGCGGCCGGGGAGCTGTCGCGCACGGTCCAGATCTACGGATACTTCCGCGAGCTCGCGAAGGCGACGCCGCGCGTCCGGGTCGACGTCCTCGGGAAATCCGAGGAGGGCCGCGACATACTGCTCGTCGCGATCGCCGACGAGGAGGGGATTCGCGACCTCGACCGGCTCAAGAAGGCGACCGCCGCGCTCGCGGATCCGCGCACGACGACGCCGGAACAGGCCGAGAAAATTCTCGAGACCGCCCGGCCGATCTACTACTTCAACGCCGGTCTCCACTCGACCGAGACGGGCAGCCCCGAGATGGTCATGGAGCTCGCGTACCGTCTCGCGGTGTCGAACCAGCCGATGATCGATCGGATCCGCCGGAACGTCATCGTTCTCATCAATCCCGTCGCGGAGCCGGACGGGCGGGACAAGGCCGCCGACTGGTTCTACCGCTATCTCAAGGGAAAGACCGACTACGAAAACCTGCCCGAGATGTCGCCGCCGTACTGGGGCTACTACGTCTTCCACGACAACAACCGCGACGCCCATCAGCAGGCGCTCAAGCTGACGCAGGCCGTGTCGCGCATGTTCTACGAATATCACCCGGTCGCGATCCACGACCTCCACGAATCGATTCCGCTGATGCTGACCTGGAATGGAACCGGTCCCTACAATCCCCACCTCGATCCGATCACGATCGACGAGTGGCTCGAGATGTCGTTCCACGAGGTCGAGGCCCTGACGGCCCTCGGGATGCCGGGCGTCTGGACGTGGGGCTACACCGAGTCGTGGGGCCTGCACTACCTCGACTCGATCGCGTCGAACCACAACTCGCTCGGCCGCGGCTACGAGACGTTCGGCAACCACACGGCCGAGACGGTCGAGCGCACGCTGCGGCCCTCGCACCGCTACGTGGACCGGCCCGTGACCGACCGCGAGTGGTACCGGGCGTGGCCGCCCGAGAAGAAGTTTCTCTGGTCCCTGCGCGACAACACGAACTACATGGAATCGGGCTGTCTCTCGATCCTGGACTGGGCGGCGAAGAACTCGAAGGAGCTGCTGCGCGACTTCTACCGAAAGGGCTACAACTCCTGGCAGAAGGGCGTGAAGGGAAATCCGTACGCCTTCGCGATCCCGCAGGACCAGGGCGACCCCCGACGGGTCGCGCAGATGGTCGACCTCCTGCGCGCCGACGGGATCGAAGTGTCGCGCCTCACGGCGCCGGTCACGGTCAAGGAGGGAACGTTCGCGAAGGGCGACTTCGTCGTGAAACTCGACCAGCCCTATCGCAACTACGCCGTCGACCTGCTCGAGCCGCAGAAGTTCCCGGAGACCCCATACACGCCCTACGACGACGTGTCGTGGGCGCTGCCCGTCCACTACGGGCTCGAGGCGAAAAAGATCGACGATGCAAAGATCTCGTCGGCGAGCCTCTCGCCGGTCGACGCCCGGCCGGAGGTCGTGGGCAGGGTCTCGGGGCGCGGACCGGTCTACCTCCTCAAGGACACGGGGCAGGAGGCGCTCCTCGCGGCGCGCTTCCGCCTCGCGTCGTTCGCGCTGTCGATCGCCGAGAAGCCCTTCAAGTCGGGCGGGGTCGACTATCCCGCGGGATCCTGGATCCTGCCGGCGCAGGAGGGGCTGTCCTCCGCGCTCGGATCCGTCGCGAACGAGCTCGGTCTCTCGTTCGAGAGCGCCGCGGCCGCCCCGTCGGTCGCCACGCACGATGCCCCGATTCCGCGGATCGCCCTCTGGCATCTCTGGTCCGACACGGAGATGACGGGCTGGCTGCGCATGACCCTCGACCTGGAGAAGATCCCGTACGCCTACATCCGCGACGAGGACGTTCGCGCCGGACATCTGCGCGAGAAGTACGACGTCCTTCTCTACGGCCACAACGACGAGAGCCTCAAGGGCCAGATCCAGGGGATCGATACGAAGTGGGGCCCGTTGGCGTACACGAAGACCGCGCAGTTTCCGAGCCACGGTGTTCCGGACGCCTCCGAGGACATCACCGGCGGCATTGGCTGGACGGGCATGGAGAGCCTGCAGGAGTTCCTGAATGCAGGCGGC
The DNA here is from genome assembly GCA_963736455.1 of uncultured Acidobacteriota bacterium. GTDB lineage: Bacteria > Acidobacteriota > Thermoanaerobaculia > UBA5066 > Gp7-AA6 > DAHUXD01. The sequence continues at coordinate 1,046,404 of CAVTON010000002.1, forward strand.
CTGATGATCACGCTCGGCAACGGCTCGACCCTGCCGCTCGAGGGAGGTCTCGTCCGCGGGGTGTCGCGCCGGAGCAGCTCGGCCTACACGCCGGGGGTGGAGCTGAAGGTGAAGTTCGACCGTCCCGAGCATCCGCTCGCCTACGGCTATCCGCTCGAAAGCTCGGCGTTTCGCACGGACCTCTGGGCGTATTCGGTGCGGCCCGCGGACCAGCGATTCGTCGTTCTCCAGTGGGGCACGCGTCCGACGAAGGAGGAGCGCGAGTTCCAGGAGGGCCTCGAGCGCAAGCCCGAGGCGAAGCCCGAGCCGAAGGCGCCGGCCTCGGGAGATTCCTCGATGGTCGTCTCGGGCGGAGGCCGCCGGCTCGAGGAGCTGGAGGGGTTCCCGGCGATCCTGGACGTGCCCTCGGGCAAGGGCCGCGTCATCGCCTTCAACTTCAACCCGGTCCACCGCAACCTGAACCACTCGGACTATCGGTTCCTCTGGAACGGAATCCTGAACTGGAGAGGCCTCCCGCCGGCCCGGCCCTAGCGCGCCATCAGGGACGTGCGGCGCCCTGCCTTGTCTTCGTAGGGGCGGCCCTTGCGGCCGCCCGCGGCCGGGGCAGGCCCCGTCCCAACGCCACCTCGGAGCTTTCGTTACGAAGCTCTAATGTCTCCTCGCCCGATCCCGCATCCACAGCGCGACGCGGGAAAGCAGGAGGAGGGCGAGGACCGCGGCATACGCCGCCGGCTCGCGGTGGTCGGCCTTGACGCGCAGCCAGAAGTGCACCGCGGCGAGGGCGCCGGCGGCGTAGACCAGCCGGTGCAGGCGCTTCCAGCGCACGAAGCCGAGCCGCCGGACGGACGCGGCCGTCGAGGTCGCGGCGAGCGGCACGAGCAGGAGGAACGCCGTGAATCCCGCGATGATGAAGGGACGCTTCGTGACGTCCGCGAGGATCGCGCGGAGGCGAAGACCCTGGTCGATCGCCGCGTACGTCGCGAAGTGGAGCGACGCGTAGAAGAACGCGAAGAGGCCGAGCATCCGCCGGAGGGCGATCGGCCACGTCCAGCCGGCGATCTCGCGCAGGGGCGTGCAGGCGAGCGAGGCGGTCAGGAAGACGAGAGCGGTCAGGCCGAGGCGATTCAGCGCCTCGGCGACGGGGTCGGCGCCGAGCTCCCCGCGGGCCGCCTCGAGAAGGAGCGCCGCGAGCGGCACGAGCGAGCCCGCGAAGACGCCGGGCTTCAGCCACGTCCGCCGGCTTCTCGGCCGCGGCGCCGCGATCGCGCGCGCTTCCATCAGAAGAAGCGGCGCAGGTCCATGCCGGAGTACAGCGACGCCACCTGTTCGCCGTATCCGTTGAAGGGCAGCGTCGGCCGGCGCGACAGCTCTCCGATCCGGCGCTCGGTCGCCTGGCTCCAGCGCGGGTGGTCGACGGCCGGGTTCACGTTGGCGTAGAAACCGTACTCGTCGGGCGCCGCGACGTTCCAGGCCGTCGGCGGCTGCTCGCGCGTCAGCGAGATCCGGACGATCGACTTGATCCCCTTGAACCCGTACTTCCACGGAACGACGAGCCGCAGCGGCGCGCCGTCCTGGTTCGGCAGGGGCCTGCCATAGAGCCCGGTCGCGAGGATGGTCAGCGGGTGGAGCGCCTCGTCGAGGCGCAGCCCCTCCACGTAGGGCCACTGGAGATACGACTGCCGCTGGCCCGGCATCTGCGCGGGGTCGAGGAGGGTCGTGAAGGCGACGTACCGCGCGTTCGACGTCGGCTCGACGCGGCGCAGCAGGCTGGCGAGCGGGAATCCATCCCAGGGAATGACCATGGACCAGGCCTCGACGCACCGCATCCGGTAGACGCGCTCCTCGGCCGGAAACGCGCGGACCAGCGCGTCGATGTCCAGAGTCTGCGGCCGGTGGACCTCCCCGTCGACGGCGACGGTCCACGGGCGCGTGCGCAGTCCGCCGGCGAGACGCGCCGGGTCGTCCTTGTTCGACCCGAACTCGTAGAAATTGTTGTAGGTCGTTATGGCTCCGAAGGGCGTTCGCGGCTCGGACGTGTCGAAGGTCCCGGGGCGCGCGGCGGGGAGAGACGCCTCCGAAGGCTCGGGGGTGCTGCGGCGGCGCGCTCCGTGCGTCAACCAGAGAACTCCGCCGCCGAATCCCGCCGCGGTCGCCGCGAAAAGCGCCGCGTCCCTGAGAAACCGCCTCCGGTCGGCGTAGACCGCCTCCGGCGTGATCTCGGAAGAGGGGGGCCTGGGGCCCGTATCGCTCATGCTCGTTTTCGATGTCGGCGAACGCTTCGACGGTACATCACGGAATGCCCCGCGCCGCGCCTTTCGTTAGAGTGGGCCGTGGAGGCTCTGGAATGAACAAGTCGCTGTTCGCGGGAATTTCGCTCCTGGCGGCCGCGTCCCTCGCGTCCGCCGCCGAGATCCACGGCACCCTGAGCGACGCCGGCAAGCCCGTGCCGGCGGGAGTGGCCCTGCGGCTCGAGTGTGGGGGCGCCTCGGCCACCGGAAAAACGGACGACTTCGGTTCCTACAGCCTGAAGATCACCGGGACGGGCGAGTGCAAGCTGACCGTGACCTACCGGGGCGCGACCGCCGCGCTCGGCGTCACGGTGTACGACAAGCCGAGCCGCTACGACGTCGCGGTGCACCAGGACGGCGGGAAGCTCGTCCTGTCGAGGAAATGAGAGAGCCCGCGCCCCCGCCGCCGGACCGGCGGGACGCCTGGGACAAGGCCGCCATCGTCCTTCAGCCGGTCGGTGGATTGCTGACCGCCCTCGCCGTGGCGGTGCTCGGTTTCTGGACCTCGAGCTGGCTGCGCGACCGCGAGGCGCGGGAGTCGGCCCTGCGGGAGCGGATGCAGACGAGCGAGACCAACGCGCGTCTCTACTCGGAGCTCACCAGCAAGCGCGAGGAGTCCGAGAGCGCCCTGCGCAAGGACATGTTCACGTCGATCATCAACTCCTTTCTCGGCGGTGGCGGCGGAACCCTCGAGCAGAAGGTCCTGAACCTCGAGCTCCTCGTGTACAACTTTCACGAATCTCTCAACCTGAAGCCGCTGTTCCTCCATCTCGCCCGCGCGGTCCGCGAGAGCCCGCAGAGGGCGGAGTACCTCGCCCGTCTCGACCGGGTCGCCGAGGAGGTCTCGAAGAAGCAGATGCTCGTCATCGAGGAGGGCGGCGCGACCTTCGACGCGTCGGTCGACGGCAAGGGCCTCGCGCTCGTCGCCGCCGACGGAAGCGGGACGGTGCCCTACCTCGCGCGCGATCTGACGGTCGACGGCATCACGCGCAACTTCAAGCTCGAGGTCCTCGACTTCGACCGGGTCAACGAGCAGGTGCAGCTGCGCGTCACCGTGCGCACGGCGGAGCCGACCGGCGCCGAGACTGTCTCGACCGAGTTCTGGGTGGGCCACTTCGACTTTCCCATGATCGACAACACCCGCCTTCCGCACGACCAGCGGCTGGCGGTCGTCCTGAACGCCTTCGACGCCGCGGCTTCCCGCGCGGACCTGACGCTCGCGTATTTCCCGGGAAAGTACGCCGGCCTGCAGGACAAACCGTACTACGACGAGGTCGTGGCGAAGCTGCTCGCGGCGACGCCGACGCCCCGGAAGTAGGCGCCGCCGGCTCGCCCTACTTGCGCAGCCGGTTCTCGAGCGCCTCGGCCCGCCTCTGAGCGTCCGCCAGCGCTTCCTCGGCCGGCGTATGGGCGCGTCGCCCGAACTCGGCGTTCGCAAACTCCACCCAGTCGGACATCTCTATGGCGAAGGCCTCGATGTCCGCTTCGTTCAGGAGCTCGATCGAGAGCACGTGGCCGTCCCAGTGAAGCGCGCTCGAGCGGATCGCCTGCGTCCCGAAGGGCGCCTGGCGCAGCAGCTCGATCCAGTGCGGGGGAGGGGTCGGGGAGGGCTGCCAGGCGACGAGAAAGCTCGTCACGAAGTCTCCCGCCGTCGGCGCCTCGGTCTTGCCCGCGGCCGGCACGACGTGCGGCCGTACGCGCGGATGCCCGATCCGGACGTGGATCTCGGTCGGCGCGGCCGACCCCTCGGTCTCGGAGCGGAACGGCTTCTCTTCGAGAGGCATGAACGAGCTCCTCTGCGGGCCTCAGGCCCGCGGGAAGGTCGAGATCCAGAAGATCGCGATCACGAGCATGGCGAATGCGATCGTCACGAGGGCGACGCGCGCCGCATAGATCTTGAATCGCTGCGAGATCGCCGTCAGCAGCAGGACGGTGGCGAGGACCACGGTGATTCGGACGTACTCGTCGCCCGTCTGCCGGCTCGCCACGCCGTTCTGGTATTGCGTCTTCCCCTCGTCGCCCAGGGCGTGCGCCTTCTCGAGGCGCGCATCGTTGTACTGCGGCATGAAGCTCGGTCCAGGCGGGGCTTTGGGATCGTGCATCGGGTCGGTCTTCATCCACGCGGCGAAGGCCACGGCGTATTCGGGCCGAAAGCGCCGCTCGAACACTTCCGCGAGAGCATCGTCGTGTTTCGACTCGGCGGCCATCCAGGAATTGAACGTGCAGATGTCGTAGATGTGCTCCTGGCCGGCCAGGGTCAGCTGCTCCTGGGCGGCGGCGGAAGTGCCCGAGGCCTGCGCATAGGAGGCCGCGCTCCGGGCGTCCCAGAGGGCCGCCTGGTAACCGCTCCACGCCGTCAGGACGGCGACGACCGCGAGGGCCGCCGCCTCGATGACCTCGAGCCATTCCGAGCGTCCATGCGGACCGCCGTGGTGGCCCTGCTCCTGGATCTTGTGGGCGAACTCGACGTTGGAAGCGGGCTCGGGCACCGATTCCTCCCGGCTGGCGCCGAGAGGATATCCGAGACGGGCATCGGATGCTCAGCGGCTCAGGGATCGATGAGGATCTTGCCGAGCATCAGCTCGTGGGTCGTCTCGGGCGGCCCGCCCTGCGCGCAGGAATCGTTGGTGCAGTGGAAGTCCTGCTCGGGGGCCCCCGGAGGAATCGTCAGGAGGTACGTGAACTGCTGGCCCGGACTGACCGTGGTCGCGGGCAGGCCGATCGCCGGATTGTCGCTGACCGCATGGGCGCTCGACGGCTCTCCGTCGGGCGGGTCTCCGTTGTAGAGGGTGAGGTTGTACGAGCAGCCTTCGTGCAGGTGAATGACGCACTTGTGGCAGGTGAACGTATTCGGAGGCTGCCCCACGACGCTGGTCTGCTCGATCTCGTATGCGCACGCGCCGGCGACGCAGGGATGAATCGACTGGTCGGCCGCAAAGCACCAGTTCCATTGCCACGACTGGGCCCTCAGGGTGATCTGCGTGATTCCCGGAGTGGGCGCGGGAGTCGGAGTGGCGGCCGGCGCCCCCGTCGCCGTGGCCGTCGGCGTCGGAGTCTTCGTTCGCGTGGAGGTCGGCTGGCCCGGGACGGGCGTTTCCGTCGGCGCCGCCGGGACGGTCGGGGCGGGCGTGACCCACGGGAAGCTCGTCAGGTCCCAGCCGCCGCTCGGATCGGAGCCGGTTTTCTCGTAGACCTGCACCTGTCCCGTCGTGACGTCCGTGACCGTCATCGTGTACGGGAGGCTCGTCATCGCGCTCCAGAAGATCCAGTAGTGGCCGAAGGTCGGCGCCTCGAGGAGCTTGACCGTGACCTCCGGATTCCCGGCGTCCTGCGTGATGCCGGGGAAGCTGAACCACCCGAACCGGTCCGTCACCGAAACGGCCCGGCCCGGCGAGTCGGCTCCGGTCTTCGGGTCTTTCGCCGCGATCGCGACATCGAAGGGGTGCGATGCGAGCATGCGCAGGGTGGTGGCGGAGGTGACGTTGACGCTCTGCTCGACCGTCGTGCCCTGGGCGGAGAGTTGCACCGTGTACGCGCCGGCGCCGGCCCACACGTGCGAAGGAGAAGCGCTCGTCGCCGAACCGCCGTCGCCGAAGGTCCAAAGCCAGGAGGCCGCTGCGGACGGCGACGTGTCGCGCAGAAGGATCGACTGGCCGGCGACGGGATTCGGGGGATCGATCTCGAAGGTGACCGTGGGCGTCGCGCCGGCTTTCGCGAGCCAGACCGCGGCGAGTCCGACGCCGAGCAGCGAAATCGATGAGGTGAGCTTGCGATTCATGCGGCGATCCTGAAAGAGCGGGGGCGGCCACCCGGCCGCCCCCGCGTGTCACCGATTTAGCAGCCCGCGGGCGGCGCTCCCATGAAGCCGATGTCCATCGTGCCGAAGTTGCCCTGGTTCGGGAAGACCGTGCTCATGTCGAGGTCCGCGACCCCGAACCATTTGGCGAGCGTTCCGGCGTACTGGTCGGATGCCGTCGTCGGAATCCACCGTCCGCGGCCGTTCGACGCGCTGGTGGTCGTGTCGTCCGGGCCTCCCGTCTGAAGGGTCGGGAAGATCGAACCGGTCGAGCCGTTCGGCGTGCCGTAGAAGTTGCCGCCGGAGACCGCGTCGCCGATGACGAACTGGTGGCTTCCCCAGCCGTGGTCCGTGCCGGCTCCGCCGCCCGCGCCCGATTCCTGCAGGGTCCGCGCGAAGTCCGACTGGGTGAAGGCCGTGATGTTGTTCTGGAGTCCGAGCTCGACGGTCGCGTTGTAGAAGGCGTTCAGGGCCTGGGACAGGCCGAGCAGGTTGGCGTCCTGATCGTTGCGCTGATTCTGGTGGGTGTCGTAGCCGCCCTGCTGGACGAGGAAGATCTGGCGCGAGAGGTTGAGTCCCGGCGAGCTCTGGACGAGCTTGATGACCTTGGCGACCTGCTTCAACTGGTTGCCGAGACTGGTGTTCGGAAAGACCGTGTTGATCGTGGGGTCCGTCGTGAAGTCCGCGCCGATGTCCACGGCCTGCTGGGTCGTGGTGCTCGCGCCCGCGATCATGGTCGCCGTCTGGTCGATCGTGCGGAGGTAATCCATCGAGGCCTTCCGCGCGACGTCCGTGGCCGATCCGCTGAACCCGTTGAGCACGAGGACGCTCGTCAGCGATCCGGTGCCGATCGAGAGCGGACGCTGGAGGCCGATGGCGAAGGTGGACTGTCCGGCGATCGATGTGATCGTCGGGAAGCCGCTGCCCGCGTTGCAGGTCGAGACGGCGTCGGCCGAGCGGCCCCCCCAGCCGGTCGAGATCTTGATGTCCGAGCGGCCCGACTGCCACGCCTGCACCTGGTCGGAGTGGGAAAAGAGCGCATAGGGCTTTGGCTTGGTGTTGCCGACGTACTCGGCCTGGCTCATCGGCATGACCAGCGGTCCCACGTTTGTCACGACCGCGAGCTTGTTCGCGTTGTACAGGCTGACGAACTCCGGCATGTTGGTGTGGAATCCGAAGGTCCGGCCGCCGAGGCTCGCCGGCGGATTGGCCAGGGACAGCACGTTGCCGGCCGGGATCGCGATCGTTGGACGCTGGCTGGCGTAGGACGTGTAGAACGAGTCGGTCGGGATGACCATGTTGTTGGAGTCGTTGCCGCCCTGCAGGAAGACGCAGACGAGCGCGCGGTAGTTTCCGCTCACCGTGTTCGGCGTGGCCAGCAGGTTCGTCAGGCCGAGCTTGCGCACGGTGCTCTGGAGCGCCGCCGTCCCGAGGGCGGCGCAGGTCGTGCGAAGGAGGAAGTCTCTTCTCGAGTGCGACATGGCGTTACCTCTGCACCTGGTACTGCGACGACGTCGCGACCAGATAAAGCGCCTGGCGGGCGCGTTTCAACGTATCGGTGGACGGCGAGACCGCTTCGACGGCCCCGATGATCGAAGTGCGCATTTCGTCCGACATCGTCCCGTGCATCAGGAGCCGGTTCAGCCGATCCACGAGGTTGGCCGAGTTCGGGGCCAGCTCCTGGAGCTCGGTCAGGTCGATGGACGTCCCGTTCGGCTGATAGCACGACGTCGCGCTGCAGCTGACGCCGAATGTCGAGAAGACGATCGTGTTGGCGAAGTTCGCGCGCTTGAGGGACGTGGACGCGTCCATGATCCCGAACTCGGGTCCGAGCAGGCCCGCCGACGCCGGCGGCGCGAGGTAGCCCTGCGGGAAGTAGCTGAAGACGGTGTTCGGCTTGAAGACCTCTTCGCCCTGGTCGCGCGTGCAATTGGTGCAGGTGGAGAGGACGCCGTCCGATGGCGCGCTGCGGTTGGCCGACTGCGCGTTGAACGCCCGGAGAATGCCGAGCTCGAAGAGGACGGGCTCCTTGAGCTTGCCGTACGTGGGGTCGCTCGGGGCATTGCGCGCCTCCGGGTCGAGCAGGATCGCCTTCACGACCGCCCAGAGGTTGCCGCGCACGCCCGCGCCGTTGTCGTTGAAGAACCCCGTCACGCGCTCGAGGTAGGCCGGCGACGGGTTCGACGTCACGAGGCTGTGGATCAGCTCCCGGCAGAGATAGGGTCCGACGTTCGGGTGGTCGAAGAGGGCGTTGATCGCGGTGGGCAGATCCGTGGTGCCCGATCCGCCCGCCGCGATGATCGTCGGAGCTCCATTGCCGTTCTGATCGGGCAGGAACGGCTGCGCGTCCGGCACGTCCTGGACGAAGAGATCCTTCTCGACCGTGCTGTGGCTGGAGCTCTGGAGCGTCATCGGGCTGATGTAATCGGCGGCCGTTTCGCCGCTGTCGCCGGCGAGGGGCGGCACCGTGATGTTCGGGATCTTCCAGCCGGTGAACACGAGCTTCAGGTTGTCGATCACGGACTGGTCGTACGTCGGGAGGGGCAGGCCCGAGATCGGATCGTTCTGCGTCGAGCCGTCCTGGTTGAGCAGCACGGTCCCGATCGAGAACAGCTGCATGATCTCGCGCGCGTAGTTCTCGTTCGGGTTGTTCTTGGTGGACGAGTCCATGTTGAGGAAGTCGCCCATCGCCGGGTTGAGCGTCAGCTGACTGAGGATGTCGCCGTAGCTGCCGAAGGCGTTGTCGAAGAGGATGTTCAGGTACGGGATGACCTGGCCCGGCCGCGTGATCGTGTTGGTCGAGACGACGTCGAGCTTCTGGAGCGCGAACGCGACTCGCTGGCGGAGCTGGTCGGGCTCGTAGAGCGCGTTGGTGAAAAACGTCGTGTAGAGGGGGTATGTCGAGTAGTTGTCTCGCCGGCAGTTCGGCGGGTTCGCGCCGCTGCCGTCGCCGCAGGTATCCGGGATGTTGTTCGGAACCAGGTTCTGCGCCGGGTAGCCCGAGGCGGGCAGCGAGAACTGGTTCGCCAGCCACGGCAGATATCCCTGCCCGAGCAGGCTCGAGATGTCGGAGTCCTTCGGACCCCACGTCGCCTGCTCCAGGAAGCGCGTCGCCTCGGGGCGGTGGAAGGACTTGGCGAGAAAGACCGCCATCTGGCCGCGCGTGACCGCGTTGTTCGGGCAGTAGAGCGAGCCGCCGCAGCCCGAGGTGACGGAGAGACGGGCGAGCTCCTCGATCCACGGAGCGAACGGGCTCGTGGTCGGCACGTCCGAGAAGACGCCGGTCGCCGCGGGCGGCGCGTAGCCGGTGCCATGGTAGATCTTCAGCAGGAAGACCGACATCTGGCCGCGGGTGACCGACGACCCCGGGCAATACTTCGGGGGAGTTCCGGACTGGCAGCCTCCCGTGATGCCCTCGGCGTAGAGCTGCTCGATCCAGTCGGCGGCGAAGTCGCCCTGGTGGACGTCGCCGAAGATCGTGCCGGTCGCGGGTGGCGGCACGTAGCCCGAGCCGTGCTCGGCGCGGAGCAGGAAGACCGCCATCTGCGCGCGAGTGATCGAGGCCGAGGGGCAATAGTTGCCGCCGCCGCATCCGGCGGTGATCCCGTCGCGGATGATCGTCTCGACCGGAGCGTGGAAGGCGTTCGACTGCGGCACGTCGGCAAAGTCGGCGAGCCAGCCCCTCGGGAGAACGCTCGCCGGCCCGCCGTTGTTGACGACGATGTCGTAGAGCGCGCCCGCCGAAAGTGACGGGCTCGTCGCCTTGATGAGCGTCGTGCTGTGCACGACCGCGCTCACGCCGACGCCGCCGATCGTCACCGTCGCGCCGGACTGGAACTGGTTGCCGACGAGGTTGACGTTGGTGCCGCCGCTGGCCGGACCCGATGTCCCGGACGCGTAGGCGAGCTGGAACGGAGTCGAGGTCGCCGTGGCGCCGAGTGCAATACCCCCGGACAGCAGTCCGAGGGTCGCGAGAAACGCCAGCGGCCCCGCGGCGCCTCTCGCGACGAGAGAGGAAATGGACGTTCGGGGAGAGGAACTTTCTCTCATCGGCATAAGTCCTTTCTCACTGCCGCCAGAAACAATGGATTGTTCGGGTCCGGGAATTGTAGCGACGCGGCGCGAATCGCGACGTGACGCGGGTCACACGAGGCTTCGACTTTCGGGAACAAGGTGCTCCGCAGACTACGGTTTCGAGGCCGGCGGCGCGACTGATCAGCCGGGCCAAAGAAGAACAGGGGCCGGCCGCGCCGCAACGCTGGCCGATCGATCAGGTTTCGGGAAGGCGGGGACCGCCTCATAATCTTCCCGGACGATCTCGCCGTGAAAACGTTGACGCGTCGGGCGATTTTTCCGGCGGCCGCCGCCGGCGTCGTGCTCGCGTGCGTCGCGGCGTCGGGTCAGACGATGCCGCCGCGGCTCGAATCGGGCCTTCCGGGGTCCGGCCTCACGCTGCCGACGAACTGGTGGGCGGCCGAGGTCACGTCCGCGCCGGTCGATTCCGGCTCGGACGGCTTCATCGCCTATATCAACAACGGGAGCCCGCGTCCTCTCCACCCGGACTTCGGCGGAACACTCGAGGATGGGATCCGGATCTACGGTTTTCCGTTCATCGTCGTGGACGGCAGCCAGCCGAAGAAGACGGTGCAGTTCGACCAGGCGGACGAGAGCGACGGTGTCGACCACTCGACGCAGACGTCGTATCCCTTCTATCCGATTCCCGACGCGGCGATCTCGCAGCCGCACTGGATCGAGGGCGGCGACCCCGGCTCGATCGACGACACCGGCGATATCGATCGCCACATGCTCATCCTGGACCGCGATCACCGCTATCTCTACGAGCTCTACAACGTGTGGTGGGACGGCTCGCAGTGGACGGCATACTCGGGAGCGTTCTTCGACCTGAAGACCAACGACCGAAGGCCCGACGGCTGGACTTCCGCCGACGCCGCGGGGCTCGCGATCCTTCCGGGGCTGGTGCGCTACGACGAGGTCTACGGCCCGGACGAGATCCATCACGCCTTCCGCTTCACGGTGCGGCACACGGATGGCTACGTGTACCCGGGCTCTCACCTGGCGGGAACCCAGGTCTCCGGCGCGCCGCCCATGGGCGCCCGACTGCGCCTCAAGGCGTCCACGGACATCTCCGGATTCGACCCGGCAGTCCAGAAGATCTTCCGGGCGATGAAGAAGTACGGCCTGATCGTCGCCGACAACGGATCGGACATGTACGTCAGCGGAACCTGGGACGTCCGCTGGGACAACGACGTGCTGAATCCGGCATTCGGCTCCCTGACGGCGTCCGACTTCGAGGTCGTGCAGCTCGGCTGGCAGCCCCCATTGGCCCCGGCGCTCGCGGTGGACTCGATGCCGTCGGGCTCGTCCAATCAGAACGGCGTGCTCGAGCCGGGCGAGACGGTCGTCGTCGCGCCGTCCTGGGAGAACCCGGCGACCTCGACCGTGGCGCTCGCGGGCTCGGCATCCGCGTTCTCCGGACCGTCGGGAGCGAGCTACTCGCTCACCGACTCATCGGCGGCTTACGGCTCTCCGCCCTCGGGCTCGCCGGCGAGCTGCGGCCAGGCGGGCGGCGACTGTTATGCCGTCGCCGTCTCGAGCCCGGCCGCGCGTCCCTCGGCCCACTGGGACACGACTTTCGTCGAGACGATCAACGGCGCGGCCGCCAAGACCTGGACCCTTCACGTCGGAGGCAGCTTCCCCGACGTGCCGGCGGCCGACCCCTTCTACGCGAAGATCGAGACGCTCTTTCACGCCGGCGTCACGGCGGGATGCCTCGGGGGCAACTACTGCCCCGCGGCGTCGGTCACCCGCGCGCAGATGGCGGTCTTTCTCCTCAAGGGCAAGCTCGGCGCGGCGTACGTGCCGCCGGCCGGATCGGGGACCCGTTTCGCCGACGTGCCTCCGGGGGCCTTCGCCCTCGACTGGATCGAGGATCTCGCCGGCAGCGGCATCACGGCGGGCTGCGACGCGAATCTTTACTGCCCGGATCGCCCGGTCACGCGCGCGCAGATGGCGGTCTTCCTTCTCAAGGCGCTCCACGGCAGCGGATTCGCGCCGCCGCCGGCCCTCGGCGTCTTCGCGGACGTCCCGGCCTCGAACGTCTTCGCGCCGTGGATCGAGGAGCTCTCCTTGGAGGGAATCACCGCCGGATGCGGGGGCGGCGACTATTGTCCCGACAGCCCCAACACGCGCGCCCAGATGGCGGCGTTTCTCGACGCGACGTTCGGGCTGACCCTCTACGGGCCCTGACGGGCGATCTTGCGCCGCTCCCGGGCGTAGACCCACACGCCCGTTCCGATCATCACGGCGGTGAATCCGACGACCTTCGCGAGGGCGAGAAGCCGGTTCGGGTTGTCCTCGGCGGGCACGAGCGAGAGGCCGATCGAGGCCAGCGTCGTGAAGAGGCCCAGGACTCCGAGCACCGCGACGGCGCGGCGGCCGCCCGGGATCCGGAACCCCGGAATCGCGGCCTCGCCGCGCAGCTTGATCGCGGCCGCGAAGAGGTAGAGAAACGGGATGAAGTACCAGATGATCGTCATGCTCACGAAGGCGTCGTAGGCGCCGCGGACGGAAGTGCCGGCCTGGCCGAGGAAGACGAAGACCGCGGTGACGGCCGCCTGGAGAACCAGCGCCGCCCAGGGCGTGCCCCACCGCGGATGGATCTTCGCGAATTCCGCCGGCAGGTATCGATCGAGACCCGCGACGAGCGGAATCCGGGCGACCGAGGCGAGCCACGCGCCGACGCTTCCGAGCGCGGTCACGGCGATGAGCACGGCCGCGATCGGCGAGAGGCCCGACAGGCCGATGCGCGATTCCGCGCGGGCGATCGCCTGCATGATGGCCTGGAGGCTCGTCGCATCCCGGGCGGGGGCGGCCACGAGAACGCTCAGCGTGCAGGCGACGTAGATTCCGAGGATGATCGGCAGCGACGCCATGATCGCCCGCGGGACCGTCCGGGCGGCGTCGCGGATCTCGTCTCCCAGGAAGGACGCGGACTCGAGGCCCGTCAGGGCGAAGGCGATCGTGGACCAGAAGATGACGTCTTTGAGGTGGGTGCCGGGAATCAGGGAGCGGGCCGTGAAGCTCGTCGCCGGGCCGAGCTTCACGAAGGCGACGACTCCGAGGACGACCAGGAGCGCGGTGGCGAGCCAGCGGGCGATCGCCCCCACGTTCGAGAGCCACTTGCCGATCTCGACGCCTGCGACGTTGACGGCCGTGCCGAGAGCGAGGCCGAAGAGCGACGCGCCGATGAAGTACGGAGCGCTCGTCGAGTAGCCGATCCAGCGCGTCCCGCCGGCGTAGAGGGCGTTGGCGGCGGCGAAATACAGGACTCCCGGAAAGTAGGGCAGGTTCGACATCCAGTAGGTCCAGCCGGTGATGAAACCGGCGAAATCGCCGAAGGCCACCTTCGCCCAGACGTAGACGCCGCCCTCCTCGGGATGACGCGAGGAGAGGGCGATGACGCAGATCCCGAGGGGAAGCGCCATCGCGAAGAACCCGATGAACCAGACGACGAGCGCCGAGGCGCCGCCGGCCGCGGCGGTCGCGACCCACTGCAGGTTCGTCCCCGCCGTGACCAGGAAGAGCAGGACGTCCCGAAAACCCATCCCCCGGTGCAGGCCGGCCGGATGCGTTCCCGTTTCGCAGCGGTCGTGGGAGGGGAGGTCGGCGATGGCTTCGAGCCTATCGCAGGCGGATCACCGGAGGGCGCGGGTGAGGAGCTCGTGGAAATGGTGGAGGCCGTTCTCGCGCAGGACGGAGTACCGTCCGCGGTCGTACGTGCGCGAGTTCAGCCCCTTCTGGACGGCCTCGCAGATCGCGATGTCCTCCTGCTGCACCTGGTCGCTGAAGGCGAACGACCGCGCGAACTCCTCGGCGACCCCGGGGCTGTTCGGCTCGAGGACGTACCCCTCGAAGCGCGTCAGCGTCCGGTCCGGGTCGAGGGGCAGGATGATGTTGGTCTGCAGGTTGTCGGGATAGAGGTTCAGCATCAGGTTGGGGAAGACCCAGTAGTAGAGCGCCTCGGGATCGGCGCCCGAGGCGAGGTTGCGCCGGTACAGAGAATCTTCGCTCTTCGAGCGGATCGGCGCGTGCTGCTTGGAGTGGTACTCGGCGGTCTCGACCCGGTATCCGCGGTAGTCGATCTCCTGGAAGAGCTCCGGGTGCACGATCGGGATGTGGTATCCCTCGAGGTAGTTGTCCACGTAGACCTTCCAGTTGCACGCGACCTCGTAGTCCATCTTCTTGAAGAGGCTCATGTGCTCGAGGGGAAGGTCCTTCGTCTCGGCCGGGATCGAGCCGAGGACGTGCGCGAGGGGCGGGGCCGCCGAATCGAGGCAGACGAAGAGAAACGGTCCCCAGGTCTCGACCCGCGCGGCGGGAAGGCCCTGGGCGCTCTTCGCGAAGCAGCGCACGCCGTCCCACTCCGGCGTCGACTGGAGCGCCCCGTCGAGCGTGTACGTCCAGCCGTGGTAGCCGCACATCAGGGCCTTGCGGTGGCCGGCTCCGCGCGCGACCGGGCCGGCGCGGTGGCGGCAGACGTTCGAGAACGCGTGGATCGCGCCGTCATCCGCCCGCGTGACGACGAGGGGCTCGTCGGCGACGGTGCACGTGAAGTAGTCCCCGGGCAGCCGCACCTGCTCGGTATGGCCGTCGAGCTGCCAGCTCCGCGCGAAGAGCCGATCCTATTCCAGGGCCAGGACGAGCGGGTCCCGATACCAGGACGAGGGCAGCGTGGCCGCGGAAGCCAGATCCGTTTCGAAGACGAAGTCGGCCGGACTCGGAGTCACGCCTTGCGCTCCCTCCGGGATCCCGCGGAGCGGACCGGAGCCTTTGCCGCGATCGCCCCCGACAGGAGCTCGAGGAACTGTTCGATGCGGGCCGCGGTCTTCTCGGCCCGGTTTCCCGAGCGGGAGAAGAGCCCCGGGTCGAGCTCCTCCGTCAGGAGCGCATCCTGGAAGCGGTCGACCGTCCACTCCATCATGGAGACGATCATGGCCTGATCGATGTCGGAGCGGAGGTCGCCGCGTTCGACGCCCATGCGCACGAAGGCGGCCGTACCGTAGACGTCCTGATCGCGCAGGAACCGGTTGATCTCGTGGCGCAGCGTCAGGTCCGTGCCGTAGTTTCCGAGCAGGGCGATGCGGTAGGGAATCCAGTTCTCGCGGACGAGGCGGTCGGTGCGCTCGAGCCAGTAGCGCAGGGTCGCGAAGAAGCCGCGCGCGACGATCTCCGCCGGAGCGTCGAGCCACGCGGGAAAGGACGTGACGGCCTTCTTGTAGCCGGCCAGGAAGAGCCCTTCCTTGCTGCCGAAGTGCTGGAAGACGGATCCCTTCGCGATTGACAGCTCGGTCGCGATGTCCTCGATCCGCGTGGCGTGGTAGCCGCGTTCGGCAAAGTTGCGCATCGCGGCTTCGAGGATGCGCGCGCGCTTGGCCTCCGCGCGCAGGCGCGGAGCCGGGAGACGGGTCGGGGCGGTCCGAAGTTCGATTGTTCTCATGACTGGGGGTCAGCTTATGAAGGTCGGTTCCGAAAAGCAACCTGTGCTAGCTTATTAAGAACGACTGCCGTCTGTGGTGACTGCCGATCAGAATCGCCGGCTCTACGACGCGGTCGTCGTGGGCGCGGGCCACAACGGCCTGACCGCCGCGGCCTATCTCGCCCGGGCCGGCCTTTCGACGCTCGTTCTCGAAAGAAGGGCGATCGTCGGCGGCGCATGCGTCACCGAAGAGATCGCGCCGGGCTGCCGGGCCTCGACGACGTCCTACATCGCCAGCATGCTGCGCCCCGAGATCATCCGCGACCTCGATCTCGCGCGACACGGGCTGCGCATGGTGCCCTGCGATCCGGCCCTCTTCGTGCCGTTCCTCGACGGAGGAGCGGTGTCCTGGTGGTCCGACCGCGATCGGACCGTCCAGGAGATCGCGCGCCTCTCTCGAGAGGACGCGCGCACCTTCGTCCGCGTGGACGACGAGTTGAAGAAGCTCGCACGCTACCTTCAGCCGTTTTTTCTCGAGCCGCCTCCGGACGTGCACACCCGGGGATTCGCCGGCGCACTCGAGGCGCTGCGGGTCGGGAGGCGGTTTCGCGGCATCACCGGCGTGAGAAATCTCGAGAATGGTCTCGTTCCTGACGGGCAGCCTCGGGGACTTTCTCGACCGCAACTACGAGTCGGACAAGGTGAAGACGCTCTTTCTCGCCAACAACGTCTACGGCAAGCACGGCGGATCCTACGCTCCGGGGACGGCGCTCGGGCTGCTCTTCCACCTGCTTTCCGGCGGCGAGCACGGGCTCCAGGGTTTCTACGGCCACGTCCTCGGCGGCATGGGCTCGATCACGCAGGCGATGGCCGCGGCGGCCCGGGGCTTCGGCGCCGAGATCCGGACGGCGGCGACCGTCGCGCGGATCGCGGTCGCGGAGGGTCGGGCGCGCGGCGTCGTGCTCGAGGATGGCGACGGAAATCGGCGCGAGGGTTGTGGTCTCCAACGCGGATCCGAAGCGGACGTTTCTCGGGCTCATCGGCGAGGACGGACCTTCCCGAGGAATTCCGGCGCGCCGTTGCGGGCATCAAGATGGACGGCCCCTGCGCGAAGGTCAACTTCGTGCTGTCCGAGGAGCCGCGCGTCGCCGCCATGCCTCCCGGGTTCCGGAAGTCGGAGCGCGCCCTCTTCACGCTCGTGCCCTCGCTCGATTTCGCCGAGCGGTGCTATGCGATCGCGCGCGAAGGCGAGATTCCCGAAGAGCTCTGGGTGGACTGCGTCGTCGCCTCGAACGTGGACCCCTCCCTCGCGCCGGCGGGCCGCCACGTCATGACCTGTTTCGTCCAGTACGTGCCGTATCGGCTGAAGGCGGGGACCTGGGACGAGAACCGGGACCTGCTCGGCGATCGGGTCGTGGCGAAGATCGCCGAGTATGCGCCGAACGTCCCCGGC
Source organism: uncultured Acidobacteriota bacterium (assembly GCA_963736455.1). GTDB lineage: Bacteria > Acidobacteriota > Thermoanaerobaculia > UBA5066 > Gp7-AA6 > DAHUXD01. The sequence goes on from CAVTON010000002.1 coordinate 1,063,437, forward strand.
GCCGTCGTCGCGCGCCAGGTCCTGACGCCGCTCGACCTCGAGCGGACGTACGGGCTGACCGAGGGCAACATCTTCCACGGCGATCTCTCGCTCGAGCAGCTCTTTTTTCTCCGGCCCGTGGCCGGGTTCGCTCGCTATCGGACGCCGATCGCGGGGCTGTATCTCTGCGGCGCGGGCGCGCATCCGGGCGGCGGAGTCACCGGCGCGCCGGGCCACAACGCCTCTCGCCAGATCCTGCGCGACTGGAAGCGGAGGGTCGCCTGAGCGCCGAGCTCGACCGCACCGCCGACTTCGTGATCCTGGGAGCCGGCGTGATGGGCGCGTCGATCGCCTTCCATCTCGCGCGGCGCGGGGCGGGGAAGATCCTCGTCCTCGACAAGGGCGACGTCGCCGGAGGCGGCAGCGGGCGCTCCTCGGCCCTCGTCCGCATGCACTACAGCTTCCCGCCGGAGGTGGACCTGGCCGTTCGGAGCCTCGAGATCTTCCGCTCGTGGAGGGAGTACGTCGGCCGCGACGGAGATTTCCGGCAGACGGGGTTCGTCCGGATCGTGCCGGAGGCGGAGCTTCCGCGGCTCGAGAAGAACGTCGCGATGCAGCGCGAGCACGGCGTGGACGCGCGGGTCGTGGATCGCCGGGAGCTCTCCGAGATCGCCCCGGCCTGGAGCGTCGACGACGTCCCGTACGCCGCCTGGGAGCCCGGCTCCGGGCACGGCGACGGTGCCGGTGTCGCGAACGACTTCCTGGAGCGCGCCCGGGAGATGGGGGCCGCGTACCGGTCGCAGACTCGCGTGACCGCGTTCCGGACCGAGAACGGCCGCGTGGCGGGCGTCTCGACCGACCGGGGCGACGTCTCCGCTCCGATCGTCGTCTCGGCGACGGGTCCGTGGAGCCGGCCGCTGTTTGCCGGCGTCGGCTTCGATCTCCCGGTCGAGGGCGAGTACCACGAGGTCGCGATCCTGAAGAACCCGCCGGGTCTCTCGGGGGTCGGGCCGGCCTGCATCGACGGCATCACGACGACCTACTTTCGGCCCGAGGTCGGAGGCCTGACGCTCGTCGGCGATTTCTGGGGAAAGCGCGGAGCCGATCCGGATGCGTACTCGCAGACCGCCACCGCGGACTCGCTCGCGCCGCTCGTCGAGCGCGCCGTCGGACGCGTTCCGGCGCTCGCCGACGCCGCGATCTGGCGGGGCGTCACCGGCGTGTACGACGTCAGCCCGGATTTCCGGCCGCTGCTCGGGGTCACGCCGGGCGTGGCGGGCCTCTACGTCGTCTGCGGTTTCTCGGGCATGGGGTTCAAGATCTCGCCGGCGATCGGGCTCGTCGTCTCGGAGCTCCTGCTCGACGGCGGAGCGAAGACCGTCGACGTCTCGGCCTTCGATCCGGAGCGTTTCGCGAAGAGCCGTCCGATCAAGGCGCAATGGGAATATGGCGACGAAGAGCCGGCGGCGTACACGTGATTCCGTCATTCGCATAGGAGACCGCGCGTGAACAACAAGAAGAAGGGCATCCTCGAACGACTCTCCGAGGGCCCCGTCCTCGGCGACGGCGGCTACCTGCTCGAGCTCGAGAAGCGAGGCTGGGTGCGCGCGGGCCCGTTCACTCCCGAGGTGGCGTTGACGCGGCCCGAGGCGCTGAAGCAGCTGCACGTCGAGTTTCGCGAGGCGGGCGCCGAGGTCCTCCAGGCCCTGACGTTCTATGCGAGCCGCGACAAGCTCGCGACCGTGGGCCTCGAGAACCGGCTCGAGGACCTCAACCGCGCGGCGGTGCGCATCGCTCGCGAGGCCGCCGGCGACCGATGTCTCGTCGCGGGCAACCTCTCGCTGACGTGGATGTACGAGCACGGAAGCCCGGCGTCCTACGACCGCGTGCGCCGCACCTTCGACGAGCAGCTCGCGGTTCAGGTCGAGGAGGGGATCGACTTCATCATCGGCGAGACGTTCTCCTGGCTCGGCGAGGCGCTCCTCGCCGTCGAACGGGCGAAGAAGACGAGCCTTCCCGTGATGGTCACGGTGTGCTTCGAGAACAAGCCGGTCACGTCCGACGGCCAGACTGCCGCCGACTGTGCGAAGGCGCTCCAGGACGCCGGCGCGGACATCGTCGGGATCAACTGCCTGCGCGGGCCGGAGACGACGCTGCCGTTGATCGAGGAGATGCGCCGGGCGGTGAAGGGATACGTGGCGTGTCAGCCGGTGGGCTATCGGACCTTGCCGGAGCGCCCGGACTTCACGAGCCTGCCGGCCTTTCCGTTCGAGCTCGATCCCCTCCAGCACTCGCGCCGCGAAATGGCCCGATGGGCCGAGCAGGCGCGCGAGCTCGGCATCGACTATATCGGCTCCTGCTGCGGCTCGGTCGCGATCCACGTCCGCGAGATGGCCCGGGCGCTCGGCAAGCTCCCGCAGGAGAACCGAGCGTGGTCGGTCGACTACTCCAAGCCGATGTCGGCCTACGAGTACTACAAGCACGACGCGGCGGGAGAACGCCGCGTCGAAGCCGGCGCCGAGCGAAGCGAGGGGCCGGTTTCGAAGGAAGACTAAGCGGCGGGAGAACGCCGCGTCGAAGCCGGCGCCGAACAAGGCGAGGGGCCGGTTTCGAAAAGAGACTACGCGGCGGGAGAACGCCGCGTCGAAGCCGGTGCCGAGCAAGGCGAGGGGCCGGTTTCGAAGGAAGACTAAGCGGCGGGAGAACGCCGCGTCGAAGCCGGTGCCGAGCGAAGCGAGGGGCCGACTTCGAAAGAAGGCAGCGCGGCGGAGATCGAAGGAGGTTGACGCGCCGATGACTCTCGAGAAGTCCCTCCCGAGCGAGTACTACCGGTCGCCGGAGATCTTCGCCCGGGAGCGCGAGCGCATCTTCAGCCGCGAGTGGATCTGCGCAGGACGAGCCGACGGCCTGCCGGAGCCCGGCGCCCTGCGGGTGGTCGACGTCTCTGGCGAGAGCATCCTCGTCACGCGGACACGCGAGGGGCGGCTCTACGCGCACTACAACGTCTGCCGCCACCGCGGCGCACGCCTGTGCGCCTCGGGTGCAGCCACGGCGGCGATCCGCTGCCCGTATCACGCCTGGACGTACGGCCTCGACGGAAAGCTCCTCGCCGCGCCGTTTCTCAACCAGGACCCGTCTCTGCGTGAGGAGGACTTCTCGCTCCATCCCGTCGGAATCGAGGTCTGGGGCGGCTTCGTCTTTCTGAACCTGTGGCCGGCCGGGCCGGCCGCGCGCGACTTCCCGTTCCACATCGGCCCGGTGGCGGAACGCGTGCGGCGCTACCCCCTCGACGCGCTCGTGACGGGCCATCGCATCGAGTACGAGGTCGGGGCCAACTGGAAGGTCGTCGCCGAAAACTACAACGAGTGCTATCACTGCGCGGGCGTCCACCCGGAGCTGTGCGAGGTCGTTCCGGCCTTCAAAGAGGGGGGCGGGGCGGGGCTCGACTGGGAACACGGCGTGCCGCACCGCGACGGCGCCTTCACCTTCACGCGGAGCGGGACCTCGCCGCGGCCGCCGTTTCCGGGCCTGTCCGACGAGGAGCGGACGCGCCACAAGGGCGAGCTGGTGTATCCGAATCTCTTCCTGTCGCTCTCGCCCGAGCACGTGGCGGCCTTCACGCTGTTGCCCGAAGCGCCGGACCGGACGCGGATCGTCTGCGAGTTTCTCTTCGACGCCGCCGTGGCCGCCGACCCGGGCTTCGACCCCTCCGATGCCGTCGAGTTCTGGGACCTCATCAACCGGCAGGACTGGGCGATCTGCGAGGAGGTCCAGCGCGGGATGACCTCCCGCGTCCACCGCTTCGGCTACTACGCGCCGATGGAGGACCAGAGCCTCGACATCCGGCGCTACGTGCTCGAACGGCTGGGCGAGACTATTCCTTCCTGAATCGCCCCGCGGAGCCGCGTCTCGACGTAGTCGAAGAACGGATTGCAGTTGAGCCGCATCCAGCTGTCCATCGGGACGGTCAGGACGTCGCGCTCGCCGCGCGGCGCGAGCAGGCCGAGCCGCAGCCCGTAGTCCTGGCTCAGGTCGGGCGCGAGGCCGAAGAGGGGATCGTCGAATCGAAACGGCGTGGCCAGGTGGGAGAGCGAATAGACCTGAGGCGGCCACGCGAGGCCGAGAGGCGCCTCGGCCGCCGCGGTCGAGCCCGGCGCCAGCGTCCGCACGATCGCGTCGCGCGAGCCCGCGCCGGCGTTGGTCACGAGCGAGAGACGATACCGGCGGTCCGTGCTCCCGAGCAGCGCGGCGAGCCGCGGGTCGAAGTTGTTCTTGAGGAACCCGAGCGCGACCGCGGCCCGGTTGACGTCGAAGAGGACGAGCTCGCTGCCGTTGTCCTGAAGGTTTCCGAAGAGCACGTCGATCGTCGCCCAGGTCTCGACCGTCGAGTCCACGAGCGAGACGAAGGCGAGGATCGGCGGGAGCCCACGGATCCGGCCGCTTCCGGCCTCGCGTTCGATCGAGGCCTGGATCTCCCGCGTGATCTCGGTCGTCTGCTGGCCGGCGAAGGCCGGGAAGGAGTTGTACTTGAACGGGTTGTATTCGGGCAGGATGTCCATCCACCGCGACTGGGCGAAGTAGGGGATCGCGCCCACGGCTCCGACGAGCTTGGCGATCCAGCTCGCGGCGAGCGCGTAGCGCGTCACGCCGATCATCGGGGAGAAGAGGACGACCCGGTCGGCGCGCGGCAGGCTCGTGTCGCCGAGAGCGTCCAGCGAATACTGGACGGCGAGCGCGCCGCCGTTGGAATAACCCACGATGTGGAAGGGGAGCTTCGGTCCGATGCGCGCCCGGACCGCCCGCGCGCCGAGGCGCGTCGCCGCCCGCCAGTCTTCCCAGCGGGCCTCCGTCAGGGCGCCCGGGATCGTGCCGTGGCCCGGCATCCGGAGGGCGAGGGCGTAGAAACCCTCGCGCGCATAGATCTCGGCCTCGGCGCGAACGCTGTAGGGCGAGTCGGTGAGTCCGTGGATGAGGAGGACGCCGCCCCGAATCTCGCCGTCGGGAACCATCTCGTAGGTGCGGTTCCAGTTCTTCGGAAACCGCAGCGGGTTCACGACGCCGTCCGCGGCGTAGCGGTTGTAGCGGGTCCGGGCGTCGGCGTGCTCGGGGATGATGATCGTCCGCTGCATCTGTGCGAAGAGCGCGTCCTCCATCCGGAGGTAGTCGGCGAGGGTCGAGGACGGAGGAAGATCCCGGGCGCGGACCTCGGCGGACAGCGTGCCGTGCCAGGGCTCGAGCGGCGGCTTCGAGCGCGCGTCGAAGGCGCGCACGAGCACGAGCGTGACGACGACGATGAGTGCGATGTCGATCGCGCCGAAGACCCACTTGAAGACTGTCTTCATGGCGCGGAGTCTACTTCGTCCGGTCGGGCTCCTTCTTCCAGAAGAACGTCGGCGGCGGCGCTTCCTGCGGCCAGACCTTCTTCAGCGTCTCGCCTTCCCACATCTCTCCGTTCTTGACGACCCAGCGGATCTTCGTCGTGTTGTGGATGTCGTCGAGCGGGTTGGCATCGAGGACCATGAAGTCGGCGAGCTTGCCCGGCTCGATCGAGCCGAGGTCGGTGGCGAACCCGATCTTCTCGGCCGCGAGGATCGTGGATGCGCGCAGCGCCTCCATCGGAGTCATCGCCCAGTTCTTCTGCGTCGCTCCTTCGCCGGCCATCGCCCAGATCTCCCAGTGAGGACCGAGTCCCTGGAGCTGTCCGTGCGCTCCGAGCGAGACGTTGCCGCCGGCGCGCAGGATCTCCGCGGCGCCGTGCGCCACGGTCGGGAAGAAATACTCGGACGGCCAGATCCACGGGTGGCGCCGGGCATTGCGATCGAGGAATTCGTGCGGCACGAAGCGGTTCAGCTTCGGGTCGTCGTGCGGGTTGGCGGTCTGCCAGTAGTACTCCTCGCCCCAGGGGCCGCCGTAGGCGACGAGCAGCGTCGGAGTATAGAAGGTGGTGGACTTCGCGACGAAATCGACGATGTCCTTTCCCAGGGCCACGGGCAGGGCGTGCTCCCAGGCCGTGAAGCCGTCCGTCACCATCGTCATGTCCGTCTGGAGCTCGCCGGCGCCCTCGGCCGTCAGCAGCATGTGGAGCTCGCGGCATGCCTCGGCAAAGTAGATCCGCTGGGATCGGCGAGGCTGCTGGTAGACCTTGATCATGCGGGCGCCGTAGGCCTTCATCCGCCGGACCTGGTGTTTCGCGTCGTCGAGGTTGTTGACCTCGGCGAAGACCCCGGCCTGCTGGCCCCCATAGAGGACATCGCCCGAGGAGTAGATGCGGGGTCCGAGCATCAGTCCCGCCTCGACGTCCTCGCCCTGCGCGAAGACGTCGAGCGACGGCGCCGACGGGTCGTACACCGTCGTGACCCCGTAGGCGAGGTTCGCCGCGTACTCCCACTTCACCTCCGGGAAGAGCTCGAAGCCCGAGTAGTGCAGGTGCGCATGGGTGTCGATGAACCCGGGCAGGATCGTCTCGCCCTTCGCGTCGTACACGCGGGCGCCGGCGGGGACCGAGAGGCTCCCGGCCGGGCCCAGGCCGGCGATGCGGTTGCCGGTGACGAGCACGTCGGCATTTTCGAGGACGCCGTCGCTCTTCATCGTGATGACCCGCGCGCCCCGCAGCAGGAAGGATCCCTGGGGCGCCGGCCGCGGCGCGGTCATCGCGATCTCGATCGTCTCGGACTTCGGGACGCGCGACTCCTGGACCTTCGCCTTCTCCTTGTCGGCCTTCTCCTTCTCGGTCCCGGGCGTGCCCTTCTTCGCTGCCTCCTGCTTCGCCTTCTCTTCGGCCTTACGGCGCTCCTCGCGGGCGAAGTCGATGGCCGAGGTGAGGGGCAGGCGGTAGAAGGTGTTCGCGAGGGCCCACGTGATCGTGCGGCCGTTGTCGGCCCAGCGCACGTAGCCGCCCGCATCGTCGGAGAGACGGTAGACGGGGACGGCGCCCTCCTTGAGCGAGACCTCCGGCGGCTCCTTCAGGAGGACGCCCGGCATCGCCGTGACGTAGACGTTGTCGCGCGACGTGAAGACGATCCACTGGCCGTCCGGCGACGGGACGATGTCGTCGACCGCGGGGAAGCGCAGCCACTTTTTCTTGTCGGTGCCGTCCACGCGCACCGAGACGAGATCGTTCTTCGGGTCGTCGGTGGGCTTCTTGGCCGGCACGGGGTCGCGGTAGTAGATCCGAGTCCCGTCGGAGTTCCAGAAGGCCTCCGGGTGGAAGCGCAGTCCCTCGCCGAGCTTGACGGCCGTGATCGGCCGGAAGTCGCCGCCCGAGGCGTCGAGGACTCCGATCTCGAAGAAGTCCTCTTCCTCGGGCTGGTGGCCACGGAACTCGAGCCCCGACCCGCGCAGGACGGCGATCCGGTCGCCCTTCGGCGACCACGCGGGGTTGGCGTAGTGGCCGTGCGCGCGCGAGATCCGGACCGGCGTCGCGCCCGGGGCGGCCGCGGCCTTCCATACGTCCCCGCCCTCCGCGTCGCTCCAGGAGACGTAGACGATCGATTTGCCGTCCGCCGAAAAGGCCGGCGCGTACTCGCGGCGCGGCAGCGCGGCGTCGTCTCTCGTGAGGCGCCGGGGAGAGCCGAGCGTCCTGCCGGCGGAAATCTCCTGCAGCCAGACGCGGCCGAACGCCTCGAAGGCGATCCAGCGGCCGTCCGCCGACTGGCTCGGCCAGCGCAGGATCCTCGCCTTGACCGGCCCCGTTTCGACGCGATCCTGGAACGTGACGCGCGGCGCCACGAATTGCTCGACGGCGGCGGTGAACGGGATCTCGCGCCGCTCGGCGCTCGCGAGCTCGAGCCGCGCCAGGTGCCCCTTGTCGGAGAAAACGAGAGTCTTGCCGTCCGGCGTGAACGCGTAGTTCGGCCAGAGATCCATCTGCGCGAAGCCCTCCTCCTCGTCGCGCGTCACGGCGCGCGTCAGGATGCGCTCGGAGCCGGACGCCAGATCGCGCGCCACCATCACGGTGTCGTCGTCGCGCCGCGAGATGTAGACCAGGGTCTTGCCATCCGGGGACACGGCCGGCCGCACCGCGCCGCCGAAGCCCGTCGTCACCGGAAAACTCTCGGCGAGGTCGCGGTCGTAGCGGAAGATCTGCCAGAGCCCGTCGGCGAGGTTCGGCGTGTAGCTGAAGCGGCGCTCACGGGCCTCGTAGTAGATCGACTGGCCGTCTCTCGTGACGACGGCGCCCCCGGCGTTGTTGACGTCGTCGGCGCTGGTCAGCTTCATCCCGCCGCCGCCCTCGCGGTGGTAGATCCAGAGCTCGACGGGAGGGATGCCGCCGCGCTTGCCGTCCTCCTTGCGAGCGATGAGGTAGTTCCCGTCCGGCGTCCAGGCGGCGCTGCGGACGTACGCGTCCTTTTCGGTCGTCAGGGCGCGCGGGTTCTTGCCGTCCGCGTCCATCAGCCAGACGTTCTCGATGCCGCCGCGGTCGCTCGTGAACGCGATCGCCCTTCCGTCGGGCGAGTAGCGCGGGTGCGAGTCGAACGCCGGGCCGCGGGTGATCGCGGTGGCCGAGCCGCCGGAGAACGGCACCGTGTAGATGTCTCCGAGCAGGTCGAAGACGATCGTGCGGCCGTCGGGCGAGACGTCCAGGGAGATCCACGTGCCCTCGGTCGCCGTGAAGGCGATCGTGCGGGTGTCGGCTCGAGGCGTGTTGATGTCGGCCGCGGGGTCGGGGATCCTGTCCTTCTCGGGCGTCGGCGGGTCGGCCGCGTAAACCGTCGCGCCGAGCGCGAAGGCGAGTCCGAAACCCATGACGGTGCGGGGCAGCCGCTGGCGCATGCGTTTCTCCTTGGCGAAAGGGGCGAGGGATGCGGGGCGCGAGCACCCGGAACACCCGGGGAAGCGCGGGATTATCCGTCGCGCGCGAGGGGGCGAGTCAATAGGAAACTGATCGGGGCGACAATGGACGGACCATGCGAACCCGCACGGCGGCGATCCTCGCGGCAGGAGCGGTCGCACTCTTCGCGAGCCGGCATGGGCTCGGCCTGCGCCTGCTCGCCCATCGGGCGGCGCCCCGCCCCGACGCGACCGGCGAGCCGATCCAGACCGCGGGGGAACGCGCTCCCTTCGAGTTCGCCGCCGGAAGCCGGCGCTTCCGGATCGTCCCCCGGTTCCGGTGGGACGAATCGGCACACGTCGTCTCCGAGGAGCCGTATCGCTGGGGCGAGGCGGGCGCCCTGATCCCGGAGGACCTGGCGCTCGCCTGGGGTCCCCTCCTGCGGCCCCCGTATGCCGGGCGGGTCTCCTACAGCCAGGGATCGCGCTTCTTCTTCTGGAGGTACTCGGACGGCTCGCTCGACCGCGGCACGATCGTCTCGCACGCCGCCAACACCCACATCATTCCCGCGACGCTGCGGCTTCGCCGCGCGGTCGCCTGTGTCACCGACGGCGACGACGTGCGGCTCGAGGGCTGGCTCGTGGACGTGGACGGCATCACCGACCCGAGCTTCCACTGGGGCACGAGTACCTCGCGGACGGACGAGGGCCCGAACTCCTGCGAGACCGTCTATCTGGAGCGGCTGACGATCAACGAGCGGGTGTACGAGTAGGCCGCGATCAGAAGCGGAGAAGCTCCATCGAGGCAAGGACGCTCACCCAGAAGTCCGTCCCGTCGGAGCAGACGCCGACGATCTGTCCCTGCGCCTTGGTCGTGACGTCGATCGAGCCGAGGGGCGTCAGATCCGCGGCATTCCACAGCGAGAGGCCGTTGCCGGCGACGAGCATGCGCCGCCCGTCGAAGGCGACGCTGAAGGGACTCGCGAGCCCGTTTCCCGTGAGCACTCTCACGATTTTTCCCGTCGATGCCTGGACGACCGTCACGGTCGCCGCTTCGATGTCGGGAACCCAGAGATTCACGCCGTCGAACCCGGGGAAGGCGGGCTTGTTGCCGATCGGAACGGTCTGGAGGATCGCTCCACCGGCATCCAGGCGAAGCAGGCTCCCCAGGCCGAGGTCGGTCACCCAGATGCTCTGCCCGTCGAAGAGAATGCCGGCCGGGGCCACGAACCCCGTGGATACCGTCGTCACGGCCCAGGGAAGAGTCGATGACGGCGTCACGATCGAGACTGAGCCAGTGGCGTTCGCCGACCAGATTTGCGATCCGTCGAATGCCAGTTGGCCCGGGTCGCCGCCCAAATTGGACGCGACGATCGAGACGTCCCCGGCGGGCTGAGACGGGTCGGCCATGTAGAGGCGGCCGAGGATCCGGTAGCCCGAGACGAAGACCCGGCCCATCGCGACGAGCGCCGCGTAGGCGCTGTTCACGCCCGTCCAGGACTCCAGAACCCTGCCGTCGCTCGCCCGGACGCGGCGGAGAAATCCGGTGACGCCCGAGTCGGGCACCCAGATGTCGGCGCCGTCGCTCTGGGGCAGCCCCGGCCCTTCGCCGATTCCGGTCGAAGCGAGCGACGACGCTCCCTTCGTCGTCCACCACTGCCCGAGCGAGGCGCGGCGAGAGCCGCGGGCGAGTGCCTGGTTGAGCGCCTTCGTCGTGAACACGGCCGCCTGGCCGCGCGTGATCGGCATGTCCGGCGAGAACGTCGTCGGCGACGTCCCGGCCGTGATGCCCGTGTAGTACGCCTCCAGGACGTACGGACAGAACAGCGGCGAGACGTCGGTGAACGGGCCGCACTGGTCCTGAACCGTCCGAATCGCGGCTCCGGCGAGAGCCGCCACGAGCGCCACGGGGACCACGAGGAGTCGTTTCATGCCGACCTCCTGTCGCGTCAGGATCCGTTGGGGGAAATGCTACCGCAGGCTCACTCCTCGTACACGCCGGCGCTCGTGAAGAGCGTGAACGCTTCGGGAAAGGCCTCCCGCCGACCGGACGCGAACGAGAGAACCGAGCCGTCGCGGAAGGAGATCGTGATCCGCTCCTCCGGCTCGATCGCGACCTTCGCGACGTGCTTGTGCATCTGGCCGAGGAGGGCGTTGGCGAAGCCTGCCTGGCCCGTCTCGCTCGACGCGCCGTTCACGGTCACGCGGACCGGGGTGTAGATGTTGAGCAGGGGGTTGAGATTGAAGTGCAGCTGCACGTAGTCCGCGAAAAATCCGACGCCGGACAGCGTCTCCTTCAGCAGATCCGCAAACCAGTCGACCTCCGCCATGCGTCGTCTTCCTCTTTGTCCGGGGCCCTCTGGGCCCGCGTCCATAGAGTGGCGTTTCGGAGTCGAGAATGGGACTCGCAAAAATACGGGGTCTAGGCCGCCTCCCAGCGCTCGGCCACCCGGCGGGCGATGAGGAAGAAGACGACCCCGAGTCCGACGAGTACGGCGACCTGGGGCCAGATCGACCAGAGCGGCTGGTCGCGCCAGAAGATCTTCTGGAAGCCGTCGAGCGCCCAGGCATTCAGGGTGACGAGTCCGATCTTCTGCAGCTTCTCGGACATGAGGAAGCGGGGGAACAGGCTCCCGCCGAGCGCCGACATCAGGAGGATCGCCAGGTTCGAGAGGGCCACGAGCTGCATGCGGGAATGACAGACGGAGGCGAGCATGAGGCCGAAGGCCGAGCAGGCGAGCGACGTCGCCAGCGTCATGATCACGAATCCGGGGATGTGGCTCCAGAGCTCGAGGCCGAAGAGCAACGCGCCCCAGATGAACATGAGCGCCAGCTGCACGACGCCGACGGCGCCCAAATACAGGAGCTTGCCGAGGAGGAGCCTCGTCATCGAGACGCGCGTCGCGAGGATGCGGTCGAGCGTTCCGCTCTCGGCTTCTTCGATGAGCGCGCCCCCGGCGCCCGCCGCCGAGAAGAGGAGAAACATGACGCCCAGTCCGGCGGCGTAGAAGGTCACCGTCGGGTTCTTCTTCGTCTCCCCGAGAACGTCCTTCGTCTCGACCGCGACGAGGCCGTCTCCGCCGGAGGGTCCGGACCGGGCCGAGGAGGGCGGCGCCGAGCCCGCGGCGGGCATCCGGTCGATCCGGCCGATCGCCGCTTCCATGCGCGCCTTTTGCTCGTCCGTCAGTCCACCGCTCCACTTCTCGAGCTCGGCCATCCCCGAGCGCGCCATCGCCGCCGGCATCGAGGTCATCGCGACCTTCTGGATGATCCCGTTCAGGACCTGCGGGGCGACCGGATCCCCCGTGTCCGCGAGGACCCGGAGGGGAACCCGCGCCGCTCCCGGCCCGAAGGCGATCGGGTTGTCCCCGAATCCCTTCGGAATCACCAGCGCGACCGGGACGTCGCCCTTGCGCACCGCCTCCTCCGCCTCGGCCGCCGTGTAGAAGGGGCCCGGTCCGTTCTCGTCGCCGGGCTTGAGTCCGACCGAGAGCCCGGCCTCGCCCTGGAGGCCCGCGACGAAGCGCCGGGACACCTCGCTTCGATCCTCGTCCACGACCGCCACCGGGATCTTCCGCGTCACGGCCTTGTTCGATCCCGCGAAGATCGAGGCGAAGATCGTGAAGAAGGCCACGGGCAGGACGAACGCGAGCACGAACGCGGCGCGGTCGCGCTTCAGGTTCATCAGGCGGTTGTGGGCGACGGCGAGGATCAGGCTCATTCGCGCAGCTCCCGTCCGGTCAGCTGGAGGAAGACCTGCTCGAGGGTCGGCGACTTCAGCGTCAGGTCGCGCACGGGAACGTGGTCGGAGTGGAAGAGCTCGAGCAGGCGCCGGATCTCGCCGGCGGGGTCCTCGACCGAGAGCCGCACGACCGCGCCATCCACGGCCGCCCCGAGCCGTCCGAGCTTCTCGGCGAGCGCGGCGGGTATCGCCGAGGACGCCTCGACCGCGACGGCCTGCCGCCCGCCGACCGTGCGCTTCACGAGCTCGTCCTTGGTGCCGGAAGCGATGATCCGGCCGTGGTCGATGATCGCCACGCGGTCGCACAGGCGCTCGGCCTCTTCCATGTAGTGAGTCGTGTAGACGAGGGAGACGCCGCGGCCCTTCAACTCGCCGATCATCGCGTAGATCCGCTCGCGCGATTGCGGATCCACGCCGACCGTCGGCTCGTCGAGCAGCAGGACCCGGGGCCCGTGGATCGTTCCGGCGGCGATGTTGAGCCGCCGCTTCATGCCTCCCGAGAGCTTGTCGGTCTTCTCGTCGGCGCGGTCCGAGAGGCCGATCCAATCGAGGCTCGTCCGGATTCCGGCTTCGAGCGCCTCCCCCGAAAGTCCCTGGTAGCGGCCGAACGTCCACAGGTTCTCCCGGGGCGACAGCGGCGGGTACAGCGCGATCTCCTGCGGAACCCAGCCCCGCACCGCGCGGGCGCGGCCGTCCCGCGCGTCGTAACCGACGACGCGCACCGCGCCCCGGTCGGGGACGACTCGCCCGGCGACGCTTCGCACGAGCGTCGTCTTGCCTGCGCCGTTGGGGCCGAGCAGGCCCAGGATTTCGCCGGGCTGGAGGGACAGCGAGACGCCGTCGAGGGCCTGGCGCTCGCCGAACGCCTTCGAAAGGTCCTGAATCTCCAGGGGAAGCGCGCCGGCCGCCATCGGGTGCATCCTAGCCGATCGCGGGCCTCGATCCTCGACGGCGCCTTGTCGCCTTCACGGACCTGGGTTAATCTGCGCCGCTTGCCCCGACCGAACCGATGACCTCCCTGACGTTCGTCCTGCTCGTCCTGGCGGGAAGTTTCGGCATTCTTCTCTCGTTTGCCCAGGCTCGCTCGCGGGCCATCCTCGCCGAGGACGGGTTCGAGGAGTCGGGCCGCCGCGCGGTGGCGATGGGCTTGCTCGGCGGCGTCCTGCTCCTGACCGTCGCGATTCCCTTCGCCGGCGGCCTCGCCGGGGCGCAGCCGGAGACGAAGGAGCTTTCGCTGGTCTCGGTGTTCGCCGTCCACGGAATGCTCCTCTTCTTCCTGGCCTGCTACTTCGCGCTTTCCGGAAGGCGGTCGGTGACCGACTTTCTGCGCCTGCGGAGCGAGCACCCGGCCGCAGATCTCGCGCGCGGAGCGGCGATCGGTCTCGCGGGCTGGCTCATCACGATCGTGACGGCCATGGTCCTGCTCGGATTGTGGTTCCTCGTCTCTCACCGTTTGCGCGGCGGCGACACCGGCGGCGAAGGCATCGCACCGACGATCGTGTGGCTGGTGTCGCGGCCTCTCGGGATCAAGCTGCTGATCGTGGCGTCGGCGATGGTGGTGGAGGAGCTCTTCTTCCGGTCGTTCCTGCAGACGCGCGTCGGACCGGTGGCGGCGACGCTGATGTTCACCGCGGCGCACGGGGCCTACGGCCAGCCGCTGATGCTCGTCGGCATCCTCGTCATCTCGACCGTGCTCTCGATCACCTTCGCGAAGTCCCGCAACGTGCTTCCCTGCATCGCGGCGCATGGCGTGTTCGACGCGATCCAGATGTTCGTGGTGATACCGCTGTACCTGCACCAGCTCCAGGCGCCCTGACCGCCCGAGCGGCGCGACCGGCCCGGGCGCGCTTTGCTAAGATGGGACATGAAACTTCGGCGGCGCCGGGGCGCTGGTCCGGGCGCCTTCCGACGCGCCGCCGCGCTGGCGGCATTCGCGCTCCTGACGGGCCGCGCCGCCCTGGCGCTCGACCCGAGCAAGGCCATCACCCAGTACGCGCACCAGGTCTGGAAGACCGATGCGGGCCTGCCCCAGAACTCGATCCAGGCGATCCTCCAGACTCGGGATGGCTACATCTGGCTCGGCACCGAGCGGGGGCTCGTCCGATTCGACGGCGTTCAATTCACCGTGTTCGACAAGGGCAACACGCCCGGCCTGCAGAACAGCAACGTCCAGGCCCTCTACGAGGACCGCGAGGGCCGCTTCTGGGTCGGCACCTGGGGCGGCCTTCACGTCTTCGAGGATGGCCGCGTCCGGAGCTACACGACGCGCGAAGGCCTCACGAACAACCGGGTGCTCGCGATCGCCGAGGACCGAGACGGCGCGCTCTGGATCGGCACGGGCGGAGGACTCGACCGTCTGCAGAATGGCCGGGTCACGGCCGTCTACACGGCGAAGAACGGCCTGTCGAACGACCACGTCTGGTCCCTCGTGCCCGACCGCGACGGCGGCCTCTGGATCGGGACGGACGGCGGCGGCCTCGACCGTCTTCGCGGCGGGACGATCACGGCCTACGGCCGCCGCGAAGGCCTGCTCTCGCCGGTCGTCCAGGCGGTCTTCGTGGACAGCCGAGGCGACGTCTGGGTCGGCACCGACGGTGCCGGCCTCGGGCGTCTGCGCGACGGAGCGTTCACTTTCTACGGCGCGAAGGACGGCCTCGCGAGCGACACGGTCGAGACGATCCAGGAGGACCACGACGGAAACCTCTGGATCGGGTGCCGGAGCGGCGGGATCTCGCGGCTGGCGGACGGGAAGTTCGCGAGCTTCACGCCGGCCGAAGGTCTTTCCGACGACACGGTCCTGTCGATCTTCGAGGACCGGGAGTCGAGCCTCTGGATCGGGACGGTCGCCGGCGGCCTCAATCGCTTCAAGGACGGCAAGTTCACGGCGTTCACCCGCAAGGAGGGCCTCGTCAACGATCGCGTGCGGACGGTCTACGAGGACCGCGAAGGCTCGATCTGGCTCGGGACCCGCGGCGGCGGTGTGTCGCGCTTCCGAGAGGGCCGCTTCACGAGCTTCGGCGCGAAGGAGGGCCTGTCCGGCGACTTCGTCCGCGCCCTGGCCGAAGACGGAGCGGGCCGCCTGTGGGTCGGAACGTGGGGCGATGGCCTCGACGTCCTCGAGAACGGCCGCTTCCGCGCCTTCGGATCGAAGGACGGCCTGCCGAGCGCGATCATCCGCAGCCTCTTCCGGGACCGTTCGGGGACCCTCTGGATCGGCACCGACTCGGGCGGCCTCGTCTCCGAGCGCGACGGGACGTTCACGACGTACACGACCCGCGACGGGCTGTCGGCGCCGACCATCCTCGCGATCCTCGAGGACCGCGACGGGAATCTGTGGCTCGGCACCGAAGGCGGAGGCCTCGACCGCTTCTCCCACGGAAAGTTCATCGCATTCCGGAAGGAGGACGGTCTCTCGGACGACACGGTCCTCGCGCTCTACGAGGATGCCGACGGCTGCCTCTGGATCGGCACCGACGGCGGAGGCCTGAACCGTTTTCGCGACGGAAAGTTCACGCGCTTCACGCGCCGGCAGGGGCTCTTCGACGACGTGCAGTACGCGATTCTCGAGGACGGCCGCGGAGATCTCTGGATGAGCTGCAGCCGCGGAATCTTCCGGGTCCACCGGCCGGACCTCGAGGACCTGGCGGAGGGCCGCCGCGACGCCGTCGTGTCGCAGTCCTACGGCCGCGCCGACGGCATGCGCTCGGCCGAGTGCTCCGGGTTCACGCAGCCGGCCGCGTGGAAGACGCGCGAGGGCAGGCTGTGGTTTCCGACGATCGAAGGCGCCGTCGTGATCGACCCGGACCGGATCCGCACCAACGGCCTTCCTCCACCGGTCGTGATCGACCGGGTGCTGGTGGACCGCAGATCCGTCGCCCGCCCGGACGAGTCCGAGATCGAGCCCGGGCGCGGCGACCTCGAGTTTCACTACGCGGGGCTCTCGTTCGTGGACCCCGACCGCGTGACCTTCCGCTACATGCTCGAGGGTTTCGACCGCGAATGGGTGGATGCCGGCGCGCGCCGCGTCGCCTTCTACACGAACATTCCGCCCGGGCGTTACACCTTCCGCGTCCGCGCCGCCAACAACGACGGCGTGTGGAGCGATCACGACGCCGTCGTGCGCTTCCGGCTCCGTCCGCATTTCCGCCAGACGCCGTGGTTTCTGGGCGTCTGTGCGGTCGGCCTGGTGCTCGCCGGTTTCGGGGCCGCCCGGATGCGCGCCGCCAGAGCGCGGGCGCGCGAGAGCGAGCTCGAGCGGACCGTCGCGGAACGGACCCTGCAGCTCGAGGAGGCCAACTCGAAGCTCCAGCAGCTCTCCGAGGTGGATGCGCTGACCGGCATCGCGAATCGCCGCCGTTTCGAGGAGACCCTGGCCCGGGAGTGGCGGCGCGCCACGCGCGACGAAATGCCCCTTTCGCTGATCATGATCGACATCGACTTCTTCAAGGACTTCAACGATGCGCTCGGCCACCAGATCGGCGACCAGTGCCTCCGGCGGGTCGCCGGCGAGATCCGGGAGGCGCTCACGCGGCCGGGCGATCTCGTCGCCCGTTACGGCGGAGAGGAGTTCGCGGCGATCCTGCCGTCCACTCCCGCGCGCGGAGCCCGGGCCGTGGCGGAGATGCTGCGTTCCCGGGTCGAGATGCT
The DNA here is from genome assembly GCA_963736455.1 of uncultured Acidobacteriota bacterium. Taxonomy (GTDB): domain Bacteria; phylum Acidobacteriota; class Thermoanaerobaculia; order UBA5066; family Gp7-AA6; genus DAHUXD01. Next base: position 1,080,574 of record CAVTON010000002.1, read on the forward strand.
CGGGACCAAGCATCCGAGCGCGCCCCTCTCCATCGTGACGATCAGCCTCGGCGTGGCGACGGCGGCGCCGGGCGTGGCCTCGTCCCCCGAAGCGCTGATCGCGTCGGCCGACGAGGCGCTCTATCGCGCCAAGCGCTCGGGCAAGAACCGTGTCGAGGGCTCCGCGACGGCCGAGGTGGCGTAGTTCCTTCGCGGCGGTGCGGCGTCGTTCCACGAGAGCTCCGGCACCTTCGGCAACCCCGCCGCCACGATCACGTCGCGGCCGCTTTTCTGGAGGATTTCGGCGCCGGGCGCCGGACGGGCGGCGCGCGCCTTGCGCAGCGCCGCTTCGAAACGGCCCGCCGCGGCGTCGTCGTCGAACCGGATGCGCCAGAGGTATCCCATCTTTCCGCCCGAGACGAAGAACGCGATCCGATCTCCCCGCCACCCCGCCGACGCGCGCGAGGCCTCTTCCTCGGAGAGAGCGCGCCCGAGCAGGAAGCGCAGCGTCCACTCGCCGAGCGTGTCGGTGTAGAGAAGGCGTTGTCCCGGGAAGAGCCTCGCCGCGTCGGGGGGCAACAGGCCCTCGACTGGAGGAGGGTAGGGAGGCCCGTGCATGATTTCGGCGCTCGAAGCCGGCGGATTCCTCCAGAGACGGTCGATCTCGGCCCAGCCGCCCCTTCGGTAGGCGGCGCGCACGAACGCCGTGCCCTCGGTGTACGGAAAGAAGAGCTGATCGACGAAATACGCCGGCACTTCCTTCGGGACGTTCGACCGCTCGAGGCCGCCGGCCGTCAGCAGCGGAGCCAGCTCCTCCTCGACGCGCGCATCGGCGCCCGGAACGTCCTTCAGGGCGACCTTGATCATGACGTACGTGGCCTCGCCCTCGAGGAGACACTGGAGGGCGAAGCCCCGGTCGCTGTTGTCCTTCATCGTGCGGGTGAGGTCGTCGAGGTGGAGGGTCTCGTCCTGGAGGGCATGGACGAGCTCGTGCGAATAGATGAGGCCCTGCGCGAGGCCGGTCATGTCGGCGGCCCCGGAGTCGGCGACCTTGCCTTCGGCGCCTTCGACCACGTAGAAGCGGCGCGGCTCCGGATCGTAGAACGCAACCACCTGCGAGACGTAGAAGTCCACGATCCGGTCGAGAAGGGCCGGCGAGTCTTCGAGGAGCCCGAGGACGGCGAGCGAGCGGAAATACTCGTCGGCCGACGTCGGAAGGGCCTCGACGATCTTTCCGCGCAGCATGCGTCGCGCTTCGGCCGGAGCGATCTCGGTGGCCGGAACCGATCTCTGAAACTTGAGGCCGCGCACGTCCTCGACCTGCTTGGATATCTCGGAAATGCGGTCGGGGAGCAGGTCCGTCGCGCCCGGAAGCAGGGCGGCGCCGAAGGTGAAAAGGACCGCGCCGGCGAGGCGTTTTCGCGACATGTCCGAGGGTAGCACGGGCGGCCACTCCTTCCTTCCGGCGGGCCTTTGGACTAAGATCCGCGCGACTTTAGAAGTCCGTGAATGAGCGCACCACGACCGTCCAGCAAAGCCGGCCCGATCCGGATGTCTCTCTCGAGCCGTTTCGAGAACATCGAGATGGTCCAGCACCTCTGCTCGAAGCTGCTCGAGGGCCGCGATGTGCCGGAGGAGCTGCGCCACTGGATCCTGATGGCTCTTCGCGAGGGTCTCGCCAACGCGATCAAGCACGGAAACCAGCAGGATTCCTCGAAACACGTCCACCTCGAGATGGATATCGTCGCCGACACCCTCGCGATCTCGATTCGCGACGAAGGGCCGGGCTTCGATCCGGAAGAGGTGGCCGATCCCCTGGCCCCCGAAAACCGACTGAAGACGTCGGGGCGCGGCATCTTTTACATGAGGACGTTCATGGATGACGTCCGGTTCCGGCGGCACGCGAGCGGGGGCATGGAAATCGTCTTGAAGAAAAATTTGGGCGCGGTCAACGAGAAGGAGGAGAACCCAGCATGAAAACCAACGTGCGTGATGCCGGCGGCGTGCAGGTCGTCGAGCTCAAGGGCAAGATCACGATCGGATCCGGCGACGTTCAGCTGCGCGAGACGATCAACAAGCTGGTCGATTCGGGCAAGAAGAACATCCTCGTGGACATGAAGGACGTCACGACCATCGATTCATCGGGCATCGGCGAGCTCGTCGGCTGCTATACCTCGGTGACGAACAAGGGCGGGAAGCTGAGGCTCCTCCACCTTCCTCCGAAGATCAACGACGTCCTCACCGTGACGCAGCTCATCACCGTCTTCGACGTGTACGAGAACGAGTCGGAGGCGCTGACGAGTTTCCGCGGGTAGCCGGGACCGCGGTCCTGACGGGCTCCTCCCCGGGCGGCGCGTTCGACCGCTTCGCGGCGTCGGCGCGCCCCGCGCTCGAGGAAGCGCTCGCGAAGAGTCTCCCGGCGACCTCCGCGCGCGCCGAGTCGCTGACGCGCGCGATGGCGGAAGCCGCGCTCTCTCCCGGCAAGCGCCTGCGTCCGCTGGCCGCGCTGGCCGCGGCCGAGCTGGCCCGGGCTCCGCGGGACGCGGCGCTCGCGCCTGCCGTCGCGGTCGAGTTCGTCCACGCGGCATCGCTGGTCCTCGACGACCTGCCCTCCATGGACGACGCCGGCCGCCGCCGCGGACGGCCCGCGCTGCACCGCGTCCACGGCGTGGCGACCGCGGAGCTCGCGGCGGTCGCGCTGCTCTCCCGCGCCTTCGAGATCGTCGCCGGGGCGCCGGGAATACCTCCGCGCGCCCGGGCGCGCATCGGCGGCGAGCTCGCCGCGGCCGTCGGCGCATCCGGCTGCTGCGCCGGGCAGGCCGCCGACCTTTCGGCCGACCCCGCGGCGATCGCCCTCGATGACCTCGAGGCGATCCACGCCAGAAAGACGGGGGCGCTCTTCGTCGCGGCGATCCGGAGCGGCGCCCTCGCGGGCGGCGCGGCCGAAAGGCTCCTCGACCTGCTGACGCGCTACGCCCGCAACCTCGGCCTCGCGTTCCAGATCACCGACGACCTGCTCGACCTCGAGGGAGATCCGGAGCGGATGGGCAAGGACGTCGGCCGCGACGCTCACCGCGCGAACTTCGCCACGGTCCTCGGGCCCGAATCCTCGCTCCGGCTGGTGGAGGACCTGCTCGCGTCGGCGCTGTCGGCGCTCGAGCCGCTCGGCCCGCGCGCCGCCGTCCTCGCCGATCTCGCGCGGGTCGTCCGGGACCGCCGTTCGTGACCCGCCGGCCCACCCTCGACGAGGCGCGCGCCCGGCTCAAGGAGCTCGGCTACCTCGACGCCGGAATGGACCGGCTCCTCTTTCGCACCGTCTTCGAGGGCCGGGGCGGCGCGCTTCTGCCGGCGATCCTGATCGGGGCGTTCGCGGCCGCGCTCGCGGCGCTCGCCGCCGTGGACGCTTCGGAGACCGGGTTCGGAGGGTCGGCCGCGGCGATCGCGACGCTCTTCGGCCTCGTCTTCCTCGGCGACCTGATTCCGGCGGCGATCCTGGCGTTCTTCCTGCGGGCGGCGGCGGAGCGGTCGCGCCGGCCCGGTCTCGCCGCGACGGGCGCCGGCCTCGCCGCGGCGGCCGGCATCTTCGTTCTCTGGATCGCGGGGACCTACGGGCTCGCGCGCGAGCTCTCGATGCGCTCCCTCCTCTGGGGAATTCCGGTGGCCGCGGCGGCCCTCTGCCTCGCCGCCGCCGTCCGGCTCGGCTTCCTCGCCCTCGCCTACGAGCGCGCGGGTTCGCTGCCGGGCTTCGCCGCGCGGCGCGTCTTCGCGGCGGCGGCCGGGGCGGGGCTGGTGGCGGCGATCGTGCTGCTCGGCTCGCGCCACGAGCCGGCGCCGGCCGAGGCGCCGCGAGTCTCCCCGCGAAAGATCCCCACGGTCGTTCTCGCGGTGGACGGGCTCGACCTGGACGGCCCGGACCGTCCGGCCGGCGCCGCGGGGCTCCTCGCCTCGGGCGCGGTCGGATGGTGGCCTGCCCCGAGGCTCTCTCCGCCCGAGCTCTGGACCGATCTCGCGACGGGCGTCTCGGCGCGCGAGCATGGCGTGCGCGCCCTCGCCCGCGTCCGGCCGCTCGGGTCCCCGATGCCCCTGCGCCCCCCGTTCGGAACCTCGTGGCTCCTGCGCGGGATCGGTCCGCGGCTCGGTCTCGTGTCGAACGCTCCCGTCTCGGGAGCCGACCGCCGCCGGCTCGACTTCTGGGAAGTGTCCGCCTCGGCCGGTATCCCGAGCCTCTCGGTCGGCTGGTGGGCCGCCGCGCCGTGGCCTGGCGCCGCGGTCGTCGAGAATCGCGCGATCCTCTCGCAGGCGCAGAACGGGGTCGAGGCGGATCGCCTGGCGCTCGAGCGGTTCGCTCCGGCGGCCGGCGGAAGCTTCGGGGTGGCCACCGTCTATCTGCCGGGCTGCGACATCGCCCGCGGCGATCCGGCCGCGCGCCGCCGGGCCCTCCTCGGGATCGAGCGCGTCCTGGCGGAATGGATCGACCGGGCTCGGCGCGGCGACTGCGTCCTCGTCGTCCTCGCCTCCGACAGCCATCCCCGCGCGCCGGGTGCGCTCGGCCGAATGATCGTCTTCGACGGGGGAGCCGGATCCGGCGGCCGCTCGGTGAGGGTCCAGCCGGAGGACGCGGCGCCCTCGATCCTGGCGCGCTCCGGGATTCCCGCCGCGCGGGATCTCTCTGGCGTCCCCGTGCCGGCGCTCTTCGCTCCGGGCTCGATGGAGACGGCCACGGTCCTGAGCTACGGTCCCCGCGTCGTCGCGGCCGCGGCGCCGGCTCCCGAGAGCGACCGCGAATACCTCGAGAAGCTAAGATCGCTCGGATACCTGAAATGAAGGCGGTGTTCTTCACGCGCCACGGCGGCAACGAGGTTCTCGAGTACGGCGAGCGGCCGGAGCCCGCGCCCGGTCCCGGCGAGGTTCGCGTCGCGATCCGCGCCGCGGCGATGAATCGCCTGGACCTCTTCGTCCGCAACGGGATTCCCGACGTTCCGCTGCCTCAGATCCCGGGCGGCGACGGGGCCGGAATCGTGGACGCCGTCGGTCCGGGCGTTGCGGGAATCGCCGCGGGAGACCGGGTGCTCCTGCAGCCCGGCCTCTTCTGCGGCGAGTGCGAATTCTGCCGGCGGGGCGAGCAGAGTCTCTGCGTCACGTTCCGGATCCTCGGCGAGCACGTCGCGGGAACCTTCGCCGAGCGGATCGTCGTTCCGGCGCGCAACGTCTTTCCGGTTCCGGCCGGGCTTTCCTTCGCCGAGGCGGCGGCGTTCCCGCTCGCCTATCAGACGGCCTGGCGGATGGTCGTCGGCCGTGCGGCCGTGCGTCCCGGCGAAACGGTGCTGATCCACGGCGTCGGCGGAGGGGTCGCCGGGGCGTCCCTCGAAATCGCGCTGCTCTGCGGCGCGCGGGTAATCGCGACGACCTCGGGCGAAGAGAAGATGCGGCAGGCGAAAGACGCCGGCGCGGAGCTCGTGATCGATTACCGCTCGGAGGACGTCGCGAAAGCGGTCCGATCGCACAGCGGAAAGCGCGGAGTGGACGTCGTCGTGGATACGGTCGGCGAGGCAACCTGGATGACCTCGCTCAAGGCCGCGGCGAAGGGGGGACGCATCGTGACGTGCGGCGCCACCTCGGGGCCGAATCCGAAAGAGGAAATCCGCCTCCTCTTCTGGAAACAGCTTTCGATCCTCGGCTCGACGATGGCGAACGACCGCGAATTCCGGACCCTCTACGCCGCGGTCGCGGCGCAGAAGCTGCGGCCCCGAATCGACCGGATCTTTCCGCTTTCGGATGCCGTCTCCGCATACCGGCGGATGGAGGCGGGGGAGCAGCAGGGCAAGATCGTCCTGGTGCCGGACTAACCGTCGCCTTCGCTCGCTTCGGGGCCTGCGCCCTTCGGGCGCACCGGTGAGCGGCTCGCCCGGATGCGGGCTCGACCGCTCACCTGGCCCCTGCGCTCGCTGCGGCTCCCGCTGCGTGAGCCTCCACCCTCGCTTCGCTCGGGTGACTTCTCACGCCGCGAGCTCGGGAGAGAGCGTGGCTTTCTTGAACACCCTCTCCCCCCGGCGGGGGGAGAGGGAGGGGTGAGGGGGGCGCCGCCCCTGAGAGTCCTAGCGCCGGAACAGCCAGAGCAGCAGCGACAGGATCAGAGAGAGCACGAGGCACGTGACGATCGGGAAGGCGAACGTCCAGCCTTCGCGCCTCACGACGACGTCTCCCGGCAGTCTCCCGAAGTACCGCGAGACGAACGGCCAGAGGAGGCCGAGCGCCAGGAACGCGCCTCCCGCGAGAAGCAGCAGGGTTCGGATCGGGCTCTGTACGGGGCCGGGCATCCGTGGCATTATCGCCGTGTCCTCTCGGCCCGCGCAGGCGGTTCTCGCCGGCGAAGAACCCATGACCGAACCCACGATGCGACGAGCCTTCCGCATTGCCGACCTGCCTTCCGAGGAGCGTCCCCGCGAGCGCCTGCTGCGGCTCGGGCCGGCGGCGCTCTCGAACGAGGAGCTTCTGGCCCTTCTGCTGCGCACCGGGATTCCGGGCGAGAGCGCCCTCGATCGCGCGCGCAGTCTTCTGGCGGGGCGAGGCGGCCTGGTGGGCCTCGCCGGAGTCTCCGCGGCCGAGCTCGCGAACGAGCGGGGCATCGGGCCGACGCGGGCCTCCGCGATCGCCGCGGCCGTCGAGATCGCCCGCCGGATGCCGGCCGAGCCGCTGTCCGGACGGGACCTCCTGAACGAGCCCCGTCTCGTCAAGGAGTTCCTGCGCCAGGCCGAGTCCGACGGCACGCAGGAGCGGACCGGCGCCCTCTTTCTCAACGCACGGAATCGTCTGCTCAAGAACGACCCGGACATCTACCGCGGCACGCTCGATCGGGCAGTCGTCGAGCCCCGCGAGATCCTTCGCCGCGCGCTCATCGGCCGCGCGGCGGCCGTGATCCTGTACCACAACCATCCCTCGGGCGACCCGACGCCGTCCCGCGAAGACCGCGACTTCACCCGCCGGCTGGCTTCGGCGGCGGAAGCCGTCGGCGTGCGGCTGCTCGACCACATCGTCGTCGGGCGCGAAGGCTGCGTGTCGTTCCGGGAGGCGGGGCTCCTGTGAGCGGCGGCATGAGCTCGGCCGGTCTTCTGAGATATCTTTCGCCCTCCCGATGAAGACGTTCTACGCGACGACTCCGATTTACTACGTCAACGACCTGCCGCACATCGGGCACATCTACACGACGGTCGTGACGGACGTCGTGACCCGTTTCCGCCGCCTCACCGGTGAGACGACGCGCTTTCTGACGGGCACGGACGAGCACGGTCAGAACATCGAAAAGGCGGCGGCGGCGCAGGGGATTGCCCCGCTCGAGCTGGCCGACCGCGTGGTCGAGCGGTACCGCGAGCTCTATCGGACCTTCGAGATCTCGAACGACGATTTCATCCGCACGACCGAGCCGCGCCATCGCCGCGGCGTCGAGGCGCTGATCGCTCGGATCGCCGCGGCGGGCGACTTCTACACGGCCCGACACGAGGGCTGGTACTGCTCGAGCTGCGAAGCCTTCTACACGGAGAAGGAGCTCGACGCCGAGAAGCGCTGCCCCGTCCATGCGCGGCCGACGACGTGGGAGTCGGAGGAGAACGTCTTCTTCCGCCTCTCGAAGTACGCGGCGCCGCTGCTCGACCACTACGCCCGCCACCCCGAGTTCGTGCGGCCCGAGAGCCGCCTCGCGGAGGTCGTCGCGTTCGTCCGGGGAGGCCTGAACGACCTTTCGGTCTCGCGGTCCAAGGTGACGTGGGGGATTCCCTTCCCCGGGCATCCGGGCCACGTCGTCTACGTGTGGCTGGACGCGCTCGCGAACTACATCACCGCGCTCGGTTTCGGAGCGGACGACGACCGCCAGTACCGCGAGTTCTGGGACCATCCGGGCGCCGAGCGCGTGCACTTCATCGGCAAGGACATCCTGCGCTTTCACGCGGTGTACTGGCCGGCGTTTCTGCAGTCGGCCGGTCTTCCCCTGCCGACCACGGTGTGGACCCACGGCTGGTGGCTGCGCGACGCGAAGAAGGTCTCCAAGTCGGTCGGCAACGTCGTCCGCCCCGATCAGCTCGTCGCGGACTTCGGACCCGACGCTCTCCGTTACTTCCTCCTGCGAGAGATGGCGTTCGGACAGGACGCGAACTTCTCGGACGAGGCATTTCTGACGCGCTACAACGCCGATCTCGCCAACGATCTCGGCAACACGGTCTCGCGGGTCGCGGCCCTCTGCCGGCAATCGTTCGGCGGCACGCCGAGAGAGGTCTGTACCGACAACGAGGTATTTCAGGCCTTCGGGGCGGCCGAGGCCGAATGGCGCGCGGCGATGACGGAGTGTCAGTTCAACCGGGCGCTCGAGGCCGTCTGGCGCCTCCTGGCGTCCGTCAACGGCTACGTCGTCGCCCGGGAGCCGTGGAAGATCCGCAAGCAGGAGGGCCCGGACTCGGCACGGCTGCACCGCGTTCTTTCGGCGGCCGCCGAGGGCGTGCGGCTCGCGGCCGTGATGCTGTCGCCCTTCGTGCCGGCGACGAGCCGGAGGATCTTCGAGACGTTCGCCCTCGCCGCGAAGGATCCCGCCCCCGCCGATCTCGCCTGGGGCCGGCTTCCCGTGGCGACGCCGATGACGGAGGCGCCAGCGCTCTTTCCGAGAGTCGATTCGGCCGTCTACCTGCAGAAGAAGGAAGGAACCATGACCGACACCGCACCCGTTCCCCCAACCCCCCCGGCCCCCCCCGCGCCCGCCGACGACCGGATCGCGATCGAGGATTTTCAGAAGGTGCGACTCCGCACCGCGAGGATCGTCGTCGCCGAGCGCGTCCCGAAGTCCAACAAGCTCATGCGGCTCGAGGTGGATCTCGGCGACGAGCGGCGCCAGATCGTCGCCGGCATCGCGGCGCAGTACGAGCCCGAGGCCCTCGTCGGGCGCAACGTCGTCGTCGTCGCGAACCTCCGGCCGGCGAAGCTGATGGGCGTCGAGTCGAACGGCATGGTCCTCGCGGCCTCGGTCGGCGAGGCCGGCGCGCCGGTTCTCCTCGACCTTCCCGCCGACGTCCCGCCCGGCAGCAGGGTCAAGTAGCGTGCTCGCCGATTCTCACTGCCATCTGCAGATGGGAGACGACGCGGACTCGCAGATCGAGCGCGCGCTCCTCGCGGGGGTGACGCGCTTTCTCGTGCCGGGGACGACGCTCGGCGACTCGCTCGCCGCCGCCGAGCTCGCGGCCACCCGGGACGGAGTCTGGGCCGCGGTCGGCATCCACCCCCACGAGGCGAAGGACTTCGACCCGGCGCGCGACGGGGCGGCCTTCGAAGCCCTCGCGCGGCGGCCGAAGGTCGCGGCGATCGGGGAGATCGGCCTCGACTACCACTACGACCACTCGCCGAGGGACAAGCAGGTCGAGGTCCTCGAGTGGATGCTCGACTGCGCCGTTCGGCTCGGGCTTCCGGTCCTGCTCCACAACCGGGAGAGCGGAGCGGAGATGCTCTCGATCCTGGCGCGGCGCGGGCCCCGCGAGAACGCGGGCGTCTTCCACTCCTTCACGGAGAGCGCCGAGTATGGAAGAAACGCGCTCGCCCTCGGCTATCTCGTGTCCTACTCGGGAATGATCACCTTTCGCGCGGCCGACAACATCCGGTCCTCGGCGGCCGGGCTTCCGCTCGATCGGATGCTGGTCGAAACGGACACTCCGTTTCTCGCGCCCGTGCCGCACCGCGGAGAGCCGAGCGAGCCCGCGTTCGTTCTCGAAACGGCCCGGAAGCTCGCCGAAGTCAAGGGAGTCTCGCTCGAAGCCGTCGCCGCGGCGACCACGGGCAATTTCGGGCGGCTCTTCGGGGCGTGAGCTCCCGCCGGATCTCCGAGGCCGAGTTCGAGACCTGCGTGACCGAGGCGCTCGCCTCGATCCCGCCCCAGTTCCGGAAGTACCTCGAGAACGTCGCCGTGCTCGTCGAGGAAGAGCCCTCGGTCGAGGACTACGAGGAGACCGATACGCCCGACGAGCAGGAGCTGTTCGGGATCTTCCGCGGCGCGTCCTTCTTCGATCGAGCGGAGATGGTCACGAGCCTTCCGGCCCAGATCGCGATCTTCCGGGGACCCATCCTGCGCTGTTGCGAGACGCGGGGCGAGGCGGTGCGCGAGATCCGCGACACCGTCGTTCACGAGGTCGGCCACATGCTCGGCCTCGGCGACGACGAGATGCCCTACTGAGGGATTGATATCGTCCTGCCCGTGAGGAGCCGAATCGCTGTGGCCGCCCTCGTGTCCGCGCTCCTCGCCGCGGGCGCCGCCCCGGCCGACGAGGGAAAGACCAGCCCTGCGGTCGCCCGCGAAGAGGCCGAAACGAACGCGAAGACTCCGGCCGGCCGGCGCTACGAGTCGGCGCTCGAGTCCAGCCTGGACGCCTGGCTGCGCAAGGCGATCGAGCGCTGCGCGAAGTCCGCCAGCCGGGAAGACGCCGTGTCGTTCGACGTGCTCGTGCGCATCGGCGGCTCCGGCGACGCGGAAGAAGTTCTCTTCGAGCCCGAAACCTCGGTCGGCAGGTGCGCGGAGCGGGACTTTCGCGACGCGAAGTATCCTTCGCCGCCTCGTGCCGCCTGGTGGGTCGAGGTCCCGGTTCAGCTCAAGTAGCGGAAGGCTCCGCCGGTCCGGGCCGCCGCGCGACGGCGAAGTGGTTCTGGCAGATCGCGCCGAGCGGGCCGGTCAGGACGTCGTCGGCCGCGTCGATCAGCGCGGCGAGCCGCTCCGAGCCGCGCAGCCGCGCCGGAAGCCGCGCGAAGGCGTTTCGAGGCAGGAACCCGTAGAGGCCGCGCGCCTCGAGCTCGAGCCCCGACTTCGCGACCAGCGCGGCGACCTCGCGCCCGGAGTAGCGAAACCGGTGGAAGGCGTCGTGGGCCGGAACTTCCGCGCGGCGCCGCGCGAGACGGGCGAGGGCCTCGACGTGGCTGAAACGGTTGGGGAGGTGGAAGAGGAGAAGGCGGCCACCCGGCCGCAGCACGCGGAAAATCTCGGCGAGGCTGGACGCTTCGTCGCCACCCGTCTCCCGGACGTGCTCGAGCACGCCGATGCTGAAGACCGCGTCGAAGGACGCGTCGCAAAACGGCAGCCGGACGGGCTCCGTCGGGTCGCCCCGCACGAATCGGAACCGGTCGGCGAGATCCCCGGAGAGGGCCGTCAGGGCGAACGGCCGATGCTGCAGCGAGTAGGCCGTGACCTCGAGGCCGCGCGACAGGAGGAAGTGCGAGAAGTGGCCGTCCCCGCAGCCCCAGTCGAGAACTTGCGAGCCGGCGGCGACGGTGCGGAGCGCGAAGCCGTAGGGCAGGCGGTACTGGCGCGCCGCCGGGAGAGCGGCGAAGGCCGCGAGCTCTCCGGGGGGCGCCGCCGCCCGCAGAGGCTCCAAACGGCCGAAGACCTCGGAGGCCGCGCGCTCGCCGTCCCGGAGTGCGTCCGCGCGGTCAAAACGAAAAGCGCGGCGTTGCCGCCGCGCTCGCGTGTCTGTCGGGATCGCCGAGGCCTACTTTCTCGGTCCCCTCGGCCCGCGGTGATCGCGGTTGAAGTGGCCGCGGTGCTCGCTCGGTCCGTGCCCGCCGCGCGGAAACTCGTCGCGGCCCTCGTCCTCGCCGGGGGCGCCGACGGGAGCCAGCGCCATCTCGGCATCGAGCTGCTCCTTGGTCATCGCCTGCTTGCGAGAGAGCTTGATCTTGCCCATCGGGTCGACCGCGATGATCTTGACCGTGACTTCGTCTCCCTCCTTGACGACGTCGGTCGTCTGGCGGACGCGGTAGGGCGCGAGCTCGGAGATGTGCACCAGACCGTCCTGGCCCGGCATGATCTCGACGAACGCTCCGTATGCCTCGACCCGGCGGACCTTGCCCGTGTAGACCTTGCCGATCTCGGGCTCCTGCGTGAGCCCCTCGATGATCTCGATCGCCTTCATCGCCGCGGCCTCGTCGGCGGACGCGATCGACACCCGTCCGGAGTCCTCGACGTCGATCTTGCATCCGGTCGACTCGATGATCGAGCGGATGGTCTTGCCGCCCGACCCGATGACGTCGCGGATGCGATCCTTGGGAATCTGGATGGTGAAGATGCGCGGGGCGTAGCGCGAGATGTTCGGGCGCGGGCTCGCGAGGGCGGACGCCATCTTCTCGAGGATGTGAAGGCGGCCGGCGCGAGCCTGCTCGAGGGCCTTTTCGAGGATGTCGCGGCGAAGGCCCTTGATCTTGATGTCCATCTGGAGGGCCGTGATTCCCTCGCGGGACCCCGCGACCTTGAAGTCCATGTCGCCGTAGTGGTCCTCCTGGCCGGCGATGTCGGTCAGGACGGCGAAGCGATCCCCGTCGGAGACGAGGCCCATCGCGACGCCCGCCACGGGCGCCTTGATCGGGACGCCCGCGTCCATCAGGGCGAGGGTGCCGCCGCAGACGGTGGCCATCGAGGACGACCCGTTGGACTCGAGGATGTCGGAGACGACGCGCACGGTGTACGGGAATGCGTCCTCGGAGGGGAGCATCGGCGCGAGCGAGCGTCGGGCCAGGTTTCCGTGGCCGATGTCGCGGCGCGAGGGGCCGCGCATGAACTTCGTCTCGCCCACCGAGAAGGGCGGGAAGTTGTAGTGGAGCAGGAACGTGTGCTCGCTCTCGCCCTCGTACTCCTCGATGATCTGCGCGTCGTCGGAAGTGCCGAGGGTGGCGGTCACGAGGGCCTGGGTCTCGCCGCGCGTGAAGAGGGACGAGCCGTGGGTGCGGGGCAGGATGCCCACTTCGCAGGTGATCGGGCGGATCTGATCGAACGCGCGCCCGTCGAGGCGCTTGCCGCCGAGGATGGTCTCGCGCGTCAGGACCTTGACGAGGTCATCGGCGGCCTTGGCCACCTGCTTGCGCCGCTCGCCCTCGGTCTCGGGCACGAGCGAGGTCACGGCCTTCTTGACCGCCTTGATCTCGGCATAGGAGGCGATCTTGTTGGGAAGGGTCATGGCGGCCATCATGGGGTCGCGCCACGCCTGGCGGACCTCGGCGAAGAGGGCCGGCGGGTAGGCCTCGGGGGCCTGCCAGTGCGGCTTCTGGAAGCCGCCGCGCCGCTGGAGCTCGAGCTGGGCGCCGACGATCAGGCGAACGGCCTCGTGACCGAAGAGGATGGCGTCGATCATGTCGCGCTCGGAGACCTCCTTGGCGCCGCCCTCGACCATGCACACCGCGTCCTGGGTGCCGCAGACGATGAGGTCCATGTCGGACTTGTCGCGCTCGGCGTTGGTCGGGTTCAAGACGAAGCGTCCGTCGAGGCGGCCGACCCGCACGGCGCCGATCGGAGAATAAAACGGCGCGACCGAGCACGTCAGCGCGACGGAGGCGCCATTGATGGCGAGGATGTCGGCGTCGTTCTGGCCGTCCGACGAGAGGACGAAGGCGACGATCTGGGTCTCGTGGTTGAAGCCCTTCGGGAAGAGCGGACGGACGGGGCGGTCGATCAGGCGCGACGTCAGGGTCTCCTTCTCGGTCGGCCGGCCTTCGCGCTTGAACCACCCGCCGGGGATCCGTCCCGCCGCGTACGTCGGCTCGCGGTAGTCGACGGTCAGCGGGAAGAACTCGGCGTTCTCCTTGGGCTCCTTGGAGAACACCGCCGTGGCGAGGACGACGGTGTCGCCGAACCGGACGACGGCGGCGCCGTCCGCCTGCTTGGCGAGCTTGCCGATCTGGATTTCCATGGACTTCGAGCCGATGGGAACTGAAATCTGGTCGATCATGGTCCTCACCCTTCTCTTGTGAATGGCGCCGGAATGCGGCCGTCCGCGAGGGAGGGCCGAAGCGGTGCCGCGGCGGGAGGCCGCGGCGGGACACCGACGCCGGACGGACTACTTGCGCAGGCCGAGGCGCTCGATCAGCTTGTGATAGCGGTCGGCGTCCTCGCTGCGGAGATACTCGAGCAGCCGGCGACGGCGCCCGACCATCTGCAGCAGCCCGCGCCGAGAATGGTGGTCCTTCGCGTTCGACTGAAAATGCTCGGTCAGGTATGCGATGCGGTTGGTCAGCAGCGCAACCTGGACCTCCGGGGATCCCGTGTCGGTGTCGTGCGTCCGGAACAGCTTGACGATGTCGGCCTTACCGGACTCGTATTCGGTGACGTTCACCATGCCTCCAGCTTACTCAAGATACTCACTCTTTTTATTAAGCCGGGAAGACTACCACAGACGAAAGCTCTCAGCCATCCGCTCTCAGCTGTCAGCCACACAAGGACTTAGCGGCGGGACGCTCCGACGCGGATGGCTGAGACTAGGCCAGCACGATCCGGGGCTTGATCATGGCGACTCCACGGTCGCCGATCGGATTGACCTGGCCGAGGGCGAGCATGTCGTCGTTGGGTCCGACGAGGGTCACCCAGTCTCCCTCGCGCGCCGTGACGCCGCGGGCCGGGACCGACTGACCCCGCCGGATCTTCCAGGCCTCCAGCGAAGCGAGCTGGATCCGCGGGAAGGGAAACGAAACGCGGGACAGGGGGACCGCGTGCGGCGTCGCGAGGCGCTCCTCGGGCGACAGCGACTCGAAGCGATCGAGCGGCGCGGCATCGTCGGCGCGGAAGGTCCCGATGCGGGTGCGCCGGAGGGCTTCGAGGTGGGCGCCGCAGCCGAGCTTCTCGCCGAGCTCGCTCGCGATCGAGCGGATGTACGTTCCGGACGAGCAGGCGATGGCGAAAGGCAGTCGCCCGTCCGCGGGCTCACCGAAGGTGAGGCTCGTGACGCGGACCTTCTTCGGCAGCGATGGCACCGCCTCGCCCTTGCGCGCCATCTCGTAGAACTTGCGGCCGCCGATCTTCTTGGCGGAGTAGGGCGGCGGCGCCTGCTGGAATTCCCCGCGGAACGCCTCCGATGCCTCGGCGACACGGTCCGCGGTCACCCCCGAGGCGTCGCGCTCGCCGCCGACGGTCGCACCCTCGCGGTCGTACGTCGTCGTCGCGCGGCCGAGCCGGATGACGCCCTCGTAGGACTTGTCCATGAGCGTGAAGAACCCCTGGAGCCTCGCGGCGCCTCCCGCGCAGAGCAGCAGGAGTCCCGTCGCCATCGGATCGAGCGTGCCGCTGTGGCCGATGCGCGATAGCCCCGTGGCCTTGCGGACGCGCTCGACCACGTCGTGGGACGTCAGGCCCTCGGGCTTGTCGAGGAGAAGCAGGTAGCCGCGCTTCAGCGCGTCGGCAGCGGAGGTCACGGCGTCTCTTCGCCGTCGTCTTCCGCCGGGCCAGGCCGCACCTGGTGGAGCAGCTCCTCGATGCGCGCGCCGCGCTCGAGGGAGAGATCCGGGAGGAAGAAGAGCTCCGGCGCGTAGCGCAGCCGGCAGCGCTGTCCGACTTCGCGCCGCAGAAAACCGGCGGCGCGGCGCAGGGCTTCCCCGGCCTTCTCGCGCTCGTCGTCGCCTCCGAGGCACGAGAAGTACACCCTCGCCGACCTCAGGTCGGGGGGCATCTCGACGTCCGTGACCGTGACGCGGTGGAGATCCGGATCGTGGGCCTCGAGCAGGATCAGGCGCGAGAGCTCCGCCCGAACGACGTCCGCGACGCGCTGGCTGCGGCGGGATTCTTTCCTCATCGTCCCTCAAACATGGATGAACTCGTTCCGGTAGCTCAGGACCTCTCCGTCCAGATTCTCTTCCACGAAGGCGAGCACGTGCTGGAGCAGGGCGTCGAGGGGAGGCTGCTCGCCGCCGACGACCGCCACCCCCAGGCACGCGCGCTGGAGCAGGTCCTGGTCGGCGACTTCCGCGGCCGAAACCTGGAATTCGCTGCGGATGCGCGTCTTCAGGCTCTTGACGATCATCCGCTTTTCCTTCAGGCCGCGACACCCGGGCAGGTGGAGATCGAGGACCGCGTAGGCGATGACCATAGGGAGCCGTCTGCTTTCAGCCGTCAGCTCTCAGCCGGGCACGCCGTCGTCCGCGTCCGGCTGACAGCGGAGCGCCGAGAGCCGAAAGCTCTACGCCATCACCCCCGCGACCTTCTCGACCTGGAAGGCCTCGATGATGTCGCCCACCTTCACGTCCTGGTAGCGTTCGAGCCCGATGCCGCACTCGAAGCCCTGCTTGACGTCGGACACGTCGTCCTTGAAGCGCCGCAGCGAACCGACTTTGCCCTCGTAGATGACGCGGTTGTCGCGCAGCAGCCGGACCTGCGCGCTGCGCGGGATCGAGCCTTCCGTCACGTAGCAGCCGGCCACGACGCCGAACTTCGGAACCTTGAACGTGTTGCGCACCTCGGCCCGGCCTCGCGCGACTTCCTTGAGCGTCGGATCGAGCAGGCCCTCCATGGCCTTCCTGATCTCGTCCGTGACGTTGTAGATGATGGTGTGGAGGCGGATCTCGACGCCGGCCTTCTCGGCCTCCTCGGCGGCCTTCTTTTCGGGGCGCACGTTGAAGCCGACGATCACCGCGCCGGACGCCGAGGCGAGCAGCACGTCGTTGATCGTCACGGCGCCGACGCCCGCGTGCAGCAGCGACACCTTGACCTTTTCGTTCGACAGGTTCTTCAACGCCTGCGACAGGACCTCCATGGAGCCCGAGACGTCCGTCTTCAGGATGATCGGCAGGTCCTTGATCCGGCCTTCCTGGATCTTCGAGAAGAGCTGATCGAGGGAGAGCTTCGAGCTCGCGGCCAGCGCCTTCTCCCGGTCCTTCTGCTGCCGGAAGGAGACGACGGAGCGCGCCTTGGCCTCGTCCTCGACGACCTGAAACGTGTCGCCCGCCTGCGGCAGATCCTCGAAGCCGGTGACTTCGACCGGCGTCGCCGGCGCCGCCGCGTTGACCTTTTCGCCCCGGTCGTCGTGCATCGACCGGACGCGGCCGAAAACGGATCCTGCGAAGTACACGTCGCCGACCTGGAGCGTCCCGGCCTGGATGAGCACCGTGGCCACGTTGCCACGGCCGGCCTCGCGCCGCGCCTCGAGCACGACGCCGCGCGCCTCGCCGCCGGCGGGGGCCGTGAGCTCCTGCATGTCGGCGACGAGCAGGATGAGCTCGAGCAGATGGTCGATGCCCTGCTTCTTGAGCGCCGAGATCTCCGCCGACGGCGTGTCGCCGCCCCACGACTCGAGAAGGACGTTGTGGTCGGCGAGCTCCTTCTTGACGCGGTCGACGTTGGCGTTGGGCTTGTCGATCTTGTTGATGGCGACGACGATCGGAACCTTGGCCGCCCGCGCGTGGGCGATGGCCTCGATCGTCTGGGGCATGACCGCGTCGTCGGCGGCGACGACCAGCACGACGATGTCGGTGGCCTTCGCGCCGCGGGCGCGCATCGAGGTGAAGGCCTCGTGGCCGGGAGTATCGAGGAAGACGATCGGCTTGCCATGAACCTCGACCCGGTAGGCGCCGATGTGCTGGGTGATTCCTCCGGCCTCGCCGCCGGCGACGTTCGTCTGCCGGATGGCGTCGAGCAGCGAGGTCTTGCCGTGGTCGACGTGGCCCATCACGGTCACGACCGGCGCCCGCGGCACGCGCTCGGCGGCGGTCGAGCCGTCGGTCGATTCGCGCGCCGACCGGGAGAGGTCGAGCTCCTCTTCGAAGGAGACGACCGCCGCCTCGACCCCGATCTCCCGGGCGATCTGGACGGCGGTGGCGGCATCGAGCGTCTGGTTGACCGTCGCGAGGACGCCGCGCTGCATCAGGAGGCGCTGGATGTCCCGCGCGAGCACGCCGAGCTTCTCGGAGAGCTCCTTGACCGTCACGCCTTCCGTGAAAAAGACGGGACCCGTGGGCGCCGGCTTGCGGAATTCGAGCAGCTTGCCGGAATCGTGGGCGCGTGTCTCCTTGGCAGCCCGGCGGATCGCCGACTTCGACGCGGGGCGCGGCTCGGCCGGCGCCTCGGCGTCTTCGCCCGTCTTCTCGATCAGAGGCAGCGAGATGTCGGAATACGTGTCTTCCTGGTACGTGCCCACGAACTCCCGCAGGTCCACCTCGTCGGCGACGGTGATCTTCGGGCGCGCGCCTCGCTTGCCGGCGGCAGCTTTCTTCTTCTCGTCCTCGCTGTCCTTCTTGCGCTTCGCGGCGCCGCGCTCCGGACCGGCCGGCGCGGTACGCCCGACCGGCGCTCCCGGACGGGGAGGTCCGCCGAGGGGCCGGGCTCCCGGGCCGCCCGGTGAGGGGCGATACACCGAGGGTCCGGCAGGACGGCCCATCGGCCGTCCCGGCCCGGACGCCGGTCCCATCGGCCGGCTGAGGCCTCCCGACGGTCCCATCGGCCGGCTCAGGCCGCCGGAAGGGCCCATCGGGCGCTGGAGCGGTCCGGCCGCTCGAGGCGCTCCGGCGGAGGGAACGGAGGGCCGCGGCGAGACGGACGGCCGGGGCGGCAGGACGATCTTGCGGGGCAGGGGCGCGGGAGCGGGCTTCGGCGCGGGCGGCTCCGCCTCGGGCTCGGACGGAAGGACCGCCGTGCGGGCCGGCTCGGGCGCGGCTTTGACGGAGACGGGCGGCCTGGTCTCGGCGGCCTCCGCCACCTTCTTCGGAGCCGGCGTCTCGGGCTCGCCCGCGGGCTCCGGCGACGTGGCCGCCTCGGCTGCCTCGGCCGCGGACGACACGGGGCGGTCGATGATCTTGATCCGATTCAGCGCGCTCTTCTGAGGGCGCGCCGCGCGCGATTCCGTGTCGCGGACGATCAGCTGCTTGGGAGCGTGCGTTCGTCCCTGCAGGATCGCGAGCACGGTGGTTTCGTCCAGCGCGGCCTGCGCCGACTTGACGTCGACGCCGATCGACTGGAGCAGAAAGAGGACTTCTTTGCTCGGGAGGCCCATCTGCTGGGCCAGTTCTTCGACTCGGATCTTTCCCATGCGGTGCGCTTACTCCCTGACACCCGTCTCGGCGGGGGCTTCGGCCGTCGACTCTTCGGACGAACTCTCTTCCATTTCCGTCTCTTCCTCCGCGGGCTCGCTCGCTTCCGCGACTCGGGCGGCCTCGAGGATCTTCTCGGCGGACTTTTCGCCGATGCCCGGAATCTCGGCGAGCTCGGCGGCGGACTTCTCGATCAGGTCTCCCAGCGTCGCGATGCCCGCTTCGGCCAGCCGTTCGGCCGTCTTCTCGCCGACGCCGGGGATCTCCGCGATCGGCTTCTGCCGGCGGCGCGAGGCTTCCAGCATTCGCGACAGGGCCTGCGCCACTTCGCCCTTCACCTCGCTCTCGCCCTTGATCTCGATCTTCAGCCCGATCAGGGCCGAGGCGAGGCGGACGTTCTGTCCCTTCTTGCCGATCGCGAGGGAGAGCTGGTCGTCCTCGACGACGCAGTCGAGGCTCATCGTCGCGTCCTCGTGGTGGATCGGCGAGACGCGGGTGATCTTGGCCGGCGCGAGCGCGTTCTGGGCGAAGGTGATGAGGTCGTCCGAGTAGAGGATGACGTCGATCTTCTCGCCGTGCAGCTCACGCATGATGGACTGGACCCGGCTTCCCCGCATGCCGACACACGCCCCGACCGGATCCACGTCCCGCTCGCGGGAGCGCACGGCCACCTTGGCGCGCTCGCCCGGCTGGCGGACCGCTCCCTTGATGACGACCGTGCCGTCGTAAATCTCGGGGACCTCCATCTCGAAGAGGCGGATCAGCAGGCGCGGATCGGTGCGCGAGAGAACCAGTTGTGGTCCCTTGGGGTTCTTGTGGACGTCGAAGAGGATCGCCCGGATGCGCTCGCCCTGTCCGTACCGCTCGGCGCGCGACTGCTGGTCGCGCGGAATGATCGCCTCCGTCTTGCCGAGATCGACGATCATGTCACCGCGCTCGAAGCGCTTGACGGTGCCGTTCATCAGCTCGCCGAGCTTCGGAAAGAACTCGTTGTAGACGTTGTCGCGCTCGGCCTCCCGGACCTTCTGGTAGAGGACCTGCTTGGCCGTCTGCGCCGCGATGCGTCCGAGGCCCACCGTTTCGCGATAGATGCGGACCTCGTCGCCGAGGGCCACGCCGGAAACCTCGGAGGGCGCCTCGCCCTCGGCGCCGGGCCGCAGCACCCGGACCTCGCCCTTGACGCCCTTCTGGGCCACGAGCGTCTCGGCCTCGTCGAAGAGGATCTGCGGCGGCGGCTCTTCGGACTCCGTGTCGAGCTCCGTGACGACGGTCCGTGGGGAATACACGGTCATGGCTCCGGTCTGGCGGTCGATGAGCGTGACCATGGCCTTGTCGTGGTAGTACTTGCGGGCCGCCGAGGACATGGCTTCTTCCAGCGCGGCGAACATCTTTTCCGGATCGATGTCCTTCTCGCGCGAAACCTGTCGGATGACCGACGGATCGATGATCATGGCAACCCGCTCTCCTATCGCCCTCGCTCCGGCCACTCGAAGTCGAGCCGGGCGAGCCGAATATCGGCGAAACGGACATTATATTTGCGGCGCTCCGGCTCATCAACGACCGTGAGCAGGTCGCCCTCGATGCGCTCGAGCGTTCCGCCGAAGTTTCGCGCCGGGGGGAGCAGGGGCGGCTTCGCGCCGGGCCGCTCGAGCGCCTCCGGCACGATCGGTTCTTCGGTCTTCACGCGCACCCGTCTCCCGACGAACCGCCGCGCGTCATCCAGCGAATACAGCTTGCGGTCGAGACCCGCGGACGAGACCTCGAGCGTGTAGCGGTGAGCGATCTCGTCGGAGGCGTCCAGGACGGCCGAGACGTCTCGCGAGACGGTCTCGCAGTCTTCGACCGTCACGGCGCCGCCGTCCCGGCGCTCGAGGACGACGCGCAGCACGGTCGAGGAGCCCGCCCCCGCCGCTTCGATGGCGAGAAGCCGGCAGCCCTTTTCCTCCGCGATGGCCCCGATTTCGAGGGTCGTTTTGTCACCCAAAGTCGTTTTCATCGAACAAAAAAGCGGGCCAAGCCCGCATTTCACCAGACAGGCCGCTTTATATCAGAAGGTCTATGCCGTTCCAAACCGCTGAAACGGCTGCACGGCGGCCTCCGTTTCCTTCAGGGAGGCGTGTCTCGAGCGCCCCGTACGCTCGAGAGTCGGGCGCCGATCGAGAAGCCGTACCGGAGACAAGGGCGTCCGAAACGGCGAGCCGCAGGATGGCGGCCCGGCGGCGTCCCGGCGGCAGCGGTTGCGGGGGGCCCGGATCGGGGAAGCTTACAATCCCGAGAATCCCGGCGCCAAAGTCCGTGTTGTGAGCAGGTAGCGCCCCGGGCGCCCAGGGAGAGTGCTTGTCCGAGCCCGAAGAAAAAGATCTCCCGTTCGCGCGAAGCTCGATCGCGGCGATCGGTACGCGGCGGCGGTGGCGTTTCTTCGGCGGGATCGTCGAAGACGAGGCCGGGAGCCGGGCTCCCGAGCCTCCGGACGCCGCCAGCGCCGACGCCGTCGAAAACGACGGGCCACCGGGCCGAAGCATGCTCGGCGTGTTTTCCGGCAAGGCGGAGCCGTCGGTCGAGACGCCTCGGCTCCCCGCGCGGGCGCAGTCCGCATCGACTCCCGCGGATCGGTTTCTGAAGGCCGAAGCCGAAGACGAAGACGACGAGCCTCCCGTCCGCGGCATGCTCGCGAGCCTCGCCGCGAGCGCGGGACCGGATGCGGCATCCGCCGCGGTCACCGACGGCCCGTCGAGCATGCTGGCCCTCGGTGGAGCGGCCGCGGACCCGGATGCGGTCGACGAGTTCGGTCACCTGACGCAGCACAGCACGATCGCCGAGCTCGCCGGGCTCGAGGAGCACATCGGGAGCGACTGGCCGATCGAGCGCGGCGTCCTGATCTCGCTGCTCTTTCACATCTCCCTGATGCTCATGATCCTGCTCCTCCCCGCGCGCATCCCCGGCGGCTCGAAGGGCGATCTCTTCGCGATGGTCGAGCCGCAGCCGAAGGACGACACGCCGATCCCGGTCATCCTCGATGCCCCGGGGCCGGCGCGGCGCAACCCGAAGCCCGCGCCGCTCTCCGATCAGGATCGCGTTCGGGGCGGCGGCGACCCGTCGAAGCCGAAGGCGGATTCACCCCTGATACCCCGCACCGACGGCATCGAGGGGCTCGCTCCGGGACCTCGAGCTCCCAGGATTCCCGGCAATCCGGGCCCGCGCCGCCCGGCCGTTGCGCCTCAGGCTCCCGCCCAGGCCAGCGCCGGCTCCCCGACGCAGGATCAGAGCAAGATCGCAGAGAAATCGGCGGATGCGAAGCCCTCCGACTTTCCGGCCGAGTCGAAGCCCGGCGCGCGCACCGGTCCGCAGGAGATCGGAAAGCTCGCGGGGCTCGACCGGGCGATCCAGGAGGCCGCCCGCGGGGCGGTCGCGAGCGGCGAGGGCGGCGCGCCGCCGCCGAACCCGGACGGAGGGTTCGTCGACTCCGGTCCGGTCTCCTTCGACACGAAGTGGTTCGACTGGGGCGCCTACGGAGCGGAAATGGTGCGACGAATCAAGCTGCACTGGGACGTTCCGGAGCTCGCGCGCCTGGGGTGGAAGGGGAGCCTCACGGTCCGCTTCTACATCCAGAAGGACGGCACCGTGGCCGACGCGAAGATCATCCGCTACTCGGGGATCCCGCCGTTCGACAACGCGGCCCTTCAGGCGATCCTCAAGTCGTCGCCGTTTCGTCCGCTTCCGGAGGCCCTCCACGAAGAACGCGAGGGTGTGAGCGTAACCTTCTTCTACAACATGCGTCCTGAATCGGAGGAGGCCCGAGCGCAGCCGTGAACGAGCCCGACCGGATCCGCCAGGCCCTCGAAACGGCGCGGACGGTGGCCGTCGTCGGCTGTTCGCCGAACCCGATGCGCCCGTCCCACGACGTGGCTCGATACCTGCAGCGGCAGGGATACCGGATCGTTCCGGTCAATCCGGGGCACCGGGAGCTCCTGGGGGAGCCGTGCCATGCGAGTCTTTCCCGGGTGCCGGCCGACGTCGTCGTCGACATCGTGGACGTTTTTCGGCGCTCGGAGCACGTGGCCGGAGTCGCCGACGAAGCCATCGCCCGGGGAGTGCCGTTCTTTTTCATGCAGCTCGGCGTCGAGGACCCCGCCGCGGCGGCACGGCTCGAGGAGGGGGGCATCGGGGTCGCCATGGATCGCTGCATCCTGATCGAGCATCGGGCCCTCGGGATCCCCGCCAAATCGAGGAATGCGGAGGGGCCCGGAGGCGTTTCTTCCATGTCCCGACAAGGGACCTAGAGGCCCCGAGCCGGGGCCGAAAGAAGATTGAGGAGAACATTTCCGTCATGGAGAAGAGCACCAAACGCGCCCTTTCCTTTTCCGCGCTGATCGCCGCGGCCGTCGTTTTCGGCATGGTCGTGGCGAGTTCGGTGAACATCACGCCCCGCTCCGAGGCGCAACGGGAGGCCACCCCGGCCGCCCACGTCCACGCGAGCATCCCGATCGGGACGCTGTCTTTCGCGGACATCGCCCAGGAGGCGATGCCTTCCGTCGTGTCGATCACCTCGACCGACATCGTGAAGGGCAGCCAGAATCGCCGGTACGCCAATCCGTTCGGCGGCGACGGCGGCGGCGATCCCTTCGAGTTTTTCTTCGGCCCTCCCGGCAACCAGCGCCGCGGACAGTCGGATGACGAGGAGCACAAGCAGGTCCAGGGGGGGACGGGCTTCATCATCTCCGAGGACGGCTACATCGTCACGAATAACCACGTGATCGAGGGCGCCGACAAGATCGAGGTCCGGATCAACAACAAGGAGAAGTACATCGCCAAGCTGATCGGGCACGACACGGCGACGGACCTGGCGCTGCTCAAGGTGGAGACCAAGCAGCGGCTCACGCCGCTGCCGCTCGGCGACTCCGAGAAGCTGCGCGTCGGAGAGTGGGTCATGGCGATCGGCGACCCGCTCGCCTTCGACAAGACCGTCACGGTCGGCGTCGTTTCGGCCAAGGACCGCTCGGGCCTGACGAGCGACGCGAACACGCGTTCCTTCGAGAACTACATCCAGACCGACGCCGCGATCAACTTCGGCAACTCCGGGGGCCCGCTCATCAACGTCAACGGCGAGGTGATCGGCATCAACACGGCGATCTTCCGGCCCGCGCAGAACATCGGGTTCGCCGTGCCGGTCAACACCCTGAAGACGGTCCTTCCCCAGCTGCGCGACAAGGGCAAGGTCACGCGCGGGTTCCTCGGGATCAACATCGTCAACGTGGATTCCGACCGCGCGGCGGCCTTCGGCCTGAAGTCCGAAGACGGCGCGTTCGTCGAGAGCGTCGAGCCGGGCAAGCCGGCGGACAAGGCGGGCGTCAAACCGGGCGACACGATCGTGAAGGTGGACAGCGTGCCGGTCAAGGACACGCGCGACCTGATCGGCTACGTCTCGGGCAAGGCCCCGGGCAGCAAGGTGCAGCTCGGCGTCGTCCGGGACAGCAAGGACGTGACGCTCACGGCCTCGCTCGCCGAGCGCCGGGACGAGTCGAACGACGGCAAGGGCGATCCCGAGAAGCTGTCGTCGGAGGACACGCACGAGCGCATCGGCATCCAGGTCACGGAGCTGACGCCCCAGATGCGGCAGATGGAGCGCCTGCGGGCCGACGTCGACGGGCTCGTCGTCGTCCACGTCAAGGAAGTCTCCGCGGCGGCCGATGCCGGCATCCAGGAAGGCGACATCATCACGCAGGTCAACGGCCAGAAGGTCGGCTCGACCGAGGACTTCGCCAAGCTCGTCGGCAAGGCGAAGAAGGGCGACTACCTCAAGCTCTATATCTATAACCCGCGCGCGAACCTCTCGCGCTTCGCCCTGGTGAAGATCGGCGACTGACGATCCGGTCCCTCGTTTCCGTATCTGCGCCCGCCGCCGGCGGGCGCAGGCGTTTTCGGGCGCCGCGGTTCTGCGGAGAGGGAATAACCTCGGCTCCGCGAATGTAGGGGAGGGCGATGGCACAGAGGGTTCTCGTCGTCGACGACGAAGCGGCGATCCGCGACACGCTCCGGATGGTGCTCGAATACGAGGGCTACGACGTGTCGACCGTCGGCGACGGGCGCGCCGCGATCGAGGCGCTCGACGAGTCGCCGGTCGCGGCCATCCTGCTGGACATCAAGATGCCGGGTCTCGACGGCCTCGAGACGCTCGATCGCATCGTCGCCCGTGAGGGATCTCCGCCCGTGCTCATGATCTCGGGCCACGGCGACATCGCAACGGCCGTCGAGTGCACGCGGAGGGGCGCCGTGGACTTCCTCGAGAAGCCCCTCCAGCGCGAGCGCGTCCTCGTCTCGGTCCGCAACGCGCTGTCGGGCAACCGTCTGAGGGCCGAGAACCAGGAGTTGAAGCGCCGGGTGGACGAGGAATCGGTCCTCCTCGGCGACAGCGAACCGATGCGGCGCCTGCGGGCGGAGGTTTCCCGGGCGGCGCCCACGGCCGCGACAGTCCTCATCCTCGGCGAGAGCGGCACGGGAAAGGAGCTCGTGGCCCGGGAAATCCACCGCGCGTCGAAGGTCGCCTCGGGCCCCTTCGTACAGGTCAACTGCGCCGCGATTCCGGAGGAGCTCATCGAGTCGGAGCTCTTCGGCCACGAGAAGGGCTCCTTCACGGGCGCCGTGCGCAAGCAGATCGGCAAGTTCGTCGAGGCCGACGGCGGCACGATCTTTCTCGACGAGGTCGGCGACATGTCGGCGCGGGCCCAGGCCAAGGTGCTCCGCGTCCTCGAGGTCGGCGAAGTCGAGCCGGTCGGCGCGGCGAAATCGGGCCACGTCGACGTGCGGGTGATTGCCGCGACCAACCGGGATCTTTCGGACGCGATCCGCGCCGGCCGGTTTCGCGAAGACCTCTACTTTCGCCTGAATGTCGTCCCCCTGACGACACCGCCCCTGCGGGAGCGAGCCGGAGACATTCCTTCGCTGGTCCTCCACTTCGCCGGCGTCTTTTCCGAGAGAGACCACCGCAAGCCCCGCCGCTTCGCACCGAGCGCCCTCGGCCTTCTCGCCGCCCGCTCGTGGCCGGGCAACGTGCGGGAGCTGAAGAACCTGGTCGAGCGCGTGCTGATCATGACCGACGCCGACCCCGTCGAAGCGCGCGACCTGCCCCCCGAGGTGCGGGTGCAGCCGGCCGAAATCTCGAACCGGGGGCTCGAGCTCGCGACGCTCTCCGACTTCAAGGAGTTCGCCGAGCGCGAGTTCCTCGTGGCGCGCCTGCGCGAGAACGGCTGGAACATCAGCCGGACGGCCGAGGTCATCCGCACGCCCCGGTCCAACCTCTACAAGAAAATCGAGCACCACAAGATCTCGCGGGAGGGAGACGCGTAGAACGTCGCCGACTCGGATTCTGAGCGGCCCCCCCGGCGGGCCGATGGAAGAGAGAGGGAATGTTCCATGGGAACGCTCTCCCAAGGAACTCCCTCTCCCCGGGGCGGGGAGAGGGCAGGCGTGAGGGGGCGGCTGGCTTAGACTTCGCGGCGATGATCACGCTGAAGGACTTCGAGGATACCGGAGCGCTGCTGACCGGCCACTTTCGGCTGTCGAGCGGCCTCCACTCGGATCGCTATCTCCAGTGCGCGCGTCTACTGATGTGGCCGGAGCGCGCCGAGCGGGCCGGGCGGGCGCTCGGCGAGAGGCTCCGCGAGTTTTCGCCGCGCGCGGTCGTCTCGCCGGCCCTCGGGGGGGTCGTCATCGGACACGAGACGGGCCGCGCGCTCGGGGTTCCGGCGATGTTCGTCGAGCGCAAGGACGGGGTGTTCTCGCTGCGGCGAGGATTTGAGCTGGAACGCGGGATGCCCGTCGTCGTGGTCGAAGACGTCTTCACGACCGGCAAGTCCACGCGCGAAGCGGCCGCGGCCGTGGAGGGCGCGGGCGGACGCGTCGTGGCGGTCGGGTCGATCGTCGACCGGGGACTGCCGCCGGGCGCGTTTGCGGTCCCGGCGCGGTCGCTGCTGTCGCTTTCGGTTCCCTCCTGGCCCGAGGCCGAGTGCCCGCTCTGCCGCGCGGGGACGCCGATCGACTCGCCGGGAAGCCGATTTTCGACGAGTTGAAGCGTGCGGCCCGGTCGTGTCCGGGCGTGTGCGCGCACCGGGGAAGAATCGCGAGTGTCACGTCGGGACTGTAAGATGCCGACCTATGGACCTGAAGAGCGTCTGCGTCTATTGCGGCTCGAGCGCGACGGACCCCGTCGTGGAGAAGGAGATCCGCGCGTTCGGCCGCGAGCTCGCGTCCCGGGGCGTGCGGCTGATCTATGGAGGCGCCTCGCGGGGGCTCATGGGCGCGATCGCGGACGAGGTGCTGTCGGCCGGCGGGAAGGTGACCGGCATCATCCCGAAGGCTCTGGAGGGCCGCGAGGCGGCGCACCGGGGACTGACGGAGCTGAAGGTCGTGGGCTCGATGCACGAGCGCGAACAGCTCATGTTCGACCTCTCGGATGCCTTCGTCGCGTTTCCAGGCGGCTTCGGAACGATGGAAGAAATCATCGAGATGATCACGTGGAAACAGATGGGCATCCACGGAAAGCCCATCGTCATCGCCAACATCGGAGGGTACTTCGATCCCCTCCTGAAGCAGTTCGAGGTGGCGGTGCAGAAGAAGTATGCCCGCACCGAGGACCGCATTCTCTTCGGCGTCGCCGACACCACACGCGCCATCCTGACCTTCCTCGAGGGAGCGCCGGTCCTGTCGCGCAAGGCGGGGGATTGGGCATAACCGTCGCCTCCGCAGAGCTGCGGGATCTGCGCGTCCCGCGCACCGGCCGGCGGCTCGCGGAGCACGCTCGACCGCCGGCCTGATCCCGCAGCTCCGCTTCGGCTCCCGCGGCGTGAGCCTCCTCCCTCGCTCCGCTCGGGAGACTTCTCATGCCGCGAGCTGTTGAGCCTTTGGAGCGTGCGATGAACGGCGGGGTCGTTTGCCCCTGGTCGCCCCGTCTGGTACATTCCGCCGTCCCGGCGCTCGACGGCCGGGGTAGTTCTTTTACAAATCGGGACGAAGGCCGGGATCTAAATGCCCCTGCGGGCTTCCGGCCGGTAGCCCCCCGGGAAACCGGGATCGAAGAGCAGGCTCGTAGCTCAGGGGGAGAGCACCACATTGACACTGTGGGGGTCAGCGGTTCAAATCCGCTCGAGCCTACCAATTTCTTCGAACTTCAGGCGCTTAGCTCAGCCGGGAGAGCGCTTCCTTCACACGGAAGAGGTCAGCGGTTCGATCCCGCTAGCGCCTACCACCAGGTCCATCGAACGCGGGGTGCCCGCGTTTTTTCGTTTTTGGGAGAGCAGGAGAGAATGGAAGCCCTGGCGCACACGGTCACGCTGACGCTACCCGACGGTTCGACGCGCACGGTTCCGGCCGGGACGACGTTGCGCGCGATCGCCGAGGGGATCGGTCCGCGCCTCGCCAAGGACGCGCTCGGCGGCAAGATCGACGGCCGGCTCGTGGACCTCGCCGCGCGGGTCGACTCGGACGCTCGGGTCGAGATCGTGACGCCCCGGTCGCCCGAGGCACTCGCGCTCTACCGCCATTCCACGGCGCACCTGACGGCCCACGCCGTCAAGCGCCTGTTTCCCGCGGTCCAGATCGGCATCGGTCCGGCGATCGAGAACGGCTACTACTACGACTTCAACCCCGAGCGGCCGTTCACGCCCGAGGACCTCGAGGCGATCGAGGCCGAGATGCGCAGGATCATCGCCGAGGACGATCCCGTCGAGCGGCTCGAGATGTCCAAGGCCGAGGCCGTTCGGATCTTCGAGAACCAGAAGGACGAGCTGAAGGTCGAGATCATCCGGGGGATCCCCGACGACCACGTCTCCTGCTATCGGCAGAAGGATTTCATCGATCTCTGCCGCGGTCCGCACGTTCCGTCGACGGGAAAGCTCGGGGTCTTCAAGCTCACGCACACGGCCGGCGCCTACTGGAAGGGCGACGAGAAGAACCCGATGCTCCAGCGGATCTATGCCGCCTGCTTCCTCACGCAGAAGGAGCTCGACGACTACCTCAAGCAGCAGGAGGAGGCGCGCGCCCGCGACCACCGCAAGCTCGGCAGGGAGCTCGACCTCTTCTCGTTTCACCCGTGGGCGCCGGCCTCGCCGTTCTTCCACGCGAAGGGCGCCGTCCTCTACAACGGCCTCCTCGAGTACCTCCGAGGCGAATACGCGAAGCGCGGCTACCAGGAGGTCCTGACGCCCCAGATCTTCGACGCCGAGCTCTTCAAGCTCTCCGGCCACTATCAGAACTACCACGACAACATGTACTGGACGGAGATCGACGAGCGGGAATTCGGCGTCAAGCCGATGAACTGCCCGGGGCACTTCCTCCTCTTCAAGACGAGGCTCTGGTCGTACCGGGATCTGCCCGTTCGATTCGCCGATTTCGGGCGCCTCCATCGGTACGAGCTCTCGGGCGTGACGGCCGGGTTGACCCGCGTGCGTTCGTTCTCCCAGGACGACGCGCACATCTTCACGCCCGAGGAGGGCGTCGAGGACGAGATCTTCCGGTTCCTCGACTTCGCGGACGCCGTTTACGGGGCCTTCGGGTTCACGGACGTCGAGATCTCGCTCGGGCTGCGTCCCGAGAAGCGCATCGGAACGGACGAGCAGTGGGATCGCGGCGAGCAGGCGCTGGCGGCCGCGCTCGAGAAGTCGAAGCGGCCGCACGTCGTCACGCCGGGCGACGGCGCCTTCTACGGACCCAAGATCGATTTCCGCGTGAAGGACGCCATCGGGCGCCCGTGGCAGCTCGGGACGATCCAGTGCGATTTCGAGCACGCGGAGAGCTTCGACCTGTCGTACATCGGCGAGGACGGCCGCGAGCACCGGCCGGTCATCATGCATCGGGCGATCCTCGGCTCGTTCGAGCGGTTCATCGGCATCCTGATCGAGCACACGGCCGGAAACTTCCCCTTCTGGATCGCGCCGGTCCAGGCGGTGGTCCTGCCCGTGTCGGACCGTTTCGCGGAGCCCGCGCGTGCGGTCGCCGGCCGGCTCCGTGCCGCCGGGGTGCGCGCCGAGTGCGACGACAAGAACGAGAAGCTCGGCGCCCGCATCCGGCGGGCGGAGCTCTCGAAGTTTCCCTGCATGCTCGTCGTGGGTGAGAAGGAGGCCGCGGCCGGCACGGTCGCCGTGCGCCTGCGACACGGAGGGGACGCCGGGACCATGTCCGTAGAGGATTTCATCGCGGCCGCCGCGAACGCGACGGCCGACCGCAGCCGCGAACTGACCACGGAGGTGAAAGATCGATAAGAAGAACATCCGCGTCAACGAACAGATCCGGTGGAAGGAAGTCCGCCTGATCGGCGCCGAGGGAGAAGCCCTCGGCGTGGTGACCATGGCCGACGCGCTCCTGAAGGCGCGCGAGGCCGCGCTCGACCTGGTCGAGATCGCGCCGACGGCCCAGCCGCCGGTCTGCCGGATCATGAACTTCGGAAAGTTCATCTACCAGCAGAAGAAGAAGCAGCAGGACTCGAAGAAGAAGCAGAAGACGACACAGGTCAAGGAAGTCAAGTTCCGGCCGAACATCGACGACCACGACTACGAGTTCAAGATGAAGAACATCGAGAAGTTTCTGGCCCACGGCGACAAGGTCAAGGCGACCGTGCAGTTCCGAGGACGCGAGATGGCGCGCCGAGAGAACGGCCAGAGGGTGCTCGACCGTCTGCTGATCGACTTGAACGGCAAGGCGATCGCCGAGTCGCGTTCCGAGATGCTCGGCAACCGGCTCTACCAGATCCTGTCGCCGGTCAAGCACGAGAAGCACGAAAAGGGAACCAAGGCAGCGGTGTGAGCCGCGCGCCGGGAGTGAGACATGCCTAAGCTGAAAACGCATCGGGGCGCCGCGAAGCGGTTCAAGAAAACCGCCTCCGGCAAATTCAAGAGGGCGAAGGCCTTCAAGAGCCACATCCTGACCAAGAAGGCGCCCGGCCGGAAGCGCGGCCTCGCCCAGGGGACGACCGTCTCCAAGAGCGACACGCATCGCGTCCGCGAAATGCTGCCGTACGCCTGAGGCGCGCCGATAAAACGAAGGAGATTGCACCATGCCTCGCGTCAAGAGGGGACCCAAGAGAAAGAACCGCCGGTCGAAGACCCTGGCGCTCGCCAAGGGCTACTACGGCACGAAATCGAAGTCGTACCGGATGGCGAAGCTCCAGGTGGAGAAGTCGCTCGGGTACGCGTACCGCGACCGCAAGGCCAAGAAGCGCGACTTCCGCGGCCTGTGGATCGTCCGCATCAATGCCGCCGCGCGCGAGCACGAGATCTCGTACTCGAAGCTCGTCGACGGGTTGAAGAAGGCGGGCAGCGAGATCAACCGCAAGATGCTCGCCGATCTGGCCGTCTCCGATCCGGCGGCGTTCACGCACCTGGTCGGCGTCGCCAAGCAGGCGCTCAAGATCGCCTGACGCCCGACCGCGGACGGCAAACCGCGGACGGCAGACCTCAGACACGGCCCACGTGACCTCCGACCCGATTCAGATCCTGCTCGACTCCTTTCGCGAGGAGATCGCTCGAGGCGTGTCCTCGCGGGCCGACTTCGAGAGGCTGAAGGGCCGTTTCCTCGGACGCGACAAGGGGCTCGTTCCGGAGCTCTTCTCGAAGTTGAAGGAACTGGCGCCCGGAGAGCGCGCCGCCTTCGGCGCCCGCGCCAATGCCGGCAAGACGGAAATCGAGGAAAGCCTGCGGCGGCTCGGCGGGGAGATCGAGGCGCGCGAAGCCGCTTCCCGCGACCGGGCCTCGGCCGTGGACGTGACCCTGCCGGGGCGCGGCCCGCGGATCGGTGGACTTCACCCGATCACGATCGTGCGCCGGCGGATCGAGGACATCTTTCTCAGGATGGGCTACTCGGTCGCCGATGGTCCGGAGGTCGAGAACGACTTCCACAACTTCGAGGCGTTGAATTTTCCGCCGGAGCATCCGGCCCGGGATTCGCAGGACACGCTGCTGGTGGACCGAAAGGCCGCATCGCCCCTGCTGCTGCGGACCCATACCTCGCCCGTCCAGATCCGCGAGATGCGGCGCCACGGCGCGCCGCTGCGCCTGATCGTGCCCGGCCGCGTCTATCGCCGGGACGAAGTGGATGCGACGCACTCGCCGGTGTTTCACCAGGTCGAGGGCCTCGTCGTCGACCACGGCATCTCGATGGCCGACCTGAAGGGCACGGTCGCCGCCTTCCTCGGAGAGCTCTTCGGCAAGGGGACGAAGACGCGCTTCATCCCGACGTTCTTTCCGTTCGTCGAGCCCGGCGTGGACGTGTCGATGAGCTGCATCTTCTGCGGGGGGTCGGGCTGCGCCAAGTGCAAGGGCTCGGGCTGGATCGAGATCATGGGCGCCGGCATGGTCCACCCGCGCGTGCTCCAGGGCGTCGCCATCGATCCCGAGGAGTACACCGGCTTCGCCTTCGGCCTGGGGCTCGACCGCGTCGCGCTCCTGAAGTACGGGTTCCCGGACCTGCGCCTGCTCTTCGAGGGGGACCAGCGGTTCCTCGCCCAGTTCGCGGGGGAAGCGTGAAGTTTTCCCTCGCATGGCTCGACGATTTCGTGGAGGTCGGCGTCGCCGGCGGCGTCCGGGGAGTCCGGAGCGCGCTCGAACAGGCCGGGATCCCCATCGAGTCGGCCGAGTCCTCCGGCGCCGACACGATCCTGGAGGCGGAGATCACGCCGAACCGCCCCGACGCCATGGGCCATCGCGGGCTCGCGCGCGAGATCGCGGCGATCTCCGGCCAGCCGATGCGAGACGTCGGCGGACGCTATGCGAGCCCGGAGTCCGGCGGGGAGTCGACCGAGAATCTGACGTCGGTCGTCATCCAGGTTCCGTCGCTCTGCCGCCGGTTCGGGGCGCGCCTCGTGCGGGACGTCTCCGGGCGGCCGGCGGCCGATCTCGTTCGGGAGCGGCTCGCGGCGATCGGAGGAAAGTCCATCTCGGCCGCGGTGGACGCGACCAACTACGTTCTCTGGGACACGGGACAGCCCCTGCATGCCTTCGACTTCGACCGGCTGTCCGGAGACATGCTCCTCGTCCGCAAGGCGCGCCGCGGCGAGAAGCTCGTGACGCTCGACGGCGTCGAACGGCTGCTCGAATCGTCCGATCTCGTGGTCGCCGACGCCGACCGCCCGGTTTCGCTGGCCGGCATCATGGGCGGCCTCGACACGGCCGTCGGCCCGCAGACCCGCAACGTGCTGCTCGAGGCCGCGTGGTGGGATCCGGCGACGATCCGGCGCACGGCGCGGCGCCTCGGGCTGCACACCGACGCGTCGCACCGCTTCGAGCGCGGCGCCGACATCGACGCGATTCCCGGAGCCCTCAACCTGGCCGCGCGCCTGATCGTGCAGTCGGCGGGCGGCACGGTCGCGCCGGGTATTCTCGACGCCCACGGAAAGCTGTTTCGCGTGCGCCGCACCGCGCTGCGCCTGGCGCGCCTGCGCCTGCTCTCCGGCGATCCACTCCTGTCGCTCGAGTTCGCCGAGGAGGCCCTCGGCCGGCTCGGCTTCGCGACCGAACGCCGCGGCAAGCGCCTCTCGGTCTCGATCCCGCTCTTCCGCGCCGACGTGCGGCGCGAGGACGACCTCGTCGAGGAAGTCCTCCGGGTGCACGGCTACGACCGGCTGCCCTCTCACCTGCCGCCCGCCCCGGGCCCGGGAGAGATCAAGGAGCCGCGCCGGCGGGTCGAGGATCGCCTCAGCGACGGCGCCGCCGCGGCCGGGCTCTTCGAGGCCATCAACTATCCGTTCGTGGATCGTGAGGCGGACGAGTCGTCCTTCGCCGACTGGTTGAGCCTGACCGATACCGCTCGGGAACCCCTCGCGATCGCGAACCCGCTGGACGCGTCGCGTCGGCACCTGCGCGCGACGCTGCTCCCGGGCCTGCTCGATGCGGTCGGCCGCAACCTGCGCCACGGCGCCTCCGAGGTCGCGCTCTTCGAGGTCGGACGCGCGTTCGGCTCCCCCGGGGAGCCCGACAAGCCCGAGTCGTTCGAATCGCGGCGATTCGCCTTCGCCCTGGCGGGGGACCGGCGCTCGCACTGGAGCCTGCCCGAGAAGCTGCGGCCCGCAGACTTCTTCGATGCGAAGGGCCTCGTCGAGCGCCTGCTGGCCGACTGGATCCCGGCCGCCGACCTGATCTGGAAGCCGGCGCTTGTCCGAGCGTTCACCGAGGGTGCGGCGGCCACGGTTCGGATGCGATCCGGCCGGCTCCTCGGCATCGCGGGTCTGGTCGCCACAGGCGAGCGCGAGCGGCGCGATCTCGCGGCGCCCGTCTTCGCCGGCGAGCTGCTCGTGGACTCGATTCCGTTCGAGGCCCGGCCGTTCCGTTTCGCTCCGTACCCGGCGCTTCCGGCGATCACGGCCGACCTCACGATCACACAGCCGAGGGCGCTCCCGTGGGACGAGATCGCCGGCTACGTACGAGGGCTCGGACTGTCGTACCTCGAGTCGCTGGCCTGCCAGGACCGCTACGAGGGACCGGGCGTCGCGGCCGGCGCCGTGAAGACCACGATCCGACTGACGTTTCGGTCCGCGGACCGAACGCTCGAGCAGGAGGAGGTCAACCGCGAGGTGCGGCGGCTGGCCGACGCCCTCTCTTCGCGCCCCGGAATTTCGCTCGGCGAGACTCGAAGCTGAAGGGAAGGAAGGAAGATGGACACGGTCAAAGTTTTCGACAACCTGGATCGGCGAATCGAAAAGCTCATCGCCCGGCTGAAGCAGCTCGAGACCGACAACGACAAGCTGCGAGCCGATGCGGCGTCGGCCCGTAAGGCGGAGAAGGACGCGGGCGAATCGCGCGGCACGGTCGAGCGTCTCGAAAAGGAACAGGAGCTCGTACGCGAACGGCTCGAGAAGCTCATCCGCGCCCTCGAGGCGGCCGATGAAAAGAAGTCCTGAAGAAGTCAAAGTCCGGCAGTGAGTTGCGGCTAAACCGTTGACTCCGTTGGTTCCGGCGCACTAGACTCGCCGCGGAAAGGAGTCAGTGTCTCGATTTGGATAAGCGGGGCAGTGTGACTCAGGTCGAAATCTTCGGACAGACGTACAGCGTCCGCGCCGAGGGTGAGAGCGGCTATGTTCATGATCTGGCTCGCTTTGTGGATTCCCGAATGAAAGAAGTGGCGGAGCGGACCGCGACGGTCGACACCACGAAGATCGCGATTCTCGCTGCGCTGAACATTACGGATGATCTTTACCAGGCGGAAAAACGTCGGCAGGGCGACCCCACGGACGCGAAGGCCCGCGTGGAGCGCCTGATTCGAAAACTGGACGACGCCCTGGGCGCCTGAAGGCGAGGCGTCGGCACCCCGAGGGAATCGGGGAACACACGATCGGAATACGAGTGGTCCTGAGCCGCGGTCCCGTGCAGTCGGTGTTTCACTCTCGTCGGAAGGGTTCCTTCCGGTCCATCGTGTAGCCGCGCCCAGTCCTGCGGCGCCCCCGGGCATTTGGGGGGCGGAATGAACACAACTTTCGCGGCGGCGGCCGTGGCGGGGCTGGTCCTTGCCGCGGTCCTCACCGCCATCGGCTACTTCTTCACCCGCAAGAAGGTCGGGAAGGAGCGCCTCGGCATCCGAACCGAGGCGGACCGAGCGCTGGCCGAGGCCCGCAAGCAGGCGGAGTCGAAGGTCCGCGAGGCCGACATCGAGGCCAAGGAGAAGGTCCTGGCCGCCCGGGTCGAATTCGACAAGACCGTTCAGGCGCGGCGCCAGGAGATCGCCGCCCTCGAAAAGCGGGTCCAGCAGAAGGAAGAAAACCTCGACCGCAAGCTGATGCAGCAGGAGCGGCGGGAGGAGGAATTCGCCCGGAAGGAAAAGGCCATCGGCGATCAGCAGAAAAAGCTGGAGGACAAAGAGGCGGAGATCCAGACGGTCATCGACGAGCAGCGCAAGCGGCTCGAGCAGATCTCGGGCCTCACGGCCGTCGACGCCCGCCGGGACCTCGTCAAGTCGGTCGAGAACGAGGCGCGGCTCGAGGCCGCCGGCCTGATCCGGCGCATCGAGGAGGAGGCCAACGAGCAGGCGACGCAGAAGGCGCGCCGGATCATCGGCATGGCGATCCAGCGCCTGGCCTCCGACACGGTCGTCGAGGCGACGGTCTCGGTCGTGGAGCTCCCCTCCGACGACCTGAAGGGCCGCATCATCGGCCGGGAGGGCCGCAACATCCGCGCCCTCGAGGCCGCGACCGGAGTGGACCTCATCATCGACGACACCCCCGAGGCGATCGTCATCTCCGCCTTCGAGCCGCTGCGCCGCGAGGTCGCCCGCCACGCGCTCGAGAAGCTCATCGTGGACGGACGGATCCATCCGGCCCGCATCGAGGAGATCGTCGAAAAGGTCCGTTCCGAGCTGTGGGAAAAGATCCGCCAGGAGGGCGAGGCGACGGCGCTCGAGTTCGGCATCCCGGATCTCCATCCGGAGCTCGTGAAGATGCTCGGACGGCTGAAGTATCGGACGTCGTACGGCCAGAACGTGCTGCAGCACTCGAAGGAAGTCGGCTGGCTGGCGATGAACATGGCCGCCGAGCTCGGGGCCGACGTCGAGGTCGTGCGCCGGGCGGGTCTGCTCCACGACATCGGCAAGGCCATCGACCGGGAAATGGAGGGAACGCACCTCGAGCTCGGACGGGAGGTCCTGAAGAAGTTCGGCGAGTCGAACGAGGTCATTCACGCGATGGAATGCCACCACGGCGACTACGAGCCGCGGTCGCTCGAGGCCGTTCTCGTCAACGGCGCCGACGCCCTGTCGGCCGCGCGGCCGGGGGCCCGCCGGGAGATCCTCGAGACCTACGTCAAGCGGCTCGAGAAGCTCGAGCACATCGCGGACGGGTTCAAGGGCGTGCAGAAGGCGTTCGCGATCCAGGCAGGGCGCGAGCTCCGCATCGTGGTCGAGGCCAACAAGGTCACCGACGACGAGGCGCTGTGGCTCTCCCGCGACGTGGCCAAGAAGATCGAGGCCGAGCTGCAGTATCCCGGGCAGATCAAGGTGACCGTCATCCGGGAGACGCGCGCCGTCGAATATGCGCGCTGACGCCGAATGAACATCCTCTTCATCGGCGACGTCGTCGGGGCGCCCGGACGGCGGGCGCTCGTCGAGGCGCTCGAGGGCGTCATCGACCGCCATCGCATCGACTTCACGATCGTCAACGTCGAAAACGCCGCGGGCGGGTTCGGCCTGACGGTCGACCTGTTCGACGACCTCTCGAAGATGCCGATCGACGTCTTCACCTCCGGCAATCACATCTGGGACAAGAAGGAGATCTACGACGCGCTGAACGCGTCGGACCGTCTCCTCCGGCCCGCCAACTACCCGCCGGGAAATCCGGGGCGGGGGTGGACGGTCCAATCGACCGCGGCGGGCGTGCCGGTCGGCGTCCTGAATCTCCAGGGGCAGGTCTTCATGCCGGCCAACGCCGATTCGCCGTTTCGCGTCGCCGACGAGGAGCTCGCCCGCGCCGGCGAGGTCAAGGTCGTCTTCGTGGACGTCCATGCGGAGGCGACGTCCGAGAAGGCGGCGCTCGGCTGGTACCTCGACGGACGCGTATCGGCGGTCGTCGGCACGCACACCCACGTTCCGACCGCCGACGAGACGATCCGGCCCGGCGGGACGGCCTACCTGTCCGATGCGGGGATGACGGGCGCGTACGAAGGCATCATCGGCTTTTCGAAGGATCGGATCATCGAAAAGTTCCTGTCGCAGACCCCGCGATCCTTCGAGACGGCGAAGAAGGACATCCGTCTCTCCGGGGCCGTCGTCGACGTGGACGAGACGACCGGCAAGGCGCGCCGGATCGAGCGCGTGCAGGTGAGGGTGGACTAGGAATCGCCTCGCGATGTCGCGTCCGACACTCACCGCAATCATCACCACCCTGAACGAGGAGGTCAACGTCCGCGACTGCCTCGAGAGCGTCGCGTTCGCCGACGAGGTCCTCCTGGTCGACTCGTTCTCGACCGATCGCACCGTGGAGATCGCGCGGGGATTTCCGACGGTCCGCGTCGTCCAGCGCGAGTATTTCGGCTCTGCCGCCCAGAAGAACTGGGCCATGGACCAGGTCACCACGCCGTGGCTGCTGATCGTGGATGCGGACGAGCGCATCCCGGAGCGGCTCGCCCGCGAGATCCGGGCCGTCGTCGAGCGCGAACCCCGGGAAAGCCAGTTCTTCGTGCGCCGCGAGAACGTCTTCATCGATCGGGTCATCCGTCACTCCGGCTGGTCCACGGACAAGGTCGTGCGCCTGGTCCGCCGGGGTACGGTGCGGTATCCGAACCGGCGCGTGCACGCGGATCTCCCGGCCGACGGGCCGACGCCGACCCTGTTGGTGCCGATGATCCATTACACGTGCCGCTCTCTTCCGCAGTACCTCGAGAAGCTCCATCGCTACGCGGCCTGGGGAGCCGCCGACGCCTTCCGGCAGGGGCGCCGCGCGGGCTTCGTCGAGCTTCTCCTGCGGCCCGTCTGGCGCTTTCTCCGCATGTACGTCGTCCAGGGCGGATTTCTCGACGGACGGCACGGGCTCGTCCTCTGTACGCTCCAGGGCTGGGGCGTTTTTCTGAAGTGGGCGCGAGTCTGGGAGTGGAACCAGTTGCGCCGCAACGGGTGGACCGTGGAGCTGCCCGCATATGATGAGTCCCCGGAAACCTGGGAAGGCCCCGTTCCGTGATCGGGATTCTCAAATCGATGTGGAGGAAGCCGAACATGCTGAGCGTGGGAGACCCGGCCCCCGAGTTCGCCGTTTCGGATCACACGGGCCGCACCCGCCGCCTCGGGGATTACCGCGGCCGGTGGGTCGTCCTGTGGTTCTATCCCAAGGCCGACACGCCCGGTTGAACGGTCGAGGGTTGCGGGTTCCGCGACCTCTACCCCGAATTCCAGAAGAAGAACGCCGAGATCCTGGGTGTCTCCTTCGACACGGTCGAGGAGAACGCGGCGTTTGCCAAAAAGTTCGCGTATCCCTTTCCGCTTCTCTGCGACGTCCGGCGCGAGATGGGGGTCGCCTACGGCGCCGCCGACGACGCCAGGGCGGGAAACGCCAGCCGGATCACCTACGTCATCGGGCCGGACGGGCGCATCGCCCAGGCCCACGCGAAGGTCTCGCCGAAGTCGCACCCGCAGGAGATTCTCGCGTCGATCTGAGCGGCGCTCGACGCGCCGGACGAGAGAGGGGAAGTCGCTGGACCGCCCTCGCCCGAGCGATCGGCGCCAACCAGGACATTCGGCAGAGGCGGGACCGGGGCCGGTATACTCGCGCGGCGGAGGAGAGCATGGCCGTCGATCCGGAGCTGCTGGCGATTCTGGTGTGCCCCAAGACCAAGGGCCCGCTCGAGCTCGTCGAGCTCAAGGACGCCACCCGAAAGGCCCTCGTCGAAAAGTATCGGGAGAAGTTCCGCGACGAGGAGCCCGTCGTGACCCAGGGCCTCTATTCCCCGCAGGCGGACCTCGTCTATCCGATCGTTTCGGACATCCCGGTGATGCTGATCGACGAGGCGCTTCCCGGTTCCGAGGCGGCCGGACGGTAGGACGCCGGCGGCGGACGAGAGACTGCAGACGGCAGACGGTTCGGGGCGGCCTCAGACGGCCGGTTCGTCGGCGGCGTTCGGCCTGCTCTGTCTCTTCGCTTTCCTGACGCCGTTCATCGCGCCCGCATACGTCGCTTCGGGGCTTCTGCTCCTGGCGTGGGTCGTGGAGCTGCGGCGCGCGGGGCGGCGCCCCGGGGGGTTTCGGTCGAAGTTCTTCTTCGCGTTCCTGCTGCTCGCCGCCTTCACGATCCTCTCGGCCGTCTTCTCGAGCGATCCCGCGGCCAGCTCCCGCCACCTGGGAGGGCTCGGACTCTTTCTTCTCGTGCCCGCGACGATGGATCTCGCCGAGACCCCGCGCCGCGCCCGAATCCTCGCCCTCTCGCTCACGGCGAGCGCCGTGGTGCTCTCGATCCTCGGCATCTGGCAGTTTCTCCACGGCGGCGACGATCTCCAGAGCCGAATCCGGGCGACGCTCTCTCACTACATGACGTTCTCGGGAATCGAGCTGATTGCGGCATGCCTGCTGCTGGGGTTTCTCTTCGAAGGGAAGGGGACGGCGCGGGCGATTGGCCTGATCGCGATCCTGCCTCTGACGGCGGTGCTCCTGACGTTCACGCGCAACGCGTACGTCGGAATCGTCGCGGCGCTCGTGCTCTATGCCGGGGTCCGCCGGCCCAGGCTGCTTCCGGCGATCGTGGTCGCTCTCCTGGCGATTTACTTCGCCTCGCCGGCCGGCATCCGCGAGCGCATTCGCTCGACCGTGGACCTCTCGGACCCGACGAATCGCGACCGGGTGGCGATGGCGCACGCGGGCGCGCGCATGATCCGCGACCGCCCGATCTTCGGTCTCGGGCCGGAGATGGTCCAGGCGTACTACCCGCTCTACCGCGACCCGGACGCGCTGCGCTGGAACGTGCCGCACCTCCACGACAACGTGATCCAGATCGCCGCGGCGAACGGGCTCTTCGCCGCCGCCGCCTACCTCGCGATCGTCGCGATGTTCCTCGCGCGCGCCATCGCCCTCGTGCGGCGGAGCGACGGGCCCGATCGCGCCGTGCTCTGGGCGGGCGTGCTGCTCGCCGGCACGGCGATCACGATCGCCGGGCTCTTCGAATACAACTTCGGCGACACGGAAGTCGAGATGGCGACGCTGATCGTCCTCGGCCTCCCGTTCTCGCGGGCCGCGAGCCCGGAGGGGTCGGCCGGCTCGGACGATCCGGGCTAGAATCCTGCCGATGCTTCTCCGCCCGGTTCCCGTCCCCGCGCCCCCGCGGCCGTACACGGTCAGCGAGCTCATCGCGGAGGTGGCGCTGGTGCTTCGGACGACGTGGCGGGACGTCTCGGTCGTCGGAGAGATCGCGCGCTTCGACGAGCGGGGCGGCCACGGCTACTTCGTGCTGAAGGACCGGACCTCTTCTCTTTCCGCCATCATTTTTGCGTCGGATTTCAAGCGCGTGCCCTTCCGCCTCGAGCCCGGCCTCGAGGTCGTCGTGCGCGGCTCGGTCGACCTGTACGCGCCGCAGGGAAAGTTCCAGGTCAGGGCTTTCGCCGTCGAACCGGTCGGACGCGGAGCCCTGCAGCTCGCCTTCGAGCAGCTGAAGGCGCGCCTCGAGGCCGAGGGACTCTTCGATCCAGCGCGCAAGCGGGCGATCCCGAAGCTGCCGCGGCGCATCGCCGTCGTGACGTCGCCGACGGGCGCCGTCGTGCGGGACATCCTGCAGGTGTTGTCCCGCCGCTTCGACACCCTGGCGGTCACGATCTACCCGGTCCGCGTCCAGGGGGAGCTCGCGGCCCTCGAGATCGCCGCGGCGATCGCTCACCTCGGGCGGCGCGGCGGATTCGACGTGCTGATCCTCGCCCGGGGGGGCGGCTCGCCGGAGGACCTGGCTCCGTTCAACGACGAGCGCGTGGCCCGGGCCCTGGCCGCGTCGATGATCCCGTCGATCTGCGGCGTCGGGCACGAGACCGACGTGACGATCGCCGACCTGGTGGCCGACCTGCGCGCG
Source organism: uncultured Acidobacteriota bacterium (assembly GCA_963736455.1). Taxonomy (GTDB): domain Bacteria; phylum Acidobacteriota; class Thermoanaerobaculia; order UBA5066; family Gp7-AA6; genus DAHUXD01. The sequence goes on from CAVTON010000002.1 coordinate 1,121,846, forward strand.
CCGACGCCTTCCGCGGCGGCCGAGCTCGTGATCGAACGCAAGGACGAGGTCCTGCGGCGGCTCGAGAACGCGCGGCGGCAGCTCGTGCGGGGCCTCCGCGGCCGCCTCGCCCTGTCGCGGGCGCACCTCTCGGCGGCCGGCCGCTCCGAGGCGCTCTCCGGATTCCCGCGGCGCGTGGCCGAGCGACGACAGACCGTATCGCAGAGCCGAGATGCGCTGACCACCCGGCTGCGTCGCCGGCCCGCCGAATACGCCGCGCGCCTCCGCGCCGCGCTCCGATATCTCGCGGACTTTTCCCGCGTCGCGGAGCTGCCCCGCCGCCGCGACCGGATCGGGAATCTGCGGTCGCTCGCCCTCGAGAAGATGCGGCGCCGGCTCGAGCGCTGCCGGGCCCGGCTGCGGGAAGACGCGAGCCGCATCGACGCGCTCTCTCCTCTGTCGATCCTCTCCCGCGGCTATGCCGTGGCCTATCGCGAGGGCTCGGCCGCTCCGCTGACGTCGGCCGCCCAGGTCGCGCTCGGCGAACGGATCCGCGTGCGCCTGCACGAGGGCGAGGTCAAGGCGGTCGTCCACGAGGGGGGCCGGTTGCCCTCCGCCGGACCGCTCTTCACCGATCGCGAGGAGCCCTCGTGACCGGGCGCGCGCGCAAGGAGCGGACGTTCGAGGAGGCGATGGCCCGCCTCGATGCGATCGTCGCGGAGCTCGAGGGCGAGGAGCGGGGCCTCGAAGAGCAGTTCGCGCTCTTCCAGGAGGGGATGGAGCTCGCCCGATTCTGCGACCGCAAGCTCGGCGACGTCGAGAAGTCCGTCGAGATCGTGCTGAAGGAGGCGGCCGGCGAGTGGAAGACCGCGCCGTTCGACCCGGGACGCACGGCTCAGGACGAGGATGACGACCGGGACTGAGGCCGCGGCCCGAGGCATCGCCGAGTACCTCGCGACGCAGCGCGCGGCCGTGGACCGTGCGCTCGACCGGCTGCTTCCGGGCGGGGAGGTCTGGCCCGAGAACCTCCACCGCGCCATCCGCCACTCCGTCTTCGCCGGCGGCAAGCGGCTTCGTCCGATCCTGTGTCTCGCCTCGGCGGAGGTGCTCGGCGCCTCCGCCGAGGACGTGCTCGAGCCGGCGTGCGGCCTCGAGATGATCCATACGTACTCCCTGATCCACGACGATCTGCCGGCCCTCGACAACGACGACCTGCGGCGGGGAGTCCCGACCTGCCACGTCGTCTTCGGCGAGGCGACGGCGATTCTCGCCGGCGACGCGCTGCTCACGCACGGGCTCGGTGTCTTCGCGAGCCATCCCAGGGGCGATCGGTTCGCGGCCGCGAAGGTGCGGGTGCTCGAGACGGTCGTCCGCGCGATCGGCACGCAGGGGATGATCGGCGGGCAGATGGCCGACATCGAGGCCGAGCAGGAAACGGCTCCGACGGCCGAGCTGCTCGAGCGCATCCACGAAAACAAGACCGGGCGGCTCATGCGCGCTTCCCTCGCGGCCGGCGCGATCCTCGCCGGCGCGGACGAAGGCGCGCTCGAGCGGATCGACCACTACGGCCGCCGGATCGGCCTCGCGTTCCAGATCAAGGACGACCTGCTCGACGTCGAGTCCGATGCCGCGACCCTCGGCAAGGCTTCGAACAAGGACGCGGCGGCCGGAAAGGCGACGTTCCCCGTCGTGTGGGGCGTCGAGCGCTCGCGGACGCTCCTCGACGAGAACATCGCCGAGGCGGTCGCGGCGGCCGAGGCGCTGCCTCGCCGCGGAGGAGTCCTGCCCGGCCTCGCGCGCTTCATCGGCGCGCGCAAGTCGTGAAGGCCTTCGTCCAGACCGCGATCGGAACCTTCGAAGAACGAGACCTCGACCGCCCGGAGGCGGGCCCGGGCGAGATCGTCGTGCGGCTGCGCGCGGCGCTGACTTGCGGCACCGACGTGAAGCTCCTCTCCCGGGGCCATCCCCGCATCGGCCTTCCGGTCACGATGGGGCACGAGGTCTGCGGCGAGATCGTCGAAGTGGGGGCCGGCGTGTCGGGATGGAAGAAAGGGGAGCGGGTCGTCCCCGGGATCTCCGGGCCGTGCGGGCGATGCGAGGACTGCCGGTCCGGCCGTGCGAATCTCTGCTCTTCCGGCCACTCCGGGCGATTCTGGGGAGCATTCGCCGAGTACGCCCGCGTGCCGGCCGCGGTCGTCGCGTCGAACCTGCATCGCGTGCCTCAGGGACTCGGCGACGCGGTGGCGGCGTTTCTCGATCCGCTCGCCTCCGTGTTCCACGGCTGGAGCCGCCTGCGCGATCCGGCGGGCCGGCTCCTCGTCTACGGTGCGGGAGCCCTCGGGTGGCTCTGGGCGGGCGTGGCGTCCCGGCGCGGCCTGGAGGTGCGGGTCGCGGGGCGGCATCCCGAGCGGGAAGCGCTCACGGCGGAATTCGGAGCGAAGTACGTGGACGCGCGCGGCGGCTCCCCCGAAGGCTCCGCGGACATCGCGGTCGACTGCACGGGCGACCGGGAGGTCTGGGAGCGGCTGCCGGAGCTCGTGCGGCCCGGAGGGCAGGTGCTCCTCTTCGGAGGCTGCGCTCCGGGCGCCGTGGTGAGGTTCGACGCGGCGCGGCTGCACTACGCGGAGATCACGCTCGCCGGCTCGTTCCATTACACGCCGGCCGATGCGGCGGCGGCCCTGGCGGCACTGGCCTCCGGCGAGATCGATCCGCGCGGGCTTCTCTCGGAGCGGGGGACTCTCTCGGATGTGCCGCGCTTTCTCGACGCCCAGGCCCGGGGGCGGGGAATCCGCTATGCGGTCGAGGCGGCGGCATGAGGGTGTTCGCGGCAATGCGTCGGGCGGCGGGACTCTCGGAAGAGCGGTCGACTGACGGTATGCTTGGCGCGCCGGCGGCTTCCGGGCCACCGGCCACACGGGAGGACTCATGAACCGAACTCTTCGCCTCTTCGCGGTCGCCGCCCTTCTCGGCGCGATGGTTCCCGTTCCGATGGGTTTCGCCGCGGACGCGGTTCCCTCGGTCGGCCAGCCGGCTCCGGCCTTCACGCTGACGAGCAACGAGGGCAAGCCGACGAGCCTCGCGGACTTCAAGGGAAAGTGGGTGGTCCTCTACTTCTATCCGAAGGACTTCACCTCCGGCTGTACGCTGGAGGCCCACAACTTCCAGCGCGACCTCGCGAAGTACGAAAAGGCCAACGCCGTCATCCTCGGCGTGAGCGTGGACAGCGCCACGTCGCACAAGGACTTCTGCGCCAAGGAGGGTCTGGCCTTCCGACTGCTCTCCGATCCCGACGCGAAGGTGTCGACCGAATATGCCTCGGTCATGGACTACGAGGGCAACAAGCTCTCGTCGCGCAACACCTACCTCATCGATCCGAGCGGCAAGATCGTCAAGGTGTTCCTGAAGGTCAAGCCCGCGGATCACAGCGAAGAAGTGCTGGCCGCGCTCGCCAGCCTGCAGAAGGGCTAGAACCGCGGAGGCGGGTCGCGCGCCGCGGCTCGATCGAGCGTGAAGGCCGTCGTCCTGGCCGCCGGGCTCGGATCGCGCATGCGCCGGTCCGATCGGGCCGCGGCGCTGGACGCCTCGCAGAAGTCGGCGGCCGATCGAGGGCTGAAGGCTCTCGTCCCGATCGGCGGCCGGCCGTTTCTCGACTATGCCCTCTCGGGCCTCGCGGACGCCGGGATCCGCGACGTCGTCGTGGTGATCGGGCCGTCCTCGCTCGCGATCCGCGGTCACTATGAGGCCTCGCCTCCCGAGCGCACGCACCTGTCGTTCGCGGTGCAGGAGGCGCCTCGGGGGACCGCGGACGCGCTGCTCGCCGCCGAGGCCTCGGCCGGCGCCGACGACTTCCTCGTCCTCAATTCGGACAACCTCTATCCCGCGTCCGCCCTTCGCCGCCTCCAGGCGCTCGGCCGTCCGGGACTGCCCGTCTTCGAGCGCGAGTCCCTCTTCCAGCAAAGCAACTTTCCGCCCGAGCGCGTCGCGCGCTATGCCGTCCTCCTCGTCGGACGAGAGGGCTTTCTCGAGCGAATCGTGGAGAAGCCGGCGCCCCGGGAGCTCGCGGCGTCGGGAGGCGAGGTCCTTCTGAGCATGAACCTCTGGCGCTTTGCGCCGTCGATCTTCGAGGCGTGCCGACAGGTCGGACCCTCCTCGCGCGGCGAATGGGAGCTTCCGCAGGCGGTCGATTTCGGGATCGTGCGGCTCGGCATGCGGTTCGCGACGTTTCGCTGCGACGAGGGCGTGCTCGACCTGTCCGCGCGCAGCGACGTCGGCACCGTCGCCGGGCGCCTCGGCGGCCTCGAGGTTCGACCCTGAACGACATCGAGGAGCGGCTCCTCGCGGCCGGCCTGCTGCCGGCGGAGGCGCGGCGCAAGCGCGAGCTCTTCGGCGCGGTCGACTCGGCGCTGCGGACGCTCGCGGGCGAGCCCGCTCCGGTGAAGCGCTGGTTCGTGCCGGGTCGGATCGAGGTGCTCGGCAAGCACACCGACTATGCGGGCGGAAGAAGCCTCCTGTGCGCGGTGGGTCGCGGTTTCTGCGTCAGTGCGGCGCCGAGGTCCGACTCGATGGTCCGCGTCGCCGACGCCGGGCGTGGCCTCTCGACGGAAGCGCCGCTCGACTCCGCGCTCGACCCGTTCGGCTCCGGATGGACCGTCTACGTTCGCGCCGTCGCGGCTCGCGCGGCGGCGAATTTCCCCGGCCTCCGGGGCGTGGACGTCGCCTTCGCGAGCGACCTGCCGCGCGCGTCGGGAATGTCGAGCTCGAGCGCTCTCGTCGTCGCGCTCTTCAGCGTCCTCGCGGATTGGAACGACCTCCCGAGCCGGGAGGAGTGGACCGCGAACATTCGGGACGCGGAGGACCTCGGCGGCTATCTGGGGGCCGTCGAGAACGGACGCCCCTTCGAAGGCCTCGGCGGAGACCGCGGCGTCGGTACGTACGGGGGCAGCGAGGATCAGACCGCGATTCTCTGCAGCCGCGCGGGGGAGATCCGGCAGTACGCCTTCGGCCCCGTCCGCCGCGAGCGCTCGCTGCCGCTCGACGACGGCTGGAGCTTCGTCGTCGCCTCGAGCGGAGTCGTGGCGGACAAGACGGGCGAGGCGCGCGCGTCCTACAACCGACTCTCTCTCGCCGCCGCGGAGATTCTGGACCTCTGGAATCGATCCACGGGAAGCCGGGACGCGACGCTCTTCGGGTGCCTGGCCGGCGGCCCGGACGTCCCCGAGCGGATCCGCGGCCTGCTGCGCGCCTTTCCGCCGGCCGGGTGGGCCCCGGATTTCCTGGTCGGCCGGCTCGATCAGTTCATCGAGGAGACGTTCGTCCTCGTTCCCCGGGCCGGCGATCTTCTCGAGAAGGGCGAGCCGGGTCTCCTCGGCGATACCGTCGACCGCTCGCAAGTCCTGGCCGAGCGCTGCCTCGGGAACCAGGTTCCGGAGACGGTGGCGCTCGCGCGATCGGCGCGGGATCTCGGCGCCTCGGCCGCCTCGGCGTTCGGCGGGGGCTTCGGGGGCAGCGTCTGGGCGATGACGCGCACCGAGGCCGCCGATTCCTTCCGCCGCCGCTGGGCGGAGAGCTACGCCCGCGCGTTTCCGGCGGCGACCGAATCCTCGCGCTTCTTTCTCACCCGTCCCGGGCCGGCGGTCGTCCGCCTGTAGCCGAATCTCTTACCTGCCGGCCGCCGCTCCGATGGCCTCGGAAAGCGGCGCGCCGGCCTTCGGGTTGAAGGACCTCCAGTCCTTCCCGAGGAGCGCCGCCACGGTCGCGGCGATCTGGCTCTGCGTCACGGGCGCCGCGTTCTTGCGCTCTCCGAGCGCCGGCGTGTCCGGTCCGAGCGCCGCGATCCACATGTTCTCGGCGCCTTCCACGTTCCAGTCGTGGTTCTTCCAGTTCTCCGGACCGTCGCCCCGCCCGTGGTCCGTCGTGATGAGGAACGTCGTCCGATCACGGTACTGCGGGATCGACTGCATCGTCGTCCACAGCTCGCGGATGAACCCGTCGACGTTGTGGGCGGACTGCAGTACGAGATCGTACCGGCCGTCGTGCGCCCATTCGTCCGTCTCGCCGAAGCCGACGAAGAGCAGCCGCGGCTTCTCGGCGGCGACATAGGCGAGCAGCGTCTGCTGGAGAAACGCGTCCCAGGGCATGTCGGAGAACTCGTGGGTCACGGTGCGGTACAGGGTGTTCAGGAGCTGCTGGCGCGGAACCGAGGTGTCGGGAAACGGCGTGTCCCACCCGGTGCGCATGGGGAGATGGCTGCGCTCGCGGTTGAAGATCCGCGGGAACGCGTCCCACCCCCCGATGACGGCCACGCGCCCGTGAAACTCGGGCATGTCGTTCAGCCACTCGAAGACGGAGACGTTGGGATTCGGACCGTACTCGTTGCGGTCGATGCGCGGGTCGCCCGCTCCCGTGATGATCTCGTTGTAGCCGGGATACGAGAACTTGTAGCCGTTGACGACCCGGGCGGAGCTGCCCGCGTCGACGTTGCCGTAGATCTGCCCCTCCCGCGCGATGACCGACCAGAAAAACGGAAGAAGGGCCTCCCGCCGCTCGGCCGGCGTCGGCCGCCAGAAGGCGGCCTTGGTCGCGGGCACGTCCTCGACGCCGCCCGGCTTCTCGCTGACGAGGGCGGTCTCGGCGCCGCGGAAGACCTCCTGCCACCGAAATCCGTCGGTCACGATGACGACGACGTTCCGGGTCTTCGGCGCGCTGGCCGGTGGGCCGGCGAGCGCCGAAGCCGAGACGACGGCGACCGCGGCGCAGAGGGTGGCGATCCGGCGAACAGTCTTCATCGGTACCTCACGAAGTCCTCGGAAAGGACGCGATCGTACGCTTCGAGCGCCCGATCCGCGTCGGCCTCGGAGAAAACGAGCGGCGGCTTCATCTTGATGACGTTGTGGTCGGGCCCGTCGGTCGAGAGCAGGATGCCGTGGTCCTTCATGCGCTCGACGACGTAGGCCGCCTGGAGGGGCGCGGGCGTGCGGGCCGCCGCATCGAGAACGAGCTCGATCCCCAGAAAGAGGCCTCGTCCGCGAACGTCGCCGACGATGGCGTGGCGTTCGGCCAGCCGCCGGAGCCCGTCCTCGAGCCATCCTCCGGCTCGGCGCGCGTTTTCCTGCAGCCGTTCGTCCCGGATCACGTCGAGAACCGCGAGGCCGATTTCGCACGAGACCGGGTTCCCGCCGAAGGTGTTGAAGTACTCCATCCCGTTGGCGAAGGCCTCGGCGATTTCCGGGGTCGTCACGACGGCGCCGAGCGGGTGCCCGTTGCCGATGGGCTTGCCGAGGGTCACGATGTCCGGGATCACTCCCTGCGTCTCGAATCCCCAGAAGTGCGTTCCCACCCGGCCGAAGCCGACCTGGACTTCGTCGGCGATGCACACGGCGCCCGCCTCGCGCGCGTGGGCGTAGGCCGCGGCGAGGTAGCCGGGGGGAAGCTCGATCTGCCCGCCGCAGGAGAGAAGGCTCTCGCAGAGAAACGCGGAGGGCCGTGCGCCGGAGCCGCGGGCGTGTGCGAACGCGTCGCCGACGTGCGCGGCGAACTTCGAGGCGCGGTCGGGGTCGCCGCGGCGGTAGCGGCCCCGGTAGTCGTCGGGCATCGGCACGGCATGGCACCACGCGGGCGCTCCGCCGCCTCCCGGACCGCCGTGCTTGTACGGGCTGACGTCCACGAGGGTCTGCGTGTTGCCGTGGTACGCGCCCTCCAGGACGACGACGTCCCGGCCCCCGGTCGCGGCGCGGGCCAGGCGAAGCGCGAGCTCGTTGGCCTCCGAGCCCGAGCACACGAAGAAGCAGACCGACAGGCTCGGCGGCAGCGTGGCCGTCAGGCGCTCCGCGTAGCGGAGGATCGACGGGTGAAGATAGCGGGTGTTCGTGTTCAGGACGGCCATCTGGCGCGCGCCGGCACGGACGACCCGGGGGTGGCCGTGGCCGACGTGGGCGACGTTGTTGACCATGTCGAGGTAGGCGCGGCCGGTCTCGTCGTACAGCAGCGTGCCCGCGCCGCGCACGATCTCGAGCGGCTTGCGGTACGAGAGCGAGAGCGAAGGCCCGATGCGGCGGCGGCGGTCGGCAATGAGCCGGGCGGCCCCGCCGCCTCCGGCCCGGAACCGAGCCGGGCCGCCGAGGACGAGGTTGGGGTTGGGGCAGAGCGAGAGCCAGGTCGAGCGCTCGCTCGCGGCCGCGACGCCGGGAAAGTCCCCCGACGCGCCGAGCAGGTCCGCGATGATCTGAAAATGCGCGTGGGGAGGCCAGTCGCCGTTTTCCGGCGCGGGCCCGATCGCGCCGATCTGATCGCCCCGGGCGACGGCGTCCCCCTCCTTCCAGCCGGCGATCGAGGCCCGCGACAGGTGCCCGTAGAGGGTGTAGAAGCTCGGAGCGCCGTCGGGACGATGCTCGAGGATGACCGTCGGGCCGTAGTCGAGCCGCGCGGCGTTGTCGCGGACGCCCTGGATCCGGCCCTCGAGGGGCGCGAGCACGGGGGAACCGGGCTCCATGAAGAGGTCGTGGGCCAGGTGGACCGTGCGCCGCTCCGGATGCTCGCCCGGGTTCCCGGAGAAGGCATCGCCGACGTACAGCAGCCGGGCTTCGTCGTAGCGCCCGATCCCGAGGCTGGCGCCGCGCGAGCGCATCGCGCCGAAGAGCCTCGCCGTCATTGCGGGAGTGTCCGTGGCATCGGCCGGCGAGCGGAACACCGGGCTGCCGACGGAGAGGTCGAACACGACCGCCTTCGCCGGATCGGCGTCCACGACCGGCCCGATCCGATCTCGGTTCTTTCGCAGCCAGTCCTCGATCGACGGCGTCTGCGGGCAGGCCACGAGGCCGCAGGCGGCGCGGAGGCGGTATTGCGCGAGCCGTGCCGGCACCCGGCGCATCACCTCGAGCGCCCTCCAGGCGGGCGATTCGCTGACGAGCAGGTAGGGATTCTCCGGCTCCGTCTTCCGGCGGAGCGCCGCGAGGCAGACGCTGGTGCACAGGCGGATCGCCGCGAGACTCCAGAGGGCCTCGATCTCCGCCTCGGCGAGCGGGCGTTCCGCGTGATACCCGGCGGTCAGCGCGCAGGCCGCCTCCATCGTGTCCGGTTTTCCGAGGACCGCGTAGGCGATGGCGACGGCGGCCTCCGCGCACGTCCAGCTCTCGACCATGTCGCCGAAGTCGAGGATTCCCGCGATGGCGCGGCCGGTGGCCGCGGGCGGGCCCGCGAGGACGTTGTAGTCATTGGCGTCGTTGTGGATCACGCCGCGGGCAAGCCGCTCGAGCGCCGGCACAGCGGCGCGTCGGTGCTCCTCGACGAAGTGATCGAGGATCTTCCGGCGCTCGGGGTTCTCGACGGCGTCGGCGTGGCGGACGATCACGCCGAGCGCCCGGTCCGGGTTCCAGGGCAGGTCGCGATTCTTCGCGGCGGGGTGGGAGAAGCCTTCGAGGCAGCGGTCGAGACGGCCGAGAAAGCGGCCCTCGGCCTCGAGGATCTCCGAAGACTTGGGACGGATCTCGGCCAGGACCGTGCCCGGCAGGAACGTCAACAGGCGAACCGCGCGATCGTGATCGGCGACGACCGCCTCGCCGTCGGATGCGCGCACCAGGCGGGGAACCGGCAGCTCGGGCGCCCGCGCGGCGATCCAGTCGAGCGCCCGATTCTGAAGATCCAGGTTCTCCGGGCGCTCCGCGACACCCGCGACCTTCAGCACGAACGCGCCACGCTCGGTCGCGAGCTCGAAGTTCTGGTCGCGCTCGCTCGGAAGCTCCCGCGCCGCGGCGGCGAGACCGTAACGGCGGCGCGCGATCGCCGCCGCGTCGTCCGCCGACAGACGCGTCAACGGCACCGCCGATCCATGCGGCGAAGACTAGCAGGGATCCGTCGTTCGCGGCCGCGTCGCCTGATATCCTCGCGGCCGCCATGCCGGTCTCCGCGCTCGCGCCCGCCGCCGACGTGAAGACGATCCGCCGCGCCTTCCCCGCGCTCGATCGCATGCACGAGGGTCGGCCGGTGGCGTACTTCGACGGACCGGGCGGGACGCAGGTGCCTCGAACCGTCGCCGAGGCGATGACGGACTATCTCCTTCGTCACAACGCGAACACGCACTGGAAGTATCCATCGTCGATCGAGACGGATGCCGCCCTCGAGGCGGCGCGCGCGGCCCTGGCCGACTTCCTGAATGCCCGCCCGTCGGAGATCGCCTTCGGCCAGAACATGACGACGCTCACCTATCACCTCTCGCGCGCCCTCGGACGCGCCTGGGGCCCGGGCGACGAGGTCGTCGTGACGGAGCTCGACCACCACGCCAACGTCGATCCGTGGAAGGCGCTCCAGAGGGAGCGCGGCGCGACGATCCGCGTCGTGCGCATGCGGCCGGAGACGGGCGACCTCGACATGGCCGGCCTCGAGCGCGCCGTCTCGACGCGAACGAGGCTCGTCGCGATCGGCGGCGCATCGAACGCACTCGGCACGATCAACGACGTGCGGCGGGCGACGGAGCTGGCGCACGGCGCCGGCGCCCTCTCGTTCGTGGACGCCGTGCACTCGGCGCCGCACGTCCTCGTGGACGTCCCGCAGATCGGCTGCGACTTTCTCGCGTGCTCGCCCTACAAGTTCTACGGTCCGCACCTCGGCGTGCTCTGGGGCCGTCAGGATCTCATCGAGGCGCTGGACGTCCCGCGCCTCGAGCCGGCGCCCGATTGGTCGCCCGAGCGGCTGGAGACGGGAACGCTGTCGCACGAGGGGATCGTGGGAGCCGCGGCGGCCGTGGACTTCCTGGCGGCGCTCGGAGGCGAGCCCGCCGGGAGACGGCGCGCCGCCCTCGCGGCGGGTTACGCCGGGATGCACGAGCGCGCGAAGCGTCTCTTCTCGCGGCTGTGGGACGGTCTCGGCGCGATCCGCGGCGTCACGCGCTACGGCCCGTCGCCGGACGCTCCCCGGACTCCGACGGTCTCCTTCACGGTCGAGGGCCGGACCGCCGATTCCGTCGCCGAGGATCTCGCGAAGCGGGCGCTCTTTCTTTCGAGCGGCGACTTCTATGCCTGGACGGTCGTCCGGAGGCTCGGCCACGCCGAGGACGGGCTGGTGCGCGCGGGTTGCGCCGTCTACACGACGGAGGAGGAAATCGAGCGGCTCCTCGACGGCGTCACGGAGGTCGCGGCGGGCTAGCCGGCCCTCTCGCGCCCGCGAGCCGCCAGGCCTCTCCGAAGGGTCGATCGGGGCCCCGACTCCCGCCCGCCGGCGCGTTCGAAGAGTCGGTCCGGAGTGACCGATAATCCGTCGCGTGAAAGCCGTGCGCATGGACGCCGCGGGAGACGTCGCGGTCGTGGAGGTGCCCGATCCGGAGATCGGACCGGGCGAGGCGCTCCTCGCGACGGCGGTCTCGGGAATCTGCGGTTCGGATCTCCTCGACTGGTACGTTCGGGGCAAGGCCGGCTCGATCCTCGGCCACGAGATCTCCGGCCGCATCCTTCGCGTCGGAGAAGGCGTCACCGACTTCGAGCCGGGAGACCGGGTCGTCCCGCATCATCACGCGCCCTGCTTCGCCTGCCGCGAATGCGAGGCGGGCCAGTACGTCCACTGCGCCGGGTGGCGGGCGTCGCGGCTCGATCCGGGCGGGATGGCCGAGCTCGTCCGGATCCCCGCGGGCAACCTCGCGGTGGACACCCTCCGGATTCCGGATCGGATCACCGATGAGGAGGCGAGCTTCACCGAGCCCCTCGCGACCGTGGTCAAGGCGTTTCGGCGAGGCCGGTTCGCCGCGGGGCGGTCGTTTTTCTGCGTCGGCCTCGGCACGGCCGGTCAACTCGCCGTGCGGCTCGCGCGGGCCGCCGGGGCCTCGGCGATCGGCGCGGCGGATCTCGCCGCCTCGCGGCGGGCTCTCGCCCTCGGGAGCGGGGCCGACGAGGTCGTGGAGGCCGGAAGCGAGCCGCTGGGGGCCGGGGCGAAGCGGATCTCGGAGGGCCGGGGTTTCGATTTCGTCTTCGTCTGCCCGGGCAAGCCCGAGGTGATCCGTCAGGCCGTCGAGGCCGTCGCGCCGGGGGGCACCCTTCTCCTCTTCACGATGGCGGCACCCGGTGAGGCCTGGGATGCCGACCTGAACTCTCTCTACTTTCGTGAGGTCGCGGTCGTGCCGTCGTACTCCTGCGGCCCGGACGACACGCGCGAGGCGCTCGACGCCATCGCGAGCCGCCGCGTACGGGTCGACGACCTCGTGTCGCATCGGTTCGGGATCGCCGAGGCGCCCGAGGCCTTCGCCCGCGCCCGCAACGCCGAGGGCTCGATGAAGGTCGTGATCACGTTTTGAAGTCGAGGCTCGACGCACTCCTCGTTCTCCGGGGACTCGCGCCGACGCGCGCGAAGGCGCAGGCCCTCATTCTCGCCGGCCTCGTCGAGGTCGGCGGGAAGCCGGCGGGGAAGGCGGGCGACACGTACGAGGCCGACGTGGCCCTCGCGGTCGCGGGGCCGGCTCATCCGTACGTCTCGCGCGGCGGCGTCAAGCTCGCGGCGGCGCTCGACGGCTTCGGGATCGATCCCTCGGGCCGCACCTGCCTCGACGTGGGAGCCTCGACGGGCGGCTTCACGGACTGCCTTCTCCAGAAAGCGGCCTCGCGCGTCTATGCCGTCGACGTCGGCTACGGACAGCTCGACGCCCGGCTCCGGACGGACCCGCGCGTCGTCGTTCGCGAGAAGGTCAACGCGCGATCGCTCTCGGCCGCGGAGGTTCCGGAACGAGTGTCGCTCGCGGTCGTCGACGTCTCGTTCATCTCCCTGCGCCTCATCCTGCCGGCGGTCGTTCCGCTGGTCGAGAAGGGCGGCGACGTCGTCGTCCTCGTCAAGCCCCAGTTCGAAGCGGGAAGGGGCGAGGTTCCGAAGGGCGGCGTCGTGCGCTCCGAGCAAACCCGCCGACGCGTGGTCGAGGAGATCGCGGAGGCGGGCCGCGCGCTCGGCCTCGAGGTCCGGGGCGTGCTCTCGTCGCCGATCCGCGGGGCGCGGGGCAACGAGGAGTTTCTGCTCGGATTTCATGTAAATTGAGCGGGATGAAGGGGTCGCGCGCGCCGGCGCTACGGTTTCGGTGTGTCGGGATCGTCTCGAAGATCGGGTCGACGGCGGCCGGGGAGCTGGCGGCGCTGCTCGAGAAGGCGCTGCGCCGGCGCGGCCGCCGGGTGGTTCTCGACTCCGAGACGGCGGCCCACCTCGGCCGGCCCGACGGCGTGGTCCGTTCCCAGATTGCCAACGAGAGCGATCTCGTCTTCGTGCTCGGCGGCGACGGAACCCTTCTCTCGGTCGCTCGCGGCGCGCCCCCCGGCACGCCGCTGATCGGCATCAACCTCGGAACGCTCGGATTCCTGTCGGGGCTGACGCGGAAAGAAGTGCTCGACCGTCTCGACGACGTGCTCGCCGGGAAGTTCCGCGAGGACAAGCGCGGCCGCATGGACGTTTCCATCTCGCGAGGACCGCACCACGGCAAGTACCGGGTTCTGAACGACGCCGTCCTGAACCGGGAGGCGCTCGCGCGCATCTCCACGTTCACGGTCGCGCTCGACGGTCACCCGGTCTCGGAGTTCCGCGCCGACGGCGTGATCGTGTCGACGCCGACCGGCTCCACGGCCTACAACCTCTCGGCCGGCGGGCCGATCCTTCATCCGGCGGTGCCCGCGATCGTGATCACGCCCATCTGTCCGCATACGCTCGGGCAGCGCCCGCTCGTGGTGCCGGACACGACGCGCATCCGCATTCGAGTCCTGGGCCCGGAGCGCCGCGACGGCGGCGTCTATCTCACCCTCGACGGCCAGGAAGGGTTCCCCGTGCTCGCGGGAAGCCCGATCGACGTCCGCTCGAGCGGGTCGTCCGTGACACTCCTGCGCCCCGCGGAGTCGGACCACTTCGACCAGCTCGCGGGCAAGCTCTCCTGGGGCATCTAGCAGGGTGCTGAAAAAGGGTGTGGGATGGCGTTACGAGCGCCGTGGGGTCAGATGCAAGGAAGCGCGACGACGGCGATGCGAGAGCATCGTCGAGGAGGGATGACGCCGCAGATGGGCCCGCGCCGCCGTAACCCGAAGGGTGGCCGGCACTCTGCCGGCGGCCGGTCCAACGCGATGGAGCCTCGAGTCGCCACATCTGGGAACGGGCGCCGGATGCAACGTGCCGGCCACGACGCCCGCATCCATTTTTCGGCAGCCTGCTAGAGCCTCCGATCGCATGGCGGGCGACGACACACGCGACGGCCGGAGGAGCGAGCCCCACGACGCGCAGCGGCTTTCGACCTCGCGCCTCTTCCTGATCGTCGTCGTCTTCCTGGCGCTCGCCGCGTACGCCATCTGGAACTCCGACCGCTTTCAGTCGCTCATTCAGGGCGTTTCGCAGCAGCGTCTCTCCGATCTGCTCCAGCGGCCGGTGAGCTTTCGCAGGGTCGACTTCCAGATTTTTCCCCCGTCCGTGCACCTGGCCGACGTGCGGGTCGGCAACGACCCCCGGATCTCCGGGGGGCCGCTGCTCGAGGCGGAGGAGCTCACGATCGGCGGGGGCCTGTCGGTCACGGGAGGGGAGCTGCGCCTGGGCCGGGTGCGGGCCGTCCGCCCCACGATCGCGCTCGTTCAGTTCCCCGACGGCTCGTGGAACCTTCCTCCCGGCCTGTCGCGCCCCGCCGGCCGAGGAGGGCTCTCCGTGCGAATCGGCGAGCTCGTCGTCCAGAACGGAGTCTTCGAATACGAGGGCCGGCGCACCGGCCTCGACGGCCGCCTCGAGGGCTTCGCGGCGGAGCTCGCCTCTCAGCCGCACGACCGGTATCGCGGGACCTTCGCATGCCAGCGCGCCACCCTGCGCCTGCCCCACGACGAGCCTCTCGTCTTCGGCCTGGACCTCGCCTTCCGCCTCTCGCCGGCGTCGGGCCTCCAGGTCGAGTCGCTTCGCGTCGATGGAGACTTCGGCGAGCTGCGGGCCTCCGGTTCGGTCGAGAACCTCAAGGATCCGGCGCTTCGGATGCGGGTCTCGGCGGATCTTCACGTCGCCGAGGTCGAGCGGATCTTTCATTCGGGGCTGGGTTTTGCGGGCGACGCCGCGCTCGAGGCCGAGCTCGCCATTCCGCCGTCGGGCTCGTTTCGCATGACGGGGCACCTCTCGGTGCCGAAGCTTTCGGCCGGCCAGTTTCCGATCGAGGACTTCGCCGCTACGGTCCTCGCGCGGCCGGAGGCCCTGGTCGCGCACATCGAGAAGGGCCGGTACGCGGGCGGCGACCTGACCGGCGTGTATCGGATCGAAAGCCTGGCGGGAGGCGCGGGACCGCAACCGATGACGCTCGCGCTCGACGGCAAGGGGATCTCGATCGAGCGCTTCTTCGCCGACATCCATCTGCCGGGAACCGGTCTCTCCGGATCAGCGGCGATGTCGGCGACGCTGCGCTGGACGGAGGGAGGCATCGCACACGCGAGCGGCGCGGCTCGGCTCGCGATCGCTCCGGGCCCCGCGGCCTCGATCGTCCGCGGGAGGTTCGGAATCCCGATCGGGGGCGGAGGGAACCTGCCCATCGTGGACGGGCGCATCGGGTTCGAAGCGGCGCAGTTCCGCTTTCCGGCGTCGACCCTCGAGACGACCGGGGGGCTGCGGATCGGCCAGTGGCTTCCCGATTTCGACTTCATCCTGCGCTCGCGCGACCTGGCGGAGCTCGATCGCATCTTCCAGAACTTCGTGGCGGCCTCGGGCGGCTCGCCCACTCCCCTGGGTTTCGGCGGCAGCGGAGAGGTCGAGGGACACATCGCGAAGTCGTGGGGCGATCCCGAGGTGACGGCCCGGGTCACGGCGGAGAACGCCCGGTACGGCGGCGTCTTCTTCGGGAGCGTTCGCGGCGCGACGGACATGCACGACGGCGCGTTCGTGTTTCACCCGCTCCGGGTCTACGACGGCAGCGCGACGCTCTCTCTGGAAGGGACCGCCCGGTACCGCCGCGACCCGAAGCGGCCGACCCTCGACTTCGTTCTCACGGCCAAGGACTACCCGGTCACCCGGATGCTCGAGTACCTCGACCTGCACTATCCGATCGAGGGCCGGCTGACGGGCAGCTTTCCGCTCGTGGGCAGCCCGCCCGATTCGGTCTCGGGCTCGGGAGCCGCGGCCCTCGACGATGCCGTCCTCTGGGGACAGAAGGTGCCCCGCCTGACAGGGAGGATGGCCCTGACGCCGGGGCACTTCTCGCTCGACGACATCCGGGCGGAGCTCGGCGGGGGCGGCCTCGGGGGCCGCATCGCGATCGCCTACAGGGACAAGACCTTCGAGGCTCGCGCGGCCGGGGACGGCGTGCCGGTTCAGTCCCTCGACGCCCTCGGCCGGTTCGGAGAGGAAATTTCCGGAAAGCTCTCCTTCGAGATCTCCGGATCCGGGACCTTCCGCCGGCCGGATCTGACGGCCTCCGCCACTCTCTCGGGGGCCACGTTCTTCGGGCACGCCATCCCGGAAGAGCTGTCGCCGCGACTGGCTCTGAAGGTGACGCATGGCGACGTGGAGGCGACCGCCTCGGTGCCGGGCCATGCGACGCTGACGGTGAAGGGCGACGCGGGTGCGACGCCCGTCGTGTTGGACGTGGCCCTCGACGCTCCCGACCTGGCGGCCCTCCTGCGGTTCACGCCCGTCTCGCTGCCCGCCGCCGACGGGGGAGCTCTCGCCGCACACGGCAGAGTGAGGCTCCCGTCATCCGAGGGCGAGCAGCCGTCCGGGCAGTTCTCGATCACGTCGCTGCGCCTCGACGCCGGCGACCGGAAAGGCATCGTCGCGACCGACGGCGACGTCTCCCTGTCCGTCGCGGGCGGCCGCGTCACCATGGGCGATCTCCACGCGGTCGGACAGGGCGTGGACGTGCGCCTGCGGGGGTCGCTGGACACATCCGGCGAGAAGCCCACCCTCGAAGGCAAGGCCACCGGCACGGCCGATGCGTCGGTCCTCGCACTCGTGGCGCCGGACCTCGGCCTCGGAGGGCGCTTCGTCGTGGATCTTTCGGCGTCCGGCCCGGTTTCGTCGCCGAGCTTCAGCGGCACGGTCCGGATCGAGGACGGCCGCTACCGCGTCGCCGGATATTCCTTCGAGGAGATCGAGGGCTCGGTGCGGATGCTCGGCTCCGCGGGGGAGATCGAGGGACTGCGCGCCAAGGTGGCCGACGGCGAGGCGTTCCTGGCCGGGAGCTTCCGGCTCGAGGGAGCCTCGCTGAAGGAGTTCCGGCTGACCGCTCAGGGCCGCCGGATCGGCGTGCGTGCGATCCCGGCGCTCCATCTGACGGTGGATGCGGACCTCGTCGCCACCGGAAACGAAACCGGCAATCAGCTCCGGGGCGAGATCACGCTGCTGCGAGGCACCTACTCGAAGGACGTCGAGGTCACCCTCTCGGACCTGATCGAGCGCAGCCGCCCGACGGGCGTGATCGCCGTCCGGGATCCCTGGATGGAGCGGACCACCCTCGACGTGCGCATCGTCTCGGCGGCGGCGCTCGAAATCCGCAACAACCTCGCGCGCCTCTCGGGCACCGTGGACCTGCGCGCCCGCGGCACGCTGGCCGATCCGGCCCTGCTCGGACAGGTCATTCTGGACGAGGGCGGCCGCGTCGTTTTCAGCGACATCCGTTACGAGATCGAGGCGGGCACGCTGACGTTCTCGAACGTGTCGCGGATCGCGCCGTTCATCGACGTGCGCGCCCGTGCGGAAGTCAAGGGCTACAACCTCGTGGTCCTGCTCGCGGGGACGTGGCCGCGCATCACGGCCAACTTCACCTCCGATCCGCCGCTCGCCAACGACGCGATCCTCGGGCTGCTCCTCTCCGGATCTCCGCCCGACACGCGCAACCCGACCGATACCGCCAACCAGCTCGTCTCGGCCGCCGGGGGAGCCGTCGCCGGCGCGGTGACGGGCGGCCTGCGCGAGCAGACGCGGCGGCTCTTCAAGCTCGACCGATTCCAGATCGACCCGGTCTTCACCGGCAGCCAGATCACGACCGTGCGCTCCACGATCGGCAAGCAGATCACCCAGGACCTCTCGGTCACGTCCTCGATCGCCCTCGATTCGAGCAAGGAGCCGATCGTCCGCGTCGAGTGGCAGGCGACCAACGACATCCTCGTGCAGTTGATCCGGGACGAGAACGGCATCCTCTCGATCAGCGTGCGGCGGCGCCAACGCCTGTGAGGCGGGGCGCGGCCGGGCGCGGCTCTCTGGCCGTGGCGCTGCTCGCCGCGGCGCTCTCGGCCCGGGCCCAGGAGCCCGAGGGCCTGATGGGTCGTCCGATCGAATCCCTCGCCTACACGTGCGACGGGCCGGTCGATGCGCGTCAGGTCGCGAGCCTCGTGGCGCTCTCCGTCGGCCATGCGCTCACCGAGGACGACACCGGAGCGACGATTCAGAATCTGTTCGCGACGGGTCAGTTCGCCAACGTGCTGGTCGTCGCGAGCGAGGCGCCTTCGGGCGGCGTCGCCGTGACGATCCACCTCTGGAGGTCGTACCGCGTCGGGGGAATCTCCTTCGAGGGTCGCGCGCACCTCTCGCGCGAGGAGATGTGGCGGGCCCTTCCCCTGCGGGATCGCGGGCCGTTTCATGCCGGGGCGCTCGCGGACGGCGCGCGAGCGCTCGAGCGAAAGCTCGCCACGGAGGGCTACATCCATGCGCGGGTCGAGCCCGAAGTGAACTTCGACGCGGCGACGTTCACGGCCGCGGTCGTGTACCGGATCGACGCCGGGGTTCCGGCAGTCGTCGCGCCTCCCGTGTTCGACGGCGAGATCGCGCCCTACACGGAAGAGACGCTGACGAACCGCCTCAGGCTCACGGCCGGGAAGCCGTACCGGGAGACGAAGGCGCGCGCCGCGGCCGATCGCCTGCGCAAGTTCCTGATGAAGGAGAACCGGTTCCGCGCCTCGGTCGAGCTCATCGCCGCGGAGCCGACGGAGGACGGCTCCGCGATCCGCCCCGTCTACCGGATCGACGTGGGGCCGGCGTTCGAGATCGACTCGGCGGGAATCGCGCCCAAGCGCGTCCGCAGCGAGTTCCTCGCGCTCCTGGACGCCCAGAGCCTCGACGAGGACCTGATCGAGCAGTGGGTGGACACCACCCGCGAGGATCTGCAGCGCCGGGGGCGCTATCGGGCGACGGTCGAGGCAAAGACGGACGGCCGCGATCCCGTGACGCTGCGCGTGGCGGTTCGCGAGGGCCCGAAGTATTCGGTCGAGGCGATCGAGTTTTCGGGTAACGCGTCCGTCTCCGACAAGACCCTGCGGGATCTCATCGTGACGCGGGAGAGGGGCCTGCCGCTCATCCAGAGCGGCTACCTCATCGATGGAGAGCTCGAGAAGGACGCCGACGCGATCCTCGCGTACTACCAGACGCGAGGATGGATTGCGGCGAAGGTGGAGAAGCCGGCGGTCACCGACGACCCGAAGCCGGATCGCCTGGACGTCGGGTTCCGGATCGTCGAAGGGCCGCGCACGTTCGTCGCGAGCCGCCAGGTCGACGGCGCCGATCACCTCAGCGAGGCCGACCTCGACCAGCTGATCACGACCCGGGTCGGCGAGCCTTTCAATCCGAGCGCCGCGCGCCTGGATGCGGCCGCCCTGATGACGCGCTACGACAATACCGGCTGGCGGGAGGCGTCTGTGCGTGACCACTGGACCCTCTCGCCGGACAAGACGAAGGCCGACGTGGTGTTCACCGTGGACGAGGGAATGCGCACCTTCTTCGGCAAGACGATCATCCGCGGCAATGCCGTGACCGAGATGAGCCGGATCACGCGCCAGATCGCCTGGAAGGAGGGAGAGCCCTTCTCCGAGGAGAAGATCGCCGACACCCAGCGCAACCTCTCCCGCGCGGGCGTCTTTCGTTCGATCGAGGTGCGGCCGCAGCCCGCCGATCCGGAAAACCAGGAGCACACCGTGGACGTCGACCTGACCGAGGCGCGGCGCATCTCGCTGCTCTACGGCGTCGGCTATCAGTACGCTCCCGGAGCCACTGACCCGAACGATCCTTTCGCCACGGCGGGCATCTCCTACCGCAACCTCTTCGGCCGGATGCAGTCGGCCTCGATCGAGGCGCAATACGCGCCGATCAGCGGGCGCGGCTACCTCGTGGCGAACTTTCTCGAGCCGTACTTCTTCGACACCGAATATCCGCTGACCGTCGCGGCGTTCGCGAGCCGCGAGCCCATCCAGGACGTGGACGTCGATCGGATCGGCACTTTCATCGAGTCGGTCCGCCAGTTCGGCCACCTCCGCGTGGGGCTGCGGTACTCCTATCAGTACATCGCGCCGAGAAACCCCGAGGACCTGTCGACCATCGTGATCGAAAAGTATCCGCTGTCGGCCTTTCCGATTCGCCAGTCGGCGATCGGACCGAACTTCCTCTACGACCGCCGCGACGACGTCCTCGATCCGCACGCCGGGTACTACGTGAGCATGGCCGGAGGGTACGCCTTTCCGTTCCTGAACGCCGATGCGTGGTACGGGAAGGTTTCGGGCCAGGCGGCGCACTTCTGGAAGATTCCAGGCGGCGTCCTCGGCGCGTCGTTCCGTGCGGGCGCCATCTATCCCCACAGCGTCACCACGCAGGGCGACACCGTACCGATCGCCGAGAAGTTCTTCGCGGGAGGCTCGTCGACGGCGCGCGGCTTCGACACGAATCTCGAAGGGATCCCCGGTTCGACGGTGGACTACAACACGCAGGCGACGTATCAACCGAACGGCAACGGATCCTGCGCCCAGACGTATCCCGGCGCGCCCAACGCGAATCTCTACGACTGCAGCCCCGGCCCTCGCATCATCGGGGGCAACGCCTTCATGTCCTGGGGACTCGAGTACCGCGTTCCGATCGCCGGAAACTTCGGTGTCTCGATCTTCTACGACCTGGCCCAGGTCTGGGCCACCGCGGCGGACATCAACTTCCACATCGACACGTCGGATCGCGCGGGCATCGTTCCGAACGCGAAGTCGGGGCTGCGGCAGTCGATCGGCCTCGGCATCCACTACATGACCCCGATCGGGCCCCTGCGGCTCGAGGTGGGCCGGCCGCTGCCCGCGCAGACCGTGGATTTCCTCGTCACGCGGACGGTGGATCCCGAGGGCAATCCCTGCACCGAGGGTGATCCGAACCGCGCCGGCTGCCAGCCGCTCGCTTCCGGATCGGTCAAGCAGACGGGCCGCATCTTCCTCTCGATCGGGTATCCGTTCTAGCAAGGGGACCGGCGCCGGTCGCGACGCCGGCGTCCACTTTTTTTGCAGCCTGCTAGAATCATCGCGTGCCGCTCTTCGAGTACCGCTGCCGCCAGTGCGAGAAGCGCTTCGAGGAGTTCGTCCTCGGCGACGCGCAGCCGCGGTGTCCGTCCTGCGGCGGCCCAAGGCTCGAGAAGCTCCTTTCGGTGTTCGCCGTCAGCACGGCTTCGGCTGTTCGGCTTCGGGCCGGGCCGCGGAGACTTCCGGCGGCTGCGGCTCCTGCGGCGATCCGCGGGGGCCCGGCAGCTGCTCGATGAACTGAGCCCCCGACCTCGATCGACTGCCGAGCCCTAGGGCCGGCTCCTCCTCGGCGGCCGCTTCCGGTCCGCCGTCCCGGAGTCAGCGGGCGCCGGACACGGCGGCGGTCAACCCCGCCGGGGTTTGCGCGAGCTCCCGCTCCCGGGCCGCGAGAGCCCGGCGCAGTGCCTCGGGCTCATCCACGGTCGAGGACGAGAGCCCGGTAAACGGCGCCTCCGCGAGGGCCTCGCGCCAGGCCAGGGCGGGCAGGCCCCCGGCCTGGAGCGCACGGATCAGTTTCAGCGTGCGAAAGGCGTCGAACCACGTATGAAAGTGGCGCCTCATCGTGTCCGCGTCGCCCGAGCGCGCGATCGCGTCGCGTATCGCCGGGAAGGCGCCCATCTCTTCGAGCGAGGCGACCAGGAGGCCTGTCTTGAAGAACGGGTTTTCGCGCGGGAGCTCGTCGAGCGCGGCTTCCACGCGTCCGCCCGAAGCCGCGACCGCGTCGAGCGCCCTCAGCCACGCCGCCAGGTGCGCGAACGTCGCCGGATGGTAGAGGCGGAACCCCTCGAGCGCTCCCTTCTTCGCGAGCAGCTGCGAGAGGGCCTTGCCCGTTCCGAACGGCACGCGGTCGGAGATGCGCCCCTCGAGGAGAAACGGCGTTCCCGCCAGGCGCGCGATCGATCCGGCCTTGGCGAGCTTGTCGAGGACGTAGAAGTCCTCCGCCGCGTTCTTGCGCGGAAACCCGCGCACCGCCGCATAGGCCCACGGCCGGATCGCGATGCAGCTCCCCATGGCCTCGTAGGCGTACGGCGAGCCCGCCCACGCCAGGCCGAGCACGTAGTAGCGCAGCGAGATCTCGTAGAGCCGGGCGGCCAGGGCGAGCTCCGGCTCCTCGCCGAAGCGATGCTCGAAGAAATAGATGGCCGCGGCGTTGTCCTCTTCCGGTACGGCGGCCGTCTGCTCGAAGAGGTCGTTGGCGAGGACCGTGTCGGCGTCGGTGTTGTGAATCCAGGGCGAAGCGAGGCGTCCGGCCGCGTGCAGCCGGAGGGCCAGGTCATTTCCGATCTTGCGGGCGAGACCCACGCCCTGGCCCTCGGGAAGGAAGCGGCCCGGTCCGGCCCGGTCGATGACGACGATCGTTCCGTTCGGATAGCTCAGGGCGGACGCGGGCGGATCGGCCCCGATCTCGACGGAGGCGCTCGCGGCCTCCGCGAGGCGGCCGGCGGAGGCGCGGTTGATTTCGTGGACCGGAGCGGGAGACCCGGCGCGCGCGTTGAGGACGACGATCACGAGCGTCGGCCCCCGCTCGACCCGCGGGATCGAGCCGAGCGTGTCGAAGAGACTCTGCGCTTCGCCGTAGGCGGGGACGACGACGACGTGCTCGAAGCGGCCCTCGAGCCGTTCGGCGAGCTTCGCCTCCGGCTCGGCGTGGCGCGACAGGTATTGCTCGACCGCTCTGGCCGAAGTCACGCCGGGGAGTCTACCTTTCAGTAGAGGGCGGCGCGCACCGGGAGGTCCGCCGCGATGCCCGCCTCCGCGTCGAGGATCTCGCCGAGGCGCGCCTCGGTTTCGTCGGGCGCGAAGTAGGTGCGCGCGAGATCCAGGTAGAGCTCGTGGTGCCGAACCTCCGCGCGCGCGAGATCGCGGTAGAAGTCCTGGAGCGGCCCCGCCGGAAGGGACGCGGCGAGAAGACCGAAGCGCTCGCAGCCCCGCGCCTCCACGACGGCGGCCGTGAGGAGACGATCGAGGAAGTAGGCGTCGCGGCCCTCCCGGAACTCCGCCGCGAGACGGCGCAGGTAGGCGCTCCGGACGTCCGGGCCGAGGATCCCGCCTCGTTCGGCGAGCCTCGCGTGGACGGCCCGGAAGTGCTCGAGCTCCTCGATCGAGAGCGCGATGAGCCGCTCGACCAGCTCCGCCCGGTCCGGGTAGTGCGCGACCAGCGCGAGCGCCGACGCCGAGGCCTTGCGCTCGTTCGCCGCGTGATCGACGAGGAACGCATCCAGGTCCGCGAGGACGGCCGCCGTCCAGGCGGGGCTCGTGGCGACCTTGAGCCGCATCGGCCGGCGGCCCCTACCCGCCGCTGACGGCGGGCAGGATCGCGATCTCCGAGCCCTCGGGAACCCGCATGGCCAGGCCGCCGCCGTCGCGGATGTTCGTCTCGGCCACGAAGAGGTTGACGTGAGGACGCACCTCGCCGCGTTCGGTCAGGATCCGTTCCGTCAGGCCCGGGTGCGCCGTCCCCAGGGCGGCGAGCGCCTCGCGCACCGTCGAAGGCGACCCCTCCACGGAGACCGCCGTGCGGCCATCCGAGAACGGCCGGAGCGGTCCCGGAATCAGGAAACGGACGCTCATCACGCGGCCCGGCGCGCGCGCTTGCGCGGGCGCGCGGCGGCGGACGGCCGGCGCACGGCCCGCCTCGCGTGGACGTGCTCGGCCCGCGCCGCCTTCACACACACGATCGGCGGGAGCCCGTCATGGAGGAGCGCCCACGTCCGGCCCTCGTCCCGCGATCCGTAGAGCTTCCCGCTCCGCGTGCCGAAGTAGACGCCCGCCGGATCGAATCCGTCCACGGACATCCCGTCGCGGACGACGGTCTCGAGCGCGTCCTTCTGTGGAAGTCCGCGCGTGAGCGCCTGCCACGACCCGCCGCCGTCTCGCGTGCGGTACACGCGCAGCCGGCCGTCGGGCGTGCAGCGAAACCCGTCGGAGTGCAGGGGCACGACGTATGCCGTGTCCGGGTCCTGAGGATGGATTCCCAGGCAGAAGCCGAAGTCCGACGGCACGCCGTTCGCCACGTCCTTCCAGGTGTCGCCTCCGTCGTCCGAGCGGTAGAGGCCCCAGTGGTTTTGAAGGAACAGGCGGCCCGGCCGGGCGCGATGGTGCACGATCTTGTGAACGCACTGCCCGAATTCCGGGTTTGGATCGGGAAAGTACTCCGCGCGAACGCCGCGATTTCGAGCCCGCCAGGTCTTTCCGCCATCGTCGGAACGGTAGACGCCACCCGTGGAGATCGCGACCGTCAGCCGTCCGCCCTGCGAGGGGTCGACCAGGATCGTGTGGAGGCAGAGTCCTCCGCCGCCCGGCATCCACTTCTCTCGATGCGGATGATCCCAGAGGCCGTGGTTCAGCGTCCACGTGCTTCCGCCGTCGCGGGACTCGAAGAGCGCCGATGGCTCGACGCCGCAATAGAGGGTGTCGGGCTCCGTCGCGCGACCCGGCGCGATTTGCCAGATGTTCTTCAGCGCGGCCCCGGAAGACTCGGGGAATCGCACGAGCGGCATCTCGGGCCGCTCCCAGGTCCTGCCGAAATCGTCGCTCCACGCGAGCTCGGCGCCCCAGTGCATGCTCGAGGGTGCGGCCCAGATCCGCTTTCGTCCCGCCCGGGAGTCGAAGGCCGCTCCGTAAACGGAGGAGCCCGGAAAAAAGGGGCCCGCCATGGCCCAGCGCCGGCGGGCGGGTCCGGAGCCGAAGAGAAAGAGTCCCTTCATCGTTCCGACCAGCAGGAGCGCGTCTCCGTCGCGGACCGGGAGGCGGGACGGAGCGGGGGTCTCGAGCTTCTTTGCGGGCATGGGGGAAGTCTACGGGATTTCGCGCCCTCAGTTCTGAGAGAGCGCGAGCCACCGGGCCCAGATCTCTTCGACCTGGCGCCGGAGGTCCTCGGCCGATCCGTCGTTGACGATGACGTCGTGCGCCCGGCGGGCGGCCTCCTCGGGCGGCATCTGCGCCGCGATGCGCCGGAGCGCGTCGTCGGCGGTTCCGCCGCGCTCGACCCATCGGCGGATTCGCGCGTCCATCGGCGCCGTGACGAGAAGGACCCGGTCGTACTCGGGCTCGGTGCCCGCTTCGAACAGGAGAGTCGCCTCGCACACCGCGACCCTGGCGCCGGCCCAGGCGGCCTGGCCGAACCGCCGCTCGCGTTCTTCCTGGACGAGGGGGTGGATCCGGACCTCGAGCGCCCGCCGGGCTTCCGGATCGTCGAACACGATCGCGGCCACGCGGCTCCGGTCGACCGCGCCCGCCTCGTCGAGCACCGTGCCGCCGAACAGGTCTCGCGCGGCGTACGCGGCGGCCCCGCCGGGCCGGTAGAGGTCGCGCACCAGCTCGTCGGCATCGAAGACGGCCGCCCCGCGGTCGGCGAGCAGTCTCCCGACCGTGGACTTTCCGGTCGCGAGGCCGCCCGTGAGCCCGACCCTCAACATCTCGATTCTCGACTACCGATTCGCGGCTCCGACACCGGTCACGACGCGTCCGCCCTTCATGACCCAGTCCACGTTTTCGAGGACGGTCACGCCGGCGAGCGGGTCGCCGGCGACGGCGACGAGGTCCGCGTAGGCGCCCTTCGCGACGACGCCGATCTGCCCGGTCAGGCCGAGCAGCTCCGCGGCGTTCGACGTGGCGGTCCGGATCGCCTCGATCGGCGTCATGCCGAGCTCGACCTCGTAGCCGAACTCCTTCGCTTCGTTGAGCTCGGTCCAGGGAAAGCCGCCGGCGTCGGTGCCGAAGACGATCTTCACGCCGGCCTTCCGGCAGTTCTCGAAGGACTTCGCCTGGATCTTCACCGACTGACTGCAGATCTCGCAGCCCGCGGCGGCCCGCGGACCCGAGACGTAACGGACGACCGTCAGGGTCGGGCAGAAGACGATCCCCTTTTTCGCCATCTCGGCCGCGATCTCCGGCCGGATCGAATCCCCGTGCTCGATCGAGTCGACGCCCGCGTCGACCGCCAGGCGCACGCCGCTGTCCGACCGGGCGTGGGCGGCGACCTTCACTCCCTTCGCATGGGCTTCGGAGACGACCGCCTCGATCTCGTCCTTCGTCCAGTTGGGCGGCGAATCCACGTACCCGTCGGCCGTCAGCCGCAGGCCCCCGGTGTTGGCGTAGACCTTGACCCAGTCGGTGCCGTACGAGATCTGCTCGCGCACGGCCTTGCGGCAGGCGTCGGCGCCGTCGCAGATCATGACGCCCGTCGGGAACTTCCAGTCGGGCCGGAAATGCGTGATCGGGTACGAGCCCGTCGTCGACAGCGCCGGTCCGACGACCTTCAGGCGCGGACCCGGGACGACGCCTTCGTTGACCGCGTCGCGGATCGCCACGTCGGCATAGCCCGCTCCCTCGGTCTCGAGATCGCGCATGGTCGTGAAGCCGTGGGACAGGCCGATCTGCATGGCCCGCACCGCCCGGACGACGCGGTGCGCCGGGTATTCCTTGAGGATCTGGTCCTCGTACTCGCCCGCGGTCGCGTCGCCCTGCAGGAGGATGTGGGTGTGCGCATCCACGAACCCGGGCAGCAGAACGCGGCCGCCGAGGTCGATGACCGTCGCCCCGGGAGGCACCGCCGTGCCGACCGAGTCGATCCGGTCGCCGACGACGACGACGACCGGATGCTCGACGTAGCGTCCGGAACGGACGTCGAGCAGACGGGCGGCGCGAACGGCCACGGGGGCCGGGGGGGCGGCGGGCGGGTCGGCGGCGGAGAGAGGCAGGCTCGCGGTCAGCGCGAGGGCGGCCAGAGCGAGACTTTTTTTCACGGTTCCTCCTCGGATTCGACCGGAAGAGACTATCGCGACGGGGGGAAGAGGACTCTCGGCCTATTGCGCCGGACGTTACTCTTTCGGCATCCCGCCTCGACTACGTCGGGCCGGGATGCCGACGCGGCGTTTCCCGCCGCGGGGGGGAAACCTTCTTGCGGGAACCGACGTAGACTCCTGTAGAGAGTCGAGAGGAGAACCCGATGGCGCCTTCGAAGAGCGACTTGCTGCAGGGAACCCTGGACGTCCTGGTCCTGAAGACCCTTTCCGCCGGGCCGATGCACGGCTGGGGGATCTCCCAGCGGATCCAGCAGCTTTCCGAGGAAGTGCTGGAGGTCAACCAGGGCTCCCTTTACCCGGCGCTCCACCGCCTGGAGGAGAAGGGCTGGATTTCCGCCGAGTGGGGCAGCTCCGAGAACAACCGGCGCGCCCGTTTCTACAGCCTGACGCGCGCCGGAAGAAAGCAGCTCGCCGAGGGGACGGAAAGCTGGGAACGGTTCGCGGCGGCGGTCGGACGGGTTCTCGCGGCAACCTAGGAAACGAGCGAGGAGGACGCGATGCTTCGAAAGATCACGAGCAGCCTGGGCGTGCTTTTCGGATCGCGGCGGCGGGAACGCGAGCTCGACGAGGAGATCGCCTTCCACCTCGAGCACGAAGTCGAGAAGAACCGCGGGCGCGGAATGTCGCCCGACGAGGCGCGGCGGGCGGCCCTCCTCGAGTTCGGCGGCGTGGACAAGGCGAAGGACGAATCCCGCGACGCGAGCCGCGCGATGCTGTTCGAGACGGTCCTCCAGGATGCCCGATACGGCTGGCGCACGCTCCGCAAGAGCCCCGGTTACGCGGCCGCGGCGATCCTGACGCTGGCCCTCGGCATCGGGGCGAACACCGCGATCTTCTCGGTCGTCCACGGCGTGCTGCTCCAGTCGCTGCCGTACGGCGGCGGGGACCGCCTGGTCCGCCTGCGGGTCGACGCCCCGGGTGCGGGCATCGAGGATGGGCGGTTCGCCGTTCCCGAGATCGAGGACATGCGTGCGCTCAGCCGGACCGTGGAGGGGATCGTCGAATACCACTCCATGTTCTTCGTGCTCCTCGGCGGCACCGAGCCGCAGCGCGTCCAGACGGGAGTCGTCTCGGCCAACTACTTCGACACGCTCGGCGTGACCCCGATCCTCGGCCGGACGTTCCTTCCGGGCGAGGACCGGCGCGGCGCCGAGGCCGTTCTCGTTCTCTCCCACGATTACTGGATGCGCGCTTTCGGCGGCGACCCGTCGGTCGTCGGACGCGTCTTCCAGATGAACGACCGGCCCCACACGGTCATCGGCGTCCTGCCGCCGATCCCGGGCTATCCCGAGAACAACGACCTCTACATGCCCGTGTCGGCGTGTCCCTTCCGCTCCGATCCGATGATGGACACGGACCGCCACATGGGCATGCTCCAGGCGTTCGGGAGGCTCAAGCCCGGCGTGGACCTCGACGCCGCCCGGTCCGATCTCGCCTCCGTCGCGGCGCGCGTCGCGCGCGATCACCCGGCGGACTATCCGGCCTCGGTTCACTACTCGCTCGCCCCGGTGTCCCTGCGCGAGGAGCTGACCCGGCAGGCGCGGCCGACGTTCCTGCTTCTGTTCGGAACCGTGGGCCTCGTCCTCCTCCTCGCCTGCGCGAACGTGGCGAATCTGTCGCTCGCGCGGCTGGTGCGCCGGGAGCGCGAGATGGCGCTCCGCTCGGCGCTCGGCGCGGGCCGCGGCCGTCTGTCGCGCCAGCTTCTGACCGAGAGCCTGCTCGTCTCCCTGACCGGAGGCCTTCTCGGGGTCGCCTTCGCCGCATCGGGACGAGGGCTGCTCGTCCACTTCGCCAGGCGCTTCACGCCTCGAGCCGCGGAGATCGCGATCGATCTTCCGGTGCTGGTCTTCTCCCTCGGGGTCTCCCTCGTCGTCGGGATCGCGCTCGGCCTCCTGCCCGCCCTCTCCTCGCGAAGGAGCCTGTCCTCGGCGCTGCAGGACGGGCGCGACTCCTCGGGTGCGACGCCGGCTCGCCTGCGCGTGCGCAACGTGCTCATCGCCGGACAGGTGGCGATCTCGTTCGTGCTCCTCGTCGGCGCGGGGCTCATGCTGCGCACCCTGTGGAAGCTCTCGCACGTCGACACGGGGTTTCACGCCGAGCACGTGTTGACCGCGCGCGTGAGCCTGAACTTCACGCGCTACTCGACCAAGGAGCAGCGGCTCGAGTTTCAGGACCGTTTGCTCCAACGCCTCTCGGGCGAACCGGGAGTCCTGTCGGTCGCGCTGGCGGGAACCTTCCCCCTGAACGAGGGCGGGCCGGCCGACGGCCAGTACGACCTCGAGGGACGTCCGGCTCCCTCGGAGGACAAGAAGCCTCACGCCGATTTCCAGCGAGTCAGCGCCGGCTACTTCAGGACGATCGGAGTCCCCCTGCTGCGCGGCCGCGCCATCGCCGCCTCCGATCGGTTCGAGGCGCCGATGGTGGCCGTCATCAACGAGCACATGGCCCGGCACGTCTGGCCGAGCGAGGACCCGGTCGGCAAGCGCATCCGGATCGAGACCGATCGGGGAAAGATGTCCTCGGTCGAGATCGTGGGCGTCGTCGGCGACGTCCGGCAGTATTCGCTCGCCGCCGCGCCGCTCGACCAGGTCTTCCTCTCGATCCGGCAGTTCACGGGGCTCGGGACCTGCCTCGTCCGCACCGCGGCCGATCCGCTCCGGCTGGAGCAGGTCGTGCGGGCGGCCGTCCATGCCATCGGTCCCGAGCAGCCGGTCGACCACATCCGCACGCTCGACGAGGTGCGCTCGGGCGTGCTCGACACCCCTCGCCTGACGGCGACGCTGCTGGCGCTCTTCGCGAGCCTCGCGCTGATCATCACCGCGACCGGGATCGCCGGCGTCATCGGGTTCTCCGTCGGGCAGCGGCGCCAGGAGTTCGGAATTCGCATGGCGTTGGGCGCCCTGCCCGGAACGGTCCGCGCGATGGTGCTGCGCCAGGGGATGCGCCAGGTTGGAATCGGGATGGCGCTCGGCGTCGCCGCGGCCCTCATCCTGACGCGGCTCTGGTCGAGCCTCCTGTACGAGGTGTCCCCGACGGACCCGCCGACGTTTCTGGTCGTGGCGCTCATGCTGCTCGCGGTCGCGGCGATCGCCTGTTTGATTCCCGCCCGCCGCGCGACCTCGGTCGATCCGATGGTCGCCCTGCGGGGCTGATGAGCCGGGACCGAAAACCGGGGACCGATTTCTCCGTTTAAACGACGGGGGAGGTCCGTTTCGATGGCGACCATTTCGATCACCGTCAACGGGAAGGTCCGGTCCGTCGAGGCGGCCGATCCGAGCATCCCCCTGCTCTGGGTTCTCCGGGACCGGCTCGGCCTGACGGGCACGAAGTTCGGCTGCGGCGTCGGCGCGTGCGGCGCGTGCACCGTCCACGTGGACGGCGCGGCGATGCGCTCCTGCCAGGTTCCGCTGTCGTCGCTGTCGGGCCGCCGCGTGACCACGATCGAGGGGCTCTCCGCCGACGGCACGCATCCGTGCCAGCTCGCCTGGCTGGCGGAGGACGTGGCACAGTGCGGCTACTGTCAGCCCGGGATGATCATGGAGGCGGCCGCGTTGATGGCCGGAAAGAAGAAGGCCGCCGCGGCGGAGATCGAGTCGGCGCTCAACAATCACGTCTGCCGCTGTGGCACGTACGGGCGGATGAAGCGGGCCATCCGGCGGCTGGCTTCCTCGGGCCCGAGAGCGCGATGAAGGCGACCCGGCGGCAATTCCTGCGGGCCGGTGCGCTCGGCGGGGCGGCGCTCGTCCTGCGCGTTCCGCTCTTCGCCGAGGGCGCGGGAGCCGCGGCGCCCTCGCCGTTTTCGCCCAATCAGTGGCTGCGGGTCGGCGCCGACGGGAGCATCACGGCGGTCGTCGCCCGCTCGGAGATGGGGCAGGGCGTCCGAACCTCGCTCGCCATGATCCTCGCCGAGGAGCTCGAGGTGGACTGGAAGGCGGTCGCCATCGACCAGGCGATGCCCGGTCCCGACTACTCGCGGATGAGCACGGGAGGAAGCGGAAGCGTCGAGGGCTCCTGGAAGATGCTCCGCCAGGCCGGCGCGGCCGCCCGCGAGATGCTGGTGGAGGCGGCGGCCCGGCGCTGGCGCGTGGCGGCTTCCGAGTGCCAGGCCGGCCACGGCAAGGTTCGCCACGGCCCGACCGGGCGCGAGCTCGCGTACGGCGCGCTCGTCGGGGAGGCGTCCGCGCTGCCCGTGCCGAAGGATCCGCGCCTCAAGGACCCGAAAGACTTCCGCCTGGTCGGCACCCGCGTGCCGCGCGTGGACGGTCCGCAGATCGTGCGGGGACGCGCCGCGTACGGTCTCGATACGCGAGTCCCCGGCATGCTCTATGCCGCGATCGAGCGCTCGCCGCTGCCGGGCGGAAGGCTCGTCCGGTTCGACCAGGCGGCGGCCCGGGCGGTGCCCGGCGTCCGCGACGTCGTGGAGGTCGACGGCGCCGTGGCCGTCCTCGCCGACGACACCTTCTCGGCGTTCGCCGGGCGGGACGCGCTCAAGGCGCAGTGCGACGACGGTCCCGCCGCGGGTCTCGACTCGGCGGAGCTCTGGCGGCGCCTCGACGAAGCCGCCGATCGGGCCGGCAAGGTGTCGCGCCGGTCGGGTGACGCGGGGACCGCGCTCGCGACGGCGGCGACGCGGATGTCCGCGACCTATCGGACGCCCTTCCAGGCCCACGCCGCGCTGGAGCCGGGCAACGCGACCGCGCGACCGACGGAAAACGGCGGCTGCGAGATCTGGGCGCCGACGCAGAACCCTCAGCGCGTCCAGCGCGAGGCCGCGAAGCATCTCGGCGTGGACCCGTCCCGCGTCGCGGTCCACGTCACGCTGCTCGGCGGAGGCTTCGGGCGCCGGCTCGACGCGGACTATGCGGTCGAGGCCGCCGCCGTGGCCAGAGCGGCGAAGCGCCCGATCCAGGTCGTCTGGTCGCGTCCCGATGACTTTCTGCGCGATCGCCTGCATCCGGCCGCGCGCGTCGACGTCGCCGGCGGCCTCGACGCGTCGGGCCGGCTCGTCGCCTGGACGCACCACGCCACGACGTTCCACCTCTCGATGTTCGGGGCCTACAAGGCCGATGAGGATCCCGAGGGCAACCCCTGGGGCGGATACGACAATCCCTACGACATTCCCAACATCGCGGTGGCATGGAGCGAGATCGAGTCGCCGATCCCGACGGGGGCCTGGCGCTCCGTCTACTATCCGGCCAACGTCTTCGCGCGCGAGAGCTTTCTCGACGAGCTCGCCGGGCGCGCCGGAGAGGACCCCCTCGCCTTCCGACTGGCGATGCTCGGAGGATCGGCGCCGGCGGCCGTCGGCAGGCAGCGGTTCGATCGGCCGGGCCTCGCCCGGGTGCTGGGCCTCGCGGCGGAGAAGGCCGGCTGGGGATCGCCGGCGCCGCAGCGCGCCGGACGGCGCTCCGGCCGCGGGCTCGCGTGCAACGTGTACGACGGCGGCACCCTCATCGCCCAGGTCGCCGACGTCTCGGTCGGGAGCGGCGGAGACGTCGTCGTCCATCGGGTCGTGACCGCCGTCGACTGCGGCCGCGCCGTCAATCCCCTCGGCGTCGAAGGGCAGATCGAGAGCGGCGTTCTCTGGGGTCTCTCCTATGCGCTCAAGGGCGAGGTCACGATTTCCGGCGGACGGGTGGTCCAGACGGGCTTCGCCGAATATCCGCTGATGACGCTCGCGGAGACGCCCGATCTGGAGACCCTCATCGTCCCCACCGAAGGCGGCGCGCCCACGGGAATGGGTGAGATCCCGGTGCCGTGCGTGGCCCCGGCGGTCGGAAACGCGCTCTACGACGCGACGAAGAAACGGATCCGGCGCCTGCCCGTCCGTCCGGCCGAGCTTTCCTGAGCTCCTAGGAAGCGCGCAGAATCCGCGCGGCGTCCGCGCGCGCCGCTCGGAGCCCGCCGAGGTCCAGCGGAATTCGGAGGCGGACCTCGCAGCCTCCCTCCGGAGCGCCGACGAGCGCGAGATCGTGCGCGCCCGGGTAGAGCGCCTCCAGGCGGCGGCGCGTGTTGGCCAGTCCGATTCCCGGCGAAACGCTCTCGCCCTTGAGGCCCGGCCCGTTGTCGCGGAGAGCGAGCAGGAGCGATCCGCCGTCGGCATGCGCCGAGATGCAGATGCGGCCGCGTCCGCCGCGCCGCAGGAGGCCGTGCTTGATCGCGTTCTCGGCCAGCGGCTGCAGGAGAAACGTCGGCACCCGGGCGGCGTTGACCGCGGGATCCACGTCGAGCGCGATCTCGAGGCGGTCCCGGAAGCGGACCTTCTCGATCTCGAGATACTTGTCGAGGATGACGAGCTCCTCCTCGAGGGGCACGAGCGGCGTCTCCTCGGAGCGCAGCGAGAGGCGCAGCAGCTCGCCGAGGCGAACCACCATGCAGCGGGCGCGCTCGGGGTCCTTGCCAATCAGGGGAAGGATGCTGTTGAGCGTGTTGAACAGGAAGTGCGGCCGCAGCTGGAACTGCAGTGCGTCGAGCTGCGCCTCGACCAGCGAAGTCCGTAGCCTCTCCTTCGTCTCGAGACGCCGCACGCGAAGGCGGTACGCGCCGGCCGCCGAGGCGGCCAGCGCGAGGAGAACGGCGATGCGGAACCCGGTCGTCTGCCAGAGGTGCCGGGCGATGACGACATCCAGCGAAGCGCCCGCCGGGCTCCAGATTCCGTCCTCGTTGGCCGCGACGACGTGGAACCGATAGTGCCCCGGAGGGAGGTTGGTGTAGTAGGCGGTGCGGCGCGGCCCGGCGTCGATCCAGCCGCGATCGAACCCCTCGAGGCGGAAACGAAAGCGCACGGCGAGCGGGTTGCGGAACGACAGCGCCGTGTAGCCGAGCTCGAGCCGGTCGGTGCCGGGGGGCAGGCGGAGCGGCTCGCCGACGCGCATCTTCGCACCGTCGGCCACGACCTGCTCGAGGACGACCGCCGGAGCGAGCCGATTCAGCTCGATCCGCGCCGGGTCGGCCATGGCCAGGCCCTTGATGGTCGCGAACCACAGGCGGCCGTCACGGCTCCGCCAGCCGCCGTGCTGTGTTCCGTTGCACTCGGCCGGGATCATGCGCGCGGCCGTTCCGAAGGTTACGCGATCGGTGATCCGCGACGCCGAACGGCCCGCGGCCTCGAGCTCTCCGAGCGAGACCCGGAAGACTCCGCTGTTGGAGGTCAGCCAGAGATAGCCGCGGCCGTCCTCCAGGACTCGCTGCGGCGCGTCGTGGAAGAGACCCTCCTTCTGGCGATACGTCGTGAATCGCCCGTCGCGGTAGCGGGACAGGCCTCCACGCGTCGCGAACCAGTACGTCCCGTCGGCGCCCTGAAAGGTGGACATGACGACGTTGTGCGCGAGACCGTCGCGGGTCGTGAACGTCCGAAAGCGGCCTCCGGAGTAGCGGGTGACTCCGCCTCCGACCGTCCCGATCCAGATCGCGCCCTCACGATCCTCGAAGAGGGAGAAGATCGAATCGGATCCGAGGCCGTCGCGGGCGCGAAAGTTGACGAACCGGCCGGCTTCGAAGCGGCTGACTCCCGCCGCCACCGTCGCGACCCACACGGCCCCGCCCCGATCCACCAGCACGGACACGACTCCGTTTCCGGCGAGGCCGTCCCGGGACGTGTAGTGCGACAGCCGCGGCCCGTCGAGCCGGTAGAGCCCGGAGCCCTTCGTGCCGACCCAGAGCGCGCCGCGGGAGTCTTCCGCGATCGCCGAAACGGCATCGTCGAACCTCGTGTACGGCTCGAAGCGCTCGTGTCCCGGCAGGCGGCGATTGAGCACGCCGTCGGCGGTGCCGGCCCAGAGCGTGCCGCGGCTGTCCTCGAAGACCGACCAGAGCTTGTCCTCGGAGAGCCCGTCGCGGGACGTGTCGAAGACGATGCGCTGCTTCTTGATCCGGTCGAGGCCTCCGTCGGTCGTGCCCACCCACAGGCTGCCCTCGCGATCCTCCTGGAGCGCGAGGACGCGATCGCTCGACAGCCCGTCTTCGACGCCGTGCCGCTGGAATCGCCCGTCGCGGAACCGAAACAGGCCGCCGTCGGTCCCGACCCAGAGGCTTCCGTCGCGGTCGCGGAAGAGCGCGTGGATGGAGTCGTTCGACAGACCGGCGCCCCCGCCGAGCAGCGTGAGCTCATCCCCGTCGATGCGGGCGAGGCCGCGGCCCGTGCCGACCCAGACTCCGCCGTTGGGGTCCGCCAGCAGCGCGAAGGCGCCGCCGGGAAAGCCATCCGCCGGGCCCCACGCGGCGAAGCGCTCGCCGTCCCATCGCGAGGCGCCCCAGTGGCCGCCGATCCACAGGCCTCCGCGCCCGTCCTCGCCGATCGCCGCGACGCGGCCCGGAACGCCCTCGCAATCCCCGTACGTCTCCGCGCGATCGCCCTCGAGCCGGGTCACGCCGAGGGTGGATCCCACCCAGAGCGCGCCCCCACGGTCTTCGTAGAGCGCGCCGACCCTCGCATGGTCGATCCCTCCGGTGCGGACCGCTTCGAACTCTCCGCGCCGAAGGCGGACGAGTCCGGAGCTCGTCCCGATCCAGAGCGTTCCGTCGCGTGACTCGGCCAGCGCCTGGACCCAGTCGTCCGAGAGGGCCGGAGTGTTTCGCGTGTCGAAGATGGTGAAGCGAACGCCGTCGAACCGGACGAGACCCTCCTGGGTTCCGAGCCAGAGATAACCGTCGCGGGTCTGGACGATGGCGCTCACCGAGTTCTGCGGCAATCCGGAGTCGCTCGTCCAGACGTCGTGGCCGTATTGCGAGAGCGGGATCGAAGGGTCCAGGCCGCGGGCCGCCGACCCGGCGAGGACGGCCGCCACGAGCGCGCAAAGCAGTCGGGATCCCCGGGCCAACACGTCCGAGAAGACCCCAGGATCGTCCCGGGCTCAATCCTTCCGGGATGGAGGGCTACGCAACGCGGACGAACGGCGGCGCGCCCGGGACGAGATCCTCCCCGGCCGTCACGCGGGCAGCCGCAGCCGCGCGATGCAGCCGTGGTGGCCGTGGCGGCTCTCGAGGGCGAACGTTCCCCCGTGCGCTTCGGCGATCTGCCGGGAGAGGACGAGGCCGATCCCCGAGCCGCCCGGTTTCGTGGTGAAGAAGGGCACGAAGAGGTTGGAGGTGTTCGGCATGCCGGGCCCGTCGTCGGCGACCCAGATCTCGACGGATCCCGAAGCGCGCCTCCATCCGATCGCGACGCCGCCCTGCGTCTCGAGCGCGGCATCCACGGCGTTGCGCGCGACGTTGATCAGGAGCTGCTCGAGCTGGTCGGCGTCGGCCGAGATCACGAGCGCCGGTCCGGGGATGACCCCGACGGCGAGGCGCGTCTCGAGTCCGGCCACGCGGCGCACGAGCGGTTCGAGAGCGACCGGCGCGAGCCGGGGAGGCGGCAGCTTCGCCAGGCGCGTGTATGCCGTCGTGAAGCGCGACAAGGCCTCCGCGCGGGAGGCGATGACGGTCAGGCCCTGCCGCAGGTCGGCGCGCCAGTCGGCCGGCGGGTGCTCGTCGGCGGCGAGCCTCTGGAGGCTGCCCGCAATCGACTGAATCGGCGCGAGCGAGTTGTTGAGCTCGTGGCCGAGCACGCGGATCAGGCGCTGCCAGGCCTGGCGCTCTTCTTCGCGGAGCGGGCGGCTGACGTCCGCGAGCACGAGCAGCGTGTGCGGAGCGCCCTCGAGGCGGAATGCGCTCTGGCGGATCTCCCAGCGCCCGGCCCCTCCGGGAAACGTGGCCTCCAGAATCCGCGGGGCGTCGGGCTCGAGGAACGCGGCGAGGCCGAGCTCGGCGGCCCTGCGCCCGCGAAGGCGCGGCTCGGGTTGCCCGAGGAGGCGCTCTCCGAACCGGTTGACGAGCCGGAGCAGCCCCGCCTCATCGAACGCGAAGACCGCCACCTCGATCTCGGCCATCACGCGCGAGAGCAGCGCCGTGGCTTCGAGCGCTCCGAGACGCTGTTCGCGGAGCGTTTCGGCCAGGGCGTTGACCTCGATGAACACCTCTCCGAGGGCGTCGTCCGGCCGCGCGCCGCGCGCCCGGATCGAGAAGTCCTCCTCGCGCATGGCCGCGAGAATGTTGGAGACGGTCTGGAGCGGGCGAATCACGCGCTCGCGCAGCGCCTGGACGAAGGCGAGCCACGCGAGCACGACGAAGACGGTCAGCGTCCAGCGCACCTTGGACGAGTAGTCGCCGGCCCACAGGATGCCGAGCGACACGGCGACCGCGGGCAGGGCGGCGGCCGCGGCCAGCAGGACGATCCGCCGATCGTGCGTCAGCGGCTTGCGCACGGTCCTACTGTCCGTGCTTCTCGAGCCGGCGGTAGAGGGCGCTGCGGGAGATGCCGAGAGCCCGGGCGGCGTGGCTCACGTTGCCGGCGTAGCGCTCCATGGCCTTTCGGACGAGCAGGCCTTCGACCTGCTCGAGGGAGAGCTCGTCGAGGCGGGCCCCGTCGCCCCCGCGCCGCAGCGCCAGGTCGGCCGCGCGGATGCGATCTCCCGAAGCCATGAGCACCGCGCGCTCCACGGCATGATCGAGCTCGCGGACGTTTCCGGGCCATGGATGCGCGAGAAGCGCGTCGAGGGCGGCCGCCTCGAAGCCTCCGATCGGCTTGCGGTATCGCCGCGCGTGCGCCGCGAGGAAGTGGCTCGCGAGCGCCGGGATGTCCTCGCGCCGCTCGCGCAGGGGGGGAATCGGGATCTCGATCGTGTTCAGGCGAAAGAGGAGGTCCTGGCGGAATCGTCCGGCCGCCACATCGCCGCGCAGGTCGGCGTTGGTGGCCGACAGGATCCGCACGTCGGAGCGGATCGTCCGGGAGGAGCCGACGCGCTCGAATTCGCCGGTCTCGAGGACGCGCAGGAGCTTGCCCTGCTGCGAGGCGGGGACGTTGCCGATCTCGTCGAGGAAGAGCGTTCCTCCCTGGGCGAGCTCGAAGCGGCCGACGCGATCGGCGCGCGCGTCGGTGAAGGCGCCCTTGACGTGGCCGAAGAGCTCGCTTTCGAAGACGCCCTCGGAGATGCCTCCGGCGTTCAGCGTGACGAACGGCCGGCCGGCGCGCGGGGAGGCGGCGTGGAGCGCACGGGCGACGACCGCCTTGCCGCTGCCGTTCTCGCCCATGATCAGCACGTTCGCGTCCGACGGGCCGACGCGCGCGATCACGTCGAGCACGGGGCGCATCGCCGGCGACGCGGCGATCATCGCGGGCTCGCCTTCGTGCCGCAGCAGGCGGTTCTCGGCCTCGAGCCTCTCTCCGTGCCGGAGAGCGCGGCCGAGGGCGACCTGGGTCCGGAGCGTCGCGAGCAGGCGGGCGTTGTCCCACGGCTTCTGGACGAAGTCGCGCGCTCCGCGTCGCATCGCCTCGACGGCCAGGTCCACGGTGCCCCAGGCCGTCATCACGAGCACGGGAAGGTGCGGATCGAGCTCCCGGATCCTCCCGAGCAGGTCGAGCCCTTCCTGGCCGGACGTCGTGTCGCGCGCGTAGTTCAGGTCGATCAGCACCGCGTCGAAGTCGCGAGCCTCGAGCGCGGCGAGGGCGCCCGCGGGCGAGGAGGCCGTCTCGCTTTCGAGTCCCTCTCCCTTGAGCAGGAGACGCAGGGCCTCGAGCACGTCCTTCTGGTCGTCCGCGATCAGGACGCGGGCGGCGCCCCTCACGGCCTGCGCCGCCTCACCGCGGCCGGAAATCGAGGGCCGCGGAGTTCATGCAATAGCGCAGGCCGGTCGGCTCCGGCCCGTCGTCGAACACGTGGCCGAGGTGCGATTCGCAGAGCCGGCAGACGACCTCGGTGCGCGCCATGTACAGGCTCTTGTCGGCGTGCGTGCGCACGCTCTCGGAGCCGGCCGGCTCGGAGAAGCTCGGCCAGCCCGTTCCCGAATCGAACTTCGCCTGGGACCCGAACAGAGGATTGCCGCAGCCCGCGCAGACATAGACGCCGGCCGCGTGATGGTTCCAGTACTTGCCCGTGAAGGCGCGCTCGGTGCCCTTCTCGCGCAGGATCCGGTACTGCTCCGGCGTCAGCGCCGCCTTCCACTCCTCGTCCGCCTTCCGGACCGGAGAGGCGGGCTGGCCCTTTTCCTCCGCCATGGCCGGGAATCTACCACCGAGGGGGCCGGGGGGCGGCCCCTACTCGCTCCGGAGCGAGGGTGAGTGCGGGGATCGGCGCCCGGACGACGATCCGGGTCGGGCGCATCGATGGCGAAGGTCGAGGCGAGCCGGTTCATCGTGGCGGCCTCATTCCGAACCGAGGGCGACCCGCGGGTCGAGGCGAGACGCTCGCCGCGCCGGAAGCCAGTGCGCGGCCCCTGCCACTGCGGCGAGCAGTGCGGCGGCGCCCGCGAGCGCCACGGGGTCTCCGGGGCTGACTTCGTAGAGGACAGAGCGCAGGAGACGTGTCAGGGCGAGCGCGGCCAGGACGCCGCCGCCCAGTCCGGCGGCCACGGTCCCGGCGCCGCGGACGAGGACCAGACGGACGATGTCGCCGGGCCGCGCGCCGAGCGCGGTCCGGATCCCGAACTCGCGCCGCCGCCGCGCGACCCCGTGCGCGACGACGCCGTAGAGGCCGACCGAAGCGATGAGCAGGGCGATACCGGCGAAGCCCCCGAGCAATCGCATCACGAAGACACGCGGCGCCGCCGACTTCCTCACGAGGTCTTCCATCGTGGACACCGCGTAGACGGGAACCGAGGGATCGAGGCCGCGCAGTGAGGCAATGAGCGACGGCGCGAGCCGCTCCGGGTGCGGCGTCCGGGACCGGACGACGAGCGTCAGCATTCCGTCGACGAACTGAGGCTGGGGCAGGTACATCTGGGGAGTCGGCGCTTGCGCCACGTCGCGGTGTCGAACGTCGCCCGCGATGCCGACGATCGTCCGCCAGGGACCGTTGTCGGGGTCGCCGATCCGTACGCGCTCTCCGATCGGATCGCGGCCCGAAAAGAGAGACCGGGCGGTCGTCTCCGAAACGATCATGACCGGGAGGGAATCGGCGCGGTCCGCTTCGGTGAAGAGACGTCCGCGAAGGAGCCGAACGCCCATCGCCGCGAAGTATCCGGGCGTCACAGAGTAGCGCTCGACGGCCGGGTCTTCCGCCGTGTTCGCCTTCGAGTGGCCTTCGACGTGGAAGCCGAAGGAATCTCCGTTGCCGCCGAGGGGAATCTGGCCGGCGAAACCGGCCGCCGCGACCTCGCCGTGGGATCGGACCTGCTCCAGGGCGCGCCGCTGGTAGTCGAGCACGGCGGCCTCCTGCTCGTAGGCAGGCCCGCTCAGAGAGACCGCGAGCGTCAGCACGCGGTCCGGAACGAAACCGAACGGCGTGTCGAGGAGCCGCGTCAGGCTCCGGATCATCAGCAGGGCGCCGGCGACGAGGACAACCCCGATGGCCAGGTCGGCGCCGACGAGCCAGCGTCGGGATCGCGCCGCGTCGGCCCCGGAGCTCGATCTCGACGCCGAGGCCAGGGCGCGCGGCAGCCAGGCCGACGAGGTCTGGAGCGCGGGAACGATTCCGGCCACGAGCGCGGCCCCGAGGGAGAGGATCGTCGCGAAGGCGACGACACGGACGTCGACGGCCGCGTCCCCGAGGCGGGGAAGTGCGATCGGGGCGAGCCTCAGGAGAGCGGTGTGGAGGAGCGCGGCGAGGGCGAGCCCGAGGGCGCCGCCGGCGCCTCCGAGGACGAGGCTCTCGACGAGGAGCTGGCGGATCAACCGGCCGCGGCTCGCGCCGAGCGCGCCGCGGATCGCCATCTCGTGGGCCCGCGTCACGCCGCGCGCGAGCATGAGGTTGGCGACGTTCGCGCAGGCCGCCAGCAGGACGAAGCCGACCGCGCCGAGCAGGACGAGCAACGGCACGCGGGCTCCGGCCGTCAATTCATTCCAGAGCGGCGTTACCGTGAACTCCCCGACCGGGTAGTCGCGGGGATACTGCGCGGCCAGCCGGCCGCGGATCCGATCCAGGTCCGCCTCGGCCCGGGCGATGGACACGCCGGGAGCCAGCTGACCGATGGCCTTGAGGTGCTCGCAGCTCCGGCAGGCGTACGGACAGTCCGCGCCGATACCCGACGGGTGCCCAGAGCTGCGCGTCCTGGTAGTAGCGCGCCGAGAGCAGGTCGCGAAACTCTTTCGGCAGCACGCCGACGACGCGGAAGTCCTCGCCGTTTAGGCGGACGGACCGGCCGACGATCGCGGGGTCGGCGCCGAACCGGCTCCGCCAGAGTGCGTCGCTCAGCAGAACCACCTTCCAGGCGTCGGGGTTGTCGTCGTCCTTCGCGATGAACCTGCCGAGAGCCGGCCGGGCGCCGAGCATGGCGAAGTAGTCGGGAGTGACTCGCAGTGCCGGTAGGCGTTGCCCGCCGTCGGGCGCACTCAGCGTCGGGTACCAGGAACGGATTACGGCCATCCGGGAGAAGGTCCGGTTGTCGTCGCGGACGTCCTCGAACGTCTCGTAGCCGATGTTGTCCGGCTCCGCGTTCGGCGACCGGTCGCCCAAGCGCACGAGGCGGCCGGCGTCCGGGTAGGGAAGCGGCCGCCACAGCACCGCATCCACGACGCTGAAGATGCCGGCGTTGGCGGCGATGCCGAGGGCGAAGGTCGCGAGGGCCATCGCCGTGAACCCGGGGCTGCGGCGCAGGGAGCGGATCGCGGAGCGGACGTCCTGGCCGATCGTCATCGAAGACTCCTCACTCGCTCCGCAGGGCGTCCAGCGCATCGGTTCGCGCGGCGCGGAGGGCCGGGGGCAGCGCCGCGGCGAGCGCCACCACGGCCATGAGGGCGGTGCCGAAGGCGAAGATTCCGACGTTGGTGGCGCGGACTTCGAAGAGGATCGATTCGACGACGCGAGCCAGGACATAGGCGGCAGGCAAACCGACCGCTACTCCGACGAGCAGGAATCTCACGACCTCGCCGAGGATGAGCCGGCGCACGGCCGCGGGGTCTGCTCCGAGGGCCACGCGCACGCCGATCTCCTGGCGCCGCTGGGACACGGCGAAGGCCAGAACGCCGTAGATTCCGATCGCGGCGAGCACAGCGGCGAGGCCGCCAAAGGCGACGGCGAGCAGCATCGTGAGCCGCTGTGTCAGGAGCGAGTCGCGCAGTTGGCTCTTCAGGGTCTTCAGGTCGTCGATCGGCAGCTGCGGGTCGAGCCGGCGAACGGCGGCTCTCATCACCGGGGAAAGGGCCGCCGGGTCCAGCCGAGTCCGGACATAGAACGTCAGGTCGCCGAGAACCGCGTTCTGGAGGTAGGGCAGGTAGGCGTAGGCGACCGGACCCTCGCCGACGTCGGATCCGATGCTGTCGCGGACGACGCCGACGATCTCGACGTCCGGTTTGACCTCCGGACCGCCGCCGAACGCGAAACGTCCGCCGACCGCGCTCCGGCCGGGAAAGAACTTCCGCGCGAAGGTCTCGTTGACGACGGCGACCTTGGAGGACGAGAGATCGTCGGCCCACCCGATCGATCTTCCTGTCAGGAGCGGTATGCCCAGAGTCACGAAGTAGTCCGGGCCGATCCGATTGCGCCGCGAGTAGGTGTCGGCCCCGTCCGGGGCGTTGGAATTCTCGATCTTCACGTTTCCGCCGGAGTCG
The DNA here is from genome assembly GCA_963736455.1 of uncultured Acidobacteriota bacterium. Taxonomy (GTDB): domain Bacteria; phylum Acidobacteriota; class Thermoanaerobaculia; order UBA5066; family Gp7-AA6; genus DAHUXD01. The sequence goes on from CAVTON010000002.1 coordinate 1,164,370, forward strand.
TTGCCGGTGAGAGTTCCGATCTGGGCCGCGGTGACCGCCTGCACGCCGGGCAAGGCTCGCAGGTCGTCCGTCAAGCGCCGCGCGAGGATCATGGTTCTCTCGGAGGAGTAGCCGTTGAGCTTCGGGGCGATCGAGAAACCGATGATGTGGTCGGGCTTCATGCCGAGCTCGACCCGGCCGAGGTTGCGAAGGCTCTCGGTGAACAGGCCCGCCGTGATCAGGAGCACGAGCGTCAGGGCGACCTGGGCGGTGACCAGTCCGTTGCGGAAACGCAGCGCGTCGCGCGCGGGCGACGCCGACCCGCGTCCCTGTCCGCGCAGCGTGCGCGCGGGATCGAGGCGGGCGGCTCGATACGCGGGTCCGACGCCGAAGAGAATCCCGGCCAGGAGCGACAGGCCCGCGGCGAAACCGAGAACCCGGGGATCGACCTGGGCGGCGATCTGGCGCAGATCCGCATCGGCCGGGAAGGTCGAGAGCAGACCATGCAGAATCCAGGAAGCCAGGATGAGGCCGAGAGCGCCGCCGGCAATCGAGAAGACGAGGCACTCGACGACGGACTGGCGCAGCAGCTGCAGGCGGCTGGCGCCGATGGCGAGGCGAATGCCGTATTCCCTCTGTCGCGCCGCCCCGCGCGCGGCGAGCAGTCCCGCAAGATTCGAGCACGCGATAAGCAGGACGAGGCTGACCATGCCCATCAGAGAGATCAGCGGTGCGCCCACCCCGTCCTGCAGCACCGTTCGACCCCGGGCGCCGGACACCAGCAGGAGGCGGCGGTCGAGGAACTGTTTTTTGGTCCCGTCGCTCCAGCCCGTCATGCGGGGGAGGAGGGCCTCGAGCTCGGACCGATACGTCGGCGCGAGCTGTCGCTCCGCGGCCGGCCGCGAGACTCCGGTCTTGAGGCGCCCGATGATCTGGACCCAGTAGTCCTTCGGATCGTCGAGACCGTTCCAGAACGGCGTCATCTGCGCCTTCATCGTCATCGGGACGAAGAGGTCGGCCGGCCGTCCCGGCTGAACTCCGAGGAATCCCGCCCGGGCGATGCCGACGACGGTCAGCGGCTGCCCGTTGGCCACGATGGTCTGATTCAGCACCGACGGGTCGGAGCCAAATCTCCGCTTCCAGTAGCCATGCGAGAGTACGGCCACCGGATTTGCACCCGGCGCCCGGTCGTCCGACGCGGTCAGGGCCCGCCCCAGGGCGGGCGGCACGCCGAGGACCCCGAAGTAGTTCCCCGTGACCAGCTCGCCCGCGGCCCGCTCGGTTTCCCCTCCCGAGGCGATGCTCGCCGGGAATGGGACTTCGCCGATCAAGCCCGAGAAGACCGTCGCGTTTCGGGCCAGGTCTCGATACATCGGGTAAGAGAAACACGCGGCATCATCGCCGTCGCTCGAGGTGTGGCCCTGCCGGGGGCCGGGCGAGCGCAGGAGAACGAGCTGTTGCGGCTCGCGGACCGGCAGCTCCCGGATGAGCACCCGGTCGACGATGGCGAAGATGGCGGCGTTGGCGCCGATGCCGAGGGCGAGCGTCAGGACGGCGACGGCCGAGAAGCCCGGACTCTTGGCGAAGGTCCGCAGGGCGTAGCGCAGGTCTTGCCAGAGAGGCATCAGGAGCGTTTCCTTTCCGTCATTCCGCGCGCAGGGTCCGGATCGGGTCCACGCACAACGCCCGCCGCACCGGCGCGAGGCTCGACGCCAGGGCGACGAGGACCATCAGCGTCGAGGCGGCAGCCAGAACCAGGGGGTCGTGCGGCGTCACGTGGTAGAGCTGGCTCGCGAGGGTTCGCGAGAGGGCGAGCGAGCCGGCGAGGCCGAGGGCGACGCCCGACAGAGTCAGCCGCAGGGTCTGCCAGGAGACGAGGCCCACGACGCGGCGCCGGTCGGCGCCGAGCGCGACGCGGATGCCGATCTCACGGCTCCGCTGGCCGACGAACCCCGACAGCACGCCGAAGATCCCGACCGAAGCCAGCAGCGACGCGAGTGCGGCGAAGGCAGTCAGGAGATCCGCGGCGAAACGGCGCGGCGCCGCCGAGTTCGTGAGAACTCGCTCCATCGTGGCCACGCGGGTGATGGGCTGGTCGCCGTCGATCGAGGCGATGACGGCGCGGACCGGCGCGGCGAGACTCTCGGGATCCGCGGCGCGCACGACCAGCACCATGGAGCCGTCGGTGAACTGCTCCCGCGGAAGGTAGATCTGGGGCGTCTCCGGCGCGTCGAGGGCGGTGTGGCGCACGCTGCCGACGACGCCGACGACGGAGCGCCATGGCCCTTCGGTGCCTCCCACGGCCACGCGCTTGCCGATCGGGTCCTCGCCGCCCCAGATTTTTCGTGCCAGCGCGGCGTTGATCAGGACCACCGGCGCCGCCTCGGCGCGGTCTGCGGGCTCGATCCCGCGTCCTCGGAGCACGGGGATGCCCATCGTGCGCAGGTAGTCGGCGCTGACGCCGTAGCGGTCGGCGCTCGGGTCCAACTCGGGATTCGCGGAGGGCCTGTCCTGGGCGTGAATCCCGTAGCCGTCGAGGTCGCCGCCCAGCGGAAGCTGACTGACGAGGCCCGCGCTCCGGACTCCCGGCAGCGCGCCGACCCCCTCGAGCACCCGATCCCAGAAGCGGCTCACCGCCGCGTCGTCGGGATACCTGGCGCCCGAAACGTCCACTTCCATCGTCAGGACGCCCCTGCTCCGGAAGCCCGGATCCGCGTGCAGCAGCCGCGAGGTGCTCTTCATCAGCAGGAGAGCGCCGGCCAGGAGCATGACGGCAAGGGCGACGTCGAAGACCACGAGCTCGCCTCCGAAGCGCCGCGCGCGCCGGCTCGTCGAGGCTCCGGAGGTTTCGCGAAGCACCGGCTCGGGATCCAGGCGGCTCATCCGCAGGGCGGGAACGATGCCGAAGAGGATTCCTGTGCCCAGGGAAACCCCCAGCGTGAAGAACAGGACGGCGCCCTCGAGCCGGACCCCGCTCACGCGCGGCAGACTGGCGGGGGCGAAGCCGATCAGCGACTGCAGTGTCCAGGCCGCGGTGAGCAGGCCGGCGGCTCCTCCGAGGAGGGCGAGGAGGACCGCCTCGGTCAGGAAGAGGGAGGTGATCCGCGCCCTCGAGGCGCCGAGGGCGGTGCGCAGCGCGACCTCCTTGCGGCGGCGGCCTGCTCGGGAGAGCAGCAGGCTGGCCACGTTGGCGCAGCCGATCAGGAGCACGAGGCCGACGGAGGCGAGAAGGGTCCAGAGGAGCGGCCTTGCGCGCGCGGTCAACCGCTCCGCGTAAGGCTTCACGAAGATGCCCGGACTCGGGTACTCGGTGGGATGCTCGCGCATGAGAGCCGCCGAAATCGCGTTCATCTCAGCGCTCGCCTGGGCGGTGGTGACGCCGTTCTTCAGCCGTGCGATCGCGCGGAGGTGGCGGCAGCTCCGGCAAGACTGCGGCAGGCTCGTGTCGTAGCCGAGAGGGGAAAAGATCTCCGTGGGCTTCGTCGGGTCGCTGGCGAAGATCGACTCGAACTCGCGCGGCAGAACCCCCGCGACGAGGTACGCCGTGTCGCCCAGCCGAACAGCGTTGCCGACGATCGTCGGGTCCGCCCCGAACCGACGGCGCCACAGTCCATCGGTGAGGATGACGACCCGATTGGATCCCCGGGCGTCCTCCGAGGGCAGGAAGTCCCGGCCGAGCGCGAATCGAACGCCCAGGAGGCCGAAGAATCCCTGGGTCACGCGCAGGCCCTCGATGCGTTCGGCGGGAGCGGCCGAGCTCGCGCCGACCTTGGGCATCCAGTATGCGGCCACGGCGATGTCGTCGAAGGACCGGCTGCGGCCCCTCCAGTCGAGGAAGGTTGCGTAGCCCGTGTTGGATGGGGAGCCGTCAACGTCCTGCTCCTCGAGCGCCACGAGGTTTTCGGGATGAGCGAAGGCGAGCGGGCGCAGCAGGACGCCGCGCACCACCGAGAAGATCGCGGTGTTGGCGCCGATCGCCAGCGCCAGCGTCGCCACCGTGATCGCGGTGAAGCCGGGGCTCTTCGAGAGGCCCCGGACGGCGTAGCGGAGATCCTGGAAAAAGGCATTCATCGCGGGTGCCTCCCTCAGTCGTTGACGACCCAGCCGTCGCGCAGGCGAACGATGCGGTTCCCGTAGGTCGCGTTCTCCTCCGAGTGCGTCACCTGGATGATCGTCGTGCCCTCGTCGTTGAGTTTCTTGAAGAGGCGCATGATCTCGCGGCCCTGGTCGGAGTGGAGGTTGCCGGTCGGCTCGTCGGCGAGAAGCAGGCGCGGTTTGGCGATCAGCGCGCGCGCCACGCCGACGAGTTGCTGCTGGCCGCCCGAGAGCTGATTCGGAAACAGGTCCTTCTTGCCGACGATCTGGAAGCGGTCGAGCGTGTCGGCCACGATCGACGCCCGCTCGGAGCTCTTGACGTTGCGGTAGGACAGCGGGATGTCGAGGTTCTCGGCGACCGTCAGGTTGTCGAGCAGGTGGTACTGCTGAAAGACGAAACCCACGTGCTTCTTGTTGAGCTCGATGCGGTCCTTCGGCCTCAGGGCATGCACGTCCTGGTCGAGCAGCCGGTAGGTGCCGCGCCAGTCGTGGTCGAGCATGCCGAGGATCGCGAGCAGCGTCGACTTGCCGGCGCCGGAGGGACCCATGATCGTGACGAACTCGCCGGCGGCGATCTCGAGCTGGATGCGGCGCAGGACGAAGGTCTCGCCGGCCCGCGTGGCGTAGGACTTCTCGACGTTCGAAAGCTGGATCATCGTGTTCATTCGCCTTTCAGAGCCTCGATGGGAGCGATGCGCGCGGCGCGTCGGGCAGGCACGCCGCTGGCCGCAAACATGACGAGGGCGAGCGCCGCGGCCGAACCGGCCAGCGAAGCCGGATCGGACGCGCCGACCCCGTAGAGAACGTGTGACAGAACGGGTCGAAGAAGGAGGGCGCCCGCGACACCGGCGGCGATGCCGCCGACCGCGAGCCGCCCGGTTTCCGCCAGAACGGATGCGAGGACCTGGGGAGGCCGCGCGCCGAGCGCGATCCGAATCGAGAACTCCCGGCGGCGCAGGGCGACGACGTAGGAGAGGAGGCCATACACGCCGAGCATCGCGAGACCGACGGCGGCGGCGCCGAAGCCGAGCATCAGCCGCATGTTGAGCCTGGACGGCGCGAGCGCCGCCTGGTAGATCCGGCGGAGCGTCGAGACCGCCGGAACGGGCAGGGCCGGATCGAGGTCGTGGAAAATCCGGGCAATGGCGGGGGCTTCCTCCGCCCCGCGGACGACGAGCTGCATGTCCTCGAGCGGAAACTGGCGCACCGGGAGGTAGTAGGCGGGCGGAGTCTCCCGGTCCAGCCCGAGGAAGCGGACGTTGCCGGCCACTCCCACGATCTCGAAGCGTGTCGGGAGTCCCTCGCCCCACCAGGACACGGCGTCGCGAGTGTCGAGGAAGCGGCCCAGGACGCGTCCGTCCGGAAAATGAGCCCGGGCAAACGCCTCGTTGACGATCGCGACCGGCGGATGGCGCGCGTCGTCGCTCGAGGTGAACTCGCGCCCCGCCCGCAGCGGCACGCCGACCGATCGAAAGTAGTCTTCACCGACGGAGCGGAACCAGGCCGGCGCCGCATCCTCCGGCCGCGCGCCCTCCGGCGTCCCGCCCCCGATCCACTGGCCCTCGAGAGGGTGGTTGTAGGCGAGAGACGCCGCGGCGACGCCCGGCAGCGCCCGAACCTCCGCGAGGAGGCGGTCCTCGAAGCGGGCGACCTCCGCGGCGCCGGGATATCGCGATCGAGGCAGCGAGAAGGGCGTGATCGCGACGTCGGCATGAAAGCCGGGATTCACGCGCGACAGCTCGAGGAAGCTCCGGGTCAGGAGCGCCGCGCCCGAAACGAGCAGCACGGCGATCGCGGTTTCGGCGAGGACGAGAAGACGGAGAGATCCCCGGGCGTTCCGGGACCGGGTCGAGCCGCGGGCTATCGAGGAGAGCGCGCCGTTGGTTCCGCGCCGCGCGGCGGAGAGCGCGGGAATCAGCCCCGACAGCAGGCCGACCGCGACCGACACGCCGACCGCGAATGCCAGGATCCCGCCGTGGAGGCGGACCTGGGCGAGACGGGGCACGTCGGCCGGGACGAGCGCGACGATCAGCGGAAGCCCCCAGGCGCTCAGGACGATTCCGAGAACTCCCGCGAGCGCCGCGACGATGAGCGATTCGGCGAGGATCTGCGCGACGATCCGACCGCGGCGCGCTCCCAGCGCCGTGCGCACGGCCAGCTCGTGGCCACGGGCCTCGGCTCGCGCGAGCTGGAGGCTCGTCACGTTGGCGCACGCAATGGCGAGCACGAACGCGACCGCCCCGAAGAGCAGCCACAGGGCCGGCCGCATCGCGCCCTCGGTCTCGCGGTCGAGAGGCTCCAGGCGCACGTCGGCAGCGCGGTTGCTCGAATCGTCGGCCGCGAGGCGGCGCGCCAGGGCCGTCATCTCCTTCTGCGCGCCCTCGCGCGTGAAGCCGCCGGCCAGGCGGCCCAGAACTCCGAGGACGTAGCTGTGCCGGCCGGGAGCGCCGGTTCCCTCGAGGGCGGCCGGGACGAAGAACTCGGGTTGTCCCGCGGCAAAGCCGATCTTTCCGATCGTCAGCGCGGCGACCGGATAGGGCGCGCGGGGCATGACGCCGACGACGGTCCGCGTCGTCCCCTCGAGCGTCAGCGGTCGGCCGACGATGTTCGGATCGGAGCCGAAGCGGGAGACCCAGAGGTCATGGCCCAGCACGACGACCGGAGCCGCGCCCGACTGCGCCTCCTCGGGAAGGAAAGCGCGGCCGAGCACCGGCGAGACGCCGAGCACATGGAAGAAGTCGGGGGTAACCCGGCTGCCATGCAGCAGGACCGGATCGCCCTCTCCGGTCAGCGTCCACGTCGCGCCCTGAAACGCGGCCAGGCTCTCGAACGCCCGCGCGTGCTCCCGCCAGGCGCGCAGGCTCGCGGGCGCCGGGCGCCAGGGGCGACCGTCCGGACCGGTCTCCCAGAGAACGACGATCCGCTCGGGAGAGCGGTACGGCAGGGGGGCGAGAACGACCGTGTGCAGGATCGAGAAGATCGTCGTCGAGGCGGCGATCCCCGCCGCCAGCGTCCCGATCGCCGCCGCGGCGAAGCCCGGGCTTCTTCTCAAGCCCCGCAGGGCGTAGCGCAGGTCAGAGCCGATCGCGTTCATCCCCGTCCTCGATCTTGCCGGGCGTGCTCATTCCTACTCCGATCTCAGGACGGCGGCGGGGTCCACGCGGATGGCCCGTCGTGCCGGTCGCGCGCAGGCCAGGCCCACGACGCCGGTCACGACGAACGCGACGCCCCCGAAGGTCAGCGGATCGGTAGGCCCGATTCCGAAGAGGAGGCTCTGGAGAAAGCGGGTCAGGAGCACCGCGGAGGCGGCGCCGATCGCCATCCCGGCCGCCGCCAGGCGCAGCGCCTGGCCGAAGACCAGACGGAGCACGTCGCGAGGATGAGCGCCGAGGGCCGTGCGGATCCCGATCTCGCGGCGGCGCTGGGCGACGCCGTGGGACACGACGCCGTAGATCCCGACCGAGGCGAGGAGCAGGGCCAGCGCGCCGAACAACCCGAGGAGGACCGTGTCGAAGCGGCGCCGGGCGAGGGAGTCCGCGATGTACTGGTTCATCGGCTGGATTGCCGTGACCGCCTGATCCTTGTCGATCGCGTGGATCGCCGCGACCGCCGGCTTGGCGAGGCTCATCGCAGGCCGATCGGTCCGCACCAGGAGAGTCATTGCCCCACGCGGGGCCTGTGATAGCGGCAGGAAGCCTTCCGTCAGGATCGGCTGATCCAGTCCGGACTGGGGCACGTCGCCGACGACGCCCACGATCTCGCGATAGGGAACCCGGTTCTCCGGGAATCCCTGCTTGATCCGTTTCCCGACGGCGCTCTCGTGCGGCCACCACCGGCGCGCCATGCTTTCGTTGATGACCATGACCGGCGTCGACGTCGCGGTATCCGTCGCGTCGAAATAGCGTCCCTCCCGGAGCGGAACCCCCATCGTCCGGAAGTAGGACGACTCGACCACGTCGAACGCCGAATGCGGCAGCTGCGCCTGGGGCGGAACGGGCCGATCCGAAACGAGATACACGGAGCCCCAGCACTGGCCGATGACGGGAGTGCAGTGACTGGCGCTCGCGCCTTCGGCTCCGGGCAAGCGCCGCAGATCGGCGACCGCGCGTTCGAAGAATCGGAGGCGGTCGCCGTCGCTCGCGTACTTGACCTCCGGAAGATAGACGTCGAGGGCGAGAACGCCGTCGGTCTCCATCCCCGGCGAAACCTCCTGGACCCGCCGCAGGCTGCGCAGGAGCAGGCCCGAAGCGACGGCCAGCACGAACGCGAGCGCGACCTCGGAAACAAAGAGAATCGAGCGCAGGCGCTGGCGGTCGAGCCCGCCGGTCGTGCTGTTGCCGGACTCGCGCAGCGTCGTTTGCGGATCGTGACGCGAGGCCTGCAGGGCCGGGACGAGACCGAAGAGCAGCCCCGTCAGGGTCGACGCGGCCAGCGTGAACAGCAGCACCATCGGATCGATCCGCGTGTCGGCGAGGCGCGGGATTTGGGGCGGCGCCAGGCGCACCAACGGGCCGAGCGCCCAGGCCGCCAGGACCACGCCGACCGCCCCGCCGGCGGAGGACAGGAGGAGGCTTTCCGTCAGCACCTGACGCACGAGCCTGCCGCGAGCGGCCCCGATGGCCGTTCGGATCGCGAACTCGCGGCGTCGCGCGGCGGCACGCGTCAGCAGCAGGTGCGCCACGTTCGCGCACGCGATGAGCAGGACGGCGCCGACGGCCGAGAGCAGGATCCAGAGCGCCGCGCGGACATCGCCGAAGAGCGCTTCGCTCAGGGACTCGATGCTCGCTCGCTGTCCGCTGTTCGTGGCGGGGTACTCCTTTTCGAGGCGGAGCATGACGGTGTCCATCTCGCGCCGCACGCTTTCGATCGATGCGCCGGGAACGAGCCGGCCGAGCACGCGCATCGCCGAGTGGTTTGCTCTCTCCAGCCACTCCGGGCGGCTGCCCTGAAGTCCGATCGGGGTGTAGACGTCGACCGGCTCGGGGAAGAACGCGAAGGACGCGGGCAGTACCCCGACGATCGTGTGAGGAATTCCCTCCAGGTTCACCGTCCGGTCCGACGGCGCCCGGATCGCTTCCGAACCGCGCTTTCCAGGCGCCATGGGAGAGGAGGACCGTCGGCGGCGCCCCCGGCCGGTCGTCGGCTTCGGCAAACGGCCGCCCGATGTCGGTTCGCGTCCCGAGCATCGGGAAAAGTGACGCCGAGATCTGTGCGACACGGAGTATCTCCGGCTCTCCGACGCCGGTCAGTATCGCGTTGTCGGTTCGGTACGCCGCGAGCCCCCGGAACGAATGCGTCTGCGCGCGCCAATCGAGGAACGTCGGCCACGCCACGCCCATCGAGCCGCTGATCGGGTGCTGTTCGCGCAGCACGACCAGGCGATCCGGCTCGGGATACGGCAGCCGGCGCAGCAACACGGCGTGAACGACGCTGAAGATCGCGGTGTTCGCACCGATTCCGAGGGCCAGCGTCGCCAGCACGATCACGGTGAAGCCGGGGGTCTTGAGCAGAGACCGGATGGCGTAGCGAAGGTCTTGCAGGAGCGTGGACATCGGCGTCACTCCGCGCGCAGCGCGCGCCAGGGGTCGAGGCGGGCGGCGCGGCGCGCCGGGATCCAGCAGGCGGCCAGGACGACGGCCAGGAGAATCAGCGCGACGCCCGCGTGGGTCGCGAGATCGGTCGGCGGGACTTCGAAGAGCAGGCCGCGCAGGACGCGTGTCAGGGCGAGCGCGGCCACGAGTCCGAGGGAAAGCCCCGCGGCGGCCAGGCGCATGCCATCGCGCAGCACGAGCCCGCGCACGCGGCGGGGATCGGCGCCGAGGGCCATCCGGATGCCGATCTCGCGCGTGCGCTGGGAGACCGCGTACGCGGTGACGCCGTAGATCCCGACCGCCGAGAGCAGCAGAGCGGCTGCCGCGAACGCCAGGAGCAGAGACATCGTGAAGCGGGGCCGGGCGATCGAGCGGGAGACGACCTCGCGCATCGTTTCGAGCTCCGTCACCGGGAGCTCGGCGTCGAGCGAATGGACGGTGCGGCGCACGGCTCCCGCCAGGCTCGCGGGATCCCGGGTCGTCCGGACCACGACGCTGAAGGCCGCGGTCGGCGCCTGCTCGAGGCTGCCGTAGAACTCGGGCGTGAGGCCCTCGCCCAGGCCCTGGTCGTGCACGTCGCCGACGATGCCCACGATCTCGCCCTCGAGGCGGATGTTGCCCGGCCGGGCGCCGAAGCGGACGCGCTGGCCGATGGCGTCGCCCGCGGGGAAGAACTTCGCCGCGGCGGACCGGCTCGCGAGGATCGCGATCGGCGCGCCGAGGGAATCCTCGGGGCCGAAGGCGCGGCCGGCGAGCAGCGGCAGGCCGATCGTCGAGAAGTAATCGCGGCTCGCGACGCGGACCTGCGCGGAGGGCTCGTGCGCCGGATCCTCCGGACGGCCGGCGACGCGGAACGTGCTGTTGTAGCGAAAATCCGTCAGCGGGAGCCCGAAGGTCGCGCCCGCCGACTGGACGCCGGGCAGAGAGCGCAGTCTCGCCAGGAGCTCCCGCGTGAAGGCCGCGGCTTTCGCGGTGTCGGCGTACCGCGCGTCGGGCAGCGAGAGGTCGAAGCGCAGGAGACGGTCGGGGGAGAAGCCGGGATCCACCGCCGAGAGGCGCGCGAGGCTGCGCACGAGCAGTCCCGCTCCGACCAGCAGGAGCAGGGCGACGCCGAGCTCGCCGACTACGAGCAGGCGGCGCAGACGCGCGGCGGCCGGCTGCGCGGCGGAGTCCGCCCCGGCGATCTTGAGCGCCGCCATCGGAGCTTTCGCGAAGAGGCCCGCGAGGGGGGCGAGCCCGCAGAGGATCACGGCGGCGAGTGTCCAGCCCGCGGTGAAGGCGAGGACGCCGCCGTCCAGGGCGACCTCCGGAAGCCGCGGGATGTCGGGCGGGCCCCAGCGCACGATCGCGCCGACGGCCAGCTCCGCCAGGAACACGCCGAGCGCCGCGCCGCCGAGCGCGAGCACGAGCGTCTCGGTCAGGAGCTGACGGGCGATGCGCCCCCGGCCCGCGCCGAGCGCCGTTCGGATCGCGAGCTCCGTCCCGCGGTGCGACGCGCGGATCAGCATGAGATTCGCCACGTTCGCGCAGGCGATCAGCGTCACGAAGGCGACGGCTCCGAGCAGCGTCAGGAGCACCGGGCGGACGGAGCGGACGAGTTTCTGCCGCAGAGGCGTCACGATCGCGGCGTGGCCGTCGTTGGTGTCGTGGTAGCGGCGCGCCAGGCGAGCGGCGATCGCGCGGATCTCGGCGTCGGCCTGTTCCCGGGGAACGCCTGCCTTCAGGCGGCCGATCACCTCCAGGTAGTGGGCGCCGCGCTGTGTCCCGACGTCCGCGGCGAAGGCGAGGGGAATCCACGCGTCGGCCCCGTCCTCCGGAAATCGAAATCCCGCCGGCATGACCCCGGCGACGAGATACGGCTCGCCCTCGAGACGGATCGTCTTTCCCACGAGCGACGGTTCGCTTCCGAACCGCCGTTTCCAGAGGTCATGGCTGATGACGACGGTCCGGTCCCGGCCGGGCACGAATTCCGCGGGGGCGAGAAACCGCCCGGCCGATGGCGCGACGCCGAGCGACTCGAAGAAACCGGACGTGACCATGGTCGCGCGCAGGCGCTCGGCCTCCCCGCCCTCGGAAAGCGCGAGGTCGGTCGTGGAGTACGCGCCCATCGCGGAGAAGCTCCGGCTCTGCGCCTTCCAGTCGATGTAGTTCGGCGGCGAGGCGACCATCTGCGCGTAGCCCCGGGCGGGATAGCTCTCACTGACCGCGACGAGCCGATCCGGCGCCGGGAAGGGGAGCGCGCGGAAGAGCACGCCGCGAACGAGGCTGTAGACGGCGGTGTTCGCCCCGATTCCGAGCGCGAGCGTGGCGACGGCGGCCAGCGTGAATCCGGGAGTGCGCCCGAGCGATCGGACGGAGTAGCGAAGGTCCTGCATCAGGCCGTTCATGCTTCGGTCCTCAATCGCGCTCGCGGCGGGTCCGACGATCGAGAGGGGAAGGCGACGGCGGCAGGATTGCTCCCATCACTCGTTCCTCAGCGCGATGACGGGGTCGATGCGCGCGGCGCGCCGGGCCGGAAGCCACGCGGCGGCGACGCCGGACAGGCCGAGGAGGGCGGCGACCCCGATGAACGTCGGCGGATCCCACGCGGAGATCCCGTACAGAAATCCCCGCAGGAGCCGGGCGGCGGCCGCGCCGAGCGCCAGGCCGAGGCCGAGGCCGATGGCGAGCGGCGCCGCGCTCTGCGAGAGGACGAGCGACGTCACGTCGCCGGCCCGCGCGCCGAGGGCGAACCGGATGCCGATCTCGCGGGTCCGCTGCTCGACCGCGTACGACACCACGCCGTAGATTCCGACCGCGGCGAGCGCCAGGGAGAGGACGCCGAAGAGGCCGAGCAGGCTCGACCCGAGGCGCTGGGCGAGCAGCTGGCCGCCGAGCCGCTCGTCGTATGAGTCGATTCCGAAGAGCGCCACGGCCGGATCGAGCTTGCGAACCTCGCGTCGGATCAGATCCGCGGTCGCGCCCTGAGACGGGCCTCGAACGACGAGCGTCGTGCCGCCGAGGGCGGCATCCGCCGCGCTCTGCGACAGGGGCAGGTAGGCCTGCGGAATGGGAGCGTCGCGGAACGACTCCGTGCGGAAGTCCCGGCAGACTCCGACGACCCTGTGCGGCGCCCGGGCGATGTCGATCCGTCGGCCGAGCGCGCTCTCGCCGGGCCAGTACCGTCGGGCCATGGACTCGTTGATCACGACGGCCGGCGGCGAACCGTCGCGATCGAGATCGTCTGCGAACTCTCGCCCTGCGACGATCGGAATCGCGAGCGAGCGGAAGAAGTCCGTTCCGACCACGTTGACGGAGACTTCCAGCGGCCTGGGCGGCACGGGCGCTCCCTCGACCGCGAACGTTTCCGTCCATTCACCGCCCGTCAGAGGAAGAAGACCCGCCCAGGCGGCCGACCGGACTCCCTCGGAGGCCGCGACGTTTCTCCGCAGCTCCGCGAGAAAGGCCATGGCCCGGGGGCCGTCGTACCGCTGGAGGCCCAACTGAAAGTCGGCGACCGTCAGCCCGCGCGGTTCAAAGCCGACGTCCGCCGCGAGCGCCCGCTGGAGGCTGCGGCCGAGAAGCGCGGCCCCGACGAGCAGGACGAGGCACAGGGAGACCTGGGCGATGAGGAAGACCGCCCGTGCCCGGTCCGACGCCGGCGTCGACCTTCCCGCGACTTTCAGCCCCGCGCTCGCGGAGCGGCGCGAGGCCTGCAGCGCCGGCAGGAGGCCGAAGGCGAGCCCCGTCGCCGCGCACAAGGCCGCCGCGAATCCGAGGACGCGGCCGTCGACGGCGGGCGCGAACATCGAAAGAGAAACGTCGCTCGGCAGCGGCATCCGGACGATCACGCCGATCGCCCAGCTCGCCAGGAGGACGCCGGCCGCGCCCCCGAGGGCCACGAGGACCAGCGATTCGGTCAGGAGCTGTCGGATCAGCCGCGACCGGCTGGCGCCGAGCGCCTGGCGGACGGCCATCTCCTTTTGGCGCGCTGCGGCGCGGGCAAGGAGGAGGTTCGCGAGGTTCGCGCATGCGATCGCGAGCGCGACGGTGGCAGCCGCGATCAGCAGGGCCAGGAACCCGACCGGGTTGCCGGACTCCCCATAGCCGGCGGCGCCCCGGAGCGTCGGGGCGAGCCGCCGCACCCGATCCGGCGGCGGTGCATCATCGGGGTGAGCCGCGTTCTCCCGTCGCACGGACAGATCGATCGCCGCCTGCGCCTGAGCCAAGGTGACGCCCGGCCGCACGCGTCCGAAGAGCGAAAGCCAGCCCCACCCGCGCGACTCGAGATCCAGGGATCGGAGATTCCCCGCGGCCAGCTTCGGCCATGCGCCGATCGGGATCCAGAAGTCGGGAGCCACGCCGAACGCCGTTCCGCGGAACCCGTTGGACACTCGTCCGACGATCGTCACGGGCGAGCCGTTCAAGCGGACGACCCTGCCGACGATCGCGGGATCGGAGCCGAAACGCGACCGCCACACGGAATCGCCCACGACGGCCACCGCTTCGCCGGACGTCTCGTCGGCCGCTTGAAGGAGCCGGCCCGCGGCCGGGCGCGCGCCGAGAACCTCGAAGTAGTTTCCCGAGACGACGGCGCCGATCACGGGTTCGGCGCCACCGCCGCCCGACAGGACGAGCGTTCGCTGCCTCCAGGCGACGAGGCCTTCGAACGCCGCCGTCGTGTCGCGGCGGACCGAGCGGTACCAGGGGTACGAAACGGTCTGGCCGGTGACGTCCGCCAGCGCCGCGGGATGCTCGATGCCCGGCAGGGGTCGGAGCACGACCGCGTCCACCAGGCTGAAGATCACGGTGTTCGCGCCGATTCCGAGGGCGAGGATCAGGATCGCCGCGGCCGCGAAGCCCGGGCTCCGGGCCAGCGTGCGGAGGGCGTAGCGAAGGTCCTGCATGAAGTTTCGCATCGCGTCACTCCGCCCGCAGCGTCGCCATCGGGTCGAGGCGCGCCGCGCGACGCGCCGGGATCCAGCAGGCGAGGAGCGCGGCGGCCGCGAGAAGGAGGGCGACCCCGATGAACGTGGCCGGGTCGGTGGGTCGAACGCCGAAGAGAAGGCTCGCCATCAGCCGCGTCAGGGCGAGGGCGGCGGCGAGCCCGATGCCGATGCCGAGCGCGATGAGCCGCATCCCGTCGGCGACGATCTCGCGCACGACGCGGCCGGGGCCCGCGCCGAGCGCCATGCGCACGCCGATCTCGGCGCGGCGGCGTCGGACCGTGCTCCACATGACGCCGAAGATTCCGACGCACGCGAGTCCCAGCGCCGATGCCGCGAAGATCGTCAGCAGCTCGGCGTTGAAACGCTGGCGCGTCAGCGAATCGCCCACGACCTGGCTCATCCACCGTATCCGCGCGATCGGCAGGAGCGGATCGAGCCCGCGCACCGTGCGCCGGAGCAGCTCTCCAAGGCCGACGGAGCCGCCCGGGCCGCGGAGCACGACCTCGGTCCAGCGCTTCCAGGCCTGTGCGGACTGCACGTAGGGCGTGTAGACGGCGGGCTGTTCCGCGTCGGCGAGCCCGAAGTGGTGCACGTCGCCGACGACCCCGACGATCTCGATCCACTGCGGCGGCTGCTGCCTTGCCCAGCGCAGCCGCCTTCCCAGCGGGTTCGAATGGGGGAAGTAGCGCCGCACCATCGCCTCGTTCACGACGCCGGCGAAGGTCGTCTCCTCGCGATCCGCTTCGGTCAGGGATCGCCCCGCGCGCAGCGGGATCCCCATGACGCCGAAGTAGTCGCCCATGACGCTGCGCGTGTAGATCGACGGCTCGTCGCCCGGAGCGAGCGGCGGCTCGCCCTCGATCACGAAGTCGTGATCCAGAGCGTCGCCCGACAGGGGCAGCTCGCTCACCATCGCGGCGCGAACGCCGGGCTCGGCGTTGAGTGCCTCGAGCAGGCCCCGCCGGAAGACGGACTGCGAGGGCTTCTCGTCGTAGCGGGCCTGCGGCAGGTCGATGTGCGCCGCGAGAACGCCGTCGGTCCGGAATCCCGGCGTGACGCCCTGGAGCCGCCAGAGGGCCTTGAGGAGCAGCCCCGCGCCGACGAGGAGGACGAGCGCGAGCGCGATCTCCGAGACGACGAGGGCGCCGCGCGCCCGGCCGCCGTCGCGGAGGCCGGCCGAGCGCGAGCCGCCCATGAGGCCGGCGAATTTTCCGCTCGCCGCCTGCCATGCGGGCACCGCGCCGAAGAGCACGCTCGTCACGAGCGAGGCGAGGAACGTGAAGGCCGCGACGCGCCCGTTCGCGCCGACGTTGCCGAGGCGCGGGAGCGCCTCGGGGAAGCGCGCGAGCAGCGCGCCGACTCCCCAGGCGCTGATCAGGAAACCGCCGGCTCCGCCGATGACCGAGAGCAGCGCGCTCTCGGCCAGGATCTGCGACACGATGCGCGGACGCGACGCGCCGAGCGCCGCCCGGATCGACAGCTCCGACGTGCGGCCCGAGACGTTCGTCAGCTGGAGGTTGGCGAGGTTGGCGCAGGCGATGAGGAGCACGAGGCCGACCGCGCCGACGAGGATCGCGAGCGCGCGGCGGCTGTCGCCCACGACGCTGTCGAGCAGGGGGACGCAGTCGGGCGAAATGCCCTTGTCGGACTCGGGGTGCCGCCTCGCGAGCTCCCGGAAGATGGAGTCGAGGTCCGTGCGCACTGCCGCCGCGCTCACGCCCGCCTTTTGCCGGAAAACCGGCCGCAGGAAGTGCACGCCGCGCTCGGGCGCGGCGATGGGATAGGCAACCCACAGCGGCACGTAGAGATCCACGTTCTGCTCGGGCAGGACGAAGTCGGGGCCCATCACGCCGACGATGGTCCACGGGACGCCGCCGAGGAGCACCGGCTTCCCGACGATCGCGGGGTCGCCGCCGAACTCGCGCCTCCACAGCCCGTCGCCGAGCACGGCGACGCGCTCGCCGCCGGGCTTGTCGTCGTCTTTCGTGAGCGTGCGTCCCAGGGCCGCGCGGGCGCCGAGCGTCTCGAACAATGCGCCGCTCGCCATCGCCGCCGTGCCCTGGATGGGTTCCGCGCCGCTCTTCAGGTCGTAGGGCTGAATCGCCGCGCCGCCCACGTTTTCGAACGAGCGGTTCATCGTCGAGAGGTCGGCGAGCTCCGGCGGGGAGAGGTTGTGGGGCATCGTGACGAGCCGGCCGGGATCGCGGTAGGGCAGCGGGCGCAGCAGCACGCCATCGACCACGCTGAAGATCGCCGTGTTCGCGCCGATGCCGAGGGCGAGGGTGGCGATCGCGACTGCCGTGAACGCCGGATTGCGGGCGAGCCAGCGTGCGGCGTATCGGAGGTCGCGAAGCAGGCTGTTCATCGGATCACCTCGCTCATTGGTGCCGGAGGGCTTCGACCGGGTTGATGGCAGCGGCGCGGCGCGCCGGGACGTACGCGGCCAGCCCGGCGACGCCGAGCAGCAGGAGGGCGACGCCGGCAAAGGTCGGCGGGTCCGTCGGGCCGACGCCGTACAGGAGGGATGCGAGCGAGCGGGACACCGCGGTCGCGCCGAGAATTCCGGCGGCGACGGCCGCGACGGCGAGCTTGAGGGCCTGGCCGAGCACGAGGCCGAGCACCCGTCCCGAGCCGGCGCCGAGGGCCATGCGGATCCCGATCTCCTGCGTTCGCTGCGATACCGAGTACGCCATCACGCCATAGATCCCGACCGACGCGAGCAGGAGGGCGACGCCGCCGAGCAGCGCCAGCAGCAGCGTCCGGAACCGGGGCTGGCCGAGGGCTTCGCCGACGATGTCGTCCAGCGTCCGAACGCCGTAGATCGGCTGCTCCGGATCCACCGACGCGACCGCGGCCCGCGCCTCGGCCGCGAGGCTCCCGGGATCTCGTCGAGTGCGCACGACGAACGAAATGCCGCCGAGGGGGCGCTGTGCGAAGGGCATGTACATCTGGGGACCGCCGTCGCGGCCGGGGCTGGTGTCGCGGATGTCCGCGGCGATGCCGACGATCGTCCGCCAGTCCTTCTCGGTCGTGCTCTCGCCGCCGAGCGAGATCCGGCGGCCGAGAGGATCCTGCCCCGGGAAGTAGCGCTTCGCCATGGATTCGCTGATGACGACGACGGGCGGGTGATCCGCCGTGTCGCTCGCCTCGATCCCGCGGCCGCGCCGGACGGGAATGCGGAGCGTCGCGAAGAGATCGGGGCTGACCGAGTTGTATCGCGCGCTCAGCGTCTTCGACGGATCCACCGCGCGACCCTCGACGCGGAAGGCGAGGTTCATCGTCCGTTCCTCGGTGAGCGGAATTCCGGTGATCGACGCCGCCGACTCGACGCCCGGAAGGCGCTGCAGCTTCGCCAGGACGCGGTCGTGAAAGGCCGCCGCGTCCTCGTCCTTCGGATACCTGGCGTCGGGCAGGTCGAGCTCGAAGGTGAAGAGGTCCGACGGCTCGAAGCCGAGCCGCGCGTGGGCCAGCCGGGAAAAGCTCTGGAGCAGGAGAGCGGCGCCGACGACGAGAACCAGCGAGAGCGCGAGCTCGGCGGCGACGAGGACGTTCCTCAGGCGGCCGCTCCGCCGGCTGCCCGACGTGCCCCGGTCGCGGAGACCGTCCGCGAGGGCGCCCCTCGAGACCTGCCAGGCGGGAGCGAGGCCGAAGGCGATTCCGGTCAGGAGCGCGACGCCGAGCGCGAAGGCGGCCACGGCTCCGTCGATGCGGACTTCGGAAAGGCGCGGGATGCCGACGGGGGCGATCGCCTTGAGAAGATCGACGCCCCAGGCCGCGAGAATCAGACCGAGCACCGAGCCTCCCAATGCGAGCAGGAGGCTCTCGGTCAGCAGCTGGCGCCAGAGACGTCCGCGGCCGGCGCCGAGGGCGACGCGAACGGCGATCTCCTTCTCCCGCGACGAGGCGCGCACCAGCAGCATGTTGGCGACGTTGGCCGCGGCGATGAGCAGCACGAGCACGACGGCGCCGAACATCGCGTAGAGCGCCGGCCGCACGTCGCCGACGATCTGCTCCCGGGCCGGGACGACGTTCGCTCCGTAACCGCTGTCCGAGTCGCCATGCTCCCTGGCCAGGCCCTCGGCCACCCCGGCGAGGTCCGCCCGCGCGGCGGCGAGCGTCACGCCCGGCCTCAGGCGCCCGATCGCGCCGAGATAGTGACCGTTGCGGTTGTCGAGAGCGAATCCGTGCGAGGTCGGCGCATAGACCTCGTTTCCGGGATCGAGCATGGCGAGAGGAAGGCCCGAGGGCACGACGCCGATGACGGCGTAGCTCTGGCCATCGAGCGTGATCGAGGATCCGACGATCTTCGGGTCCCGTCCGAAACGCAGAGTCCAGAAGCTGGAGGAGATGACGGCGACGGCGTCGCGGCCCGCCGCGTCTTCGCCGGCGGCGAACGTGCGGCCGGCGAGCGGTGTCACGCCGAGCAGGCGGAAGAAGTCGGCCGACACCAGGGCGGCCCTCACGCGCTCGGGCGCGGCGCCTCCCGTCAGGTTGAAGGTCCAGTCCGTGTACCCGGCGAGACCCTCGAAGGACCGGCTGCGCTCCCGCCAGTCGCGGAGAACGGGGGGAGCGAAGGGGATCTCCTTGCGGAGCTGTCCCTGGCGCTCGCCCGTCATCCAGACCTGGACGAGCCGGTCGGAGCCCGGATAAGGAAGGGGCTCCAGCAGGATGCCGCGGACGATGCTGAAGATCGCGGTGTTCGCGCCGATTCCGAGTGCGAGCGTGGCGATGGCGACGGCGGTGAAACCCGGGTTCCGGGCCAGCCAGCGCGCCGCGTAGCGGAGGTCCTGTGCCAGGGTCCGCATCAGCTCA
Organism: uncultured Acidobacteriota bacterium; assembly: GCA_963736455.1. Classification (GTDB taxonomy): domain Bacteria; phylum Acidobacteriota; class Thermoanaerobaculia; order UBA5066; family Gp7-AA6; genus DAHUXD01. Next base: position 1,183,775 of record CAVTON010000002.1, read on the forward strand.
TCCGGTAGCCGCTCTCCTTGAGCTCCTCTTCGGAATGCGCGCGCTCCTCGCCTCTCTCCTCCTCGACCACGCGTCCGTCGAAGAGGTGGATCGTGCGGCCCGCGTTCTTGGCGAAACGCGGATCGTGCGTGACCATGCAGATCGTCGCGCCGGCCCGATGGAGGTCCTGGAGGAGATTCATGACGGCCTCGCCGTTGACGGAGTCGAGGTTGCCCGTCGGCTCGTCGGCGAGCAGGATGAGCGGCGAGCCGGCGATCGCGCGCGCGACCGCGACGCGCTGCTGCTGGCCTCCCGAGAGCTGCGACGGGAAGTGCTTCATGCGGTGCGCCATCCCGACCTTCTCGAGCGACTCCTGGACGCGCTTCTTGCGCTCGTGCGCGGGCATGCCTCGGTAGGTCAGCGGCAGCTCGACGTTCTCGTACACGGAGAGGTCGCCGATCAGGTTGAAACTCTGGAAGATGAAGCCGATCTCGCGGTTCCGGATCCTCGCGCGCTCGGAGAGCGTCAGCGACTCGGCCGGCTTGCCGTTCAACGCGTACTTGCCGTTGGTCGGCGAGTCGAGAAGGCCGAGCAGCGAGAGCAGGGTCGATTTGCCGCAGCCGGATGGGCCCGCGATCGACACGTACTCGCCGTGGGCGATCTCGAGGTGGATACCGGACAGGGCGTGGGTCTCCACCTCGTCGGTATAGAAGACCTTCGTCACCCCATCCAGCTTGATGACCGGGTGGCCGTTTCCGTGACTGGCGTTTGCGCTCATGCGGAACCTCTCTCCTTACTTCAAGCGGACGCGGTCGTAGGCATCCCACGCGCTCATGTCCGAAAGAATCACCTTGTCGCCGACTTTGAGCCCCTCGAGGATCTCGACGGTGTTGACCGAGCTCTTTCCGAGCCGCACCTTCACCCGCGTCGCTTCGTCGCCGTCTTCGTTGACGCGGAAGAGTCCGACCTGGCTCTTCTCCTGGCCGAACGCGGGACGGCCGACGTAGAGGACGTCCTTCAGGCGATCGAGCTCGATCGTGCCGTCCACGGAGAGGTCCGGACGCGCGCCCTGGGGCAACTCTCCCTCGAGCGCCACGTCGACCGTGACCGTTCCGTTCAGGACGGCCGGATCGATGCGCGAGACCTTGCCGGCCACGATGCCGTTGCGCGTGTCGATCGAGGCGGGCTGGCCGATCTGGACGTCCTTGGCTTGCGTTTCGGCGATCTTCAGCTGCGCCTTGAGCTTCGTCGGCTCGGCGACCTTGGCGAGCGTGGTTCCCGGCGCGAGCGTCTGTCCGACCTGCACCGGCAGCTCCTGCAGCACTCCGGAGATCCCGGCGCGAACGTGCAGGGCCTCCTTCTGGGATCTCTTGAGCGCCGCGAGGGCCTTCAGCTGCTCGACGTGCGCCTGCTGGACGGCGACCTGCGCCTCGGCGGCGTCGGCCACGCTCTTGACCCGCTTCTCCTCGATGCCGTTGCGCGTCGCGAGCTCCTCGGCGCGGACGCGCGAGAGCTTGACGGTCAGCTCCGCGATCAGGCCTTCCTTGAAGAGACCCTCGTTGGTCGCCGCCTGCAGCTCGGCCTGATGAAAGTCCGAGCGGACCGTGGCCGCGGCGGCCTGCTGGTCCATGATTTCCTTGTCGGATTGCGCGCGCACGTTGACGAGCTCGGCCTGCGCGGCCCGTAGCTGGGATTCGGCGTCCAGCGCGTCGCGCTCGACGACCGGGTTCGACATTTCGATGAGGATCGAGTCCGGCCGCACCGGCGCGCCGGGAAGAATGACGAGCCGCTCGACGCGCCCGTCCGTCTCCGCCGTGATGAAGCGAATCTCTTCGGGCACCAGGGTGCCCGGTCCGCGGACCTGCCGCAGCATCGATCCTCGCTTGACGGTGTCCATCCAGACGGCGCTCTTGTCGACGGTCGGCGCCGCGGGCTTCAGGCGCGAGAGTCCCAGCGTGATCAGCAGGATCCCGGCCGCCGCGGCCGCGGCGATCACGATCCGGCGCTTCTTCTTCTTCTCGGCGAAGTCCTCGCGAACGATGTCCACGGTCGGTTCACTGGGCGAGAACCGTGCCAGCGCGAGATGCCGCTAAGTCATTGAAGGAGAAGGACGGTGTGGTCGGGCGGAGGGACGAGTGTGGCCGTCTCCGGGACGCAGGTGTTCGATTCCGGACGGCGCGGAGGCCGCCTCAGGGATGCGCCGTCTCGGCCGTGCCGCGAGCGGGCGTGTCGTAGGCGGAGACGAGCTCGTCCGGGATGTGCGCGAGGTCGGTGCCCCGGAGATAGTCGCGAAGCGTCGTTCCGGTGCAGGCCGAGTCGACGTTGGCGGCTCCGCGCCGCCCGGCGACGTCGTCCAGGTTGACGAGCCGGAAGTCGATCGAGAAGCGCGTCTTTCCCGACGTGTTGGGCACCGTCGAGTGCAGCTGCGCTCCCGAGAACATGATGAGCCCGCCGGGCGGCGGGACGAGGCGGATCTGCGGGTCGAGCTCGAGCTCCTCTTCCGCGTGCGGCTGCGGGCGCGTGTCCGAATGGATGTGCCGCGCCGCCTCCTGCCGCGAGTGAGCGTTCCACTCCGCGTAGTTGTAGATGCGCGAGCTGTTGCGCACGCCCTCGGAAAAATAGCGGGGGTGAAACGCCATCCCGTTGGACGGCTCGATCTCGTAGATCGGGAACCACCAGTTGAGCTGGCAGAACGGAGCCGAGTACCAGGTGTCGCGGTGCGGGTGAAAGGCGTAGGCGATGCCGGACGTCAGATAGCCGCCGGACGTCGACGTCCGAAGGCGCGGCACGTCGAAATAGGTCTTCTCGAGGTCGCAGCCGAAGTCGGCGAGGATCGCGCGCAGCAGCTCCTTGCACCTCGGGTGGTTGATGAAGGCCGGCTTCAGGCGCGCGAGGATCGCCACGTATTCCTCGACCGGCAGGTGAAACTGGGCCATGACGGGATCGAGCGCGCCGAACGCCTCCGCGACCTTCTCGCGGGCGAAGTCGCGCAGGGCGTCGACGCTCGGCCGGGGCGAGAACACGAGAAGATCGCCGGAGTAGAGGCGGCGGCGGCGCTCCTCGTCGGAGAACGCGGGATCCTGGTAGACGGCGGTCACGTCAGGCGCGCCCCGCGGCGGCCGCCGCCGTCCAGCGCAGGCTCTTGTCCAGCCGGCCGGATCCGAGCAGCCCGCGAATGCTGTCGATCCGGCGGTACCGCGGTCCCTCGAATTCCTCGAGCTTCAGATCGGATCCGCGATAGGCCTCGTAGAGCTCTCGCGCACCGTCGCGCACGGTCCATCGCGGACGGAACGCGGGCAGAAGCCTCGCGATCTTTTCGAAGCTGACCCGGTAGGAGCGGGTATCCGGCCCGGCGCCCTCGGCGAACTCGAGGCGCGTGTTCGGGACGGTCTGGCGCACGATCTCGGCGATCTCGCGGATCTGGAAGTTCTCTTCCGTGCGGCCGACGTTGAACACCTGGTTGTGGATCGCGTCCCGGGGCGCCTCGAGAGCCGCCAGAAACGCGCGGGAAATGTCCTCGATGTGGACGAGCGGCCGCCATGGCGTCCCGTCGCTCTTCAGGTGAATGCGCCCCGTGGTGACGGCCCAGGCCACGAGATTGTTCAGGACGATGTCGAAGCGGTGGCGGGGCGAGAGTCCGTAGGCCGTCGTCGGCCGCAGAAAGGTCGGGCTGAAGCGCTCGCCGGCGAGCGCGGCGATGTCGCGCTCGGCGCGGACCTTCGAAACTCCGTACGGCGTCACCGGGGCGAGGGGGGAGGTCTCATCCACCATCGCATCGCCCGCGGCCCCGTAGTTGCTGCAGGACGAGGAGAGAAGGAATCGGCCGACGCCGGACTCGCGCGCGGTCTTCGCGAGGTGGACGGAGCCGGCGTGGTTGATGTCGTACGTCAGGTCCGGATCGAGATCGCCGAGGGGGTCGTTCGAAAGCGCCGCCAGGTGCACGACCGCGTCGAACCCCTCGAGGTCCGCGCGCGTGACGTCGCGCAGGTCCATGCGGCGCCCCGGCACTTCCGGCAGAGGACCCACGAACGTGCAGGCCTCGTAGAAGTCGGCGTCGAGGCCGACCACGTCGTGGCCCGCGGACAGGAGGAGCGGGGCCATCACGGAGCCGATGTAGCCCCGGTGGCCGGTCAGGAGAACGCGCATGGGGATGCGCGGATGGTGCCAGCCTCCGGGCGCGCCGTCAACCGCGCGGCGGGTCCGGTTGTCGGAATCGTGGGCTCCGGATTCACCCGTCGGCCGTGGCGATGCCGTGGCGTGCATGGAACTTGCTAGAGGCCATGGCATGAAACCCATTGCCATATGGCTCGCCGCGCGCCGCAGGGGTCTTCTGTTGGCCGGGGTATGCATCCTCGTCGCCCGCGCCGCCGCCGCGGGCCCGGCGTCCTCCTGCGTCGCCACGCCGACGGCCCTCTGCCTCCTGGACTCTCAGTTTCGCGTCGAGGTCCAGTGGCGCGCGTCGGCGGACGAGCCTTTCTCGGCCGGGCACGCGGTGGCGGTCACGTCCGACACGGGCTATTTCTGGTTCTTCGATGCGGCGAACATCGAGCTCGTCGTCAAGGTCCTCGACGGATGCGCCGTCGACGGCCGCAAATGGGTGTTCGCGGGAGGCCTGACCAACGTGGACCTCGATCTCGCCGTGACCGAGGTGGCGACGAGCGAGACGCGGCACTATACGAATTCCGCCGGGACCCCGTTTTCCCCGGTGCAGGACACGGCGGCGTTTGCCTGCGGCGCCGCGGCCGCCTACGACTGGCCCCAGTTCGGGTTCGACGCGGCGCACAGCGGGAACGATTCGCGGGAGACCGTCCTCTCGCGAGCGAATGTGGCCTCTCTCGACCGCGTCTTCTCCGTCTCTCTTCCCGAGGTCGCCGACGGCGCGCCCGTCCTCGCCGCGGCGGTTCCGACCTCTTCGGGAACGAGGGACGTCGTCTTCGTGACGACGAAGGCCGGACGCGTGGTCGCGCTCGACGCGGAGACGGGCGCGACCGTGTGGTCCACGACCCCGCCGTCGGGCCCGAAGTACACGACGAGCTCGCCGGCCCTGGATCCGAATCGCCGGTTCGTGTACGGCTACGCCCTCGACGGCTTCGTCCACAAGTACGGAATCGCGGACGGCGCCGAGACCACCGGAGGAGGCTGGCCCGAGCTGACGACGTTGAAGCCCGACGTCGAGAAGGGATCGCCCGCGCTCTCGCTCGCGACGGCCGCGGGCCAGACGTACCTCTACATGCCGAACGGAGGTTATCCGGGCGATCAGGGCGACTATCAGGGGCACGTCACGGCGATCCGCCTCTCCGACGGGTCGCAGCGGGTCTTCAACGCCAACTGCAGCGACAAGACGATCCACTTCGCGGAAAACGGCGGCGCTGCCGACGACTGCCCTCACGTGCAGTCGGCCGTCTGGGCGCGCCCGGGCGTCGTGTTCGACGCGCGAACCGGCCGTCTCTATGCCGTCACGGGAAACGGCGACTTCGACGGCAACGCCGGCGGCCACGACTGGGGCGACACGGTCTTCGCGATCTCGCCCGACGGCTCGGGAGCTGGAGGGAATCCGCTCGACACGTGGACGCCGGCCAATTTCCAGGACCTCCAGGCCGCGGACCTCGATCTCGGCAGCACGGCGCCGGCGCTCCTGCCGATCTCGGACACGCGGATCGTCCCGGCCCTCGCGGTGCAGTCCGGCAAGGACGCGATGCTGCGCCTGCTCGACCTCTCCAACCTGAGCGGCCAGGGAGGTCCGGGCCACGTCGGCGGCGAGATCCAGACGGTCGCGGTTCCCCAGGGCGGGGCGGTGCTCACGGAACCCGCCGTCTGGACGAATCCGGCCGACGGGGCCGTGTGGGTGTTCGTCGCGAACGGGGCCGGCGTCTCCGGCCTGCAGGTCGTCGTCGACGGATCCGGCCATCCGACCCTCGTCTCGCGCTGGACGATCTCCACGATGGGAAGCTCGCCCATCGTCGTCAACGGCATGGTGTTCGTCGCCGGCAGCCACCGGATCGCCGCCCTCGATCCGACGACCGGCGCGACGCTCTGGAGCGATGCGGGGATCGGTTCAATCCACTGGGAGAGCCCGATCGTCGCCAACGGCGTCCTCTACATCACCGACGAGAGCGGGATGCTGACGGCGTACGCCCCGGGCGGCGCGGCGCCGGCTCGGGCGCCGGCGGCGTCGGCGAAGCCGACAGATCCGAATTGAGTCCGCATGACTCTGCCCTCGTAGGGGCGGCCCTTGCGGCCGCCCGCGGGCGGGGGCAAGCCCCGCCCCTACCTCGCCGTGTCGCGACTTTCGTTACGGAGACTGTTTGCCGGCGGGGAGAGGCGGGCCCTTTCCGTCGACGCAGGCGATCCATCGGTCCGGCGCGAGCGGGTGCGCGTCGACGGTGTGCATGCGATCGCGGTTCCATCCGGATCCGGAAGGGCCGGCGACCGGACCGTCGCCGACCGGAGTCTCTTCGTAGGACGTCTCGTCCAGCCGATTGACCGCGAACGCGAAGACCCGCCGCCCGTAGGCCTTTTCGTCGTCCTGGGCGAAGCGCAGGACGTGATCCTCCATCGCGAGCACGCGTCCGCCGGGCCTGGCGATGCGCGCGTTTCCCCGGACGACCGGGCTCTTCGGGTGTGCGACCCAAGGGCCCTCCAGACGCGGGGCGAAGTAGAGGAGGAGCTGATCGTTCTCGGGAGTCGACGTGAACATCCACCACCGTCCGCGGTACTTCACGAGCGAGGAGTCGACGAAGGGCTTGCCGGACAGCAGCGTCCGCTCGAGCTTCCAGTCGTCGGGAAAGTTCACCGCGCGATAGAGGCGCACGGCGCCGGCCTCGTACGTCTCGGGCACCATGTAGACGTCCGAGCCGTCCTCGAAGACGTACGGATACGACAGGTGGAACGGCTCCCGCAGCACGATCCGGCCGTACGTCCAGCTTCGGCCGTCCGGGCTCGTCGCCACCCCGACGACGCCGCGGTGCGTGTCCCTCTCCATGACTTCGAAGAACAGGTACCAGGTCGAGCCGCGCCGCAGCATGAACGGATCGGCCACGAACTCGGCGCGAACGTCGGTGACGTCGCGCGCCGACAGGACCGGGTTGGCGATTCCGGATGCGGGGCCGAGCTTCACGGGAGTCGGGCCCTCCCAGATGCCGATCGACCACTGCAGACCAGGATCGCGGTCCCGAAACGATCGCTTGTAAAGAGAGTACGTTCCGAAGCCGGCGGCCGCGATCAGCACGAGCCCCGCCATTCGGAACGCGGGGGTGCGTATCCACGAGCGGGGCCGATCGGAGCTCATCGCCCGAGCCAGTCGCGATCCGCGCCGCGTGGGGCGGCCGCCGCGGCGTACTGCGCCATCATCTTCAGCCGCTCCGCCAGCGTGTAGGGTCCCGTCCAGCAGTGCGGCTCTCTCGGGCCGTACGTGATCGAGCCGCCCCAGGGCGGCGCCTCCGTGGTCTGGAGATACGTGTCCATCAGGTGGACCGCGTCGTTCAGGTAATAGGTGTCCATGTCGCCGGTCCAGATGTGGATCTTGCCGGCGAGCCGGGGTCCGATGTCCTTCCAGTGACGCTGGAGGTAGGCATTCAAGTCCGTGTGGTCCTTCCAATACGCCGCGACGCCGTGGTCGATCGTCCCGGTCGCCGGATCGAACACGGGCTGAAAGTACCCGTTCGCGCCGATCGGGCCGTACACGGCCTGCCAGCAATCCCAATCCTCTCCGGAACGGCCGCCGGGTCCCATCGCCCGCTCGTAGGCGAGCTGCTCCTTCATGGTGGAAAGGACGAGGCCGTCCGGCTGACGCTCGCCCGAGATCGGCGTCCGGCGCCACTCATCGCCCCGGTACCACGCGCTGTTCCAGTCGTAGACGTTGACGAGCTCGAAGTAATGGAAATCGACGGGATCGGGGCAATAGGAGAACGTTCCGCCGAAGAAGTCGGGATAGAAAATCTGGAGCGCCAGGGACTCCCATCCTCCCGTCGACCCTCCCGAGAGAATGCGCGCCCAGGGCTGCGGGATCGCGCGGAAGTGCTTCTCGATGTACGGGATCAGCTCCTCCGTGATTGCCTGTCCGTACGGACCCATGTTGGGAGAGTCGATGGCGTAGGAATCGTCGTAGTACGGGGTCGGATGCTGAAAGGTCACGAAGAGCATGCGCGGAAAGCCGCCGGACTGCCAGGCCGCGGTGAACTCGGACATCGAGCGGGCCCGCGCCTTCTCGCGGTCGGAGGCGCCGGCCGGCACGTCCGGCGTTTCGCCGAATCCGCCCGGAGCGCGCATCGTGAAGTGGCCCTGCTCGTAGTTGACCGGGTAGGCGGCGCGGGTGTCGCGCGCGTAGTCCTTCGGCAGAAGGATCGTCGCGCCGATGAAGATGGGTCTTCCCCAGAACTTGGATAGCAGCGGGCTCTGGAATCGAATGCGCTCGACCCATTCCGTGTCGGGCGGCACCGGGACGGGAGGTATCGCGCGATCGAGCTCGAGCCGGATCGTCTCGGGCTTTGCCGGGTCGAGGTGGATCCTGCGGGTCTCGCTGTAGAGATTGCCGGGCGAGATCGGGAAGTTCTGGCCCTCCCACTGATCCATGTGGAGCTCGACGACGTGGCCGTCGGCGCGGTGGAACGTGGTGTAGACGTTCAACATCCCCTGAACGAAGTAGTCGCCGGCGGGGAGATCGCCGAGCCGCGCGATCGGGTATCCGTCGCTTCGTCCGTCCACCACCGCCCGGGCGCCGGCGCGCATGCCCGTCACGTCTTCACCGAAGAACGGGGTCGAGGCGTACTGGCCGCCGGACTTGCCGAACTGGAGACGCGGTTCGGGAGTCGCCTTCCTGGTCAGGATGACGAACACGCGCCCGTCCATGGGCTCCGACCGCACGCTCGCGGGAAACGACAGCTCGAAACGGAGAGGGGAGGCGGTCTCCGCGCCGGCGGCGGTCAGGACGGGAAGGGTCGCCAGCGTGGCGGCAAGGCTACATGTCCTAATTAAATTAGGAAATATCACTTAATCTCCTTATTTTATTTTGACCGGAGGCCGGCTGCCTTTATGGTGTTGTGGAGGAGCATGGCGACCGTCAACGGCCCGACCCCCCCCGGAACGGGAGTGAGCCATCCGGCGACCGGCGCCACGTCGTCGAAATCCACGTCGCCCACGAGCGCGCGGCCCTTCTCGTCGAGAGCCTTCCGGATGCGCTCGGAACGGCGAAGGTTCTCGGGCGCATCCTGCGGCGTGACCCGATTGATGCCGACGTCCACGACGGCCGCGCCTTCCTTCACGAACTCGCGCGTCACGAACCCGGGCCGTCCGATGGCCGCGACGAGGACATCGGCCTCGCGGCAGACCGCCGGCAAATCGCGAGTCCGGGAATGGCAGATCGTCACGGTCGCATCGCGGGCGGTCAGCAGCGCCGCCATCGGCTTGCCGACGATGTCGCTTCGGCCGAGCACGACGGCGCGCCGCCCCGCGAGCGGAATCTCGTACGCCGCCAGCAGCTCCACGATTCCCGCCGGCGTGCAGGGAACGAAGCGCGGCCGTCCCTGGTGGAGGAGGCCGACGTTTTCGGGATGAAATCCGTCCACGTCCTTCAGCGGGTGGACGGAGTCGAGGACCTTCGCCGCATCGTGCTGCGGCGGCAGCGGCAGCTGGATCAGGATCCCGTCGACCTGCGGATCGGCATTGGCCATCGCGACTTCGGCCAGGAGATCGGAGGGGGAGAGCTCGGCGGGAAGCCGCCGAGTCTCGGCGCGAATCCCGGCCTCGGCCGCCGCCTTCGACTTCGCGGAGACATAGGCCGTCGAGGCCGGATTGTCGCCGACGAGCAGGACCCGCAGGGAAGGCGGACCCGCGCGGCGCGCGATCTCTTCCGCCGCTTCGCGGGCGCGAAGCCGAAGTGTTTGAGCCAGGGCGCTTCCGTCGAGCCGGACGCCCCGAGCGAGTGCTGGAGACACGCCGACAAGCATACCCGGATGGTCGACGGCGTTGTGCGCTGCCCGGATCGGCGCCGACGGTGCGCTATCATCGAAACTCCTCGTGAACGACTCCGCTCCGCTGGAACCTCGGCGCCGGCCGGCGGCGCCCGGAGGGGCCGGGACGCTTTCGGTGATCGCGTTTCTCGCGCTCACGGCCGTGGGCGTCGTCCGGATCGTGCTCACCTACCCGGTGTTCTTCCAGACCTGCGACGAGCCGTATCACATCGCCTGCGGGATGGAATGGTTCGATTCCAAACACCTGATCGGCGTCGAGCATCCGCCGCTGGCACGGGTCGCGGCGGCGGCGGTCCTGCATGCGCGAGGATTCCGCTCGAGCGGCTCGGCGCACTTGGATGCCGAGGGAAATCGCATCCTGCGAAGCAGCGGGGACTTTGCGACGAATCTCGCCGAGGCGCGCGCCGGAATCCTGCCATTCTTCGTGCTCGCGTCGTGGGTCGTCTGGTCCTGGGCGCGGCGCCTGTTCGGCGATCGCGCGGCCGTGGCCGCCGCGCTGCTGTTTACCACCCTTCCTCCGATCCTGGGCCACTCGGGGCTGGCCACGACCGACGCCGCGCTGGCGGCCTGCTTCCCGCTCGCCGTCTATGCGCTGGCGTACTGGGTCGATGACCCCGGCTGGCGGCGCAGTCTTCTGTTCGGAGGCGCGGCGGGGCTCGCGATTCTCGCGAAGTTCTCGACCATCGTGTTCCTGCCCCCGTGTGCCGTCGCGATTCTCGCGATCCGAATCGCAATGGATCGGCTGCCGCGCGCCTCGCGCGCGCAGTGGTTCCGAACGAGGATGCGCGGGGCCGTCCTCGCCGCCGCCACCGCGTTTTTGGTCGTCTGGGCGGGCTACCGCTTCTCGCTGACCCCGCTCACGACCCCCGACCGGAGGCCCCACCACGTCGGCCTTTCGGCGGTCGATCGGGTCCTGTCTCGCGGAGGAACTCTCGGACGTCTGGGCTATTCCATCCTGGAGATGCCCGTCCCGGCCGGCGAGCTCCTGCTGGGGGTCAACAAGGTTCGCGAGCATGACCGACACGGGCATCCGGCGTTCCTGCTCGGCCAGATGCGCCGCGACGGTTGGTGGTATTTCTTCCCCGTCGCGATCGCGATCAAGACGCCGCTCGCGTTTCTCGCCCTCGCCGCCGCGGGAGCGGTTCTTCTCTGGAAGGCGAGAGAGCGCGACTGGAAGTCGTGGGTCCCCATGCTCTGCGCCGTGTCCGTGCTGCTGGTCTGCATGACGAGCCGGATCAACATCGGGCTGAGGCACGTCCTCGCGATCTATCCCTTTCTCGCCATCGTCGCCGGGTTCGGAGTGGCGAGGCTGCTCGAGGCGCGGAGAGCGCGTCCCATCGCGGGGCTCGCCGCGGTGGCCCTGGTCTCGTGGCAACTCGTGTCGTCCGCTTTGGCCCATCCCGACTATCTGGCTTACTTCAACGAGATCGCGGCGCGCCACCCGGAGAACTTCCTGATCGATTCGGACCTCGACTGGGGACAGGACCTCTGGCGGCTGGCGGCGCGTCTTCGAGCCGTGCATGCCGATTCGGTCTCCCTCGCGTATTTCGGAAGCGAGACCCTGGATGGACAGGGGCTGCCGCCGTACCGAAACCTCGTGCCCTACGAGCCGGCGACGGGCTGGGTCGCCATCAGCGAATTCAGCCGGACGATCGATGCCGACCAGATCCGGCGCGAGGCCGGAAGGCAGTCCGGCCCGTACGACTGGCTGGAGGGCCGTCCCTACACGCGGGTGGGGCGGTCGATTCGCCTCTACGACATCCGACCCGTCTCACGGTGAGCGGAGGCCGGCGGCGCATCGGTCCGGTGCTCTTCGACCGTCTCGCGGCTACGCGTCCATCCGTGTCGAGCGCAGGGAGGAAGCGTCGTTTCCGCTCGCCAGCGCCAGGCCGATGACGCAGGCCGCGGTCGCGGCGACGGCGGGAGAGCTCAGGTTGCTGTGCCAGGCGCCGTCGATCGCCAGCGACGCGACGACGCCGATGCCCGCGAGCGCGAGCGCGCTCTCTTCGCGATGCCGCTGGGTCTTCCAACGGCGAAGCAGAGACCAGAAGAGCGAGAGCACCGTGATCGCCGCGAGGAGGGCGGCCGCGATTCCGCCCTCGACGAGCAGCTGAAGAAAATCCGAGCCGGGGTCTTCGATCAGGCCCGGCAGGCCTCGAGGCTGCGCTCGGCGAAACGCATCCGCGAATGCTCCGAAACCCGCGCCGACGTACGGGAAGCTCTTCCAGGCCTCGAGCCCGGCGCGCCATACGGGAAGCGCACGTTCGTCGAGGCCCGAGCCGTTTCGGAAGAGCCACAGCGAGGCGGCCGCGACCCCCAGGCAGGCGGCGGTGATCGCCCATCGCTGGCCGGAGGTCGGAAGCCGGCCCGCCCGCACCGTCAACAGGAGGCCGCCCATGACGAGAGTCCCCGCGGTCGCGGCGAGGAACCGGTCCGCGGCGGAGAAAAAGGCGATGCCGGCCAGGAGAACGAGCCAGCCCATGCCGCGGAGAACGAGGGGCCCGAGGCGGTCCGCCAGCATCTGTCCCCGGTCCGAGTCCTGGTAGCGGTCGCTTCCCGTGATCACCTCGGCCCAGACCACGCCAAGGGCTACCGGGAGGATGACGAGGAGATAGGTCGGGAATTCCGCCCGGCTCTGCCAGACCCCGGCGAAGACCCGACCCCCGGAAAGCGCCAGTCCGGCGACCTGACCGACCGCAGACACGATGAGGACCGCGGCGAGGAAGCGCCGCCGGGCGCGATTCCTCAACAGGGACCAGGCCGAGAGGGCGAGGACCAGGAAACCGGCAAGCTGCAGGGTCGAGAGAATCGTGGCCCGTGGGGCAATGGTAATCCGCGGCAGGGGAGCGGGAGTCCGTCCGAAGAGGGCGAACAGACCGCCGATTTCATGGTAAATTTGCTGGTTCACAGGCGCAATTAGGCTAAGTACCGGCTCCGGTAGCGGGACCATCTGCAGGGCGCCAAAAAGTGTCAATGCCGCGAGGCCCAATGCTGGAAGCGCAAGGGGTCGAAACGGCCGGAAGCACGAGCGGGAAAGGAACGTCGTGGTACCGATGCATAGGGCGATCGCGGTGAGCACGTGGACACCGATCGGCGCCGGCAGTCCCCCGGCGAGTGGCGCCGGGAGGGTCGCCGCGGAGATCCACGGCGCGAAAGCGGCGAGCGCCGCGAGCAACGTGAACGCCGTTCGGTCGAGCGCATCGGCGTCGGCCGGAGCCCAGACATCGCGCATCCAGGCGGACCATCGATGAGTCGGACTCACGCCGCTATCCTAACCGTACTGTTCGGTGCGATCGCCCTTCACGCCCGGGCGGCGGCGCCGGACGACGACTTCGACCGGGACCGTCTCCAGGCGGGACAAAGCCTCTACCGGGACAAGAAGTACACGGAAGCCATCGAGCAGTTCCGGGTGGCGGCCTTCGGCTACCTGAATCAGCCGGCGCAGCTCGAAGGCGCGCTGATCCAGCTTTCGCTCGCGCAGGCCGCCGCGAACAAGCCGGCCGAGACCGACGCGACGATCTCGCGCATTCTCGAGATCGAACGGCAATTTTCGGTGTACCCGGCGGTCGAGCTGCCCCCCGACATCCGGGCGGCTTTCAAGGCGCTTCTTCTCGGTCGGGTCGCTCAGGCCACGATCCTCGCGATCCCCACGCTTTCCGGACTGGTCGAGACCGAAGAGCAGAAGATCGCCGCGCTTCCCCCGGCGGAGCGGCGAAAGGCCTGGGAGGCCGCGTCGCGGCGGGAACCCGGCAGCGTGATCTGGCCGGTCGCTCTCGCTCGCGACGCCCTCGCCCGCGGCGACGCGAAAGAAGCCGAGCGATGGGCGGCGAAGGCGCTCGCGATCCAGCCCGCCAACGCCGACGGTCTCGCGGTGCGCGCGGCGGCTCGCGCGGCGCGGGGCGAGTGCGCGGATGCGCTCAGGGATCTGGCCGCACTCTCCGCCGAGGAGCTCGGAAAGCGGCCGGAGCTCTATGCCGACATGTTCGTTTGCGACGTGGACGCCCGCAACTGGGATGGCGCCGCCGCGGCCGCGCCCCGGGTCCCGCAGAGCGCGGCGAACCGCGCCGACGTCGTTCGCGCGCGCGCGAAGCTCGCCGCGGCGCGACCGCAGGCCCCTCGCGAGGCCGCTCCGACGCGCGTGGCCCGGGGAGCGGCCGCGCCCGCGGCCTCTCCGACGCCGGTCGACGCCGCGGCGAAGAGCGCGCATGCCCTGGAAGAGAGCCGCGGGCTCATCGCTGCCGGGAAGGCGGCCGAGGCCGAGAGGCTCCTGACCGACGCCGTTCGGTCCGATCCGGGGAACCGGGACCTGCGCCTGGAGCTGCTCGAGGCCGCCTGCCTGTCGCGGTCGTACCAGATCGCGGCCGCGCAGGTCGGCGCCGTCAAGCCTCTCGCCGATTCCGAGGGGCCGTCGCTCTTCTACGCCTCGGTGGCGCTCTACGAGACCGGGCACGTGGACGAGGCGCGCGCCTACTTCGAGCGCGCACGCCCGAGAGTGACGGGGGTTCTGGTGGATGAGTACGCGAGAAAGATCCTTGGAACGCACTGAAGACGGCCCGTCACCGGGTCGGTATCCCGCCGCGGCGAGGTTGCTCGGCGCCGCTTTCGGGCTGGCGATCCCGTCGCTGCTGCGCGGCCAGCTCGTCTCCGACGAGGTGCCGCGCGACCGGACCGTCACCGCGCAGGAGCAGCTCGACGAGGACCTGAAGGACAGCCGGTTCCATCTCGGGCCCATGCGGCTCCTTCCGGGCTTCGAGGTGAACAACGCGGGCTACAACAGCAACGTGTTCGGGTCCCAGTTCAACCCGGTGGGCGACTGGACGGCGACCCTCGGTCTGGGGACGAAGGTCATCATCCCGTTCAGCTCGAAGATCTACTTCGTGGGCGACGCCTTTCCGACGTACACGTGGTACGCCAACTTCTCGAACCTCGACACCTGGGGCGGACACGCGAAGGCGTCCATCGCGGGATACTTCAACCGCCTGTCCTTCGAATTCGGGGGCAACGGCTTCCAGGGCATCGCGGCGCCGACGCCGGAGCAGCCTCAGCCCACGCTCGAGAAGACGGCCGACGCCTTCGCGCACGTCGAGGTCGACCTGACGCACAAGCTCGGTCTCTTTCTCGGCGGAGAGGCGGAACGCGTGCGCCAGACGCAGGAGGGCCCGGTCTCGCCCGGCGATGTCAACGTCGCGCTGCAACGACCGCACGGACCAGGCGTACGACGCGGGCCTGCGGCTGGCGCTCGGGTCCTGGGTCATCGCTCCGGAAGTGCAGTACACGAACTCCCAGTTCGTCCTGACGCCGGAGGAGCGCAACAACACCAGCACGGGCTATCTGCTCGGGGTCAGCTACAACCAGCCGAAGTTCTTTCTGAACCTCGTCGGCGGGTACCGGGAAGGCGAATCGTTCCAGGGATCGTCCTTCCCGAGCTACGCGACGCCCGTCGGGTCCTACTTCGTCTCGTATTTCCTGAGGCCCTGGCTCGAGATCCGGAGCTACGGGGTTCGCCGGATTTCCTACAGTATCTCCGTCGGCAACCCCTACTATTTTCGAGAATTCGATCGGGGGCGGCCTGAATATTCAGGTCCTGCCGCGGGTTCTCCTCAGGGGCTATGCGGACACCGGCGAGAACAAGTACCCGATCCCGCAGGCCGTCGGGCCGGTCGAAGTCCAGCGGCTCGATCGTGTCCTCAACTACGGCGGCGGCGTTTCCGCGATCGTTTACAAGAAGGTGACGTTGACGGGGCTGGTGACCCACAAGCAGGACGACTCCAACATCCCCGGCAGCAGCTACTCGCTGCTGCAGTTCTCGACGTACCTGACCTTCACGGGGGATTTCCTTCGATGACCGATCGCCGGCCGGGAGCGTTCGCATGGGTCGTGGCGCTTTGCCTCGCCGGCGCGGGCCGCCTCGCGGCCCAGACGGTGACGAGCGACTACCAGATCGGGCCCAAGGACCTGGTCGAGATCAAGGTCCTCGAGATCCCGGATCTGAACGTCGATCGCCGGGTCTCCGACAGCGGCACGATCGATCTGCCGATGGTCGGGGAGATCCGGATCTCGGGCCTGACCGAAGCCGAAGCGCGGTCGCGCATCGAGCAGATCCTGACCTCGAAGTACGTGAACCGCGCCAACGTCTCGGTCGTGGTCAAGGAATTCACCGCGAAGCCGGTCTCGGTTCTCGGGGCCGTGCAGCACCCGGGCGCGCTCGCGATCTCGGGCCGCTGGACGCTCGTGAGGGCCATTACCGCGGCCGGGGGGCTGACGGATCGCGCCGGCCGGCGCATCCTGGTCCTGCGGAGGGCCGACAACGGCCTGTCCGACACCCTCGACGTGAAGACGGACGATCTCTTTGCCGAGACCACTCCTTTCGGGAACATCCCGATTCTCCCGGGAGACGTCATCAACGTGGTGCCGAGGACGACGCTCACGGTCTTCTGCCTCGGCGAGGTCAAGACGCCGGGCGCCCTCCAGTTCGACTCGGATGACCGCCTCTCGCTGCTCTCCGTCATCGCCAAGGCCGGAGGTCTGACGGACCGCGCCTCGAAGACGATCCGGATCAAGCGGCGCGGCGCCGACGGCAAGGACGTCGAAAAGGTCGTGGACTTCGGCAAGGTGGTCTCCGGGAAGGAACCGGACTATCCCATCGAGGCGAACGACGTGATCGTCGTAAAGGAGTCGTTCTTCTGATGGCCGATCTCGATCCTCTCGACGAGTCCCCCGGCGGCGCCGGAGCGCGCCCCGAGCTCCACCTCGCCGAGTACTGGGACATCGTCTTCAAGCGGCGCCGCCTGGTCGGCGCGTGCCTCGTGGTCGCGCTCCTCTTCGCCGCGTTGATCACGGTCGTCTCGCGGCCGAGCTACATGGCCGTCGCGGTCGTCGACGTCGAAAGGTCGGCCCCCACGCCGGTCGTGTTCTCGGGGTCGCGGGGCGATGCGTCGACGGCCGAGTTTCTCCCGAGCCAGATCCGCCTGATGGCGAGCCGCGAGATCGCGGAGCGGGTCGTCCAGCGTCTCAATCTCCTCGGCGATCCGGACTTCAACCCCGAGCACTATCAGACACTACCGCCCCGACGCGAAGGGCAAGGTCGAGAAGCCTTCGACCGAGAGCCTCATCGACGCCGCCGATCGACGTGCAGGGGAGCACCGAGGCCGTCATCGTGAAGGGCACGAGCCTGGTCGAGATCAACTCCACGGCTCGGTCCGCGCGGCTGGCCGCCGCCATCGCCAACGCGATCGCCGACGCCTACATCGACTGGAACATCGAGTCGCGGTTCAAGGAGATCGGCCAGTCGTCGCAGTTCCTGACGGCGCAGATCGAGGACACCAAGTCCGAGATCCAGGCCAAGGAGAAGGACCTCATGGCGTACGGACGCCAGAAGGACATCGTCTCCGCGGACGCGAACGCGAACCCCACCCTTCAGCGGCTCGATTCGGTCAACCGGGACCTCGGCAGCGCGATCACCGACCGCGTGAGCAAGGAGTCCCGCTACGAGGAGGTTCGCGCCCAGCCGCCGGAGGCGCTGGTGGACCCCGCCACCGCCGCGGTCATCGCGACCATGCGAAACGACCTGCAGCGCCAGGAGCGCGACTACGCGGAGAAGCTCAACGTCTACAAGCCCGAGTGGCCCGCGATGCAGCAGCTCAAGTCGCAGATCGACGGGGCCCGGAAGAACATCGAGACCGCGATCGCCGAATCGGCCGCGAAGGCCGTCGGGAGCGCGCGCAGCGATTACCAGACCGCCCTCCGCCGCGAGCAGAGCCTTCGGGCGATGACGCGCACCCAGGAGTCGGAGGCCATCGCCCAGGGCAGCAGCACCGTCGAGTACCGAAACCTGCGCACCGAGATCGACACCAAGCGCGCCCTTCTCGACACGCTCATGAAGCAGCAGGGAGAGCTCGAGGTCCTGTCGCGCGTCCACGAGGACCAGTTCACGAGCGTTCGGATCGTGGACCGCGCCCTCGAGCCCGGCGAGCCCTACAAGCCCTCGTTGAAGAAGAACCTGCTCGGCGGCGGCGCCCTCGGCCTCATGCTCGGCGTCGGGGCGGCCCTGTTCCTCTCGCACCTCGACCGGAGCCTTCGCTCCGTGGAGCAGGTCGAGACGGGTCTTCGGCTGCCGGCCCTCGGGGTGATTCCGGCCGGCCCGTCGGCGATCGCTCCGTCCTCGCTCGGCCGCGCCTTTCGGGTCGGACGAAAGAAGAAGGACGTCCCGGCCGTCGCGGCGCGCAACGCGATCGACCTGCTTCCGCACGAGGACCCCCGGTCGACCGTCGCCGAAGCCTACCGCGCGTTCCGGACGTCGCTGCTGCTCTCGCGAGCGGGAGGCGTGAAGTCGCTGGTGATCACGTCCGCGCTGCCGCAGGAGGGCAAGACGACGACCGCCGCCAATCTCGCCGTCGTGCTCGGACAGCTCGGCAAGCGCGTGCTCCTCGTCGACGCGGATCTCCATCAGCCGAAAGTGCACGAGGTCTTCGAGGTCAGCGGCAAGCCCGGTCTCGTCTCGATCCTGGCGGAGGGGATCGAACCCTCGCGGGCGATCGTGAAGACCCGCGTCCCGGGAGTGTTCGTCGTGCCCGCGGGGCCCGACTCGCCCAATCCGTCGGGCCTGCTCGCCTCCGACGCGATGCACCGGTTCATGGAGCTCGCGCTTTCGAACTTCGACTACGTGATCGTCGATACGCCGCCGGTGCTGCCGGTCTCCGATACCCTCGTGTTCGCGCAGCAGACCGACGGCGTCGTTCTCTGCGTGCGCGGCGGGCGGACCTCGCGCGAAGAGGTCGCGCGCGCCCGCGATCTCATGCAGCGGGGCGGGATCCCCATTCTGGGGGTGCTGATCAACGGCCTCGAATCCGGCCCGGGCTATCGCCAGTACGAGTACGGGTACGGCCCGACTCGAGAGGTCGCGAAGGAAGAGATCGCAGAAAAGTCCGCTTCCGTGGCTACCCAGACGAGCTGAGGGTTTCCCGATCATGATGCCCGGGGAGAGTTCGCCAGGGCCGCCCTCCTTCGTGAAGCCGCGGCGCCTCCTCCTCGCGATTCCTCTGCGCGGTGCTCGTCCTCGGCGACGTCATGGACGCGACGCGCCTGGTTCAGGGGAGGCGCCGGGCGGCGTCCGTCGCCAACGAGACGGGCCTCGCCGTTCGAGAACCCGCCGCCTTCGAGACGGCCGGCCTGATGCGGGATGATTTCGGCGTCGCCGAGCTCGTCGCCGAGTGGCTGCTCGGCGACCGGGCACGCGTTCCGGGATCGGAGAGCGCGGAGTCGGGGAAGGCGCGGGAGCTCCTTCTCGCCGCGCTCGAAGAGCGGCCCGGTTCGGCTCACACGCGATTTCTGCTGGGAACGGCCGCGCCGGCCGCCGACGTGTCCCTCTGGGAGGAGCCGCTGCGGCTGGCCTGCGCCGCGGCGCCCGGGCTCGACGCGGCGCCCGAGCAGCTGACCGACCGATACCTCGCGGCATGGCCTGGGTTGTCAACCGAGCAGAGGGACCGCGCCGCCTCCGCGGCCGCGCGCGCTTTCCTCGACCCGAGCTTCGTCGCCGCGCGATTCCGGCAGGCGGCGGCGGTCCTGGGACCGGGCCGCGCGGTCGAAAGCCTGCCCGCCGACGCGGGAGTTCTTCGCGCCGCGCTGGAGGCGTCCGCGGGCGACGCGGGTACGGAGCAGGGCGTCAAGACCCGCCTTCTTGGCCTGGAATCCGCAGGACAGGCCAGCCGTCCTTCGAACTGATCGGTCGGACGATTTCGCATGCTATAATTGAGGCTCAAAACAAGAAATCCCGTGGCTGCAGCCATTTAGCCGCGGTTCGGGAAGAGAGGATTCGGGCTGTGCCTCTGCGGAAGCGGGGGCGTGAGGCAATTCCTGCGGAACGTGTTTGAGCCGTCGCAGCCTTCGGAGACTGAAGCCCGGGGCGCGTTGAATCGAAGCAGGAGCACGCAATGACCAGTTCGGATGAGCGCGCCGCGGTTCTCCGCGAGAAAATCGAGCGGCGAACGGCGCCGGTCGGCATCATCGGCCTCGGCTACGTCGGCCTTCCGCTGGCCCTGACGTGCGCCGAGAAGGGCTACCGCGTCCGGGGCTTCGACGTCGACGCCGCCAAGGTCGAGGCGTTGAACGCCGGACGGAACTACATCAAGCACCTGGACGCCGCACGCCTGACGACGGCGGTTTCCTCCGGGTCCTTCGCGGCCTCCGCGGATTTCGCCGGTCTCTCCGAGCCGGACGTCCTGATCATCTGCGTCCCCACGCCGCTGACGGCCCAGCGCGAGCCGGACATGAGCTACGTGGTCAACACGACGCGCGCGGTCCGTGAGCGTCTGCGCCCGGGCCAGCTCGTCGTGCTCGAATCGACGACGTATCCGGGAACGACGGACGAGCTCGTCCGCGGGATCCTGGAGGAGACGGGCCTCCGCTGCGGCCAGGACTTCTTTCTCGCGTTCTCGCCGGAGCGGGAAGACCCCGGCAACGCGAAGTTCAACACCGCCACGATTCCGAAGATCGTGGGCGGCGTGGACAGGGCGGCGGGCGACCTCGCGCAACTGCTCTACGACCAGGTGGTCGTCCGCACGGTCCGTGTCGGCAGCGCCCGCGAGGCCGAGGCCGCCAAGCTCGTGGAGAACATCTTTCGCGCCGTGAACATCGCCCTCGTCAACGAGCTGAAGATCGTCTTCGACAAGATGGGCATCGACATCTGGAACGTGCTCGACGCGGCGGAGACGAAGCCCTTCGGCTTCATGCGCTTCAACCCCGGCCCGGGCTGGGGCGGCCACTGCATTCCTCTCGACCCGTTCTACCTGTCCTGGAAGGCGCGGGAGTTCGGCGTCTCGCCGAGATTCATCGAGCTCGCCGGCGAAGTGAACGTGCGCATGCCGGAATACGTGATCGAGAAGCTCGGCCTGGCCTTGAACGAGCGCCGGAAGGCGATCCGGGGAAGCAAGGTCCTCGTTCTCGGCATCGCGTACAAGAAGGACATCGACGATCCGCGCGAGAGCCCCGCCTTCGAGATCATCGAGCGCCTCCTGCATCTCGGCGCCGACCTGACCTACCACGATCCGCACGTTCCGAAGGCCCCGCGGATGCGGTCGTGGCCGGACCTGCCGGCGATGACTTCCGTTTCCCTCACCGAGGAAATGCTGCGCGGCCAGGATGCCGTCGTGATCGTGACCGATCACTCGAAGGTCGACTACGGCATGGTGGGACGCTGTGCCCCGTTGATCGTCGACACGCGCGGGATCTACCGGCAGCCCGCATCGAACGTCGTGAAGGCATGAGCACGCCGTCGGCGGGCGATTTCGCGGGGGAGCGGGTCCTCGTCACCGGCGGCGCCGGCTTCATCGGCTCGCATCTGTCCGGGGCGCTGGTCGCGCGGGGAGCCGTCGTGCGCGTCCTCGACGACTTCTCCAACGGCAGGGACGAGAACCTCGAGCCGATCCGGGGCCGCATCGAAGTCGTGCGGGGCGACATCCGCGACGCCGAAGCCTGTCAGCGTGCGGTCGAGGGCGTGCGGACCGTGTTCCACCTCGCGGCTCTCGGATCCGTTCCGCGCTCCATCCACGACCCCGCCACCAGCTTCGCGGTCAACGTCGGAGGAACGGTCAACGTGTTCGCGGCGGCGCGTCGCGCGGCTGCCGCCCGCGTCGTGTATGCCTCGTCGTCGAGCGTCTATGGGGACAGCGCGGCCCTGCCGAAGCGCGAAGGGGAGGAAGGGGAGCCGCTCTCTCCGTACGCGCTGTCCAAAGTCCGTCGAACGAGCAGCTGGCCGCCGTCTTCGGCCGCTGCTACGGAATGGGTTTCGTGGGTCTTCGCTACTTCAACGTCTATGGGCCGCGTCAGGACCCCGACGGCCCCTATGCGGCGGTGATCCCCCGGTTCTTCAAGGCCTGCCTCACCGGGAGTCCGCCCGTCATCTTCGGGGACGGCACGCAGAGCCGCGATTTCACCTTCGTCGAGGACGCCGTCGAAGCGACGCTGCTCGCCGCCAGGGCGCCGCTCGAGTCGTGCGGCCGGGCGTATAACGTCGCCGGGGGCAGCCGCACGACCGTGAACGAGCTCGCGCGCCGCGTCGCCGAAGCCGTGGGGGGCGGTCTCGAGCCCCGGTACGAACCGGGCCGGCCGGGCGACGTCGCGCATTCGCTCGCGGACCTCGACCGGTCGGCCGCGGCGCTGGGCTTTCGCCCCCGCGTGGGCGTGGCCGAGGGACTGAAGCGCTCGGCGGACCATTACCGGAGCCTCTTCGGCCGGAGCGCGGCCGCGCGCGCGGCCGGCCGTGGAGTGGCGAGCTCATGAGCCGCGCGATCGCTCCCCCGGCGGATCTCCCCTCGATCGTCATTACGCCGACGAAGGGCTGGACCGCGCTCAAGCTCCACGATCTGTGGACGTTTCGAGAGCTGCTCTACTTCCTGGTGTGGCGCGACATCAAGGTTCGCTACAAGCAGACGGCGCTCGGCATCCTGTGGGCGATCATTCAGCCGTTCTTTTCGATGGTGCTCTTCAGCATCTTCTTCGGCCGGCTCGCCAAGATGCCCTCGGACGGGGTTCCCTATCCGATTTTCAGCTACGTCGGCCTCGTGCCATGGAACTTCTTCGCGAACGGCCTCAGCCAGTCGTCGAACAGCCTCGTGGAGAGCGCCAACCTGATTCGCAAGGTGTATTTTCCGAGGCTGACCATCCCCATCTCGACCGTGCTCGGCGGAGTGGTGGATTTCGCGATCGCCTTCGTCGTGCTGCTCGGAATGATGCTCTGGTACCACATCTACCCGACCGCCCGGGTCCTCTGGCTCCCGGCGTTTCTGCTGCTCGCGTTCGTGACCGCGCTCGCCGTGGGCCTCTGGCTGTCCGTGCTGAACGTGGAATATCGCGACGTCCGATACACGATTCCGTTCGTCACGCAGTTCTGGATGTTCGCGACGCCCGTCGTCTATCCGAGCAGCCTGCTTTCCGAGCCCTGGCGCACTTTCTACGGTTTGAATCCGATGGTCGGCGTCGTGGAAGGATTCCGCTGGGCGCTGCTCGGCACGAATTCGGCTCCGGGGCCCACGATCGCCGTGTCGGCCGCGGCCGCGCTGCTGTTGCTGATCGGCGGAGCGTTCTATTTCCGGCGGATGGAGCAGACCTTTGCCGACGTGGTGTGAGGCCGAAGGTGAGTGAGCGCGCGATCCGGGTCGAGAACCTGAGCAAGCGCTACCGGCTCTGGCAGAAACGGGAGCGCTACAAGACGCTCCGCGACATCGTCGCGGACGGCGTGACCCGGCCGTTCCGGGCCGTTCGTTCCCTCTGGGGCGGGGGCGGCGAAACCCGGGACGAGTCCGAGACGCTCTGGGCGCTGCGGGACCTGTCCTTCGAGGTCCACGCGGGCGAGGTGGTCGGCATCATCGGCCGCAACGGTGCCGGGAAGAGCACTCTGTTGAAGGTTCTGTCGCGGATCACGGAGCCGACGACGGGATCCGTGGAAATCCACGGGCGCGTGGGATCGCTCCTGGAGGTGGGGACCGGGTTCCACCCGGAGCTGACCGGCGGCGAAAACATCTACCTGAACGGGGTCATCCTCGGAATGCGCCGCCGCGAAATCGACCAGAAATTCGACGAGATCGTCGCGTTCGCGCAGGTGGAAAAGTTCGTCGAGACGCCCGTCAAGCACTACTCGTCCGGGATGTACCTGCGCCTGGCCTTCGCCGTCGCCGCGCATCTCGAGCCCGAGATCCTGCTCGTGGACGAGGTCCTCGCGGTCGGCGATGCCGCGTTCCAGCGAAAGTGCCTCGACAAGATGGAGGAAGTGGGGCAGCGGGGCCGCACGGTGCTCTTCATCTCTCACAACATGCCGGCGATCACGCGCCTGTGCGAGCGGTCGATCCTCCTGAACAACGGGACCGTCATCAGCGACGGGCCTTCGCACGAGGTGGTCGGCGCGTACCTGCGTTCCGGCCTCGGCACCTCGGCCATGCGGGAATGGAGAGAAGGAGAGCGCGCGCCCGGCAACCGCATCGTTCGCCTCCGCGCCGTTCGCGTCCGCTCCGAGGACGGCGAAATCCGGGAAGCCGTCGACATCCGGAAGCCGGTGGACATCGAGCTCGAGTACGACGTGCTCGAACCGGGATGGATCCTGTGCCCGATCGTCGACTTCTACAACGAGGAAGGAACGTGCATCTTCGGCGCGATCGACCAGACGGAGTGGCGGGACCGGCCCCGGCCCCTCGGCCGCTACGTTTCGTCGGCGCGGATTCCGGGCAACTTCCTGGCCGAGGGCACCGTGGTCGTCAACGTGAGCATGCGCACCCTGCAGCCCCAGTATCGCCATTTCAAGGAGCAGCACGCGGTGGCATTCCAGGTGGTCGACAGCCTCGCCGGAGACTCGGCGCGCGGAGACTACGCGGGAGCGTTCGACGGCGCGGTTCGGCCGATACTGGACTGGACGACGAGCGTGGAAGAGAAGCATGGCGCATCGGTCGGCTAGCGGGCTGGGCATGAGACTGAGCGACGCGCGAGAGCTCGCGCGGGGGTATGTCGGCGGCTGGATGGATCCCCGGGTCATCCACCGCTCCGGGGTCCGCGTGCTCTGCTACCACGGGGTGGTCGAGCGGAAGGTGGATCCGCGCGTCGAGAGGAACCAGCATCTGCTCTCCCGGTTCATCAGTCAGGTCGAGTACATGCGCCGTTTCCGCATCCTGAGCCTGCCGGAGCTGCTCGACGAGCTCGCGGCTTCGAGCAAGCCCAAGGCTCCGGCGGCCGTGATCACCTTCGACGACGCGTGCGCGAACAGCCTCATGGCGGCCGAGGTCCTGGGAGAACGAAAAATCCCCTGGTTCCTGTTCGTTCCGGTCGGGGAGATCGGTCAGGACCGCGCGATGTGGACGGTCGACCTCTCGCTCCTGATGCTCTACGGGAAGGCGGACCGCGTCGAGGTCAAGGACCGCGCCTGGTCGCTCTCGAGCCGCGAGGAGAGGGAGACCGCCTTTCAGTTTCTGAGGCACATGCTCAAGTCGATGCCCGCGGACGAGCGAAAGACCACGATGGGGTGCCTGAGGCAGCAGTTCCCGAGCGGGGAGTCGGCGCGCCTGGTCGACCGATTCCCGGCCTTCCGGATGCTCTCCTGGGCCGAGATCCGGCAGCTCGCCCACGCCGGGGTCGAGATCGGCAGCCACGGCCTTCATCACGAGATCCATCACGACTGGCAGCCGGTCGAGGCCCGGACCGTCGAGCTCGTCGAATCGCGACGGGAGCTCGAGCAGCAGCTCGGCAAGTCCTGCAACACCTTCGCCTTTCCGAACGGCAACTTCGTGGCGTCCTCGGCGCAGGAGGTCGCCCGCGCGGGCTACACGCTGGCGTTCACGACCCGCCCCGGAACGGCCACTCCCGCGAGCAACCGCTTCCTGCTTCCCCGGTTGAGCGCTCCGGGCTCCCTGGCCGCGTTCGTCCGAGAGTACTGGTGGGCGGGGACCGTTCCGCCGCCGCCACCGGCGACGGCCGCGCCGGCGGTCCCGGAGGACGCGGGCGCCGAGGCCGACGCGGTTGCCCCGGGCACGGCGGTCCCGCCCATCGATTCCCAGCGCGAGTTCTACAACGAGCGGTGGAGCGGGTACGAATTCGCCAACAGCCTGAAGCTCGCTCGAGCGGTGTCGATCCTCGAAAGCGTGGCCTTCACGAAGCTCCGCGAGCCCCGGATCGTGGATCTCGGCTGTGGATCCGGCTGGTTGACCGCGATCGTCGGAACGTTCGGGCCGGCGATCGGCGTCGAGCTCTCGGACGAGGCGGTCCGGACGGCGGCGGCCCGCTACGGCCACATCGGTCTCGTCCAGTCGGACATCTTCGCGTGGAAATACCCGCGCCAGGCCTTCGACATCGTCATCAGCCAGGAAGTCATCGAGCACGTCCCCGACCAGCCGGAATACCTTCGGATCGCGCACGATCTCCTGAAGCCGGGTGGGTTCCTGATCCTGACGACGCCGAACGCCGAGACCATGAACGCCATGGAGGCCGACCAGAGCGCGAGCTGGTCTCAGCAGCCGATCGAGTCGCTGCTGAGCCGCCGGGAGCTGCGGAGACTGCTCCGGCCCTACTTTCGGGTTCGGCGGCTCTCGACGATCGTTCCCAACTTCGGGGTCGCGGGGGTCCGCCGTTTTCTCAACTCCTATCGGCTCCGGCGGGTCCTGTCTGTCTGCGGGCTGGGCGACGCGTTCGATGCATGGCGGTTGCGCCTCGGCTACGGCCTCCACACGATCGTCGTCGCCCGGAAGCGATGAGCGTCGAGCGCACGAAAGCGATCGCGGCCGTGGGTCTCGCGGCCGCGGCGCTGCTCGTCTTCCTCTTCGTCTCGAGCCGGCGCCGCGTCGCCGGCTACGGCGTCGAGACGGACTTCTACGGCGACTATGCGCCCGACGCCGTACGGCTCCGGACCGGCCAGTTTCCGTTGAACGAGTTCCAGGGCCCCGGCTACCCGGCGGTGCTGGCGGTCGTCGAGACGATGATCCCCGATCCGTTTCTTGCGGGCCGCGTGATCTCGGCGGTCTGCGCGGCGGCCTCCGGCCTGCTGGCCTATGCGCTGTTCACCGAGCTGTTCGGCGGCGCGGTCGGGCTCTCGAGCGAGCTGCTCCTGCTGGCGGGCGGCGTGTTTCCGACCCTGGCTCTGACGGCCTCGACCGACATGCTGTTTCTCGCGTTGTGCCTGGGGGCCTTCGCGGCGTTCGGGAGCCGCATGCGCCCGTCCGTGCGCATCCTCGCGGCGGGGATGATCGCGGGCGGCGCCTTCCTCGTTCGATACAACGGCGTGTTTCTCCTGCCCGCGCTCGTGGTCGGCATCCTGGTTTCGCGTGAGCTCGGCCGAACTCTCGGCGCCCGACTGGGACATGCGGGACTCCTGCTCGCCGGCGCGCTCCTGGTCGCGCTGCCCTGGTTCTATGCCAATGCCCGGCACACGGGTTCGCCGCTGTCCAACTCGAACTATCTGAACGTCGCGACGGAGTTCTACGGCGCCCGCTTCGGCGCCGACGCGACCGGCGACGGCACCGGGATCATGAGCCGGCACTTCCATTCCCTCGGCGACGTTCTGCGCTTCGATCCCGTCCGGATCCTTCGCCACTATCCCGTCAACCTCGGGACCAACGTCTATCGCAGTTTCACGACGCGCCTGGTCGGGCCGTTCATTGGTTTCGCTGCGCTCGCCGGCGCCCTGTTCCTCGCGCGGACCGGGCCGCGGACGGCCCTCGCCGCCGCCCTCGCCTCAGGCTGGGTGGTGTACGTGGCGCTTCTTGGGCTGACGCACTGGGATGCGCGCTACTACCTGTTCGCGGGCGCCGTCTACGCGGGGCTCGCGGCGTACGCGCTCTGGCGGATTTCCGGCTGGGCCGCGGAGCGATTCGGATCTCCGCGCTCGATCCGCTGGGCGGCCGCCGCGCTGGTTCTCCTGTTCGGCGCGGTCTCCGCGCGCGCCTCGATCGCGCAGGCGAGGGCGTTCATCCGGGCGGATCCCGTCGAGGTCCTGGACGCCTGCCAGGCCCTTCGGGCCCGGGGCGCTCGGGGCGCCCGCATCCTCGAGCGCAAGCCGCATCTGGCCTTCGTCTGCGGGCAGACGGACGCCGAGTTCCCGCTGCTCGTCGTCGGTCGGCGAGCTCGGCGAGTGGCTCCACAGCATCCCGCCGACTACGTCGTCATGAGCTCGATCGAGGCGGGCCGCCGCAAGGGTTTGGCCGAGCTCCGCGATCCGGCAAGCGCGCCGGAATGGCTCGAGCCCGTCTACGTCCGCGCCGAGCCGCTCTTCATTCTTTATGCCGTCGACGCGGCGCAGCTGGCCGAGCAACGACTCCGGCCGGGCGCGCAGCCCGCCGCGGAGCCTGCGCCGTGAGCGCTCCCTCGAGCGTGGCGGCCCCGGAAGGGGCGGATGCGGCGCCCGCGTGAGTCTCGGTCTGCGGCGACGTGCTCGTCCAGTGGGGCGACGTCCGTCCGGTGAAGGGCCGGGACGGCTCGACGCGGTGGGAGACTGAATCCCGCCGCCGGGAATGGACCATCCTGCGGCAGCCGCCGAGCGCGTCCTGGCGCGGCTTTCCGATCGCCGGGCTCGACTCCCCGCCCTGGAAGATCTGGATCATCGGCGAGGCGAGCGGCCGCGCGGAGGGTTCGACGGGGAGCGGGTTCTTTCAGTCGCTCGTTCGCGGAGAGCGGCCGGGGAGCGCGATCAACGGTCATCTCGCCGTTCTCGCCTGGAACGAGCAGGAGCGGTCCTGGCACGCCTGGACCGACCGATTCGGGACGGTCCATCTGTACCATGCGAGCGACGGGTCCCGCGCCGCCCTCGGGACGTTTTCTCCCGCGGTGGCGGCGAGCGCCTCGCGAAAGCGCCTGGACTGGGGCGCCCTCTCCGGCTTCTTCGCGTTCGGATATTTCCAGGGCGACCGCACGCATTACGACGACGTGCGCATCCTGCGGCCCGCCTCTCACTACGTCTTCGACGAGAGCGGCCGCATCCAGCGCCAGGAGCGCTACTGGGAGTGGTTCCACCGTCCGGATCCCCGGCGGACGCTCGGGGAGACCACGGCCGGATTCGCGGACGCCCTGCACGCCGTGCTCGACGAGCAGACCGAGGAGGGGCGGATCGCCCTTCCGATCTCGGGGGGCCTCGATTCGCGCACGGCCGTCGCCGCGCTGACGCGGACCGATCGCGGGACGGGAAACGCCCGGTTCTGGTCCTACTCGTACGGCTATTCCGACGACTCGGTGGAGATCCGGATCGCCGAGAAGATCGCGCGCGGGCGCCGGCTGCCGTTTCGGCCGTTGACCATCGGCCCGTACCTCTTCGACCGGATCGATGAAATCGCCGCCTGCATCGAGGGATTCAACGACCTCACGCAGAGCCGTCAGGCCGCGGCGACGACGCTGCTCGCCGGGGAAGCGGACGCGGTCATCGCGGCGCACGTCGGCGACGTCTGGCTGGACGACATCGGCCTCGTGGGCGCGGGGAAGCCCGATCTGCCCGATCTCGTCTCGCACGCCATCGCGAAGACGAGCAAGCGCGGAGGCGACTGGCTGCTGCAAAACGTGGCCCGCCCGAACCTCGGCGGCGACCCAACCGAATCCCTGCGCGCCGCCGTGGAGAGCGAGCTCCAGGGGCTCGAGTCGATCGAAGACGCCGACTTCCGGGTCAAGGCCTTCAAGATCAGCCAATGGATCTTCCGCTGGACGTTCGCGGGCATCCGCATGTACCAGGCGGGGGTCTTTCCGAGGCTGCCGTTCTGCGATACCCGCCTGACCGACTTCTTCGCGACCGTCCCGAGCTCCGCCGTCGCCGGCCGCGGGCTCCAGATCGAATACCTGAAGCGATTCGCTCCGGACCTCGCCCGGGTGACGTGGCAGGCGTACGAGACCAATCTCTTCCGCTACCGCTACTATCGTTCATGGCTGCTTCCGGCGCGTGCGCTCCGCAAGCTCCGAAGGACGCTCGCCCCGCCGCGGACGTCCACCCGCAACTGGGAGGTTCAGTTCCAGGGAGACCGCGGCCGCCGGGGACTCGCCGAGTGGCTGACGAGGCCGGGCCTGAAGCTGCACGACCTCGTGGCCCGGGAGCGCATCGAGGAGCTTCTCGGGCGCTTCCGCGCGCAGCCGCTGGAGGAGGGACGGGGCTATACCGTCTCGATGCTGTTGACCTTTTCGGCGTGGCTGGAGCGTCATGCCTGAGAGCCGCAGGCTTCGCGTCCTCGTCGTCGGGGCGGCCTGGCCGGCCGAGACGTTCGTCATGCGCCTGATCGCGGGCCTGGCGGAGAGCGGCGTCGACGTCCTCGTGGCAGCCGCTTCGACTCCTCGCGATCCCGATTTCGCCCGCCGGGGCCTCGAGCACGTCGCGACTCCCGCATGGAGCGGGCCGGCTCCCCGCCGTCTGGCGCGTCTCGCGCGCTCGAGCGCCGGCGCCTGGCTTCGATCGCCCCGCGAGAGCATCGTGCTCGGCCGCGCGAGCCGGAGCGGAGCCGAAGCGGGCCGTCTGCGGCGCTGGAACCGTCTCGCTCCGTTCGCGGGTCGGGCATTCGACCTGGTCTACTTCCCGTGGAACTCGGCGGCAATCGAGCACCTCGGGCTCTTCGACCTGGGGCGCCCGGCCCTGATCAGCTGCCGCGGGTCCCAGGTGAGCGTCGCACCGCATGATCCGCAGCGAGGCCGGCTGCGCGACGGGCCTGCGGACGACCTTCGCGAAGGCCGCCGCCGTCCACTGCGTTTCGGCGGCGACTCGCAACGATGCGGAGGCGTGGGGGCTCGAGCCCGCGAAGGCCGTCGTGATCCGGCCGGCCGTGGACTCCTCGTACTTCCGGCCCGCCGAGGAGCCTCGCCCCGGGGACGGACGAGCGCCGCTCGAGATCGTGACGACGGGATCGCTCGTCGGGATCAAGGGTCACGAATACGCGCTCCTGGCGATCCGGCGCATCCTCGATCGCGGAGTGTCCGCGAAGTTCTCGATCATCGGCGACGGGCCGGAGCGCGATCGCGTGCAGTTCACGGTCCGCGATCTCGGCCTCGAGCCGCACGTCCGGCTGCTCGGCCGGAGGACGCCGGACCAGGTCCGGGAGATGCTTCGCCGCTCCGACGTGTTCCTGCTGACGAGCCTGAGCGAAGGCATCTCCAACGCCGCCCTGGAGGCGATGGCGTGCGGGCTGCCCGTCGTGACGACCGATTGCGGCGGCATGAGGGAAGCGGTGGAGGACGGCGTGTCGGGCCGGGTCGTGCCGATCCGCGATACGGAGGCGCTGGCGGACGCCCTCGGACGCCTGGCGTCAGAGCCCGAGTCGGGGCGGACGATGGGACGGGCGGCGCGCGCGAGGGTCGTCGCCGACTTCGACTCCCGCCGTCAGATCGGCGAGTTCGTCGGGCTGATGCGAAAGGCGGCCGGATGGGCCGCGTAGTTCTCGTCGTCTCCGCCTTTCCGAAGCTCTCGGAGATCTTCATCGCCCGGAAGTTCGCGGGACTGCGCGATTCCGGGCGGGACGTTCACGTCGTGTGCTCGACGAGCGAGCGGACGGAATGGGAGCGTCTCCCCGCGGAGCTCCGGCGGCCGGAGCTGACGCGGCGCGTCCATCGCGTCTGGCCCCATCGGCCGAGATGGCTCGCGGCGCTGCTGATGGTTCCGGCGGTGGCCGCCTGCGTCCTGCGCAACCCGGCCGGCACCTGGCGGTACGTCGCGCGGGGGCGGCGCCGTCTCGGCGCGAGCCTTCTCAAGTCGCTCTATCTCGATGCCCCGATCGTCGCGCTTTCGCCGGACATCGTGCACTTCGAGTTCGGCTCTCTCGCCGCCGGCCGCATGCATCTTCGGGAGCTGCTCGGCTGCCGGATCGTGGTCAGCTTCCGCGGGTACGACCTCAACTTCACGGGCGCCGAGGACCCGGCCCACTACGGCCCGGTGTGGCAGTCCGCGGACGCGATCCATCTCCTCGGCGCGGACCTCTGGCGCCGGGCGCAGGAGCGGGGATGCCCTCCGTCGAAGCTCCATGCGCTGATTCCCCCGGCCGTGGACGCCGCGGGGTTTCCCCTCCGCGAACCGAGAGGCGGCGTCCTCGGCACGGCGGAGCGGCCGCTGCGGATCCTGAGCATCGGCCGGCTGACGTGGAAGAAGGGATACGAATACGGCCTGGCGGCGGTGGCCGAGGCCGCCGGGCGCGGCCTGAGGTGCGAGTATCGAATCGTGGGAGACGGAGAGGACCGCGGCCTGATCGCCTTCGTGCGCCACCAGCTCGGTCTCGACGGCGTCGTCGAGCTGCTCGGCGCTCTGCCGAACGAGGCCGTTCGCCGCGAGCTCGGCTGGGCCGATCTCGTCCTCCACTCGGCGGTCTCGGAGGGATTCTGCAACGCGGTCGTGGAGGCCCAGGCGGCCGGCCTTCCCGTCGTCTGCTCGGACGCCGGCGGCCTTCCGGAAAACGTCGCGGACGGCGAGACGGGCTACGTCGTGGCCCGGCGCGAACCCCGCGAGGCGGCGGCCCGCCTGGAGTCGCTGGCGCGCGATCCCGAGACCCGCGAGCGGATGGGCCGCGCCGGACGCCGCCGGGCGGCATCGCTCTTCGACCTCGCGTCGCAGATCGAGGCCTTCGAGGAGCTCTACAGGGCCGCCGGCCAAAGCGAGTCCCGGAACGAGCGCGCCGTTCCGACGGCGTCGCTCGCCGGGATCGGGCGGCCCCTCTCGCAGGAAAGCCTGCATGAGCGCTGACGTCGACCTGATCTGGATCGGCGCGGGCGAGCCGCCGCCGTGGCCTCTCGGCCGGACGATTCGTTCGGCTCCGCAGCCGGCCGCGCTGGCCGAGTGCATCGCGCAGGAGCTTCCGCAATCGCGGGCCGTCGCGTGGCTCTTCTGGGGACCGCACGCGGGCAAGCCGAATCCCGAGCGGGCCGCCGCGATCCTGGAACGGCCCGGCGACGTGTGGCATGCGGGTCTGAAGCTCGGCATGAACGGCCTGCCCGCGGCAATCGATCATGTCGCCCCGACGTGGATGCTCAACTGCGATCCCGATCCCTCGCGGGAGGCGACGTCCTGGCGCCTCTCGCTCGAGGCGTGCCTCGTCCGGACGGAAGTGCTCCGCGCTCTCGGCGGCGTCCGGCCGCAGTTCGAGACGCTCGCCGGCGCCGCCTGCGAGCTCGGCCACCGCTGGATCGTGCGCGGCGCCCTGCTGCGGTACGTTCCGTCGCTCGCGCCGGAGGCCCGAAAGCCGGAGGACGGCATCTCGCTCGAAGACGAGATGCGCTTCATCCTGCATCGCTTCGGGTCCTTCTGGCTGCGCTGGAGTCTGTTTCGGGCCGTGCTCGCGGGCGAGGCCGGTCTCGGTCGGGCCCGCAGGATCCGCCGCCTTCTTTCCCGAGAGGAGATTCCGGCGGAGCCCCCGGCTCTCCGGCCGACCGATTCGAGCCCGGCGCGGCGCTCTCCGAAGGAGGCCGGGTCACGGTGCTGATTCCGACGGTCGACCGCTATCCCTATCTGGACACGCTGCTCGAGCAGCTCCGGGAGCAGACCGTCAAGGCCTTCGAGATCATCATCGTGGATCAGACGGCGCGCGACCGGCGGCAGACCGACCTGGCGGCCCGCTTCCCGGATCTTCCGCTCCGGGTCTTCGTCCTCGACCAGGCGGGGCAGTGCTCGTCCCGCAATGCGGGCCTCGAGGCGTCCCGGGGGGACTACATCCTGTTCGTCGACGACGACGACGAGGTTCCTCCCGACCTGATCGAGCGGCACCTCGAGAGCCTCGCCCGCTTTCGGTCGGAGGCGTCCTGCGGCGTGGCCGAAGAGGTCGGCGCCGGGCCGCTTCCCGAGGGGTTCCGCACCATCCGCATGAGCGACGTCTTTCCCACGAACAACACGCTGCTGCGGAAGTCCGCGCTCGGCCGGTCCGGCCTCTTCGACCTCGCCTACGACCGCGGCGCGCGGGCGGACGGCGATCTCGGCATGCGGCTGTACCTGGGGGGGACCCTCATGGTCCTGAATCCCGAGATCACGCTCCTTCACCATCACGCTCCGAGCGGCGGACTCAGAATCCACAAGGCGCGGGTCCGCACCTACGCGAGCAGCCGCCAGCGAATTTCAGATCGCCACCTTCCCGCAAAGACCGAGATCTACCTGTGGCGGCGATACTTCAGACCCGCGACAGGTGCGCGAGATGCTCTGGCTGTACGCGGCGGGAACCTTCGCGGTCCGCGGGAAGCCGGTGGCGCAAGCTCGCGAAAGGGGCTCTGTCGCTCGTTCTTCTGCCGCACAGCCTCTCCACCATGCGCTCGCGCTGGAAGCAGGTGGACGCGATGATGGGAAGCTTTCCGAAGATCCCGGCCTTTCGGACCGAACCCGTAACGCTCGCAGCCGACGAGCCTCCCAAAGGAGGGTGATGATTTGAGCGATTCGACCAGAGAAGCGGCTATTGAGCCCGGAACGCCGTTTTGGCCTTTCACCAGAGGATGCCCGAAGTGTTCTTGCTGACCACCGATCGGGAAGCCGCGCAGCGGGCACTGCAAAGAATGCGTGTGGCACTTTCGGAGCGTTCTAAGGGAGCGATCGCTCTGATTCCGGTCGGGCGCTTCTGGTTGGGCTGGTTTGCTTCCCGGCCTGGAGACAACCTCCATATCTACGAAGACGCCTATGTCGTCGGAAAAGTGAGCTTGCCGGAGAAGCCCGATCCCGAACCGATCCGGCACCCCGGCATGCGTCCAAAATCGCTCCATCCTCTGTCTGCCGCGGTCGTGATTCATAGGACCGGAGACATCTGGGTCGAACCAAATACCACGACGAACGTCTTTTATGACGGTGACAGTGCATCGGACATGCAGCTTCTCCTCGCGGCGCTGAAGAACCGGTCGCCCAGTCCGGAAGGGGTCGCAATACTGGCGAGCGTAGGCTATTTCCCCGGGGAGCTGACTCTTATTCCGAGAGGTTTCTCGAATCGGTCTTTTTCACCGATACTGCGATGGAAACGGGTCGCCACGAGAAGTGTGGCAGGATTCCAGGGCGCGCAGCCCGACGACGCTGCGATGATTGAGAGGCTGACCTCGATTGTGCCGACGAGTCACAGATATCTATCTCGGAATCTCCGGCGGTCACGACAGTCGCTTTGTCCTAGGGATTTTGCGGCGTCGCGGGCGTCGACGGTTCGCCTTGTTCGTCTCGCGGACAACGAGGACGATATAGCCCTCGCGATTGCGCGCGACCTCCGTCTCTCGATTGAAATCGTGAAGAACCCGGCGCCCAGATCCGAGCCCGTTCGAGTACACAATAATGACAGATGCGCAGATCTACCACCGGGGTGGTCATTACGGACGGTTAAGGAAGATTCTCACTCCTGGCTCTCTGTATCTTCACGGGGCTCTTCGCTGACTCCATCGTCAAGAACGCGTTTCGAGACGGCCTGGAAGATTCCCCGGTTCGGTCGATCCCTGCAGCGACTTCTCATCGAGCACGCGTTGATCTCAAGAATGCGAAGCGAGGAGCCTGGTCTTCGCTCGATGCGTCGCCGAAAGGAGATGGGCGACCATCTGTACTCAAGGCTTCAAGCCTCTGAACCCGATCCGTAGTCTCTCGAAACCTAAGGAGATTGCCGCCTGGTTTTATTACGTCCATCGGGGCGTTCGCTGGACGTCAGCTCATGCGGCAGACCTTGCCTTGTGACGTGGAGCCGGTCTTTTTACTTGCTGACTTTCAGGCTCTCGCGCTCGGGATACGAAGCAGTGCTTGGTCATAACTTTAGTAACGATCGTGTGCGAGAGTTGAACCGTCGGCTGCTGCCTGCCCTTCGGGCGCCTTACAGCAACGGACAGTCGGCCGCCGTCCCGCCCCCGCCGCTTAGGGCGGCGCAGGAAGGTTCAATATGAGTTTCTGCGTCGCGGCTTTTTGTACGCGAGCGAAAGAGTGAGATCACGATTAGGCGCGAACGCGAAACCCCGTCGCACAGGTTGGGACGCCCGTGAATATTAGCCCGCGATTTCTGGAATATTTTGACCAAGACCTTTTGAAAGCCTTGTCGCCTCGCCCTCGTGTTCAGCTTCGGTCAAGCGTGCGGCCGTTACGGTAAACAACACCCTGCTCTTTCTGGATGGGGCGTCTATGACCGCGACTGCTTGACAAACGTCCCGCCGAGCCTTTGACGGACCAGCGGCCCGGCTCTGTCTGGTGTCGACCGAGTTTCCGCCGGGGCCCGGCGGCATCGGCACGCACGCGTACCAGCTCGCGGCGGGACTCCACGCCCTCGGCTGGACCGTGACGGTCGTGACGCCGCAGGATTACGTGCCGGCCGACG
The DNA here is from genome assembly GCA_963736455.1 of uncultured Acidobacteriota bacterium. Classification (GTDB taxonomy): domain Bacteria; phylum Acidobacteriota; class Thermoanaerobaculia; order UBA5066; family Gp7-AA6; genus DAHUXD01. The sequence continues at coordinate 1,219,443 of CAVTON010000002.1, forward strand.
AAGCGCGGCGCTTCAACGAGGCGCAGGGATTCCGAATCGTTCGCCTTCGCGCGGTCGCCGGGCGGGGGATCGAGGCGATCTACCGCGGATCCGTTCTGGCGCGATGGATTCGGCGAAGCCGGCCGGACGTTCTCCTGGCCTCCGGCGGAAATGCGGTCATCCTCGCCGCCGGACGCTGGGCGGGGAGGACGATCCCGTGGCTCGCCATCGGGCACGGCTCGGAATTCGGCGGCCCGAGAGGCTGGCAGAGACCGGCTGACGCTCTCGGCATTTCGCGCGGCCACGGCCGTGGCCTGCGTGAGCGAGTACACGCGCGGCCGGATGCTTTCGGCCGGAATCCGCCCGGGGATCGAATGCGTGATTCCGAACGGCGCCGACCCCGCCCAATTCGGCGTGCGATCGGTCGATTCCGCGGCGCTGCGGCGAGCGCTCGGGCTGCCCGCCGGCCCTCTGCTCGTGACCGTCGGCAACGTGACGGAGCGCAAGGGACAGGACATCGTCGTCCGGGCGCTCCCTCGAATCCTCGAGCGGGTCAAGGATGCGCAGTACGCCGTCGTCGGGTTGCCGACCCGCGGAGCGGAGCTGCGGAGTCTCGCGGCCGGGCTCGGAGTCGAGGATCGCGTCCACCTGCTCGGGCGGCTCGACGGGAAGGTTCTCGCCGACCTGCTCAACGAGGCGGATGTCTTCGTGATGACCAGCCGGCGCACGGCCGACGGAGACGTCGAAGGGTACGGCATCGCGGTCGTCGAGGCGGCCCTCTGCGGAAAGCCGTCGGTCGTCTCCTCCGATTCGGGTCTGCAGGAGGCGATCGAGCCGGGCAAGACGGGTATCGCGGTGCCCCAGGACGATGCCGACGCCGTGGCGCGCGCCGTCACGAGCCTGCTCGAGGACGCGCCCCTTCGGAGACGCATGGGAGACGCCGCCCGCGACCGAGCGGAGCGGGAACAGACGTGGGCCGTCCGCGTGCGCGCCTACGACGCCCTGCTCCGCGACCTCGCGAGGTCGGTGAAGATCCGTCGCACGGATCGCGTCGCGCGAGCGGCCCTCTGAGATGCGCATGAAACACGGTGTCGCCGTTCCGGCTGCAGCGGCTGTTCGGAGACGTGAGACTTCTGCTGAGCTGCTCCAGTTGGCTTTCATAGCGCATACACGGGCCGATCGCGCTTCTCATACCCAAACACTCGATGTTCGCGACGTACCACGCGCTGTTGACGTTCGGAATCGGAATGTTCGCAGCGGTGTTATTGCGGCGGCCTGCAGTCGTCGCATGCGTCTGTGCCTACATAACGGGTGCTGCGGTCTTCTGGCGAATGCGAGCAGCGCCTCTATTGCCCTGGGAGGCCGGAAAGTATGCCATCATCGCAATTCTGGGAGCCGCGGTTCTCTTCGCGGTGCGGCTTTCCCGGCCCGGGCTTCCCGTCCTCTACTTCGCTTTGCTCCTTCCTGCCGTTCCGCTAACGCTTTCGGCCGTGCCTTGGGAAGAGGCTCGCTCATCCTTGAGCTTCAATCTCAGCGGGCCTCTCTGTTTGACCATGAGCGTGCTCTTCTTTTCTGCAATACGTGTTTCGACATCCCAAATGAGGTGGATCGCGGTCTCACTCCTCTCGCCGATCTTCGGGATCGCGGTCGTCGCCGCTCAGAATCTCCAAGAGGCCCTCGAGGATCCCGGGTTCGGATTTGTCGGGGGTTCGTCCAACGCCGTGTCGAGCGGAGGCTTCGGGCCCAATCAGGTGTCCGCCGCCCTCGGCCTGGGAATGGTGGCCATCCTCGTCTACCTCATCCTCCGGCCCACGCTCAAGGTCGTCACCGCGGCGATGCTGGCGATGATGCTTTTCCTTGCCCGCCAGTGTTTGGTCACATTGTCTCGCGGAGGGATGTACATGGCTGCCGGCGCGACCCTGGCTGCCGCCGCCTTCCTTGTTCAGGATCCCGCCCTTCGACGACGATTCCTGGTGGGAGCCGTCGTGACGGGAGCCGTTCTTTACTTCGTGGTCATTCCACGCCTCGAGGTCATGACCAGCGGCTTCCTGGGCTCCCGGTTCCAGGACACCGGAGGAACGGGTCGGGAGCTGCTGATCAAGGGTGATTTCGACAGCTTTTCCGAGAGCCCGATCGTGGGGCTTGGCCCGGGAATGGGCGGAGCGAATCGCCTCAAGTATTTCTACGTTCCCACGGCGCATACCGAGTACACCCGACTTCTTGCCGAGCACGGGTTCTTCGGCGCTCTCGCACTGGTAGTGATCGTGGCCATCGGCCTCCGCGCGATCCGGCGCCAGGTTTCGCGCGAGGGACGCGCGATCTCAGCGGCGCTGCTGGTCTACGCCGCCTTGTTCATGGCCGTCGACGCGACACGACTGGCAGCGCCGAGCTTCGCCGTCGGCCTCGCGAGCACGGTGCTGCTTCCCCGGCTCCGCCGGACACGCGTGCAGCGCTCCGATCCGACCTCCCCGGCGTCTCCCGTGTGGCCGCCTCCCGTGACGGCACGATTGCCCTCGAGGGCCTCGTGAGGATCGTCGTCATCTCACATACATCGCATCACCGGTCGGGCGGCCGTTTCGTGGGCTGGGGTCCGACGGTGCGCGAGATTGATCGTCTGGCAGCGCTCTTCGACGAGGTCGTTCATGTCGCGCCCCTCCACGACGGCCCGGCGCCGCCGAGCGAGCTTCCGTACGAAGCTGCGAATGTCCGCCTCGAAGCGGTGAAACCCGTTGGGGGCGAAATGGTCGCCGCGAAGCTCGGAATCCTGCGCGCTCTGCCTCGCTATGTCTCGGTCATCTGGAGGGAGCTCGGCCGAAGCGACGTGGTCCATGTCCGATGCCCCTCGTCCATCGGGCTCATCGCGATCTGCGTCCTGGCGGTACGAGGAAGACCGGTGCGGCGTTGGATCAAGTACGCCGGCAACTGGCGGCCGCGACTGCCGGAGAGTGTGTCTTACGTGATTCAAAGATGGCTGCTCACCAAGAGAGTGCCACGCGCGCTCGTCACCGTTAACGGTGAGTGGCCGGGTGAGCCGAGTCACGTCCGCGCATTCCTCAACCCATGCTTGACGCGGGAAGAGCTGCGCGATGGGGTAGCGGCTGTCGCATCGAAGACGTTCGAATCACCGATTCGGCTGCTGATCGTCGGGCGGCTCGACGAAGAGAAGGGCATCGGGAGGGCGGTCCGCGTTCTCGAGCGCCTTCACGCGATCGGGATTCCTGCGATTCTCGAGGTCGTCGGTGACGGTCCGGGCCGCGCGCATTTCGAAGCGCTCGCGAGGGAGACGAGGCTCGAGGCGCACGTTCAGTTCCGCGGCTGGCTTCCGCGCCCGGCTCTGGCGGAGCTCTATCGGCGAGCCCATTTCCTGCTGCTTCCATCGACCAGCAGCGAAGGGTGGCCCAAGGTCCTCAGCGAGGGGATGGCCTATGGGGTAGTCCCCATCGCGAGCGACGTCAGCAGCATTCCTCAACTGCTCGACAGTTTCGAGATCGGGCATGCGCTGCCGGCCGACGACATCCATGGATTTGCTTCGGCGATCGCCGGTTATCTCGTCGACCCGGGAGTCTGGCAACGCGAGTCAGCCCGCGCCGCGTCGGCGGCCAACCGATTTTCCTACGACGCCTACCTCGAGGCCGTCCGAGCTCTCCTCGAGCTCCGAGCGGCGTGAACCGATGAACGATCAACGCTCCGCCCGCGCGGATGCCGTGCCGACCTCGGGAAGAAGTTCCCGCCCCAGAATGCTCATGGTCGGGAACTTTCTGTCCGGGAGCAGGCCCTATCGACTCGCTTGTGAGGAGTTGACGGATCGCCTGGAGAGAAGGGGCTGGACCGTTCTGAGGACATCTCCGAAACCGGGGCGTCTGGCGAGACTCGTGGACATGGTCGGAACCGTCTGGCGCGAAAGGCGAGGCTACGAGGTCGCGGAGGTCGACGTGTTCAGCGGGCCCGCGTTTTCTGGGCGTGGGCCGTCTGTGCGACGCTCCGACGGGCGGGGCGCCCTTATGTGCTGACCCTCCGAGGAGGCAATCTTCCTGCCTTTTCGCGGCGCTTGCCTCGACTCGTCGCTGGACTCCTGCGGTCGGCTGCCGCGGTGACCGCTCCATCCCGGTACCTCGTACGGGAGCTGGCGCACTACCGGCCCGACATCGTGCTCATTCCGAATGGACTGGACCTGATCAGCTACCCAGGGCGTTCCGCGGGTCCAATAGCTCCGTCCCTGATCTGGCTTCGAGCATTCCACCAGATCTACAACCCGCAGCTCGCGGTCGAAGTCCTGGCGCGCGTTCATCGCGACTTTCCGACGGCTCGCTTGACCATGGTGGGTCCGGACAAAGGCGATGGGAGTCTGGACCGGACCCGGCAGAGGGCGCGCGACCTTGGGGTCGCGGACCACGTCGAGTTTCCCGGCGGTGTGTCAAAGCGGGAAGTACCGGGCTGGCTGCAGAGAGGGAGCATCTTTCTTAATACGACGGACGTGGACAACACGCCCACGAGTGTCCTCGAGGCGATGGCTTGCGGTCTGTGTGTCGTCAGCACCAACGTGGGAGGAATACCTTATCTGCTTGAACACGAGTCCGACGCTCTCCTGGTGCCGGCCCGGGACCCCGACGCCATGGCGAGCGCAGTCCGAACGCTGTTGACGGACGACGATCTTGCCCAGACCCTTCCCGGAACGCGATCGAAAAGGTTCGGAAGATGGACTGGAACGTCATCCTTCCCAAGTGGGAAAGCCTTCTCGAGTCGGTGCCGCGGAGATCGGAGGTCCATTCGTGCTGAAGGAACTGTGTTGGAAGCGACCGGGAGGGCCTCGGTCCGCCGCCGCCCGCGGCTGATCGGTCCGAAGTCGCATGGTTTCGTACTTGAAGACCTACCACGCGATGCCGCCCCCGGTGCGCGCGATCCTGGCGAGCGCGCGGGGGTACTACCTTCGCTGGTGGAGATACGGAAACGAGACACCCGGGCTCGTCGACCAGGCTCTCGATCGAGAGGGCTGGGACGCGGTGCGGTGGACCGCATGGCGCCAGTCGGAGCTTCGGGACCTGCTCGCGCGAGCCGCCTCCACGGTGCCTCACTACCGATCCCTCTGGCGGCAGCGCGCGGGCCGCCGGGAGGACCTCGCGGCCTGGCCGCTCCTCCCGAAGGAGGCGGTGCGTGCCGCTCCCGACTCCTTTCTCGCCGACGGGGCCCGGCCGTCGCAGATGTTTCGAGAGCAGACGAGCGGAACGACCGGCAAGCCCGTCGTCGTCTGGTGGAGCCGGAAGACGGCGCGCGCCTGGTACGCGCTCTTCGAAGCGCGGATCCGGCATTGGAATGGCGTCAGCCGGGCGGACCGATGGGGGATGCTGGGAGGTCAGCTCGTGGTTCCGGTTCGCCGCCAGCGCCCCCCGTTCTGGGTCTGGAATGCCGCGTTCAACCAGCTCTACCTTTCGTCGTACCACATCGCTCCCGCGAACGTCGCGGCCTACCTGGAAGCGCTCAGCCGTCATCGCGTGCAGTATCTCTTCGGCTATGCATCGTCCCTGTACGCCCTCGCCCAGCTCGCCGCGGAGGCCGGCCTTCGCGCGCCGCGCATGCGGGTCGCGATCAGCAACGCGGAGCCCCTGCTCGACCCGCAGCGCGCCCGGATCGCGGAGATCTTCGACTGTCCCGTCCGCGACACGTACGGAATGGCGGAGATCGCGTGCGGGGGAAGCGAATGCGGCGAGGGTCGGATGCACCTCTGGCCCGAGGTCGGGGTCGTCGAGATTCTCCGGGACGGCTCGGACGAGCCGGCCCCGCCGGGGGAACCCGGCCGAATCGTGGCGACCGGGCTGTTGAACCGGGACATGCCGCTCATTCGCTACGAAACGGGCGATCGCGGCACGCTCGCACCGGAAGGATTCCGCTGCACGTGCGGCCGCAATCTGCCGGTGCTCCAGTCCGTCGAGGGCCGCTCCGACGACGTCCTCGTGACGCCGGACGGCCGGCGAATCGGACGGCTCGACCCGGTGTTCAAGGGCGGCGGCGCCATCCGGGAGGCGCAGATCGTCCAGCAGACGGTCGACCGCGTGCGTGTTCTCGTCGTCCCGGCGCCCGGCTTCGGCGAGGCGGAGGCCTCGTCGATCGCGAGCGCGCTCGGGGAGCGTCTGGGGCCCGGAGTGTCGATCTCCGTCGACGTCGTCTCGGAGATCCCGAGAACGCGCGCCGGCAAGTTCCGCGCAGTCGTTTCGGAGGTTCCCCGGTCCGGCGCCGGACCGGAGCGGCGCCGCATGAGAATCGGCATCCTCACCCAGTACTACCCTCCGGAGATGGGTGCGCCGCAGGCGAGGCTCTCGCATCTGGCGGAGCAGTTCGTCCGCCGGGGGCACGAGGTCGTGGTTCTGACCGGGATGCCCAACTATCCCACCGGAAGAGTCTTTCCCGGGTACGGCGGCCTCTGGCGCCGGGAGAAGCGCGCGGGAGTCTCGGTCGTCCGCTGCGCGCTCTATCCCACCCAGCGCACGTCTCTGGTGCCGAGGCTCGCTTCGTACTTTTCCTTCGTGCTCTCGTCGCTCCTGGTCGGCGCCTTTGCGATGAGGAAGCTCGACTACCTGATCACGGAGAGCCCGCCGCTCTTCCTGGGCCTGAGCGGCTATCTGCTCAGCCGGCGCTCGGGCGCTCGGTGGATCTTCAACGTGTCGGACCTGTGGCCCGAGAGCGCGGTGAGCCTCGGCGTGCTGCGCGATGGCCCAAGCCTCCGCGCGGCGTACGCCCTCGAGGCCTTCTGCTATCGGAAGGCGTGGCTCGTTTCGGGGCAGAGCCGGGAGATCCTCGCCGACATCGCGCGCCGCTTTCCCGAGGTCGCGACGTACCATCTCTCGAACGGCGTGGATACCGACATGTTTCGTCCGGACCTGCGCTCGGACGCGCAGCGCGGCCGGCTGATGACCACCGAGTCTTCCGACGGCGGATGCCTCGCGGTCTACGCGGGCCTCCACGGGATCGCGCAGGGTCTCGACCAGATTCTCGAAGCCGCCGCCCTCGTCCGCAACGGCGCCCTTCGAATCCTGCTGATCGGAGACGGACCGGAGAAGGCGCGGCTCGTCGAACAGGTGCGGCGGCTCGATCTGAAGAACGTCCGGTTCCTCGAGCCCCAGGGTCGTGACGAGATGCCGTCGCTGATGGCATCGGCCGACCTCGCTCTCGTTCCGCTTCGCCTCCACATCCCCGGGGCCGTGCCGTCCAAGCTCTACGAGGCGATGGGGGCCGGCGTCGCGGTGATCCTCGTCGCCGACGGCGAGGCCGCCCAGGTCGTCCGCGAGACCGGAGCCGGCGTGGTCGTCGCACCGGGCGACGTGAAGGGGCTCGCAGACGCCATGGAGGGGCTTGCCCGGGACCCGGGCCGCCGCCGGACCATGGCGCAGGCGGGCCGCGCGGGCGCCGTCGCGGGCTTCGACCGCCGGGCGATCGCCGAGCGGTTCATCGGACATCTGGAGGAGCGCGCGTGCTGATCTGCAGCGTCGTGGGCGCCCGCCCCAACTTCATGAAGATGGCTCCCGTCGTGTCCGAGCTGCGGCGGCGCGGGCTTCGGAGCGTGCTGGTGCACACCGGCCAGCACTACGACGAGGCGATGTCGAAGGTCTTCTTCGAAGAGCTCGGCATGCCCGAACCGGACCTGAACCTGGGAGTGGGATCCGATTCCCCGACCCGGCAGACGGCCCGAATCCTGACCGCCTTCGAAGCGGCGTGCGAGCAGGAGCGTCCCGACCTCATCCTGGTCGGCGGCGACGTGACGTCCACCCTCGCGGTGGCGCTGGTGGCGGCGCGCCTCGGCATTCCTCTGGGACACGTCGAGGCCGGTCTCCGGTCGTTCGATCGCAGCATGCCCGAAGAGATCAACCGGATCTTGACCGATCATGCCTCGGACCATCTGTTCACGACGGAAGAGAGCGGCAACGAGAACCTCGCGCGGGAGGGGATTCCGGCGTCGAAGGTGCACTTCGTGGGCAACTGCATGGTCGACACGCTGCTTCAGAACGTCGAGAAGGCCGTGGCTCGGGAGCCGTGGGAAGCCCTCGGCCTTCGCCCCGGCGAGTACGGCCTGCTGACCCTGCATCGCCCCTCGAACGTCGACTCGCCCGAGGTGCTCGAGCCGCTTCTGGGCGCCCTGGCCGACGTCGCTTCGAGGATACCGATCCTGTTCCCGGTTCATCCGCGCACGCTCGGGCGCCTGAAGGCCTCCGGAATCCCGGTGGCCGGAGGGATTCGAACCTGCGACGCGCTGCCCTACATGACCTTCCTCGGGCTGATGGCGAAGGCCCGCCTGGTGCTCACCGATTCGGGCGGAATCCAGGAGGAAACGACGGCCCTTCGCGTTCCGTGTCTGACACTGCGCGAAAATACCGAACGCCCCGTCACCCTTACGCGCGGAACCAACCGTCTCGTGGGATCCGACCGAGTCCTCATCCGCCAGAGTGTCGAGCAAATCCTGACCGGGCGTTGGCCTTCGGGTGACTCCGTGCCGCTCTGGGACGGTCGGGCCAGTGCGAGGATCGCCGACATCGTCGAGGCGGAAATGACCAGATCCGAAGAGAGGAGTGGCGTCGCCAATCCCTGATAGGAGAGCAATGAAGACCTCAGTGCCTTTCTTTCGCCCCCAAATCGGCGAGCCCGAAATCGAGGAGGTCGTCGCGAGCCTCCGCTCGGGCTGGCTCACGACCGGTCCGAGGGTCAAACGCTTCGAGGAAGAGTTTGCGTCGGCGGTCGGCGCGCCGCACGCGGTCGCCGTCAATTCGGCCACGGCGGCGCTGCATCTCGCGGTCGAGGCGCTGGGTCTGAAGGCGGGCGAGGCGGTCCTCGTTCCGACGATGACCTTCGCGGCGACGGCCGAGGTCGTGCGGTACCTGGGCGCGCATCCCGTTCTCGTGGACTGCGATCCGGTGACCCTGAACATGGATCTCGCCGACGCGCGAAGGAAGCTCGCGGCGCTGCGCTCCGGCAAGCTCGGAGCGAAGATTCCCGCCTCCGCGAAGCCGGTCGGCGTCATCCCGGTCCACGTGGGGGGCCTGATGATGGACGTCCGGCGTGTCGAGGAGTTCGCGCGGGACAACGGCCTCTGGGTCGTCGAGGACGCCGCGCACGCCTTTCCTTCGGCCTGGCGACCCGACTCGGCGAGCGCCTGGCAGCGATGCGGCGCGAAGACCTCCGCGATCAGCTGCTTTTCCTTCTACGCCAACAAGACGATCACGACGGGCGAAGGGGGAATGGCGACGACGGACGACGCCGAGCTCGGCCACCGCATGCGCCTGATGTCTCTGCACGGCCTGTCGCACGATGCCTGGGGACGGTACTCCGGAGGCGGGAAGTGGGACTACCGGATCCTCGCTCCCGGCTTCAAGTACAACCTCACGGATCTCGCCGCGGCGATCGGGATCCATCAGCTCGCGCGGGCCGAGGCGATGCGCCGGGAGCGCGAGGCGGTCGCGCTCGAATACCTCGACGCGCTCGGCGCCACGGACGAGCTGGAGCTGCCGCCGACCGACGCGGACCGGCTCCACTCCTGGCATCTCTTCCCGATCCGGCTGCGTCTCGAGCGTCTCGCCGTCGATCGCAATGCGTTCATGGACGAGCTGAAGAGCCGCGGCGTCGGATGCTCCGTGCACTGGCGGCCCCTGCACCTGCATCCCTATTACCAGGAGACTTTCGGTTGGGACGATGCGGAGCTGCCCCAGTCCACGCGAGCCTGGGAGCGATTGATCAGCCTGCCGATCTTTCCGGGCATGAAGGCCGGCGAAATCGCGCACGTCGTCGGAACGGTGCGGGACCTCTGCCGCGAACATCGGTTGGCTGCCTCGCGGGCGGCGACCGCGGCCTCCTGAGCGGCTCGACGTCTTCGGAGGCGCGGATCCGCGCCGGGCTGCCTCGAATCGTCGAGGCGCCGGCCGCCCTCGCGGGACTCCTGATCGCCGCGCCGGTGATGGTCCTCGCAGCCTGCGCGATCGCGGCGACCTCGGGGCTTCCCGTTCTCTTCCGCCAGACGCGAGTCGGCCGCCGGGGACGGCCGTTCCGCCTCGTGAAGTTCCGAAGCATGCGCCGTTCGGTGGGGGGACCTTCCGTGACCGCGGGGGGCGATTCGCGTGTGACGGCGATCGGCCGATTTCTGCGCCGGACGAAGCTCGATGAGCTCCCGGAGCTCTGGAACGTCGTGCGGGGTGAGATGTCTTTCGTGGGGCCGCGTCCGGAGGTGGAGCGATTCGTGCGCCTGGAAGATCCCCTCTGGAGGGAAGTGCTCGAGGCCCGACCGGGGTTGACCGATCCGACGACTCTCCGCCTTCGGGACGAGGAGAGCCTGCTGGCCTCCGTCGAAGGCGACCGCGAGGCCTACTATCGGGAGACCCTGCAGCCTCTGAAGCTGCGCGGATACGTGGAGTATCTTCGCGCGCAGGAGCTGGGCGACGGATCTGGGTGTGATCTGGGACACAATCCGAGTCGTCTTGTTCCGTATGCCGCCGGCCGGCGAGACGTCGTAACGAAGCGAAATCGGCTCGAATCTTGAATAAGCCCAGGCGTTCGGGTAACTTATGTGACTTCGGAGCTCAAGTGATTCTCTTTGCCGTCGCGCTGGCGGGCGGGGAAGGGGGAGTGCTCGGGGCCTCGGCGGCCCGGCAGTCTCGAAACCGTCCTCTATCGCGACCCAACCTCGAAGTGCGGTGAGCCGGAGATTCATCGGGTGAACATCAAAGCACTTCAGCCGCGCCTGACGCGGGGACTCCAGTTCCTGCTGGACATCGCGACGCTCATCGTCGCGTTCCTGTTCGCGTACCTGCTCCGCTTCGAGTTCGCCGTGCCCGACAAGGAGATGGCTCACGCCGCACAGCAACTTCCGTACGTCGTGCTCGTGCAGTTCGGAGCGCTTCTGCTCGCCGGCGTCTACAGCTTCATCTGGCGATACGTCGGAATGGGAGAGGTGAAGGCCTTCCTGTACGCCGCCCTCTGGTCGGGGCTCGTGCTCGCGGTGCTGCGTTTCGGCCTGCCGACTCGATTCGGCGACTGGCGCGTTCCCCTCTCCGTCATTCTCATGGGGACGATCCTGGCCTTCGGCGGCGTCCTCGGCCTGCGGCTGCTGCGCCGCCACTTCTACGAGGTGACCCAGCGCCGGGAGCGGGCGGCCACCGGCGCGAAGGGCCAGGAGCAGATCCCGACCCTGCTCGTCGGCGCGGGACGGGCGGGCGTCCTGGCGGCGCGCGAGATCACGGGCCGCGGCGACGTCAACATGGACGTGAAGGGTTTCATCGACGACGACCTGGAGAAGAGGGGCGCCGTCATTCACGGGATCCGCGTCCTCGGCACGACGGAGGATCTTCCGCGCCTCGTCCGCGAACTCGGCATCCAGCAGGTCGTGATCACGATCGCCCAGATTTCCCGACAGGAGATCCTCCGCCTGATCGGGGTCTGCCGGAAGATCGAGGTGAGCGTCCGCATCATCCCGGGCCTCTACGACGTGCTCCAGGGCAAGGTGCACGTGACGCGCATTCGCAACGTGCAAATCGAGGACCTTCTGGGCCGGGAGCCGATCTATCTCGACGAGGCGCAGATCGGGACGTTTCTGGCGGGCAAGAGGGTCATGGTCACGGGAGCCGGGGGCTCGATCGGCTCGGAGCTCGCCCGTCAGGTCGCCCGCTTCGGTCCGAAGAAGCTGCTGCTCGTCGAGAGGGCGGAGTTCGCGCTCTTCGAGGTGGACGGCGAGCTGCGCCGCGCGCAGCCGGACGTGGACGTCGCGGCCCTCGTGGCCGACGTCTGCGACGAGGCGCGGATGCGCATGCTCCTCCAGGAGCACGCGCCGCAGGTCATCTTTCACGCGGCCGCGCACAAGCACGTGCCGCTGATGGAGTCGAATCCCAGCGAAGCGATCAAGAACAACGTGCTCGGCACGCGGCTCCTGGGAGAGCTCGCCTGCGAGCACAACGTCGAAGCGTTCGTGATGATCTCCACCGACAAGGCCGTGAGGCCGACCTCCGTCATGGGAGCGACGAAGCGGATCGCGGAGCTCGCGATCCAGGACCTGGCGCGGGATGGCGGCACGCGTTTCGTGGCGGTGCGGTTCGGCAACGTGATCGGATCGGCCGGCTCCGTCGTTCCGATCTTTCGAGAACAGATTCGCCGGGGCGGTCCCGTCACCGTGACGCACCCCGAGATGCGCCGCTACTTCATGACGATCCCGGAGGCGTCCCAGCTGGTCCTCCAGGCCGGGGCCATGGGGGAGGGCGGGGAGATCCTGATCCTCGACATGGGCGAGCCGGTGAGGGTCCTCGACCTCGCCGAAGAGATGATCACGCTGACGGGCCTTCGGCCGTACGTGGACATGGACATCGTGTTCACCGGCCTGCGGCCGGGAGAGAAGCTCTTCGAGGAGCTCGAGCTGACGGGGGAGCAGATCTCGAAGACGAAGCATCCCAAGATCTACGTCGGCAGGCTCCAGGCGTATCCGCCCGACACGGTGGCCCATGCCCTCCGGTATCTCGAGGAGCTCGCCCGGGAGGGGGACGGCACGGCCGTGCGCAAATTCCTGAACTCCCTTCTGCCCGAGGCCAATCTCGGAGTTCGCCGCTCGACGCGGGAGCCGGCGCGAAAAGCGGAAGGGTCCGCTCGCGAGACGCCCTTCCCGCCGCCGGTCGCCTGACCGGCTGCTCGCTCCTCTACGCACCGTAGGGGCGGGGCTTGCCCCGCCCAGGGCGGCCGCGAGGGCCGCCCCTACGAAGACAAACGCAACGCAGCGAGTCGCGACACACCGTAGGGGCGGGGCTTGCCCCGCCCGCGGGGGGCCGCGAGGGCCGCCCCTACGAAGGCAAACGCAACGCAGCGAGTCGCGACGCGCCGAGTGCACCGTAGGGGCGGGGCTTGCCCCGCCCGCGGGCGGCCCCAGGGCTGCCCCTACGAAGGTCCACTGAACGCCCGGTCAGGGCGTTTGCGGGTCGGGCCTTCGGCGAGCGATCTCGTACAAGGATAGGCGCTCGCTCGACCACACGAGTCGGAGCCATGGCGGGCGTCTCGCCGGATCCGACCAGGTTGCGACCTGGGGCCGTCGCTTGATCTCCTCGGGTCCGACAGCCACGAAGCGCGCCGAACCGTCGCGCATCCACTGCTCCATCGCCGACTCCGTATCGAAGGGCGGCAGGTAGACGGCCTCCTGCCCGCAAACGTAGGCGACGTGCGGTTTTCGCGCCAGGACCTTCGCGCCGCGGATCCCCTGCGCGCGAAAGTAGCCGCATGCGCCGAAGATCTCGCGAGGCTCTTCGGCATACATCACCCGGAGCCGCTCCGCCGCCCGCGAGCCCTGGTACAGGGAGGCCAGGATGAGCGCCGCGAGGACCGCCGCCGCGACCAGGGACGGCCGAAAGGACGTTCGGCTGGCGAGCCCGTCGATCGACGCCTTCACGGCGAATGCGGAAAGGGCGCCGAAGAGTGCCGTCGCGAACAGGTAGTACCGGGGCTCGAAGTGGTTCAGGGCCATCAGGAGGAAGAGCAGGCCGACGGGCAGCAGGAGGGCGATCGCCCTCTTCGACAACCCGCTCCTCCAGGCGAGGATCAGCCCGAGCATCGATGCGAGCCCCATGGGCCACGAGCCGAAGCTCCTCACGAAGCTGCTCGCCAGGTTCACCGGGTAGCGGGTCGCGATGCGCACCGGGTCGTAGCGGAGGACGTCCGAGAAGGAATGGAACCGGCCCGCCATCGCCTCGATGCCCTCGCGAGAGGTCTCCCGGCCGTGGATCCCCGGGTAAAACTCGGTCGCCACGTTGAGATAGTTCTCGTTGTAGAAGGCCGAGCCCCGGTGCCGATAGTTCGCGTACAGCCACGGAGTCGCGACGCCCATGAAGACGACGGCGAGTCCCGTGAGCAGGAGCAGACGTCTCCGCCAGCTCACCTCGAACAGGTTCACGAAGGCGATCACCAGGGCGAACGCGACCGGGAGGAACACGGCGTTGTATCGAACCAGGAACGCGAGCGCCGCCAGGGCGCCTCCGGCTCCCACCCTCCAGGCCGGCCGGAGGCGGGACGCCAGAAAGACGGTTTGAGCGGCCATGCACAACATCAGGAAGGGCATGTCGGTGACCGGCTCGACCGCGAGTCTCGCGAAAACCGGATTGGAGATGAGCAGGAGCTGGGCGCCGAGACCAACCACGTCTCCCCACGTCTCGCGAAACAGGAGGAAGGCGAGGAAGCCGGTGAGAGCGGCGCTGAAGACGGCGATCGCCTTTCCTGCCGTGAAGAGGTCGCCCGTCAGGGGACGGACGAGCGCGAGGGCGACGGGGAAGCCCGGTCCGCTGAATCGCTCGTTCGGAAACAGTCCGCCCGCGATCCGCGCCGCGTCCGGGGCGTAGCGCTCATAGAAGTCGGCGTCGACGTAGGTGCAGATCCGATGACGCCGGGCGAGACAGGCGAAGGCGGCCAGGGAACCGGCGCAGATCAGGACGGCGGCGATCCAGGAGCGAGCGGTCCGCCGATCCGCGCCGGCATGCGGCGGGGCCGCCGGGTTCAAGACGGTTTCGGCGAAGGCCGTCGCGGGTCCCGGTCGGGCGACAGGACCAGCTTCCGGGCGGTGAATCCCTCGGCGAAGCGCGCATTGCACTCGATCCCGCGCAGGCGCAGGACTGCCCAGAACGTGTCGTCGGACATCCACTGATTGCCCTTCTGCGACGGGAAGAAGCGGCCGAGGTGCGCCACCTTGCGCCGGCAGGCGTCCTCGTCGAGGGGGACGTAGACGTTCGGCGAGGCCGTGTCTCCGTCGTACTTCGGGATCTCGTATTCGAGGATGAGCTGATCGCGGAACGTGTTCCAGGCGAGCTCGGCGACGACCCGGTGATCCTGGTGGGCGTCCTCACGCCGGGGGCAGAAGACGACGTCGGGCGCGGGGCGCCGCTTGAGCCGCTCGAACTCCTCCTTGATCCTCGCCGACTGCGACGGAAAGAAGCCGTCCCGGAAGCGCCGGGTGGAGATCCAGAGCGGGTGCGCGCCCTTTCCGAGGGCTCGCCCGCTCGCGCGCGCCTCCTTCGCCCGGACGGAGCTGCCGCTGAAGACGACCCAGTCGAGAGCGGCGCCCTGGGTCTCGACGAGATGGCGGATCGTTCCCCCGCATCCGATCTCGATGTCGTCGGAGTGCGCGCCCACGCAAAGGATGCGCAGGGGTCCGCGGGCCGGCCGCGGCAGCTCGAGGCCGATCATCCGTTGCGCGCCCGGAACACGGGCTGGACGGGCCGGCCCTCGAGGAATCGCTCGACGCCTCCATCGAGGGCCTGGCGGTAGACCGCGAACGTTCCTCGCAGGGCTTCCACCGTCCGGTCGATGTCGGCGTCGTCGTGGGAGAAGCTGACGACGAGCGAAGGCATCAGGATCCCGCGCTTGAGCGTCTCCTGGAGGACCAGCGTCCGGAACGCCTGGGATGGATTGCCCTCTACGTCGCGGGCCGCGTAGACGAGGTTGCACGCCCGCCCGATGACCAGGAAGTGCTCGGCGACGCCGAGATCCCTCGCCGCTTCCTCGATTCCCTCGCGGAGACGCTTGCCCTGGCGATGGAGGACCTCGACGACGCCCTCGCGCTCGTACACGCGGATGGTCGCCATGGCGGCCGCCAGCGCGTGGGTCTCGGCGCCATGCGTCGTCGAGAGGAGGAAGACGCGATCTCCTTCGTGCCGAAGACCGCCGAGCTCCATGATCTCCCTCCGGCCGACGAGGGCCGAGAGCGCGAACCCGTTGGCCAGAGCCTTTCCGAAGACCGAGAGGTCGGGGCGAACACCGTAGAGGGTCTGGGCCCCGCCCAGGTGCCAGCGGAAGCCCGTGATCGTCTCGTCGAAGACGAGCAGCGCCCCCTCGGCGTCGCACAGGCGGCGCAGGCCCTCGAGATAGCCCGGCTGCGGCTCACGGGCGGAGGCGGGTTCGAGGACGAGGCAGGCGATCTGCGACGGGAATCGCCGGAAGAGCGTCTCGGCGCTCTCGAGATCGTTGAAGCGGAAGCCCTGGGTCAGCGCCCGGATGCTTTGGGGAATCCCCGCGGCCATCGGCGTCGTGCCGATGAACCAGTCGTCGGTCGAGAAAAACGGCTGGTCCCTGCAGATGGCCACGAGGTCGCGTCCCGTGGCGGCGCGGGCCAGCTTGACGGCCGCGGTCGTCGTGTCGGAGCCGTTCTTGGCGAACTTGACCATGTCTCCGGGCACGAACGCCGAGGAGAGCCTCGGCGCACTCCACCTCGAGGGGAGAAGGACGTGTGAAGTTCGTGCCGAGCCGCATCGCCGCGGCCGCCGCCTCGACGACGCTCGGAAAAGCGTGGCCGAGCGTCACGGCGCGCAGGCCCATTCCGTACTCGACGAACTCTCGTCCGTCGGTGTCCCAGACGTGGCAGCCCCGGCCGCGCGCGATGAAGGCCGGCGCTCCCGCCGGATACTGGTCGTCTCCCTTGGCGTAGGTGTGGGCGCCGCCGGGAATGAGGTCGTGGGCGCGGGCGCGCCGCTTCGCCGTCGCCGCCGAGTCGGTCAGCGGGGGAGCGCCGGGCTGTTCCGTCGAACGGATCCTGACGGTCATGCGCGGACCGTCAGGCGCCCGGAGCCGTCTTCCAGACTTCCCAGGGAGTGTCGCCGCGCGTGTACATGTCGTCGAGGAGCTGCTTCTCCTTGAACGTGTCCATGCCGACGAAGAAGCCTTCGTACTTGTTCGTGATCAGCTGTTTCTTCGCGATGAGCCGTTGGAAGGGCTCCTGGACGAGCTCCTCGCCCGGTCCCAGGGAGTCGAAGATGGTCGGCCGGAAAACGAAGAACCCGGCGTTGACCCAGATGTCGGACCGCGAGACGTCCTTGATGTCCGTGACCGAGCCGTCTCCGTTGGCGGTGACCAGGTGAAACGTGAAGCCCGGCCGCGTCGACAGGAAGATCCCGGTCTTGTCGGAGGCTCTCAGCTTGTCGACGAGCAGCGGCAGGGGGCAGTTCGAGAGGCCGTCCGTGTAGTTCGCGAGGAAGTACTCCTCGTTCTCGACGTACTTCTGGACCGCCTTCAGGCGCATGCCGATGTTGGCATGGAGGCCGGTGTCGACGAAGGTGATCTTCCAGTCCTGGATGTCGCTCGACTCGAGCGCGATGTCGCGGCCCCCGTTGGTCAGGGTGAAGTCGTTCGAGAGGTACTCGTTGTAGTTCAGGAAGTAGTTCTTGATGATGTCGGCCTTGTAGCCCAGGCAGAGGATGAAGTCCTTGTGCCCGAAGTGGGCGTAGTACTTCATCACGTACCAGAGAATCGGCCGGTAACCGATGGTGATCATGGGCTTGGGGATGATCTCGGAGTATTCCTTGAGACGCATCCCCAGGCCGCCGCAAAAGAGTACGACCTTCATGAACTGGTTTCTTGGTAGGGCCCCATTGTACCAGCTGCGACGGAGGACCCCGAGAGCGGGCCCGCTGGTGATCCATAGCCGAAATCTGGTGCGCACTCAGACATTGTAGGGGCGGCCCTTGAGGCCGCCCGCGGGCGGGGCGAGCCCCGCCCCTGCGACTTCGACGCGAAGCGACTTCCATTGCGGAACAGTAAGCGGGACTCAGGCCGTTCCGCGCCTCGGCGCACCGAACACGATCAGCTGTGAGGGCGCCGCACGCCGCCGGAGCGCCTGCGGAAGGCGCGCCTCGGCCCGGTGCGCCCAGCGGCGATAGGAGCGCTGGAGGCGGCATCTCGGCATGAGGCGGTAAAAGCGCTCGAGACATCCCAGAGGAACGACCTGAACGCGTCGGAAAAACGGGCGGCCCGCGGCGACGTAGTGATCGGAGGAATTGTCTCGGGTTGGGTGGACGTCGGCCTCTTGCCACTCCCGGAACGCTTTCCGCGCGAGGCTCGAGGGACGCCCCGGAACCGGCACCATCCAGCGAACCCGATCGAGCAGCCGGCTGTTGACGGCGGGCTCGAAGAATCTCGCTTCGCCCCCGTCATTCAGCAGAGCCGCCATTCCGGCGAGCGCGTCGGATTCCTCGTCGTGGGTCAGATGATGCAGGAAGGCCTTGCCGACGACGAAGTCGAGCGAGCGGCGCCGCACCGAACGCAATGACGTCTCCGCGCTCTCGAATCGCAGGTTGTTGAGGCCGGTCCGATCGACGACTTCGCGGAGAATCCTCCCGCTCTCGATCGAGAGGTCGGAAGCCGTCACGTCGGCCCCGAGCGCCGCCATCACGCAGGCGTTCTGGCCGTTTCCCGAGCCGAGCTCGAGGACTCTCGTTCCTCGGAGCCTCCCGGAAAAGTCGCCGAGGTAGAGGCCGTGCCAGCTGGCGTGGACAGAGGTCATGCGATCGAGATAGGTGCGGAGGCGCGACGCGTCGACCCGCCACTCGAGGACCAGCGTCACCAGCCGGTCGACGTCCACGGCCCGATATGCCGCATCGGTGGAGTGACCGACGGGAACCGCGCTACCGTGACGTCTCCCGCGAGGAGGCGGGAATCAGGAGGCCATTTTCGAGGAGGCGGTCCGCCGCGGCCCGCACGGCGGCGAAGGCGAGCCCCGATCGTTCGGCGATGTCGAGCAGGGTCGGTCCGCCGTCGGACTGGTTGAGGACCCAGAGCATCGCCATCTGCAGCTCGCCCGGGTTCGGGTAGCCGCCCATCGAGCCATAGAGGCCCCGCCGGCCGAGCTGCGGCTCGCCCTTCGGGCTCGTATTGACGTATCGCCCGTTGCCCTCGAGAACCGCGAGGACGGCCAGGTACGCCCGCAGCGAATCGGCGAGGGCCTCCGGCCGAATGAACGAAAGATCGTCGGCCGACGTGTGGTACTCGGGATAGCGGCCGTGAGGCGTGCGCGTCAGGCTTCCGACGGCGAGGTTGAACCCGGGAGATCCGTACTGGCGCTCGTCGTATCCGTATGGAGAAAACTCGAGGATCGTGTGGCCGGGGGCGCGTGTGCCGCAGGACGTGGGCCGCCGCGCGATCGATCTCGGCGTCGCCGCGGCGGCTCTTCTTGTAGGTCAGCGGCCCCGCGTCGCCTACGCAGGCGGCCACGAGGCCGTGGCGGATTCGGGCGGCGGCCTCGGGGTTGCCGGAAAGCCAGGCGATCGAGCCGATCGTGCCGGGTACGAAGAGAAATCGGTACGAATAGCGCCGCGGCGCGTCCGCCAGGGAGCGCGCGAGGACGGCGAGCAGCGCGAGGCCGGACAGGTTGTCGTTGGCGAGCGAGGGGTGGCAGGCATGAGCGGAGAGAAGGATTTCGTCCGTCTCCTCGCCGGGCAGGAACAGCTCGCCGTAGCTCAGGGCTCCATCGGCGAGCGTCGAGTCGATGACGGCTTCGTAGTCGGCCTCCGGCAGCGCCTCGAGGGCGCGTTGGGAAAGGCAGAACCCCCAATCGTCCTGGTAGTACGACGTGCGGTACGGGATCCAGTCGGGCCGGTCCGGCAGCGTGTGGAGGCGCGGCCGAAGCTCGGAGAGTCGGAGCCGTTTGCGGACCGGGACGCTGTAGTTGACGACGTGGAGGTTCGACTCGCGGAAGTCGACGACCCGCCGTCCGCCCGCATCGGCGATCCACGCGTCGCGAATGTTCCATTCCCGCGGCACGGTCCAGTCGAGCACGGCCGTTCCCGAGGGGACCTCGTGGATCGTCAGCGGCGCCACCGTCTGCAGGAGCGCGAGCGTCTCGCGGAGCCCGTTTCCGGTGATGGACCGGCAGATCGGGTAGAGGGTTCCGGCAAGGTCGTGCATCTCGAGCCCGAGCGCGGCGAAATCGGCGCTCTCCGTCAGGGCGGCAACGCTCCGCTCGCTCGTCACGACCGGAAATCCGGGTAAGTCCGGTCGCGCTCGTTGATCAGAACGACCGGACCCGGCCAGGAGATTCCAAACGCGGGATCGTCAAAGCGCACGCCCGAGGCATGTTCGGGACTGTAGGGGGCCGAAATCTGGTAGGTGACCTCGGCGTCGTCGGTCAGGGTCAGGAAGCCGTGCGCGAAGCCCTCCGGCACGTAGAGCATCCGGCGGGAGTCGGCATCGAGCACGACGCCGAAATGGCCGCGGTACGTCTTCGAGGCCGGCCTCAGGTCGATGATGACGTCGTGGACGGCGCCCCGGGTGCATCGCACGAGCTTGGCCTCCGCGAAGGGCGGCCGCTGGAAGTGCATGCCTCGCAGCGTCCCCTTGCGGGGGTTGAAGGAGAGGCTGGACTGCGCGACGTTCGGGTTCAGTCCCCGCGCCTCGAACTCGCGAGGCTCGAAGATGCGGGCGAAGAAGCCGCGCTCGTCGGCGAAGCGCTCGGGCTCGATGACCTGAGCGTCCGCGAGGGGCGTCGGATGGAAGATCATGGCGTCACGAGAGAACGGTCACTCGGGGGATCGGGACGACGAAGCGGCCTCCCCATTCCCGGACGTACGCGAGCTGTTCGACGATCTCGTCCTTGAGGTTCCAGGGAAGGATCAGGATGAAGTCGGGGCGAGCCTCCTGCAATCGCTCGGGAGCATAGATCGGGATGTGGGTGCCCGGAGTGAACCGGCCGTGTTTGTAGGGGTTGCGATCCACCGCGAACTCCACGAAATCCGTCCGGATGCCGCAGTAGTTGAGCAGGGTATTGCCCTTGCCGGGCGCTCCGTAGGCGGCGATCGTCTTTCCCTCCCGGCGCGCCTCGATCAGGAACTCGAGGAGGGAGCGCTTGGTCTCCTCGACGCGCGGGCCGAAGGAGGCGTAGCGCTCGATCGACCGGAAGCCGTCCGCCTCCTCCGCCTTCAGGAGGCTCTCGACCGCCGGCGCCGTCGGGCGGGCATCGCCCGTGTGGCAGGCGTAGATGCGGAGGGAGCCGCCGTGCGTCGGGAGCTCCTCGACGTCGAAGAGGCGCAGGTCGTGCGAGGAGAAGATGTCGTCGCACCGTCGACAGCGAGAGATAGGAAAAGTGCTCGTGGTAGATGGTGTCGAACTGGTTGCCCTCCATGAGGCGCCACAGATGCGGAAACTCCATCGTGACGACGCCGCCGCGCCGGAGCAGGATCCGCAGGCCGGCGACGAAGTCGTTGATGTCGGGAACGTGCGCCAGGACGTTGTTGCCGACGATGAGATCGGCCGGGCCGGGTTCGGCCGTCAGAGCGGCCGCCGTGTCGCGCCCGAAGAAGGCGACGCGGGTCGGCACCCCTTTCTCGACCGCGGCGCGGGCGACGTTGGCGGCGGGCTCGACGCCGAGCACGGGAATGCCCCGGGCGGCGAAATACTGCAGCAGGTAGCCGTCGTTGGACGCGATCTCGACGACGCGGGAGCTGCGCTCCGAGGCCGAAGCGCTGCACAGCCATCTCCGTATATCGGCGGGCGTGCTCGAGCCACGACGTGGAATAGGACGAGAAATAGGCGTACTCCGTGAAGATCTCGTCGGGAGAGACGTACTCCTGGAGCTGGACGAGGAAGCAGGCTTCGCAGACCCAGACCCTGAGCGGAAAGAACCGCTCCATCCGGTTCAGCTCGTCGGACGAGAGGAACGACTCGCAGAGCGGCGACATGCCGAGATCGACGAAAACGCGGCGCAGTGGAGCCGCGCAGAAGCGGCAGACCGGGAGGCTCAAGGGTTCTTCGCCCGGTCTCGGATCGCGAGGATGCGGGTACCCATTCTCGATCGGGCGAGGACCGTTCGCGCGGCGACCCGGATGTCGCGCCCGAGCGGATGGATTCCACGGCGTCGGACGTACCTCCAGACCTCTCGCGCACACCGGAATTTCTGGCTCGGCGAGAGCGGCGAACGGGCGACCGAGCGCAGGTACTCGGCCGGTCGGCGCCAGTTCGGGAAGATGACGCGCCCCGAGCGCGAGGGGTCGGACCAGCGGATGCGCTCGTAGATCGGAATCGCGCCGCCGCTGTCCGGCCGGAACCGGCGATAGAAGAGAATGTCCGGGATCTCGACGAGCCGCCCGTGCAGGGCGAACTCGGCCTGCCAGTACGCGTCCGACGAGGGGTACGCCAGCAGCGGAGGCATCCGCCGGAGCACGTCCGTGCGGATGACGCCCAGGTGGGCGACGACGGGCCGAGGCGCGATGGCGTCCCGCAAAGCGCTCGTGCGGCGATGACGACTTGGAGAAGGGCCGGGCGTCGAAGGTCCCGATCACCTGGCCGTCCCGGTCGAGCTGAAACGTGCGGGCATGGCAGAACACGACGGCGGGATCGCGGCCGAAGACCTCCAGGACGGTGCGCAGGTATTCGGGATGCAGGCGGTCGTCATGGGCGATTCCGAGAAAATAGACTCCCCGCGGACTCGAGAAAGCATTGGTAATAGTTGCGATCTCCGCCGATGTTGGTCTCGTTGCGGAGGTAGCGAACCCGCGGATCACGCTGTGCCGCCGCCCGGCTGATTTCCTCGGTGCGATCGGTCGACGCATTGTCGGAGATGATGAGCTCGTAGTCGCCGAACGTCTGCTCCGCGATCGAGGCGAGTGTTTCGCCCAGGTATTCCTGGCCGTTGTAAACGGGCAGACCAATACTGACGAGGGGCCGGCGCGGCCCCGAACCGGCGTCGGAATCTGCCATCGACAGATGCTACCCCGGGCGTCAAGCCGCCTTCCGGGCGGGGAGAGAAGGCTCAGCGCGAGGCCGAATCCGTCCGTGCCGGACGACCCGGACCCGCCTGTAGTCGTGAAGGCATAGACCGGGAGCGCTCCGCCATCCACGACCAGAGACAACGCGGCGTCGGAGGGAACTTCCAGCGGTCCGAAGAGCGAAGCGAGACCGCGCCGGACGTCGCTGCGAGGCGGCACGACGAGAAACGCGGTGGCGAGGGCCACCGAGGATGCCTCGAGCACCGTGATCGCGATCGGCCCTCCCCAGAAGTTCGGATTGATGACGTGAAGGTCCGTGACGTCGGCCTGGGAGGCCGTGATCCCGCGGAGCGTGCGGAGCGGCGAGAGCTCCCCGGTCGAAACCGCGCGCAGCGGCGCGGCCGGCGAGGAGGACGCCGGCGAGCGGCTCGAGAGCACCGAAACGCGGACGTCGTCGTCCGCATCGACCTCGAGCGTTCCATATCCGTCGCGCAGACCGAAGAGCGATTCCAGGACGTCGTCGCGGCTCAGGGTCGCTCCCGGGCGCGAGGACGAAGGAGACGGCGGGCGCGTCCGTGTTGTCCGCCTCGTGCTCGAGATACGACAGGCGCAGGCCGGCCGCCTGGAGCCCGGTGTTGGTCGCGACCAGGGACGTGCGGCAGGAATTCGCTTCGGATCGGGCGACGGAGTACAGGCCCGTTCCAGGACGGTCGGTCGACAAGCCGCCGCGCGACGTCGGCCGTCGTCGGACCCGGCCTCGGCCGGCAGGTCGGCCGCGCAGGGCCCGGGAGCCGGGACATCGGCGGTTTCGATCGCGGGGAGGGCCCTCGCGTCGTTCGAATCGGATGCGGATTCGCGCTTCATCGAAGCGCTGCGATCTGCCAACGGGCGCGCGACGTCGCGGTCGGGCGGCCGGCCACTCGGCCCCGCGCCGATGTCGTCGGAGACGTCTGAACGAGAACGAAGACCTGGAACTCGGGTCCGGTCGGCGGGGGAGCCGCGAGACCCACGGGCGTCGCGGGGGTGAGCCCGGTCATCGGAACGTGGATCACGCCGCCGGGATAGATCCCGCTCGCCACCGGCGGCGCGAAATAGTTCTGGGCGTTTCGCAGCTCGTAACGCGCGCCGGTCTTGATGATGGCCGACGGGTCGACGTCGACGGTCGGGGCGTTGTCCCAGTTGTAGATCGTGATGTTGGCGCGGCCGGGCTCGTACTTGTTCGGCCGGATGAAGACCTTCGTGCCGGTGGGCCGGGAGGAGTAGTAGGTGTTGTTCGGGAAGTCGGCTCGAGCTGAACCCGGAGAGGCTTCCGTAGAACGAGTTCCCGTCATCGTGATCGGCCGAAAGGCGTTGACGAGGGCGAGCGCCGTCCTCCGACGAAGTAGTTGTCCACGATCGTCGGCGATGCGATGCCCTTGCTGTAGCCGAGGTTCACGGCCGTGCCTCCGGACGGGGAAGTAGGTGTAGTTGTTGCGAAGGGTCGTGTTCTTCGCGACCTTGGCCGAGTCGGACGGGCTGGCCGCGGCCGACCCGTTGGCGCCCGACGAGGATGTCCGTCGTCGGCCCGTGACCTGCGACGAGGATCCCGTTGTTGAACGAGGTGTTGCCTTCGAAGTCGAGGTTGTCGAGCTTTCCGCCCTCGGTGTAGGCGTGGATGCCGAAGCCGAACTGGGCGAAGATGATGTTGTCGCGACGTGCTTCGTGCTCGGGCGCGGCGTTCTGGACGTAGATGCCGTGGCCGTGCCCGCGGTCGGGGCCGTCGTAGCCGTTGTAGTAGATGAGGTTGCCCGAGACCTCGGTGTCGGCGCTATCGGTGGTCGTGAGGACCCCCTGCGCCGTGTCGTGGATGACCAGATTGATGAGCTTCGTGTCCGGTGGCCGAGCAGGTTGACGCCTTCGCCTCGTCGGCGGGCGGAGTCGGTCCGAGGCGCTCGTCGACGTCGTCGGGTCGGAGTTCGTGATCTCGAAGCCCCAGAACCAGGTGTCGGACCCGTTGATGAGGAGGGTGACTGATTCGTCCCGTCGTTTCCGTCGATGATGGCCCGCTCGCCAGCGGACTGCCGCACGACGATGGGCTCCGTCGCGGAGCCCTTGAGCTTGCTCGTGAAGTGGCCGACGTAGGTCCCGCCCCGCAGCCAGATCGTGTCGCCGGGCTTGACGGTGGCCGGCTGGGCGAGGGCCGTCGCGAGGTCCCAGGGCTTGTGCTTCGAGCCGTTGCCGGAGACGAGCCGTCCGGCGCGACGTAGAACTCGCCGCGAAGAGGGGCGTGGAGGCGAAACCAGAGGGCGATGAGCCAGGAGGAACGGGCGAATTTGGTCATGGAACGGGCGATTTTACCGCGCCGCCGTCCGGCCGGGCAGTGGGTTTAGAACTTCTTACTGGAGGGAGAAGGTCGGGACCAGGAAGACCGCCATCTGCCCGCGGGTGCTGGGGTTCGCCGGACAGAAGTTTCCGCCGCCGCAGCCCGAGGTGATGCCGCGCGCCTGCGAGGTCCTCGATCCAGGAGGCCGCGAAGGCCGCGGCCGGCACGTCGGCTGAATACCGAGCCGGTCGCCGGGGGCGGGGCGTAGCGCGGATCCCTGCGAGGGCCTTCAGCAGGAAGACCGCCATCTGCGCCCGGCGTCACGGAGGCCGTCGGGCAGAAGTCGCCCCCGCCGCAGCCCGACGAGATCCCCTCGGCGGCGAGCTCCTCGATCCACGCCGCGGCGAAGGATTGCGCGGAGACGTCGGTGAAAACGGTGCCGGTCGCGGCGGGAGGGGCGTACGAGGCGCCGTGCTCGGCCTTCAGGAGGAAGACCGCCATCTGCGCGCGGCTGACCGAGGCGTTGGGGCAGTAGTCGCCGTCGCCGCAGCCGGCCGTGATGCCCGTCGGCCGCGACGGTGTGGATGGCGGCGTGGAAGGGTTCGGATTGGGGACGTCGTAAAACTCGTACGGTCCGAGCGTCGACGTCAGGATGAACACGTTGAACTCGGGCCCGGTCGGAGCGGTGCGGGCGCACCCGACCGGCGTCGCCGGCGTGAGAGCCGGTCATCGGAAACGCAACGGGGTTGCCGTCGTAGGTTCCCGATAAGGACGGGCGGCGCCGAAGTGATTCTGGGCGTTCGCGGACCTCGTAGTAGGAGCCCGGCGACGAGCAGGCCCGAGACGTCGACGTTGACCGTGTCTGTCTGGTCCCAGTTGTAGATGGTGATGTTGGCGCGGCCGGCTTCGTAGGCGTTGGGCCGGATGAAGACCTTGACGCCGGTCGGGCTGCGAGGAGTAGTAGGTGTTGTTCGGGAACTGGGACTGCGTGAAGCCGGAGATCGAGCCGTAGAAGGTGTTGCCCGTCATCGTGATGCCCGTGCAGTTGATGATCTTGAGGGCCGTGCCGCTGTCGAAGTAGTTGCCGGTGATCGTCGGGTTCGTGCAGCCCGCGCTGTAGCCCGAGGTTGTTCGCACCGTGCATGGACCTGGTTGTACGTGTAGTTGGACGATGATGGTCGGGTTCGTCGCGACCTGAGGCCGCCGACGAGGATGTTGGTCGTCCATCCGCTGACGTCGAGAGGCCGCCGTTGTTGAACGACGTGTTTCCCTCGATAGTCGAGGTTGTCGAGGTGGCCGCCTGTCGGTGTAGCCGTGGATGCCGTAGCCGAACTGCTCGAAGATGATGTTGTCGTAGACTGTCTTGGTGGCGTTGCCCGGATCGTTCTGGACATAGATCCCGTGGCCGTGTCCGCGGTCGGGCGCGTCGTAGCCGTTGTAGTAGATGAGTTGCCGTAGACCTCGGTGCTGTTGACTGCCGAGCTGCGTCAGGATTCCCTGGCACGGTGTCGTGGATGATCATGTTGATCAGCTTGGTGCCGGCGCCGACAGGTTGGAGCCCTCGCCGCGGTTGGGAGGCGGGGTCGGTGCCGTGGAGTACGCGGTTGGGATTGGAGTTCATGATCTCGAAGCCCCAGAACCAGGCGTAGGAGCCGTTGATGTCGAGGGTGATGTTGGAGGTTGCCGTCTAGTTGCCGTCGATGGTGGCCCGCTCGCCGGCGTACTGGCGGACGATGATCGGGCTGGAGGAGGTGCCGTTGAGATTGCTCGTGAAGTGACCGACGTAGGTCCCGCCGCGCAGCCAGATCGTGTCGCCGGGATGCACGGTGGAAGGCTGGTTGAGCGCCGTCTGCAGATCCCAAGGACTGTTGATGCTGCCGTTGCCCGAGGGCGACCCGTTCGGCGACGACGTAGAAATCGGCGGCGAGCAGCGGACCGGCCGCCCCGAGGAGCAGCAGGAGCGCGCGATGCGGAGCTGCCGAGCCGGCATCGCAATGTCTGGATCACTGCGCTGGATATTACGTAGTGCATGGAACCGGCCTTCAGGCAAAAGGAGACTGTCGTACAGGGCCAACAAACTGGACAGCGTCGGGACCTGGACCTGAGCGAGCCAGGGTCGATCCGAACTACTGCAGGCCGAAGGTCCTGACCAGGAACGCCGCCATCTGGCCGCGGGTATTCACGCCGCGTTCGGGACAGTAGTTTCCGTTGCCGCAGCCGGCCGTGACGCCCTCGTTCGAGAGCTCCTCGATCCAGGGCGTGAACGGGATCGGTCAGGACGAGGTCCGCGAAGAGTCCGACGGGCGGCGGGGGCACGTAGCCCGGGATCGTGCTTGGCGCGCATCAGGAAGACCGCCATCTGGGCCCGCGTCACGATCGCGTTCGGGCAGTAGTTGCCGTTGCCGCATCCGGTCGTGATCCCGTCCGCGGCGAGCTTCTCGATCCAGGCCGGCGGCAAACGCGTTCGCGTGCACGTCGCTGAACATCGATCCCGGACGGCGGGCGGCGGCGTGTAGCTCGCGCCGTACTTCGACTTCAGCAGGAACACGGCCATCTGGGCGCGCGTCACGCCCGCGGAAGGACAGTAGTTGCCGCCGCCGCAGCCGCTCGTGATCTGGTTGCGCCCGACCGTCTCGACGAAGTCGAAGAAGGGATTCGAGGGCGGCGTGTCCGGGAAGGTGATCACGTTGCCGTCGGTCGGGACGAAGTTCGGATCGTCCGTGACGAGGATGCGATCGAGCTTGCTGCCGGACGTCCCGCCCGCGGAAGCGGATCGTGTTCGTGCCCGGCCGAGAACGAGAAGATGCGCGGATCGATCGACAGCGGAACGCCGCGCGGGCCGCGGCCGTTCAGGATCGTCCACTGCCAGGTCGGCGCCCAGGTTGCCTTCGGCGTCGTCGTAGACGTCCTCGCTCCCGCCGTTGGACTTCGCGAAGAAGGTGTCGTGGTACGACGTTCGGCGCGAGGACGCGGCACCAGACGTAGTAGTTGCCCGCGTGTCGGCACGGTGATCGGTCCAGGTCGCGGTGCCGGCGTTGTCCCCGCTCGAGTCGCGACGTATTGGCCGCCGAAGGCGCCGGGATCGGAGCCGATCGCCATCGGCGCTCGCAAGAGTCGCGGCCTCCGCTTCCTCGTAGATGTACAGGTGAGACGGCGTCGGCGTCGGCGTCGGCTCGACCGCCGCCGGAAGACGGTCGGGGTCCGGGTCGGCGTCGCGGTGTCGGGTGCGGCGTCGGCGTGGCGCTCGGCGGCGCTAGGTGTGAGTCGCCGTCGGTGGCGCCGGGTCGGAGTGCTCGGCGTGCAATGTGCGCCGTCGTCGTCGGGGACGCCGGTCGCCGTGCGCGGTCGGCGTTCCGCGTCGCGGTCGGCGGAGGGGTATGCGTCGCCGTCGGGGGTACACCGGTGGCGGTGTCGGGTGGGCGTCCGAGTCGCCGTCGGCGTGCGCGGTCGGCGTCGCGTCGGCGTGGCGGTCGGCGTCCGCGTCGGCGTATGGGTCGCCGTCCGGTCGGCGTGGGTGTCGGGTCGCGTCGGCGTGTCGGGTCGGGCGTGCGTCGGTCGGGGTCCGCGTCGGCGTCTGAGTGGGAGTCGCGGCCGTCGGGGTTCGCGTCGCCGTGGCCGTCGGCGTCCGGGTCGGCGTGCGCGTCGGCGTGGCGGTCGGGGTCGGCGTCGGCTTCCGCCCGGGGAGGCCGGAAGCAGGACGAAGACGTTGAACTCGGGTCCGGTCGGCGGCGGGCGCCGCCACGCCGAACGGGCGTGGCGACCGAGAGGCCGGTCATCGGAAGGACGAGCGGCGAGCCGTCGTAGGTTCCGCGTGAGAACCGCGGCGCCGAAGAAGTCCTCGGCATTGCGGACCTCGTAGCCCTGGCCGACGCGTCAGGACGGCGCTGACGTCGACGCTGACGGTGGTTCTGAGTCCCAGTTGTAGATGGTGATGTTGGCGCGGCCGGCCTCGTAGGCGTTGGGACGGACGAAGACCTTCACGCCCGTGGGCTGCGAGGAGTAGTAGGTGTTGTTCGGGAACTGGGACTGCGTGAAGCCGGAGATCGAGCCGTAGAAGGTATTGCCCGTCATCGTGATGCCGCGTGCAGTTGATGATCTCAGCGCCGTGCCGCTGTCGAAGTAGTTGCCGGTGACCGTCGGGTTCGTGCAGCCGGCGCTGTAGCCGAGGTTGTTCGTACCTTGCTGGACCTGGTTGTAGGTGTAGTTGCGATGATGGTCGGGTTGGTCGCGACCTGGAGGCCGCCGACGAGGATGTTGGTCGTCCATCCGTGACGTGCGAGAGGCCGCCGTTGTCGAAGGACGTGTTTCCCTCGTAGTCGAGGTTGTCGAGGTAGCCGCCTTCGGTGTAGCCGTGGATGCCGTAGCCGAACTGCTCGAAGATGATGTTGTCGGTAGACTTGCTTGCGGTACGTTGCCCGGGTCGTTCTGGACATAGATGCCGTGGCCGTGTCCGCGGTCGGGCGCGTCGTAGCCGTTGTAGTAGATGAGGTTGCCGTAGACCTCGGTGCCGTTGACGGCGAGCTGCTCAGGACCCCCTGGCCGGTGTCGTGGACGATCATGTTGATCAGCTTGGTGCCGACGCCGAGCAGGTGGACGCCCTCGCCGCGGTCGGGAGGCGGGTCGGTGCCGTTGGAGGTACCGGTTGGGATTGGAGTTCATGACCTCGAAGCCCCAGAACCAGGTGTAGGAGCCGTTGATGTCGAGGGTGGGGAGGTTGCCGCCGTAGTTGCCGTCGATGGTGGCCCGCTCGCCGGCGTACTGGCGGACGATGATCGGGCTGGAGGAGGTGCCGTTGAGGTTGCTGGTGAAGTGGCCGACGTAGGTGCCGCCGCGCAGCCAGATCGTGTCGCCGGGATGCACAGCGGACGGCTGGTTGAGCGCCGTCTGCAGATCCCATGGACTGTTGATGCTGCCGCTGCCCGACGGCGACCCGTTCGGAGCCACGTAGAAGTCGGCGGCGGCGGCGGTCCGATGCGCGAGCGCGAACGCGGCGACCAGAAGCCAACGGGTCAGAACCTTCGGGACACTGGGTGAGAGATTAGGTCGCGTCGACCCTCGAAGGCTACTGTTCCGTCCGTCCCGACGACGGACAGGCGTTCCGACGCGGCCGTCACCTGTCCTCGCGGACAGGTTGGCGCTTGCCGCGGGAGATCCAAATCGCGTAACCTTCGCTGGAATGATCAAGGCGGCGATCCGGTCCACGCGGCGAGCGTCCGTGTGCCTGCTGGCGTTTCATCCGCTGGTGCTTTCGGAATTCGAACGTCTGCTTTCCGATCACCCGCTCGCGGTGACGGCGCGGCGTCTGGAGCCGGATCTCATCGCGGATCCGAGCCGGCTCGACGTCCCGAAGGCTTCGGTCTACGTCCTCGAGAGCCACGCCCACCGTCCGACGACCGAGGCGCTCGTCGTCGGCGTGCTCTCGCGCCAGCCGACGGCGCGCATGCGTCGTCGTCGCCGAGAAATTCGATCAGGCGGTCGCGTTTCCGCTGCTTCGGCTGGGCGGCAAAGGGCTCCTGACATTCGCGGAGTGCTCCGAGCAGCTCGCTCGCGCCGTTCTGGAGGTGGTCGGAGGCGGCTTCTGGGTCCCGCGGGCGCTGCTCTCGAACTTCGTCGACGAGACGATCACCTCGCGCGCCGACCCCGGGGGCCGGCCGGGCCGGCCCGCCTGTCGCGCCGGGAGAAGGAAGTCATGGACTCCCTGCTCGAGAACCTGTCCAACAAGGAGATCGCGGCCAAGCTCAACATGTCCGAGCGGACCGCGAAGTTCCACGTTTCGAACCTGCTCGCGAAGTACGGCGTGCGGCGCCGCGCCGACCTGATCCTGCTGACCTACACGCAGCTCGACCGGCTCGGTCGTAGATCGGCAGCCGTCGAGCTCGAGAGGGAGCTTCGGGGCGCCCGCCGGACGATGGAGCTGATCTCGGTCCGCAGGGAACTCGTCGAAGCCGGGCGCGTGCGCGTGACCGGCGCCGTGCGCTACGACGACCGGCCCGGGACCACCGAAGAGTACTGGTTCGAGGTGCCGGCCGGCATCGCGGATTCCCTCTCCGATTCCGGCAACCCCTGGCTCGTCGCTCTCCTTCCGATGGCGGCGGCGCTCGGCGAGCCGCTGCGCGTTCCGCTTCCGGTCGACCGCCTGCTCCTTCGCAACCTGCGCGAGGTGATGGTGATCTGGAGGGTTGGTTCTCCGCGTCTGCGCGTCGTCCCTCTCGAGGCGCTCGTTTCGTTCGCCGCCTCCGGCCGCGGCGAAGCGAAGGACGGGCATGTTCTTCTCGGGCGGCGTCGACTCGTTCTACACACTGCTCCACAACGAGGAGGACGAGGCCGCGGCTTTCCCGTGGACGAGCTGATCGCGATCCACGGCTTCGACATCCTCCTCGAAGACGACGGCGCCTTCGAGCGCCACCGTCGTCGCCTCGAGCGCGTCGCGGCCGCGACCGGGAAGACGCTCCTGCCGGTGCGAATGAATCTGCGCCAGACGCGGCTGCGCGAGCTCTCGATGTCGGACCTCTGGCATGGATGCGCCCTGGCGAGCGTGGGCCTCCTTCTGGAGAACCGCTACGACCGGATCTTGATCGCGCGAGCGAGGAGTACGCGAAGATCGAGTCCCTGGGGCTCGCACCCCCTCACGGATCCGCTCCTGTCGACCTCGGGGACGGCCTTCCTGCACGATGGGGCGGCTCTCGCCCGATGGGAGAAGCTCGAGTTCCTGACGCGCTTCGACCTGGCCATGGGCTCGCTGCGCGTGTGCACCCGCAGCACCTCCGAAGAGAACTGCGGCGCGTGCGAGAAGTGCTGTCGGAACATGATCATTCTCGAGGTCCTCGGCGCCCTGGCTCGGTCCTCGACGTTTCCGGCGCCGAAGGTCGATCTCGACGAGTCTCGCGCCTGTTCATCCGCGGGATGGCGCTCACGTTCTATCGCGACCTGCGGCGATTGGCGCTCTCGCGGGGGCGCCCGACGTCGCGAAGGCGATCGGTCGGAGCTTCCGGCGGTCGCGATGGCGGCGGCCGGCTTCTGAAGCGTGGCCGAGCGGCTCGAGGAGAGATCCCGTACGGAGACCGCGCGAGGAGGATGGCTTAAGCGGCGAGCGCTCTCCGGCATGCTGCGCTGAACGAGGTGGGTCGGGCTCCTGTGGGGGATTGTCTTCGTAGGGGCGGCCCTTGCGGCCGCCCTCGGGCAGGAGCCAGGCCCCTACGTCGTGTTGCGACTCCACCTCAGGGACCCTAGTCCTCCGGGAGAAGCCACCTCTTGAGCTTCCCGGCGACCGAGCGGGCCGCCCGCCGCAGTCGCTGCCGGCTGCGATCCGGAGCATGACCTCGACCACGTGGATCCGCCGCCTCGGATCAGGCCGCGGCAGGCTGCGGCCGTTGCGGTCCGAGAGCCGGAGGTAGCGGGCGCCGATGGAGTCGGCGAGCCGATTCGATGTCCGGGTTCCGGAGCTCGGTGCCGTGGGGCTGGCCGTAGGCGGCGACCTGCTGCCTGTGGATGAGCCCGTAGCGTCCGTCGTTGAAGACGATGGCCGTGAGGGGAATGCGCTCCCGGACCGCGGTCAGGAGCTCGAGCGCCGACATCGCGAAGCCGCCGTCGCCGAGCAGCGCGACGACCGGCCGCTCGGGCCGGGCGAGCCGGGCTCCGATCGAGGCCGGGATGGCGAACCCCATCGACTGCAGATCCGTCGGAAGGAGCAGGGTCCGCGGGTCGAGTACGCGGAAGTGGCGGCGCGCGAGCATCTGGTGCAGGCCCGAGTCGAGCACGAGCGCCGCATTCGCGAGGCATCGCCTTCCGGAGCAGGGCGAAGAAGGCCGCCGGCGTTCCGTCGCGCAGGTCGGCGATCCGGGGCTCGGTTCCCTCGCCCACGGCGCGGAGGGCCCGGTCCTTCCAGGCGAGCAGCTCCTCGGCCTTCCACGACGAGGCGCGCGGGGCCGATCGATCGAAGCGCCCGATCGCCGCCGGGACGTCCGATTCGAGAAGGGCCGAGGCCTCGTAGTTCGCGCCGAGCACCTCCGGCGACGCGTCGACGTGAACGAGCCGGTCGGCGGGCAGGCGCAGTCGGAAGCCGTGCGCGCCGTTGTGCGAGAACTTGCAGCCGAGCGCGAGGACGAGGTCGGCGCTCTCGACGAGCTCGTTCAGGACCTCGGTCTTTCGCGGCGGTCGAAGCGGAGCACGCGCGGGTCGTCTTCCGGCACGACGCCGCGCGCCGAAGTCGTCGTGACGATCGGCGCGCCGATCGCGGCGACGAGCTCGCGCAGCGGCTCCGCGGCGTCCGCCGCGCCCTGGCCGCAGTAGAAGAGGGGGCGCCGCGGAGCTCCGCAGGCGCCGTCGAAGCGGTTCGAAATCGACCGGAGCGGACGCCTCCGGGATTTCCGGCGAGACCCGGGGGACGGCCTCCTCGGCGAAGAGAGCGCGGAGGGACCTGGACCGCGACCGGGCCCGGCTCGCCCTCGCGGCAGAGCCGGTACGCCTCTCGCAGCGACGCCTCGATGTCGGAGCGTTTCGCGCACCTCGATGATCCGCTTGACGACCGGGGAGAGCATGGCTCGCTGATCGAGCGCCTGAAGCTGATATTGCCGGCCCGGCTTCGATGCCGGCGCTCCGACGATGTAGACGAGGGGCGCCGAGTCGAGCAGGGCCTCCGCGAGGCCGGTCAGCGCGTAGGTGAACCCGGGCCCGGGAATCGTCGTGAGGATGCCCGGGACGTCCCGACGCGCGCGCGTAGCCGTTGGCCATGAACGAAGCGCCGAGCTCGTGCATGGCGACGACCGTGCGCAGGTGCGAGGTGCGCAGCGCTTCGAAGAGCGCGACGTTCTGGCTGCCGGGCAGGCCGAAGACGGTGTCGGCGCCGAGGTTCTCGAGGGTCCGGCAGAGAAGCTCGGCGCCGTTCATGCCGGCTCGCTCGCCCGAGTCCCGCGGAAGCGGCGCGCGAGCCCGGCGGCCCGGCTCCGAAGAGCGCGGCGAAATTCCTCGAGGCGTCGCTGCCGGCGAAACGCCGGCGACTCCGGAGCCTCGAGGAGATGGCACGTCACGAGATCTCCGCCGAGCTGAGCCTTGAAGTGCGTGACCGGGTTCAGGGCCGCGTCCGTCAGGTCGTTGGCCGTGCTTCCGAGCGCCGAGAGCCGCTCGAAGACGCTCCATCGCAGGAAGGCGGTCGCGCCGAGCTTCAGGTGCGCGGCGTCGGCGGCCGCGCGAAACGGTGTGCGACACGGGATGCGGGCCGAGGAGAACGAGCTGCGTCGAGATCGAATCGCCGGACGGGAGGCGGGCGTGGAACAGCCGTGCGAGGCGCTGGGCGCGGATCCTCTCGAAGTAGCGCTGGAAGGCCGCCCTCGGCAGGTAGAGCGCCGCGCCCTTGCGATCGTGGATCTGCGAGTGCAGTCGGAAGAAGCTCTCGAAGTCGTCATCCTCGGTGATCGTCATGCCCTGCGCGGCGCACCGATCGACGAGCCGCCGGAGATTCTGTTCCATGCGCGCGCGCAGCGCCGAGAGGTCCTCGAGCGGCACGACGTAGCTGTATTGCGGCCGCGCCGTCCAGCCTCGCGCCAGGAACACGCGCACGTCGGTCAGGGGACTGCGGCAGCGGAAAGCGACGCGGCCGTAGCCGCGCCCGGCGAGCTCGGAGCGCAGCGCCTCGAGGGCGTCGTTTCGCCGGGCGGTCTGCTGCGACGGGTAGCGCGTCTCGAACGTTCGGAGGACCGGAGCCGTTGTAGTAGAGCAGGAGGCGCGGCGACACGAAGGTCCCCGGCCGCGAGGAGCGCTCGTAGAGCGCGACGCCGCCGAGGATCTCGCCGCCCCTCTCCGCGGCGAGGATGCGGAAGGTGCCCCCCGCCGCTCCGCACAGCGCGTCGAGGTACTCCGGTGTGTCGTAGACGGAGCCCTCGGCGGAATGGGCGACCAGCTCGTTCCAGGCGGGGAACTCGGTCTCCGGGAGGACTCGTGCGGAGAGCGCGGGCTTCACCAGCCGAGCTTCCGCCGCAGGCGGCCCTTGCTCCAGGTGAAGATCTCGCGCAGCCCCGGCTGGGGATCGTCCCAGCACAGGGTGAGCTGCTCGGCTCCGATCCACGAACGAAACAGGCGCGAGAGGGGAAGCCGGCCCGCGCGCCATTCGAGAAGCCCGACCTCCAGGTCGAGCCGGGGAAAGATGCATCGCCTTCCCGCGCGGTAGGTCTCGACCGGCTCCACGGTCTCGCCCAGGGCATCGCGATAGGCCATGTCGCAGACGTCGACGCCCGAGCTCGCCGCGAATCCCACGTACCACCACGGGCGCGCGTTCACCTCCAGCACCTTGAAGACCCCGTCCCGCTCGTCGCGCTTGAATTCGGCGCTGAAGATCCCTCGATAGCCGATCTGGCGCAGCAACCGAAGAAGCGCCTCGGAGGCCGCCGACACCTCGCTCAGGGGGATGCTCACGGTCGAGGTGCTGTTTCCGAAATCGGTGGGATACATGCGGAGCCGGCGGCGAGCGAAGAGGCCGCACGCTCTCCCGTCGCGGTCGAGAAAGCCCTCGACGAAATGGTGCTCTGTCGGGGGGCCGGGGATGTACTCCTGGAGCATCAGCGAGAACCCCTTCGCCGCGGCCTCCGCGAGCAGGCGTTCCGCCGCCGCGCGATCGCGGAAGTGCAGCGCCTTGTATCCGTACACCTGGGCGAAGGGCCCGGACTGCGTCGGCTTCAGAAAGCATCCCTTCAGCTGCTCGTCGGGAACGGGCCGCAGGCTCTCGGGACCCGAGAGCAGGAGCGTGCGCGGGTGGGGCACCGAGAGCTCGTCCAGAGTGCTCGCGAAGCGTCCCTTGTCCACGAGCCGCTCGAGAACCTCGGGCGGCGGCAGGCAGGAAGGGAAGCGGGCTGCCAGACGCGCCGGCAGCCGGCTCGCCGACATCGCCCACTTGTCGGAGGTCGGAAGCAGCACCATCCGGGGAATCGAAAGGGCCTCGAGACGCTCGGCGAGCCCGTCGTCCGTCAGGTCGCCGGCGTCCTCCCCGGGAAGCCGTCGATACCAGCGCGAGCGCCTCACCAGATCGCCGCGGGCGCCCGAAACGAAGACCGGTACGCCCCGGCGTCCGAAGGATCGCAGGGCGCCGAGGGCCGTGATCCCCTTGCCCAGGATGAGCGCAGGAATGTCGCGCGGCCGTTCCGAACGGCCTGTCATCGCTTTGCCAGTTGCTTCGTCCGCCCCGACGGATGGTACCAAGAGCGGGTTCCGAGGGACGATCATTTGACAGGCTTCGGCCTCCGGCATAGCCTCCGCTCACCCTTGGCACATATGAAGACGTTGCGTGTAGGACTCGCCCTAACCATATTCAGCGCGGCCTGGTCGGGCGCGGCGACGTTGCCCCCCGGCTTTTCGGAGCAGACCATCCCGGGTCTCACGAAGGCCACGGCGATGGATCTTGCACCGGATGGCCGGATCTTCGTGTGCCAGCAGCAGGGGGCGCTTCGAATCATCGAGGACGGCGTCCTCCTCTCGACGCCGTTTCTGACCGTCGGCGTCGACCCCAGCGGCGAGCGGGGACTGCTCGGCGTGGCGCTCGACCCGAATTACGAGACGAACCAGTACGTCTACATCTATTACACGGTCTCCACCGCCCCGGTCCACAACCGCGTCAGCCGATTCACCGGCGATGGAGACCAGGCCGTCCCGGGCAGCGAATTCGTCCTTCTCGATCTCGATCCTCTCACCGACGGCCATCACAACGGCGGCGCCCTGCACTTCGGGACGGACGGAAAGCTCTACATCGCGTCCGGGAACAACGTCTGCAATGCCTGCTCTCAGGATCGGACCGATCTTTTCGGAAAAATCCTGCGAATCAACAGCGATGGTTCGATCCCGAGCGACAACCCGTTCGTCGGGATCTCGGGCGACCGCGGCGAGATCTGGACGTACGGACACCGCAACCCGTTCACGTTCGGCATGGATCCGCTGGACGGCACGATCTACATCAACGACGTCGGCGAAAACACCTGGGAGGAGATCGACGTCGCCGTGCCGGGAGCCGACTACGGCTGGCCGGACTGCGAGGCCAATTTTCTGACGGGAACGTCGACGCCGTGCGCGCCGTCCTTTCCGGCCTACACGGAGCCGATCTTCTGGTATCCGCACGGTACGGAATGCGCGATCACGGGGGGCGACATCTATCGCCCGACCACCGCCGGGTTCCCGGCCTCGTATGTCGGCAAGTACTTCTTCGCGCGACTACTGCGGAGGGTGGATTCGGTACATCGACCCGAGCAACCCGAACCCGCCCGGCGGCTACACGACCTTCGTAACCGGGATCGACCACCCGGTCGACGTCCTCGGCGGCTTCGACGGCCGCCTCTACTACCTGACTCAGGGAGCCACCGCCGGCGCCGGGCTCGTCTCCATCATCAGCTACACGGGCGGCGGCACTCCGACGCCCACGTTTACGCCGACGCGCACGCGGACCCCGACCGCGACCCGGACGCCTACGGCCACGCCCACGCCGACACGGACTCCGACCACGACTTCGACGCCGACTCGGACGTTCACGGCCACCCCCACGCGGACGCCGACGGCGACGGCGACGTTCACGAAGACTCCGACGGTGACGTCGACGTTCACGCGAACGCCCACGCGCACCCCGACGCTTAGCCAACCCATACGCTCACGCCGACCCACTCGCCGACGCCGGTCCCCGGATCGCCCTCGGTGTCCTCCATCGCGCCGACCTCCGGCCTCGCCTCGGGCGGAACGGCGCTCGGCATCGTGGGCACGACTTTCGTCTCCGGAGCAACGGCGAAGGTGGGCGGCGTCGCCGCGACCGGGGTGGTCGTCACGAACGGCTCGCTCATGTCGGCGACGGTGCCGGCGCTCTCGCCCGGAACGCTCGACGACGTCACGGTCACCAATCCGGGAAACCTCTCGGGGACGCTGGCAAAGGGCTGGTTCGCGGACTTCCTCGACGTGCCGCAGTCGAACCTCTTCCACGGCGACATCGAGAAGGTGTTCCGGGCGGCGATCACGGCGGGTTGCGGGGGCGGAAACTACTGCCCCTCGACCGTCGTCAGTCGGGCGCAGATGGCGGTCTTCCTGCTGAAGGCGGAGCACGGGTCGGGCTATGCCCCGCCGGCCTGCACCGGTCTCTTCGGGGACGTGCCCTGTCCGAGCCCGTACGCCAACTGGATCGAGCGGCTGTCGAACGAAGGAATCACGGCCGGCTGCGGGGGCGGGAACTACTGCCCGTCCGTCTCGGTGACCCGGGCCCAGATGGCGGTCTTCCTCCTCAAGACCCAGCAGGGCCCGTCGTACGCGCCGCCCGGCTGTACCGGGGTGTTCGGGCGACGTACCCTGTCCGAGCCCCTACGCCAACTGGGTCGAGCAGCTCTTCCACGAGGGCATCTCGGCCGGCTGCGGGGGAGGCAACTACTGTCCGGCCGCGGCCACTCCCCGGGGCCAGATGGCCACCTTCCTGGTGCGGACCTTCTCACTGCCCTGACGCGCCCCGGCAGAGGGCGGGTTCTTGACAGGCCCGGCACCCTTACGTATTCTTACGCGCCCTCCCGGGGGAGGTCTGTCCTGCCCGCGGCCGGCGCGGGCCACCTTGAGAACCAGTTTTGAGGGGTTTTGAGAATGGCTTTGGATACCAACATTTCGAGCGCCGAGGTTCGCCGCGACTGGTTCGTCGTGGATGCCTCGGGTGAAGTGCTCGGGCGGCTGGCGACCCGCGTGGCGCGGGTCCTGTCGGGAAAGCACCGCGCCACCTTCGTCCCCTACCTCGACACGGGCGACTTCGTCGTCGTCCTGAACGCGGAGAAGGTGAAGCTGACGGGCGTCAAGAGCGACTCGAAGGTCTACCGCCACCACACGGGGTACCCCGGCGGACTGAAGACCGTCGGCCTGCGGCAGATGCAGGAGAAGCATCCCGAGCGGATCATCGAGGCGGCCGTGCGCGGCATGCTTCCGAAGACGAAGCTCGGCCGCAAGCAGTTCAAGAAGCTCAAGGTCTACCGCGGAGCCAAGCACCCGCACGAGGCGCAGCAGCCCCGCCCCATGAAAGTGAGCGCCGCTCGCGGCGGGAAGTAACGCGGAGGAACTTTGGCAGCAGCCGTCGAAATCCAGCACAGGGCCGTCGGGCGTCGGAAGACGTCGATGGCGCGCGTCCGCCTCGTTCCGGGATCCGGAGCGATCACCGTCAACAAGCGGTCGCTGGACGACTACTTCCCCAACAACGTCCTGAAGATGGTCATCAAGCAGCCGCTCCTCTCGACCGAGACGGCCGAGAAGTTCGACATCCACGTCACGGTCGCCGGCGGCGGCCCCTCGGGCCAGGCCGGAGCCATCCGCCACGGGATCTCGCGCGCCCTGACGATTTACAACCTGGAGCTGCGCAAGAAGCTGAAGAAGGAAGGCTTCCTGACGCGCGACCCCCGGATGAAGGAGCGCAAGAAGTACGGCCAGCGCGGGGCGCGGGCCCGGTTCCAGTTCTCCAAGCGCTGATGTCGCGATTTCGCGCTTCGGCTCACCGCTCACGTTTTACCGTCTAAGGAAAGGGAGGTGTGATCTGGCATCTATTTCGATGAAGGAACTGCTCGAGGCTGGCGTCCACTTCGGTCACCAGACCAAACGCTGGAACCCGAAGATGAAGAAGTTCATCTTCGGCAAGCGCAACGGGATCTACATCATCGACCTGCAGAAGACGCTCAAGCAGTTCAAGGAAGCCTCGAAGTTCGTGACCGACCTTGCCTCCGCGGGCAAGAACCTGCTCTTCGTCGGCA
Source organism: uncultured Acidobacteriota bacterium (assembly GCA_963736455.1). Classification (GTDB taxonomy): domain Bacteria; phylum Acidobacteriota; class Thermoanaerobaculia; order UBA5066; family Gp7-AA6; genus DAHUXD01. The sequence continues at coordinate 1,258,913 of CAVTON010000002.1, forward strand.
CGAAGCGCCAGGCCCAGGATGCGATCTACGAAGAAGCCAACCGCTGCGGCATGTTCTACGTGAACACGCGCTGGCTCGGCGGGACGCTGACCAACTTCTCCACGATCCGCAAGTCGATCCACCGTCTGAAGGAGATCGAGGGCGTCCTCGCTCAGGACGACAACGAAAACCTGACGAAGAAGGAGCGGCTGCGCCTCGAGCGGGAGAAGCAGAAGCTCGAGAAGAACCTGACCGGCATCAAGGAGATGGACGAGCTTCCCGACGCGCTCTTCGTGATCGATCCGAAGCAGGAGTACATCGCGGTCAAGGAAGCGAACATTCTCGGAATCCCGGTCGTCGCCGTCGTCGACACGAACTGCGACCCGGATCTCGTGGACCACGTGATCCCGGGCAACGACGACGCGATCCGCGCCATTCGGCTCTTCGCGGCGAAGATGGCCGACGCGGTCCTCGAGGGGCTGCACGCCCACGGGGAGCGCGAAGGGGCCGAGGACGCTGCCTCGGAGGATCGCCCGCGGACGCCGGAGCTTTCGCAGACGGCCGTCGTCGCCGACGCGTCGTAACGCGGCGAGAGAAGGCCGGGCCGGACGAAATCCGGGCCGGGTTCCGAAGAAAGACAGCCGCGGACGGCAGACGGCAGAGGGCCGTCGCCCGCCGCAGCTCGTAGCTCGTTGAGGGGAATCATGGTGGAAATCTCGTCCAAGCTCGTGTCCGACCTGCGCTCCGAGACGGGCGCCGGCATGATGGATTGCAAGAAGGCGCTCGTCGAGGCGCAGGGCAACTTCGAGGAGGCCAAAAAGATCCTCCGGAAGAAGGGCCTGGCCGCCGCGGCGTCCAAGGCCGGCCGCGCCGCGTCCGAGGGGCTCGTCGTCGCGCACGTCACGCTCAAGGGCGCCGTGCTCCTCGAGGTCAATTGCGAGACGGACTTCGTGGCGCGGACCGAAGACTTCCGCACGTTCGCCGAGAAGCTGGCGGACCGGATCGCGGCGCACGACGCCTTCGGCGACACGCGCTCGGGCGATGTCGCCGAGGTCTCGAAGCTGTCCTGGCCGGCCGGCGAGACGGTCGGGGATGCGGTCACGCAGCTGATCGCGACGCTCAAGGAGAACATCCAGGTCCGGCGCTTCGCCCGCCTCGTGCCCCGCGCGAGCGAGCAGTTCGCGAGCTACATCCACGGCAACGGGCGCATCGGCGTCGTGGTCGGCATTCCGGGCGGCGACGAGGCCCTCGGCAAGGACCTGGCGATGCACATCGCGGCTTCGGACCCGCGCTTTGCGGTGCGGTCGGAGGTCAGCGCACGGATCCTCGAAACCGAGCGCGAGATCGCGAAAGCGCAGGCGACCGCGGCCGGAAAGCCTCCCAACGTGGTCGAGAGGATCGCCGACGGGAAGGTCGAGAAGTTCTACCAGGAGGCCGTCCTGGTCGAGCAGCCGTTCGTGAAGGATCCGGAGAAGACGGTCGGCCAGATCATCGTCGAGCGCGCCGGCAAGGGCGCCCTGGACCTGCGCTTCGTCCGCTTCAAGCTCGGCGAGGGCCTCGGCCGGTCAGAGGAAGCCGCTTAGCAGGCTTCAACCCCGTCCGTAGGGGCGGGGCTCGTCCCCGCCCTCGGGCGGCCACAAGGGCCGCCCCTACGAGGCATCATCTCTGAATGGCTGCTTCGCGTCCCGAATCGAAGATAATCACCGCCGTCATGTCCGAACAACCCGTGTACCGACGCATCCTCCTGAAGCTCTCGGGAGAGGCGCTGATGGGGGACCAGAGGTTCGGCATCTCGCCGGAGGTCGTCGCGCGCATGGCCGACGAGGTCCGCGAGGTCCATGCGCTCGGCGTCGAAACGGCGATCGTTCTCGGAGGCGGAAACATCATCCGTGGAGTGTCCGCCGCGGCGCAGGGAATCGACCGCGTCGCCGGCGACCACATGGGCCTGCTCGCCACGGTGATCAACGGCCTCGCGCTCCAGGACGCTCTCGAGAAGCGCGGCGTGACGACGCGTCTCATGTCGGCCGTCGAGATTCGGCAGATCGCGGAGCCGTTCATCCGGCGCCGCGCCCTGCGCCACCTCGAGAAGGGGCGCGTCGTGCTCTTCGTGGCGGGGACCGGGAATCCCTTCTTCACGACCGATTCGGCCGCGGCCCTGCGCGCCAACGAGATCCATGCCGACGTCCTGCTGAAAGCGACGAAGGTGGACGGGGTCTACGACGCGAACCCGGACACGGATCCTGGGGCCAACTTCCTGAAGACGCTGACCTACCGCCAGGCGCTCGATGCCGGCCTCCAGGTCATGGACGCGGCGGCGGTGGCGCTCTGCATGGAAAACGGAATCCCGATCAAGGTCTTCAATCTCAAGATCAAGGGAAACATCCAGCGCGTGGTCCTCGGCGAGAACATCGGCTCGCTGGTCACGGCGGGGGGAGCATGACGCCATGAGGCAGGAGTTGAAGGACATCGAGAAGGAAATGACCGACGCGATCGCCGCCCTGAAGGATCACTTCAAGACGCTGCGCACCGGGCGCGCCAGCCTGGGAATGCTCGACGGCATTCTCGTCTCGGCCTATGGGGCGGACGTGCCGATCAACCAGGTCGCCAACCTCTCGGTCCCGGACCCGACCTTGATCGTCGCGACGCCCTGGGACCCGAAGATGGCGGTGGAGATCGAGCGTGCCGTCCGCAAGTCCGAGCTCGGCCTGAATCCGCAGTCCGACGGCAAGGTCGTCCGCATCCCGGTTCCGTCCCTGACCGAGGATCGCCGCAAGGATCTGGCGAAGAAAGCGCACACGATGGCCGAGGAGGCGCGCGTCGAGATCCGCCGCTATCGCCACGAGGGCAACGACCGGATCAAGAAGCTCTACAAGGACAAGACCATCTCCGAGGACGACGAGCGCCGCGGTCTGGAGGAGTCGCAGAAGCTGACGGACAAGAGGATCAAGGAGGTCGACGACCTCCTGAAGGCCAAGGAGCAGGAGATCCTCGCGGTCTAAGTGGCGAACCTGCTCGTCATCGTCGCCGCCGGCTCGGGAAGCCGGCTCGGTCGCCCGGAGCCGAAGGCGCTCGTTCCCCTGGCCGGCAAACCGTTGCTTTCCTGGACCCTCGACGCGTTCGCTCCGGCGGCCTTCGCGAGGATCGTGGTGGCCGCGCCGCCCGATCGGATCGCCGACTTCGAGCGGCTCGCGGGCGGCCGCGCGCGGGTCGTCGGGGGAGGGGAGACGAGGGCCGCGTCGGTGCGCAGGGGTTGCGAGGCCCTCGAGCTCCGCGACGAGGACGTCGTGGCGATCCACGACGCGGCGAGGCCGTTCGTCACGGAGGAGGAGATCCGTGCGGTTCTGCGCGCGGCGGAGGAAACCGGCGCGGCGATCGCCGCGACCCCCGTCGTGGACACGATCAAGCGCGTCGCGGACGGACGGATCCTCGAAACGGTGGACCGCTCGGAGCTCTTCGGCGCCGCGACGCCCCAGGCGTTTCGGGCGGGCATCCTGAGAAAAGCGCTCTCGTCCGGCCAGGACGCGACCGACGAAGCCGCGCTGTGCGAGAGGCTCGGAATCCCCGTGGCGATCGTTCCGGTCTCCCGATTCACCCTGAAGATCACGACGCCGGAGGACCTCGAGCTCGCCGAGGCGATCCTGGCGCGGAGGCGGCCATGACGATTCGCGTGGGTCTGGGATTCGACGCGCACCCGTTCGCTCTGTCCGGAGAGCTCAAGCTCGGGGGCATCGTGATTCCGCACGGCGTGGGGCTCGAGGGCCATTCCGACGGCGACGCGCTCATGCACGCGATCACGGACGCGATCCTCGGAGCGGCGGGCCACGGCTCGATCGGCGATCACTTTCCGCCGACGGACCCTCAGTGGAAGGGCGCCGACAGCGCCGTCTTCCTCGAGCGGGCCCAGGACCTGGCGCGCGAGCGCGGGTTCGTCGTCGGCAACATCGACGCGACCGTGATCGCCGAGGCGCCCCGCATCGCTCCGCACGCGGCGAAGATCCGGACGCGCATCGCCGACATCCTCGGCATCGATCCGGAGACGATCAACGTGCGCGGAACCAGCACGAACCGCCTCGGGTTTCCCGGCCGGGGCGAGGGCGTCGCGGCGATGGCGGTCGTCCTTTTGAACCGGCCCGAATGATCCTCTCGCGCCTCCACCCGATTGCCGAGGCCGTCCGGGCCCGGCCGCGGGAGGTCGAGTGGGTGCTGTTCGACTCCGAGCGGCACGACCGCCGCGTCAACGACTTGAAGCGGCTCTGCCGGGAAAACAGGGTGGCGGTGCGCTACGGCCAGCGCCGCGCCCTCGACCAGCTCGCCGGCGCGGCGCACCAGGGGGCCGTCGCGCGGCTGGCGGTCCGGGAGTACCTGGGCGAGGAGGAGGCACTGCGGGGGGACCCGGGGAAGCGCTTTCTCTTCGTTCTCGACGAGATCCAGGATCCTCAGAACCTCGGGGCGATCCTGAGGGTGGCCGACGCCGTGGGGGCGGCCGTGGTCGTCCCGGAGAGGGGCTCGGCCCCGCTGTCGGATGCCGTTTCCCGGACGTCGGCGGGGGCGGTCGAACGGGTTCCGATCGTGCGCGCCAAGAACCTGCGAAGGTTCCTGGATCATCTTAAGAATGAAGGGTTTCGGGTCATCGGCCTCGATCCGGAGGGCCGCGATTACTTCGCTTTGGACCTGCGGGGCGACCTCGCGCTCGTCTTCGGGGCCGAGGGAAAGGGCATGCGCCGGCTGGTCCGGGAGGGGTGCGACGAGCTCGGCCGGCTCCCGATGAGCGGAAAGGTCGCCTCCCTGAACGTCTCGACGGCCGCCTCCGCCGCGGCCTACGTGGCCCTGCGGCAGCGGGCGGCCGAGGCGAAAAAGGGGTCTTGATCGAGTGATTTGCGGCTGGTAGACTCCGCGATTCACGCCGGTGGGGGATAGGTACGGGTCTGCTCTTTGAATGCCGGTTTCGAGGGTGGGAGACCGCGAAGGTCTGCTCGAAAGATTTTTCCGCCGGCGTAGCTCAACGGTAGAGCACCCGATTTGTAATCGGAAGGTTGCGGGTTCGACTCCCATCGCCGGCTCCAAATGGAGGCAGACCCGGACCCGAAGTTTTCTCGGTTGGTCTCGTGAGCTCGGGCAGTTGGCCGAGTGGTTAATGGCAGCAGACTGTAAATCTGCCGCGCTTCGCGCTACGGAGGTTCGAATCCTTCACTGCCCACCATTGATCGAGGAGAGTCGCCAGAGCGCGGGAGTAACTCAGGGGTAGAGTCACAGCCTTCCAAGCTGTTGGTCGCGGGTTCGAATCCCGTCTCCCGCTCCATAAGGCGGGAATCGGGAAACGGAAATCGGAAATCGAAAAAGGTGTGCGCCGAGGACATGTCGAAGCAGCTCGATTCCCGATTCCCGGTTTCCGATTCACGGATCGGAAGCGCCCACGTAGCTCAGTCGGTAGAGCACGTCCTTGGTAAGGACGAGGTCACCAGTTCAATCCTGGTCGTGGGCTCCAAAGTGGCGCGGATTCGAGTTTGGCAAAGGTGAGAGGAAATGGCTAAAGAGAAGTTCGATCGCAGCAAGCCGCACGTCAACATTGGGACGATTGGGCACGTGGATCACGGGAAGACGACGCTGACGGCGGCGATCACGTTGATTTTGTCGAAGAAGGGTCTGGCGACGGCGAAGGCGTACGACCAGATCGACAACGCGCCGGAGGAGAAGGCGCGGGGGATCACGATCAACACGGCGCACGTGGAGTATTCGACGGACAAGCGTCATTACGCGCACGTGGATTGTCCCGGGCACGCGGACTACGTGAAGAACATGATCACGGGGGCGGCGCAGATGGACGGGGCGATTCTGGTGGTGTCGGCGGCGGATGGGCCGATGCCGCAGACGCGGGAGCACATTCTTCTGGCGCGTCAGGTTGGGGTGCCGTACGTGGTGGTGTTTTTGAACAAGACGGACATGGTGGACGACCCGGAGCTTTTGGAGCTTGTGGAGCTGGAGGTTCGGGAGTTGCTGACGTCGTACGGGTTTCCGGGGGACAAGACGCCGATCGTGAAGGGTTCGGCGTTGAAGGCGGGGGAGTCGGCGGACCCGAACTCGGCCGATGCCAAGTGCATATTGGAGTTGATGGACGCGGTGGACGCGTACATACCGGTACCGGAGCGTGCGATCGACAAGGATTTTCTGATGCCGATCGAGGACGTGTTCTCGATCTCGGGCCGTGGGACGGTGGTGACGGGGCGCGTGGAGCGGGGGATCGTGAAGGTGGGCGAGGAAGTGGAGATCGTGGGGATTCGTCCGACGCAGAAGAAGGTCGTGACGGGAGTGGAGATGTTCCGCAAGCTGCTGGATCAGGGGCAGGCGGGAGACAACGTGGGGCTTCTGCTGCGGGGCACGGAGCGCAAGGACGTCGAGCGCGGGCAGGTGTGCGCCAAGCCGGGGTCGATCACGCCGCACCTGAAGTTTACGGCGCAGGCGTACATTTTGACGAAGGAAGAGGGCGGGCGGCACACGCCGTTTTTCAACGGGTATCGGCCGCAGTTTTTCTTTCGGACGACGGACGTGACGGGGACGGCGCAGCTGCCGAAGGGTGTCGAGATGGTGATGCCGGGGGACAACGTGAACCTGGAGATCAACCTGATCACGCCGATTGCGATGGAGAAGGGGCTGCGGTTCGCGATCCGCGAGGGCGGCCGCACCGTCGGCGCCGGAACCATCGTCGAGATCCTGGAATAGGCGTAGGGGCGGGGCTTGTCCCCGCCCGTGAGGACGTATGCAAGAAAATGTCAGCCTCGCGTGTTCCGAATGCAAGCGCCGGAACTACACGACCACGAAGAACAAGAAGACGAACACGGAGAAGCTGGAACTCGCGAAGTACTGCCGCTTCTGCCGGAAGCACACGGCCCACAAAGAGGGAAAGGTTTGACCGAAGTGACTTTGTGCGCCATGGGATGGTCCGGAGCGGCCACTTGCTCCCTTTCGCCCGCGTCGAGCGGGCGCTCAAACCATAGGGGTGTAGCTCTAATTGGTAGAGCGGCGGTCTCCAAAACCGTAGGTTGGGGGTTCGAATCCCTCCACCCCTGCCATAAGCACGGAAGCGATTCGAAGTAGGCGAACAACGAAAATGATGCCAATCAAAGAGTGGTGGCCGGCGACGGAGACGTTCTTCCGCGACGTCTGGTCCGAAGTCAAGAAGTGCACGTGGCCGGGCCGCAGCGAGGTCTCGGGGACGACGGTCGTCGTCATCGTGGCCTGCTTCCTCTTCGGCTTCTACCTCTTCGTCGTCGACGCCGGTCTCTCCTGGGTGATGGATCGCCTCTACAAGGCGGTGGGGTTGGTGACGTCATGATCACCGAGACCAATACGAAGAACTGGTACATCGTCCACACCTACTCCGGGTTCGAGGAGCGGGTGCGGCAGAACCTGCGCCAGCGCATCGAGGCGATGGGCATGCAGGAGAAGTTCGGCGACATCCGGATCCCGACCGAAACGCTGGTCGAGATGAAGGGCGGGAAGCGCCGCGAGATCCAGCGCAAGTTCTTCCCCGGCTACATCATCATCGAGATGGAGATGTCGGACGACGGCTGGCATCTCGTCAAGAACACGCCGAAGGTCACGGGCTTCGTCGGCTCCGGCAAGGAGCCGACCCCTCTCACGGCGGAGGAGGTCGAGCAGATCCTCCACCGTGTGACCTCGACGAAGGAGAAGCCCAAGCCCAAGCACACGTTCGAGAAGGGCGAGCACGTCCGGATCACGGACGGCCCCTTCACGAACTTCACCGGCGTGGTCGAAGACATCAACCTCGACCGCTCGACGCTGAAGGTCATGGTCACGATCTTCGGGCGCTCGACGCCGGTCGAGCTCGAGTTCCTGCAGGTCCAGAAGCTGTAAGCGGTCAAGCGGAAGAGGAAGAGCGAAATGGCGAAGAAAATCACCGGCTACGTGAAGCTCCAGATTCCGGCGGGGGAAGCGACCCCGGCGCCGCCGGTCGGGCCCGCGCTCGGCCAGCAGGGCGTCAACATCATGGACTTCTGCAAGAGCTTCAACGCGAAGACCGCGCCGCAGAAGGGCCTGATCATCCCGGTCGTCATCACGGTGTACGCCGACCGGTCGTACAGCTTCATCACCAAGACGCCGCCCGCCGCCGTGCTGCTCCTGAAGGCCGCGGGCGTGCCGAAGGGCTCGGGGACGCCGAACAAGGAGAAGGTCGGCAAGGTCACGAAGCAGCAGGTCGAGGACATCGCGAAGACGAAGATGCCGGACCTGAACGCGTCGGATCTCCCGGCCGCCATAAGGGTGGTCGAGGGCACGGCGCGCAGCATGGGAATCGAGGTCGTTTAGTACGTTTCGAATCGAGTCGCAGACCACACGGGAGTCGGAGATCCGGCCCTGGCCGGATCGTTCGCACGACGAAGGAGGATGATGCCAAAAAGCGGTAAGAAGTTCCTGGCGGCCAAGGCGAAAGTCGAGGCTCGACCGTATCCGCTGCCGGATGCGGTCAAGCTCGTCCGCGACGTGCGTTTTGCGAAGTTCGACGAATCGGTCGATCTCGCGATGCTGCTCGGCGTGGACCCGAAGCACGCCGACCAGATGGTGCGCGGCACGGTGGTGCTGCCCCACGGCACGGGCAAGTCCAAGCGGGTGGCCGTGATCGCGGGCGCGGACAAGGCGAAGGAAGCGCAGGAGGCCGGGGCCGATCACGTCGGCGCCGAGGACCTCGTCGAGAAGATCCAGGGCGGGTTCCTGGAGTTCGAAGCGCTCGTCGCGACGCCGGACATGATGCGGCTGGTCGGAAAGCTCGGAAAGGTCCTGGGCCCCAAGGGCCTGATGCCGAACCCGAAGGCCGGAACCGTGACGCCCGACGTGGGCAAGGCGGTCCGGGAGATCAAGGGCGGCAAGATCGAGTTCCGCGTGGACAAGACGTCGATCATCCACGCGCCGATCGGGAAGATCTCGTTCGACGAAAAGAAGCTCGAGGAGAACGCCTCGGCCTTCATCAAGGCGGTGCTCAAGGCCAAGCCCTCGGCGGCGAAGGGCAAGTATTTCCGAACGGTCTCGGTCTCCTCGACGATGGGGCCGGGAGTCGTGATCGACACCACGTCGATCGAGGCCACGTAGGCGGGAACGACGATGAACAAAACCGAAAAAGCGGAAATGGTCGAGTCGCTCTCGGGCGATCTCGCGAAGTCCTCGAACGCGATCCTGTTCGCCTTCGCGGGTTTGAAGGTCCCGGAGGTCACGGAGCTGCGGCGCCAGGTGCGCGGCACGCAGTCGAAGTACCTCGTCGTGAAGAACACGCTCGCGCTGAGGGCGACCAAGGGCACGGCGCTCGAGGCGGTGGCCGAGCACTTCACGGGTGCCACGGCGGTGGCCTACAACCGGTCGAGCCCGGTGGCGCTCGCCAAGGTCCTGACGGCCTTCGCGAAGACGAACCCGAATCTGGTCTTCAAGGCCGCGGTCATCGAGGGCCAGGCCGTCGCGGCCTCGGAAATCAAGGCGATCGCCGAGCTGCCCTCGCGCGAGGAGCTCGTTTCGAAGCTGCTCTTCGTCATGCAGTCGCCGATGCGGCGCCTCGTGACGGTGTTGAACGGGCCGGTCCGCAACCTGGCGGCCGTGATGGGCCAGATCGCGGACCAGAAGTCGAAATCGGGGCCGGCCGACGCCGCCCCGGCTCAATGAAATAGGGATTTGTTCACTCTTATAGAGAGAGTAGAGGAGAGGTGACGATCATGGCGATGACGGCAGAAACGTTCGTGAAGGAGATCGAGGGCATGACCGTCCTCGAGCTCAACGGCCTCGTCAAGGCCCTCGAGGAGAAGTTCGGCGTCTCGGCGGCCGCGATGGCCATGCCGATGGCGGCGGCGGGCGGTGCGGCCGCGGCGGCGGCTCCGGCCGAGGAGGAGAAGACCGAGTTCACGGTGCACCTGGCCGCGGCCGGCGACAAGATCAAGACGATCAAGGCCGTCCGCGAGGTCACGAGCCTGGGTCTCAAGGAGGCCAAGGATCTCGTCGACGGCGCGCCGGGCGTGATCAAGGAAGGCGTCTCGAAGGACGAGGCCGCCGCCATCAAGAAGAAGTTCGAGGAAGTCGGCGCCAAGGTCGAGATCAAGTAGTCGTTGAAGACTCTCGTCCCCGTTTCTCGGTGCCTAATTGCGAGGGCGCGAAGCGTCCCTCGCGCTAACAGGGGAGTCTGTTGATGACAGAGGTCGTGGTCTCGAGGGAGCGGAAGAACTTTTCGAAGATCCGCTCGTTCATGGATCTTCCGAATCTGATCGACGTCCAGAGGCGGTCCTACGAGCGCTTCCTGCAGATGAATCTTCTGCCGGAGGAACGGGACCCGTCCGGGCTCCAGTCGGTGTTCACGAGCGTGTTCCCGTTCGCCGACTTCCGGGGGGCGTGCGAGCTGCAGTTCGTCAAGTACGCCATCGGGAACTGGGAATGCAAGTGCGGGCGGCTCAAGGGCCTCGAGCACCTGCGGATGGACTGCCGCTCGTGCGGCGCGAGGATCGTGACGGCGCACCCGCACGAGGAGGTCGTCTCCTGCGACAAGTGCGGCGCGCAGAACCCGAACAAGGTCTCGCTCTGCGACGTCTGCGGCAACCCGGTCGATCTCCAGTTGAAGTACTCCGTGGCCGAGTGCCAGGAGCGGGGGATGACCTACTCGGTGCCCCTCAAGGTCACGTTTCGCCTCTTCGTCTACGACAAGGACCCGGACACGGGCGTCAAGACGATGCGCGACGCCAAGGAGGAGGAGGTCTTCTTCGGCGACATCCCGCTGATGACCGAGCACGGCACGTTCGTGATCAACGGGACCGAGCGCGTCATCGTCTCGCAGCTGCACCGATCGCCCGGCGTCTTCTTCACGAAGGAGTCGGCGCACGGCTACCTCGCCAAGATCATCCCGTACCGCGGATCGTGGGTGGAGTTCGAGTACGACCAGAAGGGCGTGCTCTTCGTCCGCATCGACCGGAAGCGCAAGTTCCCGGCGACGATCTTCCTCCGCGCTCTGGGTCTCGAGACCGACGAATCGATCCTGCGGCAGTTCTACGCCGCCGTGC